>NZ_FNEJ01000009.1 GCF_900100085.1 Salipiger marinus
ACGCCCTCGCGGAAAATCCTCCGTTCGATCTTCGAGCCCTCCCGGGATCGGGCGCGTGCGATTGCTCAGACGCCCGACTACGCGATCTCCTGCAAGCTCCGGAAGAAGGTGGAGATGCTCTTCGCGCATTTGAAGCGAATTCTGGGCCTCAACCGTCTCCGATTGCGAGGCCCGAGCGGCGCACGAGATGAATTCCACCTCGCAGCCACCGCACAGAACCTCCGGAAGCTCGCAAAGCTCCTTCCGACCCCACCGGTCTCCTGTTGAGGTAGGATAGGCACAGGCACCTCAAATCCTGGGCGAGGGTCAACGCGATCGCCGAGCCGAGTTTTTCAACGGAATAAGCCCAATGCGGACATTGATAAAGCTCTGTCGTCAGATCCTGCGGCATGATAACGTTTTTGATACCCGTTCCATTTGTCGGTCGCCCGAACGATCCATTGCAGCGCATTTTCAATTCCTAAAGGTGTTTCGTATGCCGAAGTCTTTTGATCGCGAAGAAGCAAGACGCGACCTGGAGCGGCTTTTGAAGGGCCTGACTTATTACCGAGAGTGGCGAATTCTCATGCTTAGGGAGGCTCACCCTGAGGTCCCAGAGGAAGAGATCGAGAACCAAGTTGTGATGCCTGCAGCGGTGTGGCTGGCCGTCTTCGATAGCGCCAAGGGTTCCCGCTGCACTCAGGTGACTGATGAGGTGCGACAATGGCACTCTCATACCCTCGCGGAGCTTTTCCAAATTGGGCGGTCAAGTAGCGAGGCACGCGTCGCAGTGGACAACTTCCTACTACGGTTTCAGGCCGAGGTCGGTTACAGTCTACAATCCGAAAGCGGCGCAGTGCTCAAGGTCGGGAAGGCGGTGCTCGAGAGTGGCAGGATCACAACCGAGAAGCAGTACTACATGCTGAAGGAAATCGACGTCGATCCGTCATCGGGCATCTTCACGGCGGACGAGGTTTCGAAGATGCTGACCCTGCTGAGAAGCTTCGAGGAACGACAGCAGCAGAGGTAGATCTTTCTGTCGACGAATGCTGAGCCGGATGGCGGCTCCGTCCGCACTGCCGGCCTCAGATCGTCGGAAATGCTGCGCCGAGGCTGGAACGGCCGCTTCCGTGAAGCCGCACCGCAGCGCCCATCAGGCCAGCGAATGTCTGTTCGGGGCCGTCAGCGCCCACAGACCTGGCGCGCCAGGTCGTGGGGCCTGCCGCGCCGCCTCAGGTCTGCTTCGAGCCCAAATCGACAGATGCTGCGCAGGGCACGAATGACAGCTATGAGCCCAAAGTCACCGATGCTGCATGATGCACAGAGATCGTCTAAGCGCGCTTACCTGACATGGCACCGCAATGTCCACGGGCACGTCTAGTGGTGCAACTCTGTTCAACTCATGCAAAGCGTGTTGAAGAAGGTCTGCAACTGCTCTTTGCCGCCCTCAGTCGAAACAGCCGAGATTCCGAGGAACACAGGTGACTCGTTCCAAAATCTGATCTGCACACCGAAGCTTTCGGAAAAGGCGATTGCACGAGCCTCTTCCTCAGTAATTCGCGCAAGCACGTTTGTGTAAATGCCGCTCACTTGGCGCTCGCATCGATGCGAAATGTCTATTCTAGTATCCTCGCCATTTACAACAATCTCGACCAGTCCAAAGTTAGTTAGTTCATGCTCTCGTCCCTGAGACTCGATAACGGCCCAGAACATAAAGCCCGTCCCTTTCGCATAGCAGAGCATGACTTTATGATGCCCAAACAGAGAGTCACGTTCACCCCGGACGTACATGATGTGATTGCGGGCCTGAACGGTCCATTCCGCCTCGGTCACACCGTCGGTGATGACCTTTAGAGCGCGCAGCTTTTCCTCGTCTACCGCGTCAATTTCCGTACTGGCGGTAGCGGATGAAAGCTCAAGGAAGCCTGTCGATACCCCCATGTCGTGTACATAACTCGCGATCCGTGCCGAGAGCACTTGCGACCGCCCCAAGTCATCAGGCGAAGGGTTTCGAAAAGAGAATTGATGCACTCCGAATGTAGATCCATTTGGTAGGTAGCGTAGTCGCCCACCGAGATATACAAGCGTAGCTGCGCTAGCACAGATGCCGGTGATGTGCTTGCGTGGCAAAATATGGAATGGGTCTTGGTTGTGATCTAGGACATACGAACCCACCGACGTTGCAAACCAATGGTCGCGAATAAGGCGACCGATGCCAATCGCCGCCTCAACATCGCCCCCCACAGAGTCGATATAGACTGTCAAGCGTGGCGGGGGCGTTGTCTTGTTGAGAAATTCGCGAAACCGGGCGTCGTCGCCCGTCTCAATCCTTCCAATCGCGTTGATGCAATAGAAGCCGCCGAATAGCCGTTCAGCATCGGTCTGAGGCTCTGAAAAGTGGAATTCCATTTGTCACACCGCTGAGATTGTCTGAGTGATTGAAGCTATCAAGGCGGTGTAGAGGTGCGCAATGTCATGTTATTGTCTTCTTCGCGCCGTTAGCTGTTATTGAGTGCTACGCGGCGAACTGCCGCTTCGTCCGCACTGCCGACCTTCACCCTCCGAAAATGCTGCACGTTGGACGAATGGCCGGTCTGGTGAAGCTGCGCTGCAGCGATGGCCAGCCTGGCGAACGGCAGCAATGGGCCGGAAGCGGCGAATCGGCCTGTGCGGCGTGTGTGTCTAGCTGGGGCCGTTCACACTGAAGGCGTCAAGTTGGGCTCGCGGTGAGATCGGGGACAGAGCGATTCTCTGAAAGAGTAAAATTGTGTTTCGCAGGTTGCTGATTCGTTTCCGGTTTGTCCTGCGAAACTTTTGGGCTAATTCCATTGAAATATCTGGATTTTCGCTGAATTTAGGTTCTGGCGCCGAAAGCTATGGGGCAAGACGCTTCACTGACTGTCTTCGGCGGGGGCGGGGGGTGTCAGGTAGGGGGCGGTCAGGGCTTGCAGATCCACCCGGGCGCGCAGGCGGGTGGCGAGCAGATAGAGGCCGCCGAATTTGCGCTGCACGTAAAGCGCGTCCACCGGCGGCAGGGGCAGCTCTGCGCGCTCTTCGGCCAGCGCCAGCCCCGCCGCATTGAGCCGCTGCGCCAGATCCGAGCGGCCGAAGTCGAACTCGCCCGTGGTGCGGAGCGGCGACAGCGCCAGTGTCAGCAGATCGAGCAGCGTTTTCTCCAGTCCGGGCGGGGTGCGGGCCTCCAGCAGGCCGAAGCCCTGTGCGGCGGCCCGCAGCGCCTCCCGCTCGCCGCTCTGCCCGGCGCGCAGCATCTCGCGGCAGAGCGCGCGGAACGGCGCGGGAAAGCTGCGCGTCGCGCCAAAATCCAGCAGCACGATCCGGCCGGTTTCGGGCTGGTAGCGGTAATTGGCGAAATTGGGGTCGGTCTGCATCAGGCCGAACTCGAAAAGCTCGCGCAGCGCCAGCCCCAGCAGCAGCGTGGCGACCCGGTCGCGCTCCTCCTGCGGGGCAGTGACCAGATCCTCCACCGGGTGGCCCGGCTCGTGGCTCATGGCGAGCACGCAGTCTGTGGTCAGGTCGGGCGCAAGGGCGGGCACGCGGAAGTCGGGCGCCTCCTCCAGCAGCGCGCCAAAGCGGCGGAGGCAGGCCCCTTCGCGGGGATAGTCGGCCTCTTCATGCAGCTGCCGTCTGGCCTCGGCCAGAAGGGCGTCCAGATCGAGCCCGCGCGGCATCAGACCCGACAGCCGCAGCAGGGCGCCCACATTGGTCACGTCGCTGTCGATGCTGCGACGCACGCCGGGATACTGCACCTTGATCGCAAGGTCGCGCCCGTCGCGGGTCAGCGCGCGATGCACCTGCCCGATGGACGCCGCCGCGAGCGGCCGCACCTCGAACCGCTGGAAGCGCCGCAGCCAGTCCGGCCCCCATGCGGCGGTCAGCACCGTCTTCAGCTGCTGGGGCGGCATCGGATTGGCCTCGGCGCGCAGGCGCGACAGGATCTGCGCAAGCTCGGGCGGCAGCAGCTCGCCTGCATCCATCGACAGCAGCTGCCCCATCTTCATGGCGGCGCCGCGCATCCGCGAGAGTTCATCCGCCAGCCTGCGGGCATTGGCGGGGGTCAGCAGCAGGTCGTTCCATCGCGGGCGCCGTCCCTGCGCCAGCTCGCGCGCCCCACCCGCCGCGACCCCGCCCGCGAGGCGCGTGGCGAGCCCGCCGAGCCGGGTCATCCGCGACAGGCGCGAGGCGGGCAGGGGCAGGGGCGGCGGCTTGGGCGGGTCTGCGGGCATGGCGGCATCCGGGGCTGGGGAGGGCTGATCCGGCCAAGATAGCGCGCGGTGCGGGCCTGTCGCTGCGGCACAGGCGCCCTGCGGCGGCGCATGGCAAAAGGCCCCCGCGCTGCGGGGGCCTCTACCGGTGTCATCTGGTGTCGTGTGCTCAGTCGGTCTTGCCATGCGTCAGGGTCGCGGCAGTGACCACGCGGCGCTGCCACAGGAACAGCGCCACGGCGCAGGCGAGACCGATCAGGTCGGTGATCCAGCCCACCGAGATCATCGACAGCGCCGCCCCGACCAGCACCAGCCGCACCAGCAGCGAGGCATGGCCGAAGTAATAGCCGATCACCCCTGCGGAGAGCAGGAACATGCCCAGAAGCGCCGTGGCCGTGGCATGGAC
The DNA here is from genome assembly GCF_900100085.1 of Salipiger marinus. Taxonomy (GTDB): domain Bacteria; phylum Pseudomonadota; class Alphaproteobacteria; order Rhodobacterales; family Rhodobacteraceae; genus Salipiger; species Salipiger marinus. The sequence goes on from NZ_FNEJ01000009.1 coordinate 4,609, forward strand.
GATGTCCAGCGGTTCGCCCTGCATCAGCAGTTCATGCGCGCCAAAGAACATGAAGGGCACGATGAAGGCGGCAAGGCCAAGCTTGAAGGCCTCGACGCTGGTTTTCATCGGATCGGATCCCGACAGGGCCGCGCCCGCATAGGCGGCCAGCGCCACCGGGGGCGTGATGGCCGACATCACCGCGTAGTAGAACACGAAGAAATGCGCGACCAGCACCGGCACGCCAAGCGCGATGAGCCCCGGCGCCACGACCGCTGCCGCCACCGCATAGGCCGCCGTGGTGGGCATGCCCATGCCGAGGATGATCGAGATGCACATGGCGAAGAACATCGCCAGATACTGGTTCTGGTCGGCGATGGTCAGCAGCAGCGAGGAGAAGCGCGCCCCCACGCCGGTCAGCGCGATCACGCCGACGATGACGCCCGCCGCCGCACAGACCGCGACCATCTGGATGGACATGCGCGCGCCCATGTCCAGCGCCTTGAAGATCTGGCGCGGCCCCATCTTGTAGGGGGTCAGCCAGCTGACCACCGCGGCGGCAGCCATGCCCATGGCGCCGGCGCGGATCACCGAATAGCCGGCGAACAGCGTGTAGATCAGGATGATGATCGGCAGGAACAGGTAGACCTGCTTGATCAGCACGTCAAAGCGCGGCAGTTCCGACCGGGGCAGGCCCTTCATGTCAAGCTTCAGCGCCTGCAGGTCGACCATGAAATAGACCGACACGAAATAGAGCAGGGCCGGAATGATCGCCGCCACCACGATGTCGGTATAGGGAATGCCCGTCACCTCGGCCATGATGAAGGCGCCCGCGCCCATGATCGGCGGCAGGATCTGCCCGCCGGAGGAGGCGGTGGCCTCGATCGCGGCGGAGGATTTTGCCGAATAGCCCACGCGCTTCATCAGCGGGATGGTCAGCGAGCCGGTGGAGACCACGTTGCCCGCCGAGGTGCCGTTGATCATGCCCATGAGGCCGGAGGCGAAGACCGCCACCTTGGCGGGGCCGCCGCGGGCCTGACCGGCGCAGGCAAAGGCGAAGTTCACGAAGTAATCGCCGACCTTGGACGCCTGCAGGAAGGCGGCAAAGACGATGAACAGGATGATGTAGGTCGACGAGACCGCGATGGGATCGCCCAGCACGCCCTGATCGGTGAAGATATAGGTGAAGAACCGCGTCGCGGTATAGCCGCGGTGGTTCAGGAAGCCGGGCAGCCACGGCCCGAGGAAGCTGTAGGCGATGAACACGCCGACGATGACGACGAGCGCAAGCCCGGTCAGGCGGCGGGTCAGTTCGAGGATCAGCAGGACGCCGGTCACCGCCGCCCACAGATCGCCGGGCTGCGCCAGCGCCGTGCCTGCGCGCATCCGCAGCGCGCCCACGACGAACAGGATGTAGCCCAGCACCGCGATGGAGGCGAGGCAGAGCAGCAGATCCCCCGGATAGACCCGCGCGCGGTCACGCGGCGACCAGATCCAGCCCGCGACGATGGCGGCGGTGGTGCCAAGCGCCAGCGGCAGGCCATAGGTGCTGAAGCCGAAGGCGGGGGGCATGGCGACCCCGGCCAGCCACCACGCGCCCCAGGCATAGGCCACCACGGCCAGCCCGTAGATCACGCCCGCGGCAGCCGCGAGCAGCAGCGCGATTTCCATCGGGCCACGGCGGGAGGAGGTGGGGTCGGCGGCGTCGTCGCTCTGGGTCAGGGCGGAATAGGTCAGGTAACCGATGATGAGACCGCCGCAGAGGTGCATCATGCGATAGGTCCATGTCTCCAGCGGGTAGAGCACCATGACGACCAGATGGAACAGGGTATAGGCGGCGCAGAGGGCCGCGATCATCAGCCCGGCCCGCGCCTGCGGGTCGCGCTGGTTGGGGGCCATCGGCTCGTCATCCACGTCTTGCGCGATGACGGGGCCCGCCCCTGCCGCGGCAGCAGCATCAACAGACATGAGGAATCTCCGTCGGCGCGGTCCGTCCGGTCAGCGCCGAAGGCCGGTCCGATCAAGGTGAACGGGAAAGCAGGTCAGCAACCGGGGGCCACGCGGGCCCCCGGAAGGCAGGCGGCGTCAGTCGCGCAGCTCTGCCGGGATCTCGATGCCCTTTTCATCAAAATAGCGCAGGGCGCCGGGATGATAGGTCATGAAGGAGTTCTTGTCGGCGTTTTCCGGGATGGTCTCGGCGGCGGTGGCGTGGATCTGCATCATCGCCTCGTTGCCGTCCATCACCAGCTTGGTGATTTCATAGGCAAGGCTTTCCGGCATGTCCTGATGCGCCACGGCAAAGTTCCACATCGCCACGGTCTTGTGGCTGTCGGGGAAGCCCTGATACAGACCGCCCGGCACTTCGAATTCCGCGACTTCCGGCATGGCTTCGAGGATCTGGGCCAGCTGTTCGTCGGTGAAGCCGAAGATGTTGACGGGGTTTTCCGCCGCGATCTGCGCAAAGGCCGAAATCGGCACGCCTGCCGCAAAGGCGAAGGCGTCGATCAGGCCGTCCTTGACCTGCCCGGTCGCGTCATTGGCGCCCGAATAGCTGATATTGGCTTCGATCCCCAGCACTTCGAAGAAACGCGGCCAGTAGGTGGCGGCGGTGCCGCCAGCGGGGCCGACAGACACGCGCTTGCCGGCCATGTCGGTGACATCGGCGATGCCCGAGGACTGCAGCGCCACCGCTTCGAACGGGGTCTGATACATCGGGAACAGCGCGCGCAGCGACTTGTGCTCCACGCCGGGGGCCAGTTCGCTGTTGCCGGTCCATGCCTCATAGGCCGGGCCCATGGTGACAAGGCCGATCTGGTGATCGCCGGTTTCCACCAGCGTGGCGTTCTGCACCGGGCCGCCGGTGACTTCGGCGGAGGCGTTCACGTTCAGGTTCTGGCTGATCAGCCCGGCAAGGCCGGTGCCATAGATGAAATAGGTGCCGCCCTGGCTGGCGGTGCCGACGGTCAGGCTCGAAGGCCAGTCGGCGCGGTCATCCTGCGCAAAGGCGGGCGACAGGCCGAAAGTGGCCGCAACGGCGGCGGCGGCGGTCAGGAAACGCATTGAAATCCTCCCAGATTTTCCAAGTGGCCGCGCATGCCGGGGCAGCGCGGTCCTGTGAAGCGCCCCCAGCTAGGGCGCGCCATGCCTTTGGCGCAATGCCGCCATGCGAAAGCCGCCCGTTAAATTTGCATCCACGCTATGGGAGTGGGTGGATTCGGTAACATCGGCTGTGACAGGTGGGTGGAAATCCGCCCATCAGCCTTCGCCATCCTCGCCGCTTTCGACGTAATGCGTCTTGTCGATGAGATGTTTCTGCATCTTTTCGTAAAGCGATTTGCGCGACAGGCCCAGCGATTCATACACGGGTTTCAGCCGTCCGCCATGGGCCGCCAGTGCTGCCACGATCACATCCCGTTCAAAGGCCGCGACCCGCTGCGCCAGCCGCTGCGCCACCGGGCCGCGATCCTCTGCCGGCTGCAGCGCGATGCCAAGCGCGTGGCGGTCGGCGGCGTTGCGCAGTTCCCGCACGTTGCCGGGCCATGGCCGTTCCGAGATGGCCGCCAGCAGCTGCGGCGACACGGCGACGGGCGGGCGGCGGTGGCGGGCGGCGGCCTCCTGCACCAGCTTGATGAACAGCAGCTGGATGTCCTCCCGCCGGGCGGTAAGCGGCGGCACATGCAGCGTCACCACGTTGAGCCGGTAGAGCAGGTCGGCGCGGAACCGCCCCGCCGAGACTTCTTCTTCCAGCGGCTGGCGCGAGGTGGCCATGAAACGCACGTCCAGCGCGCGGCCCTCGTTGGCCCCCAGCGGAAAGATCATGCGGTCCTGCACCACGCGCAAGAGCTTGCCCTGCACGTCCCATGGCATGGAGCCGATCTCGTCCAGCAGGATGGTGCCGCCGCGCGCATGTTCGAACTTGCCATACCGCGCCCGCAGCGCGCCGGGAAAGGCGCCCGCCTCATGGCCGAAAAGCTCGGATTCGATCAGTGCGGCGGGCAGGGCGGCGCAGTCGATGGCGATGAAGGGCCGACCCGCGCGCGGTGACAGGTCATGCAGGGCGCGCGCCACCACCTCCTTGCCGACGCCGGTCTCGCCCACGATCAGCACATCGGCATCGGTGGGCCCGATGGTGCGCAGGCGGCGGCGCAGGTCGATCATGGCATTGGACCGCCCCACCAGCCGGGTTTCCAGATCATCGGCCTGTCCCGCTGCCGCACGCAGCACGCGGTTTTCCAGCACCACGCGGCGATAGCCCATGGCGCGGGCGGCAATCTCGGCCAGCTGCCCCGCGTCAAAGGGCTTTTCCACAAAATCATAGGCGCCTTCGCGCATGGCGCGCACCGCCAGCTGGATGTCGCCATGGCCGGTGACAAGGATCACCGGGATGTCGGCGTCAATCTCGCGGATGCGGCACATCAGGCTCAGCCCGTCCATGCCGGGCATCCGGATGTCGGTCACGAGGATCCCGGCAAAGCCGAAGCTCACCCGGTCCAGCGCCGCCTGCGCATCGGGCGCCTCTTCGACGTCGAACCCCGCCAGATCCAGCGCCTGTGCGGTGGACAGGCGCATGTCGGGCTCGTCATCCACCAGCAGAATGCGTCCAAGACTCATGACTCCACTCCCGGCAGGTCGATGCAGAAGGCCGCGCCGCGCTCCGTGGGCAGGATGCGCAGTTCGCCGCCAAAATCCTTGATGATGTTGAACGAGATCGACAGCCCCAGCCCCAGCCCGCTGCCCACGCCCTTGGTGGAAAAGAACGGATCGAAGATGCGGTCCTCCAGCCCCTGAGGGATGCCGGGGCCGTTGTCGCGCACGGTCAGCAGCACCCGGCCTCCGTCGCGGCGGCCCTCGATATGGATGGTGCCGTCGGGCCGGTCCTCCAGCGCGTCAAGCGCGTTCGACACCAGATTGACCACCACCTGCTGGAACCGCACCGGCCCCGCCCGCACCCGCAGCGGGTCGGAGGGCAGATCAAGGCGCAGCGTCACCGGCACCCGGTCCAGCCGGAAGGCGATCACCTCCATCGCGTCGCGCAGCACGTCCTGCAGCGCCACCTCTGACAGCTGGGCATTGGGTTTGCGGGCGAAGGTGCGCAGGGTGCGCCCGATCTCGGTCATGCGGTCGGTCAGCGACAGGATGCGCGTGATGTTCTGCCGCGCGTCCTCGGCCCGGTTGCGCTCCAGATAGGTCAGGGCGTTGGCGGCGAAGTTGCGCACGGCGCCTAAGGGCTGGTTCAGCTCATGCGACAGCGCGGCGGACATCTGCCCCAGCGCGGCGAGCTTGGCGGACTGCACCAGATGGCGCTGGGTGCGGCGCAGTTCCGCCTCCGTGGCGCGGCGTTCGTCAACCTCGGCGCCCAGCCGGGCGTTGAGTTCGGCCAGTTCGGCGGTGCGCGCCGCCACGCGGCCTTCAAGCTGGGCCTGCGCTTCGGCCTGAATCGACAGGCGTTCGCGCAGCCGGGCGCGGCGCTGCGCCCATGCCATCAGCCCCGCCGCCCCCACGCCAAAGATCATCAGCCCGGCCAGCGTTCCGGTCAGCGCCTGACGGCGGGCGGGCGCGGTGTCGAGCAGCACATGCACCGTCCAGTCGGCTTCGGGCAGCGCCTCGGACACGGTGAGGAAGTCGCGCCGCTGATCGGGCAGGCCAAGCCGCAGGATCGGATGGCCCTCCACCCGGCCCGCAGGCGACAGCGGCAGCACCTCCAGCGGCTCGTCGTCGTAACGCCGGGTGGCGGCGATGCGGGTGCGCGCCTCGGCGGTCAGCGGGGCCAGCGCGTGAAACTGCCAGTCGCGGCGGCTGGCCAGAAACACGATGCCTTCGCTGTCGGTGACGATCATCTCGTATTCGGCGGCGCGCCAGCTGTCCTCGATCGCGTCCATGTCGATCTTCAGCACCAGCACGCCCACGATGCGCCCCCGGTCCCGCAACGCCCGGCCAAAGTAGTAGCCGCGCTTGCCCGAAGTGGTGCCAAGCGCGGAAAACCGGCCCTGACCCCCCGCCAGCGCCTCGGTGAAATAGGGGCGGTAGTCGAAGCGTTCGCCGACAAAGCTGAAGCGCTGGTCGAAATTGCTGGCGGCGCGGGTCGTGCCGTCCGGCGCCATGATATAGGCATCCGACAGGCCCATGCGCTGCGCCACATGCCGCAGATAAAGGTTCGCCGCCGCCAGATCGACCGTGTCGGCATCGGGTTTCAGCGCCCGCACCAGCACCGGGTTGCGGTCCATCAGATCGGGCAGGCGTTCGTAGCGCGCCAGTTCGCCGCGCAGGCCGGACACCGCCAGCCGCAGGATGTTTTCGCCCTGCGGGATCGTGGCCGCCACGTAGCGCCCGGTCAGCCAGCTGTTGCCCGCCATGACCAGCACCAGCGCCGCCGCCGCCAGCAGCAGAAGCGCAAGCCCGCGGCGCCGCAGCAGCCGGGGCAGGCCTGCGCCCCGCCGGTCCAGCCGCAGCCAGCCCCGGCGCAGGACCGGAACCGCGCCGCGCGTGTCGGTCGCCTCGCTCACCGCGTTCCTCCCTTGGCATCTGGCTGGCGCCATAATGTCGGCTGCGCGCGGCAGGGGCAAGGGACCGGCCCGCGGCAGGACCGCGTGACCGTCAGGCTGAAAGGGATAGGTCGATGGGAAGCCGCGCCTATCCTTTTGAACAGGGGGGCCATCCTGCGGTCCCGCCGCTGATCCTGACGTGCGCTCGCGCCAAAGCAATCTCGGGAATATAAGATTAATTATTGAAGTTTAACGAGTGTCCCTGAAGGAGCCTCCCCATGACCGGCTACATCGACATCCTGATCTGCCTTGTGGTTCTTTTCGCCGTGGTGGAGTTCGTTCAGGATCATTTTTCCCGCAAGAACAGCGATCAGGACATCTGACTGGCGCAGAGCTGCCTGCGCCCAGCACGTGAAGGCGGCCTCGCAAGGCCGCCTTCTTTGTGTCTGGCAGAGGCCCCCGGGGGCAGGGGCGCTGCATGGCTCAGATCTGTTCCTTCTGCGCGCCCGACATGGGCTTGGCCTTGCCAAGGCTCGGCTTTTGGCCCAGAGGCTCCACCTTTTCGCGCACGGTGAATTCGCCGCGCCCGTCCAGCGAGGCGCCAGAGCTCCAGCGGCCTTCCGGGGTGGGCTCGTCCAGCGAGGTGTTGAGGAAGTAATAGCTGTGCTCCACCGCCTCATGTTCCTGCGGCGTGGAATTGGGCACCGGCAGCTGCGCTTCCCAGCCGCCCAGTTCCTCGATCACCGCCAGCCACTGCTGCTGGTGCATGGTGTCGCGCGCGATCAGGAAGGACAGCATGTCCTTCATGCCGGGATCGTCGGTCATGTTGTAAAGACGGCTTGCCAGCACGCGCCCGCCCGCTTCGGCGGTGGCATTGGCCAGCATGTCGGCGCCGATATTGCCGGTGGCATAGACATGGCTCATGTCGAAGGGCACGCCGTTGGAATTGACCGGCATGGCCGACAGCCCCGAGGACAGGATGTGCCGCGGATTCATGCCGCCAAGGATGGCATGGACCACCGGATCCTGCGCCGCCTCGTCCTGCATGGAGACCGGCGCGCCCTCAAGGTTCAGCGCGACGGCATGGCCCAGAAATTCGATATGGCTCAGTTCTTCGGTCGCGGTCATCATCAGAAGATCGCGATACTTGTCGTCGCCGCGGCAGCCCATGGCCTGAAAGAAATACTGCATGGCGACGCGGATTTCGCCTTCGATACCACCGATGGCCTGCTGCAGATGCTTGGCGAAGGCCGGGTTGGGCGTGTCGACGCGAACCCGGTACTGCAGCTTGGAGGAATGGTGAAACATGGTGTCTCCTTGCGTTGAAGACCCCATGAACCGGGTGCTGCCGCCGATGTTCCGAAGACACTCGCGCCGCGCCCCGCCATGCAGGCGGGGCAGGGAGGATCAGGCGGCGCGCAGCGGGCGCAGATGCCCGGCGCCGATCGCCTCGGCATGGACCACCCCCAGCTGCGCCGGGATGCGCGGCAGCTTCAGGATGCGCGCGATGGCAAAGCGGTGCATGCCGCCGCTGGCGCGCAGCAGCGTGCCGTCGCGGCCCACATGCACAAGGATGCCGCCATGTTCGCGCCGGAAGAAATCCGGCAGTTCGGCCTGTGTCAGCAGGCGGCCCCGGCGCTGCGTTTCCTCGAAGATGCGGTCCAGCGTCTCGTATCGGTTGTGCAGGTCGGCGCGGCTGGTGCAGCCGTCGGGCTGTTTGCCTTCGGCGAGTTCGCGCAGCATGCGGTGGAACAGCGGGGTGTCTTCCCATGGCACGCCACGCAGGAAATGATCCTCGCAACTGGTGATCTTGATCTGACCGTCCAGAGGGATGCGGCACTGATCCCAGCTGCCGCCAAGGATCATGCCGCTCTGCCGCCGCCGCAGCGCGCGGCGTCCGCTCTTGGCGTCATAGGTCCAGTCGATACGGGCCGGATCCACATGGATCAGCTCGTCCGACAGCGGCGCCTCGGGACCATAGCGCAGCCGGTTCCACAGATCGCGCGCGGCCTTGCGCGGCACCTGCGCGTGCAGGTCTCTCAGCCAGTTGGCCGGGTGGAGCGTGGGGTGGTCCGCAAAAGCCATGCGCGCGCCTTTCGTGACGATAGCATGACGAATATGTAACCAGTTTACGAAGCTTTCAAGCGGCGCGTGCGGCTTCGGCGATGGCGCGGGCCGCCGCCGCCCCGGAGGACCACGCCCACTGGAAATTGTAGCCGCCGAGCCAGCCGGTCACGTCCACCGCCTCGCCGATGAAATGCAGCCCCCGCACATGGCGCGAGGCCATGCTGCGGCTGTCGAGCCCGGCGGTGTCCACCCCGCCCAGCGTCACTTCGGCGGTCCGCCAGCCCTCTGTGCCCTGCGGGCGCAGCGTCCAGCCGCCCAGATCCGAGGCCAGCGCGGCAATCCGCCGGTCCGACAGATCGCCGAGCGTGCCGCCCAGATCCAGATCCTCCGCCAGATGCGCGACCAGCCGCGCGGGCAGATGCTGCTGCAGCGCGGTGCCGAGCCCGCGCCGCCCGGTCTCGCTCCGCGCGGCGCGCAGCGCCCCCGCCAGATCGGTGCCGGGGGTCAGGTCGATGCGCAGATCCTCGCCCTCCTGCCAGTAGCTGGAAATCTGCAGCACCGCAGGCCCCGACAGGCCGCGATGGGTAAAGAGCAGCGCCTCGTCGAAACTGGTGGCGCCGCAGCTTGCCCGCACCGGCAGCGCCAGCCCGGCAAGCCCGGCAAAGCGGCCCTCGGGAAAGGTCAGCGGCACCAGACCGGGGCGGGGGGGCACCAGCGCATGCCCGAACTGCTGCGCCAGATCATAGGCAAGCCCGGTGGCGCCCATCTTGGGGATCGACTTGCCGCCCGTCGCCACCACCAGATGCCGGGCGCGCACCTCCGTCACATTGCCCTCGCGCTCCAGCCGGGCCACGAACCAGCCGTCGCGATGCGCCAGATCGCGCAGCGAGGTCGACAGCCACAGCGTTGCCCCCGCCGCTTCCATCCGGCGCAGCAGCAGCGCCACGATCTGCGTCGCCTTGCCGTCGCAGAACAGCTGGCCCAGCGTCTTTTCGTGCCACGCGATCCCGGCCTGCGACACCAGATCCAGAAAATCCCATTGCGTATAGCGCGCCAGCGCCGATTTGGCGAAATGCGGATTGCCGGACAGAAAGCGCGCGGGCTCCACCTCCAGATTGGTGAAGTTGCAGCGCCCGCCGCCCGAGATGCGGATCTTCTCGCCCGGCGCGCGGGCATGATCCACCACCAGCGTGCCCGGCCCTGCCATGCCCGCACACATCAGCCCCGCGGCGCCCGCGCCCAAGATCAGCGTTGTCACATCCATGCCGCCCTGAACCACAGCCGCCCCGGCCCGCGCAAGCCCTCCCTTCATCTTGCCCGGAAAACTCCGGGGTGAATGACCCGCCGCAGGCGGGGCAGAGGGGCAGCGCCCCTGCCGTGTCGAGCCTTCCCAAACCGTCCGGCCTTTGCTACGCTCCGCGCAAGATCCGGATCCATCCGGACGACAGGCACATTCGGCAAAATTGAGCGGTACTCCCATGACGGAAATGGTTTACGGCACGGTCACCGTGCGCGATGGCGAACCCGTTTTGCCCAAATGGTGGCGCACGGTGGACAGATGGGCGCTGTCCTGCGTGCTGATGCTGTTCGGGGTGGGGATCCTGCTGGGGCTGGCCGCCTCGCCGCCGCTGGCCGAGCGCAACAATTTTGCCCCCTTCTACTACGTGCAGCGGCAGGCGTTTTTTGGCGGGCTGGCGCTGACGGCGATGTTCCTGACCTCACTGATGACCCCGGTCATGGTGCGGCGCATGGCGGTGGTGGGCTTTCTCATCACCTTCCTGTCGCTGCTGGCGCTGCCCTTTCTGGGCACGGATTTCGGCAAGGGCGCGGTGCGCTGGTATTCGCTGGGCTTCGCCTCGCTGCAGCCTTCGGAATTCCTGAAACCCGCCTTCGTGATCGTCACCGCATGGATGATGGCCGCCAGTCAGGACATCGGCGGCCCTCCGGGCAAGACATGGTCCTTCGGGCTGACGCTGGCCATCGTCATCGTGCTTGCGCTGCAGCCCGATTTTGGACAGGCGAGCCTTGTGCTCTTCGGCTGGGGGGTGATGTGGTTCGTGGCGGGCGCGCCGATGCTGCTGCTGCTGGGGATGGCCGGGCTCGTGGTGCTGGGCGGCAGCTTTGCCTATAACAATTCCGAACATTTCGCCCGCCGCATCGACGGCTTCCTGACGCCGGATGTCGATCCGACCACCCAGCTTGGCTATGCCACCAATGCCATCCGCGAAGGCGGGTTCTTTGGCGTCGGCGTGGGCGAAGGGCAGGTGAAATGGTCGCTGCCCGATGCCCATACCGATTTCATCATCGCCGTCGCCGCCGAGGAATACGGCATGGTGCTGGTCATGGTCATCATCGCGCTTTACGCCACGGTGGTGGTGCGCTCGCTGCTGCGGCTGATGCGCGAACGCGATCCGTTCATCCGGCTGGCGGGCACCGGGCTTGCCGCCATGTTCGGCGTGCAGGCGATGATCAACATGGGCGTGGCGGTGCGGCTGCTGCCCGCCAAGGGCATGACCCTGCCGTTTGTCAGCTATGGCGGCTCCTCGCTGATCGCGGGCGGCATTGCGGTGGGGATGCTGCTGGCCTTCACCCGCTCGCGCCCGCAGGGCGAGATCGGCGAGATCCTGCGCGCCCGCACCCGCTGAGCCGTTCCGCAGGCGGTCGGGCTTTTACGGCCCGGCCCCCTGCGCTAAGGGCGGAAGGCACGGGCGGGGGCGGCGAAGCCCCCCTGCGCCGCACAGGCGACAGGCAAGCGACGGGGGACAGCCCCCGCACAGGGACAAGGACAGGCACCATGGCGGAACGGCCCCTTCTGGTCATCGCGGCAGGCGGCACTGGCGGTCACATGTTCCCGGCGCAGGCGCTGGCCGAGATCATGCTGCGGCGCGGCTGGCGGGTCACCCTGTCCACCGATGCCCGCGGTGCGCGCTACACGGGCGGCTTTCCGCATTCCACCCGGATCGAACAGGTGGCCTCGGCGACCTTCGCGCGGGGCGGGCTGCTGTCCAAGGCGCTGGTGCCGCTGCGCGTGGCGCGGGGCGTCGCCGCCACGGCGGCGCGGTTCCGGCAGGACCGGCCTGCGGCGGTGGTGGGCTTTGGCGGCTATCCCTCGATCCCGGCGCTGGCGGCGGCATGGCTGCTGAAACTGCCGCGCATGATCCATGAACAGAACGGCGTGCTGGGCCGGGTCAACGAGATCTTCGCCTCCCGCGTCGACATGGTGGCCTGCGGCACATGGCCCACGAAACTGCCCGACGGGGTGGAGGGCGTACATGTGGGCAACCCGGTGCGCCGCGCCGTCAAGGAGCGGGCAGGGGCCGCCTATATCCCGCCCGGCGATTACCCGATGTCGCTGCTGATGATCGGCGGCAGTCAGGGCGCGCGCATCCTGTCGGACGTGCTGCCCCCCGCCATCGAGGCGCTGCCGATGGAGATCCTGCGCCATCTGCGGATCAGCCATCAGGCGCGCGACGAGGACGGCGCGCGGGTGGCGAAATATTACTACGAACACGGCATCGACGCCGAGGTGAAGCCGTTTTTCGACGATCTGCCCGCCCGCATGACCGAGGCGCAGGTGGTGGTCTCCCGGTCGGGCGCCTCTTCGGTGGCCGATATTTCCACCATCGGGCGGCCATCCATCCTGATCCCCTATGCGGTGGCGGCGGGCGATCACCAGACCGTCAACGCGCAGGCGCTGGTCGAGGCGGGGGCGGCGATCCGCATTCCCGAAAGCAAGCTGACCGTGGACAGCCTGCGCGACGCGCTGGAGGCGGTGCTGGGCAATGCCCAAGGCGCGCTGCAGATGTCGCGCGCCGCGCTGTCGGTGGCCCGGCCCGATGCCGCAGAGCATCTGGCGGCGCTGGTGGAAGACTTGGCCGGGATGGCCCCGGCCCCGGAACTTGCCGAAGATTTGGAAGACAGATGAAACTGGAACGCATCGAAGGAGCCGCCATGAGCCCCGCCACGAAACTGCCCGGCGATGTCGGCCCCATCCATTTTGTCGGCATTGGCGGCATCGGCATGTCGGGCATTGCCGAGGTGCTGCTGAACCACGGCTATGTGGTGCAGGGGTCGGATCTGAAGCGGTCCAAGATCACCGACCGGCTGGAAACGCTGGGCGCGCATGTCTTCGAAGGCCAGAGCGCCGACAATCTGGAGCGGGCGCAGGTGGTGGTGATTTCCTCCGCCATCAAGACCGGCAATCCCGAGCTTGACGAGGCGCGGCGCCGTGGCCTGCCCGTGGTGCGCCGGGCCGAGATGCTGGCCGAACTGATGCGGCTGAAATCCAACGTCGCCGTCGCGGGCACCCATGGCAAGACGACCACCACCACCATGGTGGCGACGCTGCTGGATGCGGGCAAGTTCGATCCCACCGTGGTCAATGGCGGCATCATCCATGCTTACGGATCCAACGCGCGGGTGGGCTTGGGCGAATGGATGGTGGTGGAGGCGGACGAATCTGACGGCACCTTCAACCGGCTGCCCGCCACCATCGCCATCGTCACCAATATCGACCCCGAGCATATGGAACACTGGGGCTCGATCGAGGCGCTGCGCGACGGCTTCTATCAGTTCGTGTCCAACATTCCCTTTTACGGTCTGGCGATCTGCTGCACCGATCATCCCGAGGTGCAGGCGCTGGTGGGCCGGGTGACCGACCGCCGCGTCGTCACCTATGGCTTCAACGCGCAGGCCGATGTGCGCGCGGTCAACCTGCGCTATGAAAAGGGTGTGGCGAAGTTCGACATCCTGCTGCAGGCCGAGGGCGCGCGCATCGACGGCTGCTCGCTGCCGATGCCGGGCGATCACAACGTGTCCAACGCGCTGTCGGCGGCGGCGGTGGCGCATCATCTGGGCATGAGCGGCGACGAGATCCGCGCGGCACTGGCGGCTTTTGGCGGCGTCAACCGCCGCTTCACCCGCGTGGGCGAGGTCAACGGCGTGACCATCATCGACGATTACGGCCATCACCCGGTGGAAATCGCCGCCGTGCTGAAAGCCGCGCGTCAGGCCTCCGAAGGGCGGGTCATCGCCGTGCACCAGCCGCACCGCTATTCCCGGCTGTCGAACCTTTTCGAGGAGTTCTGCACCTGCTTCAACGAGGCGGATGTGGTCGCGATCTCCGATGTCTATGCGGCGGGCGAGGATCCCATTCCCGGCGCCTCGCGCGATGATCTGGTGGCGGGGCTGATCCGCCATGGCCACCGCCACGCCCGCGCGATCCTGTCCGAGGACGATCTGGAACGGCTGGTGCGCGAACAGGCCCGGCCCGGCGACATGGTGGTCTGCCTTGGCGCGGGCACGATTTCGGCATGGGCCAACAACCTGCCCGGACGGCTGGACCGCTGAGCGGCGCGCGGGGGGCAGGCCATGACCCTGTCGCTGGCGCTGGCCTGTCTCTGGGCGATCCTCGGCGGGCTCTTGGCGATGCTGCCCTCGCGCGACAATCACTGGCGGCTGGCCTATGCGCTGATCGCCACCGGGCTGCCGCTGCTGGTCTATGTGGTCTGGCAGAACGGGCCGCTGGTCGGGCTGGTGGTGGCGCTTGGCGCGGCAAGCGTGCTGCGCTGGCCGCTGCGCCATGGCTGGCGCTGGCTGCGGGGCAGGACCCTGCGATGGAAGGCACGACATGACTGACAGCTATCCCCCCCTGCGCGGCAGGCTGACCCGCGACCGCGCGCTGGCCGATCTGACCTGGCTGCGGGTGGGCGGGCCCGCCGATGCGCTGGTCCAGCCCGCCGATCTGCAGGATCTGTGCGATTTTCTGGCGGCCCTGCCGCCCGGGATGCCGGTCTTTCCCATGGGTGTCGGCTCCAACCTGATCGTGCGGGATGGCGGGCTGCGCGCCGTGGTGATCCGGCTCGGGCGCGGCTTCAACGCCATCACGGTGGAGGGGACGCGCGTCACCGCCGGGGCGGCGGCGCTGGATGCGCATGTGGCGAAGCGCGCGGCAGAGGCAGGGGTCGATCTGACCTTCCTGCGCACCATCCCCGGATCCATCGGCGGTGCGGTGCGGATGAATGCGGGCTGTTACGGCAGCTATGTCGCCGATCACCTGATCGAGATCCGCGCGGTCAGCCGCGACGGTCGGCTGGTCACGCTGCCCGCCGCCGATCTGAACCTGCGCTACCGGCAGAGCGATCTGCCCGAAGGCTGGGTGGTGGTCGAGGCGGTGTTCGAAGGCGCCCCCGGCGATCCGGCGGAGCTGGAGGCGCGCATGGACGCGCAACTGCGCAAACGCGACGAAACGCAGCCGGTCAAGGACCGCAGCGCCGGATCCACCTTCCGCAATCCGGCGGGCTTCAGCTCCACCGGGCAGGCGGATGACAGCCACGAGCTGAAGGCGTGGAAAGTCATCGACGCGGCGGGTCTGCGCGGTGCCACGCGCGGGGCTGCGCAGATGAGCCCCAAACATCCCAACTTTCTGGTGAACACCGGCGGGGCAACCGCCGCCGATCTGGAAGGATTGGGGGAAGAAGTGCGAAAAAAGGTTTTCCAACACAGCGGATTGCAGCTACATTGGGAAATCATGAGGGTCGGTGATCCACTGGACAGGACCGGGGTCTGACCCCGGAGGCGACAGGCACGCCATCAGCCGGCCCGCGATGCGTCGTGGTTCTATTTGCGGGGGGCAGCCCCTGCAACAAAAGCGGGGTCAACCCCGTCAAAAAAGGGGCGCAGAGCCCCGCAGATCGAGGCGGTTTGGGGATGTCGAGCAGGACAAGCCCCAAGGTGGCGGTGTTATTGGGCGGGCCCTCGTCAGAGCGCGAGGTGTCTCTCAGTTCCGGGCGGGAATGTGCCGCCGCTTTGAGGGATCAGGGTTTTCAGGTCGTCGAGCTTGACGCAGGCGACGATCTGCCCGCGCGGCTGGCCGCCGAAGCGCCGGATGTGGTGTTCAACGCATTGCATGGCCGCTGGGGCGAAGACGGCTGCGTGCAGGGGCTGCTGGAATGGCTCCGCCTGCCTTACACCCATTCCGGGGTGCTGGCCTCGGCGCTGGCCATGGACAAGGAACGCACCAAGCAGGTTTACCGCGAGGCGGGTCTGCCGGTGGTGCCCAGCCTTCTGGCCCTGCGAGACGAGGTGCGCCGCCGCCATCTGATGGCGCCGCCCTATGTGGTCAAACCCTATAACGAAGGCAGTTCGGTCGGCGTCTATCTGGTGATGGACGGGGCGAACACGCCGCCGCAGCTTTCCGAAGACATGCCCGAGACGGTGATGGTCGAGGCTTATGCGCCGGGGCGCGAGCTGACCACCACGGTCATGGGCGACCGGGCGCTGACCGTCACCGACATCCTCACCGACGGCTGGTATGATTACGACGCCAAGTACAAGGCGGGCGGATCGCGCCATGTGCTGCCCGCCGAGGTGCCCGCCGAGATTTTTGACGCCTGTCTGGACTATGCCCTGCGCGCGCATCGCGCGCTTGGCTGCCGCGGGCTCAGCCGGACCGATTTCCGCTGGGACGAGGCGCAGGGGCTGGCGGGGCTGGTGCTGCTGGAAACCAACACCCAGCCCGGCATGACCCCCACCTCGCTGGCACCCGAACAGGCGCTGGCCTGCGGGATGAGCTTCGGCGAGGTCTGCCGCTGGATGGTGGAGGATGCCTCATGCAACAGGTGACACAGGTGTTCCGGCCCGATCCCGCGCCGTCCCGGCTGAAATACCGCATGGAACGGCTGATGCTGACGCCGCTTTTCCGCTTCGCGCTGCGCGTGGGTCTGCCCTTTGCGCTGGGGCTGGGCGGGGCCAGCTGGTATTTCTCGGTCGAGGCCAACCGCGCCGCCGTCATGGACGCGCTGCTGGGGCTGCAGGAGCAGGTCCAGTCCCGCCCCGAATTTGCCGTGAGCCAGATGTCGATCGACGGTGCGGGGCCCGGGGTCACCGCCGCCGTGCGCGAGGCGATGGCGCTGCAGCTGCCGCTGAGTTCCTTTGATCTGGATCTGGACGCGCTGCGCGCCCGCATCGGCACCCTGGACGCGGTGAAATCCGTGGCCCTGCGCATCCGGCAGGGCGGGGTGCTGCAGGTAGATGTGGTGGAACGGGTGCCGGTGGTGCTGTGGCGCAGCGGGACGGGGCTCGAGATGCTGGATGACAGCGGCGCCCGCGTCGGCCCGGCGGCAAGCCGCACCGACCGGCCCGACCTGCCGGTGATCGCAGGCACCGGCGCGCGCGACCACGTGTCCGAGGCGCTGGCCCTGCTGACGGCGGCGGCCCCGCTGGAGGGGCGGCTGCGCGGGCTGGAGCGCATCGGCGAACGGCGCTGGGATGTGGTGCTGGATCGCGGCCAGCGCATCCTGCTGCCCGAAACAGACGCGGTGCAGGCGCTGGAACGTGCCATGGCCATGGATGGCGCGGTGGACATGCTGTCGCGGGACATCGCGGCGGTCGATTTGCGGCTGGCACAGCGGCCCACCCTGCGGCTGAGCGCCATGGCATCGCAGGAATACTGGCGGATCAAGGCCATGGAGACCGGAGACCAACGACAATGATCGAGCTCTACGAATCCCAGCGCGCGATGCGCAACATGCGGCGCGCGGCGATGCAGCGGGGTGTGG
The DNA here is from genome assembly GCF_900100085.1 of Salipiger marinus. Classification (GTDB taxonomy): domain Bacteria; phylum Pseudomonadota; class Alphaproteobacteria; order Rhodobacterales; family Rhodobacteraceae; genus Salipiger; species Salipiger marinus. The sequence goes on from NZ_FNEJ01000009.1 coordinate 21,695, forward strand.
TGGCCGTGCTTGACGTGGGCAGTTCCAAGATCGCCTGTCTGGTGCTGCGCTTTGACGGCACCGACCGCCAGACCGACAGCGGCGTGGGCTCGCTGGCAGGGCAGGCGGGGTTCCGGGTGATCGGGGCCGCCACCACCCGGTCGCGCGGGGTCAGGTTCGGTGAGATCGCCGCGATGAGCGAGACGGAACGCGCCATCCGGACCGCCGTGCAGGCGGCGCAGAAAATGGCCGGGATCCGGGTGGATCACGTCATCGCCTGTTTCTCGGGCGCCACGCCGCGCAGCTACGGGCTGGCTGGCAAGGTCGAGGTCGACGCGCCCGTGGTCAGCGAACAGGACGTGGCGCGGGTGCTTTCGGCCTGCGACGTGCCGGATTTTGGCCCGGGCCGCGAGGTGCTGCATGCCCAGCCGGTGAACTTCGCGCTGGATCACCGCTCGGGGCTCAGCGATCCGCGCGGGCAGATCGGGCGCGATCTGGCCTGCGACATGCACATGCTGACCGTCAACGCGCAGGCGATCCAGAACCTTGCCCATTGCGTCAAGCGCTGCGATCTGGAACTGGCCGGGATCGCAAGCTCTGCCTATGTGTCGGGCGTGGCGGCGCTGGTCGAGGACGAGCAGGAGCTGGGCGCGGCCTGCATCGACATGGGGGGCGGCGCCACCGGCGTGTCGATCTTCATGAAGAAACACATGATCTATGCCGATGCGGTGCCCATGGGCGGCGACCACGTCACCGGCGACATTTCCATGGGGCTGCAGATCCCCATGGCCATGGCCGAACGCATCAAGACCTTTTACGGCGGCGTCGTGGCCACCGGCATGGATGACCGCGAGATGATCGAGATCTCGGGCGATACCGGCGACTGGCACCACGACCGGCGGCAGGTCAGCCGCGCCGAACTGATCGGCATCATGCGCCCCCGTGTCGAGGAGATCCTCGAAGAGGTGCGCGCCAGTCTGGATGCCGCAGGGTTCGAGCATCTGCCGAGCCAGCAGATCGTGCTGACGGGGGCGGCAAGCCAGATCCCCGGGCTTGACGGGCTCGCAAGCCGCATTCTGGGCAGTCAGGTCCGGCTGGGGCGTCCGCTGCGCGTGCACGGGCTGCCGCAGGCCGCCACCGGGCCGGGCTTTGCCTCTGCCGTGGGCATGTGCCTCTTCGCGGCGCATCCGCAGGACGAATGGTGGGATTTCGAGATCCCGGTGGACAAATACCCGGCCCGGTCGCTGAAGCGCGCAGTGAAGTGGTTCCGCGACAACTGGTGATCGCCACCGGCGGAGCTTTGCCGATCCCCGGTCACGGGCGGTAAACTCCAGCAAAACAACGGGTCCGCAGGGCGTGACAGCCTTGGGGGCACATGGTAGAAATGACAGACCGCCCGTCAGAGGCGGCATCAGGGTCGAGCAGACCCCCTTGAAATTCCGAAGCTCCGATGGCGTGGTTTTCCGCGCCCTCTCCGCTTTGTTGTGTCTTTCAGGGCGCCGTCCGCCATATCTGGCGGTATCGGCGAGATCTCGCGAGAAACAGCAGGTTTTAAGCCATATTCAGTGGCTTTTTCACCTTTTTCGCGTGACGGCTTGGCAAGATCCCGATAATGTTTGAACCAAATACGCAGGACAGGCGTGCAACAAGTCAAAGCAGGCGGAACAGACATGGCACTCAATCTTTCCATGCCCGGACAAGAAGAGCTCAAGCCCCGGATCACGGTGTTCGGTGTCGGTGGAGCGGGCGGCAACGCGGTCAACAACATGATCGAGAAGCAGCTTGAAGGCGTCGACTTTGTCGTTGCCAACACCGATGCGCAGGCTCTGCAGCAAAGCCGCGCCGGCAACAAGGTCCAGCTTGGGGTCAAGGTGACCGAGGGTCTGGGCGCGGGCGCCCGTCCGTCCGTGGGCGCCGCCGCCGCCGAGGAAAGCATCGAACAGATCGTCGACCACCTTGCGGGCGCACACATGTGCTTCATCACCGCGGGCATGGGCGGCGGCACCGGCACCGGAGCGGCCCCGATCATCGCGCAGGCCGCGCGGGAACTGGGCGTGCTGACCGTGGGCGTGGTGACCAAGCCCTTCCAGTTCGAAGGCGCCAAGCGGATGCGTCAGGCGGAAGAGGGCGTGGAAACCCTGCAGAAGATGGTCGACACGCTGATCATCATTCCCAACCAGAACCTGTTCCGGCTGGCCAACGAAAAGACCACCTTCACCGAAGCCTTCTCCATGGCCGATGACGTGCTCTATCAGGGCGTCAAAGGCGTGACCGACCTGATGGTGCGTCCGGGTCTCATCAACCTCGATTTCGCCGACGTGCGCGCGGTGATGGACGAGATGGGCAAGGCCATGATGGGCACCGGCGAGGCCGAGGGCGAAGATCGCGCCATCCAGGCCGCCGAGAAGGCCATCGCCAACCCGCTGCTGGACGAAATCAGCCTGCGCGGTGCCAAGGGCGTGCTCATCAACATCACCGGCGGGCATGACCTGACGCTGTTCGAACTGGACGAGGCCGCCAACCGCATCCGCGAGGAAGTGGACGCCGATGCCAACATCATCGTGGGCTCCACGCTGGATGACGGCATGGAAGGCATGATGCGCGTCTCCGTCGTGGCGACCGGCATCGACGCCTCCACCGACCATCAGGAAGTGCCGGTGCCGCGCCGCTCGCTGGCCCGTCCGCTGCCGCAGGGCGAAGAGCCCGCACCGCAGCCGGTCGCCGCGCGCCCCGCGCCGCAGCAGCGCCCCGCTGCCGCACCGCAGCAGCGTCCGGCCCCGCAGCAGCAGCCCGCCGCCGCCCGCGTGGCCGAACCCCGTCAGGAGCCGCGCTACGAGGATGAAGCGCCCGCGCGCTATGCCTCCGAAGCGGATCACGGTGCCGACACGCATCTGGATCACGGCTATGACGATCACGCCGAAGAGCCGCAGTCCGATGACGGTCTGCCGCCGCCCGCCTACCGTCCGCAGGTGGCGCAGTTCCAGCCGCAGTCCGACGCGCTCGACACCCGGCCCGAGGCTTTTGTGGCACCGCGCGCTCCGGCCCCGGGGCAGGCCTCGCCCGACACCATGGCCCGCCTGCAGGCGGCAGCCGCGCGCAACCGGGGCGGCCAGCCCGCTCCCGCACCGCAGGCACATCAGCCGCAGCACGGCCATGCCGCCGGGGCCGACAAGCCGCGCTTTGGCATCAACTCGCTGATCAACCGCATGACCGGTCATGCCGCTCCCGAAGCGCCTGCCGCCCCCGCAGCCCCCGCGCCGCGCCGTCAGCCGCCGGTGCATGGCTCTCACAAACCCGCTCCGGTGCAGGATGCCGAGGAGGCACAGGATCAGGACCGGATCGAAATCCCGGCCTTCCTGCGGCGTCAGGCGAACTGAACCTTACGTCATGACATGACAAGATCACCGGCTCCGGCCGCGAACGCCCCCGAAATCCGGGGGCGTTTTCTTTTGCAATCAAGCGCTTGCCGGGATGGTTCCGCGCGGCGGCGCGGACCTGCCCAGACCGGGGGCGGGATGTTTCACTCCGTTGCAATCTTTGATTTGAGGAATGGGCCCCTCGTCCGTATCTCCCTCATCAAGACATGGCCCGCGTAGGGCGAGGCCGTGCCGGAGAAGAGGTGAGACCGTGCAGACGACCATTCGCAGCGCAGCAATCTTCGACGGTGTGGGCCTTCACTCGGGCGCACCCGCCCGCATGACCATTCGTCCGGCTCCCGCCGATCATGGCATCCGCTTCAAGCGGACCGACATCCGGCTGGGCAACCGCGTCGTGCCCGCCCTCTGGGACGCGGTGGAAATCACCCCGCTTTGCACGCGCATCGTCAACGCGGCCGGCGTGTCCGTGTCGACCATCGAACATGTCATGGCGGCGCTGTCGGGCTGCGGCATCCATAACGCGCTGATCGATCTTGACGGCCCCGAGGTTCCGATCCTCGACGGCTCCGCCGCCCCCTTTGTGCGCGGCATCATGGCGCGCGGCGTGCGCCATCTGGCCGCCTCCGTCCGCGCCATCGAGGTGCTGGCCCCCGTCGAGGTGCAGACCAAGGCAGGCTGGGCCCGGCTGGAGCCGGGGCAGGGCCTGACCATGAATTTCCACATCGACTTCCCCGATGCCGCCATCGGCACGCAGGACAAGCGGCTGGATCTGGCCAATGGCGCCTTCGTGCGCGAGCTGTGCGACAGCCGCACCTTCTGCCGCCAGTCCGATGTGGACAGCATGCAGAAGAACGGTCTGGCGCTTGGCGGCACCTACGAGAACGCCGTGGTGGTGGATGGCGACCGGGTGCTGTCGCCCGGCGGCCTGCGCCATGCCGACGAGGCGGTGCGCCACAAGATGCTGGATGCGCTGGGTGACCTTTACACCGCAGGCGCGCCGATCCTTGGCCATTACACCGGGTTCAAGGCAGGTCACGCGCTGACCAACCTGCTGCTGCGCGAACTTTTCGCCACCCCCGAGGCATGGCGCCTGACGCTCTGCGATGAGCGGCTTGCCGCGCAGCTTCCCGGTGTCGGCGTCGAGCGCGAGGAAATCCCGGCTGTCGCCTGAGCCGGGATGCCGTTCAAAACGCCGTCAAGGCATTTTGCACCGGAATTTTCTGTGCTAGGACCGACCCAAGGGTCCGACAGGGGCCCCGTTCAGGAAATGTGAGGAAGTCGGGCATGGCAGGCGGCAGATCGCGAAAGGGTGTGATCGGAGCGGCTTTTTCCGCGATTCTACTGGTCGGGTGCTCGGCACAGGAACGCCCCGGATTCGGTCCGGGCGGCGTCCCGATGGAGACATATTCCGCCCAGCAGATTTTTGAGCGTGGCGAATACGAACTCGACGCGAGCGACGCCGAGGAGGCCGCCTATTATTTCGGCGAGGTCGAACGGCTTTACCCCTATTCGGAATGGGCCAAACGCGCGCTGATCATGCAGGCCTTTGCCTATCATCAGGACAGGGACTACGAAAACTCGCGCGGGGCGGCGCAGCGCTATATCGACTTCTACCCGACCGATGAAGATGCGGCCTATGCGCAGTATCTGCTGGCGCTCAGCTATTACGACCAGATCGAGGAAGTGGGCCGCGATCAGGGGCTGACCTTTCAGGCGCTGCAGGCGCTGCGCACCGTGATCGAACGCTATCCCGACAGCGAATATGCCCGGTCGTCGATCCTGAAATTCGATCTTGCCTTCGACCATCTGGCCGGCAAGGAAATGGAAATCGGGCGCTACTACCTGAAACGGCAGAACTATGGCGCGGCCATCAGCCGGTTCCGCGTGGTGGTGGAGGACTTCCAGACCACGACCCACACCCCCGAGGCGCTGCACCGTCTGGTCGAAGCCTATCTGTCGCTGGGCCTGACCCAAGAGGCGCAGACGGCGGGTGCCATCCTTGGCTACAACTACCAGAGCACCGACTGGTATCAGGACAGCTACAAGCTGCTGACCGGGCGCGGGCTGGAACTGGAAGCTGCGGGCGACAGCTGGCTGGCGCAAGTCTATCGCCAGATGGTCAGGGGCCAGTGGCTGTAACATCAGGCAGGGCATCCCATGCTCCGGGCGCTTGAAATCCGCGACATGCTCATCATTGACCGGCTGGATCTAAGCTTCCAGCCGGGCCTCAACGTGCTGACCGGCGAAACCGGGGCGGGCAAGTCGATCCTGCTCGACAGTCTGGGCTTCGTGCTGGGCTGGCGGGGCCGTGCCGAACTGGTGCGCGCAGGGGCGGCGCAGGGCGAGGTGACGGCGGTGTTCGACCTGCATTCCGGCCATGCCGCCCGTGCGGTGCTGGACGAGGCGGGGCTGCCGGTGTCGCAGGAACTGATCCTGCGCCGGGTCAATACCGCCGACGGGCGCAAGACCGGCTGGGTCAATGACCGCCGCGTCAGCGGCGAGGTGCTGCGCCGCCTGTCGGAAACGCTGGTGGAACTGCATGGCCAGCATGACGACCGCGGCCTGCTCAATCCGACGGGCCATCGCGCCATCCTTGACACCTATGCCGGAACCGAGCCGCTGATGGCCGAGACCCGGGCCGCATGGTCCGCACAGCGCGTGGCCCGCAAGCGGCTGGCCGAGGCCGAGGCCGCGCTGGAGGCAGTGCGTGCCGAGGAAGATTTCCTGCGCCATGCCGTAGCCGAACTGGACAAGCTTGCCCCCGAGCCGGGCGAGGATGCCGATCTTGACCGCAAGCGCCGCATGATGCAGGGCGCCGAAAAGGTGCGCGACGACATCGCCCGCGCCAGTCAGGCGCTGGGATATGAGGGCGCCGAAGGCGCCATGGCCGATGCGCTGCGCTGGCTGGAAGGTGCCTCCGAAGGCGCCGAAGGGCGGCTTGACGGGGCGGTGGCGGCACTCGCGCGCGCCATGGCCGAACTGGACGAGGCCGGGCGCGAGGTGGCCGACTGTCTGGAGGCGCTGGAGTTCGATCCGCGCGTGCTGGAAGATACCGAAGAGCGGCTGTTTGCCATCCGCGGGCTGGCCCGCAAGCATCAGGTGCTGCCCGACGAGCTGCCCGCGCTGCAGCAGGCGCTGTCGGGGCGGCTGAACGCGCTGGATCATTCCGCCGAGGAAATGGACGCGCTGCGCGCCGCGCTGCGCGAGGCCGAGGCGGGCTATGACCACGCGGCGCAGGCGCTGAGCACGGCGCGGACCGAGGCGGCGGCGCGGCTTGACGCGGCGGTGGCCTCTGAACTCGCGCCGCTGAAGATGGAGCGCGCGGTCTTCCGCACCGATCTGTCGCAGGCGCCCGAAGGCCCCGAGGGGCGCGATGGCGTGGCCTTCACCGTCGCCACCAATCCGGGCGCGCCCGCCGGGCCGCTCAACAAGATCGCCTCGGGCGGGGAACTCTCGCGCTTTCTGCTGGCGCTGAAGGTGTGCCTGTCCGAAGAGCAGGGCGGCGACGTGACCATGATCTTTGACGAGATCGACCGCGGCGTTGGCGGGGCCACGGCGGATGCGGTGGGCCGCAGGCTGGCAGCCCTTGCAGAAGGCGGGCAGGTGCTGGTCGTGACCCATTCGCCGCAGGTGGCGGCCCTTGGCGCGCATCACTGGCGGGTGGAAAAGCGGGTGCGGGCGGATGTCACCACCTCCACCGTCACGCCGCTGGATCTGCCCGCGCGCGAGGATGAGATCGCCCGGATGCTGGCCGGGGACACCGTCACCCCCGAGGCGCGGGCCGCAGCACGGGCGCTCTTGGCGGGCTAGGCGCGCGACGCGCCGAAAGGGGCTTTGCTTTCGCGCCGCCGCAGCTTACCCATATCGCCATGAGAACGCTTTTTCTTGGCGATGTGATGGGGCGCGCGGGGCGCGCCGCAATCCGCGATACGCTTCCCGGACTCCGCGAGGCGTGGAAAATTGATTTTGTGGTGATCAACGGCGAAAACGCCTCCAGCGGCGTGGGCCTGACCGGCCCCCATGCCAAGCTGCTGCTGGACGCGGGCGCCGATGTGGTGACGCTGGGCGATCATGCCTTCGACCAGAAGGACATGCTGAGCTATATCGAAAGCGAGCCGCGCATCATCCGTCCGCTCAACTTCTCCAAACAGGCGCCGGGGCGCGGGGCGGGGCTGTTCACCGACCGGCGCGGGCGCAAGGTGCTGGTGACGCAGGTGCTGGGGCAGGTCTTCATGAAGCGCCCGTTCGACGATCCCTTCTCGGCGGTGGACGACGTGCTGCGTCGCCATCCGCTGGGCGGGCAGGCGCAGATGGTGCTGGTCGACATGCATTGCGAGGCGACCTCGGAAAAGATGGCGATGGGGCATTTCTGCGACGGGCGCGCCAGCCTTGTGGTGGGCACCCACACCCATGTGCCCACCGGCGACGCGCAGATCCTGCCCGGCGGCACCGGCTATCTGACCGATGCGGGCATGTGCGGCGATTACCTGTCGGTGATCGGCATGGACAAGACCGAGCCGATGCGGCGCTTCATCACCGGCATGCCCAAGGGCCGGTTCCAGCCCGCGCTTGGTGATCCGACCCTGTCGGGCGTGCTGGTGGACAGCGATGACCGCACCGGTCGCGCCACGTCCATCCGCATGGTGCGGCAGGGAGGGCGGCTGGAGCAGGCCGGACCTTGAGCCGCCTCTGGCCCTTTCTGGCGCTGATCGGGGTCGGCGCGCTGTGGGGGGCCGGTCAGCCGCTGGCCAAGGTCGCCGTGTCCGAAGGCTACCGGCATTTCGGCATCCTGTTCTGGCAGCTGGCGCTTGGCGCGCTGCTGCTGGGGATCGTCACCCGGCTGCGCGGGCGGCCGCTGCGGTTTGGCCGCTCTCATCTGCCCGCGCTTGTCGTGGTGGCGCTGACCGGCACGGTGCTGCCGGGCATGGCGTCCTATACTGCCGCGATCCATCTGCCGGCGGGGGTGCTGTCGATCCTGCTGTCTTCGGTGCCGATGTTCGCCTTTCCGCTGGCGCTGGCGCTGGGAAACGACCGCTTCGCATGGGGGCGTCTGGCCGGGCTGGGCCTTGGCTTTGCGGGCGTGCTGCTGCTGGTGCTGCCGGGGACAAGCCTGCCCGATCCCACGCTGGCAGGCTGGATCCCGGTCGCGCTGATCGCCTCGGCCTTCTACGCGCTGGAGGGCAACTGGGTCGCGCGCTATGGCACCGGAGGGCTTGATCCGCTGCAGCTTCTGGCCGGGGCCTCGGCGCTGGGGGCGGCGGTCACGCTGCCGCTGGCGCTGGCCACGGGGCAGTTCATCGACCCGCGCCCGCCATGGGGCGGGCCGGATCTGGCGATCCTTGCGGCCTCCGCGCTGCATGCCGTGGCCTATGCGGGCTATGTGGCGGTGGTGACTGCGGCGGGGGCAGTCTTTGCGGTGCAGGTCAGCTATCTGGTCACGCTGTTCGGCCTTGCCTGGGCCATGCTGTTTCTGGGTGAAAGCTACAGCGGCGGCATCTGGCTTGCGCTGCTGGTCATGATGTCGGGTGTGGCGCTTGTGCAGCCGCGTCCGCGTGCCGCGCTTGCCACCCTGCGCGGCGGCAGTCAGAATGCCCCGGTCGATCCACAGACAGGCCATTGCCCCAGATGAATTTTATTGAACTGAGCCAGAACACGCAGGCCTATGTCACTCTGGCCACCGTGGTGGGTATGTTCGTTCTCTTCATCCGCGAATCCTATCCCACCGAGGTGGTGGCCATCGGCGGCACCGCGCTGCTGCTGGCGCTTGGGGTGCTGCCCTATGCCGATGCGCTGGCGGTGCTGGCCAACCCCGCGCCTTGGACCATTGCCGCCATGTTCGTGGTGATGGGCGCGCTGGTGCGCACCGGGGCGCTGGACACCTTTGCCACCTTCGCGCAGACGCAGGTGGCACGGCGCCCGCGTCAGGCCATGGCCAGCATCATGCTGGTGGTGATCGTCGCCTCGGCCTTCATGAACAACACGCCGGTCGTGGTGCTGATGCTGCCGGTCTTCGTGCAGATCTCCAAATCCTTGGGCGTGCAGCCCTCGAAACTGCTGATCCCGCTCAGCTATGCGGCGATCCTTGGCGGCACCACCACGCTGATCGGCACCTCCACCAACCTGCTGGTGGACGGGGTGGCCCGGGCGCAGGGCATGGCGCCGTTCTCCATCTTCGAGGTGACGCCGCTGGCGCTGATCCTTGTGGCGTGGGGGATGCTGTATCTGGCGCTGGTGGGGCGCTTCCTGCTGCCGGACCGGACCTCCATGGCGGGGATGCTGTCGGACCGGTCGCGCATGAAATTCTTCACCGAAGCGGTGGTGCCCCCCGACAGCAACCTGATCGGGCGCGAGGTGCTGGGCGTGCAGCTTTTCAAGCGCGAGGGCGTGCGGCTGATCGACGTGGTGCGCGGCGACGAGTCGCTGCGCCGCCAGATGGACAGCGTGCGCCTGCAGGTCGGCGACCGCGTGGTGCTGCGCACCCAGATGACCGAACTGCTGTCGCTGCAGCGCGACCGGTCGCTGAAGCGGGTCGATCAGGTCTCGGCGAAGGAAACCACCACGGTGGAGGTGCTGATCTCTCCGGGGTGCAAGATGGTCGGGCGCAGCCTTGGCGCGCTGCGCCTGCGCCGCCGCTACGGGGTCTATCCGCTGGCGGTGCACCGGCGGAACCAGAACATCGGCAGCAAGATCGAGGAACTGGTGGTGCGCGTCGGCGACACGCTGCTGCTGGAAGGCGCGCCCGAGGACATCAAGCGGCTGGCCGACGAGATGGAACTGGTGGACGTGTCCCATCCCACCGCGCGGGCCTTCCGCCGGGGCCATGCGCCGGTGGCCATCGGGGCCATGGGGGCCATCGTGGTGCTGGCGGCACTTGGCGTGGCGCCGATCCTCGCGCTGGCGGTGATGGCGGTGGCGGTGGTGTTCTTCACCGGCTGCATCGACAGCGACGAGGCGTTTTCCTTTGTCGAGGGCCAGCTTCTGGCGCTGATCTTTGCCATGCTGGCCATCGGCGCCGCGCTCGAGGCGTCTGGCGCGGTGCAGCTGATCGTCGAGGCGATCGCGCCCTATCTGGCGCTGCTGCCGGGGCCGCTGCTGATCTGGGCGATTTTCCTGCTGACCTCTGTGCTGACCGAGGCGGTCAGCAACAATGCGGTGGCGGTGGTGGTCACGCCGATCGCCATCGGGCTGGCGGAGCATCTGGGCATCGACGCGCGCGCGCTGGTGGTGGCGGTGATGATCGCGGCCTCCTGCAGCTTTGCCACCCCCATCGGCTACCAGACCAATACGCTGATCTACGGCCCCGGCGGCTACCGCTTTTCCGACTTCCTGCGGGTGGGCGTGCCGCTGAACCTCAGCATCGGGCTGCTGGCCTCGGCGCTGATCCCGTTCTTCTTCCCGCTGTGACCGGCTGAAACCCCGTGCCGCGCTCTTGCGGGGCGGGGCTGCTCTGGGGTAAGAGACCCCGATCCTTCACCACGCAAGACAAGGCAAGAGGCACCCATGGCCGGCCATTCCAAATGGGCAAACATCCAGCACCGCAAGGGCCGTCAGGACGCGGTGCGCGCGAAGCTGTTTTCCAAATTCTCCAAGGAGATCACCGTCGCCGCCAAGATGGGCGACCCTGATCCCGACAAGAACCCCCGCCTGCGGCTGGCCATCAAGGAAGCCAAGAGCCAGTCCATGCCCAAGGACAACATCGAACGCGCCATCAAGAAAGCCATCGGCGGCGACGGCGACAATTACGAGGAAATCCGCTACGAAGGTTACGGCCCCAACGGGGTTGCCGTGATCGTCGAGGCGATGACCGACAACCGCAACCGCACCGCCTCCAACGTGCGCTCCACCTTCACCAAGAACGGCGGCAACCTTGGGGAAACCGGCTCGGTCGCGTTCATGTTCGAACGCAAGGGCGAGATCGTCTATCCCGCCTCCGTGGGCGATGCCGACACGGTGATGATGGCCGCCATCGAGGCGGGCGCCGAGGATGTGGAAAGCTCGGACGAGGGCCATGTGGTCTATTGCGCCGACAGCGATCTGGGCGAAGTGTCTGCCGCGCTGGAAGAGGTGCTGGGCGAAAGCGACAGCACCAAGCTGGTGTGGAAGCCCGGCAACACCACCGAGCTTGATCTGGACGCCATGCGCTCGCTGATGAAGCTGGTGGATGCGCTGGAAGACGACGATGACGTGCAGCGCGTCACCACCAATTTCGAAGCCTCCGACGAGGTCATGGCGCAGCTCTGATCCGCGCGCAAGGCTGGGTTGCAGGCCCGTGAGGCGGAGGGGAAACCTTCCGCCTTTTTCTTTGGGTTCAACGGGTTGTACGGGGGTCTTCATCGTTGTTCCGCTGCGTCACGGCGCGGGGGGCAGGGCTTGTCCTTCGGGCGGGGGCGGGACAGTCTGGGCGCGTTCCAACATTAGGCCCCGCTCATGACCGACATCCGCTATCTTGAAACCCCCACCGCCCGCCTTGCCTATGCCCGCAGCCCGGGGGTGGGGCCGACCATCGTGTTCCTGTCGGGCTACAAATCCGACATGGACGGCACCAAGGCCGTGCATCTGCAGGCCTGGGCGCGGATGCAGGGGCGCGATTACCTGCGGCTGGACTATTCCGGGCATGGCCGGTCCAGCGGCGCGTTCGAGGATGGCTGCATCGGGGACTGGGCCCGCGATGCGGAGGCGGTCATCCGTCATGTCGCCAAGGGGCCGGTGATCCTTGTCGGCTCGTCCATGGGCGGCTGGATCGGCTGCCTGCTCAGCCAGCGCCTGCCGCGGGTGGCGGGGTTTGTCGGCATCGCCGCCGCCCCGGATTTCACCGAGGACAGCTTCTGGGCCTCCTTCACCGAAGAGCAGCGGCGGCAGGTGATGGAGCAGGGCGCGGTGCATCTGCCCTCTGCCTATGGCGATCCCTATGTGGTGACGCGGCGCCTGATCGAAGACGGGCGCGACCATCTGGTGCTGCGCACGCCGCTGCGGATGCCATGGCCGGTGCGGCTGCTGCAGGGCACCGAGGACGAGGCGGTGAGCCGCGACACCGCGCTGCGGCTGCTGGATCACATCGACAGCCCCAATCTGCGGCTGACGCTGGTCAAGGGCGCCGATCACCGCTTTTCCGACCCGGCGAACCTTGCGCAGATCGAACAGGCGATCCTTGCGGTGGGTGGCTGAGGTTTTCCGCAGCTCCGGATCTTTGTCCGGGCTTTGGCAGCACTTTGTTTACCAACTCCGCGCAACCTGCCCCCAGCAACGGAGGCGACATGCGCGGATTCGATCCACAGTTCAGGGATTACCCCCATTACCTGCGCGAGGTGGCGCAGACCGTGTGGAACCGGCGCGGGCTGGGGCCGGGGCTGGCGGCGCTGTGGCACCCGCATGTGCTGCTGCGCCGTCCCGCCGGGCTTGGCTTCGGCCCCGAGGCGCTGCGGGCGGAGGTGCTGGAACTGACCGCAGCGCTGCCCGACCATGCCGCCCTGACCGAGGATGTGATCTGGTGCGGGGCGCCGCAGGTCGGCATGCTGGGGGCGCAGCGGCTTTGGGCGCGGGCGCGGCATGACGGCACCGGCGTCTTTGGCACCGCCAGCGGGCGGCGCGTCGCCTTTCGCATGATGGCGGAGCTTTACGCCAAGGACAACCGCATCAGCGATGCGTGGTGGATCCGTGACACCGGCGCGATCCTGCGCCAGCTTGGCATCTCTGTCTCGGACTGGGCGCGCTACCGCATCAGCGGGCGCGATGCCGAAACCGAACCGTTCCGCCCCGCCATCGACCAGCCCGGCCCCTATACCGGGCGCGGCAATGGCACTCAGTGGGGGCAGGCCTTTGCCGCGCTGCTGAGCACGCTCATGACCTCGGAATTTTCGGTGATCCCCGCGCAATATGATGCCGCCGCGCGCATGGCCTATCCCGGCGGCGATCCGGCGCATGGCCATGGCGGGGCAGAGCGGTTCTGGCTGGGGCTGCGCGCTGCCTTTCCGTCGGCGCAGTTCGTCATCCATCACCAGATCGGGGTGGAGGACCGGCTGATGCCGCCGCGTGCCGCGCTGCGCTGGTCGCTGACGGGGCGGCATGACGGCTGGGGCCCCTTCGGGCGGCCCAGCGGGGCGGAGGTGCATGTGATGGGCATGAGCCACGCCGAATTCGGCCCCGCAGGCCTGCGCCGGGAATGGACGCTTTATGACGAGGCGGCGGTCTGGATGCAGATCCACTGCGCCACCGGGCTTGGTGCCGCTCAGGCGGCAGCGCCGCGCCTGATGGCGGCAGAGTAGGGCGCGCGGGCGGTTTCCCGCTTTCCCTTGCGCGCTGCGGGGGCTAGGCTTTGGCCAAAGGCCCCCGGACCGCATCCCTTGCGGGAAAGACCCGCGTGCAGGCAGTGCTGGCACCATGCGGGCAGGGCGCAACGCAAGAGCAGGCAGAGGGCGCGGGGTGCATCGCAGAAACCGCAGGCAGGCCCGCAAGGGCAGGGATCCGGGGCATGGCTGAACCGCTGGTCCTGTTGCCCGAGATGCTGTGTGACGCGCGGCTTTACGGGCCGCAGATCGCCGATCTGTCGCGCGACATGGCGGTGATGGTGGCGCCCGTGCATCTGGGGGAACGGATCGAGGAAATCGCCTCCAGCCTGCTGGACGTGCTGCCCCGGCGGTTCGCGCTGGCAGGTCTGGGCTTTGGCGGCATGGTCGCGATGGAGGTGCAGCGCCGCGCCCCCGACCGGGTCAGCCGCCTCTTGCTGATGGGCACCTCGCCCTTGGCGGACACGCCGCAGCAGGCCGCCGAACGTGACCCCGCCATCATCAAGGCCCGCGCCGGGCGGCTCGATGCGGCGGTCAGCGCGCTTTTCCCCGCCGACTGTCTGGCGCCCGGTCCGTGGCGGCGCGACGTGCTGGCGCTGGTGCAGGACATGGCGCAGGGGCTGGGGGTGGAAACCTATGTGCGCCAGATCCGCGCGCTGCAGCGTCGCCGCGATCAGCAGGGATCGCTGCGCAAGCTGCGGGTGCCGGTGCTGGTGCTCTGCGGGGCGCATGACACGCTTTACCCCGAGAAGCGCCAGAGCTTCATGGCCGAACTCATTCCCGGCGCCCGGCTGCAGGTGATCCCCGAGGCGGGCCATCTGCCTGTGCTCGAACATCCCGACGCGGTCAGCGACGCGATCCGCGACTGGATGCGCTGGCCGATGCCGCTGCGCTGAGCGGCGCTTGACCCCGCGCGCGCACGCTTCTACTGGGAAGCTGCGTGGAGGGCCGGACGGCCGCTGCGGCGGGCAACCGCCGGAGAGGAAAGTCCGGACTCACTGAAGCATCGGTGCCGGGTAACGCCCGGGCAGGGCAACCTGACGGAAAGCGCCACAGAAAACAGACCGCCGCCCATCGGGCGGTAAGGGTGAAACGGTGGGGTAAGAGCCCACCGGGGGGCTGGCAACAGCGTCCGCATGGCAAGCCCCACCGGGAGCAATGCCGCATAGGGACCCCGCGCGGGGCATGATCCCTTCGGGGATATCGCCGCAGGGCCGCTTCAGCCCGAGGGGTCCGGGTTGGCAGCTTGAGCCACATGGCAACATGTGGCCTAGAGGAATGGTCGTCTGAGGATGGGGTGACCCATCCGACAACAGAATCCGGCTTACAGGCCCTCCACGCAAATTCTGTCGCTTTGGCCTGTTGACTTCGGGCCGGGTGTGGGTAAAAGGCGGGCTTCAAGGATTTCGCGGGCGGCGTACGTCCCCCGTTGCAGGAGAAGAAGAATGGCGAAGCCGACCACCATCAAGATCCGCCTGAACTCGACCGCCGGGACGGGCCATTTCTACGTGACCAAGAAAAACGCCCGCACCATGACCGAGAAGATGGCCGTACGAAAGTATGACCCGGTTGTGCGGAAGCACGTCGAATACAAAGAAGGCAAGATCAAGTAAGCCTTCCTTGTCTTGGGACAGTGACTGGGCCGCGCGGAACCTCCGGGCGGCCTTTTGCATGGACAGGATCCCTGCTGGACAGCTCCGGAGACCCCGCGCCCCGATGAGGGCCGGAGGAGTCGCCCGATGTTTCCCGATTGCCTGTTCTGCGACATCCTGTCGGGCCGCAGCCCGGCCGAGGTGATCTGCAGATCCCGCAGCCATCTGGTGATGGCCGATCCCGCCCCCATCCGTCCCGGCCATCTTCTGGTGCTGCCGCGTCACCACTGCGCCTGTTTCGAGGATCTGTCGCCGGTGCTGGCGGGCGGGCTGATGCGGCTGGGTCAGACCATGGCGCGGCTGCTGAAGGCGGAATATGACGTGCCTCGCGTTGGGTTTGTCATCACCGGCCATGACGTGCCGCATGTGCATGCCCATCTGGTGCCCATGGTGGAGCCGACCGACATCACCTCGCGCCGCTACATCCCGCTGGACGAGGTGCCCTTTGCGCTGCCGCCCCGCGCCCCCCGGACCGAGATCGCGGACACGGCGGAGCGGCTGCGGACCCGGTTTGAGCTGGCCTGACCGCGATTTCTGCAGCAGCGAAAAGGCGTTGCGGGGCGGGATACTGCCCCGGTCTACCGTGGTATGCCGACAAGCCATTGATATTGCTGCATAACGGCTATTCCGCTTCGGCAGTTTCGGGGAACCCTGCCGCGACATATGCTGCAATGCAGAATGATGCGCGTTGCTGATGCCGCGCCCCAACCGGATGAGACACCCATGAAAACCCTTGCTTTGCTGGCGGCGCTGGCCGCTGCCCCCGTCACTGCCCATGCCGACACGCTGCTGCTGCCGAAGCCGCTGTCGGGCGGCACGCTGCATGCCGACAGCGTCGACCTGTCCGTCTACTGGACCCCGGTCGACGGCGCCGCCGAGGTGGTCGCGTTCTACACCGACCGCCCCGATGCCACCCCGGCGCGGCTGGCGCTGCGTCTGGCTGAGGGCGAGCAGGTCACCTTTGGCCTGCCCGGCGTCACCGGCACCGTCTACCGCTTCGAACGGGCGGGCGAGGGGGTCTCGGTGACCTCTGCGCGCACCAGCACCGATCTGGCGCTGAACTGACCTGTCCATGATGCCAAGGCAGGGCCGTCCCGCAGGGGGCGGCCCTTGCGCTGTCTGGAGCCCGGCTTTTGATGCTGCTAAGACGGCGCGAAGCGGGGGCTGCGGCGGGGAACGGGCGTGACCGGAGATCATGTGCTGCTGGAAGAGGGCCCCGACCGCGGGCCGGTCCTGTTCGCCGAGCCGCGCGAGCGGGTGGTGGCCCATACCGGCCCCGAGGCGCTGGCGGCGCTTGACCGGCTGGAGCAGGCGCGGCGCGCGGGCGCATGGATCGCCGGGGCTGCCGCCTATGAGCTGGGATTCGCGCTGGACCCGGCGGTGGCGGATCTGCTGACCCCCGGACCCGAGCCGCTGCTGAGGTTCGGCATTTTTGACGGCCCCGCCGATCCCGCGCCGCTGCTGGCGCAGGCCGCGCAGGAGGCGGCGCAGGTGCGGCTGCGCCATGTCACGCCGCTCTGGTCGCCTGCCGATCACGCCGCGCGGTTCCATGTCATCAAGGAGATGCTGGCGGCGGGCGATCTGTATCAGGTCAATCTGACCCTGCCGGTGGAGGTGGGGTTTGACGGCACGCCGCTGGGGCTGTGGGGGGCGATGCGCGCGCTGCAGCCGGTGGGGCATGGCGGGCTGCTGAACCTTGGCGGGCAGACCGTGCTGTCGCGCTCGCCAGAGCTGTTCTTCCGGCTGGATGCGCAGGGCCGAGCCGAAGTGGCGCCGATGAAGGGCACCGCCCCGCGGGATGCCGACCCGCAGCGGGATGCCACGCTGCGCGAAACCTTGGGGCGCGACATCAAGAACCGCGCCGAAAACATCATGATCGTCGATCTGATGCGCAACGACCTGTCGCGGATCTGCCGCGTGGGCTCGGTCCGGGTGCCGGAGCTTCTGAAAGTCGAAACTTACGCCACGCTGCATCAGATGATCTCGCGCGTCGAAGGCCAGTTGGCCGGAGCTGCAGCGCTGCCCGATCTGATGCGGGCGCTGTTTCCCTGCGGGTCCATCACCGGCGCGCCGAAGATTGCCGCCATGCGCGCGATCCACCGGCTGGAGGGCTGGCGGCGCGGCATGTATTGCGGGAGCATGGGCTGGATGGCCCCGGACGGGCGGGCTTCGTTCAACGTCGCCATCCGCACGCTGACCGTCACCGGCCCCGGCACCGCCCGCATGGGGGTGGGCGGCGGCATCGTCATGGACAGCGAGGCGGACGCGGAATATCAGGAGGCGCTGTGGAAATCCCGTTTCGTGACCGGACTGATCCCGCCCTGCGCGTGATCGAAACGATGCTCTGGCAGCCGGGGGGCGGCGTTGCCCGGCGCGACGCACATCTGGCACGGGCGCGGGCGACCTGCGCGCGCTTGGGTTTTGGCTTTGAGGCGGGGGCGGTTGACGCGGCGCTGGACGGCTTTGCCGCAGCGGGGCCCGCACGGCTGCGCCTGACCCTCGGGCGGGACGGGGTGCCGGATCTGACCCATGCGCCTTTTGATCCCGCCTCGGTGCCCGCGCGGGTGGTGGTGGCGCTGTCGGAGGTACGGCTTGACCCCGGCGATCCGTTCCTGCGGATCAAGACCACCCGCCGCGCGCTCTATGATGCGGCGCTGCGCCACAAGCCCGCCGATCTGGCGGAGGTGCTGTTTTTCAACAGCCGCGACGAGCTGTGCGAGGGCGCCTATACCAACGTGTTTCTGGAACGGGCCGACGGGCGCTGCGTCACCCCCGCCGCAATCTGCGGCCTGCTTCCGGGCGTGCTGCGCGCAAGCCTGCTGGACAGGTTCGCCGAGGCGGTGGTGACCCGCGCCGATCTGCTGGCGGCACGGCGGATCTGGATCGGCAATGCCTTGCGCGGGCTGATGGCAGCGGATCTGCGCCCCGGCGCGCTGCCCGATCCGCGCCCATAAAAAAGGCCCCGCCGAAGCGGGGCCTTCTGCTGTCCGGAGCGGCCGCTTATTCGCGGTTGCCGAAAAGCTGCAGCAGGAACATGAACATGTTGATGAAGTCGAGATAGAGGTTCAGCGCGCCCATGATGGCGGCCTTGCCCAGCCACTCGCTGTCGCCATGGGCGGCATGTTCGATATAGGTGTTCTTGATGTTCTGGGTGTCATAGGCGGTCAGGCCCGCGAAGATCAGCACCCCGAGGATCGAGATGGCGAACTGGATCGCCGGCGAGCCAAGGAAGATGTTGACGATCGAGGCGACCAGAATGCCGATCACGCCCATGATCAGGAACGATCCCCAGCCGGAGATGTCCTTCTTCGTGGTGTAGCCCCAGAGCGACAGGCCCGCGAAGGAGATCGCGGTCACAAGGAAGACCTGCGCGATGGACATGCCGGTGAAGGCCACGAAGATCCACGAGAGCGACAGGCCCATCACCGCCGCGAAGGCGTAGAAGAACAGCTGCGCGCCAGCGGCGGACAGGCGGTTGATGGCCGCGCCAAAGGCGAAGGCCATGCCCAGCGGGGCGAACATCACGATCCAGCCCAGAATGTTGGGCCGCAGGGTCGCGGGGTCGCGGAACACGGCCAGAAGCTCGGGGCTGGTGCCGACCGCCCAAGCCACAGCGAAGGTCAGGAGCATGCCCACGGACATGGTCCCGTAGACCTTGTTCATATGTGCGCGCAGACCTTCATCAATCTGGGCCGAGCGGGCGCCGGCTGCGCCAGCGGTCCGGATTGTTCTGTATTGAGCCATCGAGTCCTCCAAGTTGTACAGGTTCGGGAGTTATTTCCCCTCGCTTCCGATATTGGCAGAGTGGCGCCACATTTCAAGAACACGAAACCGCGAAACGCGCTGTTTCGGCACGAAAACCTCGGGACGGGCCCGCCGCAGGTCAGCCGCGCCAGTGCTGGGGGGCGTCCCACGGCCTGCGCCGCGCCTCGGCCAGCGCATCCGCGCGGGAGATGCCAAGGTCGCTCAGCGCCGCCTCGTCCAGTTCCGCCAGTTTGCGGCGCTGGCGGGCGAGGGCGGCCATGGCGAAAAGCCTTGCCAGAAGCGGCGGACGGGCCCTGTGGCGGCGGCTCAGGACGAGATCACGGATCATGACGGTCTCCTTCACAAAGGTTGATGTGTTTCCCCATTTCCATGGGCCTTGGTGATGGATATGCTGCTGCGGGACTGATCTGTAAAACGAATGTTCTTGACGGGCTCCATCACGGGACGTGATCCATGCGCAATCTTGACCTGACCACGCTGCGCTCTTTCGTCGCGGTGGCCGATGCGGGCGGCGTGACCCGCGCGGCGGGGTTTCTCAATCTCACGCAGTCGGCGGTGTCGATGCAGCTCAAGCGGCTGGAGGATGGTCTTGGCCTTGCGCTGCTGGACCGATCGGGGCGCGGCGTGGCGCTGACCCCGGCGGGGGAACAGCTGCTGAAATACGCCCGCCGCATGGTTGACCTGAATGACGAGATCTATGCCCGCCTGACCCGGCAGGACTGGGAGGGCGAGATCGTGCTGGGGGTGCCGCATGACATCGTCTATCCGGTGATCCCCCGGATCATCAAACGCATGGGGCGCGACATGCCGCGGGTGCGGGTGCAGCTCATCAGCTCTTACACCGCCGAGCTGAAAGAGCAGTTCGCCCGGGGCGCCGTGGACGTGATCCTGACCACCGAGGCCGATCCCGCCGAGGGCGGCGAGCCGCTGCTGGACGTGCCGCTGCGCTGGTATGGCGCGGCGGGGGGCAGCGCGTGGAAATCCCGGCCGCTGCGCATCGCCTTTTCACGGCGCTGCGGCTTCCGCCCGGTGGCGGCGGCGATGATGGAACAGCATGACATCGACTGGGAACTGGCGGTGGACTCCGAAAGCGACCGCATCATCGAAGTGTCGGTCACGGCGGATCTGGCGGTGACCCCGGTGCTGGAAGGCCACGCGCCCGCGCATTACGACCTGATCCCGCGCGGGGTGCTGCCCGATCTGGGGGTGCAGAAAATCTGCCTTTACGGCTCTGCCGCCAAGCCGCAGATCCTCGCCCCGGTGCTGGAGATGCTGCGCGCCGAATTCCGCGCGCTTGGCACGCGCGGGACAGAGATGGCCGCGCAATAGCGGTCAGATCCGGATCACCACCTTGCCGGTGGCGGCCCGGCGGCGCAGCAGGTCGAGCCCTTCGGCGGCGCGCTCCAGCGGCAGCACATGGCTGACATGCGGGCGCAGCCGCCCCGCCGCGTGCCAGTCGAAAAGCGTGGCCAGCGACCGGGTCAGCACCTCGGGGCGGAAGCCCAGATAGCCGCCCCAGTAAAGACCCATCACCGTCATGTTCTTGACCAGCAGGTGATTGGCCTTGATCTGCGGCACGCTGCCGCTGGCAAAGCCGATGGTCAGGATCCGCGCCTCGGGACGGCAGGCGCGAAAAGCGGCCTCGAACTGGTCGCCGCCCACGGGGTCATAAACCACATCGGCCCCGCCAAGCGCCTTCATCTCGGTGCGGATGTCCTGCGTGGCCGCATCGATCAGGTGATCGGCCCCGGCGGCGCGCGCCGCCTCCAGCCGGTCGGCACCGCGCGCGCAGGCCACCACCCGCGCGCCCATCAGCTTGCCGATCTCCACCGCCGTCAGCCCCACGCCGCCCGCCGCCCCCAGCACCAGCAGCGTCTCGCCGGGGCAGAGCCGGGCGCGGTGATCCAGTGCCAGATGGCTGGTGCCATAGGCGATCTGGAAGCCCGCCGCCGTCTCCTCGGTCATGCTGTCGGGCAGGGGCACCGCACGCGCGGCGTCAAAGGTGCCCCATTCGGCCAGCCCGCCCGAGCCTCCGAACACCGCCACCCGGTCACCGACCGCGAGATGGGTCACGCCAGCCCCCAGGGCGGCCACGGTGCCCGCCACTTCCATCCCCAGCGTGAAGGGCCGGTCGGGCGTGTCCTGATACCGCCCCTCGATCATCAGCAGGTCGGCGAAGTTGAGCCCGCAGGCGGCGATGTGCAGCAGAATCTGATGCTCTGCCGGGGCAGGCACGGGCAGATCCAGCAGGGCCGGAGCCTCTGCCCCGGTCAGAAGATGAAAGGCGCGCATCGGGGGTCTTCCTTACTGTTCAGGGGCGGCGATTCTTTCGGATTTGCCAAATATATCAGATGCTGAATGAATTTTTCCAATGATCGCAAAGGTGGGGCTCCCTGGCACAACCATGAAGAGCATTCATTTAACCCTGTTCAGCGTGAGGGGCGCAAACAGCTTGATTTTGGTCATAGTTCACTGTTCAGGGGCGGCGATTCTTTCGGATTTGCCAAATATATCAGATGCTGAATGAATTTTTCCAATGATCGCAAAGGTGGGGCTCCCTGGCACAACCATGAAGAGCATTCATTTAACCCTGTTCAGCGTGAGGGGCGCAAACAGCTTGATTTTGGTCATAGTTCCGATGTAGCGTCCGTCCGACTTGAGCGAGGTATCTTCCGTGCGTCCCCTTTGCGGACGGTTTTTGTGCTCCATTATGGGCGAGTGATGAAGGAACACCCGATGACGCATCCTGTTGACGTTCACGTTGGAAAACGTATCCGCCACCGCCGGTGGCTGGTGGGCATGACCCAGCAGCAGCTTGCAGAGCGTGTCGGCATCAAGTTCCAGCAGATTCAGAAATATGAGACCGGCGCGAACCGCGTCAGCGCGTCGCGGCTCTGGGACATCGCGGATGCGCTGGAAGTGCCGGTCAGCTTTTTCTTCGAAGGGATCGAGACGGAGCAGGCCGCAGGCGAAGCCAGCGCCATGCCCACCGACATCCTTGGCGACAAGGAAGCGCTGGATCTGGTCCGCTCCTATTATGCAATCCCCGAAAACCAGCGTCGCCGGTTGTTCGAACTGGCCCGCGTTCTGTCCGACGTGGCTTGAGCCGGGACGCCCGCTGCGATAGCTGATCTTTGGATCAGGCGCAGGCAGGGGGCCCGGGATGGCAGCAATTTCACCACAACTGGCCGACGACCTGTGGCAGACCGCCACAGTGCTGGCGGATGCGGCGCGTGCGGCCATTCTGCCGCATTTCCGCAGCGCGGGGCTGGAAACCGAATCCAAGGGGGCGGCCGGGTTTGATCCGGTGACGGTGGCCGACCGGGCCGCCGAACGCGCCATGCGCGACCTGCTGGCGGTTCACCGCCCGCAGGACGGCATTCTGGGCGAGGAATACGGCCCGCAGCCGGGGCAGAGCGGTCTGACATGGGTGCTTGATCCCATCGACGGCACCCGCGGCTTCATGAGCGGCACGCCCACATGGGGCGTGCTGATCGCCGTGGCGGATGAGAGCGGCGCAAGGCTGGGCCTGATCGATCAGCCCTTTACCGGCGAACGGTTCGAAGGCGGGCTGGGCCGCGCCACGTGGCGCTCGCCCCACGGTGCGGGCCCGCTGGCGGCCCGCGCGCCGCGCGCCTTGGATCAGGCGACGCTGTTCACCACCTTTCCCGAGATTGGCAGCGCTGCGGAACGCGCGGCCTTTGCGCGTGTGGCGCAAGAGGTGCGGCTGGTGCGCTATGGCATGGACTGCTACGCCTATGCGCTGCTCGCCGCCGGGCAGATCGATCTGGTGATCGAGGCGGGGCTGCATGTCTATGACGTGATGGCTCCGATCGCGGTGATCGAGGCGGCGGGGGGCATCGTCACCAACTGGCAGGGCGGCCCCGCGCATGAGGGCGGGCAGGTGCTGGCCGCCGCCAATGCCGAGGTTCATGCCGCAGCTCTGGCGCGTCTGAACGGCTGAGACGGGTTTTCTTCGGCCGGTTCCCGGGGCAGTCTGGTCCCAGACCTGCCGGAGAGACCCATGACAGAGACGCTGATCCGCAACGCCCGCACCGTGCTGACCATGGATGACGACGCCACCGAACCGGGTGGCATCGACATTCTGCTGCGCGACGGGGTGATCGCCGCCATGGGCGAGGGGCTGCCCGCCACGGGCGAGGTGGTGGAGGCGCGGCATTGCGTGGTGACGCCGGGGCTGGTGAACACCCATCACCATCTTTACCAGACGCTGACCCGCGCCGTGCCCGGCGGGCAGGACGCGCTGCTATTCGGCTGGCTGAAAACGCTTTATCCGATCTGGGCGCGGTTCGGCCCCGAAGAGATCTATACCTCCGCGCAGGTGGGGCTGGCGGAACTGGCGCTGTCGGGCTGTTCGCTGACCTCGGATCACCTTTATCTCTATCCCAACGGCGCGCGGCTCGATGATGCCATCGCCGCCGCCGAGGATATCGGCCTGCGCTTTCACGCCACGCGCGGCAGCATGAGCATCGGCGCCTCGAAGGGCGGCCTGCCCCCCGACAGTCTGGTGGAGCGCGAGGAGGCGATCCTCACCGACTGCATCCGCGTCATCGACGCCTTTCACGACCCGTCCGAAGGCGCGATGATCCGCGTCGGCGTGGCGCCCTGTTCGCCGTTTTCGGTGTCGCGCGACCTGATGCGCGAGGCGGCCCTGCTGGCCCGCGACAAGGGCGTGATGCTGCACACCCATCTGGCCGAAAACGCCGAAGACGTGGCCTATTCGCTGGCGAATTTTGGCTGCACTCCGGGGCAATATGCCGAGGATCTGGGCTGGACCGGGCCGGATGTCTGGCACGCGCATTGCGTGAAGCTTGACGCGCAAGAGATTGATCTTTTTGCACGATCCAGAACCGGCGTCGCGCATTGCCCCTGTTCCAACTGCCGACTTGGCTCGGGCATCGCCCCTGTGGCCGCCATGCTGGAGGCGGGGGTGCCGGTGGGTCTGGGCGTTGACGGGTCGGCCAGCAATGACATGGGCAACCTGATCGCCGAGGCGCGGCAGGCGCTGCTGCTGCAGCGCGTGGCGCAGGGCGCGGATGCGATGAGCGCACGTGCGGCGCTGCGGCTGGCCACGCGCGGCGGGGCCGAGGTGCTGGGCCGCCATGATTGCGGTCAGGTGGCGGTGGGGATGCGCGCCGATCTGGCGCTGTGGGATGTCAGCAGCATCGAAAGCGCGGGCAGCTGGGATCCGGCGGCGCTGCTGCTGGCGGGGCCGCAGAAGGTGCGGCACCTGTTCGTCGAGGGACGGCAGGTGGTGCGCGACGGGCAGATCACGACGCTGGATCTGCCCACGGTGGTGGCGCGCCAGAACCGCCTTGCGCGCACGCTTTCGGAATTTTGAAGTAAATCAGAAGATTGGAGGTCATTCCTGATGTTCGTTGCCAGACTCTGCCTGCCGCTTTTGCTGCTGCTTGCGCCCGCCTGCGTGCCGGTGCCGCTGCCCTCATCCTCGGGCAGCACCGCGCCGGAGACCTTTGTGGAGGATGCACGCGGCGCCCAGCTTAATGCCTTTCGCGCGGAAAACGGCATGGCGCCGCTGAGCTTTTCGCCGGTGCTGCAGGAGGTGGCCGCCGCCCATGCGCGGGACATGGCGGCGCGGGGCGAGATGACCCATACCGGCAGTGATGGCAGCAGCATCGGCGACCGCATCCAGCGCAGCGGCTACCGGCTGCGGGCGGGGGCGGAAAACATCGCCGTCACCCGGGGCGGGCTGGACGCGGCGATGCGCATCTGGATCGACTCGCCGCCGCACCGCGCCAACATGCTGATGCCCCGGGTGCGTGAATACGGGCTGGCGCAGTCGGGCAATTATTGGGCCATGGTGGTGGCGGGCACCCGCTGATCCGGGGCGCCGCCCCTTGCCGAAGCCGCGTCGCGGTGCAGGTTAGGGAGCGGTGCCAAAGGAGAAATGCCATGCGAGCCGCTCTTGTTCTCTGTTCCCTGCTGCTGACGGGGGCTGCCTGCGCCGACACGCGCGGCGATGTCCGACTGGCCCAGTCGGGCGACGCCTCCATTTCCGAACTGCGCCCGGCGCCGGACCGGATCACCCAGACCAGCCCCAAGGCCGCGGCACAGGCGCTGAACAGCTGGCGTCAGGCGCGCGGCCTGTCGCCCCTGCATCGCAACCCGCGTCTGCAGCAGGCGGCAGAGGTGCAGTCGCGCGACATGGCCCGCACCGGGCGCATGGCGCATCAGGGCAGCGATGGCAGCCGCGTCGGTGACAGGGCGAAGCGCGCGGGCTACACCTATTCGCATGTGGCCGAAAACCTTGCCATGACGCCATTCGGCATCGACAGCGCCATGGAGCTTTGGGAAAAATCGCCCTCGCATCGGCAGGCGATGCTGCGGCCCGACCTGCGCGATTTTGGTCTGGCGCAGGTGGGGCAATACTGGACGCTGGTGCTGGGCAAGCCGCGCTAACGCGCCTGCCGCCCCGCCACCCAGGTGGAGCGGATGGCGCGGTCATCCCCCATCATGATGGTCGGAAACAGCACCTCCCACAGGCTTTCCGCCTCGGCCACGCGTTGCGCGATGGCGGGGGTGGAGGCGAGATCAAGCACGGTGAAATCCGCCTCCAGCCCGGGGGCCAGATTGCCGATGCGGTCCTCTGCCCCCAGCGCGCGCGCCGATCCTTGGGTCGCAAGCCATAGCAGTTCCGCTGGATGCAGCGCGCGGTGGCGCAGCTGCGCCACCTCATAGGCGGCGGCCATGGTGCGCAGCATGGAAAAGGACGACCCGCCCCCGGTATCGGTGGCAAGCCCCACCCGCAGACCCGCACGCGTCAGCCCGTCCATGTCAAAAAGCCCCGAGCCGATGAAGGTGTTGGAGGTGGGGCAGTGCACCAGCGCCGCGCCTACCTCGCGCAGCCGGTCGCGTTCGCGCGGCTCCAGATGGATGGCATGACCATATAGCCCGCGCGGCCCCAGCAGCCCATGCGCCTCGTAAGTATCCAGATAATCCCGCGCCTGCGGGTAAAGCCCGCGCACCCATACAATTTCGTCGGTCTGTTCCGACAGATGCGTCTGCATCAGGCAGCCGGGATGTTCGGCCCAGAGCGCCCCCAGCGCCTCCAGCTGGGCCGGGGTCGAGGTGGGCGAGAATCGCGGCGTTATGACATATTCCGCCCGCCCCTTGCCGTGCCAGCGCGCCAGCAGCGCCGCGCTGTCGTCATAGGCGGACTGCGCGCTGTCCCGCAGGAAGGCGGGGGCGGTGTCGCGGTCCATGCAGGTCTTGCCCGCAAACACCCGCATCCCGCGCGCCTCGGCGGCCTGAAACAGCGCCTCCACCGAGGCAGGGTGGATCGTGCAATAGGAACAGACCGAGGTGGTGCCATGCGCCAGCAGCAGATCCAGATAGCGCCCCGCCACCTCGGCGGCATGGGCGGGATCGGCAAACCGCGCCTCGGTCGGGAAGGTGTAGTCGTTGAGCCAGTCGATCAGCCGCTTGCCCCAGCTCGCGATCATGCCGGTCTGCGGGTAATGCGTATGGGCATCGACAAACCCCGGCACGATCAGCGCCGTGCCGTGATCCACCACGGGCACCTGCGGATGCGCCGCGCGCAGGGTATCGGCGGCGCCCATGGCGGCGATGCGCCCGCCCGAGACCAGCAGCGCGCCATGGCGGTCATGGCGCACGGCCTCCGGCCCCAGATCGAAGGGCGAGCCTGCGAAGCTCAGCGTCTGTCCCAGATGCAGCATGTCGGTCATATATGGTCCCTCTTCTGTGCCGAAGATGCAGCGCCGCACCGCCTACCGCAATGCGCCCTGTTGCTTTATCCCGTGATCCCCTAGATTTGGCCGGAACCAGAGGCAACGGGGCAGGGCATGACCGATCACACCGGCACCACGGCGGATGACGACGCGCGCGAGGACATGACCAACCCGCTTGAACGCAAGGTGGTGACGGCGATCCTGTATGCCGTGGATGTGGGCGACCGCCTGCGTCTGATCGAGCTGATGGAGCCGCTGCACCCCGCCGACATCGCCGACCTTCTGGAACAGATCAACGCCTTCGACCGGATGCGGCTGATCAAGCTTTATGACCGGGAGTTCGACGGCGAGATCCTCACCGAACTCGACGAGTCGATCCGCGAAGAGGTGATCCGCACCCTGAACCCCGAGGTTCTGGCCGATGCGGTGCGCGAGCTTGATTCGGATGACGTGGTCGACCTGCTGGAGGATCTGGACGAGGCGCAGCAGGAAGCGATTCTGGATGTGCTCGAAGACAGCGACCGTGTCGCCGTCGAACAGTCGCTGACCTATCCGGAATATTCCGCAGGCCGCCTGATGCAGCGCGAGGTGGTGATGGCCCCGGAGCACTGGACCGTGGGCGAGGCCATCGACTAT
Organism: Salipiger marinus; assembly: GCF_900100085.1. Lineage (GTDB taxonomy): Bacteria > Pseudomonadota > Alphaproteobacteria > Rhodobacterales > Rhodobacteraceae > Salipiger > Salipiger marinus. The sequence continues at coordinate 49,117 of NZ_FNEJ01000009.1, forward strand.
CTGCGCCGCACCGAGGATCTGCCCGAACAGTTCTACCACATCGTGCTGGTGGATCCGAAACTGCGCCCGGTGGGCAATGTGACGCTGGGCAAGCTCATGTCCTCGCGCCGCGAGGTGGCGCTGGCCTCGCTGCTGGAAGAGACCTTCCATGTCATCCCGGTGACCCGGCCCGAATCCGAAGTGGCCTATGCCTTCAACCAGTATCACCTGATCTCGGCCCCGGTGGTGGATGAGAACGACCGGCTGGTGGGGGTGATCACCATCGACGACGCCATGGCGGTGCTCGACGAGGAACACGAGGAAGACATCCTGCGTCTGGCCGGGGTGGGCGAGGAAAGCCGCCTGTCGGACAGCGTGCTGGAAACCACCCGGCAGCGCTTTCCGTGGCTGGCGGTCAATCTGGTGACGGCGGTGCTGGCCTCGCTGGTCATCGCGCAGTTCGAGGCGGCGATCACGCAGGTGGTGGCGCTGGCGGTGCTGATGCCCATCGTGGCCTCCATGGGCGGGAATGCCGGGACGCAGGCGCTGACCGTGGCGGTGCGGGCGCTGGCCACGCGCGACCTGACCGGATCGAACGTCTGGCGGGTGATCGGGCGCGAGGTGATGGTGGGGCTGGTCAACGGGCTGGCCTTCGCGCTGGTCATGGGGCTGGTGGGCATCTTCTGGTTCGGCTCGCCCGCGCTGGGGGGGGTGATCGCGGCGGCCATGGTCATCAACCTTGTGGTGGCGGGGCTGGCGGGGATCGTGGTGCCGGTCGTGCTCGACAAGCTGCGCGTCGATCCGGCGCTGGCCTCGGGGGCCTTCGTGACCACGGTGACCGATGTGGTGGGCTTCTTCGCCTTTCTGGGCCTCGCCGTGCTGGTGCTGCTGTGACCGATCTGGCCGCGATCAAGGCGGAAGCCCGCCGCGCCGCCGCCGCCCGCCGTGCGGCGGCCCATGCCGCCGATGCGGGGCAGGCGGCGGGAATGCTCTCGTCGCTCCTCGCGGGCTATCGCGGCGTGCCGCTGGCGGGCTACGTGCCGATCCGGACGGAGATTGACCCGCTGCCCGCCATGGCGGAGGCCGCAGCCCATGGCCCCGTCGCCATCCCGGTGATCGAGGCCCCCGGCCAGCCGCTGCGCTTTGCCCGGTGGGAGCCCGACATGCCGCTGGTCGAGGGCCCCTATGGCGCCCGCATCCCGGCCCGGCCCGAGGTTCTGACCCCGGAAATCCTCATCGTGCCGCTTCTGGCCTTCACCCGCGCGGGGGCCCGGCTGGGCTATGGCGGCGGCTTTTACGACCGCACGCTGGACGCGCTGCGCAAAAGCGGCCCGGTGCTGGCGCTCGGCTTTGCCTATGCGGCGCAGGAGGCGGATCATCTGCCGCTGGAGCCCACCGATGCGCCGCTGGATCTGATCGTGACGGAAAGCGGCATCCTGACCCCGCGCTGAGGGAACCCGCGCCGCCTTGGCTGCGTTTGGGGGCAGAACGGTCCCGACCGGGACCGGATTGCATCACAGGAGAGATTCATGCCGCAGAGTTTTGTCCCCTATCTCAAGGAAAACGCCCGCAAGGACATGGTGGGGGTGCTCAACGCGCGCCTTGCCGACACCATCGCGCTGACCAACGCGGTGAAGCAGGCGCATTGGAACCTCAAGGGGCGCGGATTCATCGGGGTGCATGAGCTGCTGGACGATGTGGCGGACCACCTGCGCGACGGCGCCGACCTGATGGCCGAACGCGCCGCGATCCTCGGCGGTCTGGCGCAGGGCACCGTGGAGGTCGCCGCCAAGGCCAGCGGGCTGGAGCCCTATCCCACCGACATCACCGAGATCGACGATCACATCGCAGCGCTTGTGGACCGCTTCGGCGCCTACAGCACCAAGCTGCGCGAAGCGATCGAGGCCGCCGACGAGGCCGGCGACGAAGGTACCGCCGATCTATTCACCGAAGTGATCCGCGCCGCCGACAAGGACGCATGGTTCATCGGCTCGAACAGCCCCAAATCCGCCTGACCTGCCTCTCAAGACAGAAAAAGCGGCCTCCCTTCCGGAGGCCGCTTGGTTTTTGAACACGAAAGCCGCCCATTTTGTGCCCGCAGGTGGCGCTTCGCGGCTCCCGCGCCGAGACATGCGCTTCCAGCGGCCCCAAATATCCCGGGGGAGTCCGCGTCAGCGGACGGGGGCAGAGCCCCCGCTGCTCCCGCCCGCCGCGTGACGTCAGCAGGGGGGCGATGCGCGCATCGCCCCCGGGAACGGGGTCTGGCGCCCCGCTGTCCTGCCTCATCCGCGCCGTGCGGGGATGGTCTGGGTCAGAGCGCGCGCCAGCCGATATCGCGGCGGCAGAAGCCCTCCGGCCAGTCCAGCGCATCGGCCAGCGCATAGGCGCGGTCCTGTGCCTCGGCCAGTGTCGCCCCGCGGGCCGTGGCGTTCAGCACCCGCCCGCCATTGGCCAGCATGTGCCCCTCGCGCATCACGGTGCCCGCATGGAACATCTGCTGGAAACTGTCCTCGGGCAGGCTTTCCAGCCCCCGGATCTCGGTGCCCTTGGCGTAAGTCCCGGGATAGCCCCGTGCGGCCAGCACCACGGTCAGCGCATGATCTTCGGCCCATGTGACCCCGGCCTCCTCCAGCCGTCCTTCGGCGCAGGCCACGATCAGATCCAGCACCTGTCCGCCAAGCCGCATCATCAGCACCTGACATTCCGGATCGCCGAAGCGCACGTTGTATTCCACCAGCCTTGGCGCGTCGTCCTTGATCATCAGCCCGGCATAAAGCACGCCCTGATAGGGCATGCCGCGGCGCGCCATCTCGGCCATGGTGGGTTTCACGATCTCGTCCAGCGCGCGCTGCGCCACCGCGTCGCTCAGCACCGGGGCGGGGGAATAGGCGCCCATGCCGCCGGTATTGGGGCCGGTATCGCCGTCGCCGACCCGCTTGTGATCCTGCGCCGTGCCGATGGGCAGCACCGTCTCGCCATCGACCAGCACGAAGAACGAGGCTTCCTCGCCGGTCATGAATTCCTCGATCACCACCTCGGCGCCCGCGCCGCCAAAGGCGCCGCCGAACATGTCGTCGATCGCGGCCTCGGCCTCGGCCACGGTTTCGGCGATGATCACGCCCTTGCCTGCGGCCAGCCCGTCCGCCTTGATGACGATCGGCGCCCCGGTCTGGCGCACATGGGCGCGGGCGGCTTCGGCCTTGGTGAAATGGCCATAGCCTGCGGTGGGGGCGCCCACGGCGGCGCAGATTTCCTTGGTGAAGGCCTTGGAGGCTTCAAGCCGGGCCGCTGCCTGACTGGGGCCGAAGACCAGCAGCCCTGCCTCGCGCAGCCGGTCGGCCACCCCTGCGGCGAGCGGCGCCTCCGGTCCGATGATGACCAGATCGATGGACTGGCTTTCGGCGAATTCCGCCACTGTGCCGCCATCCTCGATGTCAAGCTGCGCGCATTCCGCGATCTGCGCGATGCCCGCATTGCCCGGCGCCACGATCAGTTTGCCGCATTTGGGATTCTGCAGCACGGCCCAGGCGAGGGCGTGTTCGCGCCCGCCACCGCCGAGGATGAGGATGTTCATGAGGGCTCTCCCGCCTTGGCCTTTGTTGCCGCGCGTTCTAAGGTCGGGCGAGGCCAAGAGCAAGCGAGCGCGCATGTCCGATCTATTCGAGCCCGCAGAGACGGGCAACACGCCGGAATTCACCGTCTCGGAGCTGTCCGGGGCGGTCAAGAAGGTGATCGAGGGCGAATTTTCCTTTGTCCGGGTGCGGGGCGAGCTGGGCCGCATCTCGCGCCCCAAATCCGGCCATGTCTATCTGGATCTGAAGGATGACAGCGCCGTCATGTCCGGCATCATCTGGCGCGGCGTGGCGCAGCGGCTGGAGGTGCAGCCCGAGGAGGGGATGGAGGTCATCGTCACTGGGCGGCTGACCACCTATCCCGGCCAGTCCCGTTACCAGATCATCATCGAGGACATGCGGCCCGCCGGTCTGGGCGCGCTGATGGCCATGCTGGAAAAGCGCAAGGCGCTGCTGCAGGCCGAAGGGCTGTTCGATCCGTCCCGCAAGCGGCCGCTGCCGTTTCTGCCCGAAGTGATCGGGGTCATCACCTCGCCCACGGGGGCGGTGATCCGCGACATCCTGCACCGGCTGCGCGACCGGTTCCCGCGCAAGGTGCTGATCTGGCCGGTGGCGGTGCAGGGGCAGAACTGCGCCCCCGAGGTGGTGCGCGCCATCGAAGGCTTCAACCGGCTGCGCCCGGGCGGCGCGCTGCCGCGGCCCGACCTGCTGATCGTCGCGCGCGGCGGCGGGTCGGTGGAGGATCTGTGGGGGTTCAACGAGGAAAGCGTGGCGCGGGCCGCCGCGGCTTCGGCGATCCCGCTGATTTCGGCGGTGGGGCATGAGACCGACACCACGCTGATCGATTTCGTGTCGGACCGCCGGGCGCCGACGCCGACAGCGGCGGCGGAAATGGCGGTGCCGGTGCGCATGGATCTGCTGGCGCGGGTGGCGGAGGCGCAGTCGCGCCTGACCCGGGCGCAGGGCCAGCGGCTGGAGGTGCGCGGCCAGCGCCTGCGCGATCTCGTGCGGGTGATGCCCCGGGCGGAGACCCTGCTGGAGGGGCCGCGCCAGCGTCTTGACCTGCTGGCGGACCGGCTGCCGCAGGCGCTGATCCGTGGCGTCGACCGGCGGCGTCTGGCGCTTTCTGGGCCGGCGGGGGCGCTGCGTCCGGGGCTGCTGACGCGGCTGCTGGCGCTGCGGGGCGAGGCGCTGGGGCGGCGGGCCGACCGGCTGAGCCTGCGCCCGATCCAGCGCGACCTGACGCAGGGCCGCGCGCGGCTGGAGGTGCTGGCAGAACGGCTGGCCGAGGCGGGGGCGCGGCGCATCGCCATGCCGCGTGACCGGCTGGCGGGGCTGGAGCGGCTGCTGCAGACGCTGAGCTACAAGGGCACGCTGGCGCGCGGCTATGCGGTGGTGCGCGGCGAGGACGGTCAGGTGCTGACCCGTCAGGCCGAGGCGCAGGCGGCGGCGGCGCTCGAGATCGAATTTGCCGATGGCCGGGTCAAGGCGGGCGGCGGCACGGTCGGGGTCAAGTCCGCGCGCAGGGCGGCAAAGCCCCCCGAACAGGGCAGCCTGTTCTGAGTGCATCGGAAGGCCTGCCTGGGTGACGGCGGGCCGGGAAGTGCAGGCAGGGGGCTCTGCCCCCGTCCGCCGGAGGCGGACTCCCCCGGGATATTTGGGGCCGCTGGAAGCGCAGGATCCGGTCAGACGCCGACGTCGGGGCCCATGCAGATCATGGGCTCGTCGCTCTGCCGCGCTTCGTAAAGCACGGTGCTGGCGGGGTCGTTTTCGAAGACGGCGCGCAGCCCGTTGCCTTCGCGGAAGAAGCTCCAGCATTGCGGGATGGAGGTGTCTTCGTAGACGAAACAGATCATGCCCGCCTCTTCGTACCAGCGCCCGTCCTTGCAGCGCCCGTCAAGGAAGGACCAGCGCACATGGCGGTCAGGCAGGTATTCCTCGGCGCCGTAGGGCTGGCCGCCCAGACCGAAATACAGCGTCTTGCCCTGCACATAGGCTTCGAACTCCGGCGCCGCGAGCGGTTCGTCGGCGCGGGAGGCCAGGGGCAGGGCGGCGAGGGCCAGAAGGGCCGGGATCAGGAATGCGCGCATGCGGCGACCATGGCAGAGCTTGGCGCGCGGGAAAAGCCCTGTTGCGGCGGTGGCGGCGGTTTCCGCTGCAGGTGGTCGGGCGAGATGATGACAAATTTAGTCAACTATTTGATTTGCAAGAATTAAATTGACCTGCCGCGCGAGAAGGTCTAGCAGTGGTGTCAGACGCCAGCAAGCAAGCCCAGCGCCCGGATCGGGTGCCGCCAGCTCGCCAGCCATGACTGGACGCTCCGGAAGCCAGCCTTTCAGCCAGCCTTTCAGCCAGCCTTTCAGCCAGCCTTTCAGCCAGCCTTTCAGCCAGCCTTTCAGCCAGCCTTTCAGCCAGCCTTTCAGCCAGCCTTTCAGCCAGCCTTTCAGCCAGCCTTTCAGCCAGCCTTTCAGCCAGATCCGGGGCCCGCGCCCTGCGGCCCGTCCGGGCGCAGGGCGCGGGCGCGGCGGTCCATCAGGCGGCGCCAGAGCGGCGGGATCAGGGCAATCACCGCCATCACCGGCAGCGCATAGGGCAGGACCGGCATGGTCTGCCGGTCGAGCCGCAGCCCGGGATAGGCGCGGGCGGGGCTGGTGTGGTGGTCCGAATGGCGCGGTGCGTTGACCATGAGCGCTGCCGACCAGCCCTGCGGCGCGTTCCAGCTATGTGCGGGCCCCACCGGGGCGTAGCGGCCCGGGGCAAGCTGCCGCCGCCGCAGCCCGTAATGCTGCACGTAATCCGACAGCAGCAGCTGCGCCTGCGCATAGGCGCAGAGCGCCAGCAGCGCCAGAACCCCGCCGCCGCCGCCCAACCCCGCCGCGAGGACCAGCGAGGCCAGCCCGCCGCCCAGATAAAGCGCGTAAGGATGCAGCCCGCCCGCGCCTCCGGCGCGCAGGCGCTGTTCGGCGCGATAGCCCGCGCGGAACGACCCGATCCAGGCGCGCGGGGCGAAGCGATACCAGCTTTGTCCCAGCGGCGCGGAATTGGGATCACGCGGCGTTGCGGCATGGACGTGATGCACCCGCAGATGCGCCGAGACGTGATGCCCGAACAGCAGCGAGACAAAGACCAGCGTGCCCAGACGGCGCAGCCCGCGCCCGGGGCGGTGGATCAGCTCATGGGCGACGGAATTGCTGACCTGCCCCAGATAGAGCCCCAGCGCCAGAAACAGCAGCCCGCGGGTCAGCGCCGGGGTCTCGGGGCTGGCCAGCACCGCGACCCCGCCATACAGCAGCGGCAGATGGGCAAGACCCAGCAGCAGCGCCAGCCCGTCGCCTGCGGGAAACTCCGCCTCTGGCAGATCGGGGGCGGCGAGGGCTGCCACATGATCCAGCGCCCATGTCAGCACGGTGATATAGGCCAGCGCCAGACCGGCCAGAGCGGCGCCGCCATGGATCAGCGCCGCCGCCAGCAGGGCGGTCGCCAGCAGCGTGGCCGTGGCAAAGCGGATCATGGCGCGGGGCTCCTGCAGGCGGGGGCTGCTGACAGTCTGCGCCCGGTCCGGTTAAGGCAGGGTGACGGGCTAGTCATTGCGATAGACCGCGCAGACGCAGCCCTGCGCCTTCAGCCGGGTGCAGAGCCGCCATGCCTCGTCGCGCCCGTCGCGGCCCAGACGGGCCATCCAGTAGCCGCCCGCCGGGCTGGCGCGGCTTTTCTGCCAGATCAGATCCGGATCCTCTGACCCCACCAGCGCCGAACAGCTGCGGGCGCGCTCGCGGAACTGCGCCAGCGCGCGGTCCTGCGTGGTGCCAAACGCCATCTGGATGCCCCATGGCTTGCGCGGTGGCGGCGCGTCGGGATAGGCGGTCAGGCGGCGGTTGCGGGCCAGATCGTGACAGGCCTGCGCGAAGGGCAGATCGGGCTGCAGCGCAAAATCCGGCGCCTCGGGCGGGGCGTCGCGCCAGATCTCGGCAGGCAGTCCGGTGATGATGCGCACATAATCGACGGTTTCGCGCGCCAGCCCGCCCGAGCCTGCCACCAGCCCGTCGGCACGGCCTTCGCCGCCGTTATAGGCGACGGCGGCAAGGCCCGGATTGCCGTAGCGCCGCACCAGTTCGCCCAGATATTCGGCGGAATATTCCAGCGCCTCGGCTGGGTTGAACGGATCGGCAAGCCCGCGCAGCGCGGCGGTGGAGGGGATGAACTGCGCGATGCCCTGCGCATTGGCGGGGCTGACCGCATGCGGATCAAAGCGGCTTTCCTGCCAGAGCAGCCGGGCGAAGAACGCGGGATCGAGCCCGTGGTGACGCGCCAGCGCCCCGATCGCGTGGCAGGTGTCATGCACCACCTGCGAGGGCCGGATGCAGTGCACCGGACCAAAGGCGCCGGGCGAACAGAGCGTGCCCGGTTCGGCCCAATGCGGCAGCGCATCCGCGCGCAGCGGCGCCGCCTGCATCAGCACAAACACAAGGATCACGAGACGGCGCCACATATGCCATCCATGCGGGGGCGCGGCGCTCCGGTCAACTCGGACTTTTCAGCGCCGCCCTTGCGTATTAGGTGAAGGGAGCGGCAGCGAAAGGTATCCCATGTCCTTCTTCGGCAAGCTCAAGAGCAAGCTTTTCAAATCCTCCTCCAGACTGGAGGAAGGTCTGGATGCCATCGTCACCGAAGGCGGCAGCGAGGAGGCGCCCGAGCGCACCCCCGCCGCCCCGCCCACGCCCACCGAACTGCCGCCGCGCCCCGACGAGGTGCCAGCCCCGGTGCGCGAGGTGCCGCAGGCGCCGACAGAGCTGCCCCCGGCGCCGCCGGTGGAGCATCCGATGCCCCCCGCTGATCCGGTGGAAAGCCCGCAGGCCCCGGCGCCGCGCGATCCCATGCCCGCGCCGCCCCCTGCGGGCATGCCCGCGCCGCGCGATCCCGCGCCGCGCCCGGTGCCGCTGGAAATCCCCGAACCGCCCACGGAGGAGCTGTCAGAGCCGCGCCGGGGCGGGCTGATGGGGCGGCTGTTTGGCCGCGACGCGGCCCAGCCGGTGGTGCGCCGGGTGCTTGATGACGCGATGCTGGAAAGCCTTGAAGAGCTGCTGATCGCCGCCGACATGGGCGTGGACACGGCGCTGCGGGTCACCGCCAACATCGCCGAGGGCCGCCATGGCAAGCGCGTGTCGGTGGACGAGATCAAATCGGCGCTGGCCGCCGAGATCGCCCGCATCATGGAACCGGTGGCGCGTCCGCTGCCGCTTTATGCCAAGAAACCGCAAGTGGTGCTGGTGGTGGGTGTCAATGGCTCCGGCAAGACCACCACGATCGGCAAGCTTGCCAGCCAGTTCCGGGGTGCTGGAAAATCGGTGGTGATCGCTGCGGGCGACACCTTCCGCGCGGCGGCGGTGGAGCAGCTGCAGATCTGGGGCGACCGTGCCGGGGTGCCGGTGATGACCGCGCCCGAAGGATCCGACCCCGCCAGCCTTGCCTTTGACGCGATGACCCGCGCGCAGGCCGAAGGCGCCGATCTGCTGATGATCGACACCGCCGGTCGGCTGCAGAACCGCGCCGACCTGATGGAGGAGCTGGCCAAGATCGTGCGCGTCATCCGCAAGAAGGATCCCGACGCGCCGCACAACACCCTGCTGGTGCTGGATGCGACCACTGGCCAGAACGCGCTGCGGCAGGTGGAGATTTTCCGGCAGGTGGCGGATGTGTCGGGGCTGGTGATGACCAAGCTTGACGGCACGGCGCGCGGCGGGGTGCTGGTGGCGCTGGCCGACAAGTTCGGCTTGCCGATCCATGCCATCGGCGTGGGCGAACAGATCGACGATCTGCAGCCCTTCGATCCCGAGGAATTTGCCGCCGCGCTGACCGGGGCCGCGCGCGACTAGGAATCGTCGGAATCCCAGCCGAACCGGTCCTCGGCGATCCGCAGCAGCCACAGCACGATGACCACGATCACCGTGGTCATCGCGGCGAGCGGCATCTGCCCCGCGCCACAGCCCAGCCCCACCGCGCCCGCCAGCCAGAGCGAGGCGCCGGTGGTGATGTTGCGCACCCGACCGCCCGAGGTGATGATGATGCCCGCCGCCAGAAAGGCGACGCCCGCCGTCACCGCCTCGATCATGCGCAGCGGATCGTTGCGCTGTTCGCCCGCGCCGCCAAAATCCAGCGCCGCCAGTTCCAGCCCCAGAATGACGAACAGGCAGGCGGCGACGGAGACAAGGATATGGGTGCGCAGGCCTGCGGGCTTTTCCTGCCGCTCGCGTTCCAGCCCGATGGCGCCGCCCAGCACGATGGCGGCCAAGAGCCGCGCCAGCGCCGCCGGGGCGGGGACGGCGGAAAAGGTATGGCGGAATTCGTTGAGGATTTCTTCGATCATGATGGTCCCTGTACGTGGATCAGGATAAACAACCCGGCACCTTGGATGTTCCGCCATTGAGCCGGGCCGCGCGGGGGGTTATCTCTGCCGCGGCAGAAGGAGACCCCCATGGCAGAGCGGCAGATCAATCCATTCCTCAAATCGGCGCTGGAGTTTGGCCCCGTGCTGGGCTTCTTCGTGGCCTATCTGCTGCTGAAGGACGAAAGTTTCCTGATCGCGGGCCGCGCCTATGAGGGCTTCATCGTGGTCACGGCGGGTTTCATTCCGGTGATGCTGGCCTGCACCGGGCTGCTGTGGCGGCTGACCGGCCATCTCAGCCGCATGCAGATCGTCACCGCCGTGCTGATCGTGGTCTTCGGCGGCCTGTCGGTCTGGCTCAATGACGAGCGCTTCTTCAAGATGAAGCCGACGCTGATCTATCTGCTGTTCGGCACGGCGCTGCTGGCGGGGCTTCTGCGCGGGGAAAGCTGGCTGCGCTCGGTCATGGAGGGCATGATGCCCCTGCAGCACGACGGCTGGATGATCCTGACCAAGCGGGTGACGGCGTTTTTCTTTGGTCTGGCGCTGCTGAACGAGATCGTCTGGCGCACGCTCAGCACCGAGACATGGGTCTATTTCAAGACCTTCGGCCTGCCCGCCGGGGTGTTCGTGTTCTTCCTGCTGCAGTCGGGGCTGTTCAAGCGCTACGCGCTGGAGGCGGAGCCGGGCGCGCCCGAATAATCGGGCAAGGGATGCATATTCTGCATGGCGGGCCTGACATAATCGGTCGGGTCCGCGGCTGTTTTCTGTCGGGTCTTTGCGTTAGGCCGCGTGCTCCGGAAACAAACACGCTCTGACCGCAACAGAAGAAGCAAGAAAATGTCCCTTTCGACCGCCAGCACGGGAGCGTCGCCGCAGAAGGCGGCGCCGGTGCTGAACTCCCCCGCCAAGGTGCTGACCGCGAGCCTCGTGGGCACCACCATCGAATTCTTCGATTTCTACGTCTATGCCACCGCCGCCGTGCTGGTGTTTCCGGCGCTGTTCTTCCCCGGCGCCGATCCGATGACGGCGCTTCTGGCGTCCTTCGCCACCTTCTCCATCGCGTTTTTTGCGCGGCCTCTGGGGGCTGTGGTCTTTGGCCATTTTGGTGACCGGGTCGGGCGCAAGGCCACGCTGGTGGCAGCGCTGCTGACCATGGGCATTTCCACCGTCATCATCGGCCTTCTGCCCACCTACGACCAGATCGGCGTGGTGGCCCCGCTGCTGCTGGCGCTCTGCCGTTTCGGGCAGGGCTTCGGTCTGGGCGGCGAATGGGGCGGGGCGGTGCTGATGGCCACCGAAAACGCCCCCGAGGGCAAGAAGAACTGGTATGGCATGTTCCCGCAGCTTGGGGCGCCCGCAGGGCTGTTCCTGTCCTCGGGGCTGTTCTGGATCCTGCTGCAGTTCATGCCGCAGGAGGCGCTGCTGAGCTGGGGCTGGCGGATTCCCTTCATCGCCTCGATCCTGCTGATCGTGGTGGGGCTGTGGGTGCGGCTGTCGATCACCGAGACGCCGGATTTCCAGAAGGCCATCGACAACGAGGAACGGGTGGCCGTGCCCGTGGTCGAGCTGTTCCGCAACCACAAGGTGTCGATCGTGCTGGGCACCTTCGTGGCGCTGGCGACCTTCGTGCTGTTCTACATCTGCACCGCCTATCTGCTGAGCTATAACGTGAAGGTGGTGCAGATCCCCTTCACCGACGCGCTGGCCATCCAGATCTGGGGCTCGGTCGTGTTCGGCGCCTTCATCCCGCTGGCGGGGATTCTGGCCGAACGTTTCGGTCGGCGGCTGATCCTGACGCTGACCACGGTGCTGATCGGGGCGTTCTCCTTCCTCGTGCCGGTGCTGATGGTGGCGGACGAGATGCGCATCCTTGGCTTTGTCACGCTGGGCATGGCGCTGATGGGCCTGACCTACGGGCTGATCGGCACGGCGCTGGCCGCGCCCTTCCCGACGCGGGTGCGCTATACCGGCTCGTCGATCACCTTCAACTTCGCGGGCATCTTCGGCGCCTCGCTGGCGCCCTATATCGCCACTTGGCTGCAGGCGAGCTACGGGCTGGCCTATGTCGGCTATTACATCTGCGCCGCCGCCGCGATCACGCTGATCTGCATCTTTGCAAGCGCCCGCGGCAAGGTCTGACCCTGCCGCAGCACATCAAGGACAGGCCGCCGGTTCGCCCGGCGGCCTGTTCGTTTGGGTCAAAGCGGCAATAGCCTGCAATGGCTTTTGGCTTTTCCGACCGTATTGAGCCAGATATTTCCGGCAAAGCCGGGCGCTTCGGACGGAGGCTGGCCGCTATCTTCTGATGCGGTTGAAAAGCAAAGGGCATTGTTCCCCCTGTTGACTTCGCTATCCATAGTCCGATGGAAAAGCGTCACGAACAGATTTTGGCCAAATGCCTGTCGATCGATCTTGAAGTGGATCCCGGCAAGGCAAAGGTATTTGCCATTGCGGCGGTGCGCCATGATGACCGTCCGGCGCTGAAATCCACCGGGCATCTGACCGGGCCGTTTCTGGATGATCTGGAGACTCAGATTGGCGATGTGGCTTATCCGATTGGCCACAACATTCTCGGCCATGATCTTCAGCACCTGATTGCCGCGCGGCCACGGCTTGCCCAGATCCTGCAGGCGCCAATTGATACGCTGTGGCTGAACCCGCTCGCCTTTCCGCGCAATCCCTATCACCATCTGGTCAAGCATTATCAGGACGGTCGTCTGGCGGCAGGGCATGTGAATGACCCCGAGCTTGACGCGCGCCTTGTCTTCGGGGTGCTGGCAAACCAGCTTGATGCCTTGGCGACACTGGCCGCAGATGCGCCGGACGTGCTTGCGGCCTATCACTACCTGACCACGCGCATGGACCATGCGGGCGGGTTCGAGGCCGTCTTCCGCTATCTGCGCGGGCAGCCTTGTCCCGGTTTCGACGAGGCAGGAGCGGCGATCCGGCGCATGCTGCAGGGCCGCGCCTGTGAAAAGCGGGTGGAACAGACGCTGACCCGGCTGAGCAGCCCGCAGAATGGCTGGCCGATGGCCTATGCGCTGTCTGGATCACCGTGGCGGGCGGGGATTCCGTGATGCCGCCATGGGTCCGGGCGCAGTTCCGCGAAGCCTCGCTGATCGTGAGGCACCTGCGCGACACGTCCTGCAAGGATCCCGGCTGCGGCTGGTGCGCAGAGCAGAACGATCCGGTCAGGGCGCTGGAAAAATGGTTCGGCTTTCCAGGCTTCCGCCCCAAACCGGTCGATCCCGAGGGCAGGCCCCTGCAGGAACGCATCGTCGACGAGGCCATGTCGGGCCGCAGCCTGCTGGGCATCCTGCCGACGGGCACCGGCAAGTCGCTATGCTATCAGGTGCCGGCGCTGTCGCGGTTCCACAAGACCGGCGCGCTGACCGTTGTCATCTCGCCGCTTGTCGCGCTGATGGCGGATCAGGTGCAGGGCATGGAGCGGGCGGGCATTTCCTGCTCGGTCACGATCAACGGCATGATGTCCATGCCGGAACGTCAGGCCGCCTTGGACAAGGTCCGGCTTGGCGATGCCGGGATCCTGATCATTTCTCCCGAACAGCTCCGAAGCACGTCGATCCGCAGCGTTCTGGCGCAGCGCGAGGTCGGGCTGTGGGCGATTGACGAGGCGCATTGCGTCTCGAAATGGGGCCATGATTTCAGGCCGGATTACCGGTATCTGGGCCGTTTCATCAAGGAATTCTCCGGCGATCAGGATCCGGCGCCGGTCATCTGCCTGACGGCCACCGCCAAGCCCGAGGTGGTGAGCGACATCCTTGCGCATTTCCAGCAGCGGGCAGGCATCGACCTGCTGCCGCTTGACGGAGGCGCCACGCGGACGAACCTTGCCTTTGATGTCCGCCCGACGACCAAGAACAGCAAGCTGTCGGATGTGCTGACCGTCATCAGCGAGCATCTGCCCGCCGAGGGACGGTCGGGGGCGGTTGTCTACTGCGCCACCCGCAAGGAGACGGAGCGTGTGGCCGATTTCCTGAAATCCCAAGGGCTTGATGCCGCGCATTTCCATGCCGGGCTGGGGGCGGATGACAAGCAGGTGGTGCAGGAGCGGTTCAGGGTCGGCGAGCTGCGGGTGATTGCCGCCACCAACGCGTTTGGCATGGGGATCGACAAGCCCGACATCCGGCTTGTCGTGCATGCCGATATCCCCGGATCGCTCGAGAATTACCTGCAGGAGGCCGGGCGCGCGGGCCGGGACAGGGAGGATGCGCATTGCGTGCTGCTTTTTGCCGCCGATGACGTGGAGCGCCAGTTCCGCCTGACCGCCAGTTCGCGGCTGGCCCGCCACGAGATCGGCGCCATCCTGAAGGCGCTGCGGCGGATCGACGAGCGGACAAAGAAAACCGGCAAGGTCGTGGCCACCTCCGGCGAGATCGTGCGGTCCGAGAAGGATCAGGAGTTCGAACGCGACAGCGCGACCGACGACACCCGGGTGAAGACGGCGGTTTCCTGGCTTGAAGAGGCGCATCTGGTGTCGCGCGAGGAAAACCGCGTGCAGATCTTTCCGTCCTCGCTGCGGGTGCGCACGCTGGAGGAGGCAAAGGCGGTGCTTGCGGCGGCGGATCTGACGCAGGCGCATCGCAGGCAGCTGCTTGGCATCGTGGAGCATCTGATGTCGGCCCCGCCGGACGAGGGCATCTCGACGGACGAGCTTTGCGGCGTGTCCGGCCTGTTGCCCGGCGCGCTGCCCAAGGCCATGGCGAGTCTGGAACGGCTCGGCATCGCGCGCAATGACATGGCGATGACGGTGTTTGTTCATGTGGGCGTGGCCAATGCCTCGTCGCAGCGGCTGACGCAGGCCTCCGCGCTGGAGGCCGACCTGATCGGCCTGATGCAGGATCTGGCGCCGGATGCAGATGACCGGACGCCGCTGCCGCTGAACCTTGCCGAGACCTGCCAGCGCCTGCGCGACCGGGACCACCCCGATGTCCGCCCCGACACCATCGACAAGCTGGTGCGCGGCATCGCTCAGGACGGCAGGGGGCAGGATGGCGGGCGTGGCAACATCTCTCTGCGCAAGGCCAGCCGCAACACGCTGATGGTCACGCTGGTGCGTCCATGGCGCACGGTTCACGAGACGGCGAAGCTGCGGTGGCTGGCGGGGGAACTGCTGCTGACCTATCTCACCGGGCGGCTGGACAAGGGCGCGCGCGGAAAGGATCTGCAGGTGGAGGCCACGCTCGGCGACCTGCTGGCGCAGCTCACGCAGGATGCGTTCCTGAAAACCAGCGGCGTGCGGGACATGACAAAGCTGCTGGAACGCGCGCTGATGTGGCTGCACGAACAGGGGGTGCTGACCCTTGGCAAGGGGCTGACGGTCTTTCGCTCTGCCATGACCGTGTTCCTTGATGCCAAGGGCGGGCAGTTCACTCAGGCGCATTTTGCCCCGCTGGAGGATCATTACACCGAACAGACCCTTCAGACCCATGTCATGGCGACCTACGCCGAAACGGGCCTGCGGACGATGACCGACGCGGCGCGCCTGTCAGAGGATTACTTCCTGCTCACCAAGGAGCAGTTCATGAAGCGCTGGATGCCGGGCATGGGCCGCGAGGTCAGGCGGCAGACCACCAGCACCTCCTGGGCCGCGATTGTCGACCAGCTTGCCAACAGGGTCCAGCAGGACATCGTCACCGATGACCGGGACCGGACCAACGTGCTTGTCCTTGCGGGGCCGGGCTCGGGCAAGACGCGGGTTCTGGTCCATCGCATCGCCTATCTTCTGCGCATGAAACGCGAGGATCCGCAGGGCATACTGGTGCTGGCCTATAACAGGCATGCCGCCGCCGAAATCCGCGTGCGGCTGCGGGCGCTGGTCGGGGATGATGCGCTTGGCGTCACGGTGTCGACCTGCCACGCGCTTGCCATGAAACTGGTGGGGGCGAGCTTTGTGGGTCAGCGCGCTGATACCGAGGATTTTGATGGCATCGTGACCGAAGCCGTCCGGCAGCTGGAGGGGGAGGGGTTGTCAAAATCCGAGGCCGAGGCGCAGCGCGACACGCTGATCCAAGGCTATCGCTGGATCCTTGTCGACGAGTATCAGGATATCGGCCCCGAGGAATACCAGCTTATCTCTGCGGTGGCGGGCCGGTCGCTGGACGATGCGGATCTGAAGCTCAGCCTGTTTGCCGTGGGCGACGACGACCAGAACATCTATGCCTTCAACGGGGCCTCCATCGATTTCATCCGCAAGTTCGAAGAGGATTACAAGGCGCGCCCCGCCTTTCTGGTCGAGAATTACCGCTCCACCGGCCATGTCATCGCGGCTGCGAACCGGGTGATTTCGGTGGCGCCCGACCGGATGAAGGTCGATCACGAGGTCAGGATCAATGCCGACCGTCTCCGGCATCCAGAGGGCGGCGCGCTGGAGCAGGCGGACAGCGTGGCGCAGGGGCGGGTGCAGCTGCTTGACGGGCCGGGCGGCGATGTCCCGCAAGCGGTTGCGGCGGTCGATGAACTGATGCGCCTGTCCCGGCTGGATCCGGACTGGTCATGGTCCCGCACCGCCATCATCTCCCGCGACTGGAAACGGCTTGGCGCCGTCCGGTCCTATGCCGAGGCGCAGGGGCTCAAGGTCGAGATGGCCAACGAGGATCTGCCGAACATCTGGCGGCTGCGGGAAACCCAGACGCTGGTTGCGGGTCTGCGCAGGCGGCAGGGCGCGCTGCTGGGGATCGAGGACATCATCGCCATCCTCAACGAGCAGGAGACCAACCGCTGGGTCGAGCTTCTGGCCGAAGGCGTGGCCGAACTGGCGCGGGAGCTGAAGACGAAGACGATGCCTGTGCCCGACCTCGTCGAGTGGCTGGCCGAATGGTCCCGCGACACCCGTGGCGAACAGCGCGGGCTGCTTCTGCTGACGGCGCACCGGGCGAAGGGGCTGGAATTCGATCACGTCGTCATCCTGAACGGAGGCTGGGACAGGCCATCAAAGAACGAAGACCGCGACGCCCCGCGCAGGCTGTTCTACGTCGCCATGACGCGGGCGCGGAAAAGCCTTGTCGTGATGACCAGCGGCGAACATGCGCTGCTCAAAGCCGGGGCGCCTTCTGTGCTGCACCGCAGGGTGACGCCGGAGGTCTCGGCGGGCCTGCCCTCGCCGAATGTCTACCAGCTGCCGGATCTGAAATTCTCCGACCTGTCCTTCCCCGGTCGGCAGCGCGACGGGCATGTCTGTCACGACGCGATCCGGCGCTGCAAGGTCGGCGACCCGCTGACGCTGGAGTTCCGCGATCCAAGCTGGCTGCTGATCGACCGGCACGGCCATGTCATGGGACGGATGTCGAAGGCGTGGCAGCATCCGCAGGGAGTGGTCCTGTCCTCCGGCAGGGTCGGGGCCGTTACCCGCTGGCGGGCATCGGACGGAGAGGAGAAATACGCGCAGTTCCTGCGGCGCGAGGCATGGGAGACGGTGCTGCCGGATCTGGTCTTCACGCCCGCCACCGCGCCTGTGCCCGCCGCAGCAGTGCCTGCCCCGTCCGGAGCGCCCGAACGACCGGAGCCCGGATCGCAGGCCGAGACGGTGGGATCTGGCGGCCAAGTCCCGGAACGACCCTGAGGTACTTGCGGCCTTTGCGCCGGGGGCGGCAGGCGCGCAGATCGCCCGGTGCCTTGGTCCCTGACGGGCGCGGATCTTGCGCGCCCGTCAGGCAGGTCTGGCCTGCAGGATCCCGGCGCCGCGGGCCGGGCGGGGCTACAGGAAGATCGTGACCGTCGCGGGCAGCAGCGCCACCGCGATCAGGACCAGCAGCATCACCGCGATGAAGGGCAGCGTGGCGGCAAAGATCTGTTCCACCGACACGTCCGGGTCGTTCAGCGTGTTGTGCACGGTGAAGACCGAGATGCCGAAGGGCGGGGTCAGCAGCCCGATTTCCACCGCAAGCACCGTGACGATGCCGAAATGCATCAGATCAAGCCCCAGCCCCTGCGCGATGGGGGCGGCGATGGGCACCATGATGAGCAGGATCGACGTGCTGTCGAGGATCATGCCCATCAGCAGGATGATGGTGGCATAAAGGAACATGAAGCCAAGCGGCCCGAAGCCGGATTGCGACACCAGATCGGCGATGGCGGTCGGCAGCCCGGCAATGGCCAGCATCCGCGAATAGAACGAGGCGGCGATCAGCAGCAGCAGGATGGAGACGGAGATCACGCCGGTCTGTTTCATCACCTGCCAGAGCTTGTGCCGGTTCAGGCTGCGGCGCGACAGGGCCACCACCAGCGCGCCAAAGGCGCCCACGCCGCCCGCCTCGGTGGGGGTGAAGAACCCGGTATAAAGCCCGCCCAGCACAAGGATCACAAGCAGGATGATCGGGATCAGCTTGCGGATCATCTCGTTCAGCGGCATGCGCTTGATCGTGCGGTCAAGCCGCCGGGCACGGCTGCTTTCGGGATCACTGAGCACGAATCCCGGGGCCACGACCGTCAGGCCGATCAGCATGAGGACAAAGCCGCCCGCCAGCATCAGGCCGGGCAGAATGCCCGCGATGAACATGCCGCCAATGGAGACCTCGGCCAGCACGCCATAGATGATGAGCAGCAGGCTTGGCGGGATCAGCATGCCCAGCACGGAGGATCCGGCGACGGTGCCCGCCGAAAAGGCCGGGCGGTAGCCGTGCCGGGTCATCTCGGGCACGGCGACGCGGGTGAAGACCGCAGCAGAGGCGATGGAGACGCCGGTCACGGCGGCAAACACGGTGTTGGCGGCAACGGTGGCGACCCCCAGACCGCAGATCATGCGCCGCAGCAGGTCCTCTGCCACGGCGAAGGTGTCACGCCCGACATTCGACACGCTGACCAGCAGCCCCATCAGGACAAACAGCGGGATGGTGGCGAAGAGGTAATCGGCAATGCCGGAATAGGCGGTCAGTTCCAGCATGCGGAAGGCAAGCCCGATGCTGTCGCGGATGATCCAGATCCCGACAAAGGCCACGGAAAACAGCGCGTAGGCGATCTGCATGCCCATCAGGACAAGCACGACCAGCACGGCGATCAGGATAAAACCGATGGTCAGGATTGTCATTGCGCGGCCTTCATTGCTGCAAGTTCCCGGCTGACCCGGTAGAGGGCGGCGAGGGTGGCCATGGCCGCCCCCAGCACGGTGATGGCACGGAACGGCCAAGTGGGGATGGTCCAGACCCCCTGCACCCCGAAGAATTCGGAGCTGGTCCAGGCTGAGGCGAATTTCGGCCAGGACGCCCAGACGATCAGGGCAAAGACCACCGCCCCGGTCAGGCAGAACAGGATTTCGAGCAGCGCCACCGCCGAGGTGGAGCTTTGCCCGATGCGGCGCAGCAGGAAATCGGCCCGGGTGAGCCGCCGCTGCAGGATGGCGGCGGGCACCTGCAGGAACACGATGGCCACCACGGTGCGGGCCGCGATTTCCGAAACGCCGGTGATGGGCAGGTCAAGCAGGTTGCGCCCGATCACATCCCCCACGATCAGCAGCATCAGCGCGCCGATGGCAGCGGTGCCGACCGCCGACATGGCGGCGGCGACGCTGCCCAGCACCGCTCCCAGCGGCGCCTCGGCAAAGCCCGGGACGAACTGGGTGTCGGAATCGGCGGTGGTGTCTTCGCTCATGACGTCCTGCCCTTGCGGAGTGGGTCAGCCCGACCGTCGCGGGTCGGGCTGTGTCGGTTCAAGCCGGGGACGGGCAGGGGTCAGAGACCCTCGGCCCAGTTGCGCAGCGGTTCTGCGCCCCGCTCTTCAAGGGCGGCGAAATAGGCCTTGAGCACGGTCTTGCCCGCCTCGCCGGTCTGTTCCAGCCACGGCTCGACGATGTTCGGCAGGCCGTTGACCCATTTCGCCTTTTCCTCCTCCGGCATCTGGTGGACGGTCAGGCCCGCGGCCTGCATCTCCTCCAGCGCGCGGGCGGCCAGATCGGCGACGTAATCGCCATGCGCCTTGGAGGTGGCCTGCGCCGCCTCGCGGAACGCCTCCTGCACCGGGGCGGGCAGGCTGTCGAAGACATCCTTGTTGGCCGCGATCCCGCCGAAATACATCGACCCGATGCCGACCCGCGACAGTTCCGGCGCCACCTCATAGACCCGCGTCGGCAGGATGCCCGAGGCGAAGGACAGCGTGCCCTCGGTCACGCCGGTCTGGATGTTGGTGTAATAGGTGGTCAGCGCCCCGTCGACCGGCGTTGCCCCGGTGTCGCGCAGCCAGTTCGCCGAGGTGCCCGGCGCGTTCAGCTTGCGGTTCTGCAGATCCGCCATCGTGTTGACCGGGAAGGTCGCATAGATGTCGTAGCTGTCGGTGATCAGCGAGGACAGGTGCACCATGCCGTTTTCCGCCCAGCTGTCCTTCAGTTCGGGCAGGGATTCGGACAGGTCATCGAAGATCTCGATGATCATGCGGTGATCCTCGGTGGCGAAGGGCGTGAAATAGGTCACGTTCTGCAGCGGCATGTTGGCGCCTTCCCAGACCGTGCCGACCATGCCGACATCAACGATGCCGTCCATGACCGCCTCGCGCGTGTCGGTGAACTTGTAGAGGGTTCCGGCGTAGTTCTCGACCCAGTTCACCTGATACTCGTTGCCATTGGCCTCAAGAATGCGGTTCACTTCCGGCTGGAAGGTGTTCTTCATCGCGTAGACCCAGATATTGGCCTCCGGATGTGACGAGCCGATGTTCACCGTGATGCTCTGCTGCGCGAACGCAGCACTGCCCATCAGGACAGCCATCGCGGTGGTCGTCGCGAGTTTCATGATAGTCATTGTGTCTCCTCCCTGGTGCGGGGCGCGCTCCCGTCGCGCCCCTTGGTGATTCAGTCCTGAATCGTCCCGAGCGCGCGCAGAATGCGCTCGGGGGTAAAGGGCATTTCGGTGACCTGTGCCCCAAGCGGGCGCAGGGCATCGTTGATCGCGTTCATCACGGCGGCGGGGGCCCCGGCAGTGCCGGCCTCTCCGGCTCCCTTCGCGCCAAGTTCGCTTTCCTTGGTCGGCGTTTCGACATGGCCGATCTGCATGTCCGGCATCTCGGCGGCCATCGGCACAAGATAATCCGCCATGGAGCCGTTCAGAAGCTGGCCTTCGCTGTCGTAATGGATTTCCTCGTAAAGCGCGCCGCCCAGACCCTGCACGATGCCGCCGCGGATCTGTTCATCGACCAACTGCGGGTTGATGACGCGCCCGCAATCCTCGACGCACCAGTGGTTCAGCAGGGTGACGACGCCGGTGTCGGTGTCCACCTCCAGATAGGAGGCCTGCACGCCATTGGTGAAGGCGAAAGGATAGTCCATCGTGATGAAATGCCGGGTCTGCACCAGTTCGCGCGGCAGGCCCTTGGGCAGCGTGTCGCCGCGGAAATAGACGATGCGGCCCAGTTCCTCCAGCGGCAGGCGCTGCTCGCCGGTCTCGGCGGTCACCACCTGTCCGTCGCGGATGTCGAGCGCCCCGGCATCGGCCTGCAGCATCGCCGCCGCCACCTCGAGGATGGACTGGCGCAGCGCCCGCGCCGCCTGCAGCGCGGCCTCGCCGCCGATGCCCGCCCCGCGCGAGGCCCATGTCCCGCCGCCATAGGGCGTGACCTGCGTGTCGCCGGTGATGACGCGGACGCTGGAGGGCAGGACGCCGACGCCTTCGGCCACCACCTGACTCAGCATCGCCTCGGTGCCCTGTCCCTGCTCGGTCACGCCCGACAGCGCGACGATGGAGCCATCGGGATCCATCCGCACCGTGCAGCCGTCCTGCGCGGAAATCCGGGCGCCGCCAATGCCATACATGAAGGGGGAAGGGTTGGTCAGTTCGATGAAGGAGGCGATGCCGATGCCGCGATGCTTGCCGCGCTTGCGCGCCTCGGCCTGATCGGCGCGGAGCGCGTCGTAATCCATCATCTCCATCAGCTTGTCCATCGAGGCATGATGCGACAGCCCCTCGAACCGCATCTTTGCCGGGGAGGTCACCGGATAGGCGTCATCGGCATACATGTTGCGCCGCCGGATCTCGACCGGATCCATGCCAAGTGCTGCGGCGGCCATGTCCACCAGCCCTTCGGTGATCGCCACGGCAATCGGATGGCCCACGGCGCGATACTGGCAGGTGGGTGTCTTGTTCTGGAACACCACCGTGGTCCGCGCCCGGTAATTGGCGAAATCATAGGGCCCGCCGCAGAGGTTCACCACCTGATTGCCCTCGATGGCCGAGGTGCGCGGATAGACGGAATAGGGGCCGATGCCGGTCCAGTCATCCACATCCATGGCGAGGATCCGGCCTTCGGCATCCACCGCGATCTTCGCCTCGATCTCGTGATCGCGGGCGTGGATGTCGGTGGAAAAGCTTTCCAGCCGGTCGGCGATGAACTTGACCGGGCGGCCCATGACCTTGGCGATGGCGGCGGTCGCCACCTCGTCGGGATAGACATGGACCTTGATCCCGTAGGATCCGCCGACATCGCCGCAGATCACCCGCACCCGGCTTTCGGGCAGGTCCAGATGTGCGGCAAGCACCGTCTGGATCATGTGCGGCGCCTGCGTGGCGTGATACGCGGTCATCTGCCCGTCTGCCGGGCTCCAGTCCACGAGGATGGAGCGCGGCTCCGGCGTGACGCCGGTATGGCGCGCGGTGCGGAAGCGGGCCGAAATCACCTTATGCGCCGAAGCCATCGCCGCCGCGACATCGCCTTCCTCGTGCAGGCGCCGGAAGGCAAGGTTGTCGCCGAGATCGGGATGAAGGACGGGGGTGTCCGCATCAAGGGCGGTCATGGTGTCGGTCACCACCGGCAGCGGGTCATAGTCCACCTCCACCAGCGCCGCGCCGTCTTCGGCGGCGGCCCGCGATGTGGCGACCACGGCCACCACCGGCTCCCCGACCCATGCGGCGCGGTCCACCGCCAAGGCATGCTGCGGCGGGGATTTCAGCCCCTTCAGATGGGCCAGCACCCCGACCCAAGGCGTGCAGACCTCCGCCAGATCGGCGCCGGTAAAGACCCGAAGCACGCCCTTGACGCCCTTCGCCGCCTCGGCCTCGATCCCGGTGATCCGGGCATGGGCGAAGGGAGAGCGGACAAAGGCCACATGGACCATGCGCGGCAGCACGATGTCATCGACATAGCGCCCGCGCCCCTGCACCAGCTTGCGCGCGTTCGGGCGCGGCACCGTCTTGCCGATATAGGAATTGGGCCGGTCGGGATTTCCGAATGCGATGCTCATGCCTGCGCCTTTCCGGCGCGTGCCCGCGCCACGCTTTCCACAACGTCCACAATGGCCTCATAGCCGGTGCAGCGGCAGTAATTGCCCGACAGGTGTTCGCGGATCTCGGCGCGCGAGGGCAAAGTGCCGGCCTCCAGAAGCTCCTCCGCCGCAACAAGCATGCCCGGGGTGCAGAAGCCGCACTGCAGCGCGTTGCGCGCCACGAAGGCGTCCTGCAGATCACGGATGGTTCCGGTGTCGGTCAGCCCCTCCACCGTCCAGATCTCGGCCCCGTCGGCCTGCGCGGCGAGCATGAGACAGCCGCGCACCGCCTGTCCGTCGACGCGGAGCGTGCAGGCGCCGCAGACGCCATGTTCGCAGCTGGCATGGGCGCCGGTCAGCCCCAGGTCGGTCCGCAGGAAGTCGATCAGATGCTGCCCCACGGGCACGCGGGCCTCGACCGGTTCGCCGTTGACGGTCAGGGACACATCCACCCTGTCACGGAAGGTCTGGGTCATGCACGGTCTCCTTCGATGCGCTTTACAGCACGGCGCAGCAGCACGCCCGCAAGATGCCGGCGGTAGCTGCCGCTGGCCTGTGTGTCTGAGGGGGGATCGATCTCGGCGCGCAGGGCCTCGACCGCCGCGTCCAGATCACCCGCATCCAGCGCCGCCATTGCCCCCCGCGCCAGCATCGGCACCGGCCCGGCAGAAAAGATGCTCAGACGGTGCCCCGCCGCCCGGCGGACAAGGCAGAGCCCGGTCAGCGCGTAATCGCCGGACCGCCGCGCCACCTCCTCGATCACCTGCACCTCGCCCGCTTCCGCCTTGGGCACCGAAAGACCCGTCAGGATCTCGCCTTCGGCAAGCGTGGTGGTGAAGACATCCTCGAAGAACTCTTCCGCCGCAATGTCCCGCGTGCCGGTGCCGCCCTGTGCGTGCAGGGTCGCGCCAAGCGCCAGTGCGCAGGCCGGAAATTCGGCAGCCGGATCAGCATGGGCCAGCGCGCCGCCGATGGTGCCCCGATTGCGGATCGCCGCATGGGCGATGTGCCGCACGGCGTCCGACAGCAGCGGCGCATGGGTCCGGATCAGTGCGTCCCTGCCAATATCGGCATGGCGGGTGAGGGCGCCGATGCGCAGGTGATCCCCGTCTTCGCGGATCCCGGACAGATCCGCGATCCGGGAAATGTCGATCAGCATGTCGCCCTCGGACAGGCGCATGTTCAGCGCCGCGACCAGACTCTGGCCGCCCGCCAGATACCGGCCAGCCCCGGCCGATCCGGCCATAAGCTCCAGCGCATGGGGCACGTCGACGGCCCGGGCGTAACCGCCCGCTGATGCCTTCATGATGATCTCCTCCCTCCATGAGCGCAGCCCTGCCTTGCGGCTTATTGATCGGCTGCTCACTCTTGTTGATCGGATGATCTATAAAAAACTGAACATTTCAAGAAAAATTTGTTAGATGGGCCTCGGAGCGGCGAGCTGAGGACGTGGATTTGGACATCGCAACCGAACGGGACGGGGACGCGGGCACGCGTCGGAGGCTGCCGCCGCAGGAGCGGCGCGAGCAGATCGTGAACGAGGCGGTGCGCTTCTTCGCCGAGGTCGGGCTGGAGGGCAACACGCGCCAGCTGGCCAAGCGGCTTGGCGTCACACAATCTCTTCTTTTCAAATACTTCGCCACCAAGGAAGAGCTGCTGGAGGCCGTCTATGAAAAGGTCTATCTGGGTCGGCTGTCCTCTGACTGGCCCGACCGGCTGACCGACCGGTCCGTTCCGCTGCGGACCCGCCTGCTGGCGTTTTATACCGAATACAGCAGGCTGATTTTCGAACATGACTGGATGCGGATCTTCATGTTCTCGGGCCTTGCCGGAGCCGCGCTCAACCACCGCTATCTCGAACATCTGGGGGACGTGATTCTCGAACCGGTCCTTGCGGAAACGGCGGCGGTGGCGTCGGGCACGCGCCAGCCCAGCATGGAGGACATCTGGAACCTGCATGGCGGGATCGTCTATATCGGCATCCGCACCCATATCTACGGCCTGCCCGCGCCCGAGCACCCCGAAGAGGTGATCGCCAGCGCAATCGACAAATATCTGGCCTATTTTGGCGTCAGTGAGATTTAGACACCCTCTGTCGCAGGGCAGGGGCAAAACAGCGGACTTAGGGCTCGGGCCAGCCGCAACGGGTCTGGTTCGCCTGTCCCGTTCCAGCCGGTTATCAGGGGACAGTCTTCTGCGCGCGTGACCGGGTCAGGTGAATGACACCGGTATGAAAGGAAGCCATCCAGCACCATCCGGCGCAGTCACAGAAGTGATCGCAAAAGCACATTTTTCTTACCATGCAACCTTGATTGCGTGTAAGAAAATGGCGGAGAGACAGCCCGCCATTCATGTGTCGCGCCCTGTCGGGGTACGGCGAAAATTCCCTTATTAACATCAGTTATATGACCCGCACGCTGTTGCGCCCTGTTGCAATGTGTTGTGATGGGGTGCATACATTTAGGCGGGTATGATGAGGGGTGCAAAATGCCACGCGTTGCCAAGGAGCTTTCCGCGCTTGACGTAAAGAGGTTGCAGCATCCGGGACGGGGGCGCAATGCCACGTTCGCTGTGGGCGGCGTCGCAGGTCTTATGCTGCAAATCACCCCGAACAACGGCAGGACATGGCTGCTGCGCGTGACCGTGGGCGCTCAGCGCCGGGAAATCGGCTTGGGGGGCTTTCCTGATGTGACACTTGCGCAGGCCCGCGAACGGGCGCGCGAGGCGAAAGACCAGATCCGGCGCGGCATTGACCCTGTGCAGGACCGGAAGGCCGCAAAGGCGGCACTGGTGGCCGCTCAGCGCCGGGGCATGAGCTTTGCGGATGCCACCGACAAATACCTTGCCGCAAAGTTGGACGCTTTCAGGAACCCCAAGCATCGTCAGCAATGGCAGAACACCTTGCAAACCTACGCCATGCCCGAGCTTGGCCCGATGCTGGTTGATGAAATCGCGGTGCAGGACGTGCTGCGGGTGCTGGAACCGATCTGGCAAAGTAAAACCGAAACCGCATCTCGACTGCGCGGACGTATTGAGGCGGTGCTGTCGTGGGCGACGGTTGCAGGACACCGCACCGGCGACAATCCAGCCCGTTGGGGGGGCAATCTTAAAGAGCTTTTGCCTGCTGCCGCAAAGGTTGCGAAACAGCGTAACCAACCGGCGGTTCCAGTTGACGACGCGCCGCGCTGGTTCACCGCCGTGCGGGCGCGGGAAGGCATGGGCGCCCGCGCCTTGGAATTTGCGGCGCTGACCGCCAGCCGCTCGCAAGAGGTGCGCGGCGCGCTCTGGGATGAAATCGACCTAGAGGCGGGGCTTTGGACCATACCGGCGGCGCGCATGAAGATGGACAGGGAACACCGCGTGCCGCTGACGCCCGAGGCTGTGGCGTTGCTGAAATCTCTGCCGCGTTTCGAGGGATGCCCGCTGGTATTCCCGGCGCCGCGCGGGGGGGAAATGTCCGACATGACGCTAAGCGCCGCCATGAAGCGCCTGCATGCGGCAGATGTGGCCGAGGGCGGGCCGGGCTTTGCGGATCGGGTAAGCAAGTGCCCTGCGGTCCCGCACGGGCTGCGCAGCACGTTCCGCGACTGGGTGGCCGAGCGAACTCACTTCCCCGGCGACATGGCCGAGGTGGCCTTGGCGCACAAGGTGGGCAATGCTGTGGAGGCGTCCTACCGTCGCGGCGACATGGTGGAGAAACGCCGCACGATGATGGCGGCATGGGCGGAATACCTGACCGGGAAGGACTCGGATCGGGCTAATGTTGTGAGGATTGGCTAAATGTTTGCACCGGAAGGGTATATGACCTTCAAGCAATTTTGCGACCTTTGTTGGCAAGCTGCAAAGATTATGGTTCCCGAGACGCATGAAGCTGTTGGTGACTCCCAAGTCGTTAAGCGCCCATACTCGGAAGTGGAACTAAGGCGTGAAACCGCCTTTTTCTGGCTTCTGGTTGGTTATTTTCATAGAGCAAACACCAGTAAGAGCATTTGCTCTCCAACAGGCCTCGTGCTTGATGTTGATGCGGGTTTTTTTATATGGCTTCATAATTCAGGGCGAACAGCGGAAATTAGAAAAGTTCATCCCATAAGGAGCAACATAGATGATCTGGAAGAATTTTGGCTTCTTATTGCGGTTGGAGAGGGCGGGACTTGGGCGAATATTTCAAATATTGGACGCGTTGAAAAAATAAAGAATATTGATTTTCCTTTTATAAGGGGAGCTTTGAAAGCAGTTTCGTTTAAGAATTACCCAGCAGTAATGAAGAGCGGAGTAGAGGAGTGGAGGCGGCGCCGGGCTCTCATGCGTGAAGCAATGGAAGAGATCGGCCCCTTCCTTGGTTGGCAAGTCTGTCTAAGAAGAACAGAGGCCCCTAAGAGCGCGGAAGAGTTGCTAGCGCTATTCGAGGACGGATCGGAAGCCAATGCACATGATGACGAAGATTTGTCGCTGCCTCGCTACCAAGGCAAGCGACCCAAGATTCAAGCTCTGGTTCTAAGAACGTTCCCTGATGGCGTAGATGGCCTGCCGGTGAAAGTGATACAGGCGCGGATCGCACCACATTTTGACAAAGTGCCGCACCCAGACACCATTAGGCGCGCCCTAGGCAGAAAAAAATAATCTTGGGCAGGAAGGCTAGGCAAATCCGGCGGCTGCCGTGCTGCCCAATCTGCCTAACTTTCTCACACCATGCACGGCGCGTCATATTGCCACCAATCGCACCAGATTGGAGGGCATCGCATGCCGAATACCTACCTTACCGACACCCAAGTCGCTGCCCGTTACGGGGTTCATCGCACGACGCCTTGGCGCTGGGCTAAAGTTGATCCGGCTTTTCCTGCGCCAATTATCCTGACGCCCGGTTGCACCCGCTGGAAGCTGGCCGATCTGGAAGCATGGGAAGCCGCCAAGCACGGCAGCGCCGCATAAGAAAACCGCCACCCGTTTGGCTTGCGGGCGGCGGCGCATTTCTTCGCGTGGACTGTATACCCGAAGGATAGCGCGAACCGCCTTTTCCAGCAAGGAAAGAAGGCATTGAGTATGACTAAATCGGACCTCTTGTATTCCAGCCAAAGCCAGATTTTCTGGACCTTCAAGGCGCTTAGAGATGGGCGCACCCTTTCCACAAGAGCCGAGATCCGGGACGTGAAAGGCTGGCGCCTTTCTGCCGTTACAGAGAGGCTGCGCAAGCAATATGTCGGGTCGATCCTGACCGAGTATCGCGGCCCCCAGAATATCGCGCATTACCGCCTTGCTCCCGGCACCGATCTGTCAAAGCTGCGGCTTCCGCCCAGCGCCAAATCTTTGGCCGATGACTGCAACGGGGGTGCTGCATGACCCGATTGCAAGCTCTCTATCTGCGCCGCCTTCACGGGCTGACCGAGGGACAGGCGAACGCGCTGGCGGCACTTGTCTGGGGAGGGGTCGCATGATGGACGCCCGCACGCTTACCGAAACTCTGCGGGGCCGTTGGTATCGCAGCTATGGGGCGGCACCATGCCCGGTCTGCCAGCCCGAGCGGCGCCGGGGGCAGAATGCCCTGACCCTTTCCGAAGGCAGCAATGGGCGGCTGTTGGCACATTGCAAACGCGGCTGCTGCGACTTCGCAGATATTCTGGCGGCGGCTGGCATCGCCCCCGGCAGTTACGCGCCGCCCGATCCGGCAGCGCTGGCGCGTCGGGATGCCGAGGCGCTGGCTGAGGCCGCGAAACGCGAACGACAGGCCCTTGCACTGTGGCGTGAGGCCCGCCCAATCGCAGGCACGCTTGCGGAAACCTACCTGCGCGGGCGGGCCATTTCCTGCCCGCTGTCCGAGTCCCTGCGGTTTCACCCGTCATGCTGGCATCCGACCGCGACACGGTTTCCCGCGATGCTGGCCCGGATCGACGGTGCCGACCGCTTTGCGGTGCATCGCACCTATCTGCGCGCGGACGGCAGCGCCAAGGCGGATGTCGAACCGCAAAAGGCGATGCTGGGGCGCACCGCAGGCGGCGCTGTGCGGCTTGCTGAGGCGGAAGGCCCGCTAGTGCTGGCCGAGGGCATCGAAACCGCACTGAGCCTTGCCTGCGGGCTGCTGCGCGCGCCTGCGACCATCTGGGCGGGGCTATCCACGTCCGGCCTGCGCGGCTTGCATCTGCCTGCCCGACCCGGGCGGCTGACCATCGCCCCAGACGGGGATGACGCGGGCCGCGCGGCGGCTAGGGCGCTGGCCGAGCGCGCGCATGGGCTGGGCTGGCGGGTGTCGCTGCTGCCCGCGCCCGAGGGCCGCGACTGGAACGACATTCTAGCCATGAAAGGGGCCAGCGTATGACCGCCCCCGAACCTATCCCGTTCAAGGCCGAGGGGCCGCAACCGCTGCTGCGCCACATTCCGCAAGGAGAGCCTTACCCTGTGGAGGCCTTGGGGCCGCTTCGGGAAGCGGTGGAGGCGGTGCAGGGCCAGACCCTTGCCCCGATTGCCATTCCTGCGGCATCGGCCCTTTCTGTGGCCTCTCTGGCGGTGCAGGGCTTTTGCGATGTGGAAACACTGGGGGGCACCCGGCCCCTGTCGCTCTATGCCCTGACCATCGCCCGATCCGGGGAACGGAAATCGTCCTGCGACGGGCCGCTTATGGCAGCGCTGCGCAGTTTCGAAAAGGAACAGGCCAAGCAACGCCGCGAAGGGATGGCGTCATGGGAAAACGCCCATGCGCTCTGGAAAGGCGAACGCGACCGCATCCTGACAGACGCGCGCAGGGGCAAAGGCGAAAAGCGCACCGCCGCAAAGGCCGATCTTGCTGCGCTGGGCAAGGAACCGAGCGCGCCCGCTACGCCCGACCGCACGGTGACAGAACCCACATATGAGGGGCTGACCCGCAAGTTTGCCGAGGGCATGCCGACCCTTGGCATATTCTCGGATGAAGGCGGGCAATTCCTTGGCGGCTTTGCCATGTCGGCAGACAACAGGCAAAAGACCTTGGCGGCGCTTAATGACCTATGGCAGGGCAGCCCGATCCGCCGCACCCGCGCCGGGGAAGGCTCTTATACGCTTTATGGGCGGCGGCTGGCCGTGCATCTCATGGTGCAGCCCAGCGTTGCCCGCGCCTTCATGGCCGATTCCATGGCCGCAGATACCGGCTTTCTGCCGCGCTTTCTGATGTGTGAACCGCCCAGCACCATTGGCACCCGCCTGCAATCCCGCGTGCGGCAGGACGACACCGCCCTTGCCGGATTCTCGGATCGGCTGAGCCGCATTCTGGACACGCCCCTGCCCATGGATCCCGACACCCGCGAACTTGCCCCGCGTGTTCTGCCGCTGTCGCCAGAAGCCCGTGCCATGCTGACTGACTATTCCGACCATGTGGAGGCGCAACAGGTGCCCGGCGGGGATTATGCCAATATTACGGGCTATGCCTCCAAGGCTGCGGAACAGGCGGCGCGCATTGCCGGGGTGCTGACCGCATGGACAGACCTTGAAGCCGCTGCCGTCTCTCTGGATGCGATGGAAAGCGGCATAGGGCTTGCCGACTTCTACCTGTCCGAAGCGCGGCGGCTGGCCGATGCCGCGAACGTGTCCGAGGAAATCGAGCGGGCCGAAACTCTGCGCAAATGGCTGTTGGAACGCTGGGAATTTCCGGAGGTGATGCCGTCAGATGTGGTTCAGCGGGCACCGATCCGGGCACTTCGGGAAAGCCCGGCAGCTAGGAAGGCACTTGCGATGCTGGAAACCCATGGCTGGCTTTACCGTCTGCCCCCTGGGGCCGAAGTGCGTGGCTCTGCCCGCAAGGAAGCTTATGGTATTGTTAGGGTGGGGCATGCGTTTTGACGTGAAAGCGGCCCGCGCTCGCCTTGAGGCCATAAGCAAAGCGGAGGGGCAGGGCGGTGCTAATCGTGCTAGATGTGCTAATCTTCCGCCCCCGTTTAGCACGATTAGCACGTCTAGCACGTCTCAGGGGGCCGAGGGGGCAGAGTTTCCGGCGGTTGGCGCAGCCGTCATGCAAGCGGCGCCGGGGGCGGGCCGTTTAGCACGTCTAGCACGATTAGCACGCCCAGCGCCCCCGGATCCCGAAAGCCCGGCGCCCGCACCAGCCCCCGAACTTTCACGCCCGACACGCGAGCCATTCCCGCACGGTATCACGCCCGGCGGCAGGCCCCTGACTTGGACGGGCCGCGCTGTGAGTCTCGATGCTTGGCGGGGCCTGTCCGAATGGGAACGCCACGGGCCGCAGGGCAGGCAATGGAAGGCGGCTCGCCGCCAATGGCGGGAAGGTGGTGCAAAGGTATGTTACGGGTGGAGGTTTTAAGGTTCTGCCGGGAGGGACTGAGCAAATCCAAGAAAGATCAGGCCTATCCAGCCGAGGATGAACATCAAGATGAGGATGTCTTTCACTGACGGATTTGGCACAGACAAGGCTCTAAGCTGCCACAAAAGTGATGCGGTGAGCAAATTGGCGATGAGGACGCCTGCGATGACTGTGATAATGTCCATGCAGGCAAGATCGGCGCGGCCCGCCGGAGAGTCAATGAGGTAGCGGTATTCCCAGAACCAACGGACGAAGTTGCCCCGGGGCCTATGGGGTCTATAATGTCCCTTCGTCCATTCGCATCCCCCCAAGAGATTGGCCAGCGCGACCTCGCTACTGACCCGGCCAACATTGCGCGGCTAGCTGACGAAGTGAAAAGCGATCTTTCAGGGCTTCAATCCGCTATCACGGGCGGGGGCCTGACGATGCGTCCGTGTATGACTGAGCAAGTCCAAGACCAATCAGAATTATCAAGCCGAAAATGAGCAGCAGAATGATCAGGTTTTTCACCGGAGGTTCCGGCACAGAAACAGCCCTCAACTGCCACAACAGAGCAGCAGTAATCAAGTTTCCTATGAGGACGCCAGCGGTGACGGTGATAATATCCATGCAGGCAAGTTTGGCGTCGCCCGCCGGAGAGTCAATGAGGTAGCGGTATGCCCAGAACGAACGGGGATTTTTCTTGTCCGAATGGGAACGCCACGGACCGCAGGTCAGGCAATGAACGGGGCTTGCCGCGACTGGGACGCCGGGCTGCGGCAAGATCCGCCAGTAACAAAGCCAAGCACCTGACCCGGTTTTGACCCTCAAAAAACAACAAGCCAAAGGACGCAAAAAATGTCTGGACCCGAACCCGGAACAGTCTGGGTTGAAGAATGGCAGGGCCGATCCTGTGCCGTTTACTTACCTTATGCCGTCTTGCCCCCTTTGGGCCCGAGACCGCAGAACCGGAACCGCAGGCAGCGGGCCATTCGGATCGGACGACGCTTTGCGCAGGGCGATTGGCTGTGCCGCTGGTGCTGTGGGGTGCTGCATTTCGACAAGAGGGCAGACGCGCGCTATTGCGGTGAAGGTTGCCGGAAGGCCGCTGCCCGGCAGCGCCGCAAGATCCGGGGTAGCGCATGACGGGCGCAGAATTGGCGGCACTCCGCAGGGCGGCTGGGCTGTCGCAGTCCGATCTTGCCCGGCGGGCGGGCTGCGGGCGGCACGCTGTGTCCTACTGGGAAGGCAAGCGCCTGTTGGATCGCAACGCATGGGCGGTAAAGCGGATGGCCGAGGCGCTGGGCCTGCCGGTTTTTGTCGCACCAATACGCGCACGCACGGGGTGGGGTGAAAGGCTGGATGCCGAAACTGAGGCCCGAGCGGCAGCATTCGCGGCACAGGTGCAGAGATGGGAAGCGGCACGGGCCGAGATGCCGGCAAGGCGGCGCGTGCGCTGCGGCGCCCTGACCCGCAAAGGCGCATCCTGCCGCGCGCTGTCTGTGCCGGGCAAAAGGCGCTGCAAGTTTCACGGGGGCATGTCTACCGGCGCAAGAACACCCGAGGGCATCGAACGAATCCGCGAAGCTCAGCGGCGGCGCTGGGCACGCTGGTTGGCGGAACAGGGGCACCCGGACAAAGACCAATAGAAACCGGCGCAAGGGATCTGGATATTTCTAGATTCGCAGCATGCGCCCGACACGGCATTGCTTACTATCGCTTTCCCGAGCCTGACCAAATCTCTGCAAGCCCGGCTTCGCGGTCGCTCTGCCGCAAAGATGATAGCAAATGTTAAGATTGCCGCCCCCGCTGGTTCGTCATGGGGTGTAATGCTTGCCGCCCGCCAGCAATCACGCTGCGGCGCTAGCTCTGCCCAGATCCACCAACAGGACTGCCAAAGCGCCGCGCTGTCGCACTACATAGCATCCAAGCGCAAATGTTTTGGGGGGTTTTTTGGCGGGTAAAATCGCAAGAAGACGATTTTATCCTGAAATTTCAATGCCAAATGGCGGAGAGACAGGGATTCGAACCCTGGGACCCCTTGCAGGGTCAACGGTTTTCGAGACCGCCCCGTTCGACCACTCCGGCACCTCTCCGCGGGGATCGTGGAGGGGCGTTTAGCGGTCCGGGCGTCGGGGTGCAACAGGGAATTTTGCCACCCTTCACTTTTCCTTCAGCTTCCCCTCCGGCAGCTTTCCGCCGGGCCGGGGGAGCCCTTGGAAATGGGGCGCGCGCGCCCTAGGGTCTGTTACGCCCTGAATGGAGATTCCCGGACCATGTCCCTGCGCCTTGTCGCCCCTGTCGTTCTGATCTGCGCCGCCGCGCCCCTGTCCGCCGCTCCCGGAGAGGCGCTGCTGGAGGCGATGCGCGTTCCGGAGATCGTGCAGGTGATGCGCGAGGAGGGGCTCGATTACGCGCAGGAGATGGGCGAGGATCTGCTGCCCGGTGGCGCCACCCGCGGCTGGCGCGCGGTGGTGTCGCAAGTCTATGACACCGAGGCCATGGAAGAGGTGGTGCGCGGGCAGTTCATCGACAGTTTTGCCGGGACCGAGGCCGGGCCGCTGCTTGACTTCTTCACCTCCGAAGACGGGCAGCGGGTGGTCGATCTGGAAATCACCGCCCGGCGCACGCTGATCGACGACGACCTGGAGGCTTCCGCGCGCGAGGCCTATCAGGCGCTGGACGGCACCGATGATCCCCGGCTGGAGCAGATCGAGGCCTTTGTGGAGGCCAATGATCTGGTCGAGGCGAATGTGGTGGGGGCGATGAATGCCAGCTACCAGTTCTATCTGGGGCTGGTCGATGGCGGCGCCTTCGAGATGACCGAGGAAGAAATCCTGTCCGAGGTCTGGGCGCAGGAAGAGGACACCCGCAGCGACACGCGCGAATGGCTGTATGCCTTCCTGCTGGTGGCCTATCGCCCGCTGTCGGATGCGGTGCTGGACGAGTATGTGGCGCTGTCGGCCAGCCCCGAGGGCCGCGCCATGAACCGCGCGCTCTTTGCCGGGTTCAACGCCATGTATGACGAGATTTCCTATGGTCTGGGGCTTGCTGCCGCGCAGCAGATGCTGGGCGAGGAGTTGTAATTCCGGCACGCCGCGCGGGTTGACAGCCCGGGGCTTTCGCCCGATATACGCGACTTCGGAGCGGGGCCGGATTCGGCCTGCGCTGCGATTTTTTATCAATGACAGCCCCTGACGGGGCGCGCTGTCCGAAGGCGGGCCGGAATTCCGGCGCGGGAAGTCCCGAAAGGGCGCCACAGGACGCGGCCAGAACGAAGGAAGACGCAGATGTTCGCGGTGATGAAAACCGGCGGCAAGCAATACAAGGTTCAGGCGGGCGATGTGCTGCGCGTGGAAAAGCTGGCAGCCGATGCCGGTGAGACCGTGCAGTTCAACGACGTGCTGATGCTGGGTGGCGACACCGTGACCGTGGGCGCGCCCCGGATCGCAGGTGCTGCCGTGCAGGCGACCGTGATCGACCAGATCAAGGGCGAGAAGGTGATCTCCTTCGTCAAGCGCCGCCGGAAGCACAGCTCGCAGCGGACCCGTGGCCACCGTCAGAAGCTGACGCTGGTGCGTGTGACCGAGATCCTCGCCTCCGGCGCGGACGAGACCGGCGTGAAGGCCGCAACCGGCAAGGCAGTCGCTCCCGCGGCCGCGGCCGAGTAAGCAAGTCAAAGGAGACTGACCCATGGCACATAAAAAAGCAGGCGGTTCCTCCCGCAACGGCCGCGACTCTGCGGGCCGCCGTCTTGGCGTGAAACTCTATGGTGGCCAGGCCGCCATTCCCGGCAACATTATCGTGCGTCAGCGCGGCACCAAGGTCTGGCCGGGCACCGGCGTGGGCATGGGCCGTGACCACACGATCTTCGCCACCGAAGAAGGCTCCGTGACCTTCCGCAAGGGTCTGAAGGGTCGCACCTTCGTATCCGTGCTGCCGGTGGCAGAGGCCGCCGAATAAGCCGATCCTGAATCGACATGTGCAGGGGATCGGCGGCAGGCCGGTCCCCTCGCTGTTTTCGGGGGGAGACGAAAACGGCCTGTTAAAGATTTCCGTGCATCAGAGGAGAATGCACATGAAACTGGCCCCTGTGGACCAGAAGGCCGCTCAGCCGGTCATCGAAGCCCCCCGCGCCGTGTTGCGCCCGCTGCGCCGCTCCGATGCGGGGCTGATCTCGCTGCACACCGCCGACGAACGCGTGGCGCGTATGACCACCTCCATCCCGCATCCGCTGCCGCCCGGCGCCACCGAGGCGTTTATCGCCCGTGCCACCGATCCCAAGCGGGTCGAAGATATCTGGGCCATGGACGGATCCGCGCAGGGCGGGGCAGAGGTGATGGGCCTGATCTCGCTGGAGCGGCTTGATCCCAATCAGGCCGAGATCGGCTACTGGGTGGCGCCGCCCTACTGGAACACCGGCCATGCCTCTGAAGCGGTGGCGGCCATGGTCGCGGCCAATCCCTTTGGCAGCGCCACCATGTTCGCCTCGGTCTTTCAGGACAACGCCGCCTCGGCGCGGGTGCTGGTGAATTGCGGCTTCGACTATATCGGCGATGCGGAGGCGTTTTCGGTCGCCCGCAACGCCACCGTGCCGACATGGACCTATCTGCGCCGCATGGTCTGACGGAATTTCGGGCCTTGAACGGGGCGCCCTGCCGCTGGCGGGGCGCCTTTGCCGTTCCGGGGCAGGCGTCAGAGACTGATTGACACCGGCGCGACGGGCCGCAGGATGGCGCTGCGGCGCGTCGCCGCCAGACCGGGAGAGCCGCCATGACCATCACCAAGGCCGAAGACCTGGACGGGCTGCGGATCATTGGCCGCATCGTCGCCAACACGCTGCAGGCCATGGGAGCGGCGCTGGAGCCGGGCATGACGACGCGCGAGCTGGACGAGATCGGCCGCGATCTGCTGGAGGCGGAGGGGGCAGAGCCCGCCCCGCAGGCCGTTTACGGCTTTCCGGGGGCCACCTGCATCAGCGTGAACGAAGAGATCGCCCATGGCATCCCCGGTGACAGGGTGCTTGGGCGGGGTGATCTGGTGAATATCGACGTCTCCGCCTCCAGATGCGGCTATTTCGCCGATACCGGCGCCACGTTCCGGGTGGGGCCGGTGGCACCGTCGCTGGACCGGCTCTGCCGCGATGGCAGGCGCGCGCTGCAGATCGGGCTGGCGCAGGTCGCCGCCGACAGGCCGCTTGCAGGCATCGGCAAGGCGATCGAGACCTTCGCCTCGGCACGCGGCTATACGCTGATCCGCAACCTTGCCAGCCACGGGGTCGGGCGGTCGCTGCACGAATATCCCGAGGAAATCCCCACATGGGCGACCCGCGGCGACAGGCGCCGCATCACCAAGGGCATGGTGCTGACCGTCGAGCCCTTCCTGTCCAAGGGCGGGCTCTGGGCAGAGGAAGGCGCGGATGGCTGGACGCTCTACAGCACGCCCCGCGCCCCGGCGGTCCAGTATGAACACACCGTGGTCGCGACCGACCGCGGCCCCGTCATTCTGACGCTGCCGGGCTAGGCCAGATCTCCGCAGCGCGGGCCGTCAGCTACGGGAGGCGTACCGGGTGGCCCCGCCTGCTGCTTGACCATGTCTTGGCGTGGCGATACGACCCTCTGCATGGAAAATTCGATGGTCATCGCACGACGCTGGTGGCTGGCCTCCTGACCAGGTGGCCGGAATGTTTCCTATCATCCCGAGGCCGCCGCATGGGCGGCCTTTGTCTTTCCGAAATCCCGTGCGGCGCCTCCTTTTCCCGAGGAGAAGCCCATGTCCAAACCCATCATTCTGACCGGAGACCGCACGACCGGTCCTCTGCATATCGGGCATTACGCCGGATCGCTGCGCAACCGATTACGCTTTCAGTCGGATCACGAGCAGTTCCTTCTGCTGGCCGACACTCAGGCGCTCACCGATAATGCCCATGATCCGGCCAAGGTGCGCAGAAATGTCATCGAGGTCGCGCTGGATTATCTGGCGGTCGGCATTGATCCAGCCCGCACGACGATCTGCCTGCAATCTCACCTGCCTGCTCTGGCGGAACTGTCGATGCTCTACCTCAACTTCGTGTCGGTTGCCCGGCTTGAACGCAATCCGACGATCAAGGATGAAATCCGCGCCAGAGGATTTGGTCGCGATATTCCTGCGGGCTTCTTGTGCTATCCGGCGGCACAGGCGGCAGATATCACCGCCTTCAAGGCAACTGTGGTGCCGGTGGGCGAGGATCAGGCGCCGCTCATTGAACAGACAAATGAAATTGTCCGCCGTATCAACGCTGTTGCAGGTTCCGATGTCTTGCCCGAGGCAAAGGCGGTAATTCCGAAATCGGGTCGGCTGCCCGGTATTGATGGCGAGGCGAAGATGTCGAAGTCGGGTGGCAATGCCATTCCGCTGTCGGCCTCGCCCGATGAAATCAGCGCTGCCGTCAAGGCGATGTTCACTGATCCCATGCACCTGCGGGTCGAGGATCCGGGGCGCGTGGAAGGCAATACCGTGTTCGCCTATCTCGACGCTTTCGACGATGCGACCGAAGAGGTGGAGGAGTTGAAGGCGCGGTATCGACGCGGCGGACTTGGCGATCAAGCGATCAAGCTGCGGTTGAACGATATCCTGCAGGATCTTATCGGGCCCATTCGTCAGCGCCGTGCGGAGCTGGCCCGGCAGCCCGATTATGTTCTGGACGTCATCCGCTCTGGCACCGAGCGGGCCATGCTCCGCACCGAAGCCACGAAGCGGGACGTGATTGAGGCGCTAGGGCTGTTCTTGCTTTGATAGCAGCCCGGCGGGAAAACCCTGCGCGGCGGTCCGTCCCAAGACAGCAAGGCCCTCGCAGGGGTCTGCGAGGGCCTTGATTGTATGCGGAGGCTGCTGTTGGCAGCGTCTGCCGTGACCGTGTCGCAGTCTAAGCCAAGGTGCCCCAGCCCAAGCGGAGGGGCGCCTTGATCGCCTGACCTTGTGCAGCTGGGCTTAGCTGCCCCAGCTCCGCACCGGGCCGCAGTCCATATGCACGAAGTTCGAGCCGGAATACCGACCGACGCCGCCGCCCTTGCAGGCCTGTGCCGCACGCGCCATCTGGTTGACGGAGCGGGAATTGAGCCGCAGATCCGCCGCCTCGCCGACGAGGTGGCGCGAATTCTGCGCCACGCCCGAGGAGCGCGACCGCAGCATCGCGTTGGTCTTGGGGCTGCGATAGCCCGAGATCAGCATGTAAGGCTCGCTGCAGTCCATCAGGTTATGTGCGGCGGTCATGATGTCCACGGTGCGGGCATCAATGTTCAGAACCTCGTCGCTGCGCCAGTCGCGCATGAAATACGACACTTCGGTAAGAGCGTCGGGAATATATTGCCCTTCGATCCAGTAGATCATGTCGATGGCCTCGCCGGTGCGCGCAGAAAACATCCGAAGTCGCCGGATGTCGCCCGCGCCGCGCAGAAACCCCGCCGCGTTTGCATAGGTTGGTGCCGCGGTCACAAGGGTGGCTGCGAACGCACCAAGAAGGCCACGCCGCGTGATGCCGCTTGCGTTATGTGCTGTCATGAGTAACGCCTGTCCCGTTCGTAGCTTGTCCTGTCCCCGCCTCGTTGGACGGGCCTGCCATCTCCCCAGATGCGATATTTTTATCGCATATCGGGGATCTTGCGGAAAGCGGGAACTCCGGCGAATCTGAGGCGTTGACAGATTTAGGCGATTTCTCGCGCAAAGGACTTTTTGAGCCCGCGTGACGGAACCCGCCCGTTGGCGGTCGATGCAGCCCGGTCGCAGGCTGCGAAAAGATACCGGGCTGCTCCAAAAGTGAGTGGACAAGCCCCGGAAGAGACGCCGAAAATTCACCCGGGTTCGAGTGATGGACATGATTGAAGGAGTGGCGCGCGTGGCGACAAGAAGGCAAGCAGCATTTGGCCGACCGGGGCGGGCGATGCGCCGTGGCGTGATGGCGTCTTTGGTGGCAGCGGGGCTTCTGATGGCCGCAGCGCCGCAGCAGGCGGGGGCGGTTTCGCTCTCCGCCACCGCCTACAGGCTCGCCGTGGCCGAATCCCTTGGCGCGGATGAGGGCATGGCGGCCTTCTATCGCGACCGGGATTTTGCGCCGATCTGGACCGGATCCGACGACCGTTCCGCACAGCGCCGCGCCGCGCTGATCGCCGCGCTGGAAATGGCCGGGGCGCATGGGCTGCCGGGGGCACGCTACGATCTGCCGGGTCTGATGGCGCGGATGCGGCAGGTCAGCGGCGAACAGGCGCGCGGCGCGCTGGAGGTGGAGCTGAGCCGCGCCTTCCTGAGCTATGCGCGCGATCTGCAAAGCGGCGTGCTGACCCCGTCGCGCGTGGTGTCGGACATCAAGCGCGAGGCGCCGCGCCGCGATCCGCAGGCGCTGCTGCAGGCGCTGAGCAGCGGCGATTCCGAAACGGTGCTGCGCGGGCTGGTGCCGCAGAGCGCGGAATATTCCCGCCTGCTGCGCGCCAAGCTGATGCTGGAGCGCAAGATCGCGCGCGGCGGCTGGGGCGCTCCGGTGCCGGCGGGCAAGTATTCCTATGGCGACACCGGGCAGGGCGTGGTGATCCTGCGCGACCGCCTGGTGGCCATGGGCTATCTGCGCCCGACGCTGTCGGCCACGCTGGATGCCGAGATGAGCAATGCCATCACAGCCTTTCAGGCCGATCACGGCCTGCAGGCGGATGGCGTGGCAGGCGGTGCGACGCTGGAACAGATCAACGTAGCCCCCGAAGAGCGGCTGAAATCCCTGATCGTGGCGCTGGAGCGCGAGCGCTGGATGAACCTGCCCGAGGGGCTGGGCGCGCGGCATATCCTTGTGAACCTCACCGATTTTCAGGCGCAGATCATCGACAACGGCAAGGTCACGTTCGAGACGCGCTCGGTGGTGGGGGCGGCCACGCCTGACCGCCGCACGCCGGAATTTTCCGACAGCATGGCGTTCATGGTCATCAACCCCTCGTGGTATGTGCCCCGGTCCATCGTGGTGAACGAATACCTGCCGCAGCTGCGCCGCAATCCCGGCGCTGTCAGCCATCTGGAAATCACCGACAGCCGGGGCAGGCAGGTCAATCGCGGCGCGGGCTTTGCGCAATACAGCGCCGCGAGCTTTCCCTTCTCCATGCGCCAGCCGCCGGGGCCCAACAACGCGCTTGGCACGGTGAAGTTCATGTTCCCGAACCAGTACAACATCTACCTGCACGACACCCCGTCGAAATCGCTGTTCGAGCGGTCAGAGCGCGCCTTTTCCCATGGCTGCGTGCGGCTGAGCGATCCGCATGACTTTGCCTATGCGCTGCTGGCGCCGCAGACCGATGACCCGGTGGGCTTTTTCCAGCAGCGTCTGCGCACCGGTGCGGAAACCCGCGTCAACCTTGACCAGCCGGTGCCGGTGCATCTGATCTACCGCACCGCCTTCACCGAACCCAAGGGTCAGGTGAATTACCGCGCCGATGTGTACGGGCGGGATGCCGCACTGTGGCAGGCGCTGGCCGCAGCGGGGGTGGTGCTGGGCGGCGGGCAGAGTTAAATCCTGCGGGAACCCATCCCGGAGGCCGCCATGTCCCATACCATCGCAGACCTTGCCGCAGCCCTCGGGCTGCGGGCCGAAGGCGATACCACGCTGCGCATCACCGCCGTGGCCGAACCCGCCAGCGCGCGGGCCACGGATCTGGCGCTGGCGCTGAAGCCGGAATTTGCCGCGCAGATCGGCGCGGGGCAGGCGCGGGCCGCCCTGCTGTGGGACGGCGCCGACTGGCAGGGCATGGGCCTTGCCGCCGCGCTGCTGTCGAAGCGCCCGCGCCATGCCATGGCGGGGCTCTCGGCGCGGCTTGATCTTGGGCAGGGCCATGCGCCGGGCATCCATCCCAGCGCCGTGATCGATCCCTCCGCCGATCTGGGCGAAGGCGTGTCGGTGGGGCCGTTCTGCGTGATCGGGGCGGGGGTGCGGATCGGCGCCGGATCGGTGCTGGCCCCGCAGGTCTGGATCGGCTGGGACGCGCAGATCGGCCCCGGCGCGCTGATCCATACCGGGGTGCGCATCGGGGCGCGGGTGCGCATCGGCGCACGCTTCATCGCCCAGCCCGGCGCGGTGGTGGGGGCCGACGGTTTCAGCTTCGTGACCCCCGAAGTGTCGGGCGTGGAACGTGCCCGCGCCAGTCTGGGCGAGGAGGGCGCCGAGACCGCGCCGCAGGCCTGGGCGCGCATCCATTCGCTGGGCGCCGTGAGCCTTGGCGACGATGTGGAACTGGGGGCCAATGCCTGCATCGACCGCGGCACGGTGCGCGACACGGTGCTGGGTCATGGCGTCAAGATCGACAATCTGGCGCAGATCGGCCATAATGTGGTGGTGGGCAACAACTGTCTGATCTGCGCGCAGGTGGGCATCGCGGGCTCCACCCGCATCGGCAACAACGTGGTGCTGGGCGGGCAGACCGGGGTGTCGGACAACCTCTTCATCGGGGATAACGTGATCACCGGCGGCGCCACCAAGGTGCTGGCCAATGTGCCTGCGGGCCGGGTGATGCTGGGCTATCCCGCCATGCAGATGGCCGCGCATGTGGACAGCTACAAGGGCCTGCGCCGCCTGCCGCGCCTGTTCCGCGAAGTCGCCGATCTCAAGAAAGCGGTTTCCAAGCTGGCGGGGAATGGATAGATCGACGCAGACAAGCGACGAGCAAGGAGCGCCGCGCCATGAGTGTGAAGGACAGGGTGATCGCGATCATCGCGGAACAGGCCGTTCTGGAGCCTGCGGATGTGACGATGGACAGCACGCTGGAGGATCTGGGGATCGACAGCCTCGGGCTTGTGGAAAGCATCTTCTCCATCGAGGAAGCCTTCGACATCACGATCCCGTTCAATGCCAATGAACCCGACCAGAGCGATTTCGACATTTCCTCGGTTGCCGCCATCGTGGCGGGCATCGAACGGCTGGTGAACGAGAAACAGTCGTGAAACGCGTCGTCATCACCGGCGCGGGCACGATCAACGCACTGGGACGCGACGTGCCCGCCACGCTGGAGGCGATGCGCGAAGGCCGCTGCGGCATCGGGCCGCTGGAATTCCGCGATGTCGAACGGCTGTCGATCCGCATCGGCGGGCAGGTGAAGGGTTATGACCCCGTCACCGCCTTCAACCGGCAGCAGCTGGCGCTTTACGACCGCTTCACCCAGTTCGCGCTGATCGCGGCGCGGCAGGCCATCGAACAGTCGGGGCTCGAATTCTCCAACGGGCTTGCGGATGGCTCCGGCGTGGTGCTGGGCACCTCCGGCGGCGGGCTCACGACGCAGGACGAGAATTACCGCTCGGTCTATGAAGAGGGCAAGAACCGCGTGCATCCCTTCGTGGTGCCGAAGCTGATGAACAACGCTGCCGCAAGCCATGTGTCGATGGAATTCAACCTGCGCGGCCCCAGCTTCACCGTGGCCACCGCCTGCGCCTCCTCCAACCACGCCATGGGGCTCGCCTATCAGATGGTGCGCTCGGGCGGCTGCCCGGTCATGGTCACCGGCGGCACCGAATCCATGCTGTGCTTCGGCGGGGTGAAGGCATGGGAAGGGCTGCGCGTGATGTCGCGCGATGCCTGCCGCCCGTTCTCCGCCAACCGCAACGGCATGGTGCAGGGCGAGGGCGCCGGGGTCTATGTCTTCGAGGAATACGAACATGCCCGCGCCCGTGGCGCCGAGATCCTCGCCGAGGTGGCAGGCTTTGCCATGACCTCGGATGCCGCCGACATCGTGATGCCCTCGAAACAGGGCGCGGCCCGTGCCATCGCTGGCGCGCTGCGCGACGCGGGCATCGACCGCAGCGAGGTGGGCTATATCAACGCCCATGGCACTGGCACCGCCGCCAATGACAAGACCGAATGCGCCGCCGTGGCCGATGTGATGGGCTCGCAGGCGGACCGGCTGCTGATCTCCTCGACCAAATCCATGCACGGGCACTGCATCGGCGGCACCGGGGCCGTGGAACTGCTGGCCTGCCTGATGGCGCTGCGCGAGGGCGTGATCGCCCCCACCATAAATTACGAAGAGCCCGATCCCGAATGCGCGCTCGACGTGGTTCCGAACGAGGCGCGGCAGGCGGATGTCTCGGTGGTGCTCTCCAACGCCTTCGCCTTTGGCGGGCTCAACGCCGTGCTGGCGCTGCGCCGGATCTGAGCGCGACCGCCGCGCGCCCCCGTCTGCCACCTGGCCCCGGCGGCGCCGTCCGGCCGCCTCCGGCGGGGATATTTGAGCCAAGAAGAAGCGGCAGGCGCCGCGCTCCTGCCGCTTCTTCTTCTTGGTCCAAATATCCCGGGGGGAGCCCCGCAGGGGCGGGGGGCAGCGCCCCCCGGACAGCCTCTCAGCCCTGCTGCAGCCGGCCCATGGCGGCGGCGACATCGGCCATCCGCGCCGAAAAGCCCCATTCGTTGTCATACCATGCCAGCACCCGCACCGTGCGGCCGCCGACCACCTTGGTCTGTTCGGGGGCAAAGATCGAACTGGCGGTGGTGTGGTTGAAATCGATCGACACCTTGGGTTCGGGATCATAGGCCAGCACCATGCCCATGCGCCCGGCGGCGGCTTCGCGCACGACCTCGTTCACATCCGCGACGGTGACATCCTTGCTGGCCTGAAAGGTCAGATCCACCGCCGAGACATTGGGCGTCGGCACCCGGATCGCCGATCCGTCAAGCTTGCCCTTCAGGTTCGGCAGCACCTCGCCAAGCGCCTTGGCCGCGCCGGTGGAGGTGGGGATCATCGCCATGGCGGCGCTGCGCGCGCGGTAAAGGTCGGCATGGCGCCGGTCCAGCGTCGGCTGGTCGCCGGTATAGCTGTGGATGGTGGTCATGATGCCGCTTTCGATGCCGATGGCCTCGTCCAGCACCTTGGCCAGCGGCGCCAGACAGTTGGTGGTGCAGGATCCGTTGGACACCATCACATCCCCCGCCAGCAGCTCGCGGTGGTTCACGCCGTAAACCACGGTGCGCTGCACGTTCTTGGCCGGGGCCGAGATCAGCACCGATTTGGCGCCCTGACGGATATGCTGCACCGCCTTCTCGCCATCGTTGAAGCTGCCGGTGCATTCCAGCACCACATCGCAGCCGCTCCAGTCCAGCGCGCCCAGATCATAGCTCGACATCACGTCGATGGGGCCGCGCCCCAGATCCAGGGCGGCACCGTTCACCACCTTCACCTCGCCGGCGAAGCGGCCATGCACGCTGTCATAGCGCAGCAGATGCGCC
Source organism: Salipiger marinus (assembly GCF_900100085.1). Classification (GTDB taxonomy): domain Bacteria; phylum Pseudomonadota; class Alphaproteobacteria; order Rhodobacterales; family Rhodobacteraceae; genus Salipiger; species Salipiger marinus. The sequence continues at coordinate 93,730 of NZ_FNEJ01000009.1, forward strand.
GCGGTCTCGATCGGGCCGGTGGCATTGATCCGCACCACCTGCACGTCATTGCGCGCGCTTTCGGCGATATGGGCCAGCGTGCAGCGTCCGATGCGGCCAAATCCGTTGATACCGACAGTCACAGTCATCGCAGCGTCTCCTGGGCTGAGGCGGGGTCGGGTTCCGTATACAGGCGGAACCCCCTCCGGCAACCTGAAAAATCCTTTATCTGCAATATGTTAGCGATAAACCTCGCCGTGGGCGCTAACATGCGCACCGCTTGGGCAAAGCAGGGGCAAAGCGTGACGCGCCTCCGGCCTCCCTTGCAGGCGCCGCGCCGCGGGCTAGGGTGCGCAAGCGGATGCAGCAGCGGAACGGAAACGGACATGAGCGGACTTCTGGCGCTACTTGATGATGTGGCGGCGCTTGCCAAGGTGGCGGCGGCCTCTGTGGATGACATCTCGGCCCATGCCGCCAAGGCGGGGTCAAAGGCCGCAGGCGTGGTGATCGACGACGCGGCGGTGACGCCCAAATACGTGCACGGGTTTGAGGCCGCGCGCGAACTGCCGATCATCTGGCGCATCGCGCGCGGTTCGGTGTTCAACAAGCTGGTGATCCTGCTGCCGGTGGCGCTGCTGCTGTCCAGCTTTGCGCCATGGGCGATCCCGCCGCTGCTGATCCTCGGCGGATCCTATCTGTGCTTCGAAGGGGCGGAGAAGATCCTGCACGTGCTGCTGCCGCATCCCGAACAGGGCGGCCCCGATGGCAGCCATGCGGTGGAGGATCCGGCCCATCTGGAGGAACAGAAGGTCAAGGGCGCCATCAAGACGGATTTCATCCTCTCGGCGGAAATCATGACCATCTCGCTTTCGGCCATCGACGCGCCGGAACTGTGGATCCGCGCGCTGGCGCTGGCGCTGGTGGGCCTTGCCATCACGGCGGCGGTTTATGGCGCGGTGGCGCTGATCGTGAAGATGGACGATATCGGCCTCTGGCTCAGCCGGGTGGGCCGCCTTGGCGCCACCCGCGCGCTGGGGCGCGGCATCGTCAAGGGCATGCCTTGGGTGATGAAGCTGCTCTCCACCGTGGGCACCGTGGCCATGCTCTGGGTGGGCGGCTCGATCCTCGTGCATTCGCTGGCGGAAATGGGCTGGCACGCCCCGGAAGAAACCATCCATCACCTCGCCGAAGGCGCCGCGCATCTGCTGTCGCCCGACCTGCAGCCCGCCGCCCTCTGGACCGTCACCGCCTTCATCGACGGCATCCTTGGCCTGATCTGGGGCCTGCTGCTGGTGCCGGTCGCAACCAAGCTGCTGATGCCGCTTTTCGGCAAAAAAGAAGCGGCTCACTAAGGGGCCGCTACTCTGTCATTCATCTTGCCGGGAAAACTCCGGGGGGAGCCCCGAAGGGGCGGGGGGCAGCGCCCCCCTGCGCCATCCCGGTCAGAGCAGCGCCTTGGCCTTGGCCGCCACATTGGCGGCGGTGATGCCGAACTTTTCGTAAAGCACCTCCGCCGGGGCCGAGGCGCCGAAGCCGTCCATGCCGACAAAGGCCGCCTTGGCCTCGCGGCCCCGCTCGCCCAGAAGCCAGCGGTCCCAGCCGAAGCCGGTTGCGGCCTCGATGCCGACCCGCACCGGGCCTGCGGGCAGCACGCGACGGCGCCATGCCTCGTCCTGCTGCGCGAACAGCTCGAAACAGGGCATGGACACCACGCGGCAGCCGATGCCTTCGGCCTGCAGCATCTCGCGCGCCGCCATGGCGATCTCCACTTCGGAGCCGGTGGCGATCAGGATGACCTGACGCTTGCCCTCGGCATCGGCCAGCACATAGCCGCCCTTGGCGGTCAGGTTGCCGGTCTTGTGCTCCAGACGCAGCGTCGGCAGGTTCTGCCGGGTCAGCGACAGCACCGACGGCGTGCCAGTCTGGGTCAGCGCGATCTCCCACGCCTCCGCCGTCTCCACCGTATCGGCGGGGCGGAACACCAGCGTGTTGGGCGTGGCGCGGCTGATCGCCAGATGCTCCACCGGCTGGTGGGTCGGGCCGTCCTCGCCCAGACCGATGCTGTCATGGGTCATGACAAACACCGTCGGGCATTGCATCAGCGCGGCAAGCCGCATCGCGGGGCGGGCGTAATCGGTAAAGGCCATGAAGGTGCCGCCATAGGGCCGCACGCCGCCATGGAGCGCCATGCCGTTCATCGCCGCCGCCATGCCATGTTCACGGATGCCCCAGTAGACGTAGCGGCCCTTGCGGTTCTCCACGTCAAAGACACCCATGTCCTTGGTCAGCGTGTTGTTCGACCCGGTCAGGTCGGCCGAGCCGCCCACGGTTTCCGGCAGCACGGGGTTGACCACCTCCAGCACCATCTCCGAGGCCTTGCGGGTCGCCACCTTGGGCGCGCTTTCCGAAACCTGCTTTTTCAGCGCGCGGATCACGCTGGCCAGCTTCTTCGGCGCCTCGCCCGCCATCATCCGCGAAAACTCGCGCTGGCGGCTGTCGCTCAGCCCGGCAAAACGGCCTTCCCAGGCCTCGCGGTCGGCAGCGCCGCGTGCGCCCACATCTTCCCACCAGGACTTCACGTCGCCCGGCACTTCGAACGGCGCACCGGTCCAGCCCCAGATGCGCTTGGCTTCGGTGTTCTGCTCGGCATTGGTCAGCGCGCCATGACCCTTGGAGGTGTCCTGCGCCGCATGTCCCAGCGCGATATGGGTCTTGCAGGCGATCATGGTCGGCTCTGCACTGGCCTTGGCACGGGTCAGGGCGGCATCGATGGCCTCGGGATCATGGCCATCGATCTCGATCACCTCCCAGCCTGCCGAGCGGAAGCGCCCGGGCTGGTCGGTGATGTCCGACAGCGACACCTTGCCGTCGATGGTGATGCCGTTGTTGTCCCAGAGCACGATCAGCTTGCCCAGCTTGTAGCGGCCCGCCAGCGTGATCGCCTCCTGGCTCACGCCCTCCATCAGGCAGCCGTCGCCGGCGATGACATAGGTGTGGTGATCCACGACCTTGGAGCCGAAGCGCCCGCGCAGGATTTCCTCGGCCATGGCAAAGCCCACCGAAGTGGCAAGCCCCTGACCCAGCGGGCCGGTGGTGGTCTCGATCGCGTCGGCAAGGAAGTTTTCCGGATGGCCCGCAGTGCGTGCCCCCCACTGGCGGAAGTTCTTCACCTCCTCCAGCGTGATCTGCGCATCGCCGCTGAGATAGAGCAGCGAATAAAGCAGCATGGAGCCATGGCCCGCCGACAGGATGAAGCGGTCGCGGTCGGGCCAGCCGGGCGCCTTGGCGTCAAATTTCAGATGCTTGGACCACAGCACGGTAGCCACATCGGCCATGCCGATCGGCATGCCGGAATGGCCGGAATTGGCCGCCGCCACCGCGTCCAGCGTCAGAGCGCGGATCGCGCAGGCGCGGGTCCAGTGTTCGGGGGTCTTGCTGCGAAGCACGTCGATGTCCACGGGGCCTAATCCTTTTTCCGGAAGCCGTCTTCGGGCTGAATAGCAGCGTGGCCACGAAGTTCAAGCGCGGGGCCCCGGCAAGTCCCCGCGCAAAGCCAGCTGCGCCCTCTAAGGCATTGGAACATAAGGGGCGCATTTTTCCGCGCCGCTTGTTACACTTTCCCGCAAGGGGCTGCGCCTGATTCGTCCCCGGGACGCAGGCGTGACAAAACCCCGCGCGGGCCGTCCGGTCCGCCAAAGACCGGAGGCAAGGGACGAAGGGAGCATGATGACCCAGATCGACGAGCTGCAATCGCGCATCGCGCGGGCGCTGGACCGCATTGCCTTGGGGGTGGACCATCTGGCGCCCCCCGCGCCGCTGCCGGAGCCCGCCGCGGCCCCCCTGCCAGAGGATGCACCGCCGCCGCCCGCAGGCGAGGATCTGGAGCAGCTCACCGCCGCGCTGGACGAAGAGCGCATGGCCAATGCCCAGCTTGAGGCGCGGGTGAAGCTGCTGCATGCCCGGCTGGCCGACGGCGCCGATGCCGGGCTGCGCGAACAGATCGCGGTGCAGCGCGACACCATGGCCGAACTCGACGGCGCGCTGCAGCGGCTGCGGCAGGCCAATGACATGCTGCGCCGCTCGCACGAGGACATGCGCGCCGCGCTGGAAGCGGGCGTGGGCGAGCCGCATCTGGTCAATCAGGCGATGCTGGCGGAGCTTGAATCGCTGCGCGCCGAACGCGATGCCGAACGCGTCGAGGCGCGGGCGGTGCTGGGCGCGCTGGAGCCGCTCCTGTCCGGGGCCGAAAGCCCGGCGCCGCAGGGCGCCGCAGAGGAGACACAGACATGAGCCAGACCGAAGTGCATGTGACCATCGGCGGGCGCAATTTCGACGTGGCCTGTCAGGTGGGCGAGGAACAGTATCTGCTGGCCGCCGCCCGCATGCTCGACACCGAAGCGCAGGTGCTGGTCGACCAGATCGGGCGCATGCCGGAATCGCGTATGCTGCTGATGGCGGGGCTGATGCTGGCCGACAAGACCGCCGGGCTCGAGGACCGGCTGCGCGAGGCGGAGGACCGGCTCAGGGCGCAGGGCGACGAACTGCGCGCGCTGCGCGACCGGCCCGCCCCCGCGCCGGAACAGATCGAGGTGCCGGTGATTCCGCAAAGCGTGACCGAGGCGCTGGCCGAACTCGCCGCCCGCTCCGAGGCTCTGGCCGAGGCGGTGGAGGAAAAGGCAACCGGCTGACCGCTGTAGTACCCGACCGTCCCGGATCCAAGGCGCGGCGGCAGCCCCGCGCGCCTGCCGGGCGGCCCGCCTGCGGCACGCTCAGGCCTGCCTCCGGCGGGGATATTTGGGGTCAGAAGAAGGCGGGACCAACGCTCTGCCTCTTCTTCTTGGCAGAAATATCCCGGGGGTGAATTGGCCGAAGGCCAAGAGGGGGCAGCGCCCCCTCTCTTTTTTATCCGTCAGCTGCAGCGCCCATGGGCCTGCGGGCCGCGGTTCAGCGCAGGATCGAGCGTCCGGCGTATTCGGCGACCTCGTCGAGCATCTCTTCGATGCGGATCAGCTGGTTGTATTTCGCCAGCCGGTCGGAACGCGCCAGCGAGCCGGTCTTGATCTGTCCGCAATTGGTGGCGACGGCCAGATCGGCGATGGTGGCATCCTCGGTCTCGCCCGAGCGGTGCGACATCACGTTGGTGTAGCGGGCGCGGTGGGCCATATCCACGGCCTTCAGCGTTTCCGACAGGGTGCCGATCTGGTTGACCTTGACCAGCATGGAATTGGCGACGCCGCGCTCGATGCCCATGGCCAGCCGTTCGGGATTGGTGACGAACAGATCGTCGCCCACCAGCTGCACGCGCCCGCCCAGCTCGTCGGTGAGGATCTTCCAGCCCTCCCAGTCATCCTCGGCGCAGCCATCCTCGATGGAGATGATCGGATAGGCGTCGCAGAGCTTCTTGAGATAGGCGACATTCTCGGCGGAGGAGAGCGACAGGCCCTCGCCCTTCATCTCGTATTTGCCGTCGCGGTAATACTCGGTCGAGGCGCAGTCGAGCGCCAGATAGATGTCCTCGCCCGGGGTGTAGCCCGCCTTCTCGATGCTTTTCAGGATGAAATCCAGCGCGTCATTGGTGGATTTCAGCTCGGGCGCAAAGCCGCCCTCGTCGCCAAGCCCGGTGGACATGCCCGCCGCCGAAAGTTCCTTTTTCAGCGTGTGGAACACTTCGGATCCCATGCGCACGGCCTCGCGGATGTTTTCCGCGGCCACCGGCATGATCATGAATTCCTGAATGTCGATCGGATTGTCGGCATGTTCGCCGCCATTGATGATGTTCATCATCGGCACCGGCAGCACGCGGGCGGCAGTGCCGCCGACATAGCGGTAAAGCGGCTGGTCGCAATAGGCCGCTGCGGCCTTGGCGGTGGCCAGCGACACGCCGAGGATGGCATTGGCGCCCAGACGGCCCTTGTTGTCGGTGCCGTCCAGTTCGATCATCGCCATGTCGACGGACTGCTGTTCGGTGGCCTCGAAGCCCACCAGCGCCTCGGCGATCTCGCCGTTGACGGCGGCCACCGCCTCCAGCACGCCCTTGCCCTTGTAGCGGGCCATGTCGCCGTCGCGCTTTTCCACCGCCTCATGGATGCCGGTCGACGCACCCGAAGGCACGGCGGCGCGGCCCATGGTGCCGTCTTCCAGCGTGACGTCGACCTCGACGGTCGGGTTGCCCCGGCTGTCGAGGATTTCACGGGCAAAGATGTCGATGATGGTGCTCATGGCGCAGTCCCTCGCACAGGATGAGTTCGCGCCCGTCATAGCAGGTGCGGCGCGAAAGTAAACGCGCGCGGTAACGCTAACATGCCTTGGCGCCAAGGGGTTGCGCTAACACCTGCCACCGGGTTTTTGCCAAAGCGCCGCCGCCCGCTAGCTCTTGCTGCAGGTGCAACATCAGGGGATGCCGCGCGACGCCCGGCGGGCGCTGCAGGGCAGGACGGCATGGAACAGGAACTGCAACAGCTTGGCGCGCAGGTCGAGGCGCTGTCGGAACAGGTCGAGACGGTCCTGCCGGTGCTGCCGGCATGGGTGATGCCGCTGGCGGTGCTGGCGGCGTTCTTCCTTGTGGGGGTGATGGCGTTCCGGGCGGTGTTCTGGTTCCTGACCCGGATGGTGCGCAGCCGCGACCTGTTCTGGCGCAGCCTCGTGTCGCGCACGCGGCGTCCGCTGCGCATGGGGCTGGTGGTGGCGGCGCTGGCGCTGGGGGTGGCGGTGGCCCCGCTGGGCGCGGCGGAGGCTGATCTGGCGCGGCACGGCCTGCTTATCGCCTTCATCATCCTTGTGGCATGGGTGCTGCATACCGCGCTGCAGATCTGGACCACGGTGCATCTGCGCAAGTTCACGCTGGATGCCGAAGACAATTTCCTTGCGCGCAAACATGTCACGCAAAGCCGCATCCTCGTGCGGCTGGCGGGCTGGATCATCACCATCATCTGCGTTTCGGCCATCCTGATGACCTTTGACGGCGTGCGGCAATGGGGGGTGTCGCTGCTGGCCTCGGCGGGGGCGGCGGGGATCGTGGTCGGCTTCGCCTTCCAGCCGGTGCTCAAGAACCTCATCGCCGGGATCCAGCTGGCGGTAACGCAGCCGATCCGCATCGATGACGCGGTGATCGTCGAAGGCGAATGGGGGCAGGTCGAAGAGATCACCGGCACCTATGTGGTCATCAAGATCTGGGACTGGCGGCGGCTGATCGTGCCCTTGGGCTATTTCATCGAACAGCCCTTCCAGAACTGGACGCGGGAAACCTCGTCGCTGATCGGGGTGGTGCTGCTGTATCTCGACCATGCCACCGATATCGACCGGCTGCGCGCCGAGGCGCAGCAGGTGGTGGAACGCTCGGCGCTGTGGGACGGCAAGGTGTTCGCGGTGCAGGTCACGGATTTCCGCGAACGGGTGATGGAGGTGCGCATCCTCGCCTCGGCCCGCAACGCGGCGCGCACCTATGACCTGCGCTGCGAGATCCGCGAGAAGATCATCGGGTTCGTGCAGCGCGAGATGCCGCATGCGCTGCCCCGCACGCGCGAGACGGTGTCGGTGGACGGGCCCGACCGCCGCCTGCCGCCCGAGATCGAGGTGGTGGGCGGCGGCGCGCCGGATTAACCCGCCGCGGCCATGGCGGCGCGGGCCAGCCTGCGTTCGCGCAGAAAGCTGTACAGCCCCGCGCCAAGGATCAGCGCCGCGCCCGCCCATGTCCAGCCATCGGGGCGGTCGCCGAAGATCGCCATGCCCAGCCCCGCGGTAAAGATCAGCCGGGCATAGCGGAACGGCGACACGGCCGAGACCGGCGCCATCCGCATGGCGGCCGTCACCGCCAGATAGCCCGCCGTGGTGACCACGATGGCCCCCAGCATGAAGACCGCCACCTGCAGGTTCAGCACCGGTGCCGCCCCGGTCAGCAGCATCAGCGCCAGCCCCACCGGGATCACCGCCGCAAAGCCCCATGTGGAGATCGAGATCGGGTGCATGTGCGGCGGCAGCAGCCGGGTCACCAGATCGCGCGCGGCAAGCCCGGTCACGCCCATGACGGCGAACAGTTCCCAGCCGGTGAAGGTGGCGCCAAAGGGGCGGATGACCATCAGCATGCCCACCATGCCGGTCAGCACCGCCGCCCATCGCCGCCAGCCCACCGGCTCTTTCAGGAACAGCGCGGCGCCCAGCACCACCACCAGCGGTGCGGTCTGCATGATGGCGGCCATGACCGACAGCGGCACCTTGGACAGGCCCACCAGCATGCCCACGGCGCCCACCATTTCAAAGGCGCAGCGCAGCAGCACCAGACGGTTGCGCAGATCCGACAGCGGCAGGCGCACCCGACGCGCCCGCGCCATCAGCACGAACACCGCCGTGCCGCCGAGGCTGAGCATCAGCATGACCTGTCCCACCGGCGCGTGCTGGCTGGCGAGTTTCAGAAAGGCGTCGCTGGCGGCCAGCAAAGCCATGGCGAGCACCATCAGGAAGATGGCGCGAAGCGTGTCCAAGTGCTGTCCCCCGAGGTCAGGTGATGACGTCGGGCGCGGTGCGTCCGGTGCGTGTAGCGATTTCCGCGATCTCTTCGGCAGCGGCGATCACCGGGGCCAGCGCCTGCTGCGCGTCGGTGCCGAAAGTGGCGGGATCGGTTTCGACCTTTTCCAGATAGACCCGCAGCGTCGCGCCTTCGGTGCCGGTGCCCGACAGGCGCAGCACCACGCGGGCGCCGCCGTCGAAGCTGATGCGCAGGCCCTGACCTTCGGAACGCGAGCCATCCACCGGATCGTCATAGGCGAATTCATCGGCGCGGCTGACCACCATCCCGGCGAAGCTGTGCCCCGGCAGGGTGGCAAGCTGGTCGCGCACATGGTCCATCAGACCGTTGGCGGCATCGCTGTCCACGCCTTCGTAATCGTGGCGCGAATAGAAGTTGCGCCCGTAACGCGCCCAGTGTTCGGTCATCAGATCGGCCACCGGCAGATCGCGGCGCGCCAGCACGTTGAGCCAGAACAGCACGGCCCAGAGCCCGTCCTTTTCGCGCACATGGTCGGATCCGGTGCCGGCGCTTTCCTCGCCACAAAGCGTGGCGCGGCCCGCATCCAGCAGGTTGCCGAAGAACTTCCAGCCGGTCGGCGTCTCGTAACAGTCGATCCCCAGCGCCTCTGCCACGCGGTCGACCGCGCCCGAGGTGGGCATGGACCGCGCCACGCCTTTCAGCCCGCCCGCATAGGCCGGAACCAGCGTGGCATTGGCGGCCAGCACCGCAAGGCTGTCCGACGGCGTGACATAGCAGTGCCGCCCGACGATCATGTTGCGGTCGCCATCGCCATCCGAGGCCGCGCCGAAATCGGGGGCCTGATCGCCCATCATCTCGTCCATCAGGGTCTTGGCCCAGATCGGGTTCGGATCGGGGTGGCCGTCTCCGAAATCGGGCAGGGGGGTGCCGTTGATGACGGTGCCCGGACCGGCGCCGAGCGTGTCTTCGAGGATGGCCTTGGCATAGGGGCCGGTGACCGCGTGCATGGCGTCGAACCGCATGCGGAAGCCGCCGCGGAACATCGCCCGGATCGCGTCGAAATCAAAGATCCCCGCCATCATCTCGGCATAGTCGGCGACGGGATCGACAATCTCGATCTGCATCTCGCCCAGCATGACGGTGCCGGGGGCGGTCAGGCCGACATCCTGCGATTCGAGGATATGGAATTCGGTGAGGCTGCGCGTCGCCTCATAGATCTTCGCGGTGACGCTTTCGGAGGCGGGGCCGCCATTGGCGCTGTTGAACTTGACGCCAAAATCTCCCTCCGGCCCGCCGGGATTGTGCGAGGCGGAGAGGATGATGCCGCCATCCGCACCGCGCTTGCGGATCAGGTTCGACGCGGCGGGGGTCGACAGCAGGGCGCGTTCGCCCACGATCACCTTCTTGGCGCCCGAGGCCGCGGCCATGCGCAGCACCACCTGCGCCGCCTGCGTGTTGAAATGCCGACCGTCGCCGCCCAGCACCAGCACCTTGCCCTGCACGCCGCCGATGCCGTTCCAGATGCTCTGGATGAAATTCTCAAGGTAATGATGCGTCTGGAAAACCGCAGTTTTCTTGCGCAGGCCCGAGGTGCCGGGCTTCTGCCCGTCGATCGCTTCGGTGGGAACGGTGCGGATGCTGTGCGTCATGAGGCTCTCCTTCGGCCGGACCCTTCCATGATCCGTCCGGCATTGGCAAGGGTCGGGGCGGCCGAGATCTGCTCGGGCCCGGCGGGCAGGCGCAGGCGCCAGTTGGGGTATTCGGAAACGGTGCCGGGCAGGTTGGGCTGGGTGTCGATGCCCAGCACATCCTCCACCTGCAGCGCCACCAGCCGCGACCGGCAGGCGGCCAGAACGCGGAACATCGCTTCGGGGGCGTGGGGGGGCAGATCGCCGCGGAACTGCCCGCTGAGCCAGTCGAACCCCGCCACCTCGCGCGCGCGCCACTGGCGCATGCCGTCCGCATGGTCGGGCGGGGTCAGGCCGATGCGTTCGCGGATGTCGATTTCAGCCCCGCGCCGCCAGCCGGTCCATGTGGGCAGGTCATGGGTGGTGAAGCTGGCGATCACCGCCTCGTCATAATTCTCGGGGCGCTTGAAATCGGGTGGATCGCCGCGATGTTCGAAACAGGCCAGACGGCAGCCAAGAATGCCGCTGCCGCTCAGCGCCTGCTGCAGCCCGTCGGGGATCACGCCCAGATCCTCGCCCACGATCACGGCATCGGCCCGTGCCGCCTCGATCCGGGCCACGGCGAACATCGCGTCGCGCGGCATCTGCACAAAGGCGCCGGGCAGGCCCTCGGCCACCCAGTAGGCGCGTTCGAAGCCGATGATGTGGTCGATGCGCAGCGCCCCCGCAAAGCGCAGCTGCTGGCGCAGGGTCAGGGCCAGCGCCTCGAACCCGGTTTCCTCGAGCTTCATGGGGTTGAAGGGCGCAAGGTTCCAGTTCTGCCCCTGCGGCGCAAAGGCATCGGGCGGCGCGCCAAGGCTCGCGCCAAAGGCGAAGGTGCCACGCTCCATCCATGTCTCGGCGCCCTGCGGATGGGTGCCCACGGCCAGATCCAGATAGAGCCCCTGCACCATGCCCGCCGCGCGGGCCCGCGCCTGCGCCTGCGCCAGCGCGGTTTCGGTGGCAAACTGCAGCCATGCGTGGAACCGCACCCGGTCGGCCAGATCGTGCGCGGCCTGTGCCACCGCCGGGCTGTCGGGATCCTGCAGGGCGCGCGGCCAGTCGCCCCAATAGGCGCCGTGGCGTTCCGACAGCGCCTGGTGCAGCGCGAACCGCTCCAGCGCCGCGCCTTCGCGGCGCAGCCAGTCGTCAAATTCCGGCCCCGGCGGGGTGGCGCGAAACTCCGCCTCAAGCGCTGCAAGGCGCAGCGGGGTTTCGGCGGCAAAATCCACCTGCGCGCCGGTGCTGGCGCTGGTGTCGGTGGACAGATAGAGCGGCGAGAACCGGCGGCGGTGCGAGGGGGTATAGGGGCTGAACCCGTCGGGATCGGCCACGTGGAACCCGGCATGGATGGGGTTGATGCCCAGAAACCCGGCCCCCTGCGCCGCCGCCCCTTCGGCGAGCTGCGCCAGATCGTCATAGCTGCCGATGCCGCCCTGCGCTGCGGGGCGCAGACAGGCAAGCGGCGCCATCAGCCCCCAGCCGCGATCCGGCAGCGGCAGGGTTTCGGGGGCACAGAGCAGCCAGCACTGTTCGCCGCCCGCGCGCAGCCGATGCCGCCCCATGGGCAGATCGGGCAGGGAGCCACGGCCCTCGGTCTGGCCGCCCTCCTCCAGATCCAGCTGCCAGTCCTCCAGATCCAGCGCGGGCGCCGTGCCGGGGGAACAGACCAGCCAGCGCGGCAGGGTGCGCGCAGGCTCCGCATCCTCCTCCGTCACCCCCATGGCGGCCAGCAGCGCCGCCTTGGTTTCGGCAGAGGTGACGCGCCATTCGCCGTAAAGATCGCGGTATTCGGCAAGGATGCCTGCGCGTTCGGCGCGGCGGTCAAGATCGTTCATCCGTGTTCCTCCACCAGAACCAGCACCGACTGCGCGGCAAGTGTCAGCACCGGCCCCACCGGCGCGCAGGGCAGATCGGGGGCGGCCGTGTCGAGATGGCGCATCCAGACATGCTTGCGCCCAAGCTTCGGCAGGGTCAGTTCCACCGGCTCCCCGGCGTTGAAGGCCAGATAGATCGCCTCCTCGCGCTGCGCATAGGCGGGGGTGCCCGAGGCCATGCGGAATTCGGCGCAGAGCACCCGCAGATGGCCATTGGTCCAGTCGGCGCGGGTCATTTCCTGCCCGTCGGCGCGCCACCAGAACAGGTCGGGAACGCCATCCACCTTGCGCGGGCGCGAATGCAGGAAGCGGCGCTGGCGCAGGATGGGATGCGCCTTGCGAAAGGCGATGAGCTTGCGCGTGAAGTCCAGAAACCCGGCATCGGCCTGATCCCAGCCGATCCAGCCGGTGTCGTTGTCCTGCGCATAGGCGTTGTTGTTGCCGCCCTGCGAATTGCCGATCTCGTCCCCGGCAAGGATCATCGGCGTGCCTTGGCTCAGCAGCAGGGTGGCCATCAGGTTGCGGCGGCGCTGCGCGCGCGCGGCGGTGACGGCGGCATCCTCGGTGGGGCCTTCGGTGCCGAAATTGTCGGAGTAATTCTCGTGATGGCCGTCGCGGTTGTCCTCGCCATTGGCCTCGTTGTGCCGCTCGGTATAGGAGACCAGATCGGTGAGGGTGAAGCCGTCATGGGCGGTGACCAGATTGAGCGAGGCGGTGGCCTGCCGCCCGGAATGGTCAAAGATTCCGGCGGATCCGGTGATGCGGTCGGCCAGCACCGGCACATGGCCCAGATCGCCGCGCCAGAACCGCCGCACCCCGTCGCGATACTGGTCGTTCCATTCGCAGAAGGGCGAGGGATAGGCGCCCAGCTGATAGCCGCCCGGCCCGATATCCCATGGCTCTGCAATCAGTTTCTTGGTCGCCAGCACCGGATCCTGCGTGACCGCCTTGAAAAAGGCCGAATGCCGGTCGAAGCCCTGCGGCGTGCGCCCCAGCGTGGTGCAAAGATCAAAGCGGAACCCGTCCACGCCCATGGTGGTGGCCCAGTAGCGCAGGGAATCCAGCACCATGCGCAGCACCATGGGGTGATCGAGGTTCAGCGTGTTGCCGGTGCCGGTGTCATTGACGTAAAGGCGGCGGTCCTCGTGCAGGCGGTAATAGCTGAGATTGTCGAGCCCGCGGAAGCTGAGCGTCGGCCCGTGCTCGTCGCTTTCGCCGCTGTGGTTGTAGACCACGTCAAGGATCACCTCGATCCCCGCCGCATGCAGCCGGGCGACCATGTGCTGGAATTCCCAGAGCGCGCCCTGATGCAGATAGCGCGGTTCGGGGGCAAAGAACCCGATGCTCTGATAGCCCCAGTAATTGACCAGCCCCTTTTTGACCAGAAACCGGTCGTTGAAAAAGGCCTGCACTGGCAGCAGTTCCACCGCCGTGACGCCAAGCCGGATCAGGTGATCCAGCACCGGATCGGAGGCAAGCCCAAGGAAGCTGCCCGCCGGGTCCGCGCCGGGAAAGCGCTGCGTCAGACCTTTGACATGCGCCTCGTAGATCACGCTTTTCGACAGGGGCGTGGCGGGCGCACGGGTGCCGCCCCAGTCAAAGGCCGGATCCTCCACCACCGATTTCGGCATGTAGCGGGCGCTGTCGCGCGGATCGGGTGTGTCGAGCCCGCCATGGAGCGCATCGTTCCAGACCGGATGCCCGGTCAGCCGCTTGGCATAAGGGTCCAGCAGCAGCTTGGCCGCATTGAACCTGTGGCCGCGCGCGGGATCGAAGGGGCCATCGACGCGGAAGCCGTAATGCTGGCCCGGCACCAGCCCCGGCACCCGGCCATGCCAGATGTCGCCGGAGCGTTCGGGCAGCGGCAGACGGTGGGTTTCGCGCCCCTGCGGGTCGAACAGGCACAGCGTCACCCGGTCTGCATGGGCGGAGAAGATGGCGAAATTGACGCCATCGCCCATGAAGCTGGCCCCCAGCGGAAAGGGATCACCCGCAAGACAGACGGGATCGGTCATGCAGGCTTGACCATCTGGGCGTAAAGCGCGGCATAGGCGGTGGCAGACTGCGACCAGCCCACCGGCGAGGCCATGGCATTGGCCATCATCCGGGTCCAGACCGGTTTCTGCTGATAAAGGCTCACCAGCCGCATCAGAGCATGGGCCAGCGCCTGCGCGGTCACCGGCTGGAACTGCACCCCGGTGGCGCAGCCCGCCGCAAGCCCCGCAGGCGAGGCATTGATGACCGTATCGGCCAGCCCCCCGGTCAGCGCCACCAGCGGCAGCGTGCCGTAGCGCAGCCCGTAAAGCTGCGTCAGGCCACAGGGTTCAAAGCGCGAGGGCACCAGAATGGCATCGCCGCCCGCGATCAGGCGCCGCGCCAGCGCCTCGTCATAGCCGATGCGCACCGCAACGCCGGGATGACGGTCGGCATAGGCGCGGAACGCCGCCTCCATCGCCGGATCGCCCGATCCCAGCAGCGCCAGCTGTCCGCCCCGGTCGAGCAGGGCGGGCAGGGCCTGCAGCAGGATGTCGAGCCCCTTCTGTTCGGTCAGCCGCGACACCACCACGCAGAGCGGGCCGGGCCAGCCGTCGGGCAGGTTCAGTTCGTGGCGCAGCGCCGCGCGATGCGCGGCCTTGCCTTCGGGCGCGTCATAGGGCGGGATCCACAGATCCTCGTCGATGCCGTTGAGGATGCCCAGCAGATCCTGCTGGCGTTCGCGCAGCACCCCGTCCATGCCCGCGCCGAATTCCGGCGTCATCAGTTCGGCGGCATAGGTGGGCGACACGGTGGACAGCCGGTCGGCATAGACCAGCCCCGCCTTCAGCGCGCTGATGCTGCCCCAGAATTCATAGCCCTTGTCATGAAAGCCGGAGCGCGGCAGCCCCAGCCGGGGCAGCAGCGACGCAGGCGCCATGCCCTGAAAGGCGATGTTGTGCACGGTCATCAGCGTGGCCACCCGGTCCGCAGCGCCCAGTTCGCGCAGATAGACCGGGGTCAGCCCCGCCTGCCAGTCATGCAGATGCAGCACCTGCGGGAACCAGTCCTCGATCCCCTCATTGGCGATGAGCGCGGCGGCGCTGCACAGGGCGGCGAAACGTTCGGGATTGTCCGGCCAGTCGCGCCCCAGCCGGTCCACATAGGGGCCGCCATCGCGGTCATAAAGATGCGGCGCCTCCAGCACATACAGCACCTGATCCCCCAGCGCGCCCTTCAGCACGCGGGCAAAGCCGCCAAACAGGTCATCCCACTGCGCCACCACCTCGCGCGTGGCAAGCTGGGCCACCACAGCGCGGTAGCCGGGCAGCAGCGTGCGCATGTCCACCCCGTGCCCCGCAAGCGCGCCGGGCAGGGCGCCTGCCACATCGGCAAGCCCCCCGGTCTTGACCAGCGGCACACATTCGGACGTGACGGACAGCACCTTGGTCATTTTGCGGCTTCCCTCCGGTCCAGCATGTCCTGCGTGATCAGCGTCACCCCGCCGGGGCTGACGCGGAACCACTTGGCGTCTTCTTCCGGATCCTCGCCGACCACGAGTCCTTCGGGGATACATACACCACGGTTTATGACGACATTTTTAAGCCGCGCGTGACGCGACACATAGACATAAGGCAGGGCCACCACCCGTTCGAGCGAAGCATAGGAATTGGTGTGGCATTGCGTGAACAGCAGCGACTCGCGGATCTCGGTGCCCGAGATGATGCAGCCCCCCGCCACCAGCGAGCTGACCGCCGTGCCGCGCCGGTCCTTTTCGTCGTGGATGAACTTGGCGGGCGGCACGAGTTCGGAATAGGTCCAGATCGGCCAGTCCCGGTCCCACAGATCCAGATCGGGATCAAAATTGGTCAGGTCGATATTCGCCTTCCAGAACGCGTCCACCGTGCCCACATCGCGCCAGTAGGCGGGCGCCTCGGGGGTGTGGCGCACGCAGCTTTCCTCGAACCGGTGGGCCTGCGCCTTGCCCTTGCTGACGATGTCCGGGATCATGTCATGGCCGAAATCATGGCTGGAGGCATCGTCCGACAGGTCGGCATGCAGCCTTTCGCGCAGATAGGCCCAGTCGAACACATAGATGCCCATGCTCACCAGCGTCTTGTCGGGATCGTCGGGCAGGCCCGGCGGATCCTTGGGCTTTTCAAGGAAAGAGGTGATGCGGTCCTTCTCGTCCACCGCCATCACGCCAAAGGCGCTGGCCTCCGGCCGGTCCACGGTCAGGCAGCCCACCGTCACCTCGGCGCCGCTGTCGACATGCTGCTGGATCATCAGCTCGTAATCCATCTTGTAGATGTGATCCCCGGCAAGGATCACGATATATTCGATGTCATAGCTGTCGATGATGTCGATGTTCTGCGCCACCGCATCCACGGTGCCGCGATACCATGTCTGTTCGTTGTAGCGCTGCGAGGCGGGCAGGATGTCCAGAAATTCATTCCGTTCGGCGCTGAAGAAGTTCCAGCCGCGCTGGCAGTGACGGATCAGGCTATGCGCCTTGTACTGCGTGGCGAGCGCGATCTTGCGGATCCCGGAATTGAGCGCGTTGGACAGGGCAAAATCTATGATCCGCGCCTTGCCGCCAAAATAGACCGCAGGCTTGACGCGGGTATTGGTCAGTTCGTGCAGGCGCGATCCGCGCCCTCCGGCCAGCACGAAGGCCATGCTTCGGGCGGCAAGCCTCTGGCTCTTTGGTGGCATGGGGATCCTCCTCCTCCTGCGTGCGGGCTTTGCCCGCGTGATTGCGGCCCGGGTCGGGGCCTGTTCCGTGGGTCAGGCGTCGTCCTGCACCAGATAGATCACCGACAGCGGCGGCAGCGTCACCTCGGCCATGGCGGGCTGGCCGTGGCTTGCGCCGGGCTTGGCCTCCACCGCGCCGAAATTGCCGCGGTTGTCGCCGCCGTAAAGTGCGGCATCGGTGTTCAGCGCCTCGCGCCAGCGGCCCGCGGCGGGCAGGCCGATGCGGTAGCCGTGATGGGCGCGGGGGGTGAAGTTGCAGATGACCGCCACCTGCGGATCGCCTTCGGCGCCGCGCCGGATCCAGGAGAACACCGAATTATGGGTGTCGCCGCCTTCGATCCACGCAAAGCCCGCCGGATCGGCATCCAGCCGGTGCAGAGCGGGTTCTTCGCGGTAAAGCCGGTTCAGGTCGCGCACCAGATGCTGCATCCCGGCATGGGAGGGATCGGCAAGGCACCCCCAGTCGATCTGCGCGTCGTGATTCCATTCATGCACCTGCGCAAACTCCTGCCCCATGAACAGCAGCTTCTTGCCCGGATGGCCCCACATGAAGCCGTAATAGGCGCGCAGATTGGCGAATTTTTCCCAGCGGTCGCCGGGCATCTTGCCCAGCATGGAGCCTTTGCCATGCACCACCTCGTCATGGCTGATCGGCAGGATGAAATTCTCGGTATAGGCGTAATGCAGGCCGAAGGTCATCTGGTGGTGATGGAAACTGCGGTACAGCGGATCCTTGCGCATGTATTCCAGCGTGTCGTTCATCCAGCCCATGTTCCATTTGAACCCGAAGCCCAGACCGCCCGCATCCACGGGGCGCGACACGCCGGGAAAGGCGGTGCTTTCCTCGGCCACGGTCATGATGCCTGCATGCTGGCCATAGGATTCGACATTCATCCGCTGCAGCACGGCGATGGCTTCGTAATTCTCGCGCCCGCCATCCTTGTTGGGCACCCATTCGCCTGCGGGCCGCGAATAGTCGCGATAGAGCATGGAGGCCACGGCATCCACGCGCAGCCCGTCGGCATGGTATTCTTCCAGCCAGTACAGCGCGTTGGCGGTGAGGAAATTCGACACCTCGCGCCGCCCGTAATTGTAGATCAGCGTGTTCCAGTCGTGATGGAAGCCCTCGCGCGGGTCGGCATGTTCGTAAAGGGCGGTGCCATCGAACCGGCCCAACCCATGCGCGTCTGACGGGAAATGCCCCGGCACCCAGTCAAGCAGCACGCCAAGCCCGGCGCGATGCGCGGCATTGATCAGGTCGCGGAATTCATGCGGCAGCCCGTGACGGATGGTGGGGGCGTAAAGCCCGATGGGCTGGTATCCCCACGAGCCGTCAAAGGGATATTCGCTGACCGGCATCAGTTCGATATGGGTGAAGCCCATGTCGCGCACATAGGCCACCAGTTCCTCTGCCGCCTCGACATAGGAAATGGGGCGCCCCCAGTCCTTGCGCCGCCACGAGGGCAGATGCACCTCGTAGATGGAAATCGGCGCCTTGGGGTCATGCGCTGCGGCGCGGCTGGTCATCCAGTCGTCATCAGACCAGCCATAGCCGGTGATGTCGCGCACGATGGAGGCATTGGCAGGCGGATGTTCCGAGCCGAAGCCAAAGGGATCGGCCTTGCGCGGCTGGATGCGCCCGTCGGGGCCCTTGATCTCGTAGCGGTAGAACGCGCCTTCCGCGACGCCGGGCAGGAACATCTCCCACACGCCGGTGGCGCCGCGGCGGCGCATCGGATGGCGCCGCCCGTCCCAGCCGTTGAAATCGCCCACCACCGACACGCGCCGGGCATTGGGGGCCCAGACCGCGAAATGGGTGCCGAACACGCCGTCATGGCTGCGGGGATGGGCGCCCATCACCTCCCACATGCGCAGGTGGCTGCCTTCGCCCAGCAGGTATTCGTCCAGATCGCCCAGCACCGGACCGAAGCGATAGGGGTCTTCCATCTCCCAGACATGGCCATTGGCACTGCCGCGCAGGTGATACTCCAGATCACCCGGCACCGGGCCACGGAAAACGCCGGGCGCGCCCGGCACCGGGTCCAGCGGGTGCCGCACCCCCGCCACCACCGCCGCCATCTCATGGGCGCCGGGGTCAAAGCAGGTGACATGGCGCAGCCCGTCGATCTCATGGGGACCAAGGACCGCGAACGGGTCGTCATGGTCGCCGTCAAGAAGGCGCTGCAGGGCGGGATCGGGCTGGGTTTTGCTGTTCATGATCTGACTGTAGCCCGTTCCCTTATGCTTGCAATCGCCGCGGTGAGGCCCCGGTCAGGCCCCGATCAGACTCTGCGCGTTCCAGATGTCAGCCATGTAACCGCGGATCGTCCGGTCAGAGGAGAACCAGCCAGACCGCGCTGTGTTCCAGGCCGCCATGCGCGACCAGCGGCTGCGGTCGGCAAAGGCCGCGTCCACCTCGCGCTGGGCGCGCCAGTAATCGGTGAAATCCGAACAGACGAGGAAATAATCCGGCCCTTCCAGATTGCCGGTGATGCCGTGATAGCGCCCCGGATCCTGCGGCGAGAATCGCCCGTCGCGGATCAAATCCAGCGCGCGGCGCAGGCGCGGGTCAGCCTCGATGGCGCGCCATGCATGCCCGTCGACATGGCGGCGTTCCATCACCTCTTCCGCCGTCATCCCGAACAGGAAGAAATTCTCCGCCCCCACATGTTCGCGGATTTCCACATTGGCCCCGTCCAGCGTGCCCACGGTCGGCGCGCCGTTCAGCGCGAATTTCATGTTGCCGGTGCCCGATGCCTCCTTGCCGGCGGTGGAGATCTGCTCGGAGAGGTCGGCCGCAGGCACCAGCCGTTCGGCAAGGCTCACGTTATAATTCGGCAGGAAGGCCACCTTCAGATAGGGGGCGGTCACCGGATCGGCATTGATGACGGCGGCGGCATCGTTGATGAGCCGGATGATGTCCTTGGCGAAGAAATAGCCCGGCGCCGCCTTGCCCGCAAAAAGCTTCAGCCGCGGCGTCCAGCCTGCCTCGGGGTTGTCGCGAATCTCGGACCAGAGCGCGATGGTCTCGAGGATGTTCAGATGCTGGCGCTTGTATTCGTGCAGCCGCTTGATCTGCACGTCAAACAGCATGTCCGGATCCACATGCACGCCATGATGCCGCGCCATCCAGTTCGCGAGATCCACCTTGTTGTCGCGTTTCACCTGCGCGTAGCGGTCCAGCCACGCGGCATCCTGCACGTTAGGCTCCAGCCGGGTCAGCTGGTCCAGATCATCCACCCAAGCCTCGCCGATCGACTCGGTGATGAGCGAGGCAAGCCGCGGGTTGCAGCCCAGAAGCCAGCGCCGCGGGGTCACGCCGTTGGTCTGGTTCACGATGCGGTCGGGATGCAGGCGGTGCAGTTCGGAAAACACCGTGGATTTCATCAGGTCGGTATGCAGTGCCGACACGCCGTTCACCTTATGTGCCATCACGAAGGAGAGCTGCCCCATCTTCACCTGATGGTCGGCGCGCATGGACTGCTGCCGCGACGGGTTGCGCGCGGCATGGGTGGCGTCGATCCGGTCGATCAGCTGGATATGGCGCGGCAGCAGACGGCCAAACAGCGACTCGTCCCATGCCTCCAGCGCCTCGGGCAGCAGCGTGTGGTTGGTGTAGCTCAGACAGCCCTGCGCGATCTCCAGCGCGTCGTCGAAGGGCAGGCCGCGTTCGTCATGCAGCACCCGCACCAGTTCCGGCCCGGCAATCGCGGGATGGGTGTCGTTAAGCTGGATCGCCACCTTGGCGGGCAGCTTGCGCAGGTCGCCGAACTGGTTGTTGAAGCGGCGCAGGATGTCGCGCAGCGCGGCGCAGGTCAGGAAATATTCCTGTTTCAGCCGCAGCTCCTTGCCCTGTTCGGTGGTGTCATCGGGATAAAGCACGCGGGAAATGGTGCGCGCCAGCGCCTCGGGCTGGGCGGCGCCCGCGTAATCGCCGTGGTTGAAGCGGTCGAGATCGAAGGGGTGGATGGCCCGCCCCGACCAGAGCCGCAGCGTGTTGGCCCAGCGGCCCTTCCAGCCCACCACCGGCGTGTCGAAGGCTTCGGCCTCCACCTCTTCGGCGGGATACCAGCGCACGGTCTCGCCGCGCGTGTCGACATGCCCGCCAAAGCCCACGCGGTAGCGCACTTCGGGGCGTTCGAATTCCCAGGCGTGGCGCTGTTCCAGCCAGTGCTCGGGCATTTCCACCTGCCGCCCGTCGACGAAGCTCTGCCGGAACAGCCCGTGTTCGTAGCGGATGCCATAGCCATGCGCCGGACAGCCCAGCGTTGACAGGCTTTCAAGGAAACAGGCCGCGAGCCGCCCCAGCCCGCCATTGCCCAGGGCTGCATCGGGCTCGTCCGCCAGCACCGCCTGATAATCCTTGCCGAATTCGGCCAGCACGGCACGCGCCTCGTCCACCAGTTCCAGATTGACGATGCCGTCTTCCAGCAGCCGCCCGATCAGGAATTCCATCGACAGGTAATAGACCCGCTTGGCGCCGGTGTCATAGGTGCGGTGGGTGGCGTTGATCCACGCATCGGTGATCCGGTCGCGCACGGCATAGCTGACCGCCATGCGCCAGTCTTCGAGAATGGCGTGTTCGGGATCCTTGCCGAAGGAATAGCGCAGATGCTGAAGGATCGACTCCCGGAGGGAAGGCAGCTTGGTCATGGTCAGAACTCGCGGAGCTGAAATGAGGCGGGGTCATGCGGGCAGCGCATCAGAGCATATCCTGTGCACCTGCCCGCGTGATGAACAGAATTCGTGATGAAATGATGGCGGTGCGGGGATTTACGCCCTCGCCTCGGGCATTTCGCTCAAATGCCGGGCACAGCCGGTAAGCGCGGCGTAATCGTCGGTCACCAGACTGACCGGGAACTGCCCCATGAAGTCGCGGAAGCGGCCCCGGTCGGCAAAGGCTTCGGCAAAGCCGCAATCCAGCAGATGCGGGCCGAAATGCCGCGCCACGCCGCCGATCAGGTAAATCCCGCCAAAGGGCAGCAGGGTCAGCGCAAGGTTGGAACAGACCCGGCCCAGCATCCGCGCGCAGACCTCCACCGTGCGGCGGGCGCGCGGGTCGCTGCCGTCATCCATGGCCGCCATGATCTGCGCCGCCTCCAGCGGCGTGCCCGCGCCATCCTCTTCGCAGAGCCACGCATAGACCCGTTCGAAGCCGCGCCCGGACAGGATATGTTCCACGCTCGGGCCGTCATGCTTGCGCGAGATGTAGCGCAGCAGGCGCAGCTCTTCCTCGGTCTGCACGGGGATGGCCACATGCCCGGCCTCGGCGGGCGGCACCAGCGTGCGGTCGTCCAGCCGGAACACCGGGGCGGCGTTCATGCCGGTGCCCACGCCGATCACCAGCCGCGCCGATTGCGCGCTCGCGGGCTGGCCGGGCAGGATCGGGGTCAGGCAGCCTTGGGCAAGATGGCCCAGCGCATGACCCTGCGCCTGCAGGTCGTTGAGCACGGAAATCACCTCGGCCCCGGTGGCGGCATGCAGGGTGGCGCGGTCGATGTCCCAGTCGATATTGGTCAGCCGTCCCGCGCCATCGCGCACCGGGCCCGCCACCGCGACGCAGGCCGCCTGCGGGCGCATGCCGGTTTCCGCCAGATACTGCGCCAGCACCGCGCCGATGCCGTCATTTTCCGCGTTGCGGTAGCGCCGCACCGAGCCTTCGACAATTGCGCCATTGCGCCCCAGCGCCACCCGTGTGTTGGTGCCGCCGATATCGGCCAGCACCGCTGTTCCGTCCTTGCCGCTCATCGGTTCTGATCCTTCCTTAGCGCTAACGCCATCGCGTGGTAGGAGGCTTTGGGCGTTCGCGCAAGCGTGTCGAAATCCACATGCACAAGGCCAAAGCGTTTCTCGTAGCCGAAGCTCCATTCGTAATTGTCGAGCAGCGACCAGACGAAATACCCCTTCACCGGAACACCCCGTGCCTGCGCCGCGCGCAGTGCCTCCAGATGGGCGGCCAGATAGGACAGGCGGTCGGGGTCGTCCACGTCGCCGCCGCGCATTTGGTCGGGGGCGGCCATGCCGTTTTCGGTGACGTAGAGCGGCAGATCGCCGGTATATTCGGCAGCGGTGCGGATCAGGAAATCCTGCAGCCCCTGCGGATAGATCTCCCAGCACATGGCGGTCTTGGGCAGCGGTCCCTCGACCTCGCAGAGCGCAGGCCACGGGCCGGGGGCAGGGGCGATGCGCTTGCGGGTGTAGTAATTCAGCCCGCACCAGTCGAGCTTCTGCGTGATGGTGGGGAAGTCGTCCTGCCAGTTCTGCGGCAGATGCGGCTCCAGCCCGTCCAGCACGATCTGCGGGTATGCGCCCTTGAACACCCCGCCCAGAAACCAGCGGTTGTAGATGCCGTCATAGATCGCGGCGGCGTGGCGCGCCTCTGGCTCGTCGCTGGCGGGGCTGGCCCATTCCAGATTGAACACCCCGCCCAGATTGCCCAGACCCTGCGCGCGCATCACCTCGATCGCGCGGCCATGGGCCAGCAGCACATGGTGCATGGCGCGGGCGGCGGCGCGGATGTCGCGCAGGCCGGGGGCATGGGCGCCGTAGAAATGCGACAGCCACGCCACGCACCACGGCTCGTTGATGGGGGCCACCGACCACATGCGGTCGCCGATACGGTCCATGATGATCTCGGTGAAATCGGCAAACCAGCTGGCCACGTCGCGGTTGCGCCAGCCGCCCAGATCGGCCAGCGCCGAGGGCAGTTCCCAATGGTACAGCGTGGCGCAGGGTTTCAGCCCCCGCTCCAGCATGGCATCGGTAAGCCGGTCGTAGAAATCCAGCCCCTCGGTGTTCACGGGGCCGCGCCCCTCGGGCAGCACCCGCGCCCATGAGGTGGAGAAGCGGTAGGCGTCGAATCCGGCAGCGGCGACCAGATCCAGATCCTGTTCGTAAAGATGGTAATGATCGCAGGCGCGCGCGCCATGTTCGGCCCGGACCACATTGCCGGGCGTGTCGGCAAAATCGTCCCAATGGGTGCGCCCGGCGCCGCCAAAGCCGTGGCCTTCGATCTGGTAGCTGGAAGTGGCGGTGCCAAACAGGAAGTCTTCGGGAAAATCCTTGCGGGTGAACATGGGCGCTCCTCAGATGCGGGACAGGGGGGCAGGGCCGGTGGAGGCGCCAAGGATCAGCTGTGCCTCCAGCAGGTGCTGTTCGGCGGGGCGGCCCGGTTCGGCGATATGGCGCAGCAGCAGCGCGGCGGCGATGCGCCCCGCCTCGCGCACCGAAGACCGCGTGGCGGTGAACACCGGCACGTCGGGGCCGTTGCGCAGATAGCTCAGATCATCGTCATGGGTGATGACCGACACGTCGCGCGGCATCTCGAGCCCCGCCGCGTGAATCGCCCGCCGCACCCCGATGGCGCTGATCAGCGAAGACACCAGAAAGGCGCTGGGCGGCTGGTCCAGCGCCAGCATCCGGGAAGCGGCGGCAAAGCCGTAAGGTTCGGTCATCTCGTCAGAGGCCATGAGCCTTGGATCGGGCGCGAGCCCGCGCGCGGCCAGCGCCGCGTCGTAGCCCATGCGGCGGCGATGGGCGAAATCCATGAATTCCAGCCCGTTGATCAGCCCGATCCGCTGGTGGCCCAGATCGATCAGAAATTCCGTGGCGCGGCGAAAGGCGCGGGTGTTGTTCACATCCACCCAGGAATAGGGCTGCGCCAGATCCGAGGCGCGGCCATGCACCACGAAGGGCAGGCCCAGCCCTATCAGGAACGGGATGCGCGCATCCGCCATCTTCGGCCCGTGCACGATCAGCCCGTCGACATTGCCCTTCGCCTTCAGGCGGCGGTAATTCTCCTCCTCGTCGCGGTCATCGGTCAGCGACAGGGTCATGTCATAGCCCGCCTTGACGTATTCCTCTGACGCGCCCGCGACAAAATCCCCGAAGACCGGGTTGACCATCTCGTGCTGCTTGGAGCTGGGGATGACATGACCGATGGCCATGGCGCGGCCCGTGGCCAGCCCCTTGGCGCGGGCATTGGGGGCATAGTTCAGCGCCTGCGCCGCTTCCAGAACGCGGGTGCGGGTGTCCTTGTTGACCTCCGGATAGCCGTTCAGCGCGCGGCTGACCGTGGTCTGCGACAGGTTGAGATGGGCGGCCAGCTGTTTCAGGTTCATCGCCGGATCTCCAAAGCGCTTCGAGCTTGCTCAAGCCTAGCGCCAAATGCCGGAAAAGGTGAAGACCCTTTCCGAACTGCCCGCAAATCCCGCCGCAAGGTGCAGAAGACGCGGGGTTAACAGGCGGTCCCTGATTGACAGGTTGCATCAAAAGCGGGACGCTTCGACATGTTCAAAGCGGTTTGAGGCGATTCTGCCGCAACCGCAGCGACGGCGCGGGGAGGCTGCGCCAGAGACATGAGGAGACGAGGCCATGACCTTCATCACGAAGACGGGCGGACGGCGCCTGTGCCTTTGGGGCACGGCGGGCGCATTGGCGCTGCTGGCGGGAACGGCGCAGGCGCAGATGGTGTTCACCCCCGGCGAGGGCGATTTCAACTGGCAGAGCTACGAGGAGTTTGCCGCAGAGCATGATCTTTCCGGCGAGACGGTCAACATCTTCGGCCCGTGGCGCGGCGACGATCAGGCGCTGGTGGAATCCGTGCTGGCCTATTTCGCCGAGGCGACGGGGGCCAATGTCAGCTACGCCTCGTCCGAAACCTATGAACAGCAGATTGTCATCGACGCCGAAGCCGGCAGTCCGCCCAACATCGCCATCCTGCCGCAGCCGGGGCTGATCGCCGATCTGGTCTCCAAGGGCTTTGTCGAGCCGCTGGGAGAGGAGACCGCCGACTGGCTGCGCGAGAATTACGCTGCGGGCGACAGCTGGGTCAGCCTTGGATCCTTCCCCGGACCCGAGGGCGACAGCCAGCTTTATGCCTTTCCCTACAAGATCGATGTCAAATCGCTGGTCTGGTATGTGCCCGAGAATTTCGAGGATGCAGGCTATGAGGTGCCCGAGACGCTGGAGGATCTGAAGACCCTGACCGAAACGATGGCCGAGGAGGGCGAAACACCGTGGTGCATCGGGCTGGGATCGGGGGGGGCTACCGGCTGGCCCGCCACCGACTGGGTCGAGGATCTGATGCTGCGCGTACAGCCGCCCGAGGTCTATGACCAGTGGGTGTCCAACGAGATCGCCTTTGACGATCCGCGCGTGATCGAAGCCATCGAGGAATTCGGCTGGTTCGCCCGCAACGATGCCTTTGTCGCGGGCGGGGCCGGGGCCGTCGCCACCACCGATTTCCGCGAAAGCCCGAACGGGCTCTTTGCCTCGCCGCCGCAATGTTACCTGCACCATCAGGCCAGCTTCATCCCGACCTTCTTCCCCGAAGGCACGGAACTGGGGCTGGATGCGGATTTCTTCTATATGCCCGCCTATGAGGGCCGCGATCTGGGCAAGCCGGTGCTGGGGGCGGGCACTCTGGCCTTCATCACCAAGGACAGCCCCGGGGCGCGCGCCTTCATCGAGTTTCTGCAGACCCCCATCGCGCATGAGATCTGGATGGCGCAGTCGGGCTTCCTGACGCCGTTCAAGGGCGCCAATGCCGACACCTATGGCAGCGAGCCGCTGCGCAAGCAGGGGGAAATCCTGCTGGATGCCACCACCTTCCGCTTTGACGGGTCCGATCTGATGCCGGGTGCGGTGGGCGCGGGCAGCTTCTGGACCGGCATGGTCGATTATGTGGGCGGTGCCTCTGCCGAGGATGTGGCGGCGGAAATCCAGCGCAGCTGGGACGCCAACAAGTAACCCACGCGCCGGACCCTGCCGGGTCCGGCCTTTCGTGTCGCAGGGGAGGTCGCCATGCATCCGGCAGTTCAGGCCGTTCTGACCATCGTCATCGGGCTCGGAGCCTGCATCGGCTATTTCTGGGCCTCGAACCAGCTGCTGGACCGGGTGATCTTTCCGGCGCGCGGCGCCAATATCGCGCGCAACATCCGCCGCGCCAGCATGATCCGGCCCTGGCTGTTCCTGTTCCCGGCGATGTTCGCGCTGGGCCTTTATCTGGCTTGGCCGGTGCTGGCGACGCTGTGGCTGTCGCTGACCGACCGCGATCAGGGCGGCGCCTTCGTGGGTCTGGCGAATTACGCGCAGATGTCGCAGGATCCGAAATTCTGGGAGGCGATCCGCAACAACCTGCTGTGGCTGGTGGTGGTGCCTGCCGCCTCCACCGCCTTCGGCCTGCTGGCCGCCCAGCTGACCGACCGCATCGGCTGGGGCAATATCGCCAAATCGCTGATCTTCATGCCCATGGCGATCTCCTTTGTCGGCGCCTCGGTGATCTGGAAGCTGGTCTATGATTTCCGTCCCGTCGGGCAGGAGCAGATCGGCATCCTGAACGCGATCTGGACCGGGCTGGGGGGCGAGCCGCAGACATGGCTGACCATGGCGCCGTGGAACAGTTTCTTCCTGATGGCGGTGCTGATCTGGATCCAGACCGGCTTTGCCATGGTGATCCTGTCCGCCGCCTTGCGCGGCATCCCCGAAGAGACGGTGGAGGCGGCGATTGTCGATGGCGCAAGCCCGCTGCAGATCTTCTTCCGCATCAAGGTGCCGCAGATCCGGTCGACCATCGTGGTGGTCTGGACCACGATCACGCTGGTGGTGCTGAAGATCTTCGACATCGTGCTGGCCATGACCAATGGCCAGTGGGAGACGCAGGTGCTGGCCAATTACATGTATGACAAGATGTTCCGCGCCTTCGACTGGGGGGTGGGCTCGGCTGCGGCCATGGTGATCATGCTGCTGGTGCTGCCCATCCTTGTCTGGAACGTCGTGAACGTGCGTCGCGAAACGCGCTGAGGGGGCAGGGACATGGACAATATCGCCGGACGCAAACCCGCGCTGACATGGGTGGTGCATCTGTCGGTCGTGGTGCTGGTGGCGCTGTGGCTGCTGCCGACGCTGGGGCTGCTGGTGTCGTCCTTCCGCACGGCGGACCAGATCAGCAATTCCGGCTGGTGGTCGGCCTTTTCCGCGCAGGAACGGCAGGCCCCCGCCATCCGGCTGGAGGGGGAGGAACAGCAGCAGGGCGCAACCTATGTCATCGAAGGCACGCTGTTTCCCGCCACCGACACCACGCTGACCGCATGGGGCACCTCGTCGCGCGCGCCGCAGGCCTACGAGCCCGGACAGAGCGTGGATCTGGACGATGGCTGGCAGCTGGTCGTCGATGACCGCGGCCTGTTCCGGCTGAGCGCGCCGCAAAGCTTCGAGGGGGAGCGGCTGCCGCGGGTCTTCACCACCGCCACCACGCCGCCGGAATTCACGCTGCAGAACTATGGCAACGTGCTGTCGGGCAGCACCTCGGGCGCGGGGGTGGGGCAGGCCTTTCTCAACACGCTGACCGTGTCGATCCCAGCCACGGTCATTCCCATCCTTGTCGCCGCCTTTGCCGCCTATGCGCTGGCATGGATGGAATTTCCGGGGCGGGCGCTGCTGGTGGCGGCGGTGGTCGGGCTGCTGGTGGTGCCGCTGCAGCTGGCGCTGATCCCGCTTCTGCAGCTGCACAACGACATCGGCATCGGCAAGGGCTATCTGGGGGTCTGGCTGGCCCATACCGGCTTTGGCCTGCCGCTGGCCATCTATCTGCTGCGCAATTACATGGTGGGTCTGCCCAAGGACATCATCGAAAACGCGCGGGTGGACGGGGCCACCGATTTTCAGGTCTTCGTGAAGATCGTGCTGCCGCTGTCCTTTCCCGCTCTGGCCAGCTTTGCGATCTTTCAGTTCCTCTGGACGTGGAACGATCTTCTTGTCGCCCTAGTCTTTCTGGGCACCGACGATGACCGTCTGGTGCTGACCGCGCGGCTGGTGAACCTGATGGGCTCGCGGGGCGGACAGTGGGAAATTCTGGCCACCTCGGCTTTCGTGTCGATTGCCGTGCCGCTGATGGTGTTCTTCGCCATGCAAAAATATCTCGTCAGGGGCCTGCTCGCGGGCTCTGTCAAATGACCTCAAGGATCGATCTTACATGACCGAAAAAAGAAAACTCCCCGTGCCTGCCGACAGCGACTGGTGGCGGGGCGCGGTGATCTATCAGATTTACCCCCGCAGCTTTCAGGACACCAATGGCGATGGCATCGGCGATCTGCTGGGCATCGCCCGCAGGCTGCCGCATGTGGCCTCGCTGGGGGTGGACGCGGTGTGGATCTCGCCGTTCTTCCGGTCGCCGATGAAGGATTTCGGCTATGACGTCAGCGATTACTGCGACGTCGACCCGATGTTCGGCAGCCTTGCCGATTTCGACACGCTGGTGGAAACCGCGCATCTGCTGGGGCTGAAGGTCATGATCGACCTCGTGCTGTCGCACACGTCGGACCAGCATCCGTGGTTTCAGGAAAGCCGCTCGTCGCGCGACAATGACCGCGCCAACTGGTTCGTCTGGTCCGATGCCAAGCCCGATGGCACGCCGCCCAACAACTGGCTGTCGATCTTCGGCGGCTCTGCATGGCAGTGGGACACCACGCGCTGCCAGTATTACCTGCACAACTTCCTGACCTCGCAGCCGGATCTGAACTTCCACGAACCGCAGGTGCAGGAGGCTCTTCTGGACATCGCGCAGTTCTGGCTGGACCGGGGCGTCGATGGCTTCCGGCTGGATACCGTCAACTTCTACACTCACGATTCACAGCTGCGCGACAATCCCGCGCTGGCCGAAGACATGCGCAACCCGATCACCGCGCCTGCCGTGAATCCCTATACCTGGCAGGAGCATCTTTACGACAAGACCCAGCCGGAAAACCTGCTGTTCCTTGCCAAGCTGCGCAAGCTGATGGACCGCTACAACGCCGCCGCCGTGGGCGAGATCGGCGAGGATCTGCGCGGCATGGAAGTGCTTGGCGAATATACCGGCGGCACCGATCATCTGCAGATGTCCTATGCGTTCGAGCTGCTGTCGGCCAAGGCGCCCACCGCCTCCTATGTCAAGGACGTGATGGATCAGGTGGCCTCTGTCGCCAGCGATGGCTGGGCCTGCTGGGCGTTTTCGAACCATGACGTGGTGCGCCATGTCTCGCGCTGGGGGATCGGCGATGCCGCCGCGCGGATGTATACCACGCTGATGATGTGCCTGCGCGGCTCCGCCTGCATCTATCAGGGCGAGGAACTGGCCCTGCCCGAGGCGGAACTGGCCTTCGAGGATCTGCAGGATCCCTATGGCATCAGCTTCTGGCCCGCCTTCAAGGGCCGCGACGGCTGCCGCACGCCCATGGTCTGGGAACCGGACGAACATCACGGCGGCTTCACCGAAGGCAAGCCGTGGCTGCCGGTCAGCCATGAACATCTGCGCATGACCGTGTCGGATCAGGAAAAGGATCCGGCGGCGATCCTGCATCATTACCGCCGCGCCATCTCTTTCCGTCACAGCCACAAGGCGCTGGGCAAGGGCAGCATGGAGGATCTGTCGACCGATGGCACCGTGCTGAGCTTCCGCCGCAAGGTCAGTGGCGAAGAGCTGTTCTGCGCCTTCAACATCAGCCCCGATCCCGCGGCGATCGACGCGCCTCCGGGCAAGTGGCAGCAGGTCGGGGTGGAGCTGGGATCGACCGGCACCGCGCCGGACGGAAAGTTCCATCTCGGGCCGTGGCAGCCCGCGCTGGCAGTCAAGGTCTGAGGCAACAGGGGAGGGGACCGGCATGGCGACATTGAAGCTGACCGATGTGGGCAAGACCTATGGCGGCACCATCGAGGTGCTGCGCCACATCAATCTCGACATCAAGGCGGGAGAGCTGATCGTCTTTGTCGGCCCCTCCGGCTGCGGCAAATCCACGCTGCTGCGTATGATCGCGGGGCTGGAACGCATCACGGCGGGCACGCTGGAAATCGGCGGGCAGGTGGTCAATGACGTGCCGCCCGCGCAGCGCGGCATCGCCATGGTGTTCCAGAGCTATGCGCTCTATCCGCACATGACCGTGCGCGACAACATGGCCTTTGCCCTGCAGATCGCCAAGAAATCGAAGCCAGAGATCGACACCGCGGTGGAACGCGCGGCGAAGATGCTGCAGCTGACCCCCTATCTGGACCGCCTGCCCAAGGCGCTGTCCGGCGGGCAGCGGCAGCGGGTGGCGATCGGTCGCGCCATCGTGCGCGACCCGTCGGTGTTCCTGTTCGACGAGCCGCTGTCCAATCTGGATGCCGCGCTGCGCGTGGCGACCCGGATCGAGATTGCCCAGCTCAAGGAACAGATGCCCGACCGGACGATGATCTACGTCACCCACGATCAGGTGGAGGCGATGACGCTCGCCTCCCGCATCGTGGTGCTGGCCAATAGGGGCATCGCGCAGGTGGGATCGCCGCTTGATCTTTACGAACGGCCCAACAGCGAATTTGTGGCGCAGTTCATCGGATCCCCGGCGATGAACCTTGTGCCGGGCCGGATCACCGCCACCGGCCCCCGCACCACCGTCACGCTGGAAGACGGCGGCAGCGCGCTGTCGGACGTGCCCAGCACCGAGGCTGACATGGGGCTTTTGGTGAATGTCGGCCTGCGCCCCGAGGATTGCATGATCACTGAAGGGCAGGGGGTGTTCACCGGCACCGTCGCCCTGACCGAAGCCTTGGGCGAGGTCACGCTGCTGCATTTCGAACCGCAGGGCGAGGCACCCGCCTTCATCGCCAAGCTGCCCGGCATCCATCGCAACCTGCGCGGGCGGCAGGTGACACTGGCCTGCGATCCCGACAAGGTGCATCTGTTCCACGACGGCGGCTCGCTGCTGTATCGCTAGGCGGCGGCCCGGTCCGGGACAGCGAAGCGGCCCCGCCCTCTGGTCATGAGGCGGCGGCGGACCTATGTTATGCTGCCAATGCACAATGGATCGGTCTGCCATGGGCGGTCCGGGCGGGTGCCCGAAAAAAGTTCCGGCAATGTTCTCACTTTGCCATTGGCGCGCCCGGGTCTTTCGCCTATGTGTTAACCGTTCCGTCCTCCGAGGGTCTCATGCCAGAGCTCAAGCAGATCGAAGTGCGCGGCGCGCGCGAGCATAATCTCAAGAACATCGACGTGGACATTCCCCGCGACGAGCTTGTGGTGATCACCGGCCTGTCGGGGTCGGGCAAGTCCAGCCTTGCCTTCGACACGATCTATGCCGAAGGCCAGCGCCGCTATGTGGAAAGCCTGTCCGCCTATGCGCGGCAGTTTCTCGACATGATGGAAAAGCCGGATGTGGACCACATCGCGGGCCTGTCCCCGGCGATTTCCATCGAACAGAAGACCACGTCGAAGAACCCGCGCTCCACCGTCGGCACGGTGACCGAAATTTACGACTACCTGCGCCTGCTCTTCGCCCGGGTCGGCACGCCCTACAGCCCCGCCACCGGCCTGCCCATCGAGGCGCAGCAGGTGCAGGACATGGTGGACCGGGTGATGACCCTGCCCGAAGGCACCCGCGGCTATCTGCTGGCCCCCATCGTGCGCGACCGCAAGGGCGAATACCGCAAGGAATTTCTGGAGCTGCGCAAGCAGGGCTTCCAGCGGGTCAAGGTGAACGGCGAATTCCACGATCTCGACACGCCGCCGACGCTCGACAAGAAATTCCGCCATGACATCGACGTGGTGGTGGACCGGATCGTGGTCCGCGACGGGCTGGAGACGCGGCTCGCCGACAGTTTCCGCACCGCGCTGGATCTGGCCTCCGGCATCGCGATCCTTGAAACCGCGCCCAAGGAAGACGAGGCCGAGGCGGAGCGCATCACCTTCTCGGAAAACTTCGCCTGCCCGGTCTCGGGCTTCACCATTCCGGAAATCGAGCCGCGGCTCTTCTCCTTCAACGCCCCCTTCGGCGCCTGTCCCGACTGCGACGGGCTGGGGGTGGAGCTGTTCTTCGACCCGCAGCTGGTGGTGCCCGATGTCACGCTGAAGATCGGCGATGGCGCCATCGCCCCGTGGCGCAAGGGCAAGTCGCCCTATTTCACCCAGACCATCAGCTCGCTGGCCAAACATTACGGCTTCAAGACCACGGCCGCGTGGAAGGATCTGCCGCCACGGGTGCAGGACGTGTTCCTGCACGGGTCGGGCAAGGAAGAGATCGACTTCCGCTATGACGAGGGCGGGCGCGTCTATCAGGTCTCGCGCATCTTCGAAGGCGTGGTTCCCAACATGGAACGCCGCTACCGCGAAACCGACAGCGCCTGGGTGCGCGAGGAGTTCGAGCGCTACCAGAACAACCGCCCCTGCGGCACCTGCCACGGCTACCGCCTGCGCCCCGAAGCGCTGGCGGTGAAGATCGGCAGCCTGCATATCGGGCAGGTGGTGCAGATGTCGATCCGCGAGGCGCATGACTGGATCGAGACGGTGCCCGCCAGCCTCACCGGGCAGAAGAACGAGATCGCCCGCGCCATCCTCAAGGAAATCCGCGAACGACTGGGCTTTCTCAACAATGTCGGCCTTGAATATCTGACCATGAGCCGCGCCGCAGGCACGCTTTCGGGCGGGGAAAGCCAGCGCATCCGGCTTGCCTCGCAGATCGGCTCAGGCCTGACCGGCGTGCTTTACGTGCTCGACGAACCCAGCATCGGCCTGCACCAGCGCGACAATGACCGGCTGATCGGCACGCTGAAATCCCTGCGCGATCAGGGCAATACCGTGATCGTCGTCGAACATGACGAAGACATGATCCGTCAGGCCGATTACGTGTTCGACATCGGCCCCGGCGCGGGCGTGCATGGCGGGCGCGTGGTGGCCAAGGGCACCCCGGACGAGATCACCGCCGACCCTGCCAGCCTGACCGGGCAATATCTGGCGGGCACCCGCGAAATCGCCGTGCCCGCCACCCGGCGCAAGGGCAGCGGCAAGAAACTGACCGTGGTCAAGGCCAGCGGCAACAACCTGCACGACGTCACCGCCGAATTTCCCTTGGGCAAATTCGTCTGCGTCACCGGCGTGTCGGGGGGCGGCAAATCCACCCTGACCATCGAAACGCTCTACAAGAACGCGGCGATGCGGCTCAACGGCGCGCGCGAAACCCCCGCCCCCTGCGAGACGATCAAGGGGTTCGAACATCTCGACAAGGTCATCGACATCGACCAGCGCCCGATCGGGCGCACGCCGCGGTCGAACCCCGCCACCTATACCGGCGCCTTCACCCCGATCCGCGACTGGTTCGCGGGGCTCCCCGAGGCCAAGGCGCGCGGCTACAAGCCGGGCCGGTTCAGTTTCAACGTCAAGGGCGGGCGCTGCGAGGCCTGTCAGGGCGACGGGCTCATCAAGATCGAGATGCACTTCCTGCCCGATGTCTATGTCGAATGCGAAACCTGCAAGGGCAAGCGCTACAACCGCGAGACGCTGGAGATCCGCTTCAAGGGCAAATCCATCGCCGACGTGCTCGACATGACGGTGGAGGAGGCGCAGGAGTTCTTTCAGGCCGTGCCCTCCATCCGCGAAAAGATGGACGCGCTGATGCGGGTCGGGCTCAGCTATGTGAAGGTCGGCCAGCAGGCCACCACCCTGTCGGGCGGCGAGGCGCAGCGCGTCAAGCTCAGCAAGGAACTGGCGCGGCGCTCCACCGGGCGCACGCTCTACATCCTCGACGAGCCGACCACCGGCCTGCATTTCGAGGATGTGCGCAAGCTCTTGGAAGTGCTGCACGAACTGGTGGATCAGGGTAATTCGGTGGTGGTGATCGAACACAATCTCGATGTCATCAAGACCGCCGACCACATCATCGACATCGGCCCCGAAGGCGGCGATGGCGGCGGCGAGATCGTGGCCACCGGCACCCCCGAACAGGTGGCCGAGGTCGAGGGCAGCCATACCGGCCGCTACCTCAAACCCATGCTGACCCAGAAAAAGGTGGCCGCGGAATAACGCGGCCCCTCCGCCCCGGGGCGCCACACGGACCCGCGCCCGCTTCCGCGCGGGCCGGCGCCCCGCCGCGCCCCGGCCCGCGCGCCGCCCAGCAGCTTCTTCTTGGCCAAAATATCCCGGGGGAGTCGCCGCAGGCGACGGGGGCAGAGCCCCCTTCTTTCTCCCCGCCCGACGGCAGCACAGCCCTTACCGCCGCGCGGGCGGGATGGCATAGGTCAGCGAGGCATGGGCCACCACCTCGGCGCTGCCTTCCGAGTAAAGCAGCACATCGGTCACGCTCAGGCTGCGGCCCAGCTTCAGCACCCGCGCCTCGGCCAGCACATCCGCGCCGGAGACGGGCTTGCGCATGAAATCGATGGAGCAATGGGTGGTCACCGCCAGCGCCTGCGGCCCGATCCGGGCCAGCGTCGCCACATAGGCCGCCACATCGGCCAGCGCGAACATCGACGGTCCCGACACCGTGCCGCCGGGGCGCAGGTGGCGCTCGTCGGTCAGCAGGCGCATCACCAGCAGGGACTCGTCCATGCGGTCGATGGCAAAAAGCCCGGTGACCTGCGGAAACTCCTCTTTCAGGAACGCGTCGATCTGCTCTGCCGTCATCACCAGCGCCATGCTTTTCTCCTCTTGGTGCCCGCGCTACGCTTCCCGACAGGGATGAGGAGGACAAGATGAAACTTCTGGAACGTCACGATACCGGGGCTGTGGCACGGCTCTGCCTGAATGCGCCCGACCGGCTGAACGCGCTGTCCGATGCCATGCTGGCGGCGCTGCAGGACCAGCTTGATGCGCTGGCGCAGGACCGCGACATCCGCGTGGTGGTGATCTCTGGCGCGGGGCGGGCCTTCTGCGCGGGCCATGACCTGCGCGAGATGCAGGCGGCGCGGCAGGCGGCGGATGGCGGGGCGGCGGCTTTTGCGGATCTCTTTGCCCGCTGCGCACGGGTGATGACCGGGATCACCACGCTGCCGCAGGTGGTGATCGCGCAGGTCCATGGCATCGCCACGGCGGCGGGCTGCCAGCTGGTGGCCAGCTGCGACATGGCGGTGGCCGCCGAAGGCACGCGGTTCGGCGTCAATGGCGTGAATATCGGCCTCTTCTGTTCTACGCCCATGGTGGCGCTGACCCGCAACATCCCGCGCAAGGCCGCGTTCGAGATGCTGACCACGGGCCGCCTGATCGAGGCGCCCGAGGCGCAGGCGCTTGGTCTGGTCAACCGTGTGGTCCCACCTGACGCGCTGGCGGCAGAGACCTTGGCGCTGGCACAGACCGTGGCGGCCAAGCTGGGGGCGGCGGTGAGGATCGGCAAGAGCGCGTTTTACGCGCAGGCCGACCTGCCGCTGGATCAGGCCTATGCCCATGCGGGCGCGGTGATGGCGGAGAACATGTCATGGCGCGACACCGAGGAGGGCATCGCCGCTTTTCTGGAAAAACGCAGGCCGGACTGGCAGGGCTGAGCTGCGGGATCCGGCGGGTTTCCGCCGCCGTTCCCCGGTGTGGCGGAGCCAAGCGACGGGATCGTGCGTTGATGCCGTGGTATCTGCACCAGATCAAAAGGACTAACCCATGGCCCGCTTCCTGACCCTGACCGCCCTTGCCGCCAGCCTGTGCCTGCCGCTTGCCGCAGAGGCGGCGCCGCGCGGATGCCCGCCGGGCCTTGCCAAGAAATCGGCGGACTGCACGCCTCCGGGCCTTGCCAAGAAGGGCCATGGCGACCGGGATGCAAAACACCGTCACGATCACGACCGCGACCGCGATGACCATCACACGCATCGCTACGACCGGGGCGACCGCATCCGCGACGGCTATGTGGTGATCCGCGATCCCCGCCGCTACCAGCTGGACCCCGGCCAGACCTATTACCGCGTGGGCGACAGCGTCTACCGGGTCGACCGCGAAACCGGGCAGGTGCTGGACCTGATGGGCGCCATCGCGGGCGCGCTGAACTGATCGGTGCCGCGCCGCCCCCCTCCTTTTGTCGCACTTCTGCGGCTTCGGGGGCGGCGCTACGCTCGTCGCAGACCACATGGGGAGGAGACCATGGCGTTCATGCGACGGATCGGCGGGGCCGGGGCCATGGTGCTGCTCTGGTCCGGCATGGCACTGGCGGATCTGCCGGTGCTGCGGGCGGCGGTGCTGGAACAGGGCACCGTCAGCTGGGAACTGGATGTCATCAAGACCAACGGATTTGACACGCAGGCCGGGTTCGACCTGCAGGTGATGGGGGTTGCGGGCAATTCCGCCGCCCAGATCGCCTTTCAGGGCGGCGAGGCCGACGTGATCGTGTCGGACTGGCTCTGGGTCGCGCGGCAGCGCGCCTCGGGGCGGGATTACGTCTTTGTGCCCTATTCCCGCGCGGTGGGATCGGTGATGGTGCCCGGCGACAGCCCGGCGCAGACCATTGCCGACCTGAAAGGCGGCAAGATCGGCATCGCGGGCGGACCGCTCGACAAATCATGGCTGATCCTGCGCGCCTATGCGGCGCAGGTGGCCGACATGGATCTGGTCACGGAGACCGAACAGGTCTTTGGCGCGCCGCCGCTGATCTATCAGACCGCGCTGCAGGGCGAGCTGGATGGCGCCATCAACTTCTGGCATTTTCTCGCGAAGATGGAGGCCGGCGGCATGCGACCGCTGGTCACCGTGTCGGAGGCGGCAGAGGCGCTGGGGCTCGATCCCGACACGCCGCTTCTGGGCTATGTGCTGAAGGGCGAGATGCTGCGCGCCCATCCCGAACTGGCGGAAGGGGTGGCGCAGGCCTCGCAGGCGGCCAAGGCGCTGCTGGCCACAGATGCGGCGGAATGGGACCGCATCCGCCCGATGATGAACGCCGGAAATGACGCGGAATTTGCGGCGCTCAAGGCCGGGTTTCTGGAAGGCACGCCCGGCACCGGTCCGGTGGATGAGGCGGCGGCGGGCCGGATGCTGGCGCTGATGGCGGATCTGGGCGGCGAAGAGCTGGTGGGACCGCTGACCGGCCTGCCCGAGGGCGTCTTCGTCCAGCCCGGCTCGTGACATGGCGCAGCTGCGGCTGGTGAGCGGGGCGCGCGACAGCGGGCCGCCGCTGGTGGCGCGGCTGCGGCTCGACGGGCTGTCTTTTGGCGGACGCGCGGTGCTGGGGCCGGTCACGCTGGATCTGCGGCAGGGCGAGACGGTGGCGCTGACCGGGCCCTCGGGGGCGGGCAAGACCACGCTGCTGCGCAGTCTGGCCGGGCTTGAACCGCGGTTCAGGGGCGAGCGTGTCGTGCCCGACCGGCTGGCGATGGTGTTTCAGGAACCGACCCTGCTGCCATGGCGCAGTCTGCGCGACAATCTGATGATTCCGCTGCGAATCTCCCGCGACAGTGCCGAGGCGGCGCTGGCCGAGGTGGGGCTGGGCGGGCGCGGCGACACATGGCCCCGGCAGCTGTCGCTGGGCCAGCAGCGCCGCCTGTCGCTGGCGCGCGGCTTTGCGGCGGAGCCGGAGCTGCTGCTGATGGACGAACCCTTCGTGTCGCTGGACCCGGCCTTGGCCGACGAGATGATGACCCTGTTCGAGACCCTGCGCGCCCGCCGCCGCGTCACCACGCTGATCGTCACCCATGTGCAGGCCGAGGCGCGGCGCCTTGCCACCCGCATCCTGCGGCTGGA
Source organism: Salipiger marinus (assembly GCF_900100085.1). GTDB lineage: Bacteria > Pseudomonadota > Alphaproteobacteria > Rhodobacterales > Rhodobacteraceae > Salipiger > Salipiger marinus. The sequence goes on from NZ_FNEJ01000009.1 coordinate 131,893, forward strand.
GGGCAGCCCGGCGCGGCTGGTGGGCTAGGGCTCAGCCCTTGCGCCGCACCAGACCGCGTGCCGGATCATAGCCCCAGAGCGCCAGCGCCATGAACACCAGTGCCGTCAGCAGCACCCAGCCAAGCGCTGCGAGGTTCAGCTGCAGATACAGCGCGAAGCGGATCAGTTCGACCACATGGGTAAACGGGTTTACCGCGCAGATGTCGCGCAGCAGCGGCGAGGATTCCGCCATCTTCCACAGCGGGTAAAGCGCCGAGCTGAGGAAGAACATCGGGAAGATCACGAAATTCATGACACCCGCAAAATTCTCCAGCTGCTTGATGAAGGAGGACAGCGCCAGCCCCAGCGCGCCCAGCATCAGCCCGCCGATCAGCAGCGCGGGCAGCACCGCCACATAGCCCCAGAGCGGCAGCACGATGCCAAAGGCGGCGGCTACGGCCAGAAAGGCCAGCACCTGCAGGATGGAGATGAAGGAGGCCCCGCACAGCTTTGAAAACAGCAGGAACCAGCGCGGCAACGGCGCGGTGAGCAGAAGCCGCATTGACCCCATCTCGCGGTCATAGACAAGGCTCAGCGAGCTTTGCATGCCGTTGAACAGCAGGATCATGCCGCAGAGACCGGGGATGATGTAGGTCTCGTAGGTGATGTAGGTCTGGTAGGGCGGGATGATCGACAGGCCAAGCGCGGCGCGGAACCCCGCCGCAAAGACCAGCAGCCAGACCAGCGGGCGCACCAGCGCGGCCAGAAAGCGTTCGCGCTGGTGGACAAAACGCAGCGCCTCGCGGGCGGTGATGGCGCGAAAGGCGATGAGCCACGGACGCAGGCTCATGCGGGCACCGCCGTGCGCGATAGGAACCAGTCGCGAAGCGGGGTGGTGCCGTGCAGCGCGCTCGCCGTGCCGCTGGCCAGCACCCGGCCCTGATGCAGCAGCACCAGATGGTCGCCGGGCAGCACCTCGTCGGTCAGATGCGTGGCCCAGAGCACGGTCAGCCCGGTGTCCCGCGCCAGCGCATGCACATGGTCGGTGATGGCAGAGCGCGCGGCGGCATCCAGCCCCACGGTGGGCTCGTCCAGCAGCAGCACGCGCGGATCATGCAGCAGGGCGCGGGCGATCTCGGTGCGGCGGCGGTGCCCGCCGTTCAGGTCGCGGGCCTTTTCGCCCGCGCGGGCGCGCATGGCGAGCCGGTCCAGCGCCGCGTCGATGCGGCGGTCGCGGTCGCGGCCCGAAAGCCCGTGCAGCGCCGCGAAATAGCGCAGGTTCTGCCGCACGCTCAGATCCAGATCCAGCGTCGGCTGCTGGAACACCACCCCCATCACCGCCAGCGCCGCACGGGGATTGCGGGCCAGATCGTGCCCGGCCACGCGGATCTGCCCCGAAGGCGCGCTGAAAAGCCCGGTCAGCAGCCCGTAAAGCGTGGATTTCCCGGCGCCATTCGGCCCCAGCAGCGCCGCGAACCGCCCCTCCGGCACGGCAAAGCTGACCTGCGACAGCGCCGTCTTGGCGCCATAGCTGTAGCTGAGGTCGGTGACCGTCAGGCTCATGCGTCTCTCCTCGTCCTGACGCCAGCCTAGCCGCATCGCGGCGCGCAGGGCCAGTGCTCCGAAAGGTGCAGGCCCGGTTTCTGTGCGGCGGGCCCGTGGCGGCGCGGGCTTTGGGGCGGCGATGCGGGGTTGCGGAACGGGCGGATCGCGGCGATCTTCGGCCCAAGGACTGGCGCGGGCCGCCGTGGCGCCGCGCGCTGCCCCCGTGGCTTAGTCCATTGGTCTAATAGGCGTCCGGCCCGCGATGGCTAGGCTGGGCAACATGAGAGAGAGGATGCGACCCCATGCAGATGAGCGATTCCCGTGTGATCAAGGCGCCCCCCGCGGTGGTCTGGGCGGCGCTGCTGGATCCGGAGGTGCTGAAGCAATGCGTGCCCGGCTGCACCGAGATGAGCGGCTCGCCCGAGGAGGGCTTCGCCGCCACGGTGGTGCAGAAGGTCGGGCCGGTGAAGGCGACCTTTGCCGGACAGGTGACGATTTCCAACCGTGACGAGCCCAACAGCCTGACGCTTTCGGGTGAAGGCAAGGGCGGGGCCGCAGGCTTTGCCAAGGGCGGCGCCGATGTGCGGCTGGTGGAAGTGCCTGAGGGCACCGAGCTGCAGTATGATGTGGAGGCCAAGGTGGGCGGCAAGCTGGCACAGCTGGGCAGCCGCATCATCGACGGCTTCGCCAAGAAGATGGCCGACCAGTTCTTCACCAATTTTCAGGACGCGGTGGAAGGCCCCGCCGATCCCGATGCCGCCCCCGAAGCCGAGGGTGCCGCAGGGGAAGAAGGAAAAAAGAAAGGCTGGTTCAAACGGATGGTCTCCAGCTGACCGGCATGGCAATGTGACCCCATCCAATCAAGACACGTCAACCCAGGGAGGGTTTCATGACCAAGGTGACAATGACGGTGAACGGCAAGACCGTCGCCAAGGAAGTGCGTGGCAACACGCTGATGACCGAGTTCCTGCGCGACGAACTGCGGCTGACCGGCACCCATGTCGGCTGTGACACCTCGCAATGCGGCGCCTGCACCATCCATGTGAACGGCCTGAACGTGAAGGCCTGCACCATCTTCGCCGCCGAATGTGACGGCGCAGAGGTGGGCACGATCGAAGGGCAGGCCAATGCGGACGGCTCGCTCAACGTGATCCAGCAGGCGTTTCAGGACCATCACGGCCTGCAATGCGGCTTCTGCACGCCGGGCATGGTGATGGCGGCGGCCTCGCTGCTGAAGGACAACCCCAAGCCCAGCGAAGCCGAGATCCGGCATTATCTGGAAGGCAATATCTGCCGCTGCACCGGCTACCACAACATCGTCAAGGCGATCATGGCGGCCAGCGGTCAGGATGTAAGCGTCATCGCGGCGGAGTGATCCGCCCCCGCCGGGAGGAGCGCGGCGCGCCAGCGTGCCGTGAAAGAGGCGGGAGCGATGCGACGGGCGGGGGCTGCCCCCGCCCCCCGACAGGCGGGGTCCGGGGCTGCGCGCCCGGGGCCCGGAACGGATGTTTCGGCGGGGTGCTGCCCCGTCACCCACAGGGAGGGATTTCGACATGCCGAAAGATCATGGTATTGGCGCAAGCCAGAAGCGGCGCGAGGACGTGCGCTTTCTGACCGGCACCGGGCAATATACCGACGACATCAATGTCTACGGCCAGACCTACTGCCATTTCCTGCGCTCTGACGTGGCGCATGGCCGGATCACCAGCATCGACACTGCCGCCGCCGAGGCGATGCCGGGCGTGGTGCGGATCTTTACCGGCAAGGATTTTGAAGGGGTGGGCGGGTTGCCCTGCGGCTGGCTCATCACCGACCGCTTCGGCGAGCCGATGAAAGAGCCGGGCCACCCGGTTCTCGCGCAGGGCAAGGTCCGCCATGTGGGCGATCCGATCTGCGCCGTGGTGGCCGACAGCCTTGAAGAGGCGCGCAACGCCGCCGAGGCCATCGTGGTCGAGATCGAGGAACTGCCCGCCGTGGTCGACATGAAGGCGGCGCTCGCCGAGGGCGCGCCGCTGGTGCATGACGATATGGGCACCAACCTGTGCTACGACTGGGGCTTTGTCGAAGACAACCGCGCCGCCGTGGACGAGGCGATCCGCAATGCGCATCACGTCACCACGCTGGAACTGGTCAACAACCGTCTGGTCGCCAACCCGATGGAGCCGCGCGTGGCGGTGGCCGAATACAACCGCGCCAATGACGAAAGCACGCTTTATACCACCAGCCAGAACCCGCATGTGATCCGCCTGCTGATGGGCGCCTTCGTGCTGGGCATCCCCGAACACAAGCTGCGCGTCGTGGCCCCGGATGTGGGCGGCGGTTTCGGCACCAAGATCTTCCACTATGCCGAAGAGGCGTTTGTCACCTTCGCCGCGCGCAAGATCAACCGCCCCGTGAAATGGACCTCCACCCGGTCCGAGGCGTTCATGTCGGACGCGCATGGCCGTGACCATGTGACCAAGATCGAACTGGCGCTGGACAAGGACAACAACTTCGTCGCCGTGCGCACCGACACGCTGGCCAATATGGGCGCCTATCTGTCGACCTTCAGCAGCTCCATCCCGACTTGGCTGCATGGCACGCTGATGGCGGGCAATTACCGCACGCCGCATATCTATGTGAACGTGCGCGCGGTCTTCACCAACACCGTGCCGGTCGACGCCTATCGCGGCGCGGGCCGCCCCGAGGCGACCTTCCAGCTGGAGCGGGTGATCGACAAGGCGGCGCGGGAACTGGGCGTGGATCCCATCGCGCTGCGGCGGCAGAATTTCATCACCGAATTCCCCTATGCCACGCCGGTGGCGGTGGAATATGACACCGGCGACTATGTCGCCACCATGGACAAGCTTGAAGAGATGATCGACCGCGCGGGCTTTGCCGCCCGCCGCAAGGAGAGCGAGGCCAAGGGCAAGCTGCGCGGGCTTGGCATCAACTGCTATATCGAGGCCTGCGGCATCGCGCCGTCGAACCTTGTGGGCCAGCTTGGCGCGCGGGCGGGGCTTTACGATGCGGCCACGGTGCGGGTGAACGCCACGGGCTCGATTTCGGTCATGGTCGGCGCGCATAGCCACGGGCAGGGGCATGAAACCTCCTTCCCGCAGGTGGTGGCCGAAATGCTGGGCATCGACGAGTCGATGATCGACATCGTGCATGGCGATTCCAGCAAGATCCCCTTCGGCATGGGCACTTACGGCTCGCGCAGCCTTGCGGTCTGCGGCTCGGCCATGGTGCGCGCCACCGAAAAGATCATCAACAAGGCGAAAAAGATCGCAGGCCATCTGCTGGAGGCCGCCGATACGGATATCGAACTGAAGGACGGGCGGTTCACCGTGGCAGGCACCGATAAGTCGGTGGCATGGGGCGACGTGACGCTTGCCGCCTATGTGCCCCACAACTACCCGCTGGAAGAGATCGAGCCGGGGCTGGAAGAGACCGCCTTCTACGATCCGTCGAACTTCACCTATCCTTCGGGCGCCTATGCCTGCGAGGTGGAGCTTGATCCCGAAACCGGGCGGGTCACGGTGGAACGCTTCGCCGCCGCCGATGATTTCGGCAATGTGGTCAATCCGATGATCGTCGAAGGTCAGGTGCATGGCGGCATCGCGCAGGGGATCGGGCAGGCGCTGCTCGAATCCTGTGTCTATGACAGCGACGGGCAGCTTCTGTCCGCCTCCTACATGGATTACGCCATGCCGCGCGCCACGGATGTGCCGTTCTATGCCGTGGACCATTCCTGCGCCACGCCCTGCACCCATAACCCGCTGGGGGTGAAGGGCTGCGGCGAGGCCGGGGCCATCGGCTCGCCGCCTGCCGTGGTCAATGCGGTGATCGACGCGCTGGCCTCGGGCGGGCACAAGGTGGATCACATCGACATGCCGGTCAGCCCGCACCGGGTCTGGTCCGCGATGCAGGGCTGAACGCCTGCCCGGCAGCCGCGATAAGCGGTTGTCGGGCGCCGCTTTTTGGGAAAAGATGACGGGGAGACAGGGTGCCGCGCGCACCCGCCCCTGCAGGGAGAAACAGGATGTACAGCTTCGAAATCGTAAGACCCACCAGTCTGGCCGATGCCGTGGCAGCGCTGGGTCAGGACGAGGCGCAGGCGCTGGCAGGCGGCCAGACGCTGATCCCGTCGCTGAAGCAGCGGCTGGCGCAGCCCTCGGTTCTGGTCAGCCTGACCGCCATCGCCGAAATGCAGGGCGTGTCCGCCGAAGGCGGCGTGCTGACGCTGGGCGGCGGCACCACCCATGGCACCGTCGCCCGCGAGGCGGCCGCGCATTATCCGGCGCTGGCCGCGCTGGCCTCCAATATCGGCGATCCGGCGGTGCGCAACCGGGGCACCGTGGGCGGCAGCCTTGCCAATAACGACCCCGCCGCCTGCTATCCGGCGGCAGCGCTGGCCTCTGGCGCGACCATCGTCACCAACAGCCGCGAAATCGCCATGGAAGACTATTTCCAGGGCATGTTCACCACCGCGCTGGAAGAGGGCGAGATCATCACCGCCGTCCGCTTTCCGATCCCGGAAAAGGCCGCCTATATCAAGTTCGAACAGCCCGCCTCGCGCTTTGCGCTGGTCGGCGTGTTCGTGGCGAAATTTGCCGACGGGGTGCGGGTTGCCGTCACCGGCGCTTCGGAAGAGGGCGTGTTCCGCTGGACCGAAGCCGAAGAGGCGCTGTCGGGCAATTTCTCTGCCACCGCACTGGACGGGCTGACGGTAAGCGCCGATGGCCTGATGTCCGACATTCACGGATCCTCCGCCTATCGCGCGCATCTGATCGGCGTGCTGACCAAGCGCGCGGTCGCCGCTGCCGCCTGAGCTTTCGCGCCCTCCGGTCAGGCCGGGGGGCGCCTATCCGACAAGTGCCAGCAGGGCCAGCAGCCCGGCCAGATCGGCCACCTGCTGCTGCGCGCCCAGCACGTCGCCGGTCTGACCGCCGATCTGACGCAGCGCCAGCCCAGCAAACGCGGCACTGGCCGCCAGCATCGCGGCCCCGGTGACAAGGGCCGCCACTGGCCCCAGCAGCAGCAGCGCCGCCAGTCCCAGCAGCCCCGCCACCAGCACGCCGCCGCGCGTGGGCCCCATCGCGGCGCGGCCCAGCCCATCGGCGCGCGCGGGCGGCAGCAGCCGCAGCCACAGCGGCAGCAGCGCCCGGCTTGCAGCCCCCATCGCGACAAGCGCCGTCATCGCCTGTGCGGGCGGCAGATGCGCCAGCGCCGTGGCGCGCAGCGCCAGCACCAGCCCCAGAGCCAGCACGCCATAGCTGCCGATGCGGCTGTCGCGCAGGATTTCCAGCTTGCGGGCGCGGGTGGTGCCGCCGCCAAAGCCATCGGCACAGTCGGCAAGCCCGTCCTCGTGCAGCCCGCCGGTCGCCAGCACCGCCGCCGCCATGGCGAGCAGCGCGCAGGCCACGGGCGGCAGCCCCAGCGACGCCGCGCCATAGACCAGCGCCGCGATCCCGCCCACCAGCGCCCCCACCAGCGGCCATGCCCAGACCGAGCGGGCCATGGGCGGGGCTGTCTCCAGCCGTCCGGCGGGCAGGCGGGTCAGCAGCATCAGCGCCAGCTGCGCCTGCGCCAAGACCTGCCTCATCCGCCGGTCACACCCGCTTCGGCAAAGGTGGCCATGCCGTTGTGACAGGCAAGGGCCGCGCGCAGCAGACCCAGCGCCAGCGCCGCCCCGGTGCCCTCGCCAAGCCGCAGGTCCAGCGCCAGCACCGGATCCTTGGCCATGGCGTCCAGCAGCCGCCCATGGCCCGGCTCCGCGCCGCGATGCGAGGCGATGCAATGGTCCAGCAGCGCGGGGTCGATCACATGCAGCGGCGCGGCGGCGGCGGTGCAGATGAAGCCGTCCAGCAGCACCGGGATGCGGTAGGCGCGCGCGGCAAGGATCGCGCCGCAGATCGCCGCCTGTTCGCGCCCGCCCAGCGTGGTCAGGATCGCGGCGCCATCGCCAGACACGCCCGCGTGCCGCTCCAGCCCGCGGGCGATGACCTGCGCCTTGTGCGCGACGCCTGCCGCGTCTGACCCGGTGCCCGGCCCGGTCCAGTCTGCGGGGGCGCCGCCGAAACAGGCCGCCGCCAGCGCTGCGGCCACGGTGGAATTGCCGATGCCCATTTCCCCCAGCAGCAGCACATCCGCCGCCCCGTCCACTGCCGCTGCGCCACGGTTCAGCGCGTCCAGACAGTCGGCCTCGGTCATCGCGGGGCTTTGGGTGAAATCCTGCGTCGCGTGGTCCAGATCCAGCGCGATCACGGTCAGATCGGCGCCGGTGACCGCGCAGATCTGGTTGATGGCGGCGCCGCCCGCGTGGAAATTGGCGACCATCTGCGCCGTCACCTCCTGCGGGAACGGGTTGACGCCCTGCGCGCAGATGCCGTGATTTCCGGCAAAGACCAGCGCCTGCGCCTTGCGGATCTGCGGGCGCGAGGTGCCGCGCCAGCCCGCCATGTCGATGGCCAGTGTCTCCAGCCGTCCCAGCGATCCGGGCGGTTTGGTCAGGCTTGCCTGCCGGTCGCGGGCGGCACGCGCGGCCTCCTCGTCATAGCGGGGCAGGCGGGCGGGCAGGGCGGCCAGATCAGCCAGCGCCGCAAGGGGAAAATGCTCAGTCATGGGGTTTCACCTTCAGGGGCAGGCCGCAGACCGCCATGTGAACCTCGTCCACCACGGCGGCGACCCGCTGGTTGAGCCGCCCCGCCTCGTCGCGAAAGGCGCGGGCCAGCGCGTTTTCGGGCACGATGCCCGCGCCCACCTCGTTGGTGACGATGACCACGGGATCGCGCTGGCGGGCAAGTTCGGCCAGAAAGGCCTGCGTGGCGGCGGGGATGTCGTGATCGCCCAGCATCAGGTTGCTGAGCCACAGGGTCAGGCAGTCCACCAGCCGGGGGCCGCTGCCGTCCGTGTCGCGCAGCGCGCGGGCAAGGTCGGTCTGTTCCTCGACCAGTGCCCAGTCGGGGCCGCGCCCGTCCTGATGCTGGCGGATACGGTCGGCCATTTCGGCGTCAAAGATACCGGCGGTGGCGATATAGGTGGCGGGACGGCCAAACGCCAGCGTCTGCGCCTCGGCCAGACGGCTCTTGCCGGACCGGGCGCCGCCGGTGATGAGGATGGTCTTGCCCATGGGCTCAGGACAAAGCAGAACCGGCAGGTGATTGCAAAGGGGAGTGATGCCGCACATGCCTCAGGGGCTGAACCTGACCCTGATCCGCCACGCGCCGGTGCAGGGGGATAGCCGAATCTATGGCCGCCGCGATCTGGCGGCGGATCTGGCCGGATCGGCGCAGGCGTTGGCGCGGCTGCGCGACCGTCTGCCCGATCCGGGGCGGCTGCTGACCAGCCCGGCGCGGCGCTGCCGCGAGACCGCCGTGGCGCTGTGGCCGGATCTGCAGGCCGACCCGCTGGCCGAGGCGGTGGAGCAGGATTTTGGCACGTGGGAGGGGCTGGCCTATGCCGACATGCCCGATCTTGGCGTGCTGGACCGCGCCCAGCTTGCCGCGCATCAGCCGCCCGAGGGCGAAAGCTTTGCCATGCTCTGCGCCCGGGTGGCGGCGGGGCTGGCGCCGCTGACCGGGCCGGTGACGCTGGTGGCCCATGCGGGCACGGTGCGCGCCGCACTGGCGCTGGCCTTGGGGTCGGTGCCTGCGGGGCTGGCGTTCGAGGTGGTGCCGCTGTCGGTGACGCGGATCAGCTTTCTGGCGGGGGGCGAGGGCGTGGTGCAGGAGGTCAACACATGCGCCTGAGCCGGACCCGCGTGGCGGGGCATTTTGGCGAATGGCTGCAGGGGCTTGCTGCCCCCGGTGGCCCCGTGGCGCTGGTGACGCTGCCCTGTCCCGCGCTGTGCCTGACCGCCACGGCCCGGCCTGCGCGCGGGCTCTTGCTGCATGATCCCGCCCGCATCCTGCCGCCGGGGCGGGCGCGGGCCTTTCTGCGCGCGCTGGGGCTGAGGGCGCAGGCGCGGATCCGGCTGCGGCCGCAGATGCCGCCCGGCGGCGGGGCTGGGGCCTCCACCGCCGCCCTTGTGGCTTTGGCGCGGCTCTGCGCGCCCGATGCGGGGCCGGATCAGGTGGCCCGCGCCTGTCTGGCGGTGGAGGGCGCGTCGGATCCGCTGATGTTCCGCGATCCTGCGCGGCTGATCTGGGCCTCGCGCCGGGGCGAGGTGCTGGGCCATCTGCCAGAGCCGCCCCGGGCCGAGATCCTTGGCGGCTTTTACGGCCGGCCCACGCGCACCGATCCGGCGGACCGGCGGTTTCCGGTCATCGGCGATCTGCTGCAGGACTGGACGCGCGGCGGGGATCTGGCGCATCACGCGGCGCTTGCCGCCGAGTCGGCGCGGCGCACGCTGGCGCTGCGCGGCCCGGCGGGGGACCCGACCGAGGCGCTGGCCCGCGCGCTTGGCGCGCTTGGCCATGTCATCGCCCATACCGGGGCGGCGCGCGGGCTGGTCTTTGCCCCCGGCACCGTCCCGCCCGAGGCGGCGGCGCATCTGCGCGCGGCGGGCTTCACCGGCCTGCACAGGTTCCTGACATGAGCGGCGCGCTGGTGATGCTGGTGGCGCTGGCGGCGGATGCCCTGCTGGGCTGGCCGGACCCGGTGTTTCGCCGCATCGGCCATCCGGTCACATGGCTCGGGCGGCTGATCACGGCGCTGGAGGGGTCGCTCAACGATCCCGGGCGCAGCCGCAGCGCGCGGCTGCTGCTGGGGGGCGTGACCACGGCGCTGGTGGTGGGCGCGGCGCTGGCCGCAGCCCTGATGCTGCGCGCGCTGCTGCCCGGCGGCTGGCCCGGGCTGCTGCTGGAAGGGCTGCTGTGCTGGCCGCTGCTGGCGGCGCGGTCGATGTATGCGCATGTGGCGGCGGTGGCGCGGCCACTGGCTGCGGGCGATCTGCGCGGTGCGCGGGCGGCGGTGGCGATGATCGTGGGGCGCGATCCGCTGCGGCTCGACCGGGCGGGGGTGGCGCGGGCGGCGCTGGAAAGCCTTGCCGAAAACAGCTCTGACGGGATCGTGGCGCCGGTGGTCTGGGGCGCGCTTTTTGGCCTGCCCGGCATCGCCGCCTATAAGGCGATCAACACGCTGGACAGCATGATCGGCCACCGCAACGACCGGTTCGAGGCGTTCGGCAAGGTCGCGGCGCGGCTGGATGACGTCGCCAACCTGATCCCGGCGCGGCTGACCGGGCTTCTGCTGGCGCTGGCCTCGACCCGTCCGCGCGCGGCGCTGGCCTGCATGCGGCGCGAGGCGCGGGCGCATCGCTCGCCCAATGCCGGCTGGCCGGAGGCGGCGCTGGCGGCGGGGCTGGGGGTGCGGCTGTCGGGGCCGCGGCTTTACGGCACGGTGATCGCGGACGAGCCGTGGCTGAACGGCACCGCCCCCGATCCTTCGCCGCAGGACATGACCCGCGCGCTGCGGCTCTATCTGCGGGCGATGGGGCTGATGGCTCTGGCGCTGCTGGCGCTGGCTCTGGTCTGAGGGAGGGCGCGATGCGCGATCATGGCGGCAATCTGGATCAGGCGCGCGCCCGGTTCGGTGGGGCAGCGGCAGAGTGGATCGATCTTTCCACCGGCATCAACCGCGTCTGCTGGCCCGTGCCCGCGCTGCCGCCCGACTGCTGGACGGCGCTGCCGCAGGCGGGGCGGCAGGCCGATCTGATCGAGGCCGCCCGCGCCGCCTATGGCACGCAGGCCCCGGTGCTGCCGGTGGCGGGCGCGCAGGCGGCGATCCAGATGCTGCCGCAGATCCTGCCGCGCGGATCGGCCCGGGTTCTGGCCCCCACCTATAACGAACACGCCGCCTGCCTGCGCGCGGCGGGCTGGCAGGTGACCGAGGTGGCCACGCCGGAGGCGCTGGCGGGCGCCGATCTGGCGGTGGTGGTCAATCCCAACAATCCCGACGGGCGCTGCCATGCGCCGGGCGCGCTGCGGGCGCTGGCGGGGCAGGTGGGGCGGCTGGTGGTGGATGAAAGCTTCTGCGACGCGCGGCCCGATCTGTCGGTCGCGGCATGGGCCGGAGAGGCGGGGCTGGTGGTGCTGCGGTCTTTCGGCAAGTTCTACGGGCTGGCCGGGCTGCGGCTGGGGTTCGTGCTGGCAGACGCGGGGCTGCTGGCCGACATGGCTGCGCGGCTGGGGCCTTGGGCCGTGTCGGGGCCCGCGCAGGTGATCGGCGCGCAGGCGCTGCGCGATCGCGACTGGCAGGCGGAGACCGTGGCGCGGCTGCGGCAGGAGACCCTGCAGCTTGATGCGCTGGCCGCGCGTCGCGGCTGGACACTGGCGGGCGGCTGCGAGCTGTTCCGGCTTTATCACACCCCCGATGCCGCAGCGGCGCAGGACCATCTGGCCCGCGCCCGGATCTGGAGCCGGATTTTCCCATGGTCGCCCGACCTGATCCGGCTGGGCTTGCCCGGCGGAGGGGCGGAATGGGCGCGGCTTGCGGCGGAGCTGGCCTAGCGCGCCAGCGCCAGTATTCCCGCCACATCCAGATGCGCCTCCAGATGGGCGGCAAGATCGTCCAGCACCCGTTCGACCCCGGCGCCATAGCTCTGCCCCGAGGCGGTGGCGCCAAGCCCGCGCAGATAGGCGGCGCGGAAGGCGTCATCGGCAAAAAGCCCGTGCAGATAGCTGCCGGTGATGCGTCCGCAGGCCGAAATGGCGCCCTCGGGCGTGCCCGCCACATGGGCAAAGGGGCGCGCGCAGTCGGGGCCGGTGCTGCGGCCCAGATGGATCTCGTATCCCGACAGCGGCAGACCGGTGGCGGCGTGCAGGGCGTTCACCCGCGCCAGCCGCTTGTCGGGCCGCATCACCGTCTCCACCTGCAGCAGCCCCAGCCCCGCCACGCTGCCCGGCGGGCCTTCCAGCCCCTCGGGGTCGTGGATCTGCTGGCCCAGCATCTGGAAGCCGCCGCAGAGCCCCAGCACATGGCCGCCCCGCCGCACATGCGCGGCAAGGTCGATGTCCCAGCCCTGCGCGCGCAGAAAGTCGAGATCGCCGCGCGTGGATTTGCTGCCGGGCAGGATCACCAGATCGGCATCGCCGGGCAGGGCGCTGCCCGGCGCCAGCATCTGCAGCGCCACGCCCGGCTCCTGCGCCAGCGGATCAAGATCGTCGAAATTGGCGATGCGCGACAGGGCAAGGCAGACCACCTTCAGCCCCGAGCCGGCGCTGCGGGCAGGCAGATCCAGCGCATCCTCGGCAGGCAGGCGGTATGCCTCGGCAAACCATGGCAGCACGCCGTAGCCGGGCCAGCCGGTGCTGTGCGCGATCAGGTCATAGCCGTCGTCAAACAGCCGAGGATCGCCCCGGAACTTGTTGATGACAAAGCCCCTGATCTGCGCGGCATCGCCCGGATCCAGCACCGCCCGCGTGCCCACCATCTGCGCGATGACCCCGCCCCGGTCGATGTCCCCGGCAAGGATCACCGGCACCTCCGCCGCCCGGGCAAAGCCCATATTGGCGATGTCATGCGCGCGCAGGTTGACCTCGGCGGGGCTGCCCGCGCCTTCGACGATGACCAGATCATGGGCGGCGCTGAGGCTGCGGAAGCTCTCCAGCACCGCGCCCAGCAGGCGCGGCTTCAGCGCGGCATAATCACCGGCCCGCGTGGTGGTCAGGCGGCGGCCCTGCACGATGACCTGCGCGCCCTGATCGCTTTCGGGTTTCAGCAGCACGGGGTTCATGTGGCAGGTGGGGTCCAGCCCGCAGGCCAGCGCCTGCAGCGCCTGCGCGCGGCCGATCTCGCCGCCCTCCAAGGTCACGGCGGCGTTGTTGGACATGTTCTGCGGCTTGAACGGCGCCACGCGCAGACCGCGCCTGCGCGCGGCGCGGCACAGCCCCGCCACCAGCAGCGACTTGCCCACGTTGGACCCCGCTCCCTGGATCATCACGGCGGTCATGACACGGCTCCTTCTGTCGTGCAGGCGTTCTGGCACGCGGCGGCGCCCGGCGCCAGTCAGGAGCGGGCGATGTAACGGTCGCGGCGGTGGTTGATCAGGATCACCGCGTTCAGGATCACCGATCCCAGCAGCGACCAGCCGACCTGCGCGGGCGCGAACAGGAACAGCGCCCCGGCAAAGACGCAAAGGTCAAAGCCCAGCTGGACATGCCCCGCCTTGATGCCGCGCGTGTCCTGCAGCCAGAGCCCGACAATGCCCACCCCGCCCAGCGTCGCGCCATGGCGGAACAGCGACAGCAGGCCAAGCCCCGCGAGCACCCCGAAAAGCGGCGCGGCCAGCCATGGCGGCAGCGTCACGGTCATCACCAGCGGCATGAGGTCGGTCATGGCCGACATCAGCAGCACGGCGGCAAAGCTTTTCAGCGTGAAGCGCCAGCCCAGCTGCCGCACCGCCAGCAGGTAGAAGGGCAGGTTCAGCAGGAAAAAGATCGCGCCAAAGGGCCAGCCGGTGGGATAGGACAGCACCAGCGCCAGCCCGGCGATCTGTCCGGTGAACAGATCCGTGGCGCGCAGGAACTGGATCGACAGCGCCACCAGCGTGGTGCCGATCAGGATGCCATGCACGTCTTCCCAAAGCGTGTGGCGGTCGGGTGGGGCGGTGTCCAGAAGCTGCATGGGGCAGGGATGCTGACCTTTCTGGCGAAGGTCAAGCCCCGACGCGGCGCCGCTGCCGCGCGCAGGTCAGGGCTGCCCGGATTCCGGGCAGCCGCGTAGGTCTCAGGCGCCAAGCGCCTTCTGCAGATTGGCATCGACCTTGTCGAGAAAGCCGGTGGTGGTCAGCCATTTCTGGTCCGGCCCCACCAGCAGCGCCAGATCCTTGGTCATGAAGCCCGATTCCACCGTGTCGACCACGGTCTTCTCCAGCGTTTCGGCAAAGCGCAGCAGGGCGGCATTGTCATCAAGCTTGGCGCGGTGCTTCAGCCCGCCGGTCCACGCAAAGATCGAGGCCACGGAATTGGTCGAGGTCTGCTGCCCGGCCTGATGCTGGCGGTAATGGCGGGTGACGGTGCCATGGGCGGCCTCGGCCTCGACGATGCGGCCATCGGGGGTCATCAGCTGCGAGGTCATCAGCCCCAGCGAGCCGAAGCCCTGCGCCACCGTGTCGGACTGCACGTCGCCATCGTAATTCTTGGTGGCCCAGACAAAGCCGCCATTCCATTTCATCGCGCAGGCCACCATGTCGTCGATCAGCCGGTGTTCGTACCAGATGCGCTTTTTCTTGAACTCCGCCTCGAACTCTTCCTCATAGACCTTCTGGAAGATGTCCTTGAACCGCCCGTCATAGGCCTTGAGGATGGTGTTCTTGGTGGACAGATAGACCGGCCAGCCGATGGTCAGCCCGTAATTCAGCGAGGCGCGGGCAAAATCGGTGATCGAGGCATCAAGGTTGTACATGCCCATATAGACGCCCGCAGAGGGCGCGTCATAGACCTCGCGCTCGATGACGGTGCCATCCTCGCCCACGAATTTCATGCTGAGCTTGCCCGCGCCGGGAAAGGTGAAATCGGTGGCGCGATACTGGTCGCCAAAGGCATGGCGCCCGATCACGATGGGCCGGGTCCAGCCCGGCACCAGACGCGGCACGTTGCGGCAGATGATCGGCTGGCGGAAAACCACGCCGCCAAGGATGTTGCGGATGGTGCCGTTGGGCGATTTCCACATCTTCTTGAGGCCGAACTCCTCCACCCGCGCCTCGTCGGGGGTGATGGTGGCACATTTCACCGCCACGCCGACCTCTTTGGTCTTTTCGGCGGCGTCGATGGTGACCTGGTCCTCGGTCCGGTCGCGTTCCTCGATCGACAGATCGTAATACAGCAGATCCACGTCCAGATAGGGCAGGATCAGCTTCGTCTTGATGAAATCCCAGATGATCCGGGTCATTTCGTCCCCGTCCATCTCGACAATGGGGGCATCGACCTTGATCTTCGACATGCGTGTCCCTTTCGCTGGGTGAATCGCGTGTCTCTGGTTTAAACGATTTCTGCGGATGCGAAAAGATCTGCATACAATCGTATGCAGAAAGCGCGCGGGGAGTCGCCAGACCCCCGGCCGGACCCCCGGGACGGGTCACGCCCGCCCCGGAAAGGCCCCACCGATCAGGCGGGCTGCACCGCCTCGCGCCGGGCAAGGCGCAGCATCAGCAGCAGCGACAGCGCGGTTTCCAGAAAGATGCCGATGGCCAGCGGCAGCGGCGTGCCGTCGAACATCAGCCCCACCGGCACCGCCATCAGCACCGCCAGCACCGTGGCCACCGCGCCGATCACCGACGAGGCGAGCCCCGCGATATGGCCCACCGGCTCCATGGCGATGGCGTTCACGTTGCCCATGGTCAGGCCCATCTGGAAAAACACCGACACCTGCCAGATCAGGAACACCGCAAACCCCGCCGTGCCGCCGAGCCCGGTGGCAAAGATCGCGATGGCCCCGGCAGAGACACCCACCTGCACCATCAGCACCGTGGTCACGATGCGGCGCATGCCCAGCCGTCCCACCAGCCGCGCGTTCACGAAGCTGGCGGAGGAGGCAAGCACCGCCGCCACACCGAACCAGACCGGAAACCATTCGCCCTGACCGAAGGTCACGTCATAGATCTGCTGCACCGAGGAGAGCATGGAAAACATCGTGGCCGAACACAGCGCCTGCACCCCGATGGAAATGCGCACCACCGGATGGGACAGCAGTTCCCGCACCGCCGCCCAAAGCGTGCGGGCCCGGAACGGACGGCGGCTCTCGCGCGGCAGCGTCTCGGGCAGGCGCAGCCCCAGCCACAGCGCGGCGATGCCCGCAAACAGCACGAAGGCCCAGAACACGCCGCGCCAGCCGGTGCCCGCGATGATCACCGCCCCCAGCGAAGGCGCCAGCGCCGGAAACAGCGTGAAGACCATCATCACAAAGGACATGATCCGCGCCATGTTGCGCCCGGAATAAAGGTCGCGCACGATGGCCAGCACCACGACCCGCGGCCCCGCAGCGCCCAGACCCTGCACCAGCCGCGCCCCCAGCAGCCCCTCCAGCGTCTCGGCCTGTGCGGCGACCAGCGCGGAGACGACATAAAGCGCCAGCCCGCCAAGGATCACCGGCTTGCGCCCGAACGTGTCCGACAGCGGCCCGGTGAACAGCGTGCCGATGCCCATGCCCAGCACGAAGCTGGTCAGCACCAGCTGCGCGCGGTTGAGATCCCCCGGCGTCAGCGCCGCGCCGATCTCGGGCAGGGCGGGCAGCATGGCGTCGATGGAAAAGGCGATGGAGGCGAACAGCATCGCCAGCAGCGCGATGAACTCCACCCGGCCCGGCCCCTTGCGGGGCGCGTCAGGCGGGGTGTCGGCCGCACGGGGCGGCTGTGGCGAGACGGTCATGGGGATCCTCAGGAAACAGGGCGGCGCGGCGCGCGGCAACGGGCAATGATGCCCCCGGGCTATCCAATTTCCGCGCCGCTGGGAACCGAAAAAGCATGCTTCCGACATGCAATTCCGGGTTGCGCCCCACGCATGCCGTCCGTTCCGCGTTTCAGCCCGCCGCGCGCAGCTCGGCGATCACCCGCAGCCACAGCTCGGTCGGCTGCGCGCCCGGCACCGCATGCTGGCCCGCCACCACGAAGGTGGGCACCGCCGTCACCCCCATGCCGCGCGCCGCCGCATCCATCTCCACGATCTCGCGGCGGTCGGCGTCAGAGGCCAGCAGCCGCTGCACCAGCGCGGCATCCATGCCGCAGCCATCGGCCACATCGCCCAGAACCTCGCGGTCGCCGATGTCGCGGCCCTCGCGGAAATAGGCGCGGAACAGGCTCGACACCACTGCCGTCTGCACGCCTTCGATATCGGCCCAGTGAATGAGCCGCTGCGCATCCAGCGAGGAGGGCGTGCGGGAAATTGCGGCCAGATCGATCTCCAGCCCCGCCGCCTCGGCCATCTCCAGCACCGGGCGATAGGCCTCGAGCGCGCCCGCGCGCCCGCCGAACTTGCCCTCCAGATAGGCGGTGCGGTCCATGCCCTCGGCGGGCATGGCGGGGTTCAGAAGGAAAGGCCGCCAGCGCAGCGTGAACGGATGGTCCGGCACCTCCAGCAGCGCGCGGTCCAGCAGCGCCTTGCCGATATAGCACCAGGGACAGATGGGGTCGGAGAAGATGTCGAGCGTGGTCATGGAACCTCATGGATTTGGGCCCTCATAACAGGCCCGCACCGCGAAGGCGACAGCCGCTCACACGGCTCTGCGGTTTCCATTGGCTCCAAATATCCCGGGGGACGGCGCGCGGCACGCGCGACGGGGGGCAGAGCCCCCGCCGGGCGTGCCGGCTGCACAGCGCCCACTCAGCTGCGCCCGCGCCGCTCGAACCGGGGCAGCATGGCGGAGAAATCGCGCCCGCGCCCGTCCTCCTCCTCGACAAAGACGCGATAGAGATCCGCCGCCCGCGCGCCCATCGGCGTGTCGGCATCCGCCAGTTCCGCCGCCTGCTGGCTCAGCCGCAGATCCTTCAGCATCAGATCCGCCGAAAACCCGGGGACATAGCCGCGATCCGCCGGCGAGGCGGGGCCGATGCCGGGGGCAGGGCAGTAGACAGTCATCGACCATGACGACCCCGAGGAGGTGGAGACCACGTCATACATCGCCTGCCGGGACAGCCCCAGCTTGTCGGCCAGCGCAAAAGCCTCGCAGGTGGCGATCATCGTGACGCCAAGGATCATGTTGTTGCAGATCTTGGCGGCCTGCCCGTTGCCCGAAGGGCCGCAGAACACCGCCTTCTGGCCCATGACCTCAAAAAGCGGGCGGGCGCGGGCAAAGCCCGCCTCGGATCCGCCCACCATGAAGGTCAGCGTGCCCGCGCTGGCCCCGCCCACGCCGCCCGACACCGGCGCGTCGAGCGCCAGCAGCCCCGCCGCCCCGGCCTCTGTGGCCACGGCGCGGGCGCTGTCCACATCGACGGTGGAACAGTCCAGCAGCACCGCCCCCGGCGTCATGGCGGGGATCACCTCTGCCGCGACGCGGCGCAGGATGGCGCCATCGGGCAGCATGGTCAGCACCACCTCTGCCCCTGTGGCGGCGGCGGCGGCGCTGGTGGCGGGGGACACCCCCGCCAGCGTGACCCCCGCCGCGTCGAAGCCTGTCACCTCATGGCCCGCGCCGACCAGATTGGCGGCCATGGGCGCGCCCATATGGCCCAGTCCGATGACTGCGATCTTCATTCCGTCTCTCCCCCGTCAGGCGCCGGAAGCGCCAGTTCCTCCGCTCCCAGCGGCGCCAGCAGCGCCGCCACTTTATCTTGCGGCACGGCGCCGAACGCATCCGCCCAGCGGGGGCTGCGGTCCTTGTCGATGATCGCGGCGCGCACGCCCTCCAGCATGTCGCCCTGATCCAGAATGCGATGCGCCACGCGGTATTCCTGTCGCAGCGCCGCGCGCAGATCATGGGGGGCTGCCTGCAAGGCGTCGAGCATGGCCAGCGTCACCGCCATCGACAGCGGCGAATTGCGGCGCAGCGCCTTCAGCGCCGCAGGCGCGAGCGGATCCTCCGACCGCTCCAGCGCCGCGGCGATCGCCGCCACATCCGCGCCCGCATAAAGCGCGTCGATCCGGTCCTGCGCCTCGGCCATGGGGCTGGGGGGCGGCGGTTCTGGGGCCTGCGCCACAAGACCCACATCGCCGGTGCGTGCCAGACCGGCCTTCAGCGCCTCCCATCCCGCTTCGGGGACAAAGACATCGGCAAAGCCCGCATGGATCGCATCACCCGGCCCCATGCGCGCGGCGGTCAGCGCCAGATGCCGCCCCAGCCGTCCCGGCGCCCGCGCCAGCAGAAACGACCCGCCCACATCCGGCACAAAGCCGATGCCGCATTCCGGCATGGCGACCTGTGCGGTCTCGCCCACGATACGCGGCGCGCAATGCCCGCCCAAGCCCACGCCGCCGCCCATGACAAAGCCGTGCAGGAAACTGACGAGCGGCTTGGGATATTCCGCCATCTTGGCGTTGAGCCGGTATTCGTCGCGCCAGAAGCCCTGTGCATGCGCCACGTCGCCCGCGCGGGCGCGGTGATAGACCTCGGCGATGTCGCCGCCCGCGCAGAAGGCGCGCGGGCCTTCGCCTTCGATCAGCACCAGCGCCACCTGCGGATCCGTGCGCCAGCGGTCCAGCGCCGCCTCGATCCGCAGGCACATGTCCCAGCTCAGCGCGTTCAGCGCCTGTGGCCGGGTCAGGGTGATGCGCCCGCAGGCGCCGTCCTTGCGAAGGGCAAGATCGGTCATGACTGCGCCACCAGACTGCGCGCCACCAGCACGCGCATGATCTCATTGGTGCCTTCAAGGATGCGGTGCACGCGCAGGTCGCGCACCAGCTTTTCGATGCCGTAATCGGCCAGATAGCCATAGCCGCCATGCAGCTGCAGGCAGTCATCCACCACCCGGCAGCCCGCTTCGGTGACAAAGGCCTTGGCCATGGCGCAGAAGGTGCTGGCATCGGGCGCGCCGGTATCCAGCTTCCACGCCGCCTGCCGCAGGAACACCCGCGCCGCCTGCAGCTGGATCTCGGCCTCGGCCAGCCGGAACTGCAGCGCCTGAAACTGGTCGAGCCGCTGCCCGAAGGCCTGCCTGTCGCGCATATAGGCCAGCGTGGCGTCAAGCGCGGTCTGCGCGCCGCCCAGCGAACAGGCCGCGATGTTGAGCCGCCCGCCATCCAGCCCCGCCATGGCATAGCGGAAGCCATGGCCTTCCTGCCCCAGCAGGTTGGCCCGGGGCACGGCGCAGTCGTCGAACTGCAGCGCGCGGGTCGGCTGCGACCGCCAGCCCATCTTGTCCTCCAGCCCGCCAAAGCCGAGCCCAGGCGTGTCCGCCGCCACCAGCAGGGCCGAGATGCCGCGCGGGCCGTCCTCGCCGGTGCGGGCCATCACCACATAGGCATCCGAATAGCCGCCCCCCGAGATGAAGGCCTTGGCCCCGCTCAGGCTGTAGCCCTCGGGCGTGGGGGTCGCGCGGCTGCGCAGGGCCGCGGCATCCGAGCCCGAGCCCGGTTCGGTCAGGCAGTAGGACAGCAGCGTGGTCATGGCGACGGCCCCGGGCAGCACCCGCGCCCGCATCTCTGTGCTGCCATGGGCGTCGATCATCCGGGCGCACATGTTGTGGATCGACAGAAAGGCGGCCACGGAAGGGCAGGCCATGGACAGCGCCTCGAAGACCAGCGTGCCGTCAAGCCGCGTCAGCCCCGCGCCGCCATGCTCTTCGGCGACATAAAGCCCGCCAAAGCCCAGTTCCGCCAGATCGGGCCAGAGATCGCGGGGAATGCTGCCCTCCGCCTCCCAGTCCCGGGCGAAGGGCGCGATGCGGGTCTGGCCAAAATCCCGCGCCATGTCGAAGATCGCCTGCTGCTCCTCGGTCAGTGCAAACTCCATGGGCCTCCCTTTCCCGCGGAAATGAACAGTTGTTCAGACGGTGCGGGGAATCGGAGCAGGATGCAAGGCCCGGTCGCGTCGCGGGGGCGGCGAGGAGGGAAGATAGGGGGCTCTGCCCCCGTCGCCTCTGGCGACTCCCCCGGAGTTTATCGGGCAAGATGAAGGGGCGGGTGCGGGCTGGCCTGCACGCTGGAGGTATTGTCTGCCGTCAGCGGCGGGCTGTAACCCGCGCGCGGATCTGCGCCTCCACCCGGTCGAGCAGCACGGCATTGTCGAAGCGCGTCTCGGCGGTGGCGCGGGCGGCGCGGGCGAGGGCGCTGCGGTCGGGCATGTCCAGCAGGCGGGCCAGCCGGTCGGCAAAGGCGTCTTCGTCGCGTTCGGCCACCATGAAGCCATTCTCGCCTTCGGTGATCGCCTCGGGGATGCCGGCATGGCGGGTGGAGACCGGGATGCAGCCTGCGGCCATCGCCTCCTGAATGGCGGTGGGCAGGCCTTCGGTATTGCCGTTGCGGTCGGTCACCGAATGCTGGAGGAAAATCTCTGTCGTGGCGAGATGGGCGCGCACCGCGTCATGCGGCAGCGCGCCGGTGAAGGTGACGCGGCCCGCCATGCCCAGTTCGGCGGCAAGCCTGCGGCAGCTGTCCAGCAGCGGGCCGTCGCCCACGAAGGTCAGATGGCCGGGCCGGTCGGCGGCGGCGCGGGCAAAGGCGCGCAGGGTGATCTGCGGCGCCTTTTTCTCGACCATGCGGCCCACGGCGAGGCAGGATCCGGGGATCTTGGCCGCGGGCGCGAAGCGGCGGATGTCGACCCCCGACGGGATGACATGGGCGTTGGGGTGGCTGACGCCGTGGCGGGCGAGATTGTCGAGCAGGAACTGCGAGACGGCGAAGATGCCGTCGAGCCTGGGCATCATCCGGCGATAGGCGCGCACCCGCTGCCGCGATCCCAGCGCGCGGCTGGCATCGGTGCCGCGGAAATAGCTGAAGACCGGCAGGCCAAGCTCGGTCGCGAGCTTCGCCACCACCAGCGCCTGCGTGCCGAATTCGGCAAGGATCACCTCGACCTGCTGGGCACGGAGCCAGTCCACCAGCGCGCGGCGGTTGTCGCCGAAGGGCAGCCGCCCGGTGCCTTCGGTGGCGGCGTTCCAGCCCATGGCGAAGGGCGCGCGCAGCTTGTCTGCCGCCGAAAGCCGGGCGCGGCGTTCAAAGACCGGCTTGTCGAGCGGGTTCTGCCCGTCGAACCTGCCGCAGAGCACGCAGGTCTGCCCGCCGAACAGGTGTTCGATATGGCGGTTGATGAAGGTCTCGCCCGGGACGAAGTAATCCGAGGTGACGATGCAGGTCTTCATGGCCTTCTCCGGCGGTGGCGGCGCCGTCTTCATGCCCGCGCGGCGGGGGCTGTGCAAGCCTGCGGGGGCCGCGAGCCTACCGCACGGGGCCGCGCGGGCGGTGCGGACCCTGCGCCGGGGCGGGTGGAAGGGGCCCCGGCGAAGCTCTGGCCTGCGTCCGGCGGGCGAGGTCTAAAAACGACATTTTGTCGGTATTGAACCTTGAGGCGGCGGCTTTGCGGTTGTGCTGCGGGGCGCAGTCTGACATGAGCCTGCGATGTCATCGGCAAGAGTTTGCCGAAGCGCGGATCCGCCGGCGCGGGTCTGCAGTCGACGCGGGCCGCGCGGCGGTCCCGGGGCATGGTGCAGAAGGTTCCAGAAAATCGGGAACCGATGCCGCACCCGGCGGAGTTTCGCTTATGGCGAGGCACCGCATCGCCCAAGCAACGAGGAACAGATGGAGGTCACGCGCATGAGTGATACCACGGACGATCAGGGCATTCCGGCTCCGGAAGGCGCCTCCCAGATCATCGACACCGATTACGAGATCGGTCAGGACAATTACGAAGGCAAGTTCGGCCCCTTCGGGCTGGACATCCACAACCCGGTGTTTCTGATTTCCGGCATCGCGGTGGTTCTTTTTGTCTTCTACACGCTGGCGCTGCCCGAACAGTCGGGCGCGGCCTTCAACTGGATGTTCGCATTCGCCACGAAGACCTTTGACTGGTTCTTCCTGGCGGCGGCGAACGTGTTCGTCATCTTCTGTCTGGTGCTGATCGTGTCGCCTCTGGGCAAGGTCCGGCTGGGCGGCGCGGAGGCAAGCCCCGATTACAGCTATCTGGGCTGGTTCGCGATGCTGTTCGCCGCAGGCATGGGCATCGGTCTCATGTTCTTCGGCGTGCTGGAGCCGGTCTATCACATGGCGGTGTCGGAGCCGCTTGGCGTGCCGTCACCCTTTGCCGAGGATGGCAGCCTGATCCCGGAAAACGTCGCTGCTGCCAAGACAATGGGGCTCGCCGCGACGATCTTCCACTGGGGCCTGCATCCTTGGGCGATCTATGCCGTGGTGGCGCTGGCGCTGGCGCTGTTTTCCTACAACAAGGGCCTGCCGCTGACCATCCGCTCGGCCTTCTATCCGATCCTTGGCGAACGGGTCTGGGGCTGGTGGGGCCATGTCATCGACGTGCTGGCGGTGTTTGCCACGCTCTTCGGTCTGGCCACCTCGCTGGGTCTGGGCGCGTCGCAGGTCAATGCCGGTCTGAACCACGTCTTCGGCCTGCCCATGGGGCCGCTGCAGCAGGTGGCGATCATTTCCGGCATCACCGCGGTGGCGCTGGTGTCGGTGCTGCGCGGCCTTGATGGCGGCGTGAAGGTGCTGTCGGAGATCAACATGGGGATGGCGACGCTGCTGCTGCTCTTCGTGCTGATCGCGGGGCCGACCCTGCTGATCCTGTCGGATTTCGCTCTGGGTCTGGGCGCCTATCTGAAGGAGATCGTGCCGCTGTCGAACCCGGTGGGCCGCGAGGATGACAGCTTCGTGCAGGGCTGGACCGCCTTCTACTGGGCGTGGTGGATCAGCTGGTCGCCGTTCGTGGGCATGTTCATCGCCCGCGTGTCGCGGGGCCGCACCGTGCGCGAATTCCTGACCTGCGTGCTGATCATCCCGAGCCTTGTCTGCGTGCTGTGGATGGCGGTGTTCGGGGGCGTCGCCATCGATCAGGTGCTGAGCGATCCGGCCACCTCGCAGGTCAAGGCGCAGGTGATCGACAGCTACAACCCGCCGCTGTCGCTGTTCGCGATGCTGGAGGGCCTGCCGCTGTCGCAGATCACCTCGGTGCTGGCGGTGCTGCTGGTGATCCTGTTCTTCGTCACCTCGTCGGATTCCGGCTCGCTGGTGATCGACACCATCACCGCCGGGGGCAAGATCGACGCGCCCCTGCCGCAGCGGGTGTTCTGGTGCGTCTTCGAAGGCGCCGTGGCCATCGTGCTGCTGCTGTCGGCGGGCGGTCTGGGATCGCTGCAGTCCATGGTGATCTCCACCGGGCTGCCGTTCACGCTGGTGCTGCTGGTGATGTGCTTCGCGATCTGGAAGGGTCTGCAGGCGGAACGCCGTATCTGATCCGAAGCCAGGAAAGATCAGGCGGCGCGGTCCTGCGGGGCCGCGCCGTTTTCCGTTCCCGAAGGGCTGCGAAAGCCCGGGCTTGCGGCGGGGCGGCAGCGGAATCTCCGCGCCGTCTTGACCCGCGCGCCTGTCGCGGCTTTGCTGCGCGAAACATGCCGGAAAGGGTCAGAGATGCTGGATCTCACACATGTGCGGGCGCAGTTCCCCGCGTTTTCAGAACCGACCCTGCAGGGTCAGGCGTTTTTTGAGAATGCGGGCGGCTCTTACACCTGCCGCCCGGTGATCGACCGGCTGACGCGCTTTTACACGCAGCGCAAGGTGCAGCCCTATGCGCCCTATGCCGCCTCCGAGGCGGGCGGGGCCGAGATGGACGAGGCGCGCAGCCGGCTGGCGCGGCTGATGAACGTGGCGCCCGACGAGCTGAGCTTCGGCCCCTCCACCACCGCGAACACCTATGTGCTGGCGCAGGCCTTCCGCCGCTTCATGCGCCCCGGCGAGGTGATCATCGTCACCGATCAGGATCACGAGGCCAATTCCGGCCCGTGGCGGCGGCTGGCGGAGGAGGGCATCAAGATCCGCGAATGGCGGATGAATCCGCGCACCGGCCATCTGGATCCCGCCGATCTGGAGGCGCTTCTGGATGACGACGTGCGGCTGGTCTGTTTCCCGCACTGTTCCAACGTGGTGGCAGAGATCAACCCGGTGGCCGAGATCACCGCGCTTGCCCATGCGGCGGGGGCCTTCACCTGTGTCGACGGGGTCAGCTATGCGCCGCATGGCCTGCCCGACATGGATGCGCTTGGCGCCGACATTTACCTGTTTTCCGCCTACAAGACCTATGGCCCGCATCAGGGGCTGATGCTGATCCGCCGCGCGCTGGCGGAGGCGCTGCCCAATCAGGGGCACAGCTTCAACGGCGGCAGCCTGTACAAACGCTTTACCCCCGCCGGGCCCGATCACGCGCAGGTCGCGGCCTGTGCCGGGATCGCCGATTACATCGAGGGGCTCGCCGCCCATCACGGCGTGTCGGCTGCCGAGGTGTCGGGGCTGATGCGCGCGCAGGAAATCGCGCTGAGCGGGCCGCTGCTGGACTATCTGGCGGGGCGCAACGATCTGCGGCTGCTGGGACCGGCAGAGGCAGAAGGGCGCGCGCCCACCTTCGCGCTGGCGCTGGACCGGCCCGGCGCCGAGCTGGCGGCGGCGCTGGCGCCGCATGGCATCATGGCGGGGGGCGGCGATTTTTACGCGGTGCGCGCGCTGCAGGCGCTGGGGGTCGATCCGGCGCGCGGCGTGCTGCGGCTGTCCTTCACGCATTACACCAGCGAGGCGGAAATTTCCCAGCTAATTTCGGCGCTTGACGCCGTTCTTTGATCCAGTGCGGCAGGGCCTGCGTAAGCCCTGACGCAGGCCATCGGAGAATGTGAACATGAGCGAACAGCCCCCCGTCCTCGTCTGGATCCGCCGGGATCTGCGGCTTTCGGACCACGCGGCCCTGACGGCGGCAGTGGCCTGCGGCGGGCCGGTGATCCCGGTCTTCCTGCGCGATCACACCGTGGACGATCTGGGCGCCGCGCCGAAATGGCGGCTGGAGCAGGGGCTGCGGGTTTTTGCCAAGGCGCTGGAGGACAAGGGATCGCGGCTGATCCTGCGGGCAGGCCCCGCGCGCGAGGTGATCCCGGCGCTGGTGGCGGCAACCGGCGCACGCGCCGTCTACTGGATGCGCGCCTATGACCCGGCCTCGGTGGAGCGCGACACCGATGTGAAATCCGCCCTCAAGGAGGCCGGGATCGAGGCGCGCAGCTTCGCCGGGCATCTGCTGTTCGAGCCATGGGATGTGGAGACCCAGCAGGGCGGCTATTACAAGGTCTACAGCCCGATGTGGCGCGCGGTGAAGGACCGCGAGGTGCCCGAGCCAACAGCTGCCCCCGCGCATCTGCCCGCGTCCGCGACCTGGCCCGACAGCGCGGCGCTGGACGACTGGCAGCTTGGCGCCGCCATGAACCGGGGCGCCGCCGTGCTGGCGAAACATGTCCAGCCCGGAGAGGCGGCGGCGCAGGCCAAGCTTGGCCAGTTCGCCGCGCATCGCATCGACGCCTACAAGCAGGACCGCGATCTTCTGGCCGAGGACGCCACCTCGGGCATGTCGGAATATCTGAGCCTTGGCGAGATCAGCCCGGCGCGGCTCTGGCATGTCGGGCTGCGCGCCAAAGCCGAGGGCAAGGCGGGGGCGGAGCATTTCCTCAAGGAACTGGTCTGGCGCGAATTTTCCTATCACCTGATGTGGCACACGCCCCGGCTGCTGACCGACAACTGGCGCGAGGAATGGGGCGGCTTTCCGTGGCGCACCGACCGGCGCCTGCGCGAGGTGACGGCATGGCAGCAGGCGCGCACCGGCATGGCGGTGGTCGATGCGGCGCTCCGCGAGATGTATGTGACCGGGCGGATGCACAACCGCGCCCGGATGATCGTGGCCAGCTACCTGACCAAGCACATGATGATCCACTGGAAAATCGGGCTCGACTGGTTCGAGGACTGTCTGGTGGACTGGGATCCGGCCTCCAACGCGCTGGGGTGGCAGTGGGTGGCGGGATCGGGGCCCGATGCCGCGCCCTATTTCCGCGTCTTCAACCCCGAGACGCAGCAGAAGAAATTCGACCCCGACAACGCCTATCTGAAACGCTGGCTGGCCGAGGGGCAGCGCACCCCGCCGCAGACCGCGCTGGATTATTTCGAGGCGGTGCCGCGATCCTGGGGCCTGTCGCCGCAGGATCCCTATCCCCGGCCCATCGTCGGCACTGACGAGGGGCGTCAGGCGGCGCTGCACGCCTACGAGACCCGCGAGTTCTAGACCCTTGCGGGGGTGCCGCTGCCCCGTGCCGCGCCCGCCCTTGCAGAGCGGCCCCGTGCCGCGTTAGCTGGCCCCATGTTCCGCAGCCAGAGGCCGTTTGCCCGCCATGACCACCGCCGCACGTCTGATCGCCGCGCTCTGCCTTGCGGCGCTGGGGTATCTTGGCTCTGAAGAGGTCAAGACCCTGATGCCCGAGGGCACGGGGTTCGGCTATTTCACATGGGTGACTATGGGTCTGGGCTGGCTCTGCGGCTGGCTGATCCTCGGGCCGCGTGCCGGGCGGGGGCTGGCAAGCACGCAGTCCCATGCGCTGACCGCCACCGCCGCGCTGGTGCTGCTGGCGCTTCTGGTTCAGGCCACCGCCGAGATGGTGCGGCTTGCCATGCGGCACCGCTATGACGGCCCGATGGAGGCGTTCGCCGCCATTTTCGAGATCGCGCTGGAATTTGGCGGTCATCTGCTAGATGCGGAGTTCTTTCTGCTCATGCTGGGGGGCGCGGTCGTGACCGGCCTGCTGGTCGAACTGGCCGCCCGCCACTGGAGGTAATCCTTGCCCGACATCTTTCTTCACGGGGCGCTGACCCATGCGCCGCTGCTCTGCCATGTGCTGGGCCGACCGGTCGAGCTGCGGCCTGCCGCTCTTCCCGATCACTCCCTGCGCTGGTCGGGTGATCCCGCCGACCTGCCGCTGCTGAGCCCCGATCCCGGCGCCACCGCCTCCGGCGCGCGGCTGTCGGCCAGCGCCGAGGATGTGGCGCGGTTGTGCTTCTATCTGGCCACGGACAAGCTGGAAGAGCTGCGCCTGAGCGACGGCACGCCAGCGCTGGCATGGGTCATTCCCTCCGAGGCGCCGCATTGGGACGCGCTGGCATGGGGGGCGCGCTGGGGCGATCTGGCCACGGCCGCCGCCTGCGCGGTGATGGCGCAGCCTGCCGACAGCCCGCCCGAAAACATCGCCGGGCTGCGCCCGTTCCTAACCGCGCGGGCTTGGGCGCAGGTGCTGGGCCAGCAGACCGCGCCCGCCACGCTGCGCGGCGATCCGGGGCGCGACGCGGTGGAGATCGTGGCCGACCATCCCGGGCATGAGGGCTTTTTCCGGCTGCGCCGCTTCGAGCTGCGCCACCGCCGGTTTGATGGCACATGGTCCCCGGCGATGGGGCGCGAGGCCTTCATCGCCTATGATGCCGCGCTGATCCTGCCTTATGATCCGGTCACCGACAGCGTGCTGCTGATCGAACAGTTGCGTTACGGGCCCGTGATGCGCGGTGACAGCCGCCCGTGGATACTGGAGCCGGTGGCGGGGCTGGTGGATGCGGGCGAAGACCCCGCCGCCTGTGCGCTGCGCGAAGCGCGCGAGGAGGCGGGGCTGGACCTGATCCATGCCGAACCCATGCTGAAGGTCTATGCCTCGCCCGGGTATAGCACGGAATATTTTCATTGTTTTCTAGGTGTTTGCGACCTTTCCCGCCATGCCACGGGTCTGGGTGGCCTGGCCGAGGAACACGAGGATATCCGCAGCCATGTGATCCCCTTCGATCAGGCCATGGCGCTGGTCGACAGCGGCGAGATCAACGCGGCGCCCTTGGTGACCATGCTCCTGTGGCTGGCGCGGGCGCGGCCCCGGCTTCGCGCCGCCGCCTGACCGCGGACGCTTGAGTTCGGGCCCGGCGCGCCCTACACCTTGAACCTGATTATGAGGAACGGGAGATGTCCATGCGTGTGGCACAGGATCTGGCTCAGGCGGTCGGCAACACGCCGCTCATCCGGCTGAAGAAAGCCAGCGAGATGACGGGATGCACCATCCTTGGCAAGGCGGAGTTCATGAATCCGGGCCAGTCGGTCAAGGACCGCGCCGCGCTCTGGATCATCCGCGATGCGGTCGAACGCGGCCTGCTGGAACCGGGCGGCACCATCGTCGAGGGCACGGCGGGCAATACCGGCATCGGGCTGGCGCTGGTCGGCGCCTCCATGGGGTTCCGCACCGTGATCGTCATTCCTGAAACCCAGAGTCAGGAAAAGAAGGACATGCTGCGGCTTGCGGGCGCCGAACTGGTGCAGGTGCCCGCCGCCCCCTATCGCAACCCCAACAACTATGTCCGCTATTCCGGGCGTCTGGCCGAGGAACTGGCCAAGACCGAAAAGCATGGCGCGATCTGGGCCAACCAGTTCGACAACGTCGCGAACCGGCTCGCCCATATCGAAGGCACCGGCCCCGAGATCTGGGACCAGACCGGCGGCAAGGTCGATGGCTTTGTCTGCGCGGTGGGGTCGGGCGGCACGCTGGCAGGGGTCGGCATGGCGCTGCAGCCCAAGGGCGTGAAGGTCGGCCTCGCCGATCCGATGGGGGCCGCACTTTACAGCTATTACACCACCGGAGAGCTGAAATCCGAAGGCGAGTCGATCACCGAGGGCATCGGACAGGGGCGCATCACCGCCAACCTTGAAGGCTTCACCCCGGATTTCGCCTGTCAGGTGCCCGACGAAGAAGCGCTGCCCATCGTGTTCGACCTGCTCTCCGAAGAGGGGCTGTGCCTTGGCGGCTCGTCCGGGATCAACGTCGCGGGGGCCATCCGCATGGCGCAGGAGATGGGGCCGGGCCATACCATCGTCACCATCCTGTGCGACTACGGCAACCGCTACCAGTCGAAGCTGTTCAACCCTGATTTCCTGCAGGCGCGCAACCTGCCGGTGCCGTCATGGCTTGACCGCGCCCCTGCCTCCATTCCGGGTGTGTTCGAGGACGCATGAGCCTGATCCTTCGCCGTTGTCTGGGGGTGCTGGCAGCGCTGGTGCTGCTTGCAGGTGTGGCCTTCGCGCAGAGCGAGGATCTGGATTATGGCGCGTGGGATGAGGTGGCGACCCGCGCCGAGCAAGTGCTGGGTGACAATGACGCCACCGACAGCGCGCTCGAAGGGCTGCGCCAGTCCGTGGTGGACTGGCGCGAACGGTTCCTGAGCGGGCAGGGCATCAACGCCCCCCGCATCGACACGCTGCAGGCGCAGATCGATGCGCTGGGGCCGGTGCCCGCCGAGGGCGAGACCGAACCCGAGGACATCGCCACCCGCCGCGAAAACCTGAACGCGCAGCTGGCAGAACTGCAGGCGCCGGGCCTGCGCGCGCAGGAAGCCTATACCCGCGCCGATGGCATCATCCGCCAGATCGACACGATGATCCGGACCCGCCAGACCGACGCGCTGCTGACGCTGGGGCCGACCCCGCTCAACCCGCAGCTCTGGCCTGCGGCGCTGGAAGAGGTGCTGTCCGCCGGAAGCTCGCTTTTTGACGAAATCCGCAGCGATCTGGCTTCGGAAGTGAAGCTGGCGGAGGCGCGGGAGAGTCTGCCGCTGATCCTGCTGCTGCTGGCGCTGGCGGGACTTCTGGTGATCCGTGGCCCGCGCGTGATGCGGGGCTTTGGCGAAAGGCTGCGCGCCAGCACCCGGCGGGGCACAGGCGTCTGGCGGTTCTTCGTGTCGCTGGGCGGCATCCTTGTGCCGCTGGCCGGGGTTATGCTGCTGGTGGCGGCGGTGCAGACCTCGGATCTGCCGGGGACGCAGGGCAGCGAACTGCTGCAGATGCTGCCCGCATGGACCTTCCTGCTGCTGTATATCCGCTGGCTGGCCGAGCAGAGCTTCAACCGCGATCCGGAGGTGGCCACCGTGCCGCTGGCCGACCGGCAGCGCACCGAGGCATGGCTTTACGCCTCGGTTCTGGCGGTGCTTTTCGTGCTGCGCGACGTGGGCGAAACGCTGGGGGAGCTTTACAACTTCACCACCGCCACCATGGCGGTGCTGGATTTCCCGGTGCTGCTGCTCTGTGCGCTGATGCTGTTCCGGCTGGGTCATATCCTGACCCTGCTGCGCGAACCGCAGGCCGAAGGCGAAGAGACCTCGCCGCCGAGCCTGCGCCAGCAGGTGGCGCGGCTGCTGGGGCGGGCCGCGATGCTGCTGGCGCTGGCAGGTCCGGTCATGGCGGCCATCGGCTACAACGCCGTGGGCGACGCGATGGTTTATCCGGCCATCCAGACGCTGGCGCTGCTGGCGCTGGTGCTGGTGCTTCAGCGCTTCGTCAACGACGTCTACACGCTGGTCAGCGGCAAGCGGGCCGAGGACAGCGACAGTCTGGTGCCGGTGCTGGCGGGCTTTGCGCTGATGCTGCTGGCCCTGCCGGGCCTTGCGCTGATCTGGGGCGCGCGGACCGCCGACCTGCTGGAGATCTGGACGCGCTTCCGCGAAGGTTTCGTGCTGGGCGACACCCGGATTTCGCCCACCAGCTTCCTGACCATGGTGGCGGTGTTCGGGGTGGGGTTCCTTGCCACCCGGCTCCTGCAGGGCGGGCTGCGCAGTTCGGTGCTGCCGCGCACGCGGCTGGATCTGGGCGGGCAGAATGCCGTCGTCTCGGGGCTGGGCTATGTCGGGATCTTCATCGCCGCCGTCATCGCCATCACCGCCGCCGGGATCGACCTGTCGTCGCTGGCCATCGTGGCGGGGGCGCTGTCGGTGGGCATCGGTTTTGGCCTGCAGAACATCGTGTCCAATTTCGTCTCCGGCATCATCCTGCTGATCGAACGGCCCATCAGTCAGGGCGACTGGATCGAGGTCGGCGGCAACATGGGCATCGTCAAGGACATCTCTGTCCGCTCCACCCGGATCGAGACCTTCGACCGCACCGATGTCATCGTGCCCAATTCGGATTTTGTCTCTGGCACCGTCACCAACTACACCCGGGGCAATGTGGTGGGCCGGGTCTTTGCCACCGTGGGCGTGGCCTATGGCACCGACACCCGCAAGGTGGAGCAGATTCTGCGCCGCATCGCGCGGGAGCATGACATGGTGCTGATGAATCCCGAACCTTCGGTGGTGCTTGCGCGCTTCGGCCCCGACGGGCTGGAATTCGAGATCCGCGCCATCATCCGTGATGTCGGCGAAAAGCTGAACGTGCTCAGCGATTTCAACCACATGATCGCGCAGCGCTTCACCGAGGAAGGCATCGAGATCCCGTTTGCGCAGCGCGACATCTGGCTGCGCAATCCCGAAACGCTGTATGATCGCGCGCGGGCCACGCCGCCCGCGCCTGCCACGCAGGAGCCAGAGCCCGCCGCCGCTGCCGCCACCGCGCCGCAGGGGTCCGGGCGGGATCCCTCTGCCGGGATTTCGGAGACGCATTTTGTCGGCCCCGAAGACGGTGGCGACGGACGCTGAGAAAGGACTGACCCGATGACCGACCTGCTGTTCCGTGAGGATGCCTATCTGCGCGATGCCCCCGCCCGTGTGGTGGCCCATACCGACGAGGGCGGCATCGTGCTGGATGCCAGCATCTTCTACCCCACCGGCGGCGGCCAGCCCGGCGACAGCGGGCGGCTGGACTGGTCCGGCGGCGGGCTGGCCATCGCCACCGCCGTCAAGGGCGAGGGCGGCACGGTGGTGCTGGTGCCCGCCGAGCCGCTGCCGCTGCCGCGCGTCGGCACGCAGGTGATGCAGGTGCTGGACTGGGAGCGGCGGCACCGGCACATGCGCGTGCATACCGCGCTGCATCTGCTGTCGGTGGTGATCCCGCTGCCGGTCACCGGCGGGCAGATCGGCGCCGGATCCGGGAGGCTGGATTTTGCCATGCCGCAGCCCCCCGAGGACCGCGAGGCGCTGGAAGAGGCGCTGAACGCGCTGGTCGACCGCGATCTGGTGGTCAGTTCCGACTGGATCGAGGCCGAGGTGCTGGAGGCCCATCCCGAGCTTATCAAGACCATGTCGGTCTCGCCGCCGCGTGGCGAGGGCAAGGTGCGGCTGGTGCGCATCGGGCAGGGCGGCGATCAGGTGGATCTGCAGCCCTGCGGCGGCACCCATGTGGCGCGCACCGGCGAGATCGGCCGGATCCGGCTGGGCAAGATCGAGAACAAGGGCAAGCAGAACCGCCGCGTGAACATTTCCCTCGACTGAGGCGGGACGGGAGGGACAGGAGGGGCGCTGCCCCTCTTGAGCCCTGCGGGCTCAATTCACCCCGGGATATTTGGAGCCGCTGGAAGCGGCCTGCGGCGGGGCCGGGTCGCGGCGAGGTAGAGCGCGAGGCTGGCCACCACCACGGCGCCACCAGCCAGCATGCGCGGGGTGGGCGCCTCGGCCAGCACCAGCCAGACCCAGAGCGGGCCCAGCACCGTCTCCAGCAGCATCAGCAGGCTGACATTGGAGGCCGCCGTGTGCCGCGAGGCGGTGGAAAGGCAGAAGAACGAGGCGGGCAGGATCACGAGGCCGGTGGCGAGGATCGGCAGGATCGCGCCATCCGTCGGCGCGCCGGGGGCGGCGAGCGTCAGCCCCGCCAGCCCAGAGATCAGCGCCCCCGTGCCCATGGCGGGCAGCAGCGGCAGCGTGGGCGCGTGGCGCAGCGTGACGAAGCTCAGCCCCAGCGTGACCGCCACCCCAAGCCCGCAGAGCGCGCCCAGAAGCGCCACGGGCCCGATGCCCAGATCGCCCTTGCCGCTGATCGCCAGCGCGATGCCCGCCAGCACCGCCGCCATGGCGACCCATGTGGCGCGGCTGGTGGCCTCGCCATGCAGGAGCCGCGCCAGCACCGCCGCCCAGACCGGCATGGTGGCCACGGCGAGCAGCACCACGGCAGCGGGGGCCAGCGACACGCCAAGCGCAAACAGCGCGGCATTGGCGGTCTGGCAGAGGATCACCGTGATCCCGGCGCGGGTGGCGAGCGGCGCCAGCGCCAGCGGGCGGCGCGCGGTCAGCAGCCAGATCGCCCAGAAGGTCAGGCCAAGCGCCGTGCCGCGCCATGCCAGCATCGACAGCCCGTCAAGGCCGGACAGCCGCATCAGCAGCACGTCGGGGGTCAGGATCAGGGCGCCGAGCGTGGCCAGTCCCAGACCGTAAAGCGGATGCGTTGTCATGCCGCTCAGGAGTAAAGCGGCTGCAGGCCCATCTGCATGTGCAGGGCGTTGACGGTGGTTTCGGGCAGGTTCATCGCCTTGGCGAGCCGGTCGAGGAATTCGGCCTCCTCGTCGGTATCCACGGTGATGGTCATCAGGGCGGCGGAATAGACCTGCATGCGCTGCGCTTCGGGGGTGGCGGCGGCGAGTGCCTCGGGATCGACGGGGGCGGCCAGCTGCTCCTTGACGAAGGCCATGTCCTCGGGCGTGGCATCCTCGCCCACGGTTTCCATCAGGCGGGCCTTTTCGGCGGCGTCGATGCTGCCATCGGCCTTGGCGGCCTGAATCATCGCGCGCAGCATCAGCCCTGCGGCCTCTTCGGCGGCGGGCAGGGTGGTTTCGGTGTTGAACTGGTCGATGAGGCTGCCGACGCCCTTGGCGCCAAGCGCCGCGGCCCCGGTGGCTGCGGCCAGCACGCCCGCCATGCCGGGATTGGCGCCGCCGGGGGTCTGGGCCATGCCGGGCAGGCCCTGCGGCAGTTTCTGCATCAGGCTGTCAAAGGGGCTGCCGGTGCCCGTGCCGCCCAGCATCCGGCCCAGCTGTGCCTGCAGGCCGGTGCCCGGCTCGCGGCCCTGAAGCTGCGCCTTGCCGCCCATCAGGCCGCCGAGACTGCCCAGCCCCTTGCCGCCCGACAGCCGGTCGACGCCGCGCGCGGCGGCATAGCCGATGGCCACTTTGGTCAGTGTCTTTACAAGCCCCATTGCGGCCTCCTTGCCTGCTGTCGGTCGGTCTGCCCAGCTTGCCGGAAGCGGCAGCGGGGGTGAAGGAAAATCTGTGCCGCGCGGCGCGCGGGCCTCAGGTGCCGCAGAAGGTGGCGGGCACCACCTCGTCGGGCAGCGGCGGGCGGCGCAGCTCTGCCGCCTCCGGCTGGTCGTCATAGGGACGCGCCAGCACCGCGTTCAGATGGTGGAAGGGGCGCAGGTCGCCCTCCACCGCCGCGGCGATCATCTGTTCGATCCGGTGGTTGCGCGGGATGAAGGCGGGGTTGGCGCGGCGCATCACCGCCTCCGGCTCGGGCTCCGCCGCGATCCGCGCCTGCCAGCGGGTGTCCCAGTCGCGCGCCGCGTCGCGGTCGGTGATCTGGTCCTGCAGCCCGCCTTCGGCCAGCGCGCGGAAGGTGTTGGTGAAATCCGACCCGCCGCGCTGCATCAGCGCCAGCAGATCGCCGATCAGGGCGGCATCTTCGGGCCGCGGCGCGCTGATCCCGAGCTTGGCGGCAAAGCGCGTGAGCCATGCGCCGCGCAGCAGATCCGGCATGGCATGCACGATGCGGGTAAACTCCGGCACGGCGGCCTCCGGATCCTCCTCCAGCGGCAGCAGCGCCGAGGCGAGCTGCGCCATGTTCCAGACGATCACATCCGCCTGCGCCGCATAGGCGTAGCGTCCGTTCCGGTCGATCGACGAGAACACCGTATCGGGATGGTAAAGGTCGAGAAAGGCGCAGGGGCCGTAATCCAGCGTCTCGCCCGACAGCGTGCAGTTGTCGGTGTTCATTACGCCATGGATGAACCCCACCGCCAGCCATTGCGCCACCAGCTGCGCCTGCCGCTCGCAGACCGCCGCCAGCAGCTCTGCGGGGGTGTTGCAGTCCGGATAATGCCGGGCGCGGGTATGGTCGTAAAGCTGGCGCAGTTCCTCGGTCTGGCCGCGCGCGGCAAAGACCTGAAAGCTGCCGACGCGGATATGGCTTGCCGCCACCCGTGTCAGCACGGCGCCGGGCAGCGGCGCCTCGCGCAGCACCTCCTCGCCGGTGGCGGTGGCGGCCAGCGCGCGGGTGGTGGGGATGCCAAGCGCGTGCATGGCTTCCGAGACCACATATTCGCGCAGCACCGGACCCAGCCACGCCCGCCCGTCACCCCGGCGCGAAAACGGCGTGGGGCCGGATCCCTTGAGCTGGATGTCGCGGCGCAGGCCGTTGCGGTCCACCACCTCGCCCAGAAGCAGCGCGCGCCCGTCGCCAAGCTGCGGCGAGAAGCCGCCGAACTGATGCCCGGCATAAAGCTGCGCCAGCGGCTCGGCGCCCTCGGGCAGATGATTGCCCGCAAAGATCGCCGCCAGTAGCGGATCGTCGGTGCCCTGCAGGCCAAGCTCGTCGGCCAGCGCGGTGTTGAACCCCAGAAGCTGCGGCGCGGCGACGCGGGTCGGCGCCTGCCGCGCGTAGAAGCTGCGGGGCAGGCGGGCATAGCTGTTGTCGAAGGGAATGTGCAGAACCATGCGCCAGAGATAGGAGGGCGGAGCGCAAAGGGAAAGAGGGGCCGCGCCTGCGCTGCAAAAACGCACAGAACCCATGCTGTGATCAGCGTAGCGTGCGCCAAGCCGCAGGCCTATCCTGCGGCCACCGTCACAGAGGAACATGCCATGAGCTGGAACCCCGCGCTTGACCCGCATTGCCCCACCGGAGACGAGGTGGATGCCATCGACACGCTGATCGTGCCCCGCGCCCGGGATCTGGGCGGGTTCGAGGTGCGCCGCGCGCTGCCCGCGCCGCAGCGGCAGATGGTCGGGCCCTTCATCT
Organism: Salipiger marinus; assembly: GCF_900100085.1. Taxonomy (GTDB): domain Bacteria; phylum Pseudomonadota; class Alphaproteobacteria; order Rhodobacterales; family Rhodobacteraceae; genus Salipiger; species Salipiger marinus. The sequence continues at coordinate 168,459 of NZ_FNEJ01000009.1, forward strand.
TCTTCGACCAGATGGGCCCGGCGGAGTTCCTGCCAACCCGGGGGCTCGACGTGCGCCCGCATCCGCATATCGGCCTTGCGACGATTTCCTATCTGTATGAGGGCCGGATGCATCACCGCGACAGTCTGGGCACCGACCAGTGGATCGAACCCGGCGCGGTGAACTGGATGGTGGCGGGGCAGGGCATCACCCATTCCGAACGCACAGACGACGCCACCCAGACCGCGCCCATGCCGTTCTTCGGCATCCAGACATGGGTGGCGCTGCCCAAGGGCCACGAGGACCGGCCCGCCGCCTTCGACCATGTGCCCGCCGCCGACCTGCCGCAGCTTCAGGCCGAAGGTGTGACCGCGCGGCTGATCCTTGGCACCGCATGGGGAGAAAAAGCGCCTGTCAGGACCGCGTCAGAGATGTTCTATGCCGATGTGGTGCTGGCCCCCGGCGCGCGGGTGCCGCTGCCCGACACCCATGAAGATCGCGGCGCCTATGTGGTCTCGGGCGCGGTGGAACAGGCGGGCAGGCGCTTCGAGGCCGGGCAGATGATGGTGTTCCGCCCCGGCGACGCCGTGGCGCTGACCGCAGGCGCCGAAGGCGCGCGGCTGATGCTGCTTGGCGGCGAGACGCTGGAAGGCCCGCGCTACATCTGGTGGAACTTCGTCGCCTCGTCAAAGGAGCGCATCGAGGAAGCCAAGGAGGCATGGCGTCAGGGCGACTGGCAGAATGGCCGCTTCCAGCTGCCCCCCGGCGACGATGCCGAACATATCCCGCTGCCGTGACGGCGGCCCGTCTTTCATCTTGCCCCTAAACTCCGGGGGTCCGGGGGCAGAGCCCCCGGCCTTCCCTTACCGCCGCAGCCTCACAGCACCCGCCGCATCAGCAGGCTGCGCGGCTGCGGTTGGAACCGGGCGCGGCGCCAGAAGCGGGTCAGCGTCTCGTCACCGGGATCGGCGGCCAGCAGCAACTCGCGCACGCCGCCCTGTTTCAGCGCCTGCCCGAGCAGATGCAGCGCCTCGCCGCCCATGCCGCGGCGGCGCACGGCGGGGCGGATGAACAGTTCCTGCACATGGGCGCTGAGCCCGCCCAGTTCCAGCGACCAGCCGAAGCTGACCATGACATGACCCACCGGCGCACGGCGCAGCCCGATCAGCCAGACCGCGCCATGGGGCGAGCCCTCCAGAAGCGGCAGCAGCGCCTCCTGCAGCAGCTCCGGCTCGCCCTCATGGCCCTGTTCGGCATGAAAGCCCGCCACCAGCGGCATGAGCTTGGCCAGATCCTCGGGCGTGGCGAGATGCAGCGATTTCAAAGCGTGGCCAGCCGATCCGTGAGCAGGGTGAAAAATCCCGGCGCATCGATGTCGCGCAGGAACAGCGCGTTGCGCGGACGGTCGGTGACGCCCCACCAGTCGGCCACGGTCATGCCCAGCGTCAGCGGCGAGGCGGTCTCGATCTCGACATTGATCTGGCGCCCGGCAAAAAGCCCGGGCTGCAGCAGATAGGCGATCACGCAGGGGTCATGCAGCGGCGCGCCGTCGGATCCGTATTTCTCGCGGTCATAGCGTTCGAAGAACTCGGTCATCTGCGCCACGGCCTCGCCCACGGGCGTGCCGAGCCCGCGGAAGGCGGCGTTGCGCTCTGCCGTCACCAGCGCCTTGTGGGTCACGTCCAGCGGCAGCATCACCAGCGGCACGCCCGCGGCGAACACCTCGGCGGCGGCTTCGGGATCGACATAGATGTTGAATTCGGCGGCGGGGGTGATGTTGCCCCCCTCGAAACAGGCGCCGCCCATCAGCACGATCTCGCGCACCCGTGCGATGATGTCGGGCGCGCGGCGAAAGGCGGTGGCGATGTTGGTCAGCGGCCCCAGCGGGCAGAGCGTGATGCTGCCCTCCGGCTCCCGGCGCAGTGTGTCGATCAGGAACTCCACCGCATGCGCGTCCTGCAGCGGCATGGCGGGGTCTGGCAGCACCGGCCCGTCGAGCCCGGTCTTGCCATGCACATGTTCGGCGGTGACCAGCGGGCGCGCCAGCGGCGCCTCGCAGCCGGCAAAGACCTTTACCTCGGGCCGTCCGGCCAGTTCGCAGATGATCCGGGCATTGCGCGCGGTCAGCGCCAGCGGCACGTTGCCCGCCACGGCGGTGATGCCCAGCACCTCCAGTTCCGGAGAGGCCAGCGCCAGCAGGATCGCCACCGCGTCGTCCTGTCCGGGATCGGTGTCTATGATGATGCGTCGTGCCATGCTGTCTCCGCGCTGCTGCGCTCCAGAGGTGACATGCCGCGCCCTGCGGTTCAAGCGGGCAGACCCGGCACCGGCAATTCGCCTCCGGTCACAAAAACCCCGGCGGGTGCATTGCCGCCACGCAGCGAGGTGTTAGACTCGTGCGCAAGTTCGGGGTAAGACACCCGCGGTTAGCGCTAACTGCCCCTGTCGGGCAGCAGAATCGGAGACAGGCCCGCCATGGTATCCCGCGTCATTCCCGTCGACCCTTTCGACCTCGTCATCTTTGGCGGCACCGGCGATCTTGCCCGGCGCAAGATCCTGCCGGGGCTGTTCCGGCGGTTCTGCGCGGGGCAGATGACCCGCGACAGCCGCATCATCGGCGCCGCGCGCGGCGACATGGACGAGACCGCCTATCGTGACATGGTGCGCGAGGCCATCGCCGAATTCGGCCCCTCGCGCAGCGAGGCCTGCGCGGTGGAGGATTTCCTGTCCTGCCTTGGCTATGTCTCGGTGGATGCGCGCGGCGATGACGGCTGGTGCGACCTGAAATCCGCGCTGCGCGAGGAAGAGGGCATCGTGCGCGCCTTCTATTTCTCGGTGGGGCCCAGCCCGTTAAAAAAACTGGCCGAACGGCTGCGCCAGCACGGGCTTGCCCATGACGAGGTGCGGATCGTGGTGGAAAAGCCGTTCGGCCACAACCTTGCCAGTGCGCGCGCGCTGAACGAGGAACTGGCGCGGCATTTCGACGAAAGCCAGATCTACCGGATCGACCACTATCTGGGCAAGGAGACGGTGCAGAACCTGATGGCGGTGCGCTTCGGCAACATGTTGTTCGAACCGCTGTGGAACGCGCAATATGTCGACCATATCCAGATCACCGTCGCCGAAACCGTGGGCGTCAGCGGGCGCGGCAGCTATTACGACAAGTCGGGCGCGATGCGCGACATGGTGCAGAACCACCTGATGCAGCTTCTGTGCCTGATCGCGATGGAGCCGCCCGCGCGGTTCGATCCGGACGCGGTGCGCGACGAAAAGCTGAAGGTGATCCGGGCGCTGGATCCGGTTGATCCCGACCAGATCGTGCGCGGGCAGTATACCTCGGACGGGGCGATGGCCTCCTATCGCGAGGATGTGGAGAATGCCGCCTCCAAGACCGAAAGCTTCATCGCGCTGAAATGCTACATCTCCAACTGGCGGTGGGCCAATACGCCCTTCTACCTGCGCACCGGCAAGCGGCTGTCGGATCGCGCGTCCGAAATCGCGGTGGTGTTCAAGGAGACGCCGCATTCCATCTTCGGCATCGATTCGGGGCGGCACCGCAACGTGCTGTCGATCCGGCTGCAGCCGAACGAGGGCATGACGCTGGGGGTCACCATCAAGGAGCCGGGGCCGGGCGGCATGCGGCTGGTGGACGTGCCGCTGGACATGACCTTTGCCGAGGCGCTGGGTCCGGATGCCGAAGAGGCGGCGGATGCCTATGAGCGGCTGATCATGGACGTGATCCGCGGCAACCAGACGCTGTTCATGCGCGGCGACGAGGTCGAGGCCGCCTGGGCCTGGACCGATCCGCTGATCGAGGGCTGGGAACGCCGCGGCGACAGCCCCAAACCCTATGACGCAGGCAGCGCGGGGCCGGATGACGCCGCCTTCCTGATCAACCGCGACGGACGTCGCTGGCGAAGGATCAAGTCATGACCTACGAATTCCGCAGCTATCCTGACCGGGAGATGCTGGCCATCGATCTGGCCGACCAGCTGGCGAGCGAGCTGCGCGCGGCGCTGAGCCATCAGGACCGCGCGGCGCTGGCGGTGCCGGGCGGCAGCTCTCCGGGGCCGGTCTTTGACGCGCTCTGCGCCGTGTCGCTGGACTGGGACCGGGTGGACGTGCTGCTGACCGACGAACGCTGGGTGCCCGAAACCTCCGAACGGTCCAACACGCGGCTGCTGCGGCAGCGTCTGCTGGTCAACCGGGCGGCGGCGGCGCGCTATCTGCCGCTTTACGCCGAGGCCCCGGCCCCCGAGGGCGCGCTGGATGCGCTGGCCGAGGCCATCGCCCCCGCGCTGCCGCTGTCGGTGCTGCTGCTGGGGATGGGCGCTGATCTGCACACCGCCTCGATCTTTCCCGGGGCCGACCGTCTGGACGAGGCGCTGGCCGCCGACGCGCCGATCCTGCTGCCCATGCGCGCGCCCGGCGCGCCGGAGCCGCGCATCACGCTGGGGGCGCCGGTGCTGGACGGGGCGATGAAGAAGCATGTGCTGATCTTCGGCGCCGAAAAGCGCGCGGCGCTGGAGGCCGCCAAGGGTCGGCCCGCCCATGAGGCGCCGATCAACGCCGTGCTGACCGATGCGGTGGTGCACTGGGCCGAATAGCGGGCCCGGGCGACGTTTTGCCTTTTCCAGCCAGTCAAGAAAGACGGACATCAGATCATGTGGAATGACCTCAAGGGCCTTGCCGAAGCCCGCGACGGACGGCGCATCGAGACGCTTTTTGCCGAAGATCCGGCCCGTGCCGAAACCTTTTCGGTCACGGCGGAGGGGATGCTCTTCGACTATTCCAAGACCCAGATCGACGCCGAGGTGATGGACTCGCTGCTGACCGTGGCCCGCCGCGCCGAGGTGGAGCGGCGCCGCGACATGATGTTTGCGGGCGCCAAGATCAACGAGACCGAAGGCCGCGCCGTGCTGCATACCGCGCTGCGCAACCTTGAGGCCCGCCCGGTGGAGGTGGACGGTCAGGACGTGATGCCCGGCGTGCTGGACACGCTGGCGCGGATGGAGGAACTGGCGCGCGAAATCCGTGGCTCCGACATCACCGATGTGGTCAATATCGGCATCGGCGGGTCGGATCTGGGCCCCAAGATGGGCACGCTGGCGCTGGCGCCGTGGCATGACGGGCCGCGCTGCCATTTCGTCTCCAATGTCGACGGGGCCGACATCGCCGATGTGCTGAAATCCTGCCCCGCGCAGACCACGCTGTTCGTCATCGCCTCCAAGACCTTCACCACCATCGAGACGATGACCAATGCCCGCACCGCCCGCAGCTGGCTGGAGGGGCAGGGGGTGTCGCCCGAAGGCCGCTTTGTCGCGCTGTCCTCCAACCTCGCCAAGGCGGGCGAATGGGGCATCCCCGCCTCCCGCGTCTTCGGGTTCGAGGACTGGGTCGGCGGGCGCTATTCCATGTGGGGGCCGATCGGCCTGTCGATGATGATCGCCGTGGGGCCCGAGAATTTCCGCGCCTTCCTTGAGGGGGGTGAGGCGATGGACAGCCATTTCCGCCGCGCCCCGCTGGAAGAGAACATGCCCGCGCTGCTGGCGGTGGTGGGGATCTGGCACAATCAGGGCATGGGCCACGGCACCCGCGCCGTGCTGCCTTACGAAAACCGCCTGTCGCGCCTGCCCGCCTATCTCCAGCAGCTGGAGATGGAGAGCAACGGCAAGAGCGTCGCCATGGATGGCACCGACCTGCCCTATAATTCCGGCCCCGTGGTCTGGGGCGAGCCGGGCACCAACGGCCAGCACGCGTTTTATCAGCTGATCCATCAGGGCACGCGGGTGGTCCCTTGCGAGTTCCTTGTGGGCGCGCGCGGGCAGGAGCCGCATCTGCGGGCCCATCACGAGCTGCTGCTGGCCAACTGCTTCGCCCAGTCCGAGGCGCTGATGCGGGGCCGCTCGCTGGACGAGGCGCGCGCCAAGGTGGCGGACAAGTTCGAGGGCGACGAGCTGGACCGGCAGGCGCGGCACCGGGTGTTCCCCGGCAACCGTCCCTCCACCACGCTGATCTATCCCGCGCTTGACCCGCGCACGCTGGGGCTGATCGTGGCGCTTTACGAACACCGGGTGTTTGTCGAAGGCGTGATCCTGAACATCAACTCCTATGACCAGTGGGGCGTGGAACTGGGCAAGGAACTGGCCACAGCGCTTGGCCCCATGGTCGAGGGCCGCGAAAGCGCTGCAGCGAAGGATGGCTCCACCCGGCAGCTGCTTGCATATGCGCAGCAGCATATGACCTGAGGTTCCATGAGTTTAACGTGATCAGCCCCGGGGGCCCGCTGCGGAACGGCAGCGGGCCTTTGTCGTTGTGTCTCCAGAAGATGACAGCATCTGGAGGAACTTACGATGAAACATCTGAAAATGACCGCCGCCGTGCTTGCCCTGACCGCCGGCTCCGCCTTCGCCCAGTCGACCATGGACAGCGAAACCCCGGCCATGCCCGAAGGGGGCGATGCCGCTGAAAACAGCGCGCCGCTGACCACGCCGCAGGCCCAGAACGAAGACACCGCCGACACGCTGGACGAGGCCACCGAAGACGATGGCTCGGACATGGCGCAGGACAACGCCGCAGAGCCGATGGCCCCCGCAGCGCCCATGGGCGACGCGCCGGCCGACACCGCCATGGACAGCACCGCCACCCCGATGGACGACGGCGGCCCCGTGGTTGCCGGTCTGGAAGGCGAGTTCATGCTGTCGAGCGACATCACCGGCAACAACGTCTATGCCATTGACGCCGATGGCGATCAGGGCGTCGAATGGGATGACGCCATGAGCTATGACGCCGTGGACGAAAACTGGGACGATGTGGGCGACATCTCCGATGTGGTGCTGAACGCCGACGGCTCGCTGCAGGGCGTCGTGGCCGATATCGGCGGCTTCCTCGGCATCGGCGAAAGCCAAGTCTTCGTGCCGCTTGAGGAAATGAAGATGGTGCCGATGGAAGATGGCCGCTTTGCCGTCGTGACCAACTACACCCAGGAAGAACTGGAAGGCCGCAGCGAAGCCGGCGACTCGGCGCTGAACTGATCGCGCCCCGCCCCGCAGGGCTTTGACAAGGATGCAAAGGGCCGGGGATTTCCCGGCCCTTTTCTGCTGTCTCCGGTGCCCTTCGGCGGTCCCGCACGCCGCGCTGGGGTTTGATTAACCGCTGCCGACCACCCTGTGCCCAAGGCGCGCGCCCGTTGCCGGGACCGCCCCAAGGTGCAAGGAGATGGATGCAGGACATGACACAGGACGTGCGGCAGCTTGCCGAAGAGATCGTCGCCCGCGAGGGCGGATATGTGAACGACCCCGCCGATCCGGGCGGCGCCACCAATCACGGCGTCACGGTGCATACGATGCGCCGCCTCGGGCTGGATCTGGACCGCGACGGCGATGTGGATGCCGCCGATGTGGCGCGGCTTGATCACGCGCAGGCGGTGCAGATCCTGCTTGACCACTACTTCACGCGGCCCCGCCTTGGCGATCTGCCCGGACCGCTGCAGGCCACGGTCTTTGACATGTATGTCAATGCCGGGACAACCGCGGTGAAGCTGCTGCAGGGGCTGCTGCGCGAAATGGGCGAGGATCTGGTGGCGGATGGCGTGGTGGGGCCGGTCACCGCCGCCGCCGCCGCCCGCGCGCTTGCGCTGGCGCCAGAGCATCTGGTCGATGCCTACGGCATCGCGCGGCGCAACTACTATCTCGCGCTGGCCGACCGCCGTCCTGCCAGCCGCAAATATGCGCGCAGCCGGGCAGGGGGCAAGGGCGGCTGGATCACCCGGGCCGAGACGTTCATCTCGCCGCGCTTTCACCTCACGGAGGCACAGTTCCGCGCCCGGGTGGCGACATGGGGCTGATCTCGACCGTAATCAGTATGCTCTTCGGCTCGGGCCGCAACGTGCTGGTGGAAACCGCAGGCATCCTGCGCCCCAATGCCGAGGCGCAGGCGGCCCGCGCGCAGGATCTGGACACGGCGGCCTTGCAGCAGATGGCGGCGGAATTTGCCGCGCGCGACCGTGGCGCCTTTGATCGGCTCATGGACGGGGTCAACCGGCTGCCGCGCCCGATGATGGTGCTGGGCATCGTCTGGCTCTTGGTGCAGACCGCCCGCGATCCGGCGCGCATGTCGCAGGTGTTTCAGGCCTGGGCAATCCTGCCCGAAGCGGCCTGGGTGGTGTTCGGCGTGGTGGTGACCTTCTATTTCGGGGGCCGCGCGCAGCTCAAGGATCAGGAGTTCAGCGCAAGCCTGCTGCGCGCCGCCGCCGCCGCCCGTGCCCTGCCGCCCGCCGCCGTCCCGGACCCGCACCCGATGCCCGCGCCCGACGGCGCGGCAACCCCGTCTCCCTCGGCCAATGACAACGCGGCGCTTGCGGAATGGCGGACCTCCCGAAGCTGATCGGCGTTTCCAGCGGCCCCAAATATCCCGGGGGAGTCCGCGCCAGCGGACGGGGGCAGAGCCCCCTTCGCCCTTCCCCCCCATGACGGACGCCCCCTTGCGACAATGTGAACCTGCCCGGCCGGCGATTTCGTTTGGCCGGGCATTTTTCCGCCCGTATAACGGGCAGCATGATTACAGAGCTCGGTCACTTCGCCCTCATCCTCGCCTTCGTCGTCGCCTGCCTTCAGGGGATCGTGCCGCTTGTGGGCGCGCATTTCCGCTGGCCGGGCTGGATGGCGGTGGCCGAACCCGCCGCCACGGCGCAGCTGCTGCTGACCGCCTTCAGCTTCGCGGCGCTGACCCATGCCTTCGTGGTCTCGGATTTCTCGCTGCGGATCGTGGTGGAAAACTCGCATTCCGCCAAACCGATGATCTACAAGATCAGCGGCGTCTGGGGCAATCACGAGGGCTCGATGCTGCTCTGGGTGCTGATCCTCGCGCTTTTTGGCGCGCTGGCGGCGTGGTTCGGCGGCAACCTGCCGCCGACGCTGCGCGCGCGGGTGCTGGCGGTGCAGGCCTGGGTGGGGGCTGCGTTTTTCGCCTTCATCCTCTATACCTCCAACCCGTTCATCCGGCTCGCCACCCCGCCTTTTGACGGGCAGGATCTGAATCCGCTGCTGCAGGATCCCGGGCTCGCCTTCCATCCGCCCTTTCTCTATCTCGGCTATGTCGGGCTCAGCATCTGCTTTTCCTTCGCCGTCGCCGCGCTGATCGAAGGCCGGGTCGATGCGGCATGGGGGCGCTGGGTGCGGCCATGGACGCTGCTCTCCTGGGTGTTCCTGACCATCGGCATCGCGCTTGGCTCGTGGTGGGCCTATTACGAACTGGGCTGGGGCGGGTTCTGGTTCTGGGATCCGGTCGAAAATGCCAGCTTCATGCCATGGCTGCTCGCCGCCGCGCTGCTGCATTCCGCCATCGTCGTGGAAAAGCGCGAGGCGCTGAAAAGCTGGACCATCCTGCTCGCCATCCTCGCCTTCGGCTTCTCGCTGATTGGCACCTTCATCGTGCGCTCTGGCGTGCTGACCTCGGTGCATGCCTTTGCCACTGACCCCGACCGCGGCGTGTTCATCCTCGGGATCCTCGTGTTCTTCACCGGCGGCGCGCTGACGCTTTATGCCGCGCGGGCAGGCGCCATGCAGGCCAAGGGCATCTTTGGCGTGGTCAGCCGCGAATCCGCGCTGGTGCTGAACAACATCCTGCTCGCCGTCTCCTGTTTCGTGGTCTTCACCGGCACGCTCTGGCCGCTGGTCGCGGAGATGCTGTTCGACCGCAAGCTGTCGGTGGGGGCACCTTTCTTCAACATGGCCTTCACGCCCTTCATGGTGGTGCTGGGTCTGGTGCTGCCGGTGGGCGCCATGCTGGGCTGGAAACGTGCCAAGCCTGCCCGCGTGCTGCGGCAGCTTGCGCCCGCTCTGGGTCTGGCGCTGGCGCTGATGGGGCTTGCATGGGCCATGCAGACCGGGCGCAGCCTGTTCGGGCCCATCGGGGTCTTCCTTGGCACTTGGCTGGTGGCGGGCGCCGTCACCGATCTGGTGGCACGGCTTGGCCAGTCGCGCGACTGGCGGCGGCTGCGGCACCTGCCGCGCGCCGACTGGGGCAAGGCCGTGGCCCATTCCGGGCTTGGCATCACCATGCTGGGTGTCGCGGGGCTGATGGCATGGGAGCAGGAGGATATCCGCGTCGCCCGCGTCAACGAACCCTTCACCGTCGGCGCCTATGAAATCGAACTGCTGGGCGTCAGCCGCATTCAGGGGCCGAATTACTTCGCCGACCGGGGCGAGGTGTCGGTGCGCCGCGACGGGGCCGAGGTGGCGCATGTCTACCCGGAAAAGCGCAACTATCCCGTGGCCGCCATGCCCACCACCGAGGCCGCGATCGACAACGGCTTCCTTCGCGATGTCTATGTGGTGCTGGGCGACGCGCAGGCGGACCGGGCCTGGACCATGCGGGTCTATGTCAAGCCGCTGGCCAACTGGATCTGGGGCGGCTCGCTGCTGATGGCATTGGGGGGCGCGCTCAGCCTGTCGGACCGCCGCTTCCGTGTGGCCGCAGGCGCGCGCAAGACCACGCCCGCGCCGAAGGGAGTGCCGGCGGAATGATCCGGGCCCTGATCCACGCAGCCCTTGCCCTGATGCTGGCCTTGGCGCCGCTGCCCGCACTGGCGGTGCAGCCCGACGAGGTGCTGGAGGATCCGGTGCTGGAACAGCGCGCCCGCGACCTGTCGCAGAACCTGCGCTGCCTTGTCTGCCAGAACGAAAACATCGACGACAGCGATGCGGCACTGGCCCGCGACCTGCGGCTTCTGGTGCGCGAACGGCTGGTGGCGGGCGACAGCGATGCCGAGGCGGTGGCCTATCTGGTCGACCGCTATGGCGAATTCGTGCTGCTGCGCCCCACCACCGGCGGCTGGAACTGGCTGCTCTGGGCGGCGGGGCCGATCCTGCTGCTGCTGGCACTGGCGGGGGCCGGGGTCTATCTGCGGGGCCGCTCGCGCGGCGCCAACCCCGAAGAACAGCGCCTGACCCCCGAAGAAGAGGCCCGGCTGCAGCGCATCCTTGACGAGGGCCGGTCCTGATCCCGTGACGCCAGAGCGGGGGGCGGCAGGCAAGGCGGAGACAGGCATGATTTACGACACGATCCGATACGATCTGGCCGAGGACGTGGCGGTGGTCACGCTCGCCCGCCCGGAGGTGATGAACGCGCTCAGCAGCCAGATGCGGGCCGAAATCACCCATGCCGTCCAGCAGGGCGGGCGCGAGGCGCGGGTGGTGGTGCTGACCGGCGAGGGCCGCGCCTTCTGCTCCGGTCAGGATCTGGGCGACCGCGAAAGTGCCGCCAGCATCGATCTGGAACGGGTGCTGCGCGACGAATACATCCCCATGCTCAACGCCATCGCCGACTGCCCGCGCCCGACCATCGCTGCGGTGAACGGCGCGGCGGCGGGCGCCGGGGCCAATCTGGCGCTGGCCGCCGATGTGGTCATCGCGGCGGACTCCGCGTTTTTTATGCAGGCCTTTGCCCGGATCGGACTGATCCCGGACGCGGGCGGCACATGGGCGCTGCCCCGGCAGATGGGGCTGGCCAAGGCCATGGGGACGGCGCTCTTTGCTGACCGGATCAGCGCGGCGCAGGCCGAACGCTGGGGCATGATCTGGGAAGCGGTGCCCGATGCCGAATTCGATGCCGTCTGGCGCGCCCGCGCCGCGCATCTGGCGCAGGGCCCGTCAGAGGCCTATGCCCGCATCAAGACCGCGCTGCGCCGCGCCTTCGACAATGACCTGCAGACCCAGCTGACGCTGGAGGCGCAACTGCAGGGCGAATGCGGCATGACCCGCGATTTCAAGGAAGGCGTCGTGGCCTTTCACGAAAAGCGCAGCCCCCGCTTCGAAGGCCGCTAGATCCTTGCCGCATTGATGAATGCGCCACCCTTTGCAGTAAGTGGCGCCAGTACCAAAAAGGCCGCAGTGTGAGGACTGCTTCGAGCCCTTCCGGGACATTTTCCCGCAAGACATTGCGAAAGCGTGGCAACCTGACTAGGTGTAGTGGCCCTACCACAGGAGATATGCTCGCCATGGACAAGACTTCCGCCGCTTTCACCCTTTCGGTTTTGTCGCGAGAAGTCCTGTCCCATGCCTGCATCCATTTCCCTGTCCAGCCTGTCTTGGTCCACACCTGACGGCACACCGCTTTTTACCGATCTCGACCTGACCTTTGGCTCCGAGCGCACCGGCTTGGTCGGTCGCAACGGGTCTGGAAAGAGCACGCTTCTGCGTCTGATCGCGGGCCATGCGCGCCCTGCCTCCGGGCGGATCCACGTGACGGGCTCGGTTGCCATGATGCGTCAGGAGGCGCTGGAGCATCCGCAACAGACTGTCGCTGAACTACTTGGCGCATGGCACGCCCTGAACCTGCTAGACCGGGCAGAGCGCGGCCAAGCGACGGTCGAGGAACTGGCCGAGGCGGACTGGACGCTGCCGGCCCGGATCGAGGCGGCGCTCGCTCGGTGCGATTTGGCGGTCGACCCGCGGACCCGGCTCGCGAGCCTCTCCGGCGGTCAGCGCAGCAGGGCGGCCCTAGCCTCTCTGATCTTGGCGGAACCCGATTTCTTGCTCATGGATGAGCCGACGAACAATCTCGACCGGGCGGGCCGTCGCGCAGTTGTCGACCTCCTTCGCAGCTGGACCGGTGGCGTGATCGTTGCAAGCCACGATCGCGAGCTTCTGGAGGGGATGGACGCCATCGTCGAACTCACCTCTCTGGGCGCAGCGCGCTATGGGGGCAACTACAGCGCCTTCCGGCAACAGAGGGAGAGCGAGCGCGCCACCGCGGCGCAGGATCTGGCCCATGCGGAAAAGACCCAGGCCGAGGCGGCGCGCCGCGCGCAACAAGCGGCTGAGCAAAAGGCGCAGAAGGACAGTGCCGGACGCAGGTCTCGGGCACGGGGCGGCCAGCCGAAAATCCTCATGGACGCCGCCAAGGGCCGCGCGGAAGCCTCTGGCGGTGCGGGGTCGCGCCTGCGTGACGCGCGGCGAGACGCAGCAGAGGATGCGCTTGCCGCCGCGCGCGAGAAGGTCGAGGTGCTGACCCCCATCCACATGGAGATCGCACCTAGCGGCCTTGCCGCGGGCAGGACCGTCCTGACCCTGGACCGGGTGACCGGCGGGCACGATCCCGCAGTTCCGGTGCTCGAGAACCTGTCGCTCACCCTTACCGGACCCGAGCGGGTTGTGATCGCGGGCCCGAATGGCAGTGGCAAGACCACCCTCCTGGAGTTGATCACAGGGGCGCTCCGGCCAGCGGCTGGAGCGGTGCAGGTCAGCGTGGCCTGGGCGGTGCTGGATCAGCATGTCGGGTTTCTGGCTCGCGACCGGACCCTGCTCGAGGCGTTCCGCGACCGGAACCCGAAGGCCAGCACGCAGATGGCCCACGCCGCATTGGCCCGCTTCGGGTTTCGCGCGAGCGATGCCCTGCGCCGCGCGGACGGACTAAGCGGCGGCGAAAAGCTGCGCGCCGGGCTCGCATGCGTTCTTGGTGGCACGCCACCGCCACAGCTTCTGCTTCTGGACGAGCCGACGAACCATCTGGATATGGAAGGGGTCGACGCGCTGGAAGCAGCACTGGCGTCCTACGATGGGGCGGTGATTGCGGTCAGCCACGACCGAGCCTTTCTCGATTCTCTTCGACCGGACAGGATCGTGTCTTTGAAGGAGTGACCGCTTATCCGCGGAGGGGCCCTCTGGCAGCCTGCGGCGTCGAGCCCTTGCCGGACGGACGGTCACGCCATCCCGCTTGCGGGCTTTTGATTACAGTCCGTCAACGGGGGCGAGCACTGCGGCTGGCATCAGGCTTGATGCGCAAATCCGAATATCCAAGGCCACGACATACCGCGCCCATCAGCGCGAATTCCAGACTTGGGATGATCTTCAGTGGTGGTGAGCATGCGCTGACGAAGGCACCTAGCGCGGCTATGGCACCCCTGACCCCGCTCAAGCTGATGTGGGCTGCCAGATCCGGCGCGTCCACAACCCGTGGGAACGTCACTCGACGCTGGGGCCTTCGAGGACCGAGTTATGCAAACCTAACCCTTTGTCCACGGAACCGGCAGCAGATCAAGCTGGCTGTTCTATGCGTTGTGGCAGGCGCGCGGATCCGTGTTACGGCAAAGGGCCGCCCTTGGGGCGGCCCTTGCGGTCTTTAAGGCGTTTCGGATCAGCGGTTCTCGATGTCCACGTAATCGCGGGTCGTGTTGCCCTGATAAAGCTGGCGCGGGCGGCCAATCTTCATCTGCGGATCGGCAAGCTGCTCTTTCCACTGCGAAATCCAGCCCACCGTGCGCGACAGCGCAAAGATCGGCGTGAACATCGAGGTGGGGAAGCCCATCGCCTCGAGGATGATGCCGGAATAGAAGTCCACGTTCGGGAACAGCTTCTTCTCGGCGAAATACTCATCCGCCAGCGCGATGCGCTCCAGTTCCTTGGCGACCTGCAGCAGCGGGTTGTCTTCGACGCCCAGCAGATCCAGCACCTCGTCCGCCGACTGCTTCATCACCGTCGCGCGGGGATCGAAGTTCTTGTAGACGCGGTGGCCGAAGCCCATCAGGCGGAACGGATCGTTCTTGTCCTTGGCGCGGGCGATGTATTCCGGAATCCGGTCGACCGAGCCGATTTCCTTCAGCATCTCGAGGCAGGCCTGATTGGCGCCGCCATGGGCCGGGCCCCAGAGACAGGCGATGCCCGCCGCGATGCAGGCGAAGGGGTTCGCCCCCGAGCTGGAGGCCAGACGCACCGTCGAGGTGGAGGCGTTCTGCTCGTGATCCGCGTGCAGCGTGAAGATGCGGTCCATCGCGCGGGCGAGGATCGGATCGACGTGATAGGGCTCCGCCGGCACCGAGAAACACATGTGCAGGAAGTTCGACGCATAGTCGAGATCGTTGCGCGGATAGACGAAGGGCTGCCCGATCGAATACTTGTAGGCCCATGCCGCGATGGTCGGCATCTTGGCGATCAGCCGGTGCGACGCGATCTCGCGCTGGCGCGGATCGGCAATGTCTGTGCTGTCATGGTAGAAGGCCGACATGGCCCCGACCACGCCAACCATGGTCGCCATGGGATGCGCGTCGCGGCGGAAGCCCCGGAAGAAATACTGCATCTGTTCGTGCAGCATGGTGTGCCGGGTGATGGTGCCTTCAAAGGTTTCCAGCTCTGCCGCGGTGGGCAGTTCGCCGTAAAGCAGCAGGTAGCACACTTCGAGATAATGCGATTTGCCAGCCAGCTGGCCGATGGGGTAGCCGCGATGGGTCAGGATGCCTTCGTCGCCGTCGATGAAGGTGATCGTGCTGTCGCAGCTGGCGGTGGAGGTGAAGCCCGGGTCATAGGTAAAGACCCCGGCCTGCGCGTAAAGTTTGCGGATGTCGATCACGTCCGGCCCGGCGGTCGGCGAATAGATCGGCAGATCAAAGCTTTGATCGCCGATGGTCAACGTCGCGGTCTTCGCAGTATCAGCCATGCTTGTCATATCCCTTCGTCTGAAAAGGCCAGGCGCCGCGCCCGGTCGGTCTAGTCACATGGCCCGGGGCGAGGATCATTCCGCCCCGGAGGCCGCTGCCTGTCCGAGCCGGAGAAGCGATTCCTCGCGGCCGAGCACCAGCATCATGTCGAACACGCTCGGAGTCACGCTGCGCCCGGAAAGGGCGGCGCGCAGGGGGCCAGCCAGCTTGGCAAATTTGGTGCCGTGCTCTTCGGCAAAGCGAGCGGTCACCCCTTCGAGCTCTTCTCGCGTCCAGCTAGCACTTTGCAGATGCGGCGTCAACGCAGCCAGTATACCACGGGATACATCATCCAGCGACTTCAGCGCCTTATCGTCCGGCACCACCGGCGTATCCGTCAGCACAAAATGCGCTTTCTCAAGCAGTTCCGGGAAGGTCTTGGCCCGTTCCTTCAGGCAGGGCATGGCGCGGGCCATGCCGTCGCGCTGCGCCTCGGTCAGGGCGGGCAGACCGGCTGCGGCCAGATAGGCCTCCAGTTCGTGCAGCAGCGCAGCATCGTCGCCCATGGCGATGTGCTGGCCGCAGAGATGTTCCAGTTTCTTGAAATCCAGCCGCGCGGGCGCCTTGCCGATTCCCGACAGATCGAACCACTGCTGCGCCTGCGTGTCGGTGAAGACCTCGTCATCGCCATGACCCCAGCCCAGCCGGGCAAGGTAGTTGCGCATGCCCGCCGCCGGGTAGCCCAGCTTCTGGTATTCGTCGACGCCAAGTGCGCCATGCCGCTTCGACAGCTTCTTGCCATCGGGGCCGTGGATCAGCGGAATATGGGCATAGACCGGCAGCGGCCAGTCCATGCTGGTGTAAATCCCCATCTGGCGGGCCGCGTTGTTCAGGTGGTCATCCCCCCGGATCACATGCGTGACACCCATGTCGTGATCGTCCACCACCACGGCCAGCATATAAACCGGCGTGCCATCGGAACGTAAAAGAATCATGTCATCCAGCTGATCATTGCGGATGGTCACGCGGCCCTGCACCTCGTCCTCGATCACCGTCTCGCCGGTTTCGGGGGTGCGCAGGCGGATCACGAACGGGGCGTCAGGATGGCTGGCGGGATCGGCGTCGCGCCACGGGCTGCGGAACAGCGTGGACTGTCCGGCCTCGCGCGCCGCTTCGCGGAACGCCTCGATCTCGTCCTGGGTGGAGAAGCATTTATAGGCGCGGCCCTTGGCCAGCAGCTCATGCGCCACCTCGGCATGGCGGGGGGCGCGGTCGAACTGGCTGATGACCTCGCCATCATGGTCGAGCCCCAGCCACTCCAGCCCCTTGAGGATGGCGGCGGTGGCTTCGGGGGTGGACCGGGCGCGGTCGGTATCCTCGATCCGCAGCAGGAACTTGCCGCCGCGGCCCCGGGCGTAAAGCCAGTTGAACAGCGCCGTGCGCGCGCCGCCGATATGCAGATAGCCCGTGGGCGAGGGCGCGAAACGGGTGACGACCGTCATAGATTTAACCTCCCGGTAACCGTGTTGGGCGTAGGGTCTGGCGTTCCTTAACCAGAGGGCGGCGCAGGGGCAAGCATGGGGCACGGGCTGGGCCGGATCGGGACGGAGCTGGAAGGCCAGCGCGGGCATCTGTTTCCTTGGGTGCCGGTGTTTCTGGGCGTGGGCATCGGCGTCTATTTCCTGTGGCCGTCAGAGCCTGCGCTGCTGCTGCTGGCGCTGGCCGGTGGTGCGGGCGTGCTGCCGCTGCTGGTGCAGCACCGTCTGCCGCCGGGGCTGGCCCCGCTGCCTGTGGCGCTGGGGCTTGCGCTCTGCGGTTTTGCGCTGGCGGGGGGGCGGGCGCATCTGGTGGCCGGGCCGCAGATCGACTTTCGCTATTATGGCCCGATCGAAGGGCGGATTGCCGGCATCGACCGCTCCGCCTCGGATGCGGTGCGGCTGGTGCTGGACCGGGTGGTGCTGGACATGCCCCCCGACCGTGTGCCGCAGCGCGTGCGGGTGGCGCTGCATGGCGACCAGCACCAGCTTGATCCGCAGCCGGGCCAGCGGGTCATCCTGACCGGCCATCTGGCCGCCCCCGGTGGCGCGGTAGAGCCGGGCGGCTTCGATTTCCGCCGCAATGCGTGGTTCCTGCGCCTTGGCGCCGTGGGCTATACCCGCACGCCGGTGTTGCTGCTGGCAGAGCCCGAGGGCGGGCAGGTGGTGCTGCGCTCGCGTATGGCGCTGTCGCACCGGGTGCAGGCGCGCCTGCCGGGCGAGACCGGCGCCTTTGCCGCAGCGCTGGTCACCGGGGACCGCAGCGCCATGTCGCAGGCGACGCTGGAGGCGCTGAGGCGCAGCAATCTGGCACATCTTCTGGCCATTTCCGGGCTGCATATGGGGCTGCTGGCGGGCTTCGTCTTTGGCGCGCTGCGGGTGGCGCTGCTGCTGGTGCCGCATGTCCGGCATTACTGGCCGGTCAAGAAGATCGCGGCGGCGGCGGGGCTTGCGGCGGCGGCAGGCTATCTCGCGCTGTCCGGGGGCAACGTCGCCACGGAACGTGCCTTTGTCATGGTTGCGGTGATGCTGGGCGCGGTGATGCTGGACCGTCGCGCGCTGTCGCTGCGGGCGGTGGCGCTGGCGGCGCTGATCGTGCTGGCGCTGCGTCCCGAGGCGCTGCTTGGCCCCGGCTTCCAGATGTCCTTTGCCGCCACCGTGGCGCTGGTGGCGGTGTTCGGCGCACTGCGCGATCTGGGGCACGAGCGCGCGGTGCCGGGCTGGGCGCGGGGGGCGATGTCGCTGCTGGTCTCGTCGCTGACCGCCTCGCTCGCCACCGGCCCCATCGCCATGGTGCATTTCAACCTGCTGTCGCAATACGGGCTGCTGGCCAATCTGGTGTCGGTGCCGGTCATGGGGCTGCTCATCATGCCCATGGCGGTGATGGCGGCGCTGCTGATGCCGCTGGGGCTGGACTGGATCGCCTTTGCGGTGATGGCGCCGGGGCTGGACTGGATCCTTGCCGTCGCGCAGGAGGTGGCGGGCTGGCAGGGCGCCTCGCGGCAGGTGGTGGCGCCCGGTCCCTTGGTGCTGCCGCTGCTGGCGGCGGGCGGGCTGATGCTGGCGCTGTGGCAGGGGCATGGGCGCTGGACCGGGCTGGCGCCCCTGCTGCTGGCGGCGCTGCTGTGGTCGCAGACCGCGCGGCCCGATCTGCTGATCGCCGATACCGGTGGTCTGGTCGGGCTGCTGACGCCGCAGGGGCGCGCCCTGTCCAAGGCGAAGGGCAGCGGCTTTGCCGCCGAGACATGGCTGGAAAATGACGGTCAGGCAGGGGGGCAGGCCGAAGCGGCGGCGCTGTGGCCCGGACCGCCGGGGCCGGTGGCCCGGGCCGGTCTGAGGGGCCTGCAGGTGGTACATCTGCAGGGCAAGCGCGCGGCGGCGGCCTTTGGCGGCTGCACCGGCGGCGAGATCGTGGTGGCGAGCACTGACCTCGACGATCTGCCGGGCTGCGAGATCTACGATCCCGAACGGCTCGCGCGCACCGGGGCCGTGGCGCTGTGGCTGACGCAGGACGGTGCGCGCCTGCGCCATGCCAGAGAGGGGCGCGCGCGCCTGTGGCAGGACCGCCGCGCCCCCCGGTCTGCGGAAGATCAGTAGGTGCGGATCAGCCCGACAAGCCGTCCCTGAACCCGCACCGATCCCATCGGCAGCACCCGCGGCTCGTAAGCCGGGTTGGCAGCCTCCAGCACGATGCGGTCGCCCCGGCGGCGGAACCGCTTCAGCGTCGCCTCGTAGCCTTCGACCTGCGCCACCACGATATCGCCGTTTTCGGCAGAGGTGGTTTCGCGGATGATGACCACATCGCCGTCATTGATCCCGGCTTCGATCATGGAATCTCCCTTGACCTCCAGCGCGTAGTGGTGGGCGTTGCTGGCCAGCATCGACCCCGGCACCGCAACCTGCGGCGGAATTTCCGAGATGGATTCGATCGGCACTCCGGCGGCGATCCGGCCCAGCAGCGGCAGTTCCATCGCGTCCACCGCGGACTCGACGCCCTGCGCCTTGGCGGGGCGGGCATCGGGACGGTCGCCATCGACCACATGTGCCACAAATCCTGCGGCCCGGCCGCCAAGGCTTTCCGGCAGCTTCACAATCTCGATCGCGCGGGCGCGATGTGCCAGACGGCGGATGAAACCACGTTCTTCCAGAGCCGTAATCAGCCGGTGGATCCCGGATTTCGAGCGCAGATCCAGCGCGTCCTTCATCTCGTCAAAGCTGGGCGGCACGCCGTCATGCAGCAGACGCTGATTGATGAAATCCAGAAGATCGAGCTGTTTCTTTGTCAGCATATTCTATATCCCCGTTTTGCGTTCGGGTTTGTTCTAAGCATGTTCTCCTTTTGTGTCAATCCTCTGAAGGAAGTTTTGTCACAAAGGCACGAACTCGACCATCTCGCCTGCGGCGCGGGCTCCGTCACGCGGCGGACGCACCACCAGCGCATCGGCGGCCCCCAGCACCGACAGCAGCGCGCTGTCCTGCCGGTCGAACACCTCGATCCCCTGCGGGGTCAGGCGGGCGCGCATGTAATGTTCGCGCGGGCCATTCGCCTCGATGCCGCGGCTCAGCGCCATCTGGCGGCGCGGCGCGGGGGCTTTGCCCAGTCCCAGCATGGCACGGATCACCGGCGCCAGAAACACATGCCCGCAGACCATAGCCGAAACCGGATTCCCGGGCAATCCCAACATCATGGCCTCGCCAATTCGTCCGGACATCAGCGGTTTTCCGGGGCGCATGGCCACGGTGTGAAAGGCCTGTTCCATGCCCAGATCGCCCGCCACGCGCGCCACAAGATCGTGATCGCCCACCGAGGCGCCGCCGATGGTCACCACCAGATCGGCATCCTCCACCAGCGAAAACACCATGCGCAGCGCCGCGTCGGTGTCGTGCGCAATGGGCAGCAGCCGCGGTTCCGCGCCAAGCTGCTGCAGCAGCACGTAAAGCCCGAAAGTGTTGGAGGCGATGATCTGGTCCGGCCCCGGATCCTCGCCCGGCATCACCAGTTCGTCGCCGGTGGAAATCAGCGCGACACGCGGGCGGCGGGTCACCGGCACCTCGGCCACGTTCATGGCGGCGAGCAGGGCAATCTCCTGCGGGCCCAGCAGACGTGGTGCTGCCAGTTCGGTGCCGCTGGTAAAATCGCCCCCCATGGGGCGGATATTGGGGCCGGGGCCCAGCCGGTCGGTCAGAAGGATGGTGTCGCCGTCGCGGTCGACATCCTCTTGGATCACCACGGTTTTTGCCCCCTCGGGCACCGGCGCGCCGGTAAAGATGCGCACGGCCTCTCCGGCACCGACGCGGCCCGCAAAGCGACGGCCCGCCGCCGCCTCGCCGATCACTCGCAGGCGCAGGCCCTGTGCTGCCTCGGTCACCGCATAGCCATCCATGGCCGAGGCGGCAAAGGGCGGCTGGTCGCGGCGCGCACGCACGGTGCGGGCCAGCACGCGGCCCCCGGCCTCGCGCAGCGGCACCAGTTCCGGATCCAGCACCGGGGCAAGGGCGAAGAGCCGGTCGAGGGCTTCGGATACAGAGATCATTCCGCCTCGTACCGCCCTGATTTTCCGCCATCTTTCAGCAGAACGCGCAGCCCGCCGATCTCCATGCCGCGGTCGGCGGCCTTCACCATGTCATAGACGGTGAGGGCGGCGGTGCTGGCGGCGGTCAGCGCCTCCATCTCCACGCCGGTCTGGCCGGTGGTCTTCACCGTCGCCTCGATCCGCAGGCCGGGCAGCGCGGGATCGGCGGTGATCTCCACCGCGACCTTGGTGATGGGCAGCGGATGGCAGAGCGGGATCAGCTCGGCGGTCTTCTTGGCGCCCATGATCCCGGCCAGCCGGGCAACGCTGGCGACATCGCCCTTCTTGGCGCGGCCTTCGGTAATCAGATCAAGCGTTTGCGGCAGCATCTTCACCCATGCCGCAGCCGTCGCCACCCGCGCCGTCACCGGCTTGTCGGAGACATCGACCATATGGGCATCGCCCTTGGCGTCAAAATGGGTCAGCCCGCTCATGCCGCCACCGGATCTGCCAGCAGCGCCCGGGTGGCCGCAGCCACATCCACCTGCCGCATCAGGCTTTCGCCGATCAGGAACGCCCGCGCGCCATAGCCCGCCATATCCGCCAGATCGGCCGGGGTCGACAGCCCGGATTCCGACACCAAGAGCCGCCCCTCGGGCAGGCCCCGCGACAGCTGCCGCGTGGTGTCGAGCGTGGTCTCGAAGGTCTTGAGGTTGCGGTTGTTCACCCCGATCAGGTCCGATTTCAACCGCAGCGCGCGGTCCAGTTCGGGGGCGTCATGCACCTCGATCAGCGCGTCCATGCCCCAGGACTGGGCGGCGTCCTCCAGTTCGGCCGCCTGCGCGTCGCTGACGCTGGCCATGATGATCAGGATGCAGTCGGCATTCAGCGCGCGCGCCTCGGCCACCTGATAGGGGTCATACATAAAATCCTTGCGCAGCGCGGGCAGGCGGGTGGCGGCGCGCGCCTCGGTCAGGAAGGCCTTGGCCCCCTGAAACGAGGGCGTGTCGGTCAGCACCGACAGGCAGGTGGCGCCGCCGTCCTCATAGGCACGGGCGAGCGTCGCGGGATGGAAATCCTCGCGGATCAGGCCATTGGACGGAGAGGCCTTCTTGACCTCGGCGATCAGCCCGTAACCGCTTGCCATGGCCCGCCGCAGCGCCGCCCCGAAGGGGCGCACCGGATCGGCGGCACGGGCGCGCGCCTCGATCTCTGCCAGCGGGGTCGCGGCCTTGTCGGCGGCGACCTCCTCCAGCTTGTAGGCCTTGATCTTGTCGAGGATCGTCTGGGTCATGGCATCCTCCGCTCGGGGGTGGTCCAGTTGAGGGGCGTGTCACCTCTGGCGATAAGCCAGTCGTTCACGCGGGAAAAGGGGCGCGAGCCGAAAAAGCCGCGCCGCGCCGACAGCGGCGAAGGATGGGCGGTGGCGATCACCAGATGCCCGTCGCCGTGGATATGTTTGGCAAAGCCCTGCGCATGGCCGCCCCAGAGCAGGAAGGCCCGGGGCCGGTCCGACAGCGTCTCCAGCACCTCCGCCGTCAGCCGCGCCCAGCCGAGCTTGGCATGGGCATTGGCCTCGCCCGCGGGCACGCTGAGCGAGGTGTTGAGCAGCAGCACGCCCTGACGGGCCCAGAACCGCAGGTCGCCGGTGTTGGGCGCGGCGCCAAGATCGGTCTGCATCTCTTTGAAAATGTTGGACAAGGACCGGGGCAGGGGGCGGACATGCGGCTCTGCCGAAAAGGCCAGCCCATGCGCATGGCCCGGGGTCGGATAGGGATCCTGCCCAAGGATCACCACCCGAACCTGCTCGGGCGGACAGGCCTCCAGCGCGGCAAAGCGCTGCGGCGCGGG
Organism: Salipiger marinus; assembly: GCF_900100085.1. GTDB lineage: Bacteria > Pseudomonadota > Alphaproteobacteria > Rhodobacterales > Rhodobacteraceae > Salipiger > Salipiger marinus. The sequence goes on from NZ_FNEJ01000009.1 coordinate 191,249, forward strand.
GGGCAGGATCTGGCGCGTCTCCGCCTCAAGCGCTGCGGTGATGCGCGGCAGATCGCGCTGGAAGAACGGCAGATGCGCCCATGCGGCGGGAGGGGTCATGCGCCCGCCACAGCCGTCGCCGCCGCCAGCGCCGTGACCTTGCCAAGCGCCGCCCCGCTGTCGAGGCTTTCGCGCGCCAGTGCCACGCCTTCCTTCAGATCGCCCGCATGGCCCGCCACGATCAGCGCCGCCGCCGAATTCAGCAGCACCGCGTCGCGATAGGCCCCCGGCGCGCCGTCGAGCAGCGCGCGGAAGGCCGCGCCATTTTCGGCGGGGCTGCCGCCAAGGATATGCTCGAACGGGTGCAGCGGCAGGCCTGCCTCCTCGGGATGCAGTTCGAATTCGCGCACCACGCCGTCTTCAAGCGCCGCGACCCAGCTGATGCCGGAGATCGCCAGCTCGTCGGTGCCGTCGGACCCGTGCACCAGCCATGCCCGGTCCGATCCCAGCTGCGCCAGCACCTCGGCCATGGGGCGGATCAGGTCGCGGGTGAAGGCGCCGGTCAGCTGCCGCGTGACCCCGGCGGGATTGGTGAGCGGCCCGAGGATGTTGAAGATGGTGCGCGTGCCCAGTTCCATCCGGGGCGGGCCCACATGTTTCATCGCCGGGTGATGCATGGGCGCCATCATGAAGCAGATGCCCACCTCCCTCAGCGCCTTTTCGGCCACGGCAGCGGGCACCATGACATTGATGCCCATCTGCCCCAGCGCATCGGCGGATCCGGATTTGGACGACAGGTTGCGGTTGCCATGCTTGGCCACAGGCACGCCCGCACCCGCCACCACAAAAGCCGTGGCGGTGGAGATGTTCAGCGTGCCCTTGCCGTCGCCGCCGGTGCCCACGATGTCCATGGCGCCCACCGGGGCCGCCACGCGGTTGCAGCGCGCGCGCATCACGGCGGCGGCGGCGGCATATTCGTCCACCGTCTCGCCCCGGGTGCGCAGCGCCATCAGCAGCCCGCCGATCTGGGCGGGCGTCGCCTCGCCCTCGAACAGGATCTCGAAGGCGGTCTCGGCCTCCTCGCGCGACAGCGGGCGGGTGCAGGCGGCCCCGATCAGCGGTTTCAGGCGGTCACTCATGCCGGAACTTTCAGGGTCTGCAGGAAATTGCCGATCAGCGCATGGCCATGTTCGGAGGCGATGCTTTCGGGATGGAACTGCACGCCATGGATGGGCAGATCGCGGTGGCGCAGCCCCATGATCGTGCCATCCTCCAGCCACGCATTGGCGACCAGCGTCTTCGGCAGATCGTCGCGCGCCACCACCAGCGAATGATAGCGCGTCGCCTCGAAGGGCGAGGGCAGCCCGGCAAAGACGCCGGTCGCGTCGTGATGCATGGTGCCCATCTTGCCATGTACGATCTCGTCATGGCGCCGCACCGTGCCGCCAAAGGCCTGCCCGATGGTCTGGTGGCCCAGACAGACCCCCAGCAGCGGCGTGCGGGTTTCGGCGGCGGCGGCGGTCAGGGCAAGGCAGATGCCCGCCTCGGAGGGCGTGCAGGGCCCGGGCGACAGCAGGATGCCCGCAGGGTTCAGCGCCATGGCCGCCTGCACGTCGATGGCATCGTTGCGGATCACCTTCGCCTCGACGCCCAGCTCCCCCACATAATGCACCAGGTTCCAGGTGAAACTGTCGTAATTGTCGATCAGAAGCAGCATGATGGTCTCTCGGGGCTGGCGGGCGGAGCCGCGGTCGGGGTATACATGCGCCCGCAGGCGGTGCAGCGTCAAGGGCAAGTCCGGCTTGCGCCCGCGCAGGGTGATCCGGCGCCGCGACCAAGGCAACAAGGGAAGAGCGAGATGGCACGAGGGTTCCTCGCAGGGATGATCTGGGGTGTGGTGGTGACGGGGGCAGTGGCGGGCACCGCATCAGTGCTGATGCCGCTGCCGGTCCCGGAGGCGGCACCGCAGGCCGCGCCCGCGCCTGCCGAAGCCACGCCGGAGCCCGCGCCCGCCGAGACGCCGGAGCCCGATCCGGCCCCCGCCGAAACCACGCCGCCCGCTGCCACGGTCACGCCCGCGCCGGCGGAGTCCGCAGATCAGACCCCGCCCGCCGCCCGCCGTCCCGCCGCCGAAGCAGGCCAGCCCGCGCCCGCCCCCGCGCCCGGCCTGTCAGAGCCGCCCGTGCCCGCCGGCGGCAGCCGCCCCGACACGGCGCCCGCCGCCCGGCCCGAGGCCGAAACCCGCGCCACGGCTCCGGAGGCGCCCGGCACGCCCGAGGCGGCGGCCACGCTCAGCGGGGTCGGCGAGGCGCCGGTGCAGCCCGGCACCCCGGCCCTGCCGCCCGAGGCGCCGCTGGCCGAAGAAAAGCCCGCGCTTGCCACCGATCCCGCGCAGCCGCCCCAGCCGCCGCTGCCCTCGGAGCCGAGCGGCCTTGTCGCAGAGCCGGAAGCCCCGCCCGCCGCCGACACACCGCAGCCAGAGCCACAGCCGGAAGACGACACCCCCCGCGTCACGCTGCGCATCCCCGATCCCGCCGCCGCGCCCGAAGCGGCCCCCTCCGGCCCCGCCATCGGCACGCCCGGCCTGTCGCTGCTGGACCGCGACGGCGACAGCCCCAGCCCCGATGCAGATGCCGCGCCCGCCGCCGAGATACCGCCGCTGCGCCGCTTTGCCGCCGATCCGGGCGATCTGACCGACGGCGAGCCGGAACTGTCGGTGGTGCTGCTGGACGAAGGCGCAGGCCCGCTTGGTCCCGACACGGTAGAGGCTTTTCCCTTCCCGGTCAGTTTCGCCATCCCGCCCTCGCATCCCCGCGCGGCGGAGGCCGCCGCCGCCTATCGCGCCCGCGGCTTCGAGGTGCTGGCGCTGGCGAGCCTCCCCGAAGGCGCCAGTGCCAGCGATGTCGAGGTGACGCTCGAAGGCGCGCTGCAGGCGGTGCCCGAGGCCGTCGCGGTGCTGGAGGCGCCGGGGGGCGGGCTTCAGGCCAGCCGCGCCACCGCCGAACAGGCGGCGGGATTTCTGGCGGCTTCCGGTCATGGGCTGGTGCTGATGCCGGGCGGGCTCAGCTCCGCGCTTGGCTTTGCGCAGCGCGACGGTGTGGGCGCGGCCTTGGTCTTCCGGGATTTTGACGGATCGGGGCAGGCGCCAGAGGTGATGCGGCGCTTTCTGGATCAGGCGGCGTTCAAGGCGCGGCAGGAAGGCGCTGTGGTGATGCTGGGGCGGCTTCGCGCCGATACGGTGTCGGCGCTGCTGCTCTGGGGGCTGCAGGACCGCGCGGCCAGTGTCGCGCTGGTGCCGGTGTCGCATATCCTGCAGGCCGCCCAGACCGCGGACTGACCAGAACGAGGACTGAGCCCGTCTTCATCTTGCCTGGCAAACTCCGGGGGGAATTGGCGCGGCACGCGCCAAGGGGGGCAGAGCCCCCAGGGCCACCACGTCAGCTGCGCCACATCGGCATCATAGTTGGAACAGAGCCAGAGGCTCAGGCGCGGCCATCATCCGCAGGCGCGCTCGACAGCGCCCAGCGTCCCAGCAGGGCCAAGGCCAGAAGCAGCGGAATCACCTTGCCCGCACCCCAGGCGACAAAAGCCCAGACGGTCAGACCCGCCGACGCGAGAACGGCAATGATGAGCGCCACGAAGGTTGTCACCGGCATGATCGTCTCCTTTCGCTTGGGATAAAGATAGGGTGGCTGCCCCCCAAAGGCAAAGAGAAATCCGGTATTTGCCGGATTGGCTGGACACAGCGCTAACGGCTGGTGAAGACCGCCGCGCGGGCTCCCGACACCGCCCCTGCGCTGCGGCGCGGCAGGGGTTGCATAAGTTCCCTTTTTGTTCGTATGCTGCGCGCCATGACCCGACCCGAGCGTGACCGCCCCCTGACCGCTGACCGCCGCCCCGGACGCGGCGCCGCCTCCCGCGACAGCGGGCGGTTCGAACGGCTGAGCTATGCGGATGTGTCCGATGGCTGGGACATTCCCGAGGATCTGCCGCCGCTGCGCACCGAGGTGGCCGAAGAACGTCCGCGCAGCATCATCACCTATAACCGCTCGCCCGATCTGCCCTTTGACCGGTCGATCAACCCCTATCGCGGCTGCGAACATGGCTGCATCTACTGCTTCGCGCGCCCCAGCCATGCCTATCTGGGCCTGTCGCCGGGGCTGGATTTCGAAACGCGGCTGGTCGCCCGCCCGCAGGCCCCGCAGGTGCTGGCCCGCGAACTGCGCGCCCGCCGCTATCAGCCCGCGCCGCTGGCCATCGGCACCAATACCGACCCCTATCAGCCGGTGGAGCGGGACCGGGGCATCATGCGCGCCTGTCTGGATGTGCTGCGCGACTTTCGGCACCCGGTCGCCATCGTTACCAAGGGCACGCTGGTCGAGCGCGACATCGACGTCCTGTCGGAGATGGCGGCGCTTGGCCTCGCGCGCGTCGGCATCTCTGTCACCACGCTGGACCGCGATCTGGCCCGGCGGATGGAACCGCGCGTGCCGTCGCCCGCGCGCCGCCTTGCCACCATCCGCCGCCTGTCGGAAGCGGGCATCCCGGTGCGGCTGATGGTGTCGCCGGTGGTGCCCGCGCTGACCGATCCGGAGCTGGAGCATATCCTTGCCGCCGGGGCCGAGGCGGGGGCCTGTGCCGCAAGCTGGATCATGCTGCGCCTGCCGCTGGAGGTGGCGCCGCTTTGGCGGGACTGGCTGGCGGAACATTACCCCGACCGGGCGGGGCGGATCATGGCGCGGCTGCGCGAGATGCATGACGGCGCCGATTATTCCGCGCGCTGGCATCACCGGATGCGCGGCGAGGGCGCCTATGCCGCGCTGATCGCGCAGCGCTTTGACCTTGCGGCGCGGCGGCTGGGGCTGGACCACGCGCAGCCGCCGCTGCGCTGCGACCTGTTCCGCCCGCCGCCGCAGCCCGGCGACCAGCTTGCGCTGTTCTAGCAGCGGGTCGCGGCGCAGGAAAAAGGGCCGGTCCCCGCGGACCGGCCCTTTGCCATTTCCGCCGGGGCGGATGTGCTCAGAACGGGATTTCGTCGTCCAGATCGCGGGCCGGGGGACGCCCGCCGCCCGAACCACCGGAGCCGCCGCCGTAGTCGCGCCCGCCACCAGAGCCGCCGCCATAATCGCGCCCGCCGCCCGAGCCGTAATCGCCCCCGCCAGAGCCGCCGAAATCACCGCCGCCGCCGCCAGCGCCGCCTGCGCGGCTGTCGAGCAGGGTCAGTTCGCCGCGATAGGGCCGCAGCACGATTTCGGTGGTGTAGCGGTCAGCGCCGGACTGGTCCTGCCATTTGCGGGTTTCCAGCTGGCCCTCAAGATAGACCTTGCTGCCCTTGCGCAGATACTGCTCTGCGATGCGGGCCAGCGGTTCGGAAAAGATCGCCACCGAATGCCACTCGGTGCGCTCCTTGCGCTCCCCGGTGGTGCGGTCTTTCCAGGTCTCCGAAGTGGCGATGCGCAGGTTGCAGACCTTGCCGCCGTTCTGGAATGTGCGCACCTCGGGATCTGCGCCCAGGTTGCCCACCAGGATCACCTTGTTCACGGAACCGGCCATGTCGTCCTCTCTGATCGTCCAATCGCGAATCCCCGGAACCGGGGGTTGGCAGACCCTACACCACAGGATCAGGCTGAACAAAAGCCTAACCCGGCAGCAAGGCGGGCGGGAAGGCTGGAACCGGCCGCTAATTTATGTATAGTCCGGCCCCAAGGGACAGGAAACGGAACAGGGACATCATGCGCAGGATCACAACGCGCGTGCTTTCGGGCGCCGTATTTTTGCTGGCGACCGGGGGCATCCCCGCGCTGGCCGAGGTCGTGTCGACCCAGAACCGGGTCATGCTGTTTTCCAGACAGACCAGCGTTCTGGACAGCCGCGCTTCCGAGCAGTATCGCAATTCCATCAAGCTGCAGCCTGCCCGCGTGGTCACCCCCACCAAATGGGGCCCGATGGGCGCGGAGGAGGGCACAGCCCCCGCCTATCGCGGCAAATATCGCGGCGTCTATGCCGATATGGCCCGCATCGCCGCGCGCCGCCATGGCGTGCCGGAGGATCTGTTCCTGCGGCTGGTGCAGCAGGAAAGCGGCTTCAACCCCGGCGCGCTGTCGCACAAGGGGGCCATCGGGCTCGCGCAGCTGATGCCCTTCACCGCGCAGCTTCTGGGTGTGGATCCGCATGATCCCGAACAGAATCTTGAAGGCGGGGCGCGCTATCTCAAGCAGCAGTTCCAGAAATTCGGCACGTGGCGGCTGGCGCTGGCCGCCTATAATGCCGGGCCGGGTGCGGTGGAAAAGCACAAGGGCGTGCCGCCCTATGCCGAGACCAAGAATTACGTCAAGGTGATCTGGGGCAGCTGAGCCTGCCCCAGCCGTGCCAGTCAGGCGCCGGCGCGGGCCTTGTCCTCCGCGCTCACGCGCCTCATCGCGGGGCGGGACAGGCAGCGGTCCACCCAGTCTCGGATGCGGGCATCGTCGGGCATCAGCTGCGGCAGCCAGCCATAGGTGGAACTGACAAGGATGTCCGCCGCACTGAGATGGTCATCCACCAGCCAGTCGCGCTCCGCCAGCGCGGCCTGCAGGCGCGCCACGGCGGCGGGCACGTCGCGCAGGCTGGCACTCAGCGCCGGATGGCTCAGCTGCGCGAACTGCAGCAGATGCACCGGCTCGAACACGTTGCCATACCATGCCAGCCACGACAGATAGGCGCCGCGCGACGGATGGCCCACCGGGCGGCCAAGCGCCGTGTCGGGATAAAGATCGGTCAGATACAGCATCACCGCATTGCTTTCGCTGATCTGCGCGCCGTCATGCTCCAGCAGCGGCACCTTGCCTTCGGGATGCGGGTTGCCGGGATCGCGCCCGCCCGATCCGTCCATCCGCGGGATCTGCGTCAGGCGCAGCTCCACCTCCGCCTCGATGCCCATTTCGGCAATCAGCTGCACGATCCGGGTGGACCGGGACTGTGGCGCGTGGTGCAGGATCAGCATGGGGCAGGCTCCCGAAAAGGCGGCGTCAGGCGGTGATCCCAAGCCGGTAAAGGTGGATTTCAAAGGACGGGTGCATGTCCGCCCCGGTGACGCCCGGGCGGCTGTGCCGGTAGAGCGAGCGCCAGAACGGCTGCACGATCACGGCATCGTCCTGCAGCATCTGCTCGATCTCGGCCATGAGGCTGCGGCGTTCCTCGGCATCGGCGATGGTCAGGGCGCGGGCCAGCAGCGCGTCGAACTCCGGATTGGCATAGCCCGTCTCGTTCCATGCCTCGCCCGAGCGATAGGCCAGCGCGAGGATCTGCACGCCAAGCGGGCGGTGGTTCCATTCGGTGATCGACAGCGGATAGCTGCGCCAGTCCTGCCAGAAGGCCGATCCCGGCAGCACCCGGCGCCGCACCTTGATGCCCGCATCGCGCAGCATCGCCGCCGCCGCATCGCCGGTGCGCCGGGTCAGCCCGTCATCCAGCGTGACGATCTCGTGCTCGACCCCGGCCAGATCCGCCTCCTCGATCAGCGCGCGGGCGCGGGCGGGATCATATTCGGTGCCGCCCACCGGGGCGTAATCGGGATGGATCGGCGCGACATGGTGGTTCTCGGCGACCTGACCACGGCCCGCATCGCCCAGTTCCAGACAGACCGCGTTGTCGATGGCCAGCTGCAGCGCGCGGCGCACCCGCAGATCGGCATAGATGGCGCGCCCGTCCACCAGCGCGTCCTGATTGCCGCGCAGCACCACGGTGGCGCCGGTCTGCACTTCGGACCGGGTCCAGCCCATCTGGTCGGCGAGGTCGATGAAATCGCCGACATTTTCATAGAGCATGTCGATCTCGCCCGCCTCGGCGGCGGCGAGCCATGCGGCGGGATCGGTGCCGTAATCCAGAAACTCGATCCGGTCGAGCGTGGCGCCGCCCCAGCCCTCGGCGGCGTCGCCCCACCAGCGATGCGCGCGGTTGCGCACCAGCACGGCGCGGCGGGCGGGGTCCAGACTTTCGGGCAGATAGGGGCCGGTGCCCACCGGATCGGTCAGCATCGAGGCGGGATCATGCCGCATATGCACCACGGCGGCGGGATAGTCCGACAGCCCCGCCATCAGCGCCACATCGGGCTGCGACAGGTGCAGGCGCAGGGTCAGGTCATCCAGCACCTCCACAGCTCCGGCGCGCAGCCGGTCGGTTTCGGGATCGATGAGCGCCTGCAGCCGGCTGGCCATCGAATTGCCCTCGACGCTGCGGTCGCACCAGTAGTCGAAGTTGCGCGCCACATCGGCGCTGCCAAAGGGTTCGCCCGTGGTCCAGACCACGCCGGGGCGGACCCGCAGCAGATAGGAGGTGGCATCGTCATTGGCCTGCCAGCTGTCCAGCAGCATGCCGCGCAGGCTGCCGTCATGGCTGTATTCCACCAGATATTCCAGCCAGCCCCGGGTGAAATTCGCAATCTCGGACCAGTCGAAGGTGCGCGGATCCCGAAGCGGGCGCACCTCCATCTGGATGCGCAGCGTGGTGGGTCCGGGGCCTGTGGGGTCGGTCTGGGCCATGGCGGGGCGGGGCAGGCCCGCCAGCGCATAGGCTGCGCCAGCCCCCACCCCCAGCGCGGTGACACGGGTCAGAAAATCGCGGCGGCTCTGCTGGCCCCGCGCCAGCGCCACAGCCTCGGCCCGCGCGGCGGGATGGATCCAGTGCGGATCATGGCATGGGGTCATCGTGGCCTCCTGCGGTGATGGGGCATCGGCTGCGCGTATTGCGCATGGAAGCGCCATCCGCGTCAACGCAAGATGCGCCGCACCGGCGCGGGTGGCAGCCGGGCAGGCCCGCCGGGCCGCGTGCCGGGCGACTGCTGCGCCAGCGCGCGCAGGTCGCTGGGCGACTGTCCGGTCAGGCGGCGGATGAAGCGGGTGAAATAGGCGGCACTGTTGAAGCCCAGATCCCGCGCGATCTGGCCAATGGGCGGGGCAGGCTGCGCCAGCAGGCGCCGTGCCTCGTGCAGGCGGCGTTCGGACAGGATGTCGAGCGCGCTGCGCCCGCAGGCGGTGCGGCAGGCGCGGGTCAGATGCGTGCCGGTCACCCCCAGCTCGGCGGCCAGATCGCCGGGCCCTGCGGCGCTGCGGAAGCGGGCGGATACCGACCCGGCATAGGCCACCGCCAGCCGCAATGCGGCGCAGTCGGGTGGATGGTCGGCAGCGCCCGCCGCCTCCTGACGGCGCAGCCAGACGCCTGATAGCTGCACCTGCGCGGACAGCGCCTCGGCCAGATGCGGGCGGTTTTGGGTGATCTCGCGCTGCATCCCCTCCAGCAGTCCGGTCAGCTCGGCCTGCGCGCGGGCATCGCGGATGCGCAGATGCAGCGGCTCGTCAGGGAACAGCGCATCTTCGGACGCGGGCGCATGCAGGACCAGCGTCAGCGCCTGCGGGCCGGGATCAAAGGCGAAGAGCACACCCGGCGGCACGAACACAGCGTTATGCGTGCCAAGCCCGCGCCGGATGCCGTTGACGGTGATGCGCCCCTGTCCGCGCGTGAGCCAGAGCAGCGTCATGGCGGGCCGGTCGTGCAGCAGGCCGTAGTGCCAGGGCGGAAGCTGGCCGGGAGAGACAAGCCTGATCCCGGCGGGCGCGGTCATTCAGCGCAGATCCGCCGGGCTGATCCGGGGCCAGTCGGCCATCCGGGCGCGGAACCAGCTGCGCTGCCGCTTGGCGAACTGCCGGGTCAGGATGCTGGCGCGGTCGATCGCCTCTTCCAGCGGCAGGGTGCCGCGCAGATGCGCCATCAGCTCCGCCGCGCCGATGGCCTTGGCCGAAGGCAGGTCGGGGCGCCAGTGCGTCAGGTTGGCCTGCGCCTCTTCCAGCGCGCCGGTCTCGACCATCTGGCGGAAGCGGTCGGCGATGCGGGTGTTGAGCCAGTCGCGCTCCGCCTGCACCAGCACCGGCTGGACCTGCGCCAGCGGCAGCATCGGCGGCGGCGTGTCGGCCTGCCAGCAGGCGAGGCCGCGCCCGGTGGCCTGCAGCACCTCCCACGCGCGCTGCACCCGCATCGGGTTCAGCACGTCGATGCGGGCGCGGGTGGCGGGGTCAAGCTCCGCCACCATGTCGGGGCGTTCGCCCGCCTCCAGCCGGGCCATGGCAGTGGCGCGAATCGCAGGCGGCGTGGCGGGGATGCTGGCCAGCCCCTCGGTCAGCGCGGCGAAATAGAGCCCGGTGCCGCCCACGATGATGGGCCGGGGCCCCGCGCGCAGCAGCGGCGCCAGATCGCGCAGCCAGTCGCCCACAGAATAGGCGACAGCCCCCGGCACATGGCCATAAAGCGCATGGGGGGCGCGCGCCTCTTCGGCGGCGGAGGGGCGGGCGGTGAGCACGCGCCAGTCGGAATAGACCTGAATCGCATCGGCATTGACGATCACGCCGCCCGTGGCCTCGGCCAGCCGCAGCGCCAGCGCCGATTTGCCGCTGGCCGTCGGGCCCGCGATCAGGATCGGGGCATCGGGATCGGGCGCAAGCCTGTAAAGCGGATCCGTCACGCCTGTTCTTTCCTGTCGTGCCTGTGCACCATTGCGGCGCCGGGGGTTTTCCGTCATCTATGCGCGCGATTTTGAACCCTGCCGGAACGGAGCGCAACATGGCCGATCAGCCGCAGACCACCTTCAAGCGCGTGATGCTGAAAATTTCTGGCGAGGCGCTCATGGGCGACCAAGGCTACGGCCTGCATCCGCCCACCGTCGAGCGCATCGCCCGCGAAGTCAAATCCGTGCATGACATGGGGGTCGAGATCTGCATGGTCATCGGCGGCGGCAACATCTTCCGCGGCCTCGCCGGATCGGCGCAGGGCATGGAGCGCACCACCGCCGATTACATGGGCATGCTCGCAACGGTGATGAACGCGCTGGCCATGCAGTCGGCACTGGAAGAAATGGGCGTCTTCACCCGGGTGATTTCCGCCATCCGCATGGACGAGGTGGCCGAACCCTATATCCGCCGCCGCGCCGTGCGCCATCTGGAAAAGAAGCGGGTCTGCATCTTTGCCGCAGGAACCGGCAACCCCTATTTCACCACCGACACCGCGGCCACGCTGCGCGCCAATGAAATGGCCTGCGAGGTCATCTTCAAGGGCACCAAGGTGGACGGGGTCTATGACAAGGATCCGATGAAACATGCGGATGCGGTGCGCTATGACCGGGTGAGCTATGACGACTGTCTGGCCAAGCACCTGAAAGTCATGGACGCCTCGGCCATCGCACTTGCCCGCGACAATGACCTGCCGATCATCGTGTTCTCGCTGGACGAGCCCGGCGGCTTCCGCGGCATCCTCTGCGGCGAGGGCACCTATACCACCGTGCATGCCTGAGGGCTTGGGGGCTGCGAGGGAGGGGGCGCTGCCCCCTCTTGGCCTGCGGCCAATTCACCCCCGGGATATTTGGGGTCAGAAGACGCTGCAGAGCAGAACCTGCCGTTTCTTCTGACCCCAAATATCCCCGCCGGAGGCAGGCCGGCCCGAGCCGACCGTGCCCCGCCGGGGCAAGGGTCAGCCGTTGCCGGTGAAGCGGGCGGCATCCGCGGCGGCGCGGCGGATCGCGTTCGATTTATGGACGGTTTCCATATATTCCGCGTCGGGATCGCTGTCATAGACGATGCCGCCGCCCGCCTGGATGTAGAGCTTTTCATCCTTCACGATGGCGGTACGCAGGGCGATGCACATGTCCATGTCGCCGCCCGCGCTGAAATAGCCGACCCCGCCACCATAGACTCCGCGTTTTTCCGGCTCCAGCTCGTCGATGATCTGCATGGCGCGAACCTTGGGCGCGCCGGACACGGTGCCTGCGGGCATGCCCGCAAAAAACGCCGAAAGCGCGTCATGTTCGGGGGCAAGCTCCCCCACCACGTTCGACACGATGTGCATGACGTGGGAATAGCGTTCGATGATGAATTTTTCGGTCGGGCGCACCGTGCCGATCTTCGCGACGCGGCCCACATCGTTGCGGCCGAGATCAAGCAGCATCAGATGTTCGGCCAGTTCTTTCTTGTCCGACAGCAGGTCGGCTTCCAGCGCGCGGTCTTCCTCGGGGGTGGCGCCGCGCGGGCGGGTGCCCGCGATCGGGCGGATGGTCACCTGATTGCCGAAAACCCGCACGAGGATCTCCGGGCTGGCGCCGATCACCTGAAACCCGCCGAAGTTGAAATAGAACATGAAGGGCGAGGGGTTGGTGCGCCGCAGCGAGCGGTAAAGCGCGAAGGGCGGCAGCGGAAACTCCTGCGTCCAGCGCTGCGCGGGCACCACCTGAAAGATGTCACCGGCGCGGATGTAATCCTTGGCCTTCTCCACCGCCGCCTTGTAGCTGTCGCGGGTGAAATTCGACACCGGGGCTGCGGCTTCATGCGCCTCGCCCAGTTCGCGGCCCGCCTGCGGCAGGGCGCGCTCCAGATCGCGCACCGCGTCCATCACCCGTTCGGCGGCCTGCGCATAGGCGGCGCGGGCCGACAGCCCCGACTGCACCCATGCCGGGGCGACCACGGTCACCTCGCCCTTGACGCCGTCCAGCACCGCCACCACCGACGGGCGCAGCATCACCGCATCGGGCAGGCCGACCGGATCGGGATTCACATGCGGCAGATGTTCCACCAGCCGGATCATGTCATAGCCGAGATAGCCGAACAGCCCCGCCGCCGCCTGCGGCAGATCCTCGGGCAGCGCGATCCGGCTTTCGGCGATCAGCGCGCGCAGTTCGGTCAGCGGGTCGCGGTCCTGATCCTCGAACGCGTCGGGGTCAAACCGCGCCTGCCGGTTGATCCGTGACCGCGTGCCGTCGCAGCGCCAGATCAGGTCGGGCTTCATGCCGATGATGGAATAGCGCCCGCGCACCTCGCCGCCGGTCACCGATTCCAGCATGAAGGCATCCTTGGCGGCCCCCGTCAGCTTCAGCATCAGCGACACGGGCGTGTCCAGATCGGCGGCCAGCCGGGCATGCACCACCTGATTCTGGCCGGCCTCGTAGCCGCGGGCGAAGTCGTTGAAGGTGGGAAACAGGCTGGCCATGGCGATCACTGGAAGCTGGTGTGGACGGCGGTGACCGCCTGCTGGTCGATCCGCACCCCGGCGCGGTTCTGGATGTCGGTGGTGAAGGCGCGGTAAAGGTCATTGGCCACGGCGGAGGCGGCGCGGTCGCGCAGCAACCCGGCCAGCGCCTCGGCCTCGGGGGTGGTGCGGTCCACCGGGGTCACCGCATCCAGCCGCAGGATCAGCGCGCTGCCATCGCCGGGCAGGGTGGCGGTGGTGCCGGGCTCCAGCGTGAAGGCTTCGGGCAGCAGCGCGTCGGGCAGGCCTTCGATGCGGGCATCGCGGGTCAGACCCTCTTCGGTGACGGGCTCCAGCCCCAGATCCGCAAAGCTTTCCCCGGCGGCGATGCGGTCCGCCAGCGTGCGGGCCTGTGCCAGCAGCGCCTCGGTGGCCTGTTCGGCGTCATAGCCCTGTCCGACCTGATCGCGCACCGCGTCAAACGGCTGCGGGGCGGGCGGGCGGATCTCGTCGAGCCGCAGCGCGAAGATGCCGCCATCGCCCAGATCGCGGATCTCGGGGTAATCCTCGGCGGTGATCGCGGCGGCGGCCTCGCGGAAGGCGTCATAGCCCGCGATGCCGCTGTCGCTGGCTTCGGTCCAGTCGATCTGGCCCAGATCCAGCTCGGTCTCCTCGGCCAGATCCTCCAGCGTGGCGCCACCCGCCAGTTCGTCGTCAAGGCTCTGCGCCATGCCCGCGATCACGCGGCGGGCGCGGTCCAGCGCCAGTTCGTCGCGCAGCTGCGGCACGGCATCCTCATAGGGGGTTTCCTGCGCCTCCAGCACGCCGTTTACGCGGTAAAGCGCGGGCCCCAGATCGGAGGGCAGCGGCCCGACGACCTGACCGACCTCTGCGGCAAAGACCGCAGCGCCCGCCTCGTCCAGCGCGCCCTCGGGCAGATCGCCCAGATCGATGTCCGACAGCGCCAGTCCGCGCTCGTCGACCACGGTTTCGAAATCGGTCTCGCCTGCGGTGATGCGGTCCAGCGCCGCCTGTGCCTCGGCCTCGTTGCCAAAGACCAGACGTTCCACCAGCCGCCGCTCCGGCAGGTTGTATTCGGCGATCCGCTCTTCATAGGCGGCGCGCAGCGTGTCCTCGTCCACCTCGACCGTATCGAGGATCATGTCCGGCGTGATCCATGCATAGGTGAGGGCCTTGGCTTCGGGCAGGGTGAAGAGGTCGATGTTTTCCTCATACCACGCCTGCAGATCCGCCTCCGTAGGCACGGGCAGGCCGGTGGTCAGGCTGTCGCGGCCAAGCCGGGCCCAAGTGAAATTGCGGGTCTCGCCCGCCCAGGCCAGCAGCGTGTCCACATAGGTGTCGGGCAGGGCGGTGCCGGACAGGATCGCGCCGGTCAGCAGCGAGCGCGCGCTTTCGCGGCGCAGATCCTCTTCGAATTCCGCCTCGCTCAGCCCGGCATTGCGCAGCGCCATGGCGTAGCCGTCGCGGCTGAAGCTGCCATCGGGGCCCTGAAAGGCAGAGATTGCCGCCAGTTCCTCGGCCACCTGCGCGTCGCCCACCGACAGGCCGATGCGGCGCGCTTCCTCGTCCAGCGCGGCGCTGGTGACCACCTGCGCCAGCGCGCGGTCGGTCACGCCCCATTGCTGCGCCTGTGCCATGGTGACCGGCTGGCCGGTCTGGGCCTGCAGCGCCTGCATTTCATTCTGCAGCGTCCGCGCATAGGCGTCGGAGGTGATCTCGGTCTGGCCGACATCGCCCAGTCCCCGCACGCCGCCCGAGAAACTGACCGTGCCGAAGGCGCCGAAGCCCATCACCACAAGGATCAGAAGGCCCCAGACAAGGGTCTTGGTGATGCTGCTTTTGCCGCGTGCCATGGAAGCCTCGTGTTGTCTTGGTTCTGGCGTGGTCTACTTGGCCGGACCCGGGGTCGCAAGAGCCCAGTCAAGCGCTGCGAGCCGGTCGAAGAGCGTGGCGATCTGCGCGCGGTCCACATTTGCGAAGGCCAGCCGGAACTGCCGGGCGCCGCGCGGGTCGTCCACGGGCATGAACATGGTGCCGGGCAGGGCCAGCACCGACGCCTCTGCCACCAGCCGGGGGGCAAGCTGCGCCGAGCTTTCCGCGAAGGGATGTTCCAGATAGGCGAAATAGGCGCCAAGGCCCAGCAGGCGCCAGCCCTGCGCCTCCAGCTGCGGCATGTGTTCGGCGATGGCGGCGCGGCGGTCAAGGATTTCGGCCCGTTCGCCCGCCACCCAGTCGCCAAGGTTGCGCAGGCCCCAGAGGGCTGCGCGCTGGCCCAGCTGCGGCGCGCAGATGGTCACGGTATCAAGGAATTTCTCGATTTCGGGCAGCAGCGAGACGGGGCCGATCACCGCGCCCACCCGATGCCCGGTCAGCCGGTAGGCCTTGGAAAAGCTGTAAAGCTGCACCAGCGTGTCGCCCGCATCGGCGAGCAGGTCATGCGGCGCGCCGCTGCGGCTGTCGAAATCCTTGTAGGTTTCGTCAACGATCAGGTGAAGCCCCGCCTCGCGCGCCAGATCCAGAAAGCCGCGCAGCACCTCGGCGGGATATTCCGCGCCGCCGGGATTGTTGGGCGAGACCAGCACGATGGCGCGGGTGCGCGGGGTCAACAGGGCGCGGGCGGTCTCGGGCTGCGGGATCAGGTGGTCATCGGCGGGCAGCGGCACGGCGCGCACGCCGTCCATGTCGAGCCACATCTTGTGGTTGAAATACCACGGCGTCGGCAGCAGCACCTCGTCGTCTTCGCCGCAGATCGCCGAAATGGTCGCGGCAAAGGCCTGATTGCAGCCTGCGGTGATGGCCACCTGTTCGGCGGCGACCGGCGCGCCGTAATGGGCCGACCAATGAGCGGCAAGCTCCGCGCGCAGCTCGGGCAGGCCCAGCACCGGGCCGTAAAGATGGGTGGCGGGGTCGGCCAGTGCCTCCGCCATCGCGGCGACAAGCGGCGCGGGCGGCGGCTCCACCGGGGCGGCTTGGCTTACGTTGATAAGCGGACGGTCGGCGGGAAACTCCACCCCGGCCAGCCAGCGCCGCGCCTCCATCACCGGGGGGGCAAAGGTGGTCTGGGTGCGGCTCATGCGGCTCATGTGGTGGTCTCCCTGTCGATGCCGGCGGACGCTAGCAGCGGGAGGGGGCGGGGAAAAGGGGGGTCACCCTTCGGCGGCGTCAAAGCGGGCGCGGGCGGCGCGGATCGCGCCATGATGCCGGTCGGCCCAGACCAGCAGCAGACCGATCGGATCCAGCGCCGACCGGCCCAGATCGGTCAGGCTGTATTCCACCGCAGGAGGCTTGGTCGGAAACACCTGCCGCGCCACCATCCCGTCGCGTTCCAGCTGCCGCAGCGTCTGGGTCAGCATCCGCTTGGAGATGTCGCCGACCTGCCGGTGCAGCTGCGAAAACCGGCGCGGACCGGGTTCCAGCGCCACAAGGATCAGCAGCGTCCATTTCTGGCCGACCCGGTCCAGCACGTCGCGCACCGGGCATTGCCCGGCATCGGCGGGCGCCCCCGTCCATTGCGCGACGCTGTCCAGCATCCCGCGCACCGCCACAAGGTTCCCTTGCTGTGCCTTGGTCATCAAAAGGTGCCTCCTTCACGGATCGCCGGGGGTGGTCTAGATCAGAGACCATAGACCGTCTGTGAACCGCAGACCATATGCAAGGATGCTGCCATGACCTCTTCGCTTGACTATCTCGTCACCGGCGCCAGCGGACAGCTGGGCGCGCTGGTGCTGGCCGGGCTTCGCGCCGCAGAGCCCGGCGCGCGGATCGGCGCGCTGGTGCGCCGCCCCGAGACCGCCGAGGCGCTGGAGGCGCAGGGCTTTGAGGTGCGGCTTGCCTCTTATGACGACAGCGCGGCGTTGCAGGCGGCGCTGCAGGGCGTGGGCAAGCTGCTGCTGGTCTCCTCCAGCGAGGTGGGCAAACGCGCGGCACAGCATGGCCGCGTGATCGAGGCCGCCATGGCCGCAGGCGTGGGCTTTGTCGCCTATACCTCGATCCTGCGCGCCGACAGCTCGCCGCTGACCGTGCTGCCGCCGGAACATCTGGAAACGGAGCGCGCGCTTGCCGCCTCGGGGCTTGACCATGCCGTGCTGCGCAATGGCTGGTATACCGAGAACTACGTGATGAGCGCCGCCCCCGCGCTGGCCCATGACGCGCTGATCGGCGCGGCGGGCGAGGGGCGGATCTCCTCTGCCGCGCGGGCGGATTACGCCGCCGCCGCCGTGGCGGTGCTGACCGGGCCGCAGCCCGCGTCCGGCACGGTCTATGAACTGGCGGGGGATGACAGCTACACCCTGTCCGACTTTGCCGCAGCGCTGTCCGATCTGGCGGGAAAGCCCGTGCCTTACGTCAACATGACCGAAGCGGCCTATGCGGCGGCGCTGACCGGGGCGGGGCTGCCCGCGCCGCTGGCCGAGATGCTTGCGGACAGCGATGCGGGCGCGGCGCAGGGCGGGCTTTACAGCGACGACCACACGCTGTCGCGGCTGATCGGGCGCCCCACCACACCGTGGCGCGACACGCTGAGCGCGGCGCTGTAGGCGCGGGCAAGGCCGGGGCGCTCAGGCGCCCCGGTAGGGTTCCACATATTGCAGGGCCATGTCCCACGGGAAGAAAATCCACGTGTCCTGGCTGACCTCGGTCACATAGGTGTCGACCATGGGCCGCCCCTTGGGCTTGGCATAGACGGTGGCGACATGCGCCTTGGGCAGATGGGCGCGCACCACTTCCAGCGTGCGCCCGGTATCCACCAGATCGTCGACGATCAGCACACCCTCGCCATCGCCCATCACCTCCATGTCGGGAAACTTGATGACGCGCGGTTCGGACTGGGTCTGGTGGTCATAGCTCTTGACCGAGATCGTATCGACCATGCGGATGTCCAGCTCGCGCGCAACGATCATCGCCGGGGCCATGCCGCCCCGGGTGATCGCGATCACGGCGCGCCAGTCGCCTTGCCCCTGCAGCCGCCACGCCAGCGCGCGGCTGTCGCGGTGCAGCTGGTCCCAGCTGACGTGGAAACCTTTTTCGTGGGGCAGACGGTCCATGCGCGTGTCTCCGGCTCAGGTTTTGGTGATGTCGGGGGCGTCGACGGCCTTCATGCCGACAACGTGGTAGCCAGCGTCGACGTGATGCGTCTCGCCGGTGACGCCCGACCCCAGATCGGACAGCAGATAAAGCGCGGAGCCTCCGACATCCTCGATGGTCACGTTGCGGCGCAGCGGCGAATTGTATTCGTTCCACTTCATGATGTAGCGGAAATCGCCGATGCCGGAGGCGGCCAGCGTCTTGATCGGACCCGCCGAGATGGCGTTGACGCGGATGCCGTCCTTGCCCAGATCCTCGGCCAGATAGCGCACGCTGGCTTCCAGGGCCGCCTTGGCCACGCCCATCACGTTGTAATGCGGCATGATGCGTTCGGCGCCGTAATAGGTCAGCGTCAGGGCGGAGCCGCCCCGCGTCATCATCTTTTCGGCGCGCTGCATCACGGCGGTGAAGCTGTAGACCGAGATGTCCATGGTCATGGTGAAGTTGCCGCGGCTGGTGTCGACATAGCGCCCGCGCAGCTCGTTCTTGTCGGAAAAGCCGATGGCATGCACGATGAAATCGAGACTGTCCCAGCGGTCGCGCAGGCCGTCGAACAGCCCGTCGATGGAGGCCTCGTCGCCCACGTCGCAGGGCAGCACGATGTCAGAGCCCATTTCCGCCGCCAGCGGACCGACCCGCTTTTTCAGCGCCTCGCCCTGATAGGAGAACGCAAGCTCGGCCCCGGCCCCGCGCAGCGCCTTGGCGATGCCCCAGGCAATGGACTTGTCATTGGCAAGTCCCATGATCAGGCCACGTTTGCCCGCCATCAGAGTGTTTGACATCCCGCATCTCCACCCGGCATTGAAATTCTCGAACCCTTTAGGCGATTGCCGGGGGGGCATCAAGAGCAGCCTCTTCCCAGAGGCAGAAGGAGCAGGATCATGACCGACCGGGACGGGATTTTTGCCGGGGACGACCCCTTTGCCATCGCGCGCCGCTGGCTGGCCGAGGCGGAGGCGACAGAGCCCAACGACCCCAATGCCATCGCGCTGTCCACCGTGGATGCCGATGGCATGCCCAATGCGCGCATGGTGCTGCTGAAAGAGATCGAGGCCGCAGCTTTCGTCTTTTACACAAATTACACCAGCACCAAGGCGCGGGAGATCGAGCAGGCGGGCAAGGCCGCCTTCGTGATGCACTGGAAGTCGCTGCGCCGCCAGATCCGTGTTCGCGGCACGGTTGTGCGCGAAGAGGGGCCGCAGGCGGATGCCTATTACGCGTCGCGGTCGATGAAGTCGCGGCTGGGGGCGTGGGCCTCGGCGCAGTCGCAGCCCCTGTCCTCCCGCGCGGCGCTGATGGCGGAGGTGGCGAAGGTCACCGCGACCAAAGGTCCGAACCCGCCGAGGCCGCCATTCTGGGGCGGATTTCGCGTGACGCCGACGGAGATTGAATTTTGGGCGGACGGCGCCTTCAGGTTGCACGATCGCTTTGTCTGGCGTAGGAATTCCGAGGCCGATCCGTGGGCTATCCACAGGTTAAATCCATGAATTTCACGTCGCGTGAACGGCTGGCAGGCAGAAAATACAGGTTGCAATGACTTGCATTCCCGCATCCGCTTGGCGAAAGAGGGACGGGGATACGCAGACTACCAGTGGAAACGCATTTGACACAGAACGAGAGCGAGACGCGCCGCGTACTTGGCCGCGTGAAGTGGTTCGATCCCGTCAAGGGTTTCGGCTTCGTCATCGCGGACGAGGGTGGTCCGGACATCCTGCTGCATGCGAATGTGCTGCGCAATTTCGGCCAAAGCTCGGTGGCCGACGGGGCGCGGATCGAAATTGGCGTGCAAAAGACCGAACGCGGGATTCAGGCCACCGAGGTTCTGAAGATCGAGCCGCCCGAAGCGCCCCCGGGGGCGCCTCTGGCCGATTTCGAAGGGATCGACCCCGAAGTGATGCGCGCCGCACCGCTGCAACCGGCGCGGGTGAAGTGGTTCGACAAGGCCAAGGGCTTTGGATTTGCCAATATCTTCGGCAAATCCGAGGACGTGTTCATTCACATTGAAGTGTTGCGCCGCTCGGGTCTGGCGGATCTGCAGCCCGGCGAAGCGCTGGCGATCCGCGTGATCGACGGGCGCCGCGGCCAGATGGCAACGGAGGTTTCGGCATGGGAAACGGCACTTTCCGTCTCTGTCTGAGCGCGCTTGCGCTGGCACTGATCGGGCAGGGGGCGCAGGCCGCGTGCCGGGACGATACCGTCTGGCTGCGCGGCGACTGGGGCTCTGCCAGCTTCCGCGTGGAGATCGCCGATGATGCCGCCTCCCGCGCGCAGGGGCTGATGCATGTCGAAGAGATGCCCGCCAGCGCGGGGATGCTGTTTGTCTATGAGCGCGAGGCGCCGGTGTCGTTCTGGATGAAGAACACGCTGATCCCGCTGGATATGGTGTTTGCCGACGCGCAGGGCCGCGTGGTGTCCGTGCATGACCGTGCGGTGCCGGGCGATCTGACCCCCATCCCCAGCGGGGCGCCGTCGCAGTTCGTGCTGGAAATCAACGGCGGGCTCGCGGACCAGCTGGGCATCGTGCCGGGCAGCGAGATGCGCCATCCGGCGATTGCCGAGCCTGTTTGGCCCTGCGAGTGATTTCGTGTCTTTCCAATCCGCGTTCCCGGTTGTAAGCGGGTCCGCGTCGGGGCGTAGCGCAGCCTGGTAGCGCGACGGTTTTGGGTACCGTAGGTCGTAGGTTCGAATCCTATCGCCCCGACCAGTTTTCTTCCCTGCCGCAGCCTGCGGTCCTCCGGACAGAGGGGGTCATGCGGGCGACACGGCAGGCGGATTGCCAGTTCACAGCTTCGTGTATCAGAAAAAGCCGTGGCCCGTCAGGGGCTTGGGCTAATTTCGCATGGGCGCTGAAAAAGCTTCTGAAACTCCTGTCGCGTGCCATCCGTGCCTACGGGGCCACGTTGCTACAGGAGGACTCATGGCACATCTTGCGAACAGCTACACGTCTTACGCGGCCTTCCTTGAAGGGGCGGATGCGTTCTGGAAAGTCGACTTCGATGCGCTCAACAGTTCCGGCGTCTCCGGAACCGCAATCCTGGCCACGGCCACCGAGGAGGATGGCACCCAATATCTGAACGTCGCGATCACCGCCGAGGGGCTGACGCCCGGCATCGGCCATATCCAGCACATTCATGGCCGGTTCGACGAGGCGGGCAATCCGATCAATTCGGTCTCGCCGACGCTGGCCAATGACACCGACCGCGACGGCATGGTCGAGGTTCTGGAAGGCGTGGGGCAGTATGGCGACGTGCTGCTGACGCTGCAGGACGCTGACGGCGAATTCACCCCCAGCGATGCCATGGGGCAGCTGAGCTTCTTCCAGTCCTACGATCTGGGTGATGACAGCCAGTTCATGAGCCCGGTGACCGGCACGCAGTATGAAGCGTCCGACATCATGCCGCTGGCCCTGCGCGAGATCGTTCTGCACGGCGTCACCGTGCCGGATGGCATCGGCGAGGGCACGATGGGCGAGGTGAATGGCGGTGAAAACGGCTTCATCCCGATCCTTCCCGCCGCTGCGGGCGAGATCGAGGCCATCGACATGGCCGAAGCCATGCGCCTTCTGGGCGTGCAGCGCGACATCGCCAGCGATATGTTCAACCTTGGCAACGGCAACGACACCTTTGGTGCCGGGCCGGGTGATGACACGGTCTTCGGCAATGGCGGCGACGACTTCCTGAATGGCGGCGCCGATGATGACGTGATCTCCGGCGGTGCCGGGAATGACCGGCTCATCGCCGGGTCGGGCCGCGATGCCGTTGATGGCGGGCTGGGCAATGACACCATCGATGCCAGCGTCGCCGATGACAACCAGATGGATGCCGCAAGCGGCGCCGCTGCTGGCAACCTGCCGCTGTCGGAATATGACAACGGCCTGACCGGCGGGGCGGGCAATGACCTGATCCGCGGGCGCGACGGCGATGACATCATCACCGGCGACGATGACAGCCGCGTGCAGGCCGTGACTGGCCGCGCCTTTGATGCCATGGCTGATGGCGCCGACACCATCTTTGGTGGTGCGGGCAATGACGAGATCCACACCGGCAGCTGGGCCGATGGCGATCAGGGTCTGGCCAATGTCTCTACCGGCATGATGGGCGACGTGGCCTATGGCGAAGCGGGCAATGACATCCTGCGCGGCGCCAATGGCGATGACTACCTGCATGGCGGCACCGGCAATGACAATATCGGCGGTGGTCTTGGCGCTGACACGCTGATCGGCGGCGAAGGGTCGGACACCTATCTGGTGGATGACGCGGCGGCGATGGTCATGGAAAGCCGCAAGTGGGAAGGCACCGATACCGTCATCTCCACCGTGGACTTTGCGATGGGCCGTCAGCACATCGAAAACCTGACCCTGTCGGGTACGGCGGATCTGACCGGTGTGGGCAACGGCCTTGCGAATGTCATCACCGGCAATGCGGGCAGCAACACGCTGGACGGCATGGGCAACCTTGACACCCTCGTGGGTGGCATGGGCGATGACATCTACCGTGTGCGCAACGGTGCCGAAACCATCGTCGAGATGGACGGCCAGGGCACCGACAGCGTCTTTGCCTTCAACAACTACCTGCTGGCCGACAATGTCGAGAACCTTGCGCTGCAGACCACAGCGGATCTCAACGGTATCGGCAACGCCATGGACAACATGATCACCGGCAATTCCGGCGACAACGTTCTGGCGGGCCGGGGCGGCAATGACTGGCTGCGCGGTGGCGCCGGTGCCGACAGCTTCGTGTTCGACATGACCCCGAATGCCGAGTCCAACGTCGACATCATCGCCGACTTCGGTGTGGGCGACGACATGATCGTGCTGCGCAGCAAGGTCTTCTCGGGCCTTGATGCCGAAATGGACGGCACGCTGATGGCGGACCAGTTCGCCATGGGCAGCATGGCCATGGATGCAGATGACCGCATCATCTACGACGCCGAGCTGGGCAATGTCTATTACGACGCCGATGGCGCGGGTGGCATGGACCAGATGCTGTTCGCCCGCATCTCCAACGGGGCGATGCTGGAAGCCGACGATTTCATGATCGTCTGATCCTGATCGCGACTCACGTCGCGCGGGACCGGGGGGCAGCGGGCGACCGCTGCCCCTTTTTTGCGTCGGAATGCGCAAACCCGCTGTGGCATTGCTGCAGCGCGGATCAGCACCCTTGGCGCGGGTCGCGCGCGGGCCGGGGGGCTTGTGGATAAGCCGGGCACCGGGGGCGGAATTGTGAGGATTTGCCGCCTGCTTGGGGTGTGCAGGGGATGTGGATGAAACCGGGACTAACCGGGGATAGCCGCCGGATAACCCATATCCCTAGTGGTCGAGGGGGTTATGACCTACCAAATATATCGCAGGCGCGGTTCAAAATCCCGTTGACCCTCTCTGCCGATCTGCGTCAGTTTGACCCTGCCGGATCAGCGCCCGCCTTGTCTGGCGGGGCTCGGCGGGGACAGGACGGACCAGCAGATCATCCGATGACCCGGGGCGCGCGCCGCGCCCTGCGGGATGGCTGGCAGGTCCGGGTGTAGTGCGATTTCTGAGGCGAGGCAGCGATGAAGATCGAGAGGAAATTCACCACGGCGGGCAAGGATGCCTATGCCGGGATCGAATTTGTCACCACGAGTTCGGAAATCCGCAACCCCGACGGCAGCACCGTGTTCCGGCTCGACGCGCTGGAGGTGCCCGCTGGCTGGAGTCAGGTCGCCTCTGACGTGCTGGCGCAGAAATACCTGCGCCGCACCGGGGTGCCGCAGGCGCTGCGCCCGGTGCCCGAAGCGGGTGTGCCCGACTTCCTGTGGCGGTCCGAACCTGCGCAGGCCGACACGCCCACGGGCGGCGAAAGCTCTGCCCGGCAGGTCTTTGACCGGCTGGCGGGGGCATGGACCTACTGGGGCTGGAAGGGCGGCTATTTCAGCACCGAAGCCGATGCGCAGGCCTATTATGACGAAATGCGCGTGATGCTGGCCCGGCAGATGGCCGCGCCCAATTCGCCGCAATGGTTCAACACCGGGCTGCACTGGGCCTATGGCATCGACGGTCCGGGGCAGGGCCATTATTACGTCGATCACGTCACCGGCGATCTGGTCAAATCCCGCTCCGCCTATGAACGTCCGCAGCCGCATGCCTGCTTCATTCAGGGCGTCTCCGACGATCTGGTGAATGACGGCGGCATCATGGATCTGTGGGTGCGCGAGGCGCGGCTCTTCAAATACGGATCCGGCACCGGCACCAATTTCTCGGGCCTGCGCGCCGAGGGCGAGCGGCTGTCGGGCGGCGGGCAGTCCTCCGGCCTGATGGGCTTTCTCAAGATCGGCGACCGCGCGGCGGGGGCGATCCGGTCGGGCGGCACGACGCGGCGCGCGGCCAAGATGGTCATCGTCGATGCCG
Source organism: Salipiger marinus (assembly GCF_900100085.1). Lineage (GTDB taxonomy): Bacteria > Pseudomonadota > Alphaproteobacteria > Rhodobacterales > Rhodobacteraceae > Salipiger > Salipiger marinus. Next base: position 215,694 of record NZ_FNEJ01000009.1, read on the forward strand.
ACCACCCGGATATCGAAGCCTTCATCAACTGGAAGGTGACCGAGGAGCAGAAGGTCGCGGCGCTGGTCGCCGGGTCCAAGATGCATGAAAAGATGCTCAACGGTCTTTTTGCGGCGATCCGGAGCTTTGACGGCAGCGCCGAGGGCGCCCATGATCCCGCCGCCAATCCCGCGCTGAAACAGGCCATGCGCGAGGCGAAGAAGCTGGCGATCCCCGAAACCTACGTGAAGCGCGTGCTGGATTACGCGCGGCAGGGGTATGACAGCATCGAATTCCCCGTCTATGACACCGACTGGGATTCAGAGGCTTATGCCAGCGTGTCGGGGCAGAATTCCAACAATTCCATCCGCGTGACCGATGCCTTCCTGCGCGCGGTGCGCGAGGATGCCGACTGGGCGCTGATCCGCCGCACCGATGGCGGCGTGGCCAAGACCGTCAAGGCGCGCGATCTCTGGGACCAGATCGGCCATGCGGCCTGGGCCTGCGCCGATCCGGGGATCCAGTTCCACGACACGGTGAACGCATGGCACACCTGCCCGGCGGATGGCGAGATCCGGGGATCGAACCCCTGTTCGGAATACATGTTTCTGGACGACACCGCCTGCAACCTTGCCTCGATGAACCTGCTGGCCTTCCTGACCGAGGGCCGGTTCGATGCCGACAGCTTCGTGCATGCCACCCGGCTCTGGACGCTGACGCTGGAAATCTCGGTGCTGATGGCGCAGTTCCCGTCGCGCGAGATCGCGCAGCGGTCGCATGACTTCCGCACGCTGGGGCTGGGCTATGCCAACCTTGGCGGTCTCTTGATGACGCTGGGCCATGGCTATGACAGCGCCGAAGGCCGCGCGCTTTGCGGCGCGCTGACCGCGATCCTGAGCGGCGTGACCTATGCCACCTCGGCAGAGATGGCGGCGGAGCTGGGCGCCTTCCCGGGTCATGCCCGCAATGCCGACGCCATGCTGCGGGTGATCCGCAACCACGCCCGCGCGGCAGAGGGGCAGGCTGAGGGTTACGAGGGGCTGGCCGTGCCGCCGGTGCCGCTGGATCACGCCAATTGCCCCGATGCGCGGCTGGTGGCGCTGGCGCGCAGCAGCTGGGACGAGGCGCTGCGGCTGGGGCAGCGCCATGGCTTCCGCAACGCGCAGGTGTCGGTCATCGCCCCCACCGGCACCATCGGGCTGGTGATGGACTGCGACACCACCGGGATCGAGCCGGATTTTGCGCTGGTGAAGTTCAAGAAGCTGGCGGGCGGCGGCTATTTCAAGATCATCAACCGCGCGGTGCCCGCTGCACTGGACCGGCTGGGCTATACGCCCGCGCAGATCGAAGACATCGCGGGCTATGCCGTGGGTTATGGCACGCTGGCCACCGCCCCGGGCGTCAACCACACCGCGCTGATCGGCCATGGCTTTGGCGCGGCGCAGATCGACCGGATCGAAACCGCCCTGCGCGGCGCCTTCGACATCCGCTTCGTCTTCAACCAGTGGACGCTGGGGGCGGAGTTCTGCCGCGAGGTGCTGGGCATCCCGGCGGAGGAACTGGCCGATCCCACCTTCGACCTGCTGCGCCATCTGGGCTTTTCCAAGTCCGACATCGAGGCCGCGAACATCCATGTCTGCGGGACCATGACGCTGGAAGGCGCGCCGCATCTGGATCCGGCGCATTACCCGGTTTTCGACTGCGCCAATCCCTGCGGCAAGCACGGGCGGCGCGTCCTGTCGATGGAGGCGCATATCCGGATGATGGCCGCCGCACAGGGCTTCATCTCGGGCGCCATTTCCAAGACCATCAACATGCCCGGCACCGCCACCATCGCGGACTGCCAGCGCGCCTATGACCTGAGCTGGTCGCTGGGGCTGAAGGCCAATGCGCTGTATCGTGACGGATCGAAACTGTCGCAGCCGCTGGCCTCGGTGCTGGTGGAGGAGGATGACGAGGCCGCCGAGGTCATGGAGACCGGCACGCCCGCGCAGAAGGCGCAGGTGCTGGCCGAGAAGATCGTGGAAAAGGTGGTGATCCGCGAGGTCATCCGCTCCCATCGCGAAAAGATGCCCGACCGCCGCAAGGGCTATACCCAGAAGGCGATCATCGGCGGGCACAAGGTCTATCTGCGCACCGGCGAATATGCCGATGGCAGCCTTGGCGAGATCTTCATCGACATGCACAAGGAAGGCGCGGGCTTCCGCGCCATGATGAACAACTTCGCCATCGCGGTGTCGGTGGGGCTGCAATATGGCGTGCCGCTGGAAGAGTTTGTCGATGCCTTCACCTTCACCAAGTTCGAACCGGCGGGCGTGGTGCAGGGCAATGACAGCATCAAGAACGCCACCTCGATCCTTGACTACATCTTCCGCGAACTGGCCGTGTCCTATCTGGACCGCACCGATCTGGCGCATGTGAAGCCCGAAGGGGCAAGCTTCGACGATCTGGGCCGGGGCGAGGAAGAGGGCGTGTCGAACCTGCGCGAACTGTCCGAAGGCGCGGCGTCGCGGTCGCTGCAGGTGCTGAAGCAGATTAGCTCCACCGGCTATCTGCGCAAGCGGCTGCCGCAGGAACTGGTGGTGCTGCGCGGCGGTGCCGATCCGATGGCAGCACTCGGCACGCTGGTGCCGGAAACCCGCGCGGCGGCGGGCAATGTCACCACGCTGGCAGGCAGCAGCTCGGCCATGGCGCTGGATGCGCGGACCAAGGCGCGGATGCAGGGCTATGAGGGCGAGGCCTGCGGCGATTGCGGCAATTACACGCTGGTCCGCAACGGCACCTGCCTGAAATGCAACACCTGCGGCGCGACCTCCGGCTGCAGCTGATCCATGGCGGGGGGCGTCACCGCCCCCCCCATGCGTTACTCGAGGCCGAGGATTTCCGTCACCAGCGCGTCGTGATCCGACAGCGGGCGCCCGTCTGCATCCAGTGAGGGCCGGATCACCGTCTCGCCCATGCGCAGGCCCCGGCTCAGAAACCAGTCCAGCTTCATGGCGCGGTCGGGCCAGCGGGTGATCAGGCTGGGCCGGGTGGTGGTCTGTTCCTCCGGTCCGCCATGGGCTGTGAAGCCCGCGCGGCGGGCATGATCGAACAGCCCCTCGGCGCGCCAGTCGCCATTGTTATGGTTGCCGGTGTTCAGATCGCCGCCGATCAGGCAGGGCAGGCCGGGAAATTCCGCCTCGATCTGCGCCAGCAGCCCCGCGACCTGTGTCGCGCGGTGATCGGGGCCGCAGGCGCTTTCCAGATGGGTGGAGACCATCAGCACCGGCCCGGCCTCGGTCTGGACCTGCGCGCCTACGGCGATGCGTTCGCCAAGGCGCGGCTGTTCGGCATCTTCGAACCACTGCCGCCGCCCCCAGAGCCGTAGCGCAAACGGCGCCTCAAGCGCCGTCTTCGCCATCAGCCCGTTGCCGTGATAGCCGCGAGTGTTGTGGTCGTCGGTGCAGAATTCCAGCTCCACCGGAGAGCCAAGACCCAGTTCCAGAAACTCCACCGCATAGGCATAGCCCATGCCCAGCGAGGCGGCCATGTCGCGACTGGTGTTGCGCTGGCTGCTGCGGGCCATGCCGTGATCCATCTCCGACACCAGCACCACGTCGCAATCGGCGACATGCCGGGCGGCAGGTTCGGGGAACAGGCAGCGTTCAAGGTTCCATGCCGCCACCCGCACCGGCAGCGCCAGCGCGCCAGCGCCCGCTGTGCCGCCGGATTCGATCAGCGACATCCCCGGCACCTGCGCCATATGCGCATCATGCGCGGCGATGGTGCGGGGCAGGTCGTGCAGCGCCAGATCGGCGGCTGTGGGCACGGGCAGTTCGGGGGTGGTGGCGCGGAACATCAGAGCACGGCTTCCGGCTGCCGCTGGTGGGCGTTCTCCAGCCGCCGCCCGGTGGCGGTGTCGAACAGATGCAGCCGCGCGGGATCAATCGCCACATGTACCGCGCCCGACACACGCTGGTCGCCGGTGTCGATCACCGCCAGCGACTGGCCGCCGATGCTGCCATGCACGATGCGCTGCGCGCCCAGTTCCTCGACATGCTCCACCACCATGGGCACGCCTGCAGGAGCCAGCCGCAGATCCTCGGCGCGCAGGCCCAGCGTGACCGGCCCCGCGGCCCGGCCCACGGGGCCCAGCGGGTGCCCGTCCAGCATCACCGCGCCGTCGGTCACGACCGCGTCGAGCAGGCTCATGGCGGGCGCCCCGATGAAGGAGGCGACAAAGGTCGAGGCGGGGCGGCGGTAGATGTCCAGCGGGGCGCCGATCTGTTCGATGCGCCCGCCGTTCAGCACCACCAGCCGGTCGGCCAGCGTCATCGCCTCCAGCTGGTCATGGGTGACGTAAAGCGAGGTGGTGCCCAGCCGTTTCTGCAGCTTGCGGATTTCCATCCGCATCGACACGCGCAGCTTGGCATCCAGATTGGACAGCGGCTCGTCGAAGAGGAACGCGGCGGGCTGGCGCACGATGGCCCGGCCCATGGCGACGCGCTGGCGCTGGCCCCCCGACAGGGCGCGCGGCTTGCGGTCCAGATAGGGCCCAAGCTCCAGCATCCGCGCGGCTTCGGCCACCCGTTCCGCGATCACCGCCTTGGATTCGCCACGGTTCTTCAGACCGTAGGCCATGTTGTCGCGCACGGTCATATGCGGATAAAGCGCGTAATTCTGGAACACCATAGCGATGTCGCGCTCGGCGGGGTCAAGCTGGTTCACCAGCCGGTCGCCGATGTGGATCTCGCCTTCGGAGATGGTTTCCAGCCCCGCCACCATGCGCAGCAGCGTGGATTTGCCACAGCCCGAAGGCCCGACCAGCACGATGAATTCGCCATCGGCAATATCGATGTTCACGCCCGAGACGGCGGCCTGCGCCCCGCCCGCATAGGTCTTGCCGACATTCTTGAGGGTTAGGTTCGCCATCACTTGTCGCTTTCCGTCAGGCCCTTGATGAACATGCGCTGGAAGATCACCACCACCGCAACGGGGGGGAGCATGGCCAGCACGGCAAGGGCGAAGGCTTCGTTGTAATCGGGGATCTGGCTGCCGATCCAGACCTGCAGGATCGACTTGATGCCCCGCATCAGCGTGTAGAAACTTTCATCGGTGGTCATCAACAGCGGCCACAGATACTGGTTCCAGCCATAGATGAACATGATGATGAAGATGGCCGCCATCATCGTGCGCGACAGCGGCACAAGGATGTCGATGAAGAATTTCAGCGGCCCCGCGCCATCGATGCGCGCCGCCTCCAGCAGCTCGTCCGGGACAGAGCGGAAGAACTGCCGGAAAAAGAACGTGCCCGTGGCCGAGGCCAGCAGCGGCACGACCAGCCCGGTATAGCTGTTGAGCAGGCCCAGCGTCGACATCACCTGATAGGAGGGCATGATGCGCACCTCCAGCGGCAGCAGCAGCGTGGTGAAGATCATCCAGAACAGCAGCGTGGCAAAGCGGAAGCGGAAATAGACCAGCGCATAGGCCGCCATCATCGACAGCACGATCTTGCCCACGGCAAAGGCGATGCCCATGATCAGCGAGTTGGTCAGCATCCGCAGCCCGGTCACGTCGCCGGTAAAGCCGCCGCGATGGGTCAGCACCTTGGTATAGGTGGCCAGCGCGTCGCTGCCGGGGGTGAGATAGACGCCGTTGCTGTGGATCTCGACCGCGCTGTGGGTCGACGACATCAGCGCCATCAGCACCGGCGCCATCAGGAACAGCGTGCCAAGGATCAGGATCAGGTGATCCAGAGGTTTTGTGCGTTGCATCATGTCACCCGTAATGAACGCGGCGTTCGAGAAAGCGGAACTGCAGCACGGTCAGCGCCGCCACCACCACCATCAGGATCACCGACTGCGCGGAAGACCCGCCGATGTCGTTGCCCTTGAAGCCGTCCAGATAGACCTTGTAGACGAGCGTGATCGGGTTGTTGGCGGGCTTGTCCTTCACCACCACGTCGATGATCGGGAAGGTGTCGAACATCGCATAGGTGATGTTGATGACCAGCAGGAAGAACGCGGTGGGCGCCAGAAGCGGCAGGGTCACGTCGCGGAACCGCCGCCAGCCGGAGCGCGCGTCGATCAGTGCCGCCTCGCGCACCGAAACCGGCACGGATTGCAGCCCCGACAGGAAGAAGATGAAGTTATAGGGGATCTGTTTCCAGACAGAGATGGTGATCAGCGCGATGGCCGTATCCCAGTAATTGATGCCCACCTGCAAATCATAGCCGAAGAAGGCGGCCAGATCGGTCAGCGGGCCGATATGCAGGTCAAAGATCATCATGCCGATCAGCCCCGCCACCGGCGGCGCGATGGCATAGACCGAAATCAGCAGCGTCTTGTAGCTGGACGCGCCCCGGATCACCTTGTCGGCCTTGACCGCCAGCAGCAGCCCCAGCCCCAGCGACAGCGCGGTGACCACAAGGCAGAAAAAGGCGGTGAAAAGCGCGGTGCTGGCATACTGGCTGGACTGCAGCGCGTCGGCGTAATTGTCGGTGCCCACGAAAGTGGCGCCAAAGCCGAACGGATCCTCCAGATAGAACGAGGAGGTGACGGCCTGCACCGAGGGCCAGTAGAAGAACACCACCACCACCGCCAACTGCGGCAGCAGGAACAGCCACGGCGTCAGCGGCGCGTCGAACTGCACGCGCTTGGCGGGGTTCGGGGTTTCGGCGCTGTGCCAGGCGCGCAGGCGGTCCAGCAGGGAACGGTGGCTTGCGGCGGTGCGAAGCGATGTGTCGGTCACGAGGCAACCCGATCTTTCCGGAGGGGCGGGCGGGCAGGGCAGGCCTGCCGCGCCTATGGCAAACGGGGGCCCGGACAGATGCCCGGGCCCCCGCCATCAGGGCAGGTGAAGCGGTCAGCCAGCGGTCTTGGAGAAACGCTCCAGCAGCTGGTTGCCTTCGTCCTCGATGGTCTGGAAGGCGTCCGGCACGCTGACTTCGTTCGAGAAGATGCGGTTGAACTCGCGCTCCATCACAGTGCGGATCTGCGGGTAGAAGCCCATGCGATAGCCCTTGGACCATTCGCCGCCTTCCAGCATCAGCTGCTGGATGCCGACTTCGGCCACGGGCTTCTCGTCGTAATAGCCTTCGCTCTTGGCCAGCTCATAGGCGGCTTCGGTGATCGGCACATAGCCGGTGGCCTTGTGGTAGAACACCTGCGTTTCCGGCGAGGTCAGGAAGGAGAAGAACTTCGCGGTGCAGGTGTTTTCGGCCTCAGGCTTGCCGGACATGGCGAACAGCGCGGCGCCGCCGATGAAGCTCTGGGTGCCAGCGCCTTCGATGGCGTCCCAGTAGGGCATGAAATCGGCCGAGAATTCGAAATTGGCCGTCTGCTGCAGACCGCCGAACGAGCCCGAGGAGCCGATCCACAGCGCGGATTCGCCCTGCTCGAACGGCTTCTGGTTGTCGGCCCAGCCTGCGCCGTAGAAGCCGAACAGACCGGCATCGGCCCATTCCTTCAGCTTCTCGAACATCATGACCTGATTTTCGTCGGTCACGAGGATCTGCGTGCCTTCGACGCTGTCATAGCCGTTGTTGTTGGTGGCGAACTGCTGGTTGTTCCGCGACTTGAAGTTTTCCACCATCATCCATGTCAGCTGCGACGCGGTGAGCGGCAGATACCCGGCTTCCTTCAGCGCGGGGGCCACGGCTTCGAATTCTTCCCAGGTCTTCGGCGGCTCGACCCCGGCCTTCTCGAAGGCTTCGACATTGTAATACATGATCGGCGCCGAGGAGTTGAACGGCATGCCGATGAACTTGCCGTCGCTGTCGGCGTAGAAGTTGCGCACGCCCGCGATGAACGCTTCGCGGTCGAACTCTTCGCCTGCGGCGGTGATGAGGTCTTCGGCGGCGACGGTGGCGCCTTCGGCGGCGATGATGGTGGCCGCGCCGGCGTCAAACACCTGCAGGATGTTCGGCTGTTCGCCCGACCGGAAGGCGGCGATGCCCGAGGACAGCGCCTCTTCGTAGGTGCCGCGCGACACCGGGGTCAGCACGCATTCGGACTGCGCGTCGTTGAACATCTGCGAGATCTCGTTGATGACCTCGCCGTTGCGGCCGCCCATGCCGTGCCACCAGCTGATCTCGGTCTGCGCCATGACCGTGGTGCCCATCAGGGCGAAGGCAAGTGTCGTGGTTGCGGTCTTCATCATGTCGCTTGTCCCTTGGCGATGCGTTTCGCGCGACGCATAGACCCGCTTCTTGACGGTTCCGTTTTGCTTTGATGACAGTTCGATGATGTCGCGCGGGCAGGGACGGGCCCGCAGCGGTCAGGTGCGGGGCGCCGGGGTCCAGCGCGCTTCCAGCGCTTCGAGGGCGGCGATGCGCTCCTCGGTCTTGGGATGCGACAGCAGCCATGCGGGCGTGCCGCCGCCCGCGCCGCCGGTCAGCGCGCCCAGCTTGCGGAACAGCGATTTCTGCGGCGCGGTGCCGATGCCCGCCTTGGCCAGCAGGGCGGCGGCATAGGCATCGGCCTCGTATTCGTCGCCGCGCGACAGCCGTGCCGCCAGAAGCGAGGTCACCAGCCCCGCCAGCATCGGGCCAATGCCGGGGATGAACCGGCCCAGCACCATGGCCAACGCGGTGCGGATGGCATTCTGCCCGGAAAAGTCGATCATGCGCCGCCGCGAATGCCCCAGCGCCACATGGCCCAGCTCATGCGCGATGACCGAGGCCAGTTCCTCCGCCGTCACCTCGCCCGCCTTGTAGCGGTTGAAGAAACCGCGCGTGATGAAGATGCGGCCATCCGGCGCGGCAAGCCCGTTGACCGGGGCGATTTCATAGATGTTGACCCGGATGCGCGGCAGATCGAGCGCTTTCGCCATGCGGTCGGTCAGCGCCTTCAGCTTGGGATCGGCAAGCTCCGTCGACCGCGCGTCCAGCTCTCGCTTCGTCCGCCATGCGGAGAAGTGATAGGCCACCACGGCATAAAGGATCGCAAGCAGGATGGGGGCAAAACGCAGCATGGCTCAGATATGGGGGTTCTGCGCCAGCGAGGGAAGCGGCGATGTCGAAAAAAGCCGCGCAGCCCGCCTTGTGCGGAGGCGCGCGCGCGGGGGCTGTTCCGGCATCACGAACCGTGCTTAAACCCCCGCATGACCCGGCCCGAGATCGAAACCGCGCGGCTCCGGCTCAGAGGCTGGCGGCCAGAGGACCACGCGCCCTTTGCGGCGCTCTGTGCGGATCCGGATGTCATGCGCCATATCGGCAGCGGCGCCACCCGCAGCCCGGAGGAGGCGGCGCGCGCCATCCGGTCGTTCGAACGGGGATGGTCCACGCGCGGCTACGGGCTGTTTGCGGTCGCCGACAAGCGGAGCGGCGGTCTGATCGGCTTTGCGGGCCTCTCATCGCCGCAGTTCCTGCCCGAAATCCTGCCTTCCGTCGAAATCGGCTGGCGGTTCGCCAAGGCAAGCTGGGGCAGGGGTTACGCCACCGAAGCCGCCTCCGCCGCGCTGGCCTTCGGGGTCACCGATCTGAGCATGACAGACCTCGTGAGCATCTGCCAGACCGGCAATGCCGCGTCAGAGCGCATCATGCAGAAGCTCGGGATGCGCCTTGACCGCAGGACCATCGATCCAAGCTGCGGGCGCGCGGTCACCGTCTACCGTCTGCCGCGACCGGAGAGGCCGTAAGGCAGGCCGCCCCGGATGCAAAAAGGCCGGACCCTGCGGTCCGGCCTTTCCTGTCGTTACGCACCTGTCGGCACCGGATCAGGCTTCGGGCTCCGGCTCCGCCTCGTCGCCCTGATCGGCGATCCATGCCACCGAGACCACGGTCTCCCCCTCGCGGGTGTTGAACACCCGGACCCCGCCCGCGCTGCGCGAGCGGAAGGAAATGCCCTCGACCGGCACCCGGATCGACTGGCCGGTGGAGGTGGCCAGCATGATCTGGTCGTCCATTTCCACCGGGAAAGAGGCCACGATCTCGCCGCCGCGCATGGATTTCTCCCACGCGGTGACGCCCATGCCGCCGCGTCCGCGCACCGGATAATCGTGGCTGGAGCTGAGCTTGCCCAAGCCCCGCGCGGTGATGGTCAGGATCAGGTTCTCTGCCGCCGACATTTCGGCATAACGTTCGGGCGGCAGCGGGCTGTTGGCATTGCCCTCGGTGCCCTCGTCCTCTTCGGGTGCCTCGACGGCGTCGACATCATCCGCCAGCCCCGCCATGGCGCGGCGCATCTTGAGATAGGAGGCGCGTTCATCCGCCTCCGCCTCGAAATGCCGGATCACCGACATGGACACGACCTCGTCGCCATTGGACAGCTTCACGCCACGCACGCCGGTGGAATTGCGCGAGTTGAACACCCGCACCTCCGGCACCGGGAAGCGGATGGCGCGGCCCGAATTGGTGACCAGCATCACGTCATCGCTTTCCGAACAGATGCGGGCGTTGATCAGCCGCGTCTCGGCATCCTCGCCCTCGAACTTCATCGCGATCTTGCCGTTGCGCATGACATTGGTGAAATCCGACAGCCGGTTGCGGCGCACCGAGCCCTTGGAGGTGGCGAAGACGATCTGCAGATCGGCCCAGTCGGCCTCGTCGCGGTCCACCGGCATGATCGCGGCGATGGACACGCCCGTGGGCATGGGCAGGATGTTGACGATGGCCTTGCCCTTGGAGGTGCGGCCCCCCTGCGGCAGGCGCCAGCATTTCAGCTTGTAGACCATGCCGTCGGTGGTGAAGAACAGCAGCTGCGTGTGGGTATTGGCCACGAACAGCTGGGTCACCACGTCGTCATCCTTGGTCGACATGCCCGACAGGCCCTTGCCGCCGCGCCGCTGCGCGCGGAATTCCGACAGCGGCGTGCGCTTGATCCAGCCGGACTGGGTGATGGTCACCACCATGTCCTCGCGCTCGATCAGATCCTCGTCTTCCATGTCGCCGGCCCAGTCGGCGATCTCGGTGCGGCGCGGCACGGCGAACTGGTCGCGCACGGCCTTGAGCTCGTTGGAGATGATCTCCATGATCCGCTCGCGCGAGCCAAGGATATCAAGGTATTCCTTGATCTTGCCCGCCAGATCCTCCAGCTCGTCGGTGACCTCCTTGACGCCAAGCTGGGTCAGGCGCTGCAGGCGCAGATCCAGAATGGCGCGGGCCTGAATTTCGGACAGGTTATAGGTGCCGTCCTCGTTGGCCTTGTGGGTCGGATCGTCGATCAGCGCGATATAGGGCAGGATGTCGCCTGCGGGCCAGCGCCGGGTCATCAGCTTCTCGCGCGCCTCGGAGGCATCGGCGGAGCCGCGGATGGTCGCCACCACCTCGTCGACATTGCTGACCGCCACGGCCAGACCGCAAAGCACATGCGACCGCTCGCGCGCCTTGCGCAGCAGATAGGCGGTGCGGCGGGCGATGACCTCCTCGCGGAAATCAAGGAAAGCGGTCAGGAAGGCGCGCAGCGTCAGCTGTTCCGGCTTGCCGCCGTTCAGCGCCAGCATGTTGCAGCCAAAGCTGACCTGCATGGGGGTGAAGCGGAACAGCTGGTTCAGCACCACATCAGGGGTCGCGTCGCGCTTCAGCTCCACCACCACCCGCACGCCGGACCGGTCGCTTTCGTCCTGCACATGGGCAATGCCTTCGATCTTCTTGTCACGCACGCATTCCGCGATGCGCTCGATCATCGTGGCCTTGTTCACCTGATAGGGGATCTCGTCGATGACGATGGCGTAGCGGTCCTTGCGCAGTTCCTCCACCCGCGTCTTGGCGCGGATGATGACGCTGCCGCGCCCCTCCAGATAGGCCTTGCGCGCCCCCGACCGGCCAAGGATCACGCCGCCCGTGGGAAAGTCCGGGGCGGGGACATACTCGATCAGCTGTTCGGAGCTGAGATCGGGATTCTCGATCAGCGCCAGCGTGGCATCGGCCACCTCGCCCAGATTGTGCGGCGGGATCCGCGTCGCCATGCCGACGGCGATGCCCTCGGCGCCATTGACCAGCACGTTGGGATAGCGCGCGGGCAGGACGGTGGGCTCCATCCGCTCGTTGGCATAGTTGGCGACAAAATCGACCGTGTCCTTGTCGATATCCTCCAGCAGCGCCTCGGCGGTGCGCTCCAGCCGCGACTCGGTATATCGATAGGCGGCGGGCGGATCGCCATCCATGGAGCCGAAATTGCCCTGACCGTCGATCAGCGGCAGCGACATGGAAAAGTCCTGCGCCATCCGCACCAGCGCGTCATAGACCGCGCTGTCGCCATGGGGGTGATAGCGGCCCATGACGTCACCGACGGCGGTGGCGCATTTGCGGTAGGACTTGGATTTGGTCTGCCCGTTTTCCCACAGCGTATAAAGAATGCGCCGGTGCACGGGTTTCAGGCCGTCGCGCAGATCGGGGATCGCGCGGCTGACGATCACGCTCATCGCGTAATCGAGGTAGCTCGACTTCATCTCGTCGATGATCGAAATCACGGGCCCCGCATGCACGGCACGCTGGGGGCGAGGAATTTCGTCATCAGTTTCAGGAGTTTCCGGCGTATCGCTCAACTTGCCCGCCTGTCTGTTCTGGCTCTATATCTGGGTGTCCCTGCTTATATCAGAGGCAAGCTGTAGACCGCAATGGCAGCGCCAGAGGTTTTCTGGCAGCCACCCCGCCTGCTGGCCAACATACTGTTTTTATTGAAAACTAACAAATCCCGCTGCACCCTGTCTGAACGAGCGACCAAAAGGGGACACGCGATGGAGCATAGCGAAACCGATCTCATGCTGAAGGGCTACGGGCTGACCACGGCGGAATTCTTCTACCGCATGCCCGATTACACCCATGTGCTCAACACGTTCGTATGGCAGGAGTATGATCTGGCGCCCGATCATCCACGGCTTTTCCGCTTCATCGAGTTCTGGCAGGACAGCATCGAGGGCAAGCTGCATTCGGTGCGCTTCAGCCACCGCCGCCCGCTGGCCAGCGGCGACTGGCGTCAGGTGGTGGGCGAATTCCGCTACCACTGACCGCGCGTCCACGGACCTGCCGGTTTCCTTCGGCCTCAAATATCCCGGGGGACGCCCCGAAGGGGCGGGGGGCAGCGCCCCCTGCCACCGTGGCGCCCGCAGGCGGGCTCAGGGAATGATGCGGGTGTATTTCACGCCTTCCAGCGTGGCGCCCACATGCAGCCCGGACTTGCCGAAGATCACCGCGATGATCGGCGCCAGCGAGGTGGTGGTCTCTGCCGCCAGCGTCTCGCCGCCCTCGGGGATCGCATATTCGATGTTCGCGCCCGCAGCCCAGCCCGGCGAGCGGCGGAAGTTCATCAGCGCGCTGTCGGTCATGAAGAACAGCACATGCGCATATTGCTGCGCGCCGATCTGCAGCCCGCCGCTGCCCTTGACCAGCGAATAGTAATCCACCGTCGCCCCGCCCACGCGCAGCGCGCCGCGCCCATAGGCGCCGCCAAAGCCCAGCCCGGCCTCGGTGACCAGCGGCATGACCAGCATGCCCGCCGCCTTCTGCCCCAGCGCCCGGGTGCCGGGATACTGGCTGTACATCTGGTTGACGGTGCTGTCGGCGCGCGCGTCGATGGTGGCGGCACCCGCGCCGCCCACGCCATTGCCGCAGGCCGCCAGCGCCGTGGCGGCGCCCATGCCAAAGATGAGGGCTCGTCTTGTCTGTGTCATGCTGCTCTGTCCTTCGCTGCGCGTGGCCCTCCGGGCCGTATCTTTGCTCTCCGGCCTTGCCGCCGGTTATGCGCGGACTATACGCCGGGCCTCCGGACCTGTCATCCGCGAAGCGCCGCCCTTGGCGCCAAACCGCTAGCCGTTGAGCAGCCGCGCGGCGGCGGGGGCGAAATAGCTCAGCACGCCATCGCAGCCCGCGCGTTTGAACGCCGTCAGGCTTTCCAGCATCACCTTGTCACCGTCGAGCCAGCCGCGCTCCACCGCGCCCGCGATCATCGCGTATTCGCCCGACACCTGATAGGCGAAGGTGGGGGCGCCGAACATGTCCTTGGCGCGGCGGCAGATGTCCAGATAGGGCATGCCGGGCTTGACCATGATCATGTCGGCGCCTTCGGCGAGATCGCGTTCGATCAGCCGCATCGCCTCGTCGGAATTGCCGGGCTGCATCTGATAGGTGAACTTGTCGCCCTTGAGCGCGCCCGAAGCCCCGACCGCGTCGCGGAACGGCCCGTAAAAGGCCGAGGCATATTTGGCGGCATAGGACAGCAGCAGCACGTTGTGGAAGCCCTCGCGCTCCAGCTCCGACCGGATGGCGCCGATGCGCCCGTCCATCATGTCCGACGGCCCGATGATGTCGGCGCCCGCCCGGGCCTGGCTCAGCGCCTGCTTCACCAGCGCCTCCACCGTCTCGTCATTGACGATTTCGCCCTCGCGCACGAAGCCGTCATGCCCGGTGGAGGAATAGGGGTCGAGCGCCACATCGGTCATCACCGCCAGTTCGGGCACCGCGTCCTTGATGGCGCGGGTGGCGCGGTTCGACAGGTTGTCGGGGTTCCATGCCTCGGAGCAGCATTCGCTGCGCTTCGCAGGCTCGGTATAGGGGAACAGGCACATGGCCGGGATCCCCAGCGCATAGGCCTCGCGCGCGGCCTCCACCACCTTGTCCACCGACAGCCGGTTGACCCCGGGCATCGACACCACCGGTTCCACCACGCCCTCGCCCTCGCGCACGAAGACCGGCCAGATGAAATCCTGCGGCGCCAGCACCGACTGCATCACCAGCGCGCGTATGGCGGGGGATCTCCGCAGGCGGCGCAGGCGTGTGGCGGGAAAGGCGGCAATCACGGGTTTCATCGGGGGCTCTCCCTTGTAAAGGCCCCTCTTGGGTGGCATGGAAAGACGGCTGTCACAAGAGGCCCAGATTGCCGCAGCAACAGGGTCCGCCGGGAAGGAAAACGAAAAGCATGGACTGGTATCGTATCGTTTTCGAGACCATCGACATGCGGTCCTTCTCGAATCTGTGGTTCTGGATCGCCCTTGCGGTGCTGTGGTCCACCACCAGCCACTGGGTGCTGGGCGTGCCTTTCGACATGGTGGCGCGCGCCCGGCGCGGCGGCGGACAGGCTGCGCAGGATCTGGAAGACATGACCCGGATCTGCGTCAACCGGCTGCTCTTCATCACCGAAGAGGCGGGGCTGTGGATCACCGGGCTTGGGGCTGCGATGCTGACCGTGCTTGCGGTGCTGGGCTTTGTCTATGACATGGAATTTGCGCAGGCGCTGTTCCTGCTGGCCCTGCCGATGAGCGGGGTCGGCGTGCTGAGCATCGCCACCGCCGCGCGCATCCGCCGCGACGGGCTGTCGGGGCCGCAGCTGTGGCGCAGGCTGACGCTGCACCGCTTTTTCACCCAGCTCATCGGCATGATGTCGATCTTTGTCACCGCGCTCTGGGGGATGTTCCAGAACATGTCGGCGGGCGTTCTGGGATGACGCTGCCGTTCTAGGTTGACGCCGCTCGGGCGCCGGGCCACATCAGCGGCCATGGTTCAGTCCCGTATCCTGATGGGCGGCGCGCCCGAGGGCTTCGATGCGAAGCTCATCCTCTCGGAGGTCGCAAAGGCCGCCGGTCCCGTCCTTCATGTCGCCCGCGATGACAAGCGGCTGGCGGCGCTGCGCGAGGCGCTGGCCTTTTACGCGCCCGCCATGCCGGTGGTCACCTTCCCCGGCTGGGACTGCCTGCCCTATGACCGGGTGTCCCCCAATCCCGAAATCTGCGCCACGCGGATGGCGACGCTCGCCGGGCTGGTGCATGGCATGCCGGAGCGGTTCATCCTGCTGACCACGCTGTCGGCGGTGACCCAGCGGCTGCCCGCCCGCGCCGTGCTGCGCGAGGCGGCGTTCAGCGCCCGGGTCGGGTCGCGCATCGACGAAAAGGCGCTGCGCAATTTCCTTGTACGCATGGGCTTCGTGATGGCGCCCACCGTGACCGAACCCGGCGATTACGCGATCCGGGGCGGCATCATCGACATCTATCCGCCGGGTCCGGGCGGGCCGGTGCGGCTCGATCTGTTCGGCGACGTGCTGGACGGGGCGCGGCGGTTCGATGCGGCCAGCCAGCGCACCACCGAAAAGCTTGATCTGGTGGAACTGGCCCCGGTGTCGGAGGTCATTCTGGACGAACCCGCCATCACCCGGTTCCGGCAGAATTACCGCATCGAATTCGGCGCGGGCGGCACTGACGATCCGCTCTACGAGGCGGTGAGCGCGGGCCGCAAGGCGCAGGGGATGGAGCACTGGCTGCCCTTCTTCCACGAGCGGCTGGAAACCCTGTTCGATTACCTGCCCGACGCGCCGGTGCTGCTGGATGACCAGCTTACCCCCTCGCGCATCGCCCGCTGGGACAGCATCGAGGACCAGTATCAGACCCGCCGCCACGCCATGGCGCAGAAGGGGCGGATGGACACTGTCTACAAACCCGTGCCGCCGGGGCTGCTTTATCTCGACGATGCCGCGTGGGAGGCTGCCGTGGCCGACCGCCGCGTGGTGCAGTTCCACCCGCTGCCGCAGGCGCCGGGGCCGCAGGTCGCGGATGCGGGCGGGCGCATCGGGCGCAGCTTCGCCCCCGAACGCCAGCAGGAAAGCCTCAGCCTCTTCGGGGCGCTCGCCACCCATGTGAAGGCCAAGATGCAGGCGGGCCCGGTGCTGATCGCCTCATGGTCCGAAGGCGCGCGCGAACGCCTGACCGGGCTCATCGAGGATGAGGGTCTGGCCGAGGCGATCCCGGTCGCCGACGCCACCCGCATCGGCAAGCGCGGGCTGCATCTGGCGGTCTGGGGGCTGGAGCAGGGGTTCGAGGCGCCATGGGGCGATCCGAAGGACAAGCTGCGGATCACCGTGATTTCGGAACAGGACGTGCTGGGCGACCGGCTGATCCGCGCGCCGAAAAAGCGCCGCAAGGCCGAGAATTTCCTGACCGAGGCGCAGGCGCTGACCCCGGGCGATCTGGTGGTGCATGTGGATCACGGCATCGGGCGCTATCAGGGGATGGAGGTCATCACCGCCGCAGGGGCCGCCCATGAATGCCTGCTGCTGGAATATGCCGAACAGGCGCGGCTCTATCTGCCGGTGGAAAACATCGAACTGCTGTCGCGCTACGGCCATGAGGACGGGCTGCTCGACAAGCTGGGCGGGGGTGCGTGGCAGGCCAAGAAGGCGCGGCTCAAGGAACGCATCCGCGAGATGGCGGACAAGCTGATCCGGGTTGCCGCCGAACGCGCGCTGCGCCGCGCGCCGGTGATCGATCCGCCGCCGGGGGCATGGGAAAGCTTCTGCGCGCGCTTCCCCTATACCGAAACCGACGACCAGCTGCGCGCCATCGAAGACGTGCTGGCCGACATGACCAGCGGCAATCCCATGGACCGGCTGATCTGCGGCGATGTGGGCTTCGGCAAGACCGAGGTGGCGATGCGCGCGGCCTTTGTCGCCGCCATGTCCGGCGTGCAGGTGGCGGTGATCGCGCCCACCACGCTGCTGGCGCGGCAGCATTACAAAAGCTTCGCCGAACGGTTCCGGGGCTTTCCGCTCAACGTGGCGCCGCTGTCGCGTTTCGTGTCGGCGGGCGACGCGGCCAAGACCCGCGACGGCATCACCAAGGGCACGGTGGACATCGCCGTGGGCACCCATGCGCTGCTGGCCAAGGGCATCCGGTTCAAGGATCTGGGCCTGCTCATCATCGACGAAGAACAGCATTTCGGCGTGGGCCACAAGGAACGGCTGAAAGAGCTGCGCACCGACATCCATGTGCTGACCCTGACCGCCACGCCGATCCCGCGCACGCTGCAGCTGTCGCTGTCGGGGGTGCGCGATCTGTCGATCATCGGCACGCCGCCGGTCGACCGGCTGTCGATCCGCACCTATGTGTCGGAATTCGACGGCATCACCATCCGCGAGGCGCTGCTGCGCGAACATTACCGTGGCGGGCAGAGCTTCTTTGTCGTGCCGCGCCTGACCGATCTGCCCGAGATCGAGGCCTTCCTCAAGGAACAGGTGCCCGAGGTCTCTTATGTGGTGGCGCATGGCCAGATGGCGGCGGGGGAACTCGACGACCGGATGAACGCCTTTTACGACGGGCGCTATGACGTGCTGCTGGCCACCACCATCGTGGAATCGGGGCTGGATATTCCCACCGCCAACACGATGATCGTGCACCGCGCCGACATGTTCGGTCTGGCGCAGCTTTATCAGATCCGGGGCAGGGTGGGCCGGTCCAAGACCCGCGCCTATGCCTATCTGACCACCAAGCCGCGCGCCAAGCTGACCGATACGGCGGAAAAGCGGCTGCGGGTTCTGGGCTCGCTCGACACGCTGGGGGCGGGGTTCACGCTTGCCTCGCAGGATCTGGACATCCGCGGCGCGGGCAATCTTCTGGGCGAGGAACAGTCCGGGCAGATGCGCGACGTGGGCTACGAGCTTTACCAGCAGATGCTGGAGGAGGCGATCGCCAAGATCCGCTCCGGCGAGGGCGAGGGCCTGCTGGAGGAAAGCGGCCAGTGGGCGCCGCAGATCAACCTTGGCGTGCCGGTGCTGATCCCCGAGGAGTATGTGCCCGATCTCGACGTGCGGCTGGGGCTTTACCGGCGGCTGTCGGAACTCTCCACCAAGGTGGAGCTGGAGGGCTTTGCCGCCGAGCTGATCGACCGCTTCGGCAAGCTGCCGCGCGAGGTCAACACGCTGCTGCTGGTCGTGCGCATCAAGGACATGTGCAAGAAGGCGGGGATCGCGCGGCTGGATGGCGGGCCGAAGGGCGCCACGATCCAGTTCCACAACGACCGCTTCGCCCGGCCCGAGGCGCTGGTGACCTTCCTGCAGGACCAGAAGGGCGACGCTAAGATCAAGGACAACAAGGTGGTCATCCGCCGCGACTGGGCTAGCGAAGGCGACAAGATCAAGGGCGCCTATGCCATCGCCCGCGATCTGGCCGAAAAGGCCGGCGCGATCCGGCTGCGCAAGGCCTGAGACCGGACGGTGTGATGGGTCTGGAAAAAGGGAGGGGGCGCTGCCCCCTCTTGGCGCTGGCGCGCCAATTCACCCCCGGGATATTTTTGCCAAGAAGAAGCGGCAGACGCGCGGTCCCTCCTTCTTCTTGGGTCAAATATCCCCGCCGGAGGCAGGCCGGAACGGGCCGAAAGCGCGAGGCCCGGCAAGCCGGGGGACGGCCGGGTCTGGCCTGCTTCGGGCCTCAGGCGGCGGCGAGCCGGTCGAGCAGGGCGGTAAGCGCGGGATCGGTGAAATCGGCGATGGTGGTGGCCGCGCCGTGGCGGCGCAGGGCGTCCTCGGTCAGGCCGGCGGAGCGCACCGCGACCACATGGGCGCCAGAGGCGGCGGCGGCGCGTAGGCCGGAGGCGCTGTCCTCGAAGGCGATGCAGCTTGCGGGGGCTGCGCCAAAGGCGCGCATCGCGGCAAGATAGGGTTCGGGATCGGGCTTGGCGCGGCTGCATTCCTCGCCGATCACCAGCAGCTCCATATGGGCGCCAAGGCCGATGGCGGCCAGCATCGCCTCGGCATTGATCCGGGGCGCGTTGGTGACGGCGGCGCAGCGCCAGCCGCGCTCGCGGGCGAGATCGAGCAGGGCCTCTGCGCCGGGCATGGGTGCGTGGCCCGCGCCGAGCATGTCGCGGAACTGCGCCTCTTTCTGCAGCGACAGGGCGATGGCGTCCTCGTCGGGGAAGAGTTCGGGGAAGCTGTCCTCGTTGTGCCGGCCATGGATCCGGTCGAGATAGAGCGCTTCTGTCAGCACCCGGCCCCGTTCGGCGAACATCGTCTCGAACACCCGGTAATGCAGCGGATCGGAATCGATGAGCGTGCCGTCGAGGTCGAAGAGGAGTGCTGCGATCATGCCCTGTCCTTTGCTGCGCGAGGCGGCCCCGCCTCCTTGGCGCAAGCCATGCCCTGTCCGGTGCGGGGATGCAACCGGGCAGCGGGGCGCGGGCCCCTGCGGATCCGGGGCATTTTGCCGGAGAGCCGCCGGAGAGGCGGCGGGCTCTCTTGCACCCTCCCGCCGCCCCGCGTATCCTGTCCCCAACCAGACATCCGGAAAGGCGCAAACAATGGCGCCAAGGCGTCCCAAGGGTGCGGCCGCTTTCCCCCTCCCGGTCGAGAGCCCCGCGCCGCTACCGCCCGATCCAACCGCGCTTTATGCGGCGCTGGATCTGGGCACCAACAGTTGCCGCATGCTGATTGCCCAGCCGAAGGGCAGTCAGTTCCATGTGGTTGATTCGTTTTCGAAATCCGTCCAGCTGGGCCAAGGGCTCGAGCGGACGGGGCGGCTGTCGCGTGCCTCCATGGCGCGGACGGTGGCGGCGCTGCGCGTCTGCCAGAGCAAGATCGCGCGTCACGAGGTGACCAAGATGCGGCTGGTGGCGACCGAAGCCTGCCGCCGTGCCAAGAACGCCCGCGATTTCATCCGGCAGGTCAAGCAGGAGACCGGGCTGGAGCTGGAGATCATCCAGCCCGAGGAAGAGGCGCGGCTGGCGGTGATTTCCTGCGCGCCGCTGGTCTCGACGCGCACCGAGCAGCTTCTGGTGGTGGATATCGGCGGCGGCTCCACGGAACTGGTGTGGATCGACCTGTCCTCGGTGCCGCATCGCGACCGGCCCCGCGCCATCATGCGGCTGCATGCGGGCTTCCATCCGCCCGAAAGCCCGTTTCCCGCCGCCAAGGTGGTGGACTGGATTTCGGTGCCGCTGGGGGTGGCGACGCTGCGCGACCAGTTTTCCGACGTGGCCGATGACGCGGCGCGCTATGCGCTGATGAGCTGGTTCTTCGAGGAGAACCTGTCGGAATTCGCCCCCTACAAGGACGCGCAGAGCCGCGAGGGTTTCCAGATCGTCGGCACCTCGGGCACGGTGACCACGGTGGCGGCCTCGCATCTGGGGCTGCGGCGGTATGACCGCACCAAGGTGGACGGGCTGCGCATGTCGTCTGACCAGATCGAGACGGTGATCCGCCGCTATCTGGAGATGGGACCGGCGGGGCGCAGGCGCGATCCGCGCATCGGACAGGACCGGCAGGCGCTGATCATGTCGGGGGCGGCGATCCTGCAGGCGCTGCTGCGGCTCTGGCCCACCGACCGGCTGTCGGTGGCCGATCGCGGCCTGCGCGAGGGGCTGCTTTACGCGCAGATGTCGGCGGATGGCGTGCTGGAGGACGGACCGCTGTAAGGGCGGCGGGGGAAGGGGGCGCTGCCCCCTCCTGGCGCGTGCCGCGCCAGCCCCCGGGATATTTTGGCCAAGAAGAAGATCGGGAACGGGCGCATGGCGAAGACACCGGATGGCAAGAACACCTCGGGGCGCGGGCAGCGTGACCTGAAGGTGAAGGTCAAGACGGCGCGGGGGCGGACCACCTCCTCGACGCGCTGGCTGCAGCGGCAGCTCAATGACCCTTATGTGAAGCGGGCGAAGGTCGACGGCTATCGCGGGCGCGCGGCCTACAAGATTCTGGAACTGGACGACCGGTTCCATTTTCTGGTGCCGGGGGCGCGGGTGGTGGATCTGGGCTGCGCGCCGGGGGGCTGGTGTCAGGTGGCGGTGCCGCGCGTCAACGCGCTTGGCGACCGGGCGGGCAAGCCCGTGGGCCGGGTGCTGGGCATCGACATTCAGGAAGTGACGCCGGTGGCGGGGGCGGAGATTCACCAGCTGGATTTCCTGAGCGACGGCGCCGATGCGCTGGTCAAGGACTGGCTGGGCGGGCCTGCCGATGTGGTGATGTCGGACATGGCGGCGGCGTCCTCGGGGCACAAGCAGACCGACCACCTGCGCATCATCGCGCTGTGCGAGGCGGCGGCGGATCTGGCCTTTGACGTGCTGGAAGAGGGCGGCACCTTTGTTGCCAAGGTGCTGGCGGGGGGCGCCGAACAGGGGCTGCAGCTGCTGCTCAAGCAGCGCTTCGACAAGGTGGTGAACGTGAAGCCCGGGGCAAGCCGGGCCGATTCCTCGGAGAAATTCGTGGTGGCGACCGGCTTTCGCGGCTGAGCGCCGCGCGGGCCGGGACAGGACATAAGGGAGACGAGGGCATGGGATCCATTCTGTGTTACGGCGACAGCAACACGCATGGCACGCTGCCGATGGCAGCGCCGGGCCTGCTGGAACGGCATCCGCGCGGCGCGCGCTGGCCGGAGGTGATGGCGCGGCTCTTGGGGCCGGAGGCGGAGGTGATCGCCGAGGGCCTGCCCGGGCGCACCACCGTGCACGAGGATGTGGTGGAGGGTGGAGAACGCAATGGCCTCAAGGTCTTGCCCGCCCTTCTTCAGTCGCACTGTCCGGTGTCGCTGCTGGTGCTGATGCTGGGCACTAATGATCTGAAGCCGCGGTTTTCGGTGACCGCGCTGGAGATCGCCCGGTCGGTGGAACGGCTGGTGCTGCTGGCCCGGACCGAGGGCGTGGTGGAACGGGTGCTGGTGGTGTCGCCGGTGCCGGTGCGCGAATGCGGCACGCTCTCGGGCGTCTTCGCCGGGGCCGAGGCGCGGCAGCGCGGGCTGGAGGCGCATCTGCGCGCCATGGCCGAGCGGCAGGGCTGCGGCTTTCTGGAGGCCGGGGCGCATGTGACCGTGTCGCCGCGCGACGGCGTGCACTGGGACGAGGCGGCGCATCAGAGTTTTGGCGCGGTGATGGCGGAGGCGGTCGCGGCAGAGCTTGGCCGGTCGGCATGATCCGCGCCCGGCGCCTGCTGCTGCTGGGTCTGCCGCTGCTTCTGCTGGCCTGCGGTGCGCGCGCGCCATTGCCGCCGGTGGCGGCGGGCCCGCTGCGCGAGGCCACGGCGCCGGTCGGCTCGCAGGTCGATGTCACCGAGGCGCGGCTCGCGGGCGACTGGCAGGTGATCGAGGGCGCGGGGCTGGCCCCCGGCACCCGGCTGAGCTTTGCCCCGGGCAGCCTGACGCTGGCGGGCAGGACGCTGCCCCTGGTAATGACGGCGCCGGGGCGGTTCGATCTGGCGGGGCAGCAGATCTGGGTGCACTGGCTGGATGCCGACAACCGCACCGCCGCCATGGGCGATCCGCAGGGCGGGCGGGTCTGGATCATGGACCGCAGCGGCCAGCCGGGCGAACGGCTGGGGGCCGCGCGCGAGATCCTCGACTGGTATGGCTATGATCTGGCCCGGATGACCCGGGGCTGAGCAGAAGGACCACAGGGCGCACAGCGCTGCGGCAATTCTGCCGCAGGCCGCAGGCTCCTGTGCAAATCCGCTCGCAGGGCGGGGCGCTTTTGCGCGACCCTGCGGCGGAGGGGGCAGCATGGCGCAGCAGATCACACGGTTTCTTGACCCGCGGTCCATCGCGGTGATCGGCGGCGGGGCGGACAGCCTTGCCGTGATCGCGGCGCTGCGCGCCATGGGCTATGTCTGGGACATCTGGCCGGTGGTTCCGGGCGTGGCCAAGGTTGCGGGCATCCGGGCGCGGGCGCGCCTGTCGGATCTGCCGCGCCCGCCCGATGCGGCCTTTGTCGGCGGCACAGGCGAGGACGCCGCGCAGGCGCTGGCGGATCTGGCCCGGCTGGGCGCGGGCGGCGCGGTCTGCCCGGCAGCGCAGGATCCGGCGGTGGCGCAGGCGGCGGGCGGCATGCCGGTCTTTGCCGGGGCGGTGGCGCTGCCCGCCGCGCGGGTGCTGCTGTCGCCGCAGCCGACGGGGCTGCTGCCGGTGCCGCGCGGGGTGGCGGTGCTGGGGCAGCTTGATCAGGACTGGCGCGGTTTGCCGGTGGCGGCGGTGCTGCCGCGGGGTCAGGGCGCGGGCACCGGCTGGCTGCCGCTGGGTCTGCAGCTGCTGGCGCGCGACCGGGTGTCGGCGCTGGGGCTGCGGCTGGACCGGCTGGGTGATGCGCAGGATCTGCTGCAGCTGGGGGCCGAGGCGCAGCGGCTTGGCAAGCCGCTGCTGGTCTGCCTGCCCGAGGCCTCTCTGGGCCAGCGGGCGCTGGTGACGCGGGCCGGGGCCGCGCTGGTCGAGGATGAGGCCACGCTGGTGGAGGCGCTGCGGCTCGTGCATCTGATCGGCCCCTTGCCCGCCAATGCGCTGGCGGGGCTGGGCTGCAGCGGTGCGGCGCGCGATCTGCTGGCGGCGGAGGCGCAGGCGCGCGATCTGAGCTTTGCCGCGCTGAGCCCGGCGCAGCTGGCGCGCATGGCCGAGGATCTGCGCGGGCGCACCCCTCCGGCCAACCCGCTGGAGGCGGGCGCGCTGCTGCATGCGGAAGACGGGCTGCTGGCGCGGCTCATGGCCGAGATGATGGCGGGGACGGCGGTGCTGACGCTGGCGGCGCTGGACGGCGCCGCTCCCGGAGACTGGGCGCGGCTTGCGGCGGCGGGGGCTGCGGCGCGGGACCGGCTGGGCATGCCCGTGGCGCTGCTGTCGGTGGATGCCGCGCAGATGGATGCCGCCCGCGCCCGCGCGCTGGCCAAGGCCGGGCTGATCCCGCTGGCGGGGCTGGGGCCGGGGCTGGGCGCGCTGCGCGCCGCCATCGATCTGGGGCGTGCGCCGCGCCGGGTGACGCCGCTGCTGCGTCCCGTCCTGCCGCCCGAGGGCGCCGGGGTGGAGGAAATCTCGGGATCGGTGGCGCGGGCGGCGCTGGGGCTGGCGCAGGCGGGGCCCTCCGATCCGCCGCTGCTGCGGCTGATGCTGGTGGCGGAGCAGGCCACCGGCTACGTGCTGCGGCTGGGACGCGCGGGGCCGGTGGCGCTGCTGCCGCAGAGCGTGCGGGAGATCGCGCAGATGGCCGAGCGCGCGCGCCGCGATCCGGCCGAGGCAAAGGCGGTTGCAGAGGCGGTGCGGGCGGTGCAGGACTATGTCACGGCGGAAGCGGGGCTGGTGGCCGGGATCGAGGCCGATCTCTGCCTTGGACGCCACGGGGCTGCGGCGCTGGCGGATCTGCGGATCCGGCGCTGGCAGGGCGATGCCGAGGCATGGAGGAGGATGTAGGATATGGGGCTGGACAAGAGCTTTCTGGCGGGGCTGTTCGACGCGGCGGTGGCTGCTGCCGATCCGGTGCAGGCGCTGCGGGCGCATTTGCCTGAGCGTCCGGAGGGGCGCACCGTGGTGATCGGCCTTGGCAAGGGCGCGGCGCAGCTCGCACAGGCGTTTGAACAGCTCTGGCACGGCCCGCTCGAGGGCGTGGTGGTCACGCGCTACGGCTATGGCGCGCCCTGTGCCACGCTGCGGGTGATGGAGGCCGCGCATCCGGTGCCCGATGCGGCAGGCATGGCGGCGTCAGAGGCGCTGTTTGACGCGGTGCGGGGCCTGACCGAGCGTGATCTGGTGGTGGCGCTGGTCTGCGGCGGCGGCTCGGCGCTGCTGCCCGCCCCGCCCGAGGGTCTGACGCTGGCGGAGGAACAGGCGCTGAACCGGGCGCTGCTGGCCTCCGGCGCGCCGATCGGGGTGATGAACGCCATCCGCAAACATGCGAGCCGCATCAAGGGCGGCAGGCTGGCGGCTGCCTGCGCGCCTGCCCGCGTGGTCAGCCTGATCGTGTCGGACGTGCCCGGGGATGATCCGGCGCAGGTCGCCTCCGGCCCCACCGTGCCCGATGCGGTGGATGCGCGCGCGG
>NZ_FNEJ01000005.1 GCF_900100085.1 Salipiger marinus
ACGGCCCCGCTCTGGTTCAGGGTTTCCATGATGTCCTCCCACAGCCCTGCCAGTGTCCAGCGCCGGAACTGCCGGTAGACGCTGGACCATTTACCGAACTCTTCGGGAAGATCGCGCCACGGCGCTCCCGTGCGGGCGATCCAGAAAATCCCATCAAGAACAAGGCGGTGATTGGTCGGTTTGCGCCCGTTAGGCGCACGGACTGCCAGAATGAACCGTTCAAAGAACGCCCATTCTTCGTCCGACATAAGATTTCGTGCCAAGCTGGTCTCCATCGTAGACACCAGCTTGAATCATGCCTGTAGCACGATGTGAATCCCTTTTGTCAACACGGCCTAGGATGTTTCGCTTCATCCTGATCTGATGGATCTATAACTCGTGCCCCGGCCCCCGGTCGCGCCAAACTTCCGCCTCGCGTTCCTGCTCCAACTCTTTGGCACGCAGACGCTTGGCTTCCCGGTCCACGTGTTCCTTCTCCACCTCCCGGCCCTGCCTGATCGCTGCCAGGCGGGCGGCGATTTCGTCGTGGTCCAACGCCTTCGACCCGGCGCGCAGGCGATCAGCCAGGCTCTGCGGGGCGATGGGTTTGTCTGATGTCTTTTCGCTGATCGCTGATCGCTGAACGTTGATCCCCGATATCTGATCGCGTATCGCGCAATGCCCAAGCCTCGCGCATTCGGGCGGCAAGATCCTGCGGGCGGTCGCGGTCATGCCCGCCGCTTTCATAGGCAAGCCCGGCCTCGGTCGGTTGCAACCTGTCCAGGACGTGATCCGCTGTCCGTTCAAGCCAGCTCCGGACGTGCCCAGCCAGCTCTTGGGCAACGCGCGCCACCTCGGCGGCATGAGCCTTGACCTCATGCCAGACACGGACGGCGGCAACCTCCTGCCCGCGCTCCTTCAGCTGCCGTGCACCCGCCGACAACTGGGGCAGGGGCGGACGGTCCAGCGCAACGGCCCGGACGATGTGTTCCAGCGCCTCGGCCTCG
Organism: Salipiger marinus; assembly: GCF_900100085.1. Classification (GTDB taxonomy): domain Bacteria; phylum Pseudomonadota; class Alphaproteobacteria; order Rhodobacterales; family Rhodobacteraceae; genus Salipiger; species Salipiger marinus. Next base: position 987 of record NZ_FNEJ01000005.1, read on the forward strand.
TGGCCCTGCTCCTGGGCGACGAGGGCCAGCTCCAGCGCCTCGATGCGCTGCGCCTCAAGGGTGCGGTGGTCGATCCGCTCGGCGTGGCCGGCCAGCTCCAGGGCAAGGTTGGCATCCTGCGCCCATGCCTCGCGCCACCCCTCCAGAACCTCGACGGCGTTCCAGTCGCAGTTCTTGGCGGTGAAGCCCTCGGCGGCGATCTCGCGGGTGGTCAGCAGGATATGGGCGTGGTGGTTGCGGTCATCGCCTTCGCGCCCTGGCGCATGAAGGGCGATGTCGGCCACCATGCCGCGATCCACAAACTGCCGCTGGCAGAAGTCGCGCACCAGCAGGGCGCGCTGCCCGTGGTCCAGCTCAGCGGGCAAGGCCACCCGGATTCGCGGGCCACCTGCGAATTCTTCCGGGTCTCGGCCGCCTCGACCGCGTTCCACAGCGCCGCCCGATCCTGCGCCCATTCCGGCGCATGGGCAGGGGCGAGAATTTCGACGTGATCGACGCCACCCCGGGCGCGATAATCGAACGAAAGCCCGGTGCGGTGGTCCTCGATGTGGGACGCGCTGCGATAGGCCGCCGCCGCCGTGGCGCTGCGGCCAGCCGAGCGGGAAATCATCGTGGCCCGAAGGTGGTAGATCGCCATTTCCGCGCCGCACTCTCAAGGGGTTCAAAGGGGAAGGCTGTTCCCCCTTGCCCACACAAACGTGAAACGTTTGAATAAATGGGCACTTCGTGCCTTGCACCCTATCCGCATTCCGGGAAGAAACGCAACCGGAACGAGCAACAGAGCGACGAAATGGTGCGGACGATTGAACAACAGGTAGCTGAGGCTCAGGCAAAACTGGCCCGCCTCAAAACACGGGCAAAGGCACAGGACACCCGCCGCAAGATCATTGTCGGGGCCATCGTCACAACCGAAGCCCTGAAAGACCCCAAGATTGCCAAGTGGCTGGCATCGACCCTCCGCAAGAATGCGACAAGGGAAGTCGATCAGAAGGAACTGGCGGGGCTTCTGGCTGACCTCGATGCCAAGGCGCAGAGCGCCGGGGTAGGTGAAGCATGAGCGAAGGCAAAGATTCCTTTGAAATTCTGGCCGACGAGCTGGCCCGCATGGGGCAGCAAATTGCGCACCTCCAACGAACCAGCCTCAACAAGACCGAGGCCGAAGCCCTGAACAAGCAACTTGTCCAGGGCGTGGCTTCGATGGCCCAGACCGGGCAAGCCCTCTATGAGGCTATTTCCGAGCGTATGGACATGCGGATGGAAAAGCTGGCGATGGAAACCATCCTCGCCGCTACCGATGCCGCAAGCAGGGCCATCGAGAAAAGCCATGCGGAAACCAGCTCCGCCGCCAGAGACTACGCCAAAGCCGCAGGAGAGGCCCGTAGAGAGGCTTGGCGCTACTTCGGCGGGTTCTGGGTGGGTTGGCATCGGTCGGCGCTGGCGGGGCCGTTCTGGGGCTTCTGGCGGCGTTTCTGATCATGGGCCGGGGTGATGCGCGCGAGTTCGGCCAATATCCCCAAGTCTACTGCACCACCGCAGGGGGCCAGGTCGTTACAAATCCGGAGGGTCGTAGGTTCTGCGCCATCTGGATCGACCGCCCGTCTCAGTCTGGAGGCTGACCTCGCAGCCCTTGCCTTCTTCATGGCAAATCTACCGCTTGCCACAAGCGCAGGCGGTGGGCTTCTGGGTGCGATACGGGCGACAGGCCCTAGTGTTATTAGTGTTACCTACGGAGTAGTGTTACGGATGCCAGAATGCTTTCAAAACCACAGCCTTAACCCTGTGGATAGTTCCGAAAGGCACGAATTTTGGTTCCGAAAGGCACGAACGATTTTGGTACGAGAGCGGGTTCCCGAAAGCACGAACAGAAGCACTCAGCACCCCGCCTCGGGCAGCGGTTCTCGAAAGCACGAACTTTGGTTCCCGATAGCACGAACATGAGCTAAGAATCATCCATGGCCCTTCTTCCAGATCGACACCCACAGAAAGACTTCTTCATCCTCGACATCGCCGATGTCGTGCCGAAGGATGACATGGCGTCGATGGAACACCCGCTGTTCTCGCTCGCAACGCAGCCCGACATGCGCCACCTGGTCTACCGGAGCGGGGAGAACAGCCTGGAAATTATCCCGTCCGGGCTTGGACTGCCGACCATCAAGGACAAAGATATCCTGATCTTCTGCATCAGCCAGCTGATGGACAGAAAGAACCGAGGAGAACCTATCGGCAAGCGGGTCAGGTTCAGCGCACGCGAGCTGATGATCGGAACGAACCGCAACACCGATGGCCGGGAATACAAGCGCCTCGAGCACGCCTTCCAGCGCCTTCAGGGCACCCAGTTCAAGACCAACATCAGAACTGGGAACCGGAAAGAGGTCCGCATCTTCGGACTGATCGACGAAGGCGGCTTCGTCATGCGGGAAGAGGGAAAATGGCGCCTCGACTACTGCGAAGTTGTCCTGTCTGACTGGCTGATGCGCGCGATCGAGGCCAACGAGGTGATCAGCATATCGGAAGACTACTTCCGCCTGCGCCGCCCCTTGGAACGCCGCCTCTATGAGATTGCCCGCAAGCACTGCGGCGCGCAGCCAAAGTGGCAGATCGGGCTGGCCAACCTTCAAAATAAGACGGGCAGCAACGCCCCCCTCAAGAAGTTCCGGCTGAATCTGCGGCAGATCATCGAAGATGACTGCACGCCGTTCTACAAGATCGAGCTGATGGCTGACGACCTGGCAATCTTCCGGCCACGGTCCGCCTCTACCGCGCTGGCACCTGATATCCGACTGCCGGAATGGTCCGAGGAGAAAGCCCGCGAGGTCGCCCGCTTCGGCCCCGCCATCGCGTCGGAAGCCGTCATGCGGGCGGGGACAGATCTGCGGCGGTCCGGCTGGCGAGGACGCCGGGCGCCGCTGGCTGGCCGCCTCTGGCGGTGATACCCGGCGGGATGCGCTGGCGCGGATCACATGGGGGCGCGGCGCCGTGGCCTGCGCTCCGGATCCCACTGCTGACACAGGTTCCCCCCGACAGCGGTCTGTTTGCCCGCAGGCGTGGCGGGCGGCCCGAGGTGCCGCTGGCTTTGGCGGACCATGTACGGCGCTTTGGCGCGGCGTCTTCTTCCAATGATCTGGACGGCAACCGCATGATCGCCTTCCGCTCCTTGGTGACCGGCGCGCCGCTGCGGATGGAGCTTCAGCTGGAGGGCAGCGTCATCACGCGCCTGCCGCCCGTGGCGCTGGCGGACCCCGCAGCAGAGACGTGCGCCGCTGCCATGCGCCTTGGCATCGGCCTGAGCCAGGCATCAAGATACCGCTGCGCCGAGGATATCGCCGCCGGGCGTCTGGTCGCGCTTCTGGCCGCGACACCGCCCGCGCCGGGTGGAGGGCGCTATATACCCGCGACCGGCAGCTTTCACCCCGGGTAAAGATGTTTCCGGACTGGGTCGGCATCACCGGCTTTTCGACCCTCTCGCGAGGGGTCTCTCCCGCTCCGGATCCGCCATGCGCCGCAGCCGTGCAGCCCCGGCGCAACGGGGCGCGGGGCAGCCTTTCCCGCGACGCGGCTGCCGCCTGCGAACACCGCCACCGGGATCCCCCACGGGGGCCCGATCGGTGGCGACGCCGCAGAGGCGGAGGGTTCGCTGCCGGAGGGGACCGTCACGCGGACCGGAGCCTGGCCGTGGCGGGCCGCCGCCTCTGGCCGCGACAGCGCCGAAGCCCTGCCGCGATCAGGAAGCGTCGCGATGAGACGCGTGGCGGTCAGGCCGCGTTCTGCGTCCCAAGGGCGGCAATCAGCCGCGTTGCCGTCTGCGCCGAGGAGGCGGGGTTCTGGCCGGTGATCAGCCGACCGTCCTGCACCGTGAACGGCGCCCAGTCGGGCCCGTGGACGAAGCTGCCGCCCTTGGACCTGAGCATGTCCTCGACCAGATAGGGCACGATCTGGGTCAGGCCGACGCCCTCTTCCTCGGAATTGGTGAAGCCGGTGACCTTGCGGCCCCGCACCAGCGGCTCTCCGTCCGTGCCTTTCACGTCGCGCAGCACGCCCGGCGCGTGGCAGACCAGACCGACAGGCTTGCCCGCCGCGTAAAACGCCTCGATCAGCGCAACCGAATGGGCGTCTTCGGTGAGATCCCAGAGCGGGCCGTGGCCACCGGGATAAAAGACGGTGTCGTAGTCGGCCTCGTCCAGATCCGACAGCTTGCGCGTCTGCGCCAAGGCTTCTGTCGCCTCGGCATCCGCCTCGAAGCGGCGGGTGTCTTCGGTCTGGGACTCGGGTGCATTGCTGACCGGATCAAGCGGCGGCTGGCCGCCCTTGGGCGAGGCCAGCGTGATCTGAGCCCCCGCATCCTTGAAGATGTAATAGGGCGCGGCCAGCTCTTCGAGCCAGAAGCCGGTCTTGCGACCGGTATCGCCAAGCGTGTCGTGCGAGGTCAGAACCATCAGGACTTTCATGTCTGTCTTCCTTTTTCCGTCATGTCATGGGCGGGGCATGGCGCCCCGGAGGAGGCCCGCGCGGCGGGCTGGGGGGCGGGGCATGCTGCTGCCCCACCCGGATTTCATGCTTGCAGTAGACCAGTCGTGTAGCTGAAAGACGCCAAGCCGCCCGCGCCGGAGCGGGCCCTGCTCAGCCCAGTCTGGACCGGGTGGCCGCCATCGCCGCCCGCAGCGGCGCGTCATCCCGCGTGATCTTGGCCAGCAGGCTGGCGCCAAGCCACGACTGGTAAAGCTGCGCGGCAATCTCCTGCGGCGCGCCCTGCACCGCCAGCGATCCGTCGACGATGCCCGCCTCGATCATCTCGGCCAGCCGGGCGGTGATCTGCCCGGTGCCCTCCAGCAGGACGCGGCGCATCGGCTCTGACAGATCCGACACCTCTGCCGCCAGCTTGACAACAAGGCATTTGCTCTGCGGATCATCCGCCGTCTGCGTCTCTAGCCAATGCGCCCAGTAGGCCGCCAGCCGCTGCGCCCCGGTCAGGCCGGGCCGCGACAGCAGCTCGTCCATGGCCGCCAGATACAGCTCGAAATAGCGTTCAAGCAGCGCCTGACCAAAGGCCTCCTTCGAGCCGAAATAGTGGTAGAACGACCCCTTGGGAACCTCCGCCGCCGTCAGCACCTCGTTCAGGCCGACACCGGAGAAGCCTTTGCCGCTCATGATCTTCTGAGCGGTGGCAAGGATATGCGTGCGCATGTCGGTGGGGGCAGTATCGTCTTTCATGACCGGAGAGATAGGGTGAATTAGACCAGTCGTCTAGGGCTCCGTCCAGAAATTTTTCCCCACCCGCCCTGCGCTGTCTTGGCGATGGCCCGCAGGCAGCGGCGCTAGGCCGCCGCCAAGGCTCTGCCGCGCGCGGGGACCAGACCCGCCAGCAGCGCCAGAACGGCAAAAGCCGGGACGGCGGCCCCGGCGCCAAAGGCGCCAAGAAGGACGCCGAAGAGCGGCGCGCCCATCGTCTGGCCAATGGCGATGGTCAGGAACCCGATCATCAGCCCGGTCGCGGGCCGGTCCGGCAGCGCGCGCAGGCCCCAGATCAGGTAGACCCCGGTCAGCATGACATAGGCCGCACCGAACAGCGCACCCCCGGCCAGCGCCATCGCAGGCGGCGCACCGCCGGACCCGACCGCAAGGATGCCCGTCGCCATCAGCACAAGAAAGGCGCGGTGGATGCGGTCAAGCCCGAACCGGGTGACAAGACGGCCCGCCCCTGCCCCGGCGAGCCCGCCCGCGCCGATGGCGCTCCACAGCATCGCGGTGCCGGTTGGTCCCCAGCCAAAATGCCGTGCCCCGAGATCGCCGCCGAAGGACCAGAGCGCGGTGCTGGCCGCGCCCATCAGGAAGGAGGCGGCGATCAGGCGGCGGATCCCCGCGCTTAGCGCCGGCAGGCCCCGGGCCGGGCCGCCGCCCCGCGACGCGGGCAGCGCAAGGACGGTGGCGACCGCGACCATCCCCGCCACGACGGCGAAGGCCGCAAAGGCCATGCGCCAGTGCCCGGCCATGGCCAGCGCGATGGGGCCGGACAGGGCCACCCCCGCGCTTGTGCCCGCATTGATCGTGGTGTTGGTCGCATCGCGGTGCGGCGCGCGGACCGCCGCTGCCACGGCGGCGGCCATGGGCGGCGAGGCAAGGCCGGTGCTGGAGCCTGCCACGATCACGGCGGCGGCCAGCAGCGCGGGCGACGGGGCCAGCGCGATCCCCGCCATGCCGCAGGCCGCCACAAGCGCCGCCACCGTCGCCACGGCGCGGGGCCCCAGCCGTTCGGTCAGCGCGGCGGAGGCAAGGATGGCCGCGCAATAGGCCGCAAAGGACGCGCCCGAGATCACGCCGCCCAGTTCCGGGCCAAGGCCAAGGTCGCCATCGATCTGCGGCAGGAACATCCCGAAGGCGAAGCGGGCAAACCCGTAGCAGACCGCGATCAGGGCGAAGCCGGTCGCGCCAAGGCGCAGGGCGGGGCTCATGCCCGGGCCTGCGCGACCAGCACCGCCGCCGCGCTCCGCGCGGCCTCCACCGCCTCGGGGCCCAGCGTGACCGCCGCATGGGTCGCGCCCTCGACCAGAACCAGCACCTGATCGACAAGCAGCGGATCGGGCGCCGCGCCCAGATCCGCCGCGACGATCCCGGCCACGCGCTGCCGGAGCGCGGTCTTGTGCGCCGCGACCGCATCGGCAATCTCGGGGATGTCGCCACCGGTTTCGGCCCGGCTGCGCAGGAACAGGCAGCCCCGCGCCCCCTCGTCCCGGATCCAGCCAGCAAGCGCCGCAAACAGCGCCTCCACGCTGGAAACCTCGATCTGCCTGAGAAACCGCCGGTCGCGTTCGGCCAGCACCGCCGCCATAAGCTGCGCCTTGCTGCCTGCATGTTTGTAAAGCGTGCGGCTCGACATGCCCGCCGCGCGGGTCAGCTGGTCCATGCCCGTGGCCATGTAGCCATGCCGGTCGAAGAGCCGCTCCGCCGCGTCCACCAGTCTGAGGGTCAGGTTCATCACAAGGCTCCTTCGGCATCCTTCGGTGCATATGTAAAACGCTCGTTTTACATTGCAACCCGGCACCGCGGACCAGCGGCGCCTAAAGGGCCGCGACCATCTGGCCGGGGAAGGTTTTCCGCCGGGAATGTGCATCAGACTTATCATTGCTGCGCACTTGTGTTTGTCTGCAGCGGAGATAAGTTTGATGCACATGATCCGAGGTGAGTGATGCCCGTCCAGTCCCATTCCCGCGCCGCCCATGTCGCCTATCAGGATCTGCTGCGCCTGCATCTGGAGGACAGCGCGTCAGAGCTCGTCGGCAGCATCGAGGAGCGCCACCGCAACGGGCGCAGCTATCTTTACGACAGGTTCCGCCTCGGCACCGAGATGAAGAGCCGCTATCTGGGCGAGGGCACGCCGGAGCTGCGCGCGCGGCTGGCCCGGGCGGCCGAGCTGAAGGCGCAGGGCGAGGCGCGCCGCAAGACCATGGCGCGGCTGGCGCGGGTGCTGCGCGCCGAAGGGCTGGTCGCCACCGACCGCGACACCGGATCGCTGCTGCTGGCCTTTGCGCGCGCCGGGGTCTTCCGGCTGGGCGGCACGCTGGTGGGCACCGCCGCCTATGCGCTTTATCAGGGCGAGCTTGGCGTGAGGTTCGGCTCTGACGAGCTGGCGCAGACCGGGGACATCGATTTTGCCAGTTTCGAACGGCTGTCGGTCGCGCTTGGCGACCGGGTCGAGGAAAATCCCGGCGACATCCTGCAGGCGCTGCGCTTCGATCCGGTGCCGGGCGTGCAGGACCGCCAGATCTGGAAATGGCGGCAGAGCCATGGCACGGCCATGGTCGAATTCCTGACGCCCGCGTTCGGCGATGAACGGGTCAAGCCGCTGCCCGCACTTGGCGTCAGCGCGCAGGCGCTGAATTACCTGAACTACCTGATCGCGGAGCCCATTCCGGCGGTCGCGCTCTATCGCTCCGGCATCCTTGTGCAGATCCCCCGCCCCGAACGCTTTGCCATCCACAAGCTGATCGTGGCGGACCGCCGTCACGGCGGCCCCGATCAGGCCAAATCCCGCAAGGACCGCGCACAGGCCGCCTTTCTGATCGCGGTGCTGGCCGAGGACCGCCCCGACGATCTTGCCGACGCCGTGGAGGAGGCCCGGTCGCGCGGACCGCGCTGGCAGCAGCGGCTGGAGGCGAGCCTTGCCCGCATGCCCGACACCGCAGACCTGCTGCGCGGGCTCACCTGATCCCCGCGACCACGTGGCGCAGGCCCTGCGCGCCCGAGGACGCACGGCGCGCTTGCGCCAGCCCCGGATCCGGAGGAAAGTCGCGGCATGACAGCCCCGCCCTTCTCTTATCGACAGGATCCGCAGGTTCCCGCTTTTGACGATGCGGCGCCCGTGGCGGTGATGGATGCCGACTGCGCGCTCTGCAGCTGGGGCGCGCGCCTGATCCACCGGCTTGACCACAGCGGGACCGTGCGGATCTGCCCGGTCCAGACCCCGCTTGGCGCGGCGCTGCTGCGCCATTACGGGCTGCGGCCCGACGATCCGTCAAGCTGGCTGTTCCTTGATGCCGGGGTGGCGCATGTCGATCTTGAAGCCGCCCTGCATGCCGCGCGGCGCTTCGGCGGCTGGGGACGGCTGGCCAGCCTGCTGCGGGTGCTGCCGCGACCGGCGCGGGGCTGGCTTTACCGCCGCATCGCACGCAACCGATATGCGCTGTTTGGACGGGGCGATCTTTGCGCCCTGCCGGATCCTGCCTTTCAGGCGCGCCTGATGCGATGAGGATCCTGCTGCTTGGCGGATATGGCGTGTTTGGCGTCCGGCTGGCGCGGCTGCTGGTCGCCGACGGGCATGATGTCTGCATCGCGGGCCGCAGCCTTGACCGGGCGCAGGCCTGCGCGCGCGATCTTGGCTGCCGGGCGATGGGGCTGGACCGCGCGGGCCCGCTTGACGCGGTTGCGGATCATCAGGTGGTCATCGACGCGGCGGGTCCGTTCCATGCCTATGGCGCGGATCCCTACCGGCTGGCGCGGGCGGCGCTTGCGGCGGGGGCGCATTACCTTGACCTCTCCGACGATGCCGCCTTCTGCCTTGGCATCTCTGCGCTGGACGGTGAGGCGCGCCGCGCCGGGTGCTGCGTGCTTTCCGGCCTGTCCACGGTCCCGGCCCTGTCCTCGGCGGCGGTGCGGGCGTTGGCTGGGGCCGAGGTCCCGCGGGTGATCGATGTGGCGATCCTGCCCGGCAACCGCGCGCCGCGTGGCCTGTCGGTGATGCAGTCCATCCTGTCCGGGGCCGGGCGCCCGATGCCGGTCTGGCGCGGCCAGCAGTGGGACCGCGTGCAGGGCTGGTCGGGGCCTGCGGATTATGCCCTGCCCGGCGGGCTGATCCGGCAGGGCTGGCAGATCGCGGTGCCGGACCAGCGGCTGTTTCCGGCGCATTTCGGGGCCGACACCGTGCGCTTCCGGGCCGGGCTGGAACTGGCGGTGATGCGCTACGGGCTTGCCGCATTTGCCCTGCTGCGGCGACGTGTGCCGGTTCCGGTGACCCGGCCCATGGTGCGGGGGGTCAAGCTGCTGGCCGATGCGCTGGCCCCCTTCGGCAGCGGGCGCGGCGGCATGTCGGTGACGGTCATCACCGATCACGAGACGCGCCGCTGGACCCTGCTGGCTGAAGACGGCGATGGCCCCTATATCCCCGCCATCGCCGCCCGCGCGCTGCTGCGCCGCCCCACCCTGCCCGCCGGGGCCGGACCGGCGGTGGAGGCGGTGACGCTGGCCGAGGCCGAGGCCGCGATGTCCGATCTTCGGGTGCGCAGCGACCGCAGCGTCACGGCCAATGATCCGCTGTTTCCCCGGGTTCTGGGCGACAGCTTTGCCCTGCTGCCGGAACAGATCCGGCAGACCCACCTGACGCTTGACCGCAGCCGCTGGACGGGACGGTGCGAGGTGCAGCGCGGCACAGGTCTCTGGTCGCGGCTCCTCTGCGCGCTGTTCCGCTTTCCGCCCGCCAGCGCCGATGTCGCGGTCGAGGTCACCAAGACCGTCACGCCGCGCGGAGAGATCTGGCAGCGGCGCTTTGACGACCGGTGCTTCCGCTCGCATCTTTCCGCCACATCGGGGCGGCTGCAGGAACGCTTCGGCCCCTTTACCTTCACGATCGGGCTGCAGGTGCGGGATGGCGCGCTCCATTATCCCGTGACCGCCGGGCGGCTGGGGCCGGTGCCGCTGCCGCGCTGGATGCTGCCGGTGTCGGTCGCCCGCGAACATGTCTCTGACGGGCGCTTCCGGTTCGACGTGGAGCTTCTGGCGCCTCTTACCAAACGCTGCATGGTCCGGTATCGCGGCTGGCTTCGCGCCAAGCCGCCCGGCGATCCGTCGCGCCCGCCGAGCTAGGCGGAGCAGAGGAAGTCCGCAAACTCCTCCGGGTCCGGCATCCGGACCGGGGTGTTGGTGCAGCCAAGCAGGCGGCTGGTCATCCGTTCCTCCAGCTGCAGGCGCTGTTCCAGCAGCGCACGCCCGCCGGACAGATCCCCCGCCGCGCAGCGCTGGCGCGCCTCGGCCAGCACCACCCAGCGCAGGCGCCACGCGCGCTGCAGCAGATCGACCGTCATCTCCACATCGACCACGTCAAAGACCCCCTGCTCCACCCCGGCGCGCACGAGGGTGCGCATCAGGGGCGTGGCGCGGCGCTGCGCCTCCTGTTCCAGCTTCAGCAGGATGGGTTCGTTGCCTTCGCGCAGCGCGATGCGGATGACCCCCATGATCTGGTCGGCATGGGCCAGTTCCCACCGCGCGGTGGCGGCCAGAAAGGTGGTGAACCGTGCCACCGGCCCGCCCTCGCTGCGCTCATAGACCGCCTGCCCGGCGGCGGTGCTGGCATCGGCCAGCCGCATCAGCACCGCCGTCAGCACATCCTCCTTGGAGGTGAAGTGATGATAGAAGCCGCCCTTGGAGATGCCCGCCGCCTCGTGGATCTGCGCCACCGTCACGTCTTCCCACGGATGGGTGGCGATCAGGCCGGTTGCCACGTCAAGGATGACGGTCTTGCGGTCCTTGGCGGACATTCTGGAACGCTTCGCAGTCACGTTTCCGTTCTCCCTGACCGGTGGCCTTGATTACCGACCGACCGTCGGTATGTAAAGGCGCAGGCCAGAGGGCGCGATCACACCTCCATGAGCAAGGGGAACCAGCATGACCGACCATCCCGCCCCCGCGGCACCGACCGAGCCGCTGCGCTTTGAGACCGATCGCGGCGCGTCCCGGTCGATCTGGATCGCGGTTGCGCTGGTGGTGGCGCTGGTCGGCTGGATGGGCAGCGGCATCATCTTTCCCGGCGAGGCGCCTGCCGCGGAAACCGCCGCCGAGGATCCGCCGCCGCCTTCGGTCATGGTCACCCGCTCTGCTGCCGAACCCGTGACGCTCAGCTTCCGGGCCGAGGGTCAGGCGCTGCCCGACCGTGATACCGATGTCATCGCCGAGACCGCCGGAACGGTGATCGAGATGCCCTTCGCCAAGGGCGACCGGGTGGCGCCGGGCGACCTGCTGGCCCGGCTGAACTCCTCCCGCGCCGAGGCGGCGCTGGCGCAGGCCCGGGCGCAGCGGCTGAACGCGCAGCGCGAATTCGACAATGCCACCCAGCTGTTTGACCGGGGCGTTGCCACGCGGGACCGTCTGTCAGAGGCCCGCGCCGCCCTTGCCACCGCCGAGGCCGATGTGGCCAGCGCCGAGGAGGCGATGGAGAACCTTGTGGTCGAGGCGCCTTTTGCGGGGCGGATCGAAACCCTGCCCGCCAGTCAGGGTGAATATGTGCAGTCAGGCTCCACCATTGCCCGCATCGTCGACAATGATCCGCTGACCGTCGCCATTCAGGTGCCGCAGCAGGCGCTGAGCCGGATCAGCGAAGGCCAGACCGCGCAGGTCAGTTTCATCACCGGCCAGACCCGCGAGGGCCGCGTCAGCTTTGTCGGTGCCGCCGCCGCCTCTGAAACGCGGACCTTTCTGACCGAGATCGAGGTCACCAATCCCGGCGGCGAGATCCCGGCGGGCATTTCGGCGCAGGTCACCATCCCCACCGGCGACGCCACGGCGCATCGGGTCACGCCCTCGATCATCTCGCTGGACGAAAGCGGGCAGCTTGGCGTCAAGACCGTGGAGGACGGGCATGTCGCCTTTTACCCCATCGAGATCGTGAAGACCGAGATCGACAGCGTCTGGGTCACCGGGCTGGTGGAACAGGCCGAGATCATCACCGTCGGGCAGGGCTTCGTGCGCGATGGCGAAGAGGTGCGCAGCCAGCACGCCGAAGGCGAGACGCCGGAAGACACCGAAAGCAGCGCGATCCCGCAGGCGCTGGCGGAGGATCAGCCGTGAACGCGCTGATCGACGCCGCCTTTTCCCGGGGCCGCGCGGTGATGATCCTGCTGGCGATCATCCTGACCGTCGGCGCCGTCGCCTATATCGCCATCCCCAAAGAGGCCAATCCCGAGGTGCCGCTGCCCTTGGTCTATGTCAGCACCACGCTGGACGGCATCAGCCCCTCCGATGCCGAACGGCTGCTGATCGAGCCGATGGAGGCCGAATTCGGCGCCATCGAAGGGCTGGAGCAGATGTCCGCCGAGGCGACCGAGGGCTTTGCCAGCGTGCAGCTGGAATTTGCCGCAGGCGGCGACATTGACGAGGCGCTCGACAAGGTGCGCGAGGCGGCGGACACGGTGCAGCCCGATCTGCCCGCCGATGCGACCACGCTCAACGTCACCGAAATCAACACCGCCCTTTTCCCGATCATCACGGCGGTCCTGTCCGGGCCGCTGCCCGAACGCACGCTCAACGACATCGCCGAAGAGGTGCAGGACCGGCTTGAAGCGCTGCCCGGCGTGCTGGAGGTGGATATCGGCGGCGCCCGCGAGGAATTCCTTGAGGTGCTGATCGACCCCACGGTGTTCCAGACCTACAATCTCAGCTTCGAAAGCCTGACCAGCCAGCTGCAGCGCAACAACCAGCTGATCGCGGCGGGCGCCATCGAGACCGGCGGCGGGCGCATCGTGCTGAAGGTGCCGGGCCTGATCGAGGATCTGGCCGATGTGATGGCGATGCCGGTGAAGGTGGACGGCACCACCGTCGTCACCTTTGGCGATGTCGCCACCGTGCGCCGCACCTTCGAGGATCCGACCGGCTATGCCCGCATCGACGGCCAGCCGTCGCTGGCGCTGGAGGTCACCAAGCGGTCGGGCGCCAACATCATCGACACGGTGGCCCAGACCAAGCAGGTCATCGACGAGATGAGCGGCGACTGGCCGGACAGCCTGCGCGTGACCTATCTGCAGGACCAGTCCGAACAGGTGAAGACGCTGCTGTCGGATCTGGAGGCCAATGTGATGGCGGCGATCATGCTGGTGATGGTCGTGATCGTCTTTGCGCTTGGCCTGCGGTCGGCGGTGCTGGTGGGCCTGTCGATCCCCGGCGCCTTCCTTGCCGGGGTGGCGGTGATCTGGGCGATGGGATTCACCATGAACATCGTCGTGCTCTTTGCGCTGATCCTTGTGGTCGGCATGCTGGTGGACGGTGCCATCGTCACGGTGGAACTGGCCGACCGGCGCCTGCAGGAAGGCGACAGCCCGCGCGACGCCTATGCCCATGCCGCCAAGCGCATGGCATGGCCGATCATCGCCTCCACCGCCACCACGCTGTCGGTGTTCTTTCCGCTGCTGTTCTGGACCGGGCTCATCGGCCAGTTCATGAAATACCTGCCCATCACCGTGATCCTGACGTTGGGGGCCTCGCTTTTTATGGCGCTGATCTTCATTCCGGTGATCGGCGGCATGATCGGGCGCAACCAGCCGCGCACCGCTGCTGCCAAATCCGCGCTGCAGGCCGCAGAACGCGGCGATCCGCGGACCATCGGCGGGCTGACCGGCGCCTATGTGCGGCTGCTGGAACGCGCGCTGCTGCGGCCATGGACAACCGTCGTCTTGGCGCTGGCGCTGCTCTTGGGGGGCTTTGCGCTTTACGGCCAGTTCGGGCGCGGCATCTCGTTCTTCCCGTCGATCGAACCGGAATTCATGCAGGTGCAGGTGCGCGCCCGCGACAACCTGTCGATCTATGAACGCGACGATCTGGTGCGGCAGGTCGAGGACCGGCTGATCGGCACCGGCGGCATCCAGAGCATCTATGCCCGTTCCACCATGAGCGCGGGCGGCGGCGACGAGGATGTGATCGGCACGATCCAGCTTGATCTGGTCGACTGGCAGACCCGCCGCCCCGCCGCAGAGATCGGCGCGGAAATCCGCAACAAGATGGCCGATATCGCGGGCATCGACGTGCAGGTGGAAACCGAAAGCGGCGGCCCCTCCAGCGGCAAGCCGGTGAACCTGCGCGTCTCGACGCAGGATTTTACCCAGCAGGGCGCTGCGGTGGACACGGTGCTGGCCACGATGGAGCGGATCGGCGGCTTTACCGATGTCACCGACACCCGCCCCCTGCCCGGCGTCGAGGTCGCGATCAATGTCGACCGCGCCGAGGCGGCGCGCTTTGGCGCCGATGTCAGCCTTCTGGGTCAGGCGGTGCAGCTGCTGACGCAGGGCGTGACCGTGACCGATTACCGCCCGCCGGATGCCGATGGCGAGCTTGACGTGCGGGTGCGGTTTCCCAATGACTCGCGCTCGCTGGCGGAACTGACCAACCTGCGCGTGCCCACCTCGGCGGGGCTGGTCCCCATCTCCAACTTCGTGACCTTCGAACCGGTGGAGCGGGTCGGGGTGATCCGGCGCATCGACGAACGCCGTGTCACCACGATCGAGGCGAATGTCGCCTCCGGGCTGCTGGTCAACGATCAGGTCACGGCGCTGCGCAGCGCGCTGGATCAGGCCGACCTGCCCGACAGCGCCAGCTACGAATTCGCGGGCGAGGCGGAGGACCAGCAGGAATCGATGATCTTCCTCGCCGCAGCCTTCGTGGCCGCCATCGGGCTGATGTTCCTGATCCTCGTGGTGCAGTTCAACAGCTTCTACCAGTCCTTCGTGGTGATGAGCGCGATCATCTTTTCCATCGGCGGCGTGCTGCTGGGGCTCATCGTCACCGGGCGGCCCTTCGGGGTGGTGATGGGGGGCGTGGGCGTCATCGCGCTGGCGGGGATCGTGGTGAACAACAACATCGTGCTGATCGACGCCTATAACGACCTGCGCAAGACGGGCCTGTCGCCGATGGAGGCGGCGGTGCGGACCGGGGCACAGCGCCTGCGGCCCGTGGTGCTGACCTCCGTCACCACGGCGCTGGGGCTCATGCCCATGGTGCTGGGCATGAACATCGACTTCATCGGGCGGGAGATCCTGTTCGGCGCGCCCTCGACCCAGTACTGGACCGAACTTTCCAGCGCGATTGCGGGCGGGCTGATCATCGCGACGGTGCTGACGCTGGTGGTGACCCCCGCCATGCTGATGCTGCGCGAAAAGCCGGAGGCGCGGGCCCTGCCCACCCCCGTTTCCTGAGGCGGGATCCGCACGCTGGAACAACGCCGCCCCGGGCCGGTTCATGGACCTCAAACCCATGCCGGAGGACGATATGGCCAAGACGATCAGCGCAAAGGACGTGTTTCTCAGCGGGTTGCGGAACGCCCATGCCATGGAAAAGCAGGCGCTTGCTATCATGCAGCCGCAGGTGAACCGGCTGCAGCATTACCCCGAGGTTTCGGCGCTGCTGCAGCGCCATATCGAGGAAACCGAAGGCCAGCTGCGCCGCCTCGACGAGGTTCTGGAGCAGGTCGATGCCTCCGCCTCGGGGTTCAAGGACACGGCCACCGCGCTCAGCGGCACCTTGGCGGCGCTGGGTCACACCATGGCCGATGACGAGATCCTCAAGAACACCTTCGCCAATCACGCCTTCGAGAATTTCGAGATCGCGGCCTATGTCTCGCTGATCACCACCGCCGATCTTTGCGGTGCCAGTTCGGCCACGCTGCTTCTGCAGCAGAATCTGGACGAGGAACGCCGCATGGCCGCCGCCCTGCATGACAGCATCGAAGCGGTCACCCGCCGCTATGTCGAGCTTGGCGGTTCGGACGAGCGGGCGGATATCTGAGCGCCCGTCCCGGCCATGCCCGGGGCCAGTTTCCGACCGGCCCCGGGGCACGCGCGCAGAAGTGCCTCTTTTCTAGGCAGGTCAGCCGCAGGCCAAGGGGGCAAGGGAAAAGCCCCCATTCATCCACAGATCCATCCCCCGCCTGCGGGGATAACTCACAGGCCGGTGGCGCAGGCGCTGCAGCCAATTCAGACCAGCGCCCGCTTCGCCTCTGCCACGATGGCACTGGTGAGCGAAGCGATGCTGCCCGCCGCCTGATGGCCGATCTGCCATGACAGCGGCACATCCAGCGGCGCCCCCGGCACAAGCTCCACCAGCCGGCCCGAGGCAAGATGCCCGCGCACAAGGTGGATCGGGTTCAGCCCCCAGCCCATCCCCGCCAAACCCGCATCCACAAAGCCCTGCGACGAGGGCAGCCAGTGGGTGGGCAGCGTCACCGCATGGCCAAGCTGCCGCTGCACCCAACTCTGCTGCAGGCGGTCTTTCTGGTTGAAGGTCAGGGCAGGTGCCGCGGACAGGGCCTGCGCCGTCACCCCCTGTGGAAAGAAATGGCGCACAAACTCCGGGCTGGCGGTGGCGTGGTAGCGCAGGCTGCCAAGCGGCTTCACCTGACAGCCCTGCACCGGCTTGCCAAGCACCGTAACGGCCGCCATGACCCGGCCCCGGCGCAGCCACTCCGCCGTATGCTCCTCGTCATCCACGGCGATGTCGACCAGATGACCACTCTCCCTCGTAAAGGGCGCCAGCGCGGGCAGCAGCCATGTCGCAAGGCTGTCGGCATTGGTGGCGATGTGCAGCGTCACCGGCGCCGCCGCCCCGCCAAGCTGCAGCTGCGGAAAGCGCCCGGCCAGTTCCCCCTCAAGCAGGCCCACCTGTTCCATGTGGCGGCAGAGCCATGCGCCCTCTTCCGTGGCCGTGCAGGGGGTGCCGCGTGCCACCAGAATGACGCCCAGCCGATCTTCAAGCCCCCGCACCCGCTGCGACACGGCGGAAGGCGTGATGCCAAGGCTTCGCGCCGCGCTTTCGAAGCTGCCGCTCTGCACGACAAGCAGCACGGCTCTGGCAGCGGGGTAGTCGAGCATAAGATCTCCTAATCCGGGGTTAGGCTGTTTAATTTGGCTAACCCGGCGCGCTGGTCTATGGCCAGCGGAAACAGACGGCAGGGGCGTGCATGGATCTGACAGTCTACTTCACCGGGCTCACGATGGGGCTCAGCCTGATCATGGCCATCGGGGCGCAGAACGCCTTCGTGCTGCGACAGGGGCTGAAGGGCGAGCATGTGGTCTGGATCTGCCTGACCTGCGCGCTGTCAGACGCCCTGCTGATCGCGCTCGGCGTCACCAGCTTCGGCAGGATCGCGGCATGGCTGCCATGGGTGGATCCGCTGATGCGCTATGGCGGCGCTGCCTTCCTGATCTGGTATGGCGCCCGCAGCCTGCGCTCTGCCCTCCGCTCGCGCGAGGTGCTGACCGCCGCCCCGGCGCAGGAGCCATCGGGGCTGGCGGGTGCGCTGCTGACCTGCCTTGCGCTGACATGGCTCAACCCGCATGTCTATCTGGATACGGTCGTGCTGCTTGGCACCCTGTCCACTCAGTTCGGCGCGCAGAAGGCGAGCTTTGCCGCCGGGGCGATGACCGGGTCTTTCCTGTTCTTCTTCGCGCTTGGCTTTGGCGCGGCGGCGCTGCGACCGGTCTTTGCCCGCCCCGCCGCATGGCGCCTGCTGGAAGGCGGGATCGCGCTGGTCATGTGGGCCATCGCGCTGAAGCTGCTGCTTGGCGCCTGAAGCGGCTCAGACCTTGGCCCGCACCACCGCGACGGGATCCATCATCTGGATCTCCACAGAGACGGACAGCGCCTTTCCCGCCACAGGCGTGACCTGCGCGGTCACCGCATCGCGCGCCGCTTCGGAGATCTGCAGCAGCACCGCATCGTCCCGCCCGGGCCGGGTCCGGATCAGCATGGTGACAAAGCCCTTCCGCCCCTCGGTGTCGGTGCCGATATGGAACCGCAGCGTCGCGGCGCCGTATTCCTAGCGCGACAGCCCGCCGCTTGACCATCCCGCCGGTCAGCCGTTCCTGTCCGGCTCCGCCATGCGGCGGTGCATCTGCGCCAGCACCGTGTCGGGGATCAGCCCGGCAAAGGCGGCCTGCCCCTTGTTCATGAAGCCGCTGACCACGCCGCTGTCGCCGCGCCTCATCGCGTCATAGCCCATCCGGGCCACATGGGCGGGATCGTCCTTGGTGTCGTTTCTGCCCACTGGCGTGTCCCCCATCTGGGCGCGGTCGAAGAACTCGGTCGCCGTGGGCCCCGGCATCAGGCACCGCTGCCCTTCACCTTGTCACGCAGCGCAAAGCTGAAACTGTCGAGATAGGCTTGGTGACGTTGCAGACGGCCTGACAGCGGCCCGGCATCAGCCCCGCGATGGAGCCGGTGACAAGGATGCGCCCCTTCGCGCAGAGCCGGGCACGCTCCAGCCCGATGCCGGAGGAGGCGCCGGTGAGGACGGAAAGGGGTTTATGGGTCATGGGGGGCCTCCGGTCCTGGGCCAGGGGCGGGCGGTTCTTGCGCAGAAACCGCCCCCCACTTGATCCCGCCGAACAGCCGCTGCCGCGCGATGCTCCCGCGCCACCGCCCTCAGCTGGCGTTCCGGCCCGGCGCGGGGTCCGGCCCTGCGGACCTGTCCGGCTGCAGGGAGTTGGACAGCAGCACGATCAGCAGCGACAGGCCCGCCAACAGCAGAAAGGCGTGGCGCAGCCCCACCAGCTCTGCCAGCGCGCCGATCAGGGGCGGACCCAGCAGCATCCCGCCATAGCCAAGGGTGGCGACGCTGGCGATGGCCCGGCCCTGCGCACGCCCCGCCCCCGCTGCGGCGCGGGAAAAGGCCAGCGGCATGATAGTGGCATATCCCGCCCCCAGCAGACCAAAGCCCAGAAGCGCCACGGGCAGCCCTTCGGACCAGACGATCAGCGCGGCACCCGCTGCGGCGAACCCGCCGCTGAGCTGTGCTGTGCGCGCAGGCCCGAGCGTGGCAATCAGCGCCGGGCCTGACAGCCGGGTGACCACCATGGCCACCGAAAAACAGGCATAGCCCAAGGCTGCCAAAGCGTCCGACGTGCCGGTGACATCCGCCAGAAACACCGCGCTCCAGTCCGCCATGGCGCCTTCGCCCACCGCCGCCGCCAGCGCCACAAGCCCCACGATCAGCAGTGGCCCGCGCGGAATGGCAAAGCGCGGCCCCTCGTCTGCGGCGGCGCGGGCCGATGCCCATGGCACCCGCGCAAAGACCCAAGCCAGTGCTGTGGCGGCCCCGCCGACGCCAAGGAAATGCAGCCCCGGCGCGATCCCCAGCGACACCGCCGCATAGCCGGTTGCCGCCCCAAGCCCCGCACCCAGACTGTAAAGCGCATGAAACCGCGACATCAGGTGGCGCTGCCGGGCCTGTTCCACCTCGGCGCCCCAGGAATTCATCGCGACATCCATCGCGCCGTACAATGCGCCGTACAATGCGCCGTACAGCGCCAGCGCCGCCGCCAGCAGCGGCACGTTGGGCGCGACGGCCAGCAGGCAGAGGGCCGTGACATATAGCGGCGCAAGCCCTTTGGTCAGTGCGGCGGCGCCCATGCGGTCGGACAGCCGCCCCGCCACCGGAAAGGACAGGATGGCGCCGCCCGCAAGGCAGAGCAGCAGCAGGCCCAGCGTGCCGGGCGTCAGCGCGAATTCTGCGGTGAAGGCCGGGATCCGCGAGGCCCAGACCCCGAACAGCCCGCCATTGAGGGCGAACATCGCGCAGACGGCCCCCACCGGCGTTACAAGTTTAGGCATGATGCACCTCCAGCCCCGCCGCGCGCAGATCCTCCACCTCCGCCGGGTCCGCATCCGTCACCAGATGGTCAATCGCGGCGGCGGGCAGCGTCCGGTGACGCGCCCTCTGGCCGAGTTTCGATCTGTCGGCAAGCACAACCGTGGCGGCGGCGGCGCGCGCCATCGCCCGCTTGACGCCAGCTTCAAGCGCGTCGTCGGAACTCATCCCGAAGGCGGCCTCAAGCCCGCAGGCGCCCAGAATGGCCATGTCCGCTGCCAGATCGTGAAGCTGGGCTTCGGTGTCGAGGCCCACGCTGATCCCGCCGCCCGCGCTGAGCTTTCCGCCCAGCATCAGCACCTCGATGCCCTTTGTCTGGCAGGCCACGGCCACCCAAGGCGAGGACGTGACCACCAGCAGACCACGCTCCGGCTCCAGCACATGGGCCAGCGCAAGCACCGTGGTGCCGCCATCCAGCAGCAGCGTCTTGCGCCCTTGGCAGAGCGCATGCGCCTTGCGCGCGATCCCCGGCAGCGCGGGCTGGGTTTTCAGCATCCGCGCCTCCATCGGTTCGGCAGGCACCGCCGGGCGCAGCGCGCCGCCCCGGACCCGCCGCGCCTCGCCCGAGGCTTCAAGCGCGATCAGATCCCGCCGCACGGTGTCGAGAGAGACGTCGAATTCTTCGGCGATGCGGGCAGCAACCAGCGGCTCGCCGTCCAGCAGGCGCCTGCGCAGCACCTTCAGCCGCATTTCAGGAATGTTCAGGCTCACCTGCATGACTCCGCATGATTCTGCACAATCATGCATATTAACGCATAAACCTGCAACACGGAAAATGGCGGCGCCGGTCAGACCAGCGCCGCCTTGCAGCTTCCGCTTATGACAACTCTCCGCTCCGCCTGCGCAGGATGCAGGCCAGCAGGACGCCCTCCGGCCAAATCCTCGTTCTTGCAGACGGCCTGTGACGCGGCGGGCGCGACCGGCAGCCAGACCAGACTGGGCGCGGCGATCCTGTCCCCGGTTGCCCGACCGGGCGCCGGAGACAGGGGAGAGGTCAGTTCGACACGAGGTAGCTGGCGTCGTTCGCCGCCTGAGCCTCTTCCTTCAGCACGTCGAGCAGGGCCACGGCGTCTTCGCCCAGCTGGTCGGCGATATGGGCCTCGAAGGCGGGCTGGGTCACGTCGCGCATCTCGTCGCGCTGCGCCTGATCAAGGGCGGAGATCTCCATCAGGTCCGACAGGCCGGTCACGCCGCGATCCGAGGCTTCGATGATCCGGGCCAGCCCGCGCGAGGCGGTCACGCAGGACTGCGCGGCACTGGTGACGATCTTCTGGTGCTCGGCACTCAGATCCTCCCAGACCGCGCGGTTCATCATGAAGATATAGGGCGAAAACAGATGGTTGGTCAGGGTCATGTAACCCTGCACCTCGCCCAGATTCGCAAAGGAGATGATCGGGACCGGGTTCATCTGACCGTCGATCACCCCGGTCTGCAGGGCCGAATACAGCTCGCCCCAAGCCAGCGGATAGGATTCCGCCCCCATGGCGTTCATGATGACCTGATGCGACGGCAGGGTCATGGTCCGCACCCGCACCCCTTCGAAATCGGCCAGATCGGTGATCGGCTTGGAGGAATTTGTCACCGCAAAGAAACCGCCGGTATCGGGAAAGCCCAGCACCACCACGTCGCCCAGCTCCTCCTCGATATCGGCTTTCAGCATCTCGCCGAAGCGGCCATCGAAGACCTCGTAGGTGGCGGCATTGCCGCTGAAGGCGAAGGGCAGGTTCAGCACGTCGATCTTCGGATAATAGGAGGCGATGGCCCCGGTGGAGGAGATGGTCGCCTGCACCACCCCGTCGCGGGTCATCTGCACCTGTTCGGTATTGGTGCCGACCTGATCGTTGGGGAAGAATTCGACATCGACGGCGCCGTTCGTCTCGGACCGGACGATGTTGCCGAAGACCGCGGCGCAGGCATGGCCGGGATTGTCGAACGGGTCGGGGTTGTTGTCATGGGCAAGCTGGATCACAAGATCCTGTGCGGCGGCCATGCCGGGGGCCAGCAGCGCCGTCAGGGCCAGTCCATAGATCGGGGTGCGTTTCATCAGTCTCTCTCCTTGTTGGTTTCTGGTTTCTTGTTGGTAGGGTCGACCGCTCAGACGAAGCCGAACAGCCGGGGGATCAGCAGCGCCGCGTCTTCCCAGAAGGCGAAGACCAGCAGCACGCCGATCTGGGCGAGCAGGAAGGGCCAGAGCTTGGCCGCGATCCGTTCAAGCCGCTCGCCCGTGACCGAGGAAAGGACGAACAGGCAGGCGCCCACGGGCGGTGTCATCAGCGAGATGTTGAGCGCCACCACGAAGATGATCCCGGCATGGATCGGCTGCAGGCCGATCTGCGCGGCAATCGGCGCCAGCACCGGGGCAAGGATGATGAGGATGGCGGTGACATCCATCACCATGCCGATCGCCAGCAGCAGGCCGATGATGAGCAGCAGCAGGATCTGCGGGTTTTCCGAGATGCCAAGCAGGCCGCTCGCGATGTCCTGCGGGATGCGGTTGAAGCTCATCCACCAGCCCAGAATGCCCGCAAAGCCGATGATGACGAAGATGACGCCGCTGATGACGGCGGTCTGCAGAAGCATCCGCCCCAGCGCCCCAAGGTCAAGGTTGCGGTAGATCACGAAGCCCACGAACAGCGCATAGGCCACCGCGATGGAGGCGGCTTCGGTCGGGGTGACGATGCCGCCAAGGATCCCGCCCAGAATGATGACCGGCATCAGCAGCGCGGTGGTGGCATCCAGAAACGCGCGGAGCACCTCGCGGAAGCTGGCGCGGCGGGCCGCGACGGGAAGCCCGTTGCGTCTGGCGCCGAGCGCGATGATGAGCATGCAGACCACGCAGATGGCGAGCCCGGGCAGGATGCCCGCCGCAAAGAGCCCGCCGATCGAGACCCCCATCAGCGAGCCATAGACGACCATGATGCCCGAAGGCGGGATGGTCGGGCCGATGATCGACCCCGCCGCCGTGACGGCGCAGGCATAGTCGCGCCGGTAGCCCTGCGCCACCATTTCCGGCACCAGCGTGCGCCCGAAGGCGGCGGCATCCGCCGTGGCGGCGCCCGTCAGCCCCGCGAACATCACCGAGGCGACCATGTTGGCATGGGCCAGCCCGCCGCGGAAATGCCCGACAAGGATATGCGCGAACCGCATCAGGCGCGACGTGATGCCGATATGGTTCATGATCTCGCCCGCCAGAATGAAGAACGGCATGGCCAGAAACGGAAAGATGTCGAGGCTGTTGAACATCCGGCTGGGGCCCATGGCCAGCATGCGCTCATTGCCCATCTCGGCAATTCCGGCGAGCCCCGCGATGCCGATGGCAAAGCCGATGGGCGATCCGATCATCAGAAGACCGACAAAAAGTATCCCGATCAGCATGCCTAGTTCCTTTCAGCGCGATCCCGCAGATCGTGAGTGCCGCGATCCCTGAGGGCCACGAGGAGAAGTTGAACGAAGGCGAGCCCCGCCGAGACCGGAATGGCCGCATAGGCGGGCCCAAGCGTCATGCCGAAGATCATCGCCTGCCGGGTGGCGCCGCCTTGGGCAAAGCCTACGCCGAACCAGAACAGATAGGCGAACAGCGCCAGCGCCAGAATGTCGCTGAGCAGCAGCAGGCCGCGCCGCAGCCCCTGCGGCAGCAGGTCGATGAACATGGTCAGGCCGATATGCTCGCGCCGCGCGATCCCCACCGAAATGGCCAGCAGCACGGTCCAGATCATCAGGTAGCGGGCCAGCACCTCGGGCCAGTTCAGCTGCCATCTGAACAGGTAGCGGTCCAGAACGCCGATCCAGACGTCAAGGACCAGCGCCGCCATCAGCACGATCAGCACCACCTCGACAAGGCGGGACAGCGCGTGGCTGGCCTTGCCCGCCACATGGCTCAGCCGCGACAGATCCGTCATGTCACGCATCCCCGTGCATCGACGCGCAGCGGCGTGGCGCCGCCCTCTGGATCCAGCAGCCAGACCGTGTCGAAGAGGTTGGAGACCGGGCAGGCATGGTTCGGGATGATCCGCACGCGCGCGCCCAGTTCCGGCGGCACCGCACAGCGCGACACATCCATGACGCCATGCTCCTCGCTCAGCGTCACGATCCGTGCCTCGGGGTGGTCCGGCAGAAACCCGAACCCTTCGAGGCCCATCGCGTCGGAGGTCAGCGTTTTTGACCCCGCATCGATCACCGCGCGACCCGGCGCCGGAGTCGAGACCACCGTCGCCAGCACCTGCAGCGCGCACTCCTCGCTGGTGCAGGCCCCTGCCGCGATCTGGCTGCGGTCCATGTAGATATAGGTGCCGGGGCGATACTCCGTGACGATGCCCGGCTGCATCGCGTCCCAGATATCCGGGGTGCCGCCCGTGGTGACGATCCGTGGCGGCAGGCCGTGGTCCGACAGCAGCGCCACCGCCCGCGCCAGCCAGTCGCGCGAGGCCTGAACGCCCCCGGCGGCGGGATAGGTCATCAGCCCGCCAAACCGCAGCCCGGGCGCCGCCTCAAGAACGCGCGCCAGATCCAGCGCGGCCTCGGGGGTCTGAACGCCGCAGCGCCCCATGCCTGTATCGCATTCCACCAGAACGCTCAGCGGCCTGTCCGCACCCGCCATCACCTGCCGGTAACCTTCGGCGACGGCGGCGCTGTCGCAGGTCACGGCAAGGCGGCACCGGTCGGCGAGCGCCCGCAGCCGGGCCAGCTTTGCCGCGCCAAGGATGTTGTAGGTCAGCAGGATGTCGTCGATGCCGCCATCGGCCATCACCTCGGCCTCGGCCAGCTTCTGGCAGGTGACGCCCACGGCCCCCCGCGCGATCTGCTCTTGGGCAAGGCGAAGCGACTTGTGGGTCTTGATATGCGGGCGCAGGGCCAGCCCTGCGGCATCGGCGGCGGACTGCGCCCGCGCCAGATTGCGGCGGAGCTTGTCAAGATCGATCACCACCGCGGGTGTCTCTAGGCTGTGGAGGGTGTCCATGTCAGTCTCCGATGGGCCAGATTGGATCGTCGGAATTGATGCCGGACAGGGCGACGCGGACGCGGCGCAGCTTTTCCAGCACGTCGGGGCCGATATGTTCGGCGACCGCTGTCGCGATCAGGTCGATGATGAACAGCAGCGCGTAGCGCGCGGGCGTCGGCTTGTAGAGGTAATCGTCCGGCGGCACGAGGAAGGGCAGGACGATCTGCGCGCTGGCCGCCAGACGCGACCCCGGCTTGGTGATCGCGATGGTCGTCACGCCATATTGCCGGGCCAGTTCGATGGATTCCACGATCGACTGCACCTGACCGGAGACGGAAATCGCCACGATGACATGTTCGGGTCCGCTGATGGCCGCGATCATGCGCTGAAGCTGCCCGTCGGTCTGGGCGACGATGGGAATGCCCAGCCGGAACAGCCGGGTCTGCATCTCGATCGCGCCCAGAGAGGACACGCCGCCCGAGCCGAACACCGTGACCTGCTTTGCCGCCACAAGCGCGGGCAGGATGCGGGTGATGTCGTCGCGCGTCAGATGGCTGCGCACCAGCGCGATGGCGCGCTCGATCCCGGCGGTGATCGCCTCCGCCACGCGGTCGCTGCTGTCATCCGTCTCGACCGGGCGGGGGTAAAGATAGGGCCCGCCCAGAACCATGATCTGCGCCAGCTTGTGCTTGAAATCGCGCATGCCGTCGAACCCGAGCGACCGGCAGAACCGGGTCACGGTGGGCTCGCTCACCTCGGCGCGCGCGGCAAGATCGGCGATCGCGGCGCGGGACGCAAAATCGACGTCTTCCAGAATGATCCGCGCCAGTCGGCTGTTCGCCCCTGTGTCGCTGCCGCTGATCTCCCGCAGCATGTTGACGATGTCGATATTGGTCATGTCCCGCCCTGATCCCGGAGGATTCGATGCCTCATCCGGAGATCATGCTGCGCAGTCTCATGTAATAAAGCAACATATCATTTTCGTAACTTCGCCGATAAAACTGTTGATTTATGAACATGCCTAAAAGAATGTAAGAAAGTTACATGATTCAGCGAATAAGGGACAGCTCATGGCAAAGCAGACTTTCGGCACCTCGCACGTGCCGCTTTCTCCGGCGGTGCGCGCGGGCGATTTCGTTTTCATTTCCGGGCAGGTGCCGGTCGGGCCGGACGGCGCGCTTGTCGGCGGCGGCGTCGCCGCCGAGGCAGAGCAGGTGCTTGCCAATGTGAAGACGGCGCTGGAACTGGCGGGCGCGGGCATGGACGATGTCGTCAAGACCACCGTCTGGCTGCGCGATGCTGCGGATTTTGCCGAAATGAACGCGGTCTATGCCCGTCACTTCGCCACGAACCCGCCTGCCCGCACGACCGTGGAATCCCGCCTGATGGTCGACATCGCGCTGGAAATCGAGGCAATCGCCTATTGCCCGCAGCAAGACTGAGGATCCAAGATGGCATTTGACCTTGTCCTGACCGGCGGTCGCGTGGTCGACCCGTCCCAGAACCTTGATCAGGTCTGCGACGTGGCCTTTGCCGGCGGCAAGGTGGCGCAGATCGGACAGGATCTGGCCACCGGCGCCACACAGAGCCGCGACGTTTCGGGAAAGGTGGTGACGCCCGGGCTGATCGACCTGCACACCCATGTCTACTGGGGCGGCACCTCTCTGGGCATCGACGCCGAGGCCTTTGCCCGCAGCAGCGCGGTCACCACCGCCGTGGACACGGGCAGCGCGGGGCCGGGGAATTTTGCGGGCTTCCGCAAACATGTCATCGACCCCTGCCGCTCGCGCATCCTTGCCTATCTGCATGTCTCTTTTGCGGGGATTTACGGCTTTTCGCCGCGCATCATGATGGGGGAAAGCCATGATTTCCGGCTGATGGCCCCGCAGGAAGCGATCCCGGTCATCGAGGCCAACCGGGATGTCATCGTGGGCATCAAGGTCAGAATCGGACGCCATGCCAGCGGCCCGCAGGGGATCGCCCCGCTGGATGTGGCGCTGGATCTGGCCGAAGAGACCGGCCTGCATGTGATGTGCCATATCGACGAGCCGCCCCCCAGCTACGAGGCGGTGGTGGCGCGGCTGCGCCGGGGCGACGTGCTGACCCATTGCTACCGGCCCTTCCCCAATGCGCCGGTGCGCGGCGACGGCACGGTCAAGGACCAGGTTCTGGCCGCCCGCGACCGCGGCGTGATCTTCGATGTCGGCCATGGCATGGGATCGTTTTCGTGGAAGACGGCGCGGGCCATGCTGGCCGCAGGGTTTCCGCCCGATGTCATCTCTTCGGATGTGCACGCCTTCTGCATCGACGGGCCCGCCTATGATCAGGTCACGACCCTGTCGAAGTTTCTGGCGCTCGGGATGCCGCTTGACGAGGTCATCGCCGCCTCGACCAGCCGTCCGGCGGCGGTGCTGTCGCGCCCCGATCTTGGCACGCTGCAGCCGGGGGCTGCGGGTGACGCCTCTGTCCTGACGCTGGCCGAGGGCAGCTTTGCCTTCGCGGATGTGAAGGGCGAGACCGTCACCGGATCGCAGCGGCTGACCAGTGGCGGCGTCGTCATCGGCGGCGCGTGGTGGGATCCGGCATGATCTGGGCCGACCTGACCTCGGCAGAGCTGGAGACCATGGACCGGTCCGTGCCGGTCCTGCTGTCGGTCGCCGCCATCGAACAGCACGGGCCGCACCTGCCGCTGTCCACCGATGCGGTGATCGGCCAGCGCTTTCTGTCCCTGATCGAGGCGCAGATGCCGGACGAGGTGCTGATCCTGCCGCAGGTCGCTGTCGGCTGTTCCGAGCATCACATGGATTTTGCCGGCAGCCTGTCGGTCAGCCATCGCAGCTTTGCGCTTTATGTCGGCGACATCCTGCGGTCCGTGCTGCGTCACGGGTTCCGGTCGGTCATCGTGCTCAATTCCCATGGCGGCAATCAGGCCATCGGGCAGGTTATGCTGGAGGATCTGGGCGCCGCCCATCCCGGCCGCAGCCTTGCCTTTCTGACATGGTGGCGGCTGGCGGCCCCCGAACTTGCCGGGATCCGCAGCAGCGCGCGCGGCGGTCTTGGCCATGCCTGCGAATTCGAAACCTCGCTGATGATGTCGGCAGCCCCCGGAACCCTGCGCGCGGATCTGATCCCGCATCACGACGACGGGCGCGATCCTGCGCCGCACTGGGCACAGGAAGACATGCTGGAGGCCGGGCGCGGCGTGCTGCACCGCACGATGCGGGTAAAATCCGGCGGCGACGGGGTGGTGGGCGCCCCGCATCTGGCCACGGCGGCCAAGGGCGGCGCCATCGAATCCGCCGTCGTGGCACAGCTGGCCCACGTCATCCGCAGCCTGTCGTAAAGGAGACCCGCCATGACCGAGGACCATCTGATCTGCATCAGCTGCGGGAGCAGCGAGGATATTGCCAAGGTGCCCTCCACCTGCCCGGCCTGCGGCGGCATCCTTGATCTGGTGCTGGGATCCGATGCGCCTTCGCGCGTGGCGGGACCGGGGGTCTGGGCCTGGGCGAGCCGTCTGCCCGCCGTGCGCCCGCAGAACCGCATCACCTTGGGCGAGGGCGCGACCCCGGTGCTGCAGGCCAGCAGGCTGGCCCGGCAGAAGGGCCTGTCGGATCTGTGGATCAAGACGGATTCCCTGATGCCCACCGGGTCGTTCAAGGACCGGGCCATCGCGGTTGCGACAGCACTTGCCTGCGAATACGACCGCCCCGGCATGGTGCTGTCCTCCAGCGGCAATGCCGGGGCCTCGGGGGCGGCCTATGCCGCGCGGGCAGGCCGACCCATCGTCATTCTTGTGCCGCGCACGGCGCCCCCGGCAAAGCTGCGCCAGATCGCCATCACTGGCGCAAGGCTGGTCACCGTCGATGGCCCGACCAGCGAATGCTGCAGGCTCGCCGAAGAGCTGTCACGCGAACGGGGCTGGGTGAACCTGACGACGACGTTTCACAATCCCTTCGGTGTCGACGGCTACGCGACCATCGCCTATGAACTGGCGCCGCTGAAGCCGGATGTGCTGCTTCTGCCGATTTCCAGCGGACCGCTGCTGGTGGGGCTGATGAAGGGGTTCGAACATCTGCACGCCATCGGTGCCATCGACCGCGTGCCGCGCCCGGTTGCGGTGCAGCCGACCGCCTGCGCCCCGATCGCCCGCGCCTTTGACGCAGGCGGCGATGTGGGGCCATGGGCGCATCAGCCCACCATCGCCTCGGCCCTGAACGACACGCTGGAAGGCTATGAGAACAACGGCGATTACACGCTTGCCAAGATCCGGCGCCATGGCGGGGCCGCCATTGCCATCGCCGAGGCGCAGATTCTGCACAGCCAGCGCGAGCTTGCCTCGGCCGAGGGCATCCTGCTGGAACCAAGCGCCGCCATCACCATCGGCGCCATTGCGCCGCTGCTGGCCGCCGGGCTGATCACGCCCGATGAGCGCGTCGTGGCGGTAGGCACCGGCCATGGGCTGAAGGATCTGTCGGCGGTCAGCCTCGACACCGCCTCGGGCGCCACCTCCCCGCAGGATCTGCTGCGCGAGATCTGAGCCCGTCCGCGCCGCCTGCCCCGCAGGGCAAGGCGGCGCGCCGGGTCAGGTCGGCAGGATCAGTTCGACAGGGCCCAGCTGGTGAAGCCGGGGACATAGGTCACCAGCATCAGCACCGCCAGCATGATCCCCCAGAACGGCAGCATGGCGCGCGACAGCCGCAGGATGGACACGCCCGAGATGCTGCTGGCAAGATACATCGCCGTGCCCACCGGCGGCGTCAGCAGCCCGATGGTCAGGTTGATGACCATGATCAGCCCGAACTGCACCGGATCGACTCCCAGATGCCCCGCCACCGGCGCAAGGATCGGCGTCAGCAGCAGGATGGCAGGACCGCTGTCAAGGAACATGCCCACCACCAGCAGCATCAGGTTGATGAGCAGCAGCAGCAGGATACGGTTTTCGGTCAGCCCTAGGATGACCCCGGCGATGGTCTGCGGCAGCTGCGCATTGGTCAGCAGCCAGCCGAACAGCGAGGTGGCAGCAATGATCGCCGCGATGACTGCGGTGCCGATGGCGGCCTCCATGCAGATCGCGGGGATCTTCTGCAGCGTGATTTCCTTGTAGACAAAGATGCCCACCAGAAAGGCATAGACGGCCACCACCGCCCCGCCCTCGGTCGGGGTGAAGACACCCATGCGGATCCCGCCGATGATGATGACCGGCATCATCAGCGCCCAGCTTGCCTCCTTCAGCCGCCGCCATTTTTCGGCGCCGCTGACCCTGCCTTCGGTGGGTCTTGGCCAAGGCCAAAACCATGGCGACGGGGCCGATACTGCCCTGCGGGGTGCTGTCGAAGGTCGGGCAGTATTTGAACAGGATCTGCTGGTAGCCCTGCGCCCGCAGCCAGTCCAGTGCCGCCAGCGACTGCGCAACCGCCTGTTCCGCCAGACCGCTGCGCGATTTCAGCGCAACGACCCCGGCCTCGATCACCGGATCAGGCGGCTGATCCGGAACGCCGGAATACTGGGTGACCTGCATGGATTGCTTGGAGCCGGTGAAATCATAACCAATACAGCCAGGAAGCATCGTGGAGCCGTTGCAGAAAGTTCGGTCGCCACCGGCGCGCTAGTCGCTGCCGCAGCCCGGGCGGGCAAACGCCCCTGCCCCGTCCGCGCGCATCGCAGCACCGCCCTGTGCCGTCTGTGTCAGTCCGCCGGATCGGCGGCCTCTTCGCGGATGTCCGAGTAGGTCTGGACCACCACCGTCAGGTGGGCGCGCATCGCAGCCTCGGCGCGGTCCGCGTCGCGGTCCCGGATCGACTCGACCATCTGCCGGTGCGCGGCCATGGCCCTGGACAGGGCCTCGGGAGGGCTCCGCGACATGCGCCGCTGGTCCTCCGGCAGTTCCGGCACGACATGAGTGAGCGGATCCTGCGCGATGCTGGCAATCCGGTGGTGAAGGGTGTCATCGGTCCGGGGAAAAAGCGCGATGTCCCCGTTCTGGGCCAGAGGCTCCGCCAGATCGCGCTCTGACGGCAGGCGGTCGCGGTTCGCAAATACGCCCGACCGCCCCCGCGCCTCGATGTCCTTGGTGATCTGGCCCGGCAGCCGTTCGCGACGCAGGCGGAGAATGGGGCTGATGGCTGCGGCCCCGACGGTGAGGACGGCCTCGGCCGCCCCGGCTTCGGGGTCGCGAAGCCCTGCTCGACAGGGGATGGCCGAAGGACTGAACACCGGCGGCATTCACGATGGCTCATGCTCTGTCACGCCGTGGATCCGCTGTCTCATCTGCTGGCGCTGCTCAAGCCGCGCAGCTGCATCACCGCCGGGGGCGACCGGGGGCTGGGCCTTGATGATCTGGCCGGTCGCATCAAATGCGACGCGGCGATCAGGGGCGACTGCTGGCTGGCCATGGCGGATGCGGCACCGGTCCATCTGCGCACCGGCGACTGCCTCGTCCGGCCCAGTGGCCGGTTCGCGACCAAGTCCAGCAGCCCCGGACATCCCGACCGCAGCGGTCAGGTGGTGACCTAAACTGGCGGCGGCGACGTGGTTCTGGTCGGCAACCGGTTCGAGATCACCGCAGGGCAGGCGGCGATGATGCAGCAGACCCTCCGCATCAAAAACGCGGCAGAGCAGGCGCGGCTCCGGCTTTATCTGGTTCTGATGACGGCGGAGATGCGGGAGGGTGCCCCCGGATCCGCGCTTGTGGCGCAGAACCTGTCCCAGATGATCCTCGCAGAGGCGCTGCGGCCTTCCCTTGCCGATGTGACGAAGGAGGATGTCGGCTGGGTCTCGGCGCTGGCCGATCCGAACCCCGGCACCGTCCAGCGCGTCATGCAGGACGATCCGGGCCGAGCATGGACGCCGGAGGCGCTGGGGCGCATCGCCGGGATGTCCCGCACCTGCATCGCACAGCAGTTCCGCAGCCGGGTCGGCGAGACGCCGATGGGGTTTCTGGCCCGCTGGCGGAGGATGTCCGCCGCCGCCCTGCTGGCGGAAGGGCAGCATGCGGTCCTCGCTGGGTTCAACCGCGTCACCGGATCGCCGCCGGGACAGGTCGCCCGCACCCACTGGCACGGATCAGCCCGCCGCGTGTCCGAGCCCATGCAGGGGCGCGGCAGCGCTCAGCGCGCTGAGCGGCGCACGAAGTCCAGAAAGGCGCGCATGGCGGCGCTGCTGTGGCGCCTGTTGGGGTAATAAAGGAACCAGCTGGGCAGGGTCGGGCTCCAGTCGGTGAGAAGATCGACAAGCCTGCCCTCCGCGATCGGCGCGCGGGCATAATCCTCCAGCACATGCGCGATCCCCTGCCCGGCAAGGGCGGCCTGAAGCTCCTGATGCGCCGAACTCAGGGTCAGGCGGCCCTCCGGCACCAGCTCGACCGTGTCGCCCTCCTTGGCAAAGGCCCACGCCGCCAGCGCGCCCCCCGGATAGCGGCGCCGGATGCAGTTATGGCCGATCAGATCGCCGGGGGTTTCGGGGCGCCCCCGGTCCCTCAGATAGTCCGGGCTCGCCACGATCGCATAGCGCAGCGGCGGACCAAGCGGCACCGCGATCATGTCCTCTGCCAGCTGCCGCCCGAACCTGACACCCGCGTCGAAACCCTGACTGACGATGTCGACGATGGCCGCATCGCTGACGATCTCGACCCGCACTTCGGGATAGGTCTCCATGAAGGCGAAGGCGAGCGGACAGAGCACATGGTCCACCGCAGGCCCCGGCGCGTTGATGCGCAGGGTGCCGGACGGAGTTTCGCGCAGCTGGTCAAGCTCGACAAGCGCGAGGCGGATGTCGTCAAGCGCCGGGCCAAGCCGGTCCAGCAGCCGCGCCCCCGCCTCGGTCGGGGCGATGCTGCGCGTGGTGCGGTTCAGCAGCCGCAGGCCAAGCGCCTGTTCAAGCGTGGTCATCGTCTGGCTCATCACCGAGGAAGAGACGCCGCGTTCCGTCGCCGCCGCGCGAAAGCCGCCGGATCGCACGATCAGCGCGAAGGTTTCCAGATGATCGAGCCGTACAGGCGGCATTGCTCGCTCCAGCAGATCAGTGTGCTCTTCTTTGCTCGGCTTATCATGCGGTTGGCGGGGTGTCATCTTCGGAGCGACCGCGGCGCCATCTGGGGGCCGGCAGGCCATTCCCCGTTTGAAAGGACCAAGAATGCTTACACTCAACCGTCGCAAGGTCATGCTGTCCGCCATGGCCGGGGCATCCGGCCTGCTGGTCGGTTCCGGCGCATCCGGACGGCTGTCTGCACAGCCCGCCCCCGTGTCGCCGGTCGGGAATGCGGGGCATTACCGCTTCCACATCGGAGACATTGCCGCGACCGTGCTGAGCGATGGCATGATCGGCGGCCCGCCCGCGATCTATGCCGGGGATGCCCCGGAGGCGGATCTGGCGGAGGTTCTGCGCCGCGCCATGCTGCCGACGGAGTTTCTTGCCCTCAACCTCAACACCCTGCTGCTGGAGATCGGCGGCCAGCGCGTGCTGCTGGAGGCCGGGGCCGGGGCGACCATGGGGCCGAATGGCGGTCGGCTGTTCGACAACCTGCGCGCCATCGGCCTTGCGGCAGACGACATCGACATGGTGGTCATCTCGCACACCCATCCCGATCATGTCGGCAACCTGCGCAGCGCAGAGGGGGGCCGCGCCTTTCCCCGCGCCACCGTGATGGCCCCCCGCCCCGACTGGGCCTTTTTCGTGGAGGCAGAGCCGGATCTGTCCTACATGCCGGTGCCAGAGGAGTTCCGGCAGCGCTTCGCCGCCAACATCAAGCAGAGCGTGCAGCCCTATCTTCAGGACGTCGCGCTTTACGACCCCGGCACAGAGATCCTGCCCGGCCTCACCACGATTGCCGCCCCGGGCCACACCCCGGGCATGGCGACGTTCCTTGTGCATTCGGGCGACGCGCAGGTGCTGCTGACCGCCGATCTGGCCTATCACCCCGTCATCAACATCAATCAGCCCTGGCGCCCCGGACCCGACCGCGATCAGGAGGGCGCCGCCGCGACCCGGCAGCGCATCTTCGATCGGGCAGCGGCTGACCGCATCCCCGTGCTGGGCTTTCATTTTCCCTTCCCCGGGCTTGGCCACATCCTGCGGACCGACAGCGGCTACGCGTGGGTGCCTGCGGGCTGGCAGTTCTGAGCTTGAAAGTCCCACGACATCACGACCATCGACCGGCGCAGCCTGCCGGGCGCTGCGGGGGCCGCCGCGCTCGGTCCGGCCTCGACCGGAGCGGGCAGCGCGCAAACGCAGCAGGCCGGGTCCGCCGACAGCGCGGAAGATGCGCCGATCACGCGCCAGATCGGCCAGCCCGGCCAAGCGGTGACGGCGCTGGGTCTGGGCCCCTTCCTGACCTTCGACCTGCTGACCGGCGCGCCGCGCGCGCCCCTGCGCGAGGTCGTCGCCCGGGTTGCCGCCGGTGGCGGCGGCGTGGTCGACACCTCGCCGCTTCATGGCTCAGCCAAGGTCAGCCTTGGCGCGATCATGTCCGAGATGCCAGAGGCACGGAACATCTTCGTGGCCAACAAGATCTGGTCGACCGGCGACTATCTGGGCGATACCAGCCAGGCCACGGCCAGCCTTGATCAGTCGAGTATCCGTCTTGGTCAAGGGCGTTCCGGCTGCCAATCGCGGGCGTCGCGCAGCAGCGTGTTCGCGAGAACCAGCATGCGACGCATGACGGCGGTGATGGCAACCTTCTTCGCCTTGCCGGCGCTCACGAGCTGCTGGTACTTGTCGCGAAGATCGCGATTGAAACGGATAGCAACCAGCGCCGGCATGTAGATTGCCCGCCGAATTGATGACCGGCCGCCGGTAATTCGTTCCTTGCCCTGCCACTTGCCAGACTGCTGCGTCATTGGAGCGAGCCCGGCCAGAGCAGTTATCTTTTTGCTGTCGAGATACCCCAGTTCCGGCATATCGATCAGCATGGTCGTGGCGGTCAGACGGCCGATCCCCGGGATGGTCATCAATCGACGAATGCGCCCTTCGAGGGTGCCTCGCTGCTTGGCGATCTGCGCGATTACTTCATCCAGCGCGTGGATATCGGCGGCAATGTCATCGATGCGGCGACAAATCTGTTCTCGCACGAGCGGATTGATCGCCGTGGCAAGTCTGGTCTTAGCAGTGACCTGATCCTTGACGAGGGCCCGCCGCGCTGTCAGCAACTCCCTGAGATCATGAACATCTTCGCCCTCGACATCTTGAGGGGCCAGATCGAGCACCACCCCCATGCGCGCCAGCATCCTAGCATCGACGCTGTCGGTCTTTGCCAGTCGACCAATGGCCTGTGCAAATCGGCGCGCCTGCTTTGGATTGACTTTGATGAAGGGCCGCCCCGCCCGGCTGAGATGCCGCTCCAGGCCACGATGATAGGCGCCGGTCGCCTCGAAGACGATCAGCACGCCCTCCTCCTCTCCAAGCCAGTCGCACAACTGGCCGAACCCTTCCTCCGTGTTCGGCAGGCGGCGCGCTTCGGATCGGGAATGCCAGAATGCGTCGAGACGGTCTTTCGAGACGTCGATGCCGATGGTATCCTTAGCCATCTTTTCTTTCCACCTTTGCTTGTCGTTCGGGCCCGAAGCCCACGTATCCGTTCAGGTCGTTAGAAAAGACGGGGGCTCGTCAAACTCGACCGCGGTCCTGAAAGACCAAGCTCCGCACGACGCAGCCCCCGCCGCTGCCCCGCAGTTTGCGGTGCCGGGCAGCGGCTCCCTTTTGCCTCAGGAGCCAAAAATTCCATAAGACAAGCTCCGCATGTGGTGCCCGGTGATCGACCTGATGCAGTGCCACAGCATGACAAATGCCGGGGTTGTCCTGCCGCTGATGCAGGCGTGGAAGTCCGAGGGCCAGATCGGCCATGTCGGGGTCACCCATCACGAGTCCTCCTATCAGGCGGAGCTGACCGGTTTCATAGAGCGGGGGGCGGGGGATGTCGTGCAGACCAGCCATTCGATCCTCAACCGCGCGGCAGAGCACAGGCTGCTGCCCGCCGCCGCCGACCGGGGCATCGGGGTCTTCGTCAACCTTCCGCTGGAAAAGGCGCGGCTGATGCATGTCGTGGCAGAAGAACCCCTGCCGGATTTCGAGCAGGATTTCGGCGCCAGAAGCTGGGCGCAGTTCCTTTTGAAATGGGTCATCGCCCATCCCGCCGCGACCTGTGTGCTCTGCGGCACGTCGAACCCGGACCATATGAGCGACACCCAGATGACGATGCGCGGCCCGCTTCCGGACGAGCCGATGCGCCGCCGGATGCTGCGCCACATGGAAACGATCCCGGGCTTCAGCACGATTGGAACCCTGCCATGGTATCCGGACAAGGACGCGCTTTATCGTGCCCAGATCCGCAGCGCGCAGGCGGCGGCGCGCACAGCCAAATTCCGCAGACGCGGGCGATCGGGTCACATCCGGCTGAAGGCACCGCGGCGCGAGGAGACATCAGGCAGGACGGCGGGTGACGGAACCGCCGCCCTTTCCTCTGCCAGCCGCGCCGTTGGCCCCATGCGAGCCTGCCGTTTCGGGTCAGGCTGCGCTGGCCCCGGCCTCGGTCAGGCGCGGGGCCGGGATGCAGCTGCACCGGGCGCCGGTCATGGCGGCGCCGGGTCACGCCGCAGCGCGCGGCGCTCAGGCCTCCTCTGCGGCGGGCAGGATCGACCGGGTCCGCCGCACACCCACGGGCTGTGTCACCGCAAGCGGGAGGCGGCGCAGCCGCCGTCCGGTTGCCGCAAAGATCGCATTGGCAAGCGCGGGCGCGACCGGGATCACGCCGGGCTCTCCCGCTCCCCCCGGCGGCGCGTCGCTGTCAAGGAGCGCGACATGCACATCGGGCGCGTTGTGCATGGGACGCACCGGAGGTGAGGCTGGGCCAAGACCGCCGCTACACCACGCGCCACCTGCGTATATTTTACCGTATAGGACGAGCCAGCATCGGTCATGACCGGTCAGGCAAGGGCGAGGGCGCGCTGCGGCTGATGCGGTAGACCGAGGCGGGCGGCAGATTGGCCCAAGTGCCCCCGATGCGCTGCGCCTGCAGGCCAAGCCGGGTCAGGATCGAAGGCGGCACCGGGCAGCGCGGGCCATAGGTGAACTGATAGAGGCTGCCATCGGGGCGAAGGCAGGCGAAGGCGGTCTTCAGGATCGCCAGCACCCTGCGCGGCTTCATCGACAGAAGCCCAAGCCCGCTGACCACCGCCCCTGCCCTGTCTTGCGGAAAAAGAACGGACGCAGACAGCCGGGCGGCATCGCGCTGCAGCACCCGCGCCTGAGGGAAGCGCATGCGCAGCAGCGCGGCAAAGTCGGGACCCATCTCGACCAGCGTCAGCTGGCCTTCCGCAAGGCCACGGGCCAGCAGCGCGCGCGTGAACACGCCCGTTCCCGCGCCCAGCTCCAGCACCGGGCCGTGGTCGGGCGTGATCTCACGGGTGATCAGCTCTGCCAGCCGCACGCCAGAGGGGGCGATCGCCGCGACGCGCAGCGGATCCGACGCCCAGGACCGCAGAAAGCGCAGGCTGTCGGATCCGCAGCGCGTCGACATCGGGGGCGCGCGGTGATCGGTCTGTGCCCTGTCGCGCTCTGCGGACAGGGCGGGGCGCTGGGGCGTGTCAGCTTTGGCGGAAAGGGACATGAGCATCCTCGGATGTCTGACAGGGCAAGCGGCGGGTCACGCCTGATCGGGCGGCAGCATGCTGCGGATCCGGCGCGCGCCGATGGTTTCGGTGACGGTCAGCGGCAGGTGGCGCAGGCGGCGCCCGGTGGCGGCAAACAGGGCATTGGCGACCGCTGCCGCTGCCGGAACCACGCCGGGTTCCCCCGCCCCGCAGGGCGGCTCGCCGCTTTCGACGATCTCGACAGCGATGGCGGGTGCGTTGGCGAGGCGCTGCACCGGAAAATCGTGGAAGTTGGTTTCCACAACGGCGCCGCGTTCGACGCGGATCGCGCTCATCAGCGCGGTTGTCACGCCATAGATTGCGCCGCCCTCCATCTGGGCCACGACCTGATCGGGGTTGATGACGAGCCCTGCATCAATGGCGCAGAACAGCCGGTCCACCGTCACCTCCCCGTCGGGCGCCACCGTCACCTCTGCCACCTGAGCGACGACGCTGCGATAACATTCCTCGATCGCGATGCCCCGCCCGCGTCCCGGAGCCAGCGGCGCGCCCCAGCCTGCCATCCGCGCGACCCGGTCCAGCACGGCCAGATGCCGCGGGCTGTCGCGCAGCAGGGCCCGCCGATAGGCCAGCGGATCGGCCCCCGCCGCCTGCGCGCATTCGTCGATGAAGCTTTCGGTGAAGAAGGTGTTGAAGGAAAACCCGTTCGACCGCCAGAAATGGATGGGCATGTGGCTGGGCACATGCTGGCTGCGCATCCGGCGGTTGGGCAGGGTGTAGTGACGCTTCTCCAGCCCCTCGACCGTCAGAACGTCGCCGTCCGGACCGGGCGTGACCGGCAGGTTGCGCCCGCCCATGGAATGGAGGATCGACTGCGCCGCCACCAGCGCGTCATAGGCCACAGGCAGCCCGTCCGGCCCCAGTGCGGCGCGCAGGCGGGCGGCGGCGTGGCTGCGATACAGGCCGCGCCCGATATCCTCTTCGCGCGACCAGATCACCTTGACCGCCCGGCCCGGGTGGCGCGCGGCGAGATAGGCGGCCTCGGCGATCACGTCGTGATCGCTGCGCCGCCCGAAGGCGCCGCCGTTCATCGTGATGTGCAGCGTGGTCTCGCGGGCGCTGACCCCCGCCCAGCCCATGCCGCGCGCAGCCCCCGAACGCATCGTGACGCGGTTCTGTGAGGGCGCCCAGATCTCGGCGCGGCCATCCGGATGCAGGATCGCGGTGGCGTTCATCGGCTCCATGCAGGCATGGGTGACGAAGGGCACGCCGTATTCGGCCTCGATGACCGTGGCCCCGGGCGCGGCCAGCGCCGCCGCCGCATCGCCCTCGTCGATATGGTCATGCGGGCTGCCGGTTGCCAGCGCTTCGGTCT
This sequence comes from Salipiger marinus, assembly GCF_900100085.1. Lineage (GTDB taxonomy): Bacteria > Pseudomonadota > Alphaproteobacteria > Rhodobacterales > Rhodobacteraceae > Salipiger > Salipiger marinus. The sequence continues at coordinate 39,773 of NZ_FNEJ01000005.1, forward strand.
GGCGTGCGGCAAGCTGCGCGCTGTCCACCGCCTCCGCACCGGTTGCCGACCAGTCGATCTGCAGCAGCCATGCCGCCTGTTCGGCCTGCCACCACGAGCGGGCCAGAACCGCCACATGCCGCCCGTCGATCAGCACCACATCCACCACGCCGGGTGCGGACCGCACCCTCGCCTCGTTCCGCACGCCAGAGACGCTGGCGCCAAACACCGGCGCGTGGCGGATCGCGGCATGCAGCATGTCGGGCAGGGTCACATCCATGCCAAAAACCGGCGCACCCCTGACCTTGGCAGGCAGATCCACCCGCGGCTGCGACCGCCCAATCAGCCGCCAGTCCGACCGGGCTTTCAGCACAGGATCGTCCGGAGGCGGCAGCACCGCTGCCGCCCGCGCCAGTTCCCCATAGGAAAGGACCCGTTCGGTCGCCTCATGGCGCACGACCCCTGCCGCCGTGGTCAATTCCGACGGCGGCACGCCCAGCCGGATCGCAGCGGCGGCGATCAGCATCTGCCGCGCCGCCGCCCCCGCCACGCGCATGGGATGCCACAGCCCCATGGTCGAGCCCGAAGCCCCGGTGGCGATGAAGCCCATCTCGCCCAGCACCCGCCGCCCCAGCCAGACCACCGGGCCGCTCGCCTCTTCCGGACGGACCTGCAGGACGTTGAACCATGTGGAATAGGCGGGATGGGCCTCGGTCGGGAAGTCGACCCGGATGCGGTCGTCAAAGGGCAGGTCCATTTCTTCGGCGACGATCATGGCAAGGCCGGTATGGATCCCCTGTCCCATTTCGGTCCGGGGCACGTTGATGACGACGCTGCCATCCGGATGCAGCACCACGAAGGCGTTCAGGACAGCACTTTCGCCATCGACATGACCCTCCAGCCCGTCGACATCGACGGTGGAGAGATAGCCGATACCGGCAATGCCAGCGACAAGGGCGGTGCCGCCCAAGGCGGCGCCAGTCAGAAGCAGGCCGCGGCGGGTGATCAGGCGGGGCATGGCGGCTCCTATCCGGCAGACAGCGTGGCGGCGGCGCGGTGGATGGCGCGGCGGATGCGGGGATAAGTGCCGCAGCGGCAGATATTGGTGATCGCCTCGTCGATCTGCGCATCGGAGGGGTTGGGGATCTGCGACAGAAGCGCTGTCACCGCGATCAGGAAACCGGGCTGGCAATAGCCGCATTGCGGCACCTGTTCGTCCAGCCAGGCCTGCTGCACCGCCGAAAGCTGGCCATCGGGCTGGGCCAGCCCCTCCACCGTCACGACGCGGGCGCCTGACAGGTCGCCGACAAAGACCTGACAGGAGGGCACGGACTCCCCGTCGATCAGCACCCGGCAGGCGCCGCACTCGGCCACGCCGCAGCCGAACTTTGGACCAAGAATGCCCAGATCCTCGCGCAGCGCCCATAACAGCGGTTTGTCCGCGCTGCCCTCCAGCGCGACCGCGCGTCCATTGACGGTGAATTCGACCATGTCCCGGCTCCGTATCTGATCGGACGAGCTGCCGGTCGGTGGGACCGGGCACCTATTATACTATACGGTATAGTATACTCAAACTCGGGGTGTCAATCTGGCGCCGATTGGTGCATACGCTATCGTGATCGAGGCCCGAGCCATGAAAAAAGACGACAAACTCTCCCTGCCCGCCCGTATCCTGAGGGCCGCCTTCATCACCTTTGGTGAGCGTGGCTATGACAAGGCGTCGATGGATGAGGTGGCGCAGGCCGCCGGGACCACGAAGCGCACGGTCTACGCGCATTTCACCAACAAGGAGACGCTGTTCCGCGCGTCCTTCGGGCAGGCCGTCGAGTGGTTTCTGGCCGAACTCCCCGAGCTTGACCCCGCAGGCGATGTGGCGGCGGAGCTCACGCATTTCACCAGCCGGTTCAGCGACCTGTCCACATGGCGCGGGCCGGTGCGTCTGCAGCGCGTTGCCATCAGCGAGGCCGAACGCCTGCCAGATCTCGCCGAAATGCTGCACGAGCGGGTCATCCGCGGCGCGGAGGACCGGATCGCCCGGTTTCTGATGGACAGCCCCGGCTTCGGCAGCGTGGAGGCGGAGCGGGCGCTGCAGCTGGCCCGGCTGCTTCTGAACATGACGACGGCTCCGCAGCGCTTCGCCACCCTGATGGAGGCGACAAAGCCCGTTCACCTCCACCCCTCCGTCTCCGGCTTCGACCGCGACGAGGCATGGATCCGCCTTGCGGTGAAGTTCTTTCTTGATGGTATTGCCGCAGGCCAGTCGCAGGGCGGTGACGGGAACGCCCGGTAAACAAGGCCCCGCCCCCGCCTTTCCGCGACGCCCCGACCAATGCCGCCAGCATCGCGGAACTGAAGACGATGATCCCCCATGTCCCCAGCTCTTGCGGTGTGCCGGTGGGGGTGGAATGCCGCCGCGTCGCCAACTGCGGGCTGGTCGAAGAGGGACTGCAGGCATGACCCCCGGAAAGCCTTGCACCCGGAACGCGGGCGGGCGGGGCTCCTCGGCCTGCCTGCCCGCCCCAAGGCTCTGCCCAAGTTTCGGGTCGGGCCCGCACCGTCTGCCCGATCTTCGGGCACAGCCTTGGCAAGACGCGCCACGCCGCCAGAAAAAAATGTTAGACAGGTCCATTACGCCTTGAATGGGGCATCGCGCCTTCTGCCCTCCGTCCCGGGCAGGCGCGCAGGATATGGACCGCCCATGCTGAATGTCCGACAGATCGAGGCCTTCAAGGCCGTCATCGAAACCGGCACGGTCAGCCGCGCCGCCGCGCGGCTCTGCGTGTCCCAGCCCGCGATCAGCAAGCTGATCCAGCATCTGGAGCAGGATACCGGGCTGGAGCTTTTTGAACGCAGCCCCGGACGCATCCGGCCCACCGGCGATGCGCTGCTGCTGTTCGAGGAGATCAGCCGCCTCTATCGCGGGCTGGAGCGGCTGGAAACGGCGGCCTTCGACATCCGCAACAGCAACGGCACCATGCTGACCATCGGCGTGATGCCTGCGCTGTCGACCGGGTTCATTCAGGATCTGATCGTGGAATACCAGACCGCGAACAGCAGCGCGCGGGTCGCCCTGCACGCGCGCAGCACGATGAAAATCGCCGACATGCTGATTTCCGGCGGGCTCGACATCGGCCTGTCCTCCCATCCGGTCGACGATCCGGAGATCGAGCTGATCCCGCTCGACCGCCGCCCCTATGTCTGCGTCATGCCGCATGGCCACCCGCTGGCCGCGCGCGCGGCGCTGACGCCGCAGGATCTGGCCGGGATCCGCTTCATCAACTTCACGCCGACCTCGGATGTCCGGGCGCAGATCGACGAGATCTTCTCCTCTGCCGGGGTGCAGCGCGACATCGTGACAGAAGCCTCCATGGCGCCCAGCATCTGCGCCATGGTGGCGCGCGGATCGGGCGTGGCGCTGCTCAACCCGCTTTACCTTGGCGCCTTCACCGAACTGGTGACCTGCCGCCCCTTCACGCCCACGGTCAGCTCCGAAGTGTCGCTGCTGCTGTCCCGCCACCGGCCCCGCACCTCGCAGGTGGCGCGGTTCATCGATCTGGCCCGGGCCCATGCCGAAAGCCTGAGCCCGGCGCTTGGCACGCCGCTGCCCGGCACCGGCCGGGTCACCGCCACCTCCTGACCGCGCCGCCCGCAGGGGAAAGGCCCCGCCAGCCCGGCGGGGTCTTTCGGCATGGGACCAGCCCGCCCATAACCTGAGTTTCGCGCATAGCAATTATTTGGAATTTGACCGAAGAGGTCGCCGCATCCCAACCTGAGACCATGAGAACCCCCTGAAATCATCGCTCCGCAGGTGCGCAGTCGCGCCCCGCGGCAACGGGAGAGCCTTGGCTTGCTGGTCACCCAATTCATCATCCGCCGTCTGGTCTTTTCGATCTTCCTGCTGTTCGGCGTCAGCGTCATCGTCTTTGCGCTGGTCAATGCCGTGGGCAATCCGATCGAGATCCTGCTGGCCGAACGCCCCGGCATCAGCCAGCAGGCCATCGACCAGATGACCGCCTATTACGGGCTCGATCAGCCCGCGACGACACGCTACCTGATGTGGGCGGGAAACCTGCTGCAGGGCGATTTCGGCACCTCCATCATCTACAACCAGCCGGTCTGGCAGATGATGACAAGCTGGGGGCTGGAAACCCTCAAGATACAGGTGCCCGGCATCCTGATCGCGCTCGCGCTGGCCACGGCCATGGCGGTGACGGCGGCGATGCGTCAATACAGCCGCGTCGATTTCGGCGTGATGGCCAGCGCCATGCTGGGCCAGTCGCTGCCGGGCTTCTTCGTCGGCATCCTGCTGATCCTGATCTTTTCCTACTGGCTGGGCATCTTCCCGTCTTACGGCGCCTATTCCATGCGCTCCCCGCTCTGGGGCAGCCATCTGCTGGACGCGCTCTGGCACATGGTGCTGCCGGTGGCGATGCTGACCTTCTTCAACACCGCCGCGCTGACGCTGCTGATGCGGTCCAACCTCGTGGACATCCTGCGCCACGATTTTGTCACCGCCGCCCGGGCCAGCGGCCTGCCGGAACGGCGCATCATCTACGGCCATGCGCTGCGCAACGCGCTGATCCCGGTGCTGACCTATCTGTCGCTGCTCTTTGGCCTGATGCTGGGCACGGCGCCGGTGACCGAGACTGTCTTCACATGGCCCGGTGTCGGCTACCTTTATATCAACGCGATCCAGCAGCTCGACTATCCGGTGATCCTTGGCGTCACCATGGCCATCGCGGTGATGCTGGTCGTCGTCACGCTGCTGACCGACATCGCCTACGTCCTCATCGACCCCCGCATCAGATTGGACTGATCCATGGCCTCCATCGACCATATCTCCGCCGCCGGCACGGCGCGGACAGACAAACCGCGCGGCATGTGGGCGCAGGGCTGGGCGCGCTTCCGCCGCAACCGGACCGGCATGCTGGGGCTGGGACTGGTCAGCTTCGTCGTGCTGGTGGCGATCCTGTCGCCGCTGATCGCGCCCTATGCCGCCAATGACCAGTCGGCGATGATGAATTTCGGCTCGCGCAGCGGTCCAAGCCTTGCCCATCCCTTCGGCACGGACCGGATGGGGTATGACGTGCTGACCCGGATCGTCTATGGCGCCCCCACGGCGCTGGCGGTCGGGCTGGGCACCATGCTTGTCGCCTCGGTGCTGGGGCTGCTGATCGGCGGCATCAGCGGCTATGTCGGGGGCTGGGCCGACGAGGTGATGATGCGCCTCACCGAATTCTTTCTGGTGCTGCCGGTCTTCGTGGTGATCCTTGCGGTGGTGCGGCTCTTCGGCGTGATCGTCGTGGGCACGCCGCTGGAGGACATCCCCTATCTCAACCTGACCACCATCGTGCTGCTGCTGGGGCTGTTCGGCTGGCCCCCCATCGCGCGGATCGCCCGGGCGGAATTCATGCGGCTGAAAAGCATGGAATTCGTCGAGGCCGCGCGCTGCATCGGCGCCACCCGGTCGGACATCCTGCTGCGCCACATCCTGCCCAATGCCATGCCGTCGCTGGTGGTGGTGATCGCGCTCGGCATCGGCTCGGCCATCCTGTCAGAGGCGATGGTCAGCTTTCTGGGCTTCGGCGACCCCGAGGCGATCAGCTGGGGCCAGCTGCTTTATTTCAACTATGCGCAGCTCAAGGTGTCGCCCTGGGCCTCCATCGCGCCAAGCACGGCGATCTTCATCACCGTTCTGGGCTTCAACCTTCTTGCAGATGGGCTGTCCGATGCTTTCAACCCCCGTGTCAAATAAACCCGCGCCGCAATCCGAACCGCTGCTGGACGTGCGCGGCCTGTCGGTCAGCTTCGGGCGCGGCACCAGCGCCGTGCCCGTGGTGATGGGTGTCGATCTGCGCGTGGGACGGCAGGAGACGCTGTGCCTTGTGGGCGAAAGCGGGTCGGGGAAATCCGTCACCTCGCTGGCGCTGATGGCTCTGGCACCGGGCGGGGCGGAGATCACCGGCGGGCAGGTGCTGTTCGAGGGGCAGGATCTGACCGCGATGGGTCCGGCGGCGCTTGGCAAGGTGCGCGGGCGGCGGATGGCCATGGTGTTCCAGAACCCGGCGCATTCGCTGAACCCGATCCTGACCGTGGGCAAGCAGCTTGGCGAGATCTATGCATGGCACACCCGGGCCAACCGGCGCGAGACCCGCGAGCGTGTCGCCGATCTGCTGCGGCAGGTGGGGATCACCGATGCGCATGGGCGGCTGGACCAGTTCCCGCACGAGCTGTCCGGCGGGATGAAACAGCGCGTCTGCATCGCCCGCGCCCTGCTCTGCGATCCGGCGCTGATCCTTGCCGACGAGCCGACCACCAATCTTGACGTGACGATTCAGGCGCAGATCCTCGATCTGCTCGACGAGATCAAGGAGACCTTCCGCACCTCCATCCTGCTGGTGACCCATGACATGGGTGTGGTGGCGCGGATGGCCGACCGGATCTCTGTCATGTATGCCGGGCGCATCTGCGAAAGTGGCGAGGCGCGCGCGGTGTTCCGCGATCCGCAGCATCCCTATACCCGCGCGCTGCTGGACAGCACGCCGCGCATCGACATGCGCTACGAGCCGGGCGCGCGCGATCTGCCCGCCATCGGCGGACGCCCCCCCAATCCGGCGCAGCGGCCGGACGGCTGCCAGTTCCACCCGCGCTGCGCCGAGGCGGGCGAGGACTGCCGCGCCCTGCTGCCGCGCATGACCGCCAGTGGACCCGGCCACGCGGTCAGCTGCCTGCGCCGTGGCTCCCGGGTCGAGGAGAACGCCGCATGACCGGCCCCCTGCCCTTCCCCGCCCGCGACCTGCTGGAGGTGCGCGGCCTGCAGAAACTTTATCCGGTCAGTCGGCGCGGCATGTTCCGCCGCCACCGCATCGGCGAGATCCGCGCCGTGGATGACATCTCGTTCAGCGTGGCGCGGGGCCAGACGCTGGGGCTGGTCGGCGAAAGCGGCTGCGGCAAGTCGACCACGGCCCGGGCGATCCTGCACCTGATCGACGCCAGCGGCGGCGAGGTCCGGCTGGGCGGGCAGGATCTGCTGCAGACGCTGCGCGGACCGGACCGCAAGGCCGAACTGGCGATGCGGCGGCGCGTGCAATACGTGTTTCAGGATCCCTACCTGTCGCTGAACCCGCGCTGGACCATCGCGCAGACCCTGTCGGAACCGCTGCGGGTGCATGACCTGCTGCCCCGGCCCGCGTGGCGGGACAGGGTGATCGAACTGCTCGACCTTGTGGGGCTGGAGCCGCATCACGCCGACCGCTACCCGCACGAGTTTTCGGGCGGCCAGCGGCAGCGCGTCGGCATCGCGCGGGCGCTGGCGGTGGATCCCGAACTGCTGATCCTCGACGAGCCGGTGTCGTCGCTCGACGTGTCGGTGCGGGCACAGATCCTGAACCTGCTGGCGCGGCTGCAGGCGGAACTGGGGCTGACCTACCTGTTCATTTCGCATGATCTCAGCTCGGTGCGGTTCCTCAGCACCCGTGTCGCAGTGATGTATCTGGGCAAGATCGTCGAGATCGCCGATGTGGACCGTCTGTTCGAGGCGCCGCGCCACCCCTACAGCCGCGCCCTGCTCAGCGCGATCCCGGTGCCCGATCCCGACCGCCCTTCGGCGCGCAACACCCTGCTGGGAGAGATCCCCAGCGCGATGAACATGCCTGCCGCCTGCCGCTTTCACACCCGCTGTCCCCGCGCCAGCGCGGTCTGCAAGGCGCATGAACCCCCGATGGAACCCGGCCCGCAGGGCAGCGCGCTGGCCTGCCACCACCCGCTGGAGCCCCCCGCGCCCTGATGAGGCGCGGCAAAGATGACCCCCACAAAACCGACAACAGGGAAAAGACCATGCAAGTGAACCAGACACGACGGAATTTCCTCAAGACCACCGGTGCTGCGGCAACCGCGCTGGCGGGCGGCGCCGGAACCATGGCCCACGCTCAGGCGCCGTTCTTCCGCATGTACATGATGATCCCCAACAACCAGCCCGCCCGGATGATCTGGGGCACGCTGGCGGCGCAGCAAATCTCCAAACTGGGCATCGACGTGCAGTCCAGCTATGTGCCGTGGTCGGTGATCACCCCGCGCCGCACCAATGGCGAGGGCAAGCCCCATGCCGACGGCGGCTGGGATGCCTATCTGGAGCGCTATTACTACAATTCGATCACGCCGGTGCCGAACAACCTGTTCTCGTCCACGGCCTTTCCGCCGAACGGGCAGAATTTCTACTATGTCGATGATCCGGAAATCGACGCCTCGCTTGCCGATTACGCCGCCGCCCGCGAGGAAGCCCCCCGCATGGAGGCGATCACCCGCTTCCAGAAGCGCTGGTATGACATCCAGCCGATGACCATCCTGTTCTACCCCGAGGACGTGATCGCCACCAATCCCAAGCTTTCGGGGTTTTCGGGCACCACCTTCAATCCGGTGTTCTTCCCCGATCCCGAAAACTGGACCATCGCGGATGCGGGCGACGAGGCCAGCGCGGCCTTCGCCTCGTGGCAGCCGCCGCAGAACCTGACGCCGATGTATACGGGCGGTTATTCCGACGCCAATGTCTTTGGCCCGGTGTTCAACCGGCTTTATGAATACAAGGACTGGGACAGCAAAGAGATCCAGCCGGCGCTGGCCACCGGCCACACCGTGTCCGAGGACGGGCGGCACTGGGTCATCACGCTGCGTGAAGGCGTGCGCTGGCACAGCGGCGAGGAATTCACCGCCGAGGATGTGGTGTTCACATGGGCGATGATCCTGAACGAGGCCTATGCCTCGCCCTTCAACGCGCCGTTCAAGGAGATCTTCGCCTCGCCCGAGGCGTTCAGCGCCACCGGCAAATACGAGGTCACCGTGGATCTGCCCAAATTTACGGTGCAGTTCGAACACTGGGTGATGAACGCGATGCAGGTGATGCCGAAACACGTGCTGGAAGGCATCGCCCCCGAAGATCTGCGCGCCCATCCGTTCAACACATGGAACGGCACCTATGATGTCACGCTGTCGGACGGATCGACCTATTCCGCGAAGGGCGGCGTGGGCACCGGCCCGTGGATCAGCGAGGGTCAGGACCAGATGCGCAACACCTTCGTCTACACGAAGAACCCCGATTACTGGAAAGAGACGCCGGGCAATGTCACCACCTATTATCTGGTGAACATCCAAGGGTCGGATGCGGTGCTGTCGGCACTGCGCGCGGGAGAGATCGACGCGCATGATCCCATGTATGACATCGGATCGCTTGTCGACACGATCGACCCGTCATGGGGCAAGGTGCAGACCTATGACAGCTACAAGTGGCAGCATGTCTGCTACAACCTGAGGCACCCGATTTTTGGCACCGGTGTCGACACGCCCCTTGGCCGCGAGGATCCGTCCCGTGCGGCAGAGGCTGCGGCCTATGTCCGGCAGGCCTTCAGCCATGCGATGCCGCGCGAACAGATCGTGCAGGAAATCGCCAGCGGCTTTGGCGCGCCCGGCACGGTGCCGATGCCCTTCACCGCACCGGAATACGCGGCGGATCTGCTCAAGCCCATCGAGTACGATCTCGAAATCGCGCGCGAATTCATGACCAAGGCCGGTTACGTCTACTGACGGCCCGCCGGACGCGGCGTGGCCCGCGTCCGGCCCCCCTTCCAGAACCGTCCGAACCTATGGAAAGCAGAACCATGACCAAAAAGATGATGCGGCTCGGCCTGTCGATGCGCGGGCTTGGATACCACCCCGCCGCGTGGCGTCACCCCGATGTGCCGGTCAATGGCGCCAGCGAGATCGAGCATTACCACACCGTCGCCCGCCATGCCGAACGCGGCAAGATCGACATGATCTTTTTCGCCGATGGCGCGGGCGTGCGGGCCAAAGACACGCCTAAGGGCTCGCTGGCGCGGCTGGGGCAGTACATCACCGACATCGAACCCACGGTGCTGCTGGCCTCGATCTCGGCGGTGACCACGCATCTGGGGCTCGTGACCACGGCATCCACCGCCTATAACGAACCCTATAACCTTGCCCGCCGCTTTGCGGGGCTGGACCTGATGAGCCATGGCCGCGCCGGGTGGAACATCGTGGCCTCATGGTCGAACGAGGAGGCCAAGAATTTCGGCCTTGAACAGGTGCGCGACTATGGCGAGCGCTACGAGCGCGCCGCCGAATGCGCCGAGGCGGTGACCGGGCTCTGGGACAGCTGGGAAGACGGGGCCTTCGTGCTTGACAAGGAGTCGGGGATCTTCTTCGACGAAAGCCGGATGCACCGGCTGAATTTCGAGGGCAAACATTTCAAGGTGCGCGGTCCGCTGAACGCCCGGCCTTCGGAGCAGGGGCGGCCCATCGTGGTGCAGGCGGGCAATTCCCCCGCCGGGCGCGACATCGGCGCCAAGCTGGCCGAGGTGATCTATACCGCGTCCAACACCATCGAGGACGCGCTGACCTATTACGCCGACATGCGCGAGCGGCTGGCGAAGTTCGGTCGCCCCCCCGATGCGCTGCGGGTGATGCCGGGTTTCCGCACCTATATCGGCAGGACGCGCGAAGAGGCGCAGGAGAAGTTCGAGATGCTGCAGGATCTGATCGATCCGGTGGTGGGGCTGTCCTTCCTTGCCGACACGTTCGGCGATCTGTCCGGCCTGCCGCTGGACGAACCGATCCCGGCGGATTTCAAACCCGCAGGCGACCGGGAAGGGATCAGTGGCTGGGCCGACCGGCTCATCGCGCGGTCCCGTCAGGATGGCAAGACCATCCGCGAGCTTTACCTTGAACAGGCGGGGCAGGCGTCCAGCAACTACATCGGCACCGCCGCCGACATCGCCGACATCATGGAGGACTGGTTCCACAAGGAGGCCTGCGACGGCTTCAACCTGACCGTGCCCCACCTGCCCGGCGGGGCTGCCGATGTGTCCGACCTGCTGGTGCCCGAACTGCAGCGCCGGGGGCTGTTCCGCACCGAATACGAAGGGCGCACCCTGCGCGAGAACCTTGGCCTGCCGCCGCATCGCAACCGCTATACCGGCGCCGACCGGGTGCGCGAGGCCTCTATCGCCTGAGATCCGGTGCGGCCCCCGGACCGGGGCATGCAAAAAGGGCGGACCTGCGGGTCCGCCCCAAGGGATGCCGGAAAGAGGGAGCGCCCTCCGGCATCATGCTCTGGCCTCAGTGCGACACGGCGATGGCCTCGTCCGAGGCCGACTGCGCGTCGCCACTGCGCAGGTTCGGGCGCAGTTCCAGCCCCAGCCGCGACCGCAGCGTGTCCCCGGCATAGTCGGTCTGCGCCAGACCCCGGCGCCGCAGTTCCGGCATCAGCAGCGTCAGGAAATCCTCGGCGCCGCCCGGCATGTAGGGGGCCATCAGGTTCCAGCCGTCGCAGGCGCCATCCTCGAACCAGTCCTGCATCAGATCTGCGATCTGCGCCGGGGTGCCGCAGCAGACATTATGCCCGGACGAGATCGAGATCTCCTCATAGACCTGCCGGATGGTCATCGGGGTGCGTTCCAGCCGCCGTTCCCACTGCACGATGGCGCTTTTGACGCCGTTCGATTCCGGCAGCGGCAGCGGCATCAGCTCTTCGGGGTCGCGGTCGCTGAGATCACCGAACATCTTGGAAATCAGCTGCAGCCCCACCGCCGGATGGACCAGCGATTTCATCTCGTCAAGCTTGGCCTGCGCCTCGGCTTCGGTGGTGCCGATGATCGGCATGATGCCCGGCATGATCATCACCTTGTCCGGGTCACGCCCGGCGGCGGCCACGCGCGCCTTCATGTCGGCATAGAACTCCTGCGCGATGCCCTTGTCCTTCTGCCCGGTATAGATGATGTCGGCGATCCGCGCGCCAAGATCGCGCCCCGGCCCCGAACCGCCTGCCTGCGCGATCACCGGATGCCCCTGCGGCGAGCGTGCAAGGTTCAGCGGCCCGCGCACCTGATAATGCGGCCCCTTGTGGTTCAGCAGATGCATGCCCTCGGGCCGGAAATAGCGCCCCTCTGCCTTGTCGCGCACGAAGGCGTCGTCATCCCAGCTATCCCAGAGCCCGGTGACCACGTCGAAGAATTCATTGGCGCGCTCATAGCGTTCGGAATGGTCCATCAGCGCATCGCGGCTGAAATTCAGCGCCTCTTCCTCGGACCAGCCGGTGACCACGTTCCAGCCCGCGCGCCCGTCAGAGATGTGATCCAGAGAGGCGAACTTGCGGGCCAGCGCATAGGGTTCGTTATAGGTGGTCGAGGCGGTGCAGATCAGGCCGATCCGGTCGGTGACCGCCGCCACGGCGGCCAGCAGGGTCAGCGGCTCGAACCGGTCGATATGGCCGTGGCGGCTCAGTTCTTCGGCATCCTTGTGCGGGATGCGCACGGCGGCGCCGTCGGCCAGGAACATGAAGTCGATCTTCTGCTCCTCGGCGGCCTTGATGATCCGGGCATAGCCTTTGAAGTCATTCGCGATCCCGGCATCGGCATCGGGATGGCGCCAGCCCGAATTATGGGCGCCGTTCTGCACCATGTTGATGCCGATCTTCATGCGGCGGGGGGGGTTGGTCATGGTCGTCTCCTTTTCCGGCGGCGCCGGGTGGTCAATGGTCGGAAGCGGGGGCGGCCCCCAGCGGGAAATGGCAGGCACAGCCCCGCCCCCCGTCATGGCTGGCCAGAGGCAGATCCTCGACGCAGCGGCGCGGAAGCTCGTGGTCCCCCTGCGCCACCCGCGCGGCGGCGGGCAGGCCGGGCGCCACGCGCCGCGCCTGCGGACAGCGGGTGTGAAAGACGCAGCCCGAGGGCAGCGCGAGCGGGCTGGGGATGCTGCCCTCCAGCAGCGCCACCTCGCGGCCGCGCTCGAATTCGGGATCGTCGCTGGCCACCACGGACAGCAGGCTTTCGGAATAGGGATGGCGCGGGCTCATGCAGACATCGCGCGCAGGGCCCTGTTCGACAAAGCGGCCCAGATACATGACGCCGGTGTCATCGGCGAAATGGCTGACCAGCGCCAGATCATGGGTGATGATGACATAGGTCAGCCCCAGCCGGTCCTGCAATTCCACCAGCAGGTTGACGATCTGCGCCTGAATCGACACGTCAAGCGCGCTTACCGGCTCGTCGAGCACAAGGATCTCCGGTTCGAGGATGATCGCGCGGGCGATGGCCACGCGCTGACGCTGGCCCCCCGACAGTTCGTTGGCGTAGCGGTCCAGATGCGCGGGGCTCAGCCCCACCTGACGGATGACCCGTTCGATCCGGGCGCGCTGTTCGGCGCGGTCGCGGGTGATGTCATGCACCACCAGCGCCTCGCGCAGCACCTCGCGCACCCGCATGCGCGGATCGATGGAGGCGCGCGGATCCTGCAGCACCAGCTGCACCCTGCGCCGCAGCCGCCGACGGTCGCGGGCGGTCAGCCCCGACAGGCGGGTGCCGTCCACGATGACCTCGCCAGAGGTCATCCGCACCAGCCCGACCAGCGCGCGGGCGAGCGTGCTTTTGCCCGACCCGCTTTCGCCGACAATGGCGTAACAGCTGCCGCGCGGGACGCTGAAGCTGACATTCTGGACCGCGCGCACATGGCGCTGCACCCCGGTCCGGAAGAAGGAGCGCCCGACCGGGAAGGACACGCAGAGATCCTGCACCTCCAGATGGCGGGCGGCAGGCACGGTCGCGGGGGCCTGCTGCGCCGGGCTTTCCTGCGCGGGCTGGGCAGGGCGAAGGTGGCGCAGGTCACGCGGCATGAAGGCTCTCCGTCTCGTCGGGAAAATGGCAGGCCACGTCGGCCTTGCCGCAGCGGGTCAGTTCGGGCGCGCGGGTGGTGCAGACCGCCCGGCCCCCGGACCGCGCGCAGCGCGGCGCAAAGGCGCAGCCCGGCGGCAGCTGGCCCAGCATCGGCGGCTCGCCGTCGATGGCGGGCAGCATCCGGGTGCCGCCGCCATGGCGCAGCTTGGGCGTGGAGGCGGCCAGCGCGCGGGTATAGGGGTGGCGGGGCCTGCGGAACACCTCCTCCACCGGTCCCGTCTCGACGATGCGCCCGGCATAGATCACCGCCACGTCATCGGCATACCGCGCCACAAGGCCCAGATCGTGGGTCACCAGCATCATCGCCATGTCCCGCTCTTTCTGCATCTGGCGCAGCAGGGTCAGGATCTGCTGCTGGATGGTCACGTCCAGCGCCGAGGTCGGCTCGTCCGCAAGCAGCAGTTCCGGCTCCTGCGCCAGCGCGATGGCGATGACGATGCGCTGTTTCATCCCGCCGGAGAACTGGTGCGGCCATGCGTCCAGACGGCTTTCGGGATCGGCGATCTGCACCGCCTTCAGCAGCGCGATGGAGCGGTCGCGCACCTCTGCCGGGCTCATCCGGCGGCCCGAGGTGATCGCCTCCGCCAGCTGCGCGCCCACGGTCATCACCGGGTTGAGCGCGCTTGCCGCATCCTGAAAGACCACGCCGATATGCTGCCGCCGCAGCGCCTGCACCTGCGCCCCGCTGAGCGCCGAGACCTCTTCGGTTCCGATCCGCAGCGAGCCGCCCGACACCAGGGCCTGACCGCGGGGCAGCAGCGTGGCGACGGCGCGCAGCAGCGTGCTTTTGCCCGACCCGCTTTCGCCCACCACGGCCAGCGTGCGCCCGCGCCGCAGCGCAAAATCCACGCCGCGCACCGCCGGAAGCGGACCCTTGTCGGTGAGATAGGAAATTTCCAGATCGCGCCCGATGGCGGCGGCATCGCCCACGGTTTCGGCCCGGGCCCGCGCCTGTGCGGCGGTTTCGCGCGGCACCGGCAGCGCCCGCCCGCCGTTCAGCAGCCGGGCCAGCAGCCCCTGCCCCCGCCGCCGCCGCGCGCTGGTGGGATCGTAGATGTTGCGCAGTTCCTCGCCCAGCAGGTTGAACCCAAGTGCCGACAGCGCAAGGAACAGCCCCGGAAAGGTCGCCATATAGGGATGGGTGCGGATGTAGGACCGGCTTTCGCCCAGCATCGTGCCCCATTCCGGTTCGGGCGGCTGGGTGCCGAGGCCAAGAAAGCTCAGACCGGAGGCGTTGAGCAGGGTCGAGGCGAAAAGCAGGCTGCAGAGCGTGACAAGGATGCCGCCCATATTGGGCAGGACATGCCGCCCCATCACCCGCAGCGGCGAACAGCCCAGAGAGACGCTGCCCTCTACAAAGGGTTCGGCAAGGGTGCTCATGGCGACGGCGCGGGTGGTGCGGATGAACACCGGCACCGACACGATGCCCACGGCAAGGATCACGTTCAGCGTGCTGGGCCCCATGATCGCCACGATGGCCAGCGCAAAGACGATGTCGGGAAAGGACAGCAGGATGTCGACGCCGCGCATCAGCAGGCTGTCGAAGGTGCCGCGCAGATAGGCCGCCGCCAGCCCCAGCGGCACGCCGATGACAAAGGCCACCGCCACGCCGCCCACGCCGATGCCGATGGAGGTCCGCGCGCCCAGCAGGATGCGGCTGAACACGTCGCGGCCCAGCTGGTCGGTGCCGAACCAGTGCTCCGCCGAAGGGGGCTGCAGCGTGGCCATGAAGTTCTGCGCGTAAGGATCCTGCGGCGCGAGCCACGCACCGAACAGCGCAAGGATCATCATGAAGCCCACCAGCAGCAGCCCGATCAGGCCTTTCGGCGCGCGGGCGATGCGGCGCAGGGTGGCCAGCCGCGGATGCATCAGCAGGCCTGCGCGGGGCGCTGCGGCGGAAGGATGTGTCATGGTCATCGGAGGCCCCTTTTCACGCGGCGGTGTAATCGCGCGTCCGCGGGTCGAGCCATTGCCCGAGCAGATCCGTCGCAAGGTTGATGAGAACGAAGAACACCGCGAACATCAGCACGCTGTACTGGATGACCGGATAGTCGGAACTGCTGACGGCGCTGACCAGCAGCCGCCCCAGTCCGGGCACGCCAAAGACGGTTTCGGTCACCACGGAACCGCCCAGCATGCCGCCGAACTGCACCCCCGCCACGCTGACGGCGGCAATCAGCGAATTGCGCAGCGCATGGCGCAGGATCACCACATGTTCCGACAGCCCCTTGGAGCGGGCGGTGTCGAGGTAATCCTTGCCCATCACCTCCAGGAGGTTGGCGGTGACCAGTCGGCTGAACAGCGCGGCGGGCCGGGTCGCCACCACCAGAACCGGCAGCACGTAATGCGCAGGCGTCGCCGCCCCCGCCGCCGGAAGCCAGCCCAGATTCACCGCAAAGAGCCAGATGCAGAGCAGGCCCAGCCAGTAGATCGGCATGGAAATGCCCGCCAGCGTCAGCACCGTCACCACGGCATCGAACCACCCGCCCTGCCGCAGCGCGCAGATGACGCCCGTCACCACCCCGAAGGCGAGCCCGATCACCAGCCCGCCGATGGCGATGATCAGCGTCTTGGGCATGCGCTCGGTGATTTCCAGAACCACCGGGCGCGAGGTCCGGAACGAGGTGGCGATCTCGGGATCGACCACGCCGCGCAGGAACAGCATGTAGCGTTCCAGCGGCGGGCGGTCGAGCCCGAGGTGATGCCGGATGTCGGCAAGCTCGTCTTCGGTGGCCATGTTCCCCGCAAGGTGCAGCGCCGGATCGCCGGGGATCAGGTCGACGAACCAGAAGGCCAGCAGACTGACCACAAAGAGGGTCGGGATGGCGACGGCGAAACGTCTGAGGATGAACATGGCCCGCCGTCCTCAGCCGTCGACCGAGACTTGGACGGTGTCGAACAGCATCGTCTCGTCCGGGCGGATGGTGAAGCCGGTGACGGTGTCGGCGATGCCGATGGCCTGCTTCTGATACCACAGGAAGACGAAGGGCATCTCGTCCCAGACGATCTGCTGGATCTCGGCGTAGATCTTCTTCTGCTCCTCAAGGTCGGTGGTGGCCCGGCCTTCGGCCAGCAGGCTGTCGACCCGCGCGTTGTTGAAACCGGTGGTGTTGGCGGACACTCCGCTGCGGAACAGGCGATAGACGGTAAAATCGATGCCCGCCGTGGCCCGCCCGATCATCGACATGTCATAGCTGCGCTCTTCGATCGGCACCTGATGGGCCGCGGACCAGCTGGGCAGATCCAGCACGTTGGGCGTGGCCTTGACGCCGATCGCCTGCCACTGGCCGGTCAGCGCCTGACAGACCTGCGAGTCCTTGATGTAGCGGCCGTTGGGGCAGTTCACCCGCAGTTCCAGCGGGCTGTCCGGCCCGAACCCGGCCTCGGCCAGAAGCGCCTTGGCGCGTTCGGGATCATAGGGTTTGGGTTCAAAGGTCACGCGCAGCGCATCCTCGGTGCCGGGGCCCACCTGTCCCTGCGACGGCGTGCCGAGCCCGCCGAGGATGCCCTGCACCATGCCGTCGCGGTCGATGGAGATATTGAGCGCCTCGCGCACCCGCTTGTCTTCGAGCGGGCCGCGCAGCACCATCTCCATCGAGATGGAGAACATGCTGTCGGGCAGGATCACCGAGGCACTATCAAGCGCGTCGATGGTCGGGATCGATTCCGCGGGCACCCGGTCGACGATGTCGACCTCGCCCGTCTCCAGCAGCGCCATGCGCGAGCCGTCCTCGGGCACGGCCATGAAGGTGACGCGTTCCAGCGTGGCCGGGCGCGCGCCCTTGTAATCGGGGTTCGGCACCAGAGTGAACCGCTCGCCGCCGATGAACTCCTCGACCATGTAGGGACCGCTGCCCACCGGCTTGCGGCCATATTCCGCCCCCATCTCGGCATTGGCTTCGGTGTCGATGATCCCGGCGGCGCTGTTGGCCAGCAGCATCAGCACATGGCCATTGGGTTCGGCCATGTGAA
This sequence comes from Salipiger marinus, assembly GCF_900100085.1. GTDB lineage: Bacteria > Pseudomonadota > Alphaproteobacteria > Rhodobacterales > Rhodobacteraceae > Salipiger > Salipiger marinus. The sequence continues at coordinate 57,463 of NZ_FNEJ01000005.1, forward strand.
AGACGACCGTATCCTCGCCCTGCGCCTCGGCCTTGCCGAGCGAGGCATAAAGCCCGGCATAGATCGAGCCGCTGTCAGGATCGAGCAGCTGGTTGAACGAGGCGGCGACCGCCTCTGCATTGACCGGCCTGCCATTGGTGAAGCTGTGCCCGGTCTCGAAGCTGACGGTGAAGGTCATGCCATCCTCGGACCAGCCGTAATCGGTGGCAAGCGCGGGCACCACCTTGTTGTCGGCATCGATGCGGAACAGCTGCTGGAACACCAGCCCGTCCACCGTATTGCCCACGGGCAGCGAATTCACATGCGGATGGAAGGTGGTGGCATCGGCCCCCACGGCGATGCGCAGCTCGCCCTCGGGGGCGGCGATGGCGGCAAGCGGCAGCGCCGTCGCCAGCAGCAGCGAGGCGGCCACAGTGCGGGCGCGGAAGGAAGATCGGACAGCAGAAAGGATCTGGTTCATGGCGGTTCCCGTTGGCATCAGGTTTCTGGCCTCCGAAGCGACAGGCCACGGAGATCGTTCAAGAAGATCCGGATTGTCCCAAGCTGTCGGGCGGCGTTCTGCGGTCGCCTCGCGGCATTGGGTAGGACCAGCTTGGCCAAGCCGCACCCCTGCTGTCAAATTATGATTGACGGGGCTCTATATCCTGAAGTTATGCTCTGGCATGAATTACCGACAATGCGAGATCTTCGTCACCGCGCTGGAAGCGGGGTCCGTCACCGCCGCGGCGGACCGGCTTGGCCTGTCGCAGCCCGCCGTCAGCAAATCGCTGAAGCTGCTGGAGACGGAACTGGGGGTGCGGCTGTTCCGGCGCGGCGCCAAGGGGCTGCAGCCCACCGACGAGGGGCGGTCGCTTTATCTGGAGGCGGCGCGGCTGACCGAAAGCTTCAGCCATCTCGAAGGCTATGCGCAGGGGCTGGCGCGGCTGGAACATGCCCGGCTGGAAATCAGCTGCATTCCCGCCCTGTCCATCGCGTGGCTGCCCGAGGCGATTTCGGACTTTCTCAGGGAATATGGCGACCTGTCGCTGTCGTTCCGGTCCTTCAGCTCTCCGGAGACGGTGCAGCGGGTGGCGCGGGGCGAGCTGGACATCGGCATCTCTCAGGCGAGAAACGAAGATCTTTCCATCGAAAAGACACGGCTTTTCGATCTGCACGCGGTCTGCGTGCTGCCGCCGCGGCACCGGCTGGCAGGGGCCGCGCAGATCCGGCTCGACCAGATTGCGGCAGAACGCATCCTGTCGCTGAGCACCGCCGACGAGATCCGCCGCAAGTTCGAGGCGCTGATGCTGATGGCCGGACATCCGGTTCAGGGCGGGATCGAGGTGGCGATCGGCGCGATGCTGTGCCGGATGGTTGCCGACGGCCACGGGCTGGGCATCGTCGACGCGGAATCGGCGCGGCTTTTTGACGGGGCCGGAATCGTCGTCCGCCCGCTGGCCGAAGAGATCTCGGTGCCGATCTATCTGCTGCAGAACCCGCTCAAGCCGCAGTCGCTGATCGCGCGCAAATTCGTCGATCACCTGCTGCAGGTCACCGCCCCGCGCCGGGACACTCCCCGCGCCCCATGAACCGCAGGTTATGGATCCATTCTGCACCACTGCCCGGCAGGCCGTAAAAATGCCGGTTTGATATGCATATTTTAGAGCGGGGCTCCGGTTCACGCCTTCTGGCGCGTCCGTCAGCCTGACGTGGGGCGGGCTTGCAGCTTGGCCCGGCCCGCATCGCTCCGGCCAAGGATCACCCCCCGGATCTTGCCCTCCCCCCGCTCGCTACAGCTGCGGCAGGAGGTGACGCTCCGGCGTTGCGCGGTGGCATGCCATGCCCCCGATCCAAGATCCGGGCTGCGGGGCGGTCGCATTTTTGGTGGTCCGTGTCGCAATTCCCGCCATGCGCCGGACCACGGCATGAGAGCCTGCGGCACCAAGGCACGGGACCGGAGGACCGACACACCGTCCTTCCCCACATGACAGCCAGCCCCGGATTCAGACGCGCCGCGCCGGACCAAGCCAAAGGAGATGCCGATGCTCTTGCCGTCCGAGGTTCTGTCCACCCTGATGCGGCGCAAGCCGGACCATGCGCTTGCGCAGAATTTGTAGTGTGATCCCGGCGTGTTTCAGGTCGATCTTGATCTGATCTGGTATCGGGACTGGCTGTTTTCGATCCCCGCCTGCGAGATCCCCAAGGCTGGCAGCTATGTCGTCCCCGAGGTGGGGGTCTATTCCGTGGTGATCGTCCGCGGCAGCGATGGCGACATCCGCGCCTTCCACAATTCCTGCCGTCATCGCGGATCTGTGCTGTGCAAAAGCAAGAAAGGCACCGGCGCAAAGCTGGTCTGCCCCTATCACCAGTGGACCTATGAACTGGACGGGCGGCTGCTTTGGGCGCGCGACATGGGCCCTGACTTTGACGCGACCAAACACGGGCTGAAGCCGGTGCATTGCCGCCACCTGTCGGGCATGGTCTATATCTGCCTTGCCGAGGATGCGCCGCCCCTCGAAGAGCTGGCCGCCGAAACCGCACGCTATCTTGCCCCGCATGATCTGGAAAACTCGAAGGTCGCTTTTGAAAGCACCATCATCGAGAATGGCAACTGGAAGCTCGTGTGGGAAAACAACCGCGAATGTTACCATTGCGCCGGCAATCACCCCTCGCTCTGCCGCACCTTCCCCGAGGATCCGCGCACCATCGGCAATGACGGGTCGGGCGAGATCGCGGGCCTGCAGCAGCAGCACAGCGCGCGCTGCGAAGCTGCGGGCGCGCCTTCGGCCTACAAGATCGCCGAGCTTGGCGACTGGCGTTTCGTGCGCACGCCGCTGCTGGACACCGCCGAAAGCTATTCCATGGACGGCAGGGTGGCGGTGACCAAACCCAACTCCTCGCTGCCGTTCCGCGATGGCGGCGCGCTGCTGAAGTTCAAGTATCCGGGCTGCTGGACCCATTTCCTGTCCGACCACATCCTGCTGTTCCGCGTCACGCCGATCAGCGCCACCCAGAGCGAAGTCTGCACCAAGTGGCTGGTCCACAAGGATGCGGTGGAGGGGCAGGATTACGACCTGAAGCGGCTGACCGAAGTCTGGATCGCCACCAATGACGAGGACCGCGAGGTGGTGGAAAACAACCAGCGCGGCATCCGGTCCCCCGCCTACCAGCCCGGACCCTCTTCGCCGACCCATGAAGGCGACAACATCCAGTTCGTCGACTGGTATGCCGCGACGATGATCCGGGCGATCACCGGCACTGCCAGCCCGCTTGCAGCGGAATAGGGCGATGGCGCTGTCATCCGCCCTGACCGCCGCAGCCGAGCCCGGGATCTGGACCGATGCCGAACAGCTTCTGTGCTGCTCGGTGGTGCCCGAGGCCCCCAACGCCGCAAGCTTCAGGTTCGTGTCGCCGTCAGGGTCGCAGTTCCGCTATGAGCCGGGGCAGTTCGTGACGCTGGACCTGCCGCTGCCCGGCGGAACGGTCTGGAAAACCTACACGATCTCCTCCTCGCCCTCGCGTCCGCTGACCCTTTCCGTCACGGTCAAGGCGCAGGCGGGCAGCGTGGGCACGCGCTGGATGGCTCGATCATCTGACGCCGGGGATGCGGCTGCGCGCCTCTGGTCCTGCGAGGATCTTTTCCCTGCCGCGCGCCGGACGGAAGAAATACCTGTTCATCTCGGCGGCCTCGGGGATCACCCCGTCGCTGGCGATGACCACCTATCTTTACGATCGCGGCACCGATATCGACGTGACCTTCGTGCATTGCGCGCAGCGCCCGCAGGACATCATCGCGCGGCAGCGGCTGGAACAGATGGCCTCGCGCGTGCCGTCGATCCGGCTGGTCTTCATCGTCGAACAGGACGATCCTTACCGGGTCTGGACCGGGCTGCGCGGGCGGCTGAACCAGCTGATGATCGGGCTGATCGCCGGGGACTATCTGGAACGGGAGGTTTATTGCTGCGGCCCTGAGCCGTTCATGGATGCCGTGCGGGAAATGCTGATCGCGCTTGGCTTCGACATGGCGCGGTATCATCAGGAAAGCTTTGGCGCGCCGGTCCGGAAAGAAGACCAGCTGCCGCAGCATGACGATGTGATCCCCGACGAGGAGGCCGCCGCCAGCATCGCCTTTGCCCGGTCGGCGGTAAAGGCCAGCTGCACCCAGACCGACACCGTTCTGGCGGTGGCGCGCGGCGCGGGGATCGTCATCCCTTCGGGCTGTACCTTCGGGGTCTGCGGCACCTGCAAGGTCAGAAAGACCGCGGGCAACGTTCACATGGTCCATAACGGCGGCATTTCCGAAGAGGACATCGCCGAGGGATATATCCTTGCCTGCTGTTCGAAACCCATCGGGGCGGTCGCACTGGATCTCTGAACCACGCCCCCCCTCTCCCCCTTCACGCCCGGAAAGTTCCTTTCATGCGGATCGGGGAAATCCACCTCTTTCAATACGAGCTGCCGGTGACCAACGGCCCCTACCGCATTGCCAGCGGCGAGGTCTGGTCGCTGACCACCACGCTGGTCAAGCTGGTGGCAGAGGATGGCACCGCAGGCTGGGGCGAAACCTGCCCCGTCGGGCCGACCTATGCCGAGGCCCATGCCCGGGGCGCGCTGGCCGCGCTGACGGAAATGGCGCCGGGTCTGATCGGCTGCGAGGCGCTGCCGCTGCCGCGGCCCCGCCGGATGGACGCGCTGCTCTGCGGGCATAATTACGCCAAGGCGGCGGTGGACATCGCCGCGCATGACCTGTGGGGCAGGCAGCTTGGCGTCAGCGTGTCGGACCTGCTGGGCGGGGCGCTGACCGACCGGGTGGCCTCCTATTGCTCCATCGGCGTGGCCGCCCCCGACGAGGCCGCGCGCATCGCCGCCGAAAAGGCCCGCGAAGGCTATCCCCGGCTTCAGGTCAAGCTGGGCGGCCGCGACGTGGCGCTGGATATCGAGGCGCTGCGCAAGGTCTGGCAGGCGATCCGCGACACCGGCATGACGCTGGCCGCTGACGGCAACCGGGGCTGGACCACGCGCGACGCGCTGCGGATCAGCCGGGACTGCGCCGATATTCCGATGGTGCTGGAACAGCCCTGCGACACGCTGGAGGATCTGCAGAAAATCCGTTCGCTCTGCCATCACCCGATCTATCTGGACGAAACCGCCACCAGCCTCAACACCGCGATCACGGCGGCGGGCACCGGGCTTGCCGACGGGTTCGGGATGAAGATCACGCGGATCGGCGGGCTGCATCCCATGCGCGCCTTCCGCGACCTGTGCGCGGCGCGCAACCTGCCGCATACCTGCGACGATTCATGGGGGGGCGACATCATCGCGGCGGCCTGCGTGCATATGGCGGCCACCGTCGCCCCCCAGCGGATGGAGGGAGCGTGGCTCGCCGCGCCCTATATCGACGGGCATTATGACGCGGAAAACGGCATCAGCATCAGGGATGGCCACATCGCGCGGCCCTTGGGGCCGGGTCTGGGCGTGTCACCCGATGAAAGCCTGTTCGGCGCCGCCCTGCTTTCGGCCTGACACCGGCCTGCCGCGCGGGGCCCCGAACAGGCGCCGCGCGGCACGGGCTGTCATTCGTGGCGGGCACGCCATTCCTTGTAGCGCAGCACGGCATTGCCGCCGATCTGCTGGAACGGCTGCGGCGGCAGGCGTCTGGGTGGCGCTTCGGCGGTGAAATGCCGGGTGATGTCGCTTTCGACGCCGCAGGCCAGCTCCGCCGCACCAATCCCGGTCAGCGTGCCGCGCGCGGTGCCAAGCCCGTTCTGCACGCAGCCGGAATAAAGCCCGTCGTCCAGCTTGCGCATGACCGCCACGCCATTCAGCGTCAGGCACAGATGCCCGGCCCAGGCGTGTTCCATCTTCATGCCGCGCAGCTGCGGAAAGCGGGCATCGAATTTCTGCTGCATGACCCGCGCGGCGCGCTGCACATGCCCCGGCCCGATCCGCCGGTCCGGGGCCAGCGTGGCACAGGTGCCCGTGACGATGCGGTTGCCGCCCTGTCCGCTGTCGATCCGGCGCACGGTGGTGCCCATCGGATCCGAAGGCGTGATGCCCCAGCGGCTTTGCCCGCCCAGCCGGGCCAGTGCCTCGGCATCCAGTTCCGGCGTCATCACCGCGTAAAGGAAAATCTGCATCAGCCGGCCTTTTTCAAAACCGAAGCTTTCCAGATGGCCGTTGACGGTCAGGATGACGCGGCCCGCGCTGACCTGCCCCTGCGGCGTCGTCACCGTCCAGCTGTCGCCGGTGCGGGTCAGCGCCGTCACCGGGCTTTGTTCGTGGATCTGCACGCCGCCGCGCGCCAGCCCCGCCGCAAGCCCCCGGATATAGCCCGCAGGCTGCAGCATCACCGTGCCGGACGTGTAAAGCCCCCCCAGATAATGCCGCGATCCGGTCAGCTGGACCATCGCCTGCGCGTCGAGCATTTCGCACTGCTCGCCCAGCGAGGCCAGATGCGCCGCATAGCTCTGGTTATGGGCATGGGCGGTGGCGCTGGCGGCACCGTTCACCTTGCCCGCACGGTCGAAGAAATGCGCGTCGATCTGGTAATCGGTGACCGTCCCGAAGGCAAAGGCGATGGCCTGCCGGTTCAGCCCGATCATGGCGCGGTCATCGCCCGCCCCGGCATAATCCTCCGAGGCGAGGTCGTGCGGCAGATCGATCATGAACCCCGAATTGCGCCCCGCCGAGCTTTCGGCGATGCGCCCCGCCTCCAGCACCGTGACGGCGGCGCGGGGGTCGATCTGTTGCAGCCGTCGGGCAGCGGAAAGCCCGGCAAAGCCCGCGCCCACGATGACCACATCCGCCGTCCGCGCGCCGGTCAGGGGGACGCGTTCGGGCGCTGGCCCCAGGATCAGGTTCCAGGCAGCCGGCCCCTGAAGGGCCGGCAGACGGTCTGCACGCAGGTGCTTCAAGCCACGGCCTCATCCGCATCGTCGGACAGATCCACCCAGATCGTCTTGAGCTGGGTATACTGGTCATGCGCGTGGATGCCGTTGTCGCGTCCGCCGAAACCGCTGGCCTTGAAGCCGCCGAACGGGGTCGAGATGTCGCCCTCGCCAAAGCTGTTGACGGTGACCGTGCCCGCGCGGATCGCCCGCGCGCCCCGGATCGCCCGTTTCATATTGGCGGTGAAGATCGAGGCGGCCAGACCATATTCGGTGTCATTGGCCAGCGCGATCGCCTCGTCGAAGCTGTCGACGGTCAGCACCGACAGCACCGGGCCAAAGATTTCCTCGCGCGCCTGCGGGGCATCGGGCGCGACCTCGAGGATGGTCGGTTCGACAAAGCCAGCCTCGGCCCTGCCGCCCATCACCCCCTTGGGGCCCTTGCCCAGATAGGACCGGACCTTGTCGAAATGCGCGGCAGAGACCAGCGCCCCGACCCGGTTCTGCGGATCCAGCGGATCACCCATCGGCCATTCGCGGGCATGCGCCTTGCTCCGATCGAGCAGCGCGTCCTTGACGCCCTTCTGCACGATCAGCCGCGAGGAGGCCGAGCAGTTCTCGCCCATGTTCCAGAACGCGCCATTGACCACATGCGCCGCAACCCGATCAAGGTTTTCGGCATCGTCCAGAACCACGGCCGGAGTCTTGCCGCCCATTTCCAGCGTGACTTCCTTGAGGTTGCTTTTCGCCGCATAGCGCAGGAACCGCCGCCCGGTTTCGGTGGAGCCGGTGAAGGACACCGCGTCCACATCCATGTGACGGCCCAGCGGTTCGCCCACATCCGGGCCGCTGCCCGGCAGCACGTTGAACACGCCCGCCTCCATCGCCAGTTCGGCGATGCGCAGCGCGGTCAGCGAGGTTTCCTCGGCGGGCTTGACGATGACCGAACAGCCAGCGGCCAGCGCCGGGCCGATCTTCCATGCCAGCATCAGCAGCGGAAAGTTCCACGGCAGCACCAGCCCCACCACGCCCACGGGTTCACGCACCACCATGGCGATATGGTTGTCCGAGGCGGGCGAGACCTGATCGCAGATCTTGTCGATCAGTTCGGCATGCCATGTCAGGCAGTGGATCGTCTCGGGCAGGTCGACGGTTTCGCAGTCATAGATGGTCTTGCCGGAATCGAGGCTTTCCATCACCGCCAAGTCGCGGGCATGGCGCCGGACCAGCTTGGCGAGCCGGATCAGCACCTCCTTGCGCGCGCCGGGATGCAGCCGCGACCAGCGGCCATCCTCGAAGGCGTCGCGGGCCTTCTGCACGGCAAAATCCACGTCATTGGGGCCGCAGGCCGCGAGCTTTGCCAGAAGCGCGCCCGTGGCGGGGTTCACGCCGTCAAAGGTCCTGCCGGATCTGGCAGGCCGGAAGCTGCCATCGACAAAGGCCTGTGTCGGCAGGTCCAGCCCCGCCGCGATGGCCTTGTATTCCTCGGTCGTCAGAAGATCGCTCATTCGGCTGCCTCCGCCTGCGTTCCGGCCTCCATCTTGGCCACGGTGCGTTTGAGAACCCGCACAACCTGTTCCAGCTGCCGCTTGTCATCCTTGTTGAGCGGCTTCAGCAGCGGGCGCGGCGGCCCGGCATACTGCCCCATCATCTCGCAGCCATGCTTGACGCACTGGCTGAACTTGCCGCACTGTTCCAGCACCCGCATCAGCGGCATCATCGCCGACATGATCCGGCGGCCCCTGTCGTGATCGCCCGTCACCGCGCAGGCCCGCCACAGCGCCAGATGTTCACCCGGCAGGAAATTCGATCCCGCGCAGACCCAGCTGCGCGCGCCCCATGCAAAAAATTCCAGCGCCTGATCGTCCATCCCGCAGGACAGCTGCACATGCGGATAGTCCCGCGCCAGCAGATGCACGCGGTTGATGTCGCCCGAACTTTCCTTGATCGCGCAGAAATTCCGGCTGCGGCCCACCCGGTCAAGGAATTCCTCGCCCATGGTGATGCCCATGCGGCCGGGGTAGTTGTACAGCATGATCGGCAGATCGGCAGCACGGTCGATGGCCAGCGCGTTTTCGCGCTCGGTCGGCACCGCATAGGGCGGCGAGCCCACCAGCAGGGCCGCGGCCCCGATGCGGGCAGCATGTTCGGCCATGGCGATGGAATCGGGCTGGTGGATCGCCACGGTGCCCACCATCAGCGGCAGGCGGTCGCCCACCACGTCCTTGACGAAACCGGCAAGCTCCATCCGCTCCTCAAGGGTCTGGGCGTAGTATTCGCCCGTGGAGCCCCCGTTGATAAGGCCATGGACCCCCGAGGCGATCAGATACTCGATCTGTGCCACAAGCGCCTCCCGGTCCACGCTGCCATCCTCGCGATGCGGCGTGATCACGGGCGTATAGCTGCCTTCGAATATCATGAGGCACCTTTCTGGCTCAGGTCGCCCGGCGCGCGGCCAAGCGGAATCTGCATTCCCACTGGGGTGACAAAACTTTCGATCTCGGCTCTGGACAGCTCCCAGTGGTCGATGGCCAGCTGCCCGGCGCCATCGACATCGCCCTTCTCGATCAGCTCGATGAACTGGTCATGCTGGTCGGCGGCGACGCTGCGCTGTGCTGCCATGGACTGGTTGCGCGGGTTGTAAAACGACATGCCGATGCGGGTGTGGTCGATCAGCAGACGCCGCAGGCTGGGGGTCAGGAATTCGTTGTCCGCCATGTCGCCGATGATGGCATGAAAGCGCTGGTTCATCAGCGCGCGTTCGGCGGTGTCCCCGTCGCGGATGGCCTTGCGGAACAGCGTCTGCGTATCCTTCAGGCGCATGATCTGGGCCTCGGTCGCGCCTTCGGCGGCCAGACGTGTCACCGCCGCATAAAGCATCGGTGCCGCCATGAAAACGTTGCGCATCGTCTTGTGGGTCATCGGCGCAACCTGCGCGCCGCGATTCTTGTAAAGGACGACATACCCTTCCCCTGCCAGCTGATTCAGCGCCTCCCGCAGGGGCGGGCGCGAGATCTCGTAGGTTTCGGCAAGGTTGACCTCGTCCAGATAGGCGCCGGGTTCCAAATCCTGGGTCAGGATGCGGCCAGCGCGCGAACGAGGCGCTGAAGGCCGTCAAGACGCGCGGGCTTTCCAAGGAGGAGATCCGCGATCGGTACGACTGTGTGGTGGGCGTCCGCGATGCCAGCTTTTCGGTCAGCCGGGGCGAGATCTTCTGCATCATGGGCCTGTCCGGCTCCGGCAAGTCGACGCTGATCCGCCACATCAACCGGCTGATCGAACCGACATCCGGCACGATCCATATCGAAGGCCAGAACATCAACGATCTGTCCCAGAAGGATCTGCGCGTGCTGCGCGCCGAAAAGATCGGCATGGTGTTCCAGAACATGGCGCTGATGCCGCATCGCACCGTGCTGGAAAACGTCGCCTTCGGCCAGCAGGTGCGGGGCCATGACGTGAAGGCCCGCACCCAGACCGCGCTGCGCGCCATCAAGGCGGTCGAACTGAACGGCTGGGAACGGAAATATCCCGACGAACTGTCGGGGGGCATGCAGCAGCGCGTGGGTCTGGCCCGCGCCATCGCCGCCGATCCCGCGATCCTGCTGATGGACGAGCCGTTTTCGGCGCTGGATCCGCTGATCCGCCGCCAGCTTCAGGACAAGTTCATGGCGCTTTCCGCCGAGATGAAGAAGACCACGCTGTTCATCACCCATGATCCGGACGAGGCCATCCGCATCGGCGACCGCATCGCCATCATGAAGGACGGGGTTCTGGTCCAGATCGGCACCCCCGAGGACATCGTGACCAATCCCGCCGATGACTATGTGGCCGATTTTGTCGCGGGCATCTCCAAGCTGGAGCTGATCTCGGCGAAAAAGTTCATGGAGCCGGTCGCCGCCGATACACAGCGCAAGGGTCCGCTGGATCTGGACGCATGGCCCGAAGCCCATCCCGACCAGTCGCTGGACCAGCTCGTCGATCTGTCGATCGCCACCCAGCATCCGATCATCGTCAAGATCGACGGCAAGCCGATGGGCGTGGTCACCAAGAATGCCCTGCTGCGCGGCATAAAGGGTGACACCGCACCGACAGGCCAGGCGGCATAACCAAGGAACCGGACCATGGGCGAAGATCAGACATTCAACATTCTGGACCCCTTCTCGTCGGTCGATTTCGGCATTGCCGACAGCGCCGACGGCATCAAGCAATGGGCGATTTCCAACCGCGAGGTCATTCAGCCGATCAAGACGGTGCTCAACGATCTCATCGTTGCCATCGACACCGGGCTGCACGCGGTGCCGCCGCTGGTGATGCTGGCGCTGATCGCGCTGATCGCGTGGCAGGCCGCCGGCGCGCGCACCGCTGTGCTGGTCGGGATGTGCCTTGTGGCGCTTGGCCTGCTGGATCCCAACGCATGGGGGCTGGCCATGACCACGCTGGCCATCGTGATCGCCTCGGTCATCGCCTGTTTCGTGATCGGCCTGCCGCTTGGCATTCTTGCCGCCAAAAGCGACATGTTCGAAAAAATCCTGCGCCCGGTGCTGGATCTGATGCAGACCATTCCCGCCTTTGTCTATCTGGTGCCGGTGGTCATGCTGGTCGGGATCGGCAACGTGTCCGGCGTGATCGTGACCATCATCTTCGCGCTGCCGCCGCTGATCCGGCTGACCTCGCTGGGCATCCGGGGGGTCAATCCTTCGGTGGTCGAGGCGGCGCAGGCCTTTGGCGCGAGCCCGCGGCAGATCCTGGTCAAGGTCGAACTGCCGCTGGCCACGCCCACCATCCTTGCCGGGGTCAACCAGACCATCATGCTGGCGCTGTCCATGGTCGTCATCGCCTCGATGATCTCGGTCGGCGGGCTGGGCAACGAGGTGCTGCGCGCCATGAGGCGGCCTGATGCGGGCAAGGCCATTGTCGGCGGGCTGGGCATCGTGATCCTTGCCGTGGTGCTGGACCGGATTTCGCAGGGCCTGAGACAGTCCGGACGCGACCGGGGACACCGGCACTGGTGGCAGGGCGAGCCGGTGGGGCTGGCGCTGCGCCTGATCCCGTCGCGCGCCGATGCGCTGCCGCAGCAGGCCCCCGACCTCAAGACAACAACAAACTGAACCAAACAGGGGATTATCCACATGTTCAGCAGAACGCTTTTCGGGGCGCTGGCCGCCTCCACCACCCTCGCCGGGGCCGCTCTGGCTCAGGACTGACCCGGCGAAGGCGTCACCGTTCGCCCGGTGATCGGCCTTATCACCGAGGACTATTTCCAGAGCCGCATCCTGTTCCGCGCGCTGGAAGATCTGGGCTATACCGTCGCCACGCCGCTGGAAACAGAGATTCAGACCGCGCATCTGTCGGTGGGCACCGGGGATGGCGATTTCTACCCGATCCACTGGCAGAACCTGCATCAGGCGTTTTTCGACGAATCCGGTGGCGAAGAGGTTCTGGAACGCGTCGGCCCCTTTGTCGACGGCATGCTGCAGGGCTATCTGGTCGACAAGGCCAGCTATGATGCCGGAGTGACCGATAGCGGCCAGCTCTCCGATGCCGCCGTCGCCGCGCGTTTTGATGCCGATGGCAACGGCACTGCCGATCTGGCGGGCTGCGTGCCGGGCTGGGGCTGCGAGCGGGTCATCGAACACCACCTGACCGAATACGGCCTGCGCGACACCGTCACCCACAATCAGGGATCCTATAACGCCCTGATGGCGGATTCGATCGCGCGTCTGGCTTCGGGCAATTCGATCCTCTATTTCACATGGACCCCCTACTGGGTGTCGGGCGAACTGGTGCCCGGCGCGCATGTGGAATGGCTGTCCGTGCCCTATACCTCGCTGCCGGACGGGGTCGAGGCCGATACCGAAATCGACGGGCTCAACCTCGGCTTTGCCGTGGATTCCATGTATATCCTCGCCCGTGACGAATTCCTTGCCGAAAACTCCGCAGCGGCCCGGCTGTTCGAAATGGCCCGGCTCGACGTGAACGACATTTCCGCGCAGAACCTGCTGATGTCGAAAGGCGAAGACAGCTCCGCCGATATCGACCGCCATGTGGACGCATGGATCGAGGAAAACCGCAGCGATTACGACAGCTGGCTTGACGCCGCCCGCGCCGCCGTCGCGAATTGATGCGATCCTGTGCCGCGCGGCCCCAGCAAGGATCGTGGCCCATGACCGCCACGCAGCATTTCGTCTTTGCCCTTGTCGACGACTTCACCCATATCGCCTTTGCCTGCGGGGTGGATCCGCTGCGCATCGTCAACCTGATTTCGGGCAAACCGCTGTACCGCTGGTCCTATGCCTCGCTCGACGGACAAACCGCGCGCAGTTCCGATGACACCCATATCCAGACCCATCACCGATTTGACGCGCTGCCCGAGTGCGACCGGCTGTTCCTCCTGTCCGGCATCAACATGCAGAGCAAGGATCACGGCGATCTGCTGGCAGCGGTCCGGCGCAAGCTGCGGCTCAGCGGAAGCCGGATCGGGGCGCTGTGTTCGGGCAGCTGGATCGTTGCCAAAGGCGGGTTCCTTGATGGACAGAAAGCGGCGATCCACTGGGACTACCACGACAGCTTCATGAAGCAGTTTCCGGACGTCACGCTGGTGCGCAACGTGTTTGTCACGGATGAACGCCACATCACCGCCTCCGGCGGGACGGCGACGGCGGATCTGATGCTGCATCTGATCGCCAGGGATCACGGGCTGGACCTGTCGGTCGCCGTGGCCGACCAGATGGTCTACAACGCCGTGCGGGAGTCGACCGTCGCGCAGAAAGTGTCGCTTCAGTCGCGAAACGGCATGCGCAACAGCCATCTGTCTGCCGCCATCGCCAGCATGGCGGGCCGGATGGACGATCCATGGCCGACCTCCGCCATCGCGCGCGAACCGGGCATTTCCACCCGGCAGCTGGAGCGGCTGTTCGGCAAATGCCTCAACACCTCGCCGAAGAAATACTACATCGAGATGCGGCTGGAACGCGCCCGGAACCTGCTGCTTCAGACGGAAATGTCGGTGATCGACGTGGCCATGGCCTGCGGTTTCGACAGTGCCGGGCATTTCTCCCGCACCTACCGCACCGCCTATGGGGTAACGCAAATGACCCAGCGCACCCGCAGGGCCTAGGCTCCACACCGGTGACGGTCTTGCTCCTCCCGGATCCGATCAGGCCTCCGCGCCGTCTTGGGGGCTGCCGCCGACGCGGTGGGTCACTGGGTGAGGACAAGATCGGCGGGGCGGCTTCTGGTGCGGACGGTGCGGCCATTGGGGAGGTCGTTGCCTTCCAGCTTCTGGCGGATCTGGTCTTCGGTCAGATCGTAATGGCTCCAGCGTGCGCGCAGGCGGTCGGCCAGAACCGGCTCGGGCACGTCCACCATGACCGTCCTGTCAAAACAGGCGGCCAGCCGGTCCCATGGGGCGCTGTCCAGCAGCAGATAATTGCCCTCGCACAGGATCAGCCTGACACCGGGTGTGATCAGCCGCGCCGATCCGCGCGAAATCTCCAGATCGCGGTCAAAGACCGGGACCGCCACCGTTTCGGTCCCCGTCCGCAGCCGGTCGAGCACCGAGGCGAGCCCGCCCACATCGAACGTGTCCGGGGCGCCCTTCCATGGGCGGCGCCCCATGTCGTGCAGCACCGCGTCATCGTAGTGAAACCCGTCCATGGGCAGGATCGCCGAAAGCCCGGGATGGGTCCGCGCCAGCCCCGTCTGCAGCGCCTGCGCCGTGGTGCTTTTGCCCGAACCCGGCGCGCCTGCGATGGCCATGATCCGGCGGCCAGGCTGCTCCAGCAGGGTGAGGGCCTCCGTCAGGAGACCCTCCATGGTCACATGTCGCGCCATCAGATCAGCCGGTACTGGGCGGCCTTGTTGCGCAGGAAGGGCAGCCCCTTGGACATGACCTCCTCGTGATCCTTGGCAACGGGGCGCCAGACCGCCAGCCCGAACCCGATCTCCGGGGGCATGTTGATGAAACTTTCCATCGCAAGCCCGCCCTTGAAATCGATGGCCTTCAGCGTGGCAAAGACCTCGTCCCAGTCGCAGCAGCCCTCTCCCGGGGTGCCACGGTCACTTTCGCTGAGGTGGATGTATTTCAGGTAATCGCGGCAGTCGAGAATGCCGTTGGCGGCGCCTTTTTCCTCGATGTTCATGTGATAGGTGTCGAGATGGACGAAGATGTTGTCCGACCCCACGCGTTCGATCATCTCGCGCGCCTGCCAGCCGGTATTGATGAGGTGGTTTTCATAGCGGTTCACCGGCTCGATGCCAAAAAGCAGCCCGACCTCTTTCGCATATGTCGAGGCGGCATCCAGCACCTTGGCGACGTTGTCATATTCGGCCTGCGTCGGCCACGATCCGGTGCGCTGGCCGATGCCCCCGAACGTCACCCCCGACAGCGCCTCCGCGCCGCAGGCCTTGGTCTTGTCGATGGCAAGCCGGAGATAGTCGATCGCGCCTTCGGGATTGACCGAGGCCCAGTACTGTTCCGGCAGACCCAGCGAACAGACCGCGCGCAGGTTGTTCCGCTCCAGCAGCGCTGCGGTGTGGGCGGTGTCGATCTCTGCCGGGCGCAGCATCGGGATCTCGATGAAATCGACGCCGTAGCTGAGGGCCCCCGTCACGGCGCGCTCTGCGCCCTCGCGGTCCCAGTTCATCGTCCACATGCTGGTGTGTACGCCAAAGCCTTCCATTAGGTGTCCTTTCGGGAAAGAAGTCCGATGTATCGTTGAATCTGGCCGGATCGCAGCACCATCACCGCGATCAGGAACAGGCCCCAGACGGCCGTCGAAAGATGCTGGTTCGCCCCCACAAGGTTGAGCCCCGAGGACAGCACCTGCAGGATCACCAGCGCGAGGATGACCGGTGCCACGCGGCCATGGCCGCCGAACGGATCGATGCCGCCCAGAAAACAGGCCAGCACGGTGATCAGCAGCATCGCTTCGCCATGGCCCACGCGGACCGAACTGAACCGCGCGGCCATGAGGATGCCCGCAATGGCGCAGAGCACGCCCGACAGGGTATAGATCAGCACCAGCGTGCGCTTCGCGTTCAGCCCCGCATATTCCGCCGCCTTCAGGTTCGACCCGGTCATGTAGACCGAAAAGCCATGCGGCGTGCGGCGCAGCAGCACATGCCAGCCAAGCGCGATCACCGCGAACAGGATCAGCGGCACCGGAATGCCCATGACGCTGCCATGGCCGAGCGTGTGCATGTGGTCGGGAAAGCCCGAAATGTCGCCGCCACGGGTCAGGAATTCGCCCAGTCCGCGCAGGAAGATCATCATCGCCAGCGACACGAGAATCGGATGCGCGCCGACATAGGCCACGACGCCCCCCATCACCGCACCCGCCAGCGCGCCCACGATCACGGCGAGCGCGCAGCCGAGGATGAAGGCGGGGATGCCCGCCTCTGGCCCGCCGAACTGCATGAGCGTCCAGGCCAGCGTCAGCCCGCTGATATTGGCGGTATAGACGATGGCAAGGTTCAGCCCGCCCGACAGGATCGGGGCCAGCATGGCCAGAGTCAGCAGGCCCAGCAGCGGCATCTGGAAGCCCATGGAGCCAAGGTTTGCCCCGGTCAGGAAGCGCGGCGAGGCGATGGCGAAGACCACCACCAGCAGCACGAGCATGACCAGCAGCGACAGGTTCTCTCCGGCGGGGCCGCCTGTCTTGAGGTGTTTGAAGCCCTTGAGGCCGGGCAGGCGTCTGGTGTCGCTCATCACGACCGGGCCTCCTTGTTGCGGAAGAATTGGCTGAGATCGATATTGGCGGTGGAGATGGCCACGAGGATCACCGCGCCGATGATCATCTGGAAGGCAAAGGGCGACACGCCCAGCAGGTTCAGCCCGTTCTGGGTGACCGCCACGAACATCACCCCAAGGATGCAGCCAAGGATCGTGCCCTTGCCGCCGCCCAGACGGGCGCCGCCCAGCACCACCGCCGCCAGCACGTCGAGTTCGCGACCGTAAAGCGCGTTTGGCACCACCTCCTTGACGATGTTCACCTGACAGAGCCCGGCAATCCCCGCCATGAGCCCCATCCAGCCGAAGGCCACGCCCTGCATCACCGCGATGTTCACGCCCGCGCGGCGCGCGCCTTCGGGGTTGTCGCCAAAGGCGTAAAGCTGCCGACCGATATTGCTGCGCCGGATCAGCGCCCATGTGGCGATGACGCAGCCGATCATCACCGCGACGGACAGCGTCAGTTCCGACCAGATCCCTTGGGCGTTCTCATGTTCAAAGATGAAGATGCGCGCGGTCCACCAGTCCGGCAGGTTGTAGATGTTGCGCCCGCCGCTGAAGAACATCAGCAGCCCGAAAAACGCGTTGAAGGTGGCGATGGTCACCACGATGGAGATGATCCGAAAGCCATGGATCAGCCAAGCGTTGAGCAGGCCCAGCAGGATGCCAAGAGAGCCGCAGAACAGGAATCCCAGCAGCCAGTTGCCGCCGCCGACGCTCATCAGCAGCTGCGCCGCGACGTATTGCACCACCGAAGAGGCCACGGCGAAGGAAATGTCGATGCCCCCGGCGATCAGCACCACCAGCAGACCCACCGCCCAGATCAGGTTCACGGCGCTGTTGTTCAGCAGCGAGGTCAGGTTGGGCAGGGTGGCAAATTGCGGCGCGCTGAGGGACAGGGCAATGCAGAGCACCGCCAGCACTACCGCAAGGCGCACCTCGATCGTATGACTGCGCAAGGCGTCACGCATAGATCCGCTCCTCCAGCTGGGGCACCGAAACGGTGCGCGGGTCGTAAGCCTGCACGATGCGGCCATCGGCCATGTGCAGGATGCGGTCGGAATGATGCATGACCTCGGTCACCTCGTCCGAGATCAGCAGGATGGCGAGGCCCTGCTCGGCCAGCGCGCGCACGATGCGGAAGATGCCCGCCCGCGCGCCCACATCAACGCCCACCGTCGGGCTGTCGAGGATCAGCAGCCGCGGTTCTGTCGCCAGCCATTTCGCCAGCACGACCTTCTGCTGGTTGCCGCCGGACAGGGTGGAAATCGCATCCTCCGGCGCGCCGATCTTGACCCCCAATTCGCGGATCCAGTGCCGCACCAGATCGGCCTTGCGCCGGTCAGAGATCAGCCCGCTGGCGGTGGTCAGCTGGCGGAGAACGGAAATCACCGTGTTGTCGGCGATGGACTGTTTCTGCAGCAGCCCCAGCGACAGCCGGTCCTCCGACACATAGGCCATGCCCTTGGCGATCGCCTCGCGGATGGAGCCGGGGCGAAAGGCCGACCCCTCCAGCGTCATGCTGCCCGCATCGGCCCGGCGCATGCCCATCATGACATGGGCCAGTTCGGTCCGCCCTGCCCCGATGAGCCCGGTCAGCCCCAGAACCTCGCCCGCCCGGATGGTCAGCGAGACATCCTCGAATTCGCCGTGACGGCTCAGGCCACGGGCCTCGAACACCACGGGCGCATCGGGCAGGTCGCGGGCATCGACCTTGTTTTCGATCAGATGGCCGGTCATCAGCTCGCCAAGCCGCGCCTGCGTCATGCCCTCGGTCGGGTAGACGCCCACAAGATTGCCGTCGCGCACGACGGTGACGCGCTCGGCGATCTCCAGCACTTCGGCCAGCCGGTGCGACACAAAGACAACGGCCACGCCATCCGCCGACAGCTTGCGCACGATGTCCAGCAGCCGGTCCGTTTCGGACTGGGTCAGCGAAGCGGTGGGTTCATCCATGAAGATCAGCTTTGCGTCGTTCATCAGCGCGCGGGCGATGGCCACCACCTGCCGCTGCGCGATGGACAGATCGTTGAGCGGCGCGGTCAGCGGCAGGGAGACGCCAAGCCGCTCCAGCACCTCGCCCGCCCGCGCGCTCATCTCGCGGTAGCGCACGGAACGGGGCCGCAGCCCGACAAGGTCGTCAAAGGCGATGTTTTCGGCCACGCTCATATGCGGGAACAGGGCCAGATCCTGCCAGATCACCGACACGCCCCGCTGCCGAGCCTGCACCGGCGTGATGCGGTCGACGCGCGCGCCAAAAAGTTCGATCAGATCGGCGCTTTCCGGCTGGTGGACACCGGTCACCACCTTGATGAGGGTGGATTTCCCGCAGCCATTCTCGCCGGCAAGGCAGTGCACCTCGCCCGCGCGGACCTCGAAATCGATCTTGTTCAGCGCCTGCACCCCGCCGAAAGCCTTCGAGACCTTGTGGAGCCGCAGCGCGAACCGTTCTGCCGGGGCAGTTGTCATGGTTCACCTATGGGACATGAAGGAAAGGCGGGCAGGACCGGAGCCCCGCCCGCAGGGCGCCTTGGATCAGAGACCCTTTTCGGCGAGGTCGTCCACCGTGCTGGCGTTGATTTCCAGCAGGTTGTCGGTGATGATGTCCCGCGCATCGGCATCCGGTTCGATCACGCCGAGGCCCGGCACATCCATGCCGGATTCCAGCGTCTCGCCCCGCACCAGCATGTCGCCGAGCGTGACAAAAACCTCGCCCGCCTGTGCCGGATTCCACATGAAGCCCCCGGTCAGCACGCCGGAATGGATCATCTTGCGGCCCTGCCCCGGAGAGAACGGCCCCATGACGTGGATCTCGCCGGTCTTGCGGCGCTCTTCCACGGCACGTCCCGCCCCGATCGGCCCTTGGCTGCCAAAGGCAAGGAAGCCCTTCAGATCCGGGTTGGCCGCGATCAGGTCAAGCGCGGTGGACCGGCTGTCATCGACATTCTCGGCCACGCCATACCGGTCGCCGACGATTTCAAGATCGGGGCGGTTCTCTGCCATCCACGCGATTGCGGCATCAGCCCATGCATTGTGCAGCGGCACCGTCAGCGAGCCGACATAGACCGCATATGTGCCGCCCTCGGGGGTCTTGTCGGACAGCAGCTTGGCATGCGCCTCGCCGAACCCCTCGGCAGAGGCCAGTTCGAAATTCCAGTCGACATTTTCCAGCCCCGGCCCTTCGTGCGAGATCACGATGATGCCCGCGTCCCGCGCCTTCTGCAGCACCGGCTCCAGCGCCGCCTCGTCATTGGGGACCACGCCGATCACGTCGACGCCCTTGGCGATCAGATCCTCGATGGCCTGCACCTGCAGCGCCGGATCGGCGGAAACCGGGCCGATCATCTCTGCCGTCACGCCCAGTTCCTCGGCGCGGCGGGTGATGCCGTCTTCCATGGCATTGAACCACGGAATGCCGCCGATCTTGACGACGATCCCCATGGAGGTTTCCGCACTGGCAGATGTGGCAAGGCCAAAGGTCAGCGCCAGCGCGCTGACCATTCCGGTCAATTTCGTCATGTCTTCCTCCCTCGGCGCGAGGTTTCGCGCCCTCCTGAACGTGCACAACCGATTGTGCTAATTCCGCCGAAAAAACCACGCGACCTTTCCGGGCGTCGTGGCTGCGGGATGCTGCTGAGTTTCCTCAGGTTGCGCAATCGATGTTGCAAGAGAAGCCGATTTCCGGTCATGCTGTCAACAGCCCTTTGCGACCTCTGTCGAAACGTCCCGGATCGAGACTGCCAACCCTATGACAAAACTGCAGAAAGAGACGATTTACGACATCGCCCAGAAGGCCGGTGCCTCGGCGTCGACCGTCTCGGCGGCGCTGAACGGCACGTGGAAAAAGCGCCGCATCGCCAAGGTCACCGCCGAGCGGATCATCGCCATCGCGCAGGAACAGGGCTATTCGGCGAATCTGCAGGCGCGCGCGCTGCGCACCTCGCGCTCGGGTCTGGTCGCGCTGCTGATCCCGGAATACAACCGCTTCTTCTCCAACATCGCGCAGACCTTTTCCGCCGAGGTCCGCGCCCGCAACCAGTGCCCGGTGATCATCTCGACCGCGCGCGATCCCGAGGAGGAACGCCGCACCGTCTCTGACCTGACCGCATGGAATATCGACGCGATCTTTTTTGTCGGATCCGTGGCGCCAGAGGATCTCAGCCGTCACTGCACGGCGGCGCAGGTGCCCCATGTCTTTGTCGACCAGCCCTGCGCCATCGCGCCCTCGGTGGTGACCGACAGCCGGACCGGGGCGCATATCCTGACCCGCGAGATCATCGCAAGCATGCGCGCCCGCGACGTGCCCATCGGGGCGTCGCCCCGCGACACGATCTATTTTGTGGGGGGCGACCGTCTGCTACCCTCGACCCGCAACCGGGTGGAGGGCTTTTCAGAGGCGCTTTATGCTCATCTCGGGCGTCTCGACCCCGATCAGATCATCGCGCAGACCTATGATCTTGACGCGGCCACCGCCTCGATCAGCGCGCTTTACACCCGGCTGGGCGGTCTGCCGCGCGGGCTGTTCATCAACTCCGATTCGGTGTTCGAGGGCGCGCTGCGCTTTCTGGCCACCCTGCCCGAGGCCGAACTGACCTCCTGCTCCTTCGGCGTCTTCGATTACGAACCTTACGGGCAGCTTCTGCGCTTCCCGGTCCATATGATGCGGCAGCGTCACAAGATGCTGGTGCACAGGGCCTTTGCCCTGCTGGACGAGGCGAGCCCCCCGGTCATCGAGATGGTGCAGCCCGAACTTTATCCCGCGCCCCTGCGCTGATCCGGCCCTGCCTCCGTCTAAACGCGGCTCGCAGATCCACGTCGACAACCTGCTGCGGCTGAATTATCTATAATCCATGCAACACGCCCCCGAAGACACCCACGCCACGCGGATCGCCCGCATTCTGGCGGACCGCATCATCACCGGCGAAATTGCGCCCGGCACGCGGCTGCGGCAGGACCATATCGCCACGGAATTCGGCGCAAGCCATGTGCCGGTGCGCGAGGCTTTCCGCGAGCTTCAGGCGCAGGGTCTGGCAGAAAGCCTGCCGCGCCGCGGCTTCCGCGTCACCGACTTCGACGTGGCCGAACTGCGCGAGGTCGCCGAAATGCGGGCCAGTCTGGAAAGGCTGGCGCTGCGCCATGCGGCGCCCCACCTCACCCGGGCAATTCTGGCGGAGGCTGAAGAGGTTACAAGGCGCGGCGACAGCGCCGCCACGGTGCGCGACTGGGAGGCGGCGAACCGGCATTTCCACCGGCTGATCCTTGCGCCCTGCCAGATGCCGCGCCTGCTGCGCGCCATTGACGACCTGCAGGCCGCCAGCGCCCGCTTTCTGTTCGCCGCGTGGCGGCGCGACTGGGAGGCGCGCACCGATCACGACCACCGCGCCATTCTGGAGGCACTGCGCAAGGGCCAGACCGATCTGGCCTGCAGCACGCTGGCCCGGCATGTCGGCTGGATCGGCAAGCGCAAGGCGGCAACAAAAAATGCCGACCCCAGAGAGACTTACGAGATTCTTGGCTAATTATCTATAATCTGGATTGCTGGCGCGCGACACGTCTTCGTAACTATAGATAGAACCGCTATCTTGCAACGGAGTCCGCCCATGTCCTCGCTCACCCTCTCCCTGTCCCGCGCAGCGCCCCTGTGGCGCGGGCTGGTGCTCGCGCTGTGTGGCGCGGCGCTGATCACCCTTGGCGCCAAGGTGCAGATCCCGTTCTGGCCGGTGCCGATGACGCTGCACACGCTGGCGGTGTTCGCGGTTGCCGCAGCCCTTGGCCCGCGCCTTGGGGTGGCGGCAATGCTGGCCTATCTGGGCGCGGGGGCCTTGGGGCTGCCGGTGTTTTCGGGCACGCCCGAGCGGGGCATCGGGCTTGCCTATATGGCCGGGCCGACGGGGGGCTATCTGGCGGGCTATCTGCTTGCCGCCGGGCTGATCGGCGCGCTGGCGCAGCGGCGCTGCTGGCTGGGCCGGGGGCTGGCGATGCTGGCGGGGCTTGTTGTGGTCTATGCCGCCGGGATGGCATGGCTTGCGGCCTTCGTGCCGGCGTCAAAGCTGCTGGCCACCGGCGTCGTGCCGTTCCTGCTGGGGGATCTGGTCAAGATCGCGCTGGCGGCCACGCTTCTGTCCGGCCTGAGCCGGATCAAGGCGCGCGGCCAATGATCCGGACCGACTGGACCATGGCAGAAGCACGGGCGACCCACGCCCTGCCCTTTCCCGACCTGCTGCACCGCGCGCAGACCCTGCATCGCCGCCATTTCGACCCCACCGTGATCGAAACCGCGAGCCTGCTCAGCATCAAGACCGGCGGCTGCCCCGAGGATTGCGGCTATTGCTCGCAATCCGCGCATCACGACACCGGGGTGACGGCGACCAAGCTGATGGCCACCGAGGAGGTGCTGGCGGCAGCAAGGCGGGCCAAGGCCGCAGGCGCGCAGCGGTTCTGCATGGGGGCCGCGTGGCGCAGCCCCAAAGACCGCGACATGGACCGGCTCTGCGACATGGTGCGCGGCGTCGCCGATCTGGGGCTGGAAACCTGCATGACGCTGGGGATGCTCTCCCCCGGTCAGGTGGCGCGGCTGAAGGCGGCGGGGCTGGATTTCTACAACCACAACATCGACACCTCGCCGGACTATTACGCCCGGATCGCCACGACCCGGACCATGGCCGACCGGCTCGACACGGTCGACGCGGTGCGCCGGGGCGGCATCAGGGTCTGCTGCGGCGGCATCCTTGGCATGGGCGAGGCGGAAGACGACCGCATCGCGATGCTGGTGACGCTGGCCACCCTGCCCGCCCATCCCGACAGCGTGCCGGTGAACCTGTGGACCAAGGTGGAAGGCGTGCCGGTGCAAAGCCGCGCAGCACCCGTTGATCCCTTCGCGCTGGTCCGCATCGTGGCGCTGGCGCGGATCCTGATGCCCGCCTCGGTGGTGCGCCTGTCGGCAGGGCGCACGGGGATGAGCGACGAGCTGCAGGCGCTGTGCTTCCTCGCCGGGGCGAATTCGATCTTTGTGGGCGACCAGCTGCTGACCACCGGCAACCCGGCAGCTTGGCAGGATGCCGATCTGCTGGCGCGGCTCGGCATGCAGGTCGCCCCGGCTGCGGCCCGGCAGGGGGCGGCGGACTAGCCCCCGCCGTCTTTTCGCTTGATCCCGGATGCGCCTGCGGGCGAGGTCAGGGCAGGACCGACACCGCCAAGAGGCCCCGCATGACAACGATCACCCTGCTGACCGGCCCCGCCGCCCCCCTGCCCGGCAGCCCTGCGCGAAGCGGGATCGTGAAGCGCCCGGTGGACCGGCCCCTCGCCCTTGGCGCCGAAGGGCTGCAGGGTGACGAACAGGCCGACCGGCGCGTGCATGGCGGGGTGGAAAAGGCGGTGCATCACTACCCGGCGGAGCATTACGCCGACTGGCGCACCGAACTGGGCGCCCTGCCCGCGCTGGCAGGGCCGGGCGGGTTTGGCGAAAATGTCTCCACCTTCGGGCTGACCGAGACCACGGTGGCGGTGGGGGACATCTTCCGGCTGGGCACGGCGCTGGTGCAGGTGTCGCAAGGCAGGCAGCCCTGCTGGAAGCTGAGCCGCCGCTTCGACACCCCGGACATGGCGCGGCGGGTGCAGCAGAGCGGGCGCACCGGCTGGTATTACCGCGTGCTGCAGCCCGGCACCGTCGCCCCCGGCGACAGGCTCGATCTGCTGGACCGCATCGCCCCGGACTGGACCCTGCACCGGCTGTGGCACGCGCTTTATGTCGACCGGCTGAACCGGGACGAACTGCAGGGCCTTGCGGCACTTGACGTTCTGGCCGAAGGCTGGCGCAAATATGCCGTGCGGCGGCTGGACAGCGGTCGTGTCGAAGACTGGACCAAGCGACTGGATGGCCCCGAATGAGCCGGATTTCTTCATGACCCCTCCCCCCTTCGTGATCTCGATCCAGAGTCAGGTGGTCTTTGGCCATGTCGGCAACTCTGCCGCGCTGTTCCCGATGCAGGCCGCAGGGCTGGAGGTGGCGGCGATCCCCACGGTGATCTTTTCGAACACGCCCGATTATCCCACGCTGCGGGGCCGGGCGCTTGACCCGGATCTGTTTGCCGACCTGCTGCTGGGGGCGCAGGAACGCGGGCTGCCCCAACGCGCTGACTATATCCTCACCGGCTATATCGGCTCGGTCGAGGTGGCCCGGAAGGTGGCCGATTTTGTGGCCGGGGCGAAGGCGGCCAATCCCCGGCTGATCTATCTCTGTGATCCGGTGATGGGCGATGCCGGGCCGGGGCTTTACGTGCCAGAGGCCATCGCCGATGTGATGCGCGACCGGCTGCTGCCGCTGGCCGATATCGCCACGCCCAACCCGTTTGAACTGTCATGGCTGACCGGCCACCGGGTTGCCACTCTGGCCGATCTGGGGGCCGCCCGGCATGGGCTGTCGTTGCCAGAACGGACGGAGCTGATCGTCACCGGCTGCAGGCTGGAGGACACCGCCCCCGGCCAGATCGAAAGCGTGCGGCTTGGCCCCGACGGCACCAGCCGCCACCCGACCCCGCACCTGCCGATTGCCCTGCCCGGCACCGGCGATCTCTTTGCCGGGCTGATCGTGGCGGGGGTGGCGCGCGGGCTTGGCCTGCCCGCCGCCATCGAGATGGCGCAGAGCCTGACCTCCCGCGCCCTGACCCATGCGCGGGCGCTTGGCGCGGGAGAGGTGGTGCTGACAGAGCCGGAATTCCGCCGCACGCTGCTGACCCTCGCCCCCGGCTGAGACAACAGCCTAGGGCCGGGGATCGGTCGGCTTGCGGGCGGCAGCATCCAGCATCGCCTGCCCGATCTGCCGGTCCCCTTGGGCAACAAGCGTCTCCCCCGCACTCCGCATATCCTGCGCCGTCTTGTTCTGGCTCAGCTTGGCCTTGCCGACAAGGCGGGTGATCTCGATCTCAAGGCCGACGATGGCCTTGACCAGAGCCGCCGTGAAGTCTTTTGGCGCATCCCCCATCTTCCACGGCACGGGCTGATCTGCCTCGTGTCTTCGGGTCAGCCGGGCCACGTTGCGCCTGACGAAGCCCTCGTCATCCTGAACGGTGATGCGCCCATGGGCATGCGCCACAAGGTAGTTCCATGTGGGAACCTGCTTGTGGGCCTCGTGCTTGCTTGGATACCATGTTGGTGACACATAGGCGTCGGCCAAGCGGAACACCACAAGCACCTCGTCGCCGGTCGTGACATCGGTCCAGACCGGATTGCTGCGCGCGACGTGGCAGCGCAGGGTTCCGTGCTTTCCCTGCGTCCGGTCCAGATCGAACGGGATGTGATTTGCGTCAAGCCCGCTTGCGCCGTGGGTGACCAGAACCCCAAGCGCGGTCTTTTCGATCAGGTCATGAAGAACCGCGCGGTCGGGCTCGTCAAAATGGGGCGGGACATACATGCGGCGTCCTGTCGGTGGCGGTGAAAAAATGTCGGCTCTCGGGAAAGGGCGACGTGTCAGGCACCCGGCATCGCCACGGCTGACGGGGCGGTGTGCGGCGCTGCGGTGGCGGGCGGGCCTGTCCTGATCATGACACTCGAACCTTCTCTTGGATCTCCGGCAGGGTGGCGGCAAACTGGATCAGATGAAACGTCCAGTTGGCAGAAATTGAGATGGTCCAGTTCAGGGCGGACGGGCGCGGGGGCAAACCGGGAGCCCGGCAGATATATGAGGCGCTGCGCGACCAGATCATCGCGGGCGTCTACCCGCCGGAAAGCCAGATCCCGTCCTCGCGCGGGCTGGCGGACGAGCTTGGCGTTGCGCGGACAACCGTCACGGTCGCACTGGAACAGCTCGCCGCCGAAGGCTTTATCGAGATCACGCAAGGCAGGCGGCCCCGCGTCGTGTCCTCGCCGGTCAGACCGGCACCCAGCGAGCCCGCCGCGCCGCGATCCGGTCCGGTCCGTCTGTCGGCTTATGGCGACCGTCTGCGATCGGCCCTGCCCTGGACAGGCGACCTTGCGACCGCGCCGCAGATCGACTTCCGCTATGGCGATCTGGCACCCGGAGATTTTCCCAGCCTCCTCTGGAGGCGTGCCCTGACCGAGGCGCTGGCAAGACGGCCGCAGCGGCTGGCCTATGACGACCCGCGCGGATCGCTGCGCCTGCGTCAAGCGCTGCAGGGCCATCTGTGGCGGGCCCGGACGATACGCTGCGATCTGGATCAGATCATGATCGTCAACGGCTCGCAGCAGGGTCTTGATCTCTGCGCGCGCCTGCTTCTGGACCCGCGCGAGCGTTTCGTGATGGAGGATCCCGGCTACCGGATGGCGCGGCAGGTCTTCGAAGCGACCGGCGCCACGCCGGTTGCCATCGATGTCGATGCGAACGGAATGAGGACGGCAAATCTGGAGACTGTCGAGGCACGGCTGGCCTATGTGACCCCGTCGCATCAATTCCCGCTTGGCGGCGTCATGCCGGTTGCGCGTCGGCACCAGCTTCTGGACTGGGCGCGTGCCCGCTCCGCCTATGTGCTGGAGGATGATTACGACAGCGAATATCGCTATGACATCAACCCGGTTCCGCCGCTGCACAGTCTCCAGCCCGATGCCGCCGTCATCTATCTTGGCACGGTGTCAAAGACGCTCTCCCCGATGCTGCGCATCGGCTATCTGGTGGTTCCCCCCGAACTGGTCCCGGTTTTCGGCACCGCCAAACAGATCACCGACCGGCATTCCCCCATTGCCGAACAGGAGGCTCTGGCCCGCCTGATCGAAACCGGCAGCTACGAGCGGCATGTCCGCCGGGTGCGCAGGCTGAACGGCGAACGGCGCGTCACCCTGCTGGCGGCGTTGCGGCGGCATTTCGGCGACCGCATCAGGGTGCAGGGGGCAGAGGCCGGGCTGCATGTCGTCGTCTGGTTCGATCATCTCCCCCGCGCGCGGGAGCCGGACGTGATCGCAGCCGCCCGGCGCCTGGGCCTCGGGCTGCACCCGATCTCGCCGCTTTACGGGGGGTCGGCAGGCGGACCGGACCGCGTCGGTCTGGTCATGGGCTACGCGGCGCTTGGCCTCCGGCAGATCGAGAAAGGCGTCGATCTGCTTGCAGAGGTCATCGCGCGGCTATGATGCGCCCGGTCGGGCCCCGCCCTCGTTACAGATCAAGGTCAAGCAGTGCCTGCCGCATCACTTCGGCATCCGCATCAATCCCTGTCCAGTATTTCAGCCCGATCACGCCTTGGCCGACCAGCATCCCCAGCCCGTCCGCGGTCCGGCAGCCGCGCGCCTGCGCCGCCTGCAGCAGCCTCGTGCGCGGCGGATTATGGATGCCGTCCGACACGACCATGTCGGGCTGCAGGCTGTCGTGGTCGATGTCCGGGGTCGCCTCCACATCAGGGTAAAGGCCGACAGAGGTGGCGTTCACCACGATGCCGGTTCCTGCGGGGATGGCAAAAGTGCCGTCCCACGGATGATACACGGCCTCTGCCGGGGTCTTTTCGGTGATCAGCCGCGCCAGGGTTTCGCCCCGCGCCGCGCTGCGGTTGACGATGGTCAGATGGGTCACGCCCGCAAGCGCCAGTTCCACCGCCACGGCCCTCGCCGCCCCGCCTGCCCCCAGCACCACCGCACGATGTCCGGCAGGATCGCAGATCTGCCTCAGGGCGCGGACGAAGCCCTTGCCGTCGGTGTTTTCTCCGATGAGCTTGCCGTCGCGGGCGACGATGGTGTTCACCGCGCCGATGATCCGGGCGGAGTCGCCCAGCCCGTCAAGATGGTCGATCACCGCGACCTTGTGCGGGATGGAGCAGTTGAAGCCGCGCCAGCCCATGGCCCGCGCCCCGGCCACGGCAGCCCCCAGATCCTCCGGCGCCACTTCGCAGTTGATGTAGCGCCACGGCAGGCCGTGATGCCTGAACGCGGCCTCGATCATGGCCACGGTCGGGTTCTCGGCGGCGGGGCAGGCAAAGGAGCCGGTGAGAGGCTGGAGGAAATCATGCGACATCGGAGATCCTTTCAGGCAGCGGCAGAGGTGCCGAGGCTGCGCGCCAGATGGGCGCCGACGCGCAGCCCTTGGGCCGCGATGGTCAGCGCGGGGTTCACGGCGGCGGAGGACGGGAAACAGCCCGCATCCACCACGTGAAGGTTGGGATGGTCATGGGCGCGGCACAGCGCGTTGACCGCAGAGGTGGCCGGATCGTCGCCCATCCGCACGGTGCCGCACTGGTGCGACGGGGCCTCGATCCCGAAGCTGTGGCGCAGGACCAGCGGAAACCCGATCCGCCGCAGAAGCCTGCGGACATGCCGCACGAAGCGGTCATGCGCCGAAAGATCGGCCGGATGCCACGTGACCTCGGGCGTGCCGTCCGGCATAAGCCGCACGCGGTTGCTGGCCAGCGGCGGGTCTTCCGACATGACCAGCCAGTCCACGCTGTGCCGCCCCAGCCAGTTGGCAAGCGGCTTTGGCGTGGCGGGATAGGCCGCGCGGATCATCGGGCCGCGGATGTTGCCCAGCATCTGGATATTGCCCCGCGCCATCGGATCCCCGGAAATGCCGCCGTAAAAATCGTTCACGGACAGGGTTTTGGGAAAGGGCGTGGCGTTGATCTCGAACGGCAGGACGCCCATCAGCCCGGTCAGGTGGTGGTTCATCAGATAACGCCCCACGACGCCGGACCGGTTGGCAAGGCCATCGGGGCAGCGGTCGGTGGCCGAGCGGAGCAGGATCAGCGCCGAATTGACCGCGCCCGCGCTCAGCACGACCTGCGGGGCCTCGATGTGCTGCAGCACGCCGTCCCGCAGCACCTCGACAGCGGTGATGTGCCGCCCCTGTGCGTCATGCAGCAGACGGCGCACTTCGACTCCGGTGCGGATCTCGACATTGGGCATGGCCTGCAGCTGCCGGATCAGCCGCGTTTCGGCATCGCCCTTGGCGCCGAAGCGGCAGGCGAAAGCGTCACAGGTGCCACAGAGGGTGCAGGCCCCGCCGGGGCCGTAATCCACCGCCGCAGGCATATGGAACGGGTGCAGCCCGGCGCCCGCCAGCCGCTCCGCCATACGCCCGATCAGCGGCGCATGCGGCACGGGCGCATGGGCGTAATCCGCCTGCCGCCACGGCTCTGTCGGATCGGTTCCGGCAGCGCCCCTGACCCCGAAGATCTGCTCGGCCTGCGTGTAGAACGATTCAAGCTCGGCATAGCTGACCGGCCACGCCGGAGAGACGGCCTCCTCATGCTGCGTTTCGGCGAAGTCGCTCTCGCGGAAACGGAACATGGCGGTGCCGTAGAATTTGGTGTGCCCGCCAAGGTAATAATACTGGCCGGGGCGGTAGCGGCGCCCGGTCTCGTCCTGCCACTGCTCCTGCGTCCGGTAGCGGTTTTGAACGAAGACCGCTTCGGCATCGCTCGGTTCCGGCTCGTCCGGCAGGGCCTTGCCGCGTTCCAGCAGAAGCACGCGCATCCCGGCGCGCGCCAGCTGCAGCGCGACGGTGCCGCCACCAACCCCGCTGCCGATCACGATGACCTGCGGGCTGTCCATCTGCTGCTGCCTTATGTCGTTCATGCCGGGCTCCTCCCTCCCCAACCTAGCCGCTGCCCGCTCTGGCACCATTCCCAACCCCTGCGTCTTCTTGTACGATTGCCGCATGAGGAAGG
Source organism: Salipiger marinus (assembly GCF_900100085.1). GTDB lineage: Bacteria > Pseudomonadota > Alphaproteobacteria > Rhodobacterales > Rhodobacteraceae > Salipiger > Salipiger marinus. The sequence continues at coordinate 87,657 of NZ_FNEJ01000005.1, forward strand.
AGACAGGATGCAGCCCTGGTTCGAAGCCGTCACGATCCCCGAACGCCAGAGCTGTCTGGTCTATGACCGCCGCCTGCCGGAATTCGGCTTCAACTGGCACTACCATCCCGAATACGAACTGACGCTGACGCTGGGCAGCCGGGGCACGCGGTTCGTGGGCAGCGACGTGGCCCCCTATTCCGAGGGTGATCTGGCGCTGATCGGCCCGAACCTGCCGCATGCCTGGCACTCGCACGACCTTGCGGACGGGGCGGCGGAACATCGCGCCGTGGTCTGCTGGTTCACCGAAAGCTGGATCCGGTCCGTGCTGCGGGTGATGCCGGAACTGGGGCCCATCTCGGCCCTGCTGGCAGAGGCCGAAGGCGGGGTGCTTTTTGGCCCGGCCCCGCAGATCCGCGCCCGCATCCTTGATCTGTGTGATCTGCCGCTGGCAGAGCGGGCGCTGCGCCTGACCGGGATCCTGCTCGACCTGTCGCAGCAGACCGACCGGCGGGCCCTGTCCGCCACGGCACTGGCGCCCGAAGGCCTGCCGCGCGACCAGCGGCGGATGGAGGCGGTGCTGGCCTATCTGCACAAGAACCTCGACGCGCCGATCCGGCTCGCGCCGCTCTGCGCGCTGGCGCATGTCACCGAAAGCCAGCTGCAGCGGATTTTCCGGCGCAGCACCGGGCTGTCGGTCAGCGCCTATGTGACGCGGCTGCGGATCGGGCGGGCGGCAACCCTGCTGGCCCGGACCGACCAGCAGATGTCGGCCATCGCGGAACAGTGCGGCTTCCATGACGCGGCGCATCTGGCGCGGAAGTTCCGGCAGACCGCCGGCACCACCCCCTCCGCCTATCGCCGCGACTTCCGGTCCCGCGGCGACCCCTGCCCCGAGGGAGGCTTTCCCATGCGGAAATAGCCCGGATCACCGCCAGACCCGCAGGCGCTAAGTTCCGGGCCTGCAGGGAAATCCGATCAGGTTGCGGCGCAGCAGGCTTTCCTGCGTGCCGCCCGCGATATGCGGTGTCAGCAGCAGGCTGGGGGCGGTCAGGACCGCCTGCAGTCTCACCGGGCTGGACACCGCAGAAGCGGTCGTGTTTCGCAAGCGCCTCCAGCGACATCGGCTTTTGGAATTTCCGGCTAGGCTGCCGCCCTGTGTCGCTGCAATGGCAGGTGGTGGTGGCGCGCATCCCATCGGCCGCTTCTGCCGTCAGAAGGGGCATGTGCCTAGATTGAGGTCGCCGCTCTATGTGCGCCCCTATGCGAGGGCTCACAAAAGCTGCTCCATGAGGATCTATGCGCGCTGCTGCGAGGACTGGTCCGCGTTGCTGCAATACCGAAGCTGCACGCATCCGCGTATCCGGCCTCGGCCAGCAGGGCCCGGGCCTTGTCGGGGTCATGCGGCGTGCGCGAGGCGCTGCTGCAGCTTGCGGGGATCTGGTCATCAGCCTGCGCCACCGCGTCGCGCAGATCTCCGAACGGATCGCCGACATCGTGCGCCAGCATCGCAGCATTGTTGCAGCTGTCCGCGCGCGCGACATCGATCAGGCGGTCCGCGCGGTGCAGGAACATTGCGATTCCGCGCGCGACGATCTGCTGGCCCGGATGTAGCCGCAGCCGCAATGCCCTGCCGGCACGAAAACCCGCGTCAGCAGGGTGCGCTGGCGCGGCAAGGTCGGGTCCGGGATCCGGGGGCGGCAGACGCTGCGCGTCGGGGGCTGAAGGTCAAAGCCCGGAACCCGGTCCGGCAGTTCGGTCAGGCGTCCTGCCGCTGCGCCATGCTGTGGCTGCCGACGCGCACCGACACCTCCACCGACAGATCGCGGACGGCGTTCGGGTCTCCGGAAAAGCTGCCGGACACCGGCACGACCAGATGAATGTCGCGGCCGACCGCGACCGGCACAAGGTTCTGGGATCCGACGCTTCGATTGGTCGGATCAAAGGCGATCCAGCCCGCGCCGGGCAGATAGATCTCGACCCAGGCATGGGTGGACCCGGCGCCTGCAGACCCGACGCTGCCGCCCTCCGGATCGGAGAGATAGCCCGAGACGATGCGCGAGCCCAGACCCAGCCTGCGCGCGGCTTCGGCCAGCAGCACCGCAAAGTCGCGGCACGAGCCCCAGCCGCGGTCGATGGTCTCGATCGGGGACTGGGTGCCTTCGGTTTCGCGGCTTTGATAGGACATCTGCGTGAACACGCCATTGCTGATGTCCTTCAGCAGCGACAGCGTGTCCGTGGGACGCCCCATCACGAACCCTTCGACCCAGCGGGAAAACCGGCCATCGGGATCGGCATATTGCGGCACGGTCAGCGCGCCCAGATCCGTCCAGTCATCGGCACTGTAGATAAAGGGATAGCTGGCGGCAGAGGCGGAGATGGCAAAGACCGGCCATTCCGGCGCGGTCAGTTCCAGCCTTGCCCGGCTTTCGATCACAAGATGATCCGTCGGCGCGTCAAACGTGGCGGTGGCGATGGCATTGCCCGCAACATCATGGGACCAGGTCACGGTGGCCTGCGGCGTGATGGTCAGGCTGTGCGAGAACAGCCGCAGTTCCCGGGTTTCGCGGGGACGCAGCATCAACCGGTGCGGCCCCAGCAGAACCTTGTGCCGGTACCGGTAGGTGGTCTTGTGAAAGGTTTCGAGGCGAAACAAGATGGAGTCCAGTCTGTTATGAGGGCAAAGCGGCGCGTGCGCCGCTTCCGGGTCAGCGGCGGCGGGAGGAGACCGGGCCGGAAAGCGCGCTCTGCCATGCCTTCAGCCCCTTGCAGCGGCGGCAGATCCGCTCTCCGAAACCTTCGCTCCAGAAGACGGTGCTGCAGCGCAGGCAGCGGCGTTCGCGGGGCACATCGCCCGCGGCTCTTGGCGGCGAAATCTCGGGGGCGGACTGCTCTGTCATGGCCATGTGTCTCATGAGGAAGTGCCTCCGGACGGCAGGGTCAGGGGGGCCGCCCCCACCTGTGGCGACACACTGGCGACACCCGCCGCAGCCTCGGGCACCGCGCTGTGCCGCTTGGGGTCATCCTGCGGGCCGAAATGCGGCGCGCCCTCGCCGGGCGGCGTGGTCAGGTTTCCGGCATAAAGATGCCGCAGATCCGCTTCCGACACACCGTCCGCCTGCATGACAAGGCGCACCATCGGATCGACAAGCATCTCTTCCAGAAAGAAATCCGACAGCGCCCGGCCCGACAGCTTGTCCTTGGCGCGGGCGTGATCCAGATCCGCCAGCGACACGGTCAGCGTGCGCGTCAGCCCGGGATGGGACACCAGAGGATGCAGCCTGACCAGCACGGAGGCTTTCCATGCCTCGGCGCGCTGGCTGTCGGGGGGCGACATCAGTTCGGTTTCGATCTCGTATTCCCCGGCGGGCAGCGTGTCGCCAAATCCCGGCACGGTGAACGGGCGGGAAAAGACGGCCACCGTCTTGCTGATCTGGTTTTCCATTTGGTGCGGTCTCTCCCATAGGGCGGGGGCAGCCTGCCCCCTGTTTCCGACCGGGGCGCGGGGCCGGTCCAAAGGTCTGGATGTCACGGGCGCGGGCAGTCCCGATGGCCCCGCAACGATCAAAGTTCGAGCGCCGCGAGACAGGCCTGCGCGATATCCCGGTCCGGGCCGTCCGTTCCCGGCACCGTCGCCCAACCGCCCGCCATCAGCGCATTGCGCCGTTCATAAGACGATGCGGCCCGGATCGTTTCCATCTTCTCGTCCCGCGCCGGATCCTGCTGCGCCATGTCCAGACATACCGGCACCATGGAGGCCACGACATCGCCCCGCGACATTTCCATGGCCTGCGCGTTCGCGGTCCTGCCGGTGACCCAGCCACCCCATGTAAAGCCAAGGGCGGCAACAAGGATCGCGCCGGTCAGCGCGCCGTAAAGTCCGGGCTTCAGCCAGTCGGGAGTGGTCATGTTCTGTCCTCCAGCGGAGAAAGCGCCGCTTCGCTGTTTTGCCTGGTCTGGGTCATGGCCCCGTCCCGGCTTAGCACGGCGACCAGTTCCCGGTCGGAAACCGCGCGCATTTCGGCAAGACCGGGTTGGCTGTCGCTGTGGCCCACCATCAGATAGGTCGCCGTCCGCAGCCACGTCTCAAAACTGAAGCCCTCAAGAAGCTCTTCTTCGACGATAATTTCGTAATCGCCTGCGGGCAGCTGCCCCGCATATTCCCGCAGGGCAAAGGCATTGGAAAACGTCACCGTCGATCTGGCAGACCGCATGGTCATCCTAGGTCTCCGTCATGTGGGCAAATTGACACGTTCCGCACCTCCTCGGCTTGAGGACCGGCACAGTTGAACGACTTCCACTCTTCTAGGTCAGAATCACGGGCGGGGCGCTGACACATGTTAGTCCCGCCTTCGAAAGGCCACACACGCCCCCGGCGCGCAGGATGCGGCACAGGCACTGACCTGTGTAAGCGCGCCGGAGCCGGTCCGCGCCTAGGCTCCGGAAAACACGGGGGCAATGCGCGCCCGCAACCCATGAACGGAATGATGATGACCCGACTCCGTGGTCTCTACCCGCATCCCCAAGAATTCGAGCGGTTTCTCTATGCGCCTGTCGGCACGGACAGAAAGGGATCCAGCGTGACGGTGCTTTCGGCGCTGGCGCGGCTGGGACTGGATCCATGGACCGAAACCGCCGCCCTTGTCGCCCTGAGCCGGGATGCGGCGCGCGTCCGGCTGGGTCTGCTGCTGTCAAAGGTCTGGGACGTGCCCGCGCTGGGGCGCGATCACGGAACGGTCGCGCAGGAACTGACCCTGCTGCTGCCCGACACGCCGCCAAAAACCGCGCCGACATGGCAGGCTGCCCCCCTTGCCGCTGGCCGTCTGGGGTCAGGCACCGCGATCTGGACGATCCTCGCGATCCTCTTTGTTGTGGCGCAGCTTCTGTTCGGCGGCCTGTTCGGGTCCGGCGAATGAACCTTCAGGCATCCCGCGCCTCTTGCTGCCGGGGATGCCAAGGCGCCGCCGCGTCAGATCCACAGCGGCGGCCAGTCCTTGCGTTTTTGTCAAAAAAACGACCCATGGGCCGCGCGGGCACTAACCTGCATCAGTGCGGCCGGCCTCTGGCCCCGGCACTCTGAACTGTGGCCGCTGCGTGTTTGGCGGCTCAGGTTCCGGGTAGCAAGAGACATGCCAACATGCCAGCCCCGCAAAGGGCAGGCATGTTGGCACGCCTTTTGTCTGCGAACCAGCTGCAAGCGTGACCCGGGCCGCTGTCACGTCGCGCCCCGCACCCAGTCCACCGCCTCTGCCAAGACCATCTGCATGGCCTCATCAAGCCCGGCGATCAGTGCCGCGGTGCTGTCGGAGGGGGCCGTCCTCATGCTGTCGATGCGCCGCGTTCCGGCGATCGCGCGGTCGGATTCGCGGATCAGGGTCAGCTGCACCGCAACATGAATCCGCGCCGATCCCGGCACCGGGCCGGGCAGTTCCGCCTGCAGCGCAAGCAGCTCCGTCATCAGCGTAAAATCCGGCATCAGCCCCGCCCCGGCGCGGCTGACCAGCCGAAGCCCGCCCCTGTACAGCAGCCCGGTCAGCAGAAGCGTCTGCATCATCGCCGGGGCCGGTTCGGACCAGCGCGCCTCGGGCAGGTATTCGGCCTGCCGGGCGGAGACCTTCATCAGGATGCGGTCGGTTGCCAGCTCCCCGCCCGAGGTGGGCAGTTCGACAACCAGATGGCCCTCGCCGCCGCGCTGCGGCGGGCCCGAGGTAAGCGGCGACAGCGTGTAGGTGTCCAGCGGCTCGCTGGCCTTTGACACGGCGGTCAGGGCGCCGCAGCCGGGCAGAGCCGAAAAAAGGGACAGAGACAGTATCCTGCGGCGCGACATCATCGTGGTCATCTCCTGTATTCGGGGGTTTCATTGCCCAGCAGAAACCGCCCCGGGTCGCTGGCGATCTGGCGGGCAAGCGCGTCAAACGTGGCGATCACGCCGCTGGTCTGCTGGATCAGGGCACCAGCCTGCGTGGACAGTCTGGGCACTTCGCCCTGCACGACACCGCGCAGGGCTGTCATTGCGCCGGTGGTGCTGGCAACGGCAGAACGCAGATCGGCGATCAGCGCGGGAATGTCGCGCGCCAGCAGCCCGTCGGTGGCGCCAAGCCCGGATTCGACGGCATCAAGAACGCCATCGACCTTGGTCAGCGACGCCTCGGCGCGGGTGGCCAGCGCATCGATGCGCCCGGTCGCCTGCTGCAGGTTGACGAGGATCCCCGCCACCGCATCGCGGTTTTCCGGCGAGGCAAAGCTGCGCACCTCGGCGATCAGCGCCGTCGCCTCGGCCAGCAGATCCGGGCCGGTGACCATCAGATCCTGCACCACCGACCGCTCTGACCGGATCACCGGCAGTTCGGCGGGGGGCACGGCCTGCAGCCGGTCGGCCCCGGCGCTGCCGCCTTCCAGCGCGATGAAGGCAACACCCGTCACGCCCTGCGAGGCCAGCGTGGCGATGGTGTCGGTGCGCACGGGGGTGCTGGCAAAAATCTCGATCCGCACCCGCACCAGGGCCGGGTCGTCGCGGTCAAGCGCGATGGCCACGACGCTGCCCACATCCACCCCGTTATAGCGGACGGCGGCGGTCTGGCTCAGCCCCGCAGCGGTGCCGAACAGGATGTCGTATTGCGCATAGGTGCGGTCGATCTGCACCTTGGCGAGCCACAGCACAAAGCCCAGCATGGCGACAAGGCCAAGGATGGTGAAGAGGCCGATCAGCACAAAGCGCGCGCGGGTTTCCATCAGCCCTCCGCCGCCGCCAGCGCCGCATGGGCGCGCGGTCCGTGAAAATAGGCATGCACCCAAGGATCGGCGACATCGCGCATTTCCGCCATGGTGCCGGTGACCAGCACGCGGCGGTCGGCCAGCACGGCGATGCGGTCACAGGTGGCCTGCAGGGTGTCGAGATCATGCGTGACCAGAAACACCGTCAGGCCAAGCGCGTCACGCAACGAGATCAGCAGCGTGTCAAAGGCCGAGGCGCTGATCGGATCCAGCCCGGCGGTGGGTTCGTCCAGAAACAGGATCTCGGGGTCCAGCGACAGGGCCCGCGCCAGCCCGGCCCGCTTGCGCATCCCCCCGGACAGCGCCGCCGGATAAAGATCGCCCGCCGTCGCGGGCAGGCCGACCATGGCGATGCGCAGATCGGCGAGCGCCCGCCGCGTCACCGGATCGACCTTCAGGCGTTCGCGCATCGGGGCCTCGACATTCTCGCGCACAGTCAGGGCCGAAAACAGCGCGCCATCCTGAAACATCACCCCCGTGCGGGCGCCAGCGGCGGCGCGGTCGGCGGCGCTGGCCCCCAGCACATCGGTCCCCAGCAGCGTGATCTGCCCGGCGCTGGGGGTCATCAGCCCGACGATGCTGCGCAGAAGCACCGATTTGCCGCTGCCAGAGGCACCGACCACGCCCAGCACCTCGCCACGCCGCACGTCAAGCGACAGGTTCTCATGCACGATGGTCTTGCCGAACCTGTTGGTCAGGCCTTGGATCGCAATGACGGTTTCGGTCGGCATCAGATCCCCCAGACCGCAAAGAACACGGAAAACAGCGCATCCATCACGATCACCAGAAAGATCGCGATCACCACCGCGCGCGAGGTGCGCAGGCCCAGCGATTCCGCGTCGCCCTTGACCTGAAACCCCTGATGGCAGCCCACCAGCGCGATGATCGCCGCAAAGACCGGCGCCTTGACCAGACCCACCAGCGCCTGCGCCGCGCTGACATCCGCCAGCATCTGGGTCCGGAACTGGCTGGGCGTGATGCCAAGCTCGATCCACGCCATCAGCCCGCCGCCAAAAAGGCCCGACAGGCTGGCGACAAAGCCAAGGATCGGCAGCACGATCACCAGCGCCAGAAAGCGCGGCAGCACCAGCAGCGCGATAGGATCCAGCCCCAGCACGCGGATCGCGTCGATCTCTTCGCGCATTTTCATGGACCCGATGGCGGCGGTAAAGGTCGAGGCAGAGCGCCCGGCCACGATGATCGCGGTCAGCAGGATGCCAAGCTCGCGCAGGATCGACACGGCGATCAGATCGACGACAAAGACCTCTGCCCCGAACTGGCGCAGCTGTGCCGCGCCCTGAAACGCCAGCACGACCCCGATCAGGAAACCCATCAGCGCCACGATGGGCACGGCGTTCAGCCCGACCTCCTGCATGTGATGGACCAGTGCGGTCAGCCGCAGCCGCCGGGGCCGCAGCAGCAGGCCGGAAAGCCGCGCCATGACCAGCCCCAGAAAGCCAAGGCTTTCGCCGGTCGCCGCCAGCAGGCGGCCCACCGCCATGCCGACAGAGGCGAGCCCGTCCCCCGCGCGGTACCGCATCTTGCGGCGCGGCGCCTTGGCGGGGGCAGGCAGCGCGTCCTGCACGGTGCGCAGCAGCAGGGTCTGCGCGGCGTCGCCCCCGCCAAAAGCCCGGCCCGACGAGGCCAGAAGCCAAGCCCCGGCGGTATCAAGCGCCGTGACCGCCGACAGATCGACCGCAACATCGGCCTTGGCCCGGCGCAGGCGCGCGCCGGTCTCGTCCAGGGTGCCGAGCGTGACCGGACCGGCAAGCGCCAGCGGAGCCTCACGGGACGTGTCAGCCGCCAACGCGCATCGCGCCCATGTTGCCCATCAGCCCGAACCCGTAAAGCAGCCAGATGATCACGAAGATCACCACGACCACGTTCAGGATCTGCCTGATCTTGCGATCCATCGGGACATAGGTGTTGATCACCCACAGCCCCACACCCACCAGAACCAGCGTGACAACGAGATTGACAAGGGACATGACAAACCTTCCTGAAAGAGTGGCGCCGGTGCGGGGCCCGGACCCGGAGGAGGGATCCACGCCCGGCACCTGAGCGGAGCCTGCCTGCCGCAGCGCGGAGCATCGCCCCTTTGCCTGCACGGCCTGCACCCCCGAAATCCCATCATCGCAGGCTGGGGCCACGCCGCACTTACCTGGATCAGCCCGGATGCCGCAGGCCGGAAACATCCTGTCCCCGGCTTTGGCTTTTGCCCCGTCGCGCCCCCGGGACTGATCCATGTTGTATCGCCCGTCAGGGGGGGCGCTACTGTCGGGCTGTGCGTTGCCGGTCCGACTCCCGTCGGGACGGTCCCGCCTGCGGAGATGCCGCAGCAGGGACCGCTGCCATTGCCACCGGAAAACGCCTGCTACCGATGCTGAGAACGTTCTGAACACCTCGCTTCGAAAGGTCGATACATGGAAAAGAACAAGAAAAAGAAGGCCGCTTCCCTCACTCCGAAAAGCGTGAAGCAGCCAAGCGAATACAAAACCCGTGAAGCCGCCAACAAACCGCAGGATGGCGAGTTTCTCAAGGCATTCGGCAACCGGAAAGTCCCGCCACGTAAAGGCTGACCCTGCCGGACGGCTCCACCGCGGGTTCCCTCACGCGGTGGGGCCGATTTTTCAGGGCTGGCTTGGGACCCGCCCTCCTCCCAGCGTCAGCACGAGATCCTGCCTGCCGGGAACAAGCCGCAGCCGCAGCCGTCCGTTTTCGACCGCATGCGCGACACCGTTCAGCTGCGCGGATCCGGCGCCCGTTCCGGTCCCGCCGGGATTGTCGATGGTGATCGCAAGATGGGTCTGCCCCAGCCGCAGCGTGGCCGTGATCCGGGGCCAGTGTTTCGGAAAACACGGGGCAAGCACGATCTCCGGCCCCTCCCGCGTCAGCCCCAGCAGCCCTTCGATCCCGGCGCGATACATCCAGCCCGCAGAACCTGTATACCATGTCCAGCCGCCCCGGCCTTCGTGCGGCGCGGTGGAATAGACGTCTGCCGCCACCACATAGGGTTCGACCTTGTAGCGCGCGGCCTCCTTTGCGGTCAGGGCGTGGTTGATCGGGTTGACCAGCGCGAACAGATCCCCCGCCGCATCGCCATCGCCCATGCGGCAACGCGCAAGGATCGCCCACATCGCGGCATGGCTGTATTGTCCGCCGTTTTCACGCAGCCCCGGCGGATAGCCCTTGATGTAACCGGGATCGAGCGGGGTGTTGTGGAAAGGCGGCGTGAACAGCAGGGCAAGGCCCGGATCGCGCCTGACCAGATGCTCGGTCATGCTGGCCATGGCCGTGGCCGCCCGCCCCGGATCCGCCGCACCCGACAGCACCGCCCATGACTGCGCGATGCTGTCGATCCGGCATTCTTCCGATGTAGCCGATCCCAGCGGCGTGCCGTCGTCGAAGGTGCCGCGCCGATACCATGCCCCATCCCAGGCGTCGCGTTCGATCGCCTGCACCAGCGCCGCGCGATGCGCGCTCCAGTGCCGCGCCCGTGCGGGATCGCGGTCTTTCGCCAGCGGGATCAGCGCGTCCAGCGTGGCGACCAGCAGCCAGCCCAGCCAGACCGAGGTGCCGCTGCCGCCTTCACCCACCCGGTTCATGCCATCGTTCCAGTCACCGGTGCCGATCAGCGGCATGCCATTGGCGCCGGTCAGCGCAATCGCCTGATCGATGCCGCGCGCGCAATGCTCGAATAGGCTGGCACGGGTTTCGGACACGGTGGGAAGGAAGAAATCGTCATGCGCCCCCGGCGGCAGCGCGGGGCCGTCCAGAAAGGGCAGCTCTTCGTCAAGGATCGTGGCATCCCCCGACACCGCCACATATTGCGCCACGCCGTAGCCCAGCCAGACCCGGTCATCCGAAATCCGCGTGCGCACCCCCTGCCCCGAATGCGGCAGCCACCAGTGCTGCACGTCGCCTTCGGGAAACTGCCGGGAGGCCGCGCGCAGCAGATGGGCGCGGGTCAGGTCGGGGCGCTGCGCGGTCAGGGCCATGCCGTCCTGCAGCTGGTCCCGGAAGCCATAGGCGCCGCTCGCCTGATAGAACCCGGCCCGCGCCCAGATCCGGCAGACAAGCGTCTGGTAGAGCAGCCAGCCGTTCAGCAGGATGTCCATCGCCCTGTCGGGCGAGGCGACCTGCACGCCGGACAGCAGATCCGTCCAGTGCTGCCGCACGGCGGCCAGCGTGGTGTCGGGATCGGTTGCGCGATGGCGCTCGATCAGCGCCTGCGCCGCCTCGGGCGCGGCGGCCTGCCCCAGCAGAAAGACCACCGTCGCCGTTTCGCCGGGGGCCAGCGTCACATGGCGCTGCAGGGCGGCACAGGGGTCAAGCGCGGGTCCGGTGCGCCCCGACAGGGGTGCTGCCCCGATGCCTGCGGGGGCGGCCATGCTGCCCGCCGCACCCAGCACCTCTGTCCGGTCCGCGCTGAGGCTGGCACAGTCCGCGCCAAGATCGGCAAAGGCGACGCGGCCCGGAAAGGCCATGGCAAAGGGATTGCGGGCAAAAATCGCCCCCGTCACCGGATCGGCGGAGGTGACAAGATGGGCCGAGGTTGCGGCCCGCGACGGGCCAAGCACCCATTCGGCATAGGCGGTGACGGTCAGCCTGCGCACGGTCTTGCCGGTGTTGCGCAGGGTCAGCTTGGTGATCTTGACCGGATCCTCCATCGGCACGAACTGCACCATCTCGGCGGCGATGTCCTGCGCGCCGTGTTCGAACCGGCTGTAGCCGAAGCCATGCCGCGCGACATAGGTGCCGCGCCCCCGGATCGGCAGCGCGGTCGGGGTCCAGAGCGCGCCGCTGTCGCTGTCGCGCAGATAGATCGCCTCGCCGGCGGGATCGCGGACCGGGTCGTTCGACCACGGCGTCAGGGTGTTTTCCCGGCTGTTTTCGGCCCAGACAGCACCGCTGCCCTCGGCAGAGACTTGAAAACCGAAAGACGGATTGGCGATGACGTTGATCCACGGCGCGGGGGTGGTCTGCCCGTCGCGCAGCACGGTGACATATTCGCGGCCATTCTCGGCAAAGCCGCCAGTGCCGTTGAAAAACTCCAGACCCTCGGTGCCGGTCGCGCTGGCATCCGCTTTCGCCTCGGGCAGGAGGGCCCGCGCGGCGGGCGTGTCCGGGCTCAGCGGTGCCCCGGGCGCCAGCGCGTCGATCTGGTCGCCGATGCTGCCCCGGCTGGCCAGCAGGATCACCCGGGCCACCCCGACCAGCATCGCGCGCTGCCCGGAGGTGACCAGATCGGCGCGCAGCACATGGATGGCGCCTTGGGCACCGCCCCGGGGCGCGTCGCTGCGGGGGCGCGACTGCGCGGAGCGCACGGCAACCTCGATGGCGATCTGCATGTCCTGAACGTAAGAGGCGGCGCGGTCGTTCAGGATGACCAGATCCACATCCAGCTGCCGCATCCGCAGGTATTCATGGGCGGCCAGAACCTCGTGCAGGGCGGCGGTATCCTCGGGGTCGCTGATCCGGAACAGCAGGATCGGCAGATCGCCGGAAATGCCCATGGGCCAGAGCGACGATTGCAGATCCAGCCCGGCTTCGATCTGGCCTCCCGTGCCGCGCAGGCGCGGATCGTCGCGCAGGATCATGCCGCCAAGGCGCTGGAAATCGGCGGCGGCGGCGGAGCTGACGCCAAGATGGCGCAGCTGCACCTGACCTTGCGTCCAGGACAGGGTCACCGCGCGTTCAAAGGCGGACGGATCGCGGTGGCGATCCACCTGATCCAGCAGCGCGTCTGGCGTGGCGGCCACCACGGTCCAGAAGGTCACGCGGACCATCCCGCCAGAGGGCACAAGCACGCGGCGGCGCAGCGAAAACACCGGATCGAGCACGGTGCCGGTGGTGTCCGACAGCGGGCTTTGCAACATCGCCGCCGTGCCGATGTCGCGTCCGCGGCCAATGAACCGCGCCCGGTCGGTTTCATGCTGCAGGGGGGCTGTTTCCTTGCCCTCGACCACGGCGATATGCGCCGCCCAGACTTCGGGATCGGCGGGGGTGCGGCGGCGGCGGGTCGCGATGATGACGCCGAGTTCCGGCAGGAAATCGGTCACCACGAACAGCTTTGAAAAGGCCGGATGCGCCAGATCGGCGGCGGGCGGGGCCAGCACCAGTTCCGCATAGGAGGTGAGGTCGATCTCTCGCGCGCGGCCCCCGGTATTGGTCAGCGTGACGCGGCGCGCCTCGGCATCGTCCTCGGCAGAGACCACGACCTCGGTGGTCATGCTCAGCCGCCGCCCCTGATGCACGAAGCTTGCGTGATGTTCGCAGAAGGTGGCGGAATGGCGGTCCGCATCGGCACCCGTGGGCTGCACCCCGGCGGACCAGAGCGCACCGGTCCTGACATCGCGGGCAAAGATGAACGACCCCAGCGTGTTCCGGGTCGGATCGGCGCGCCAGCGGGTGATGGCCAGATCGCGCCAGCGGCTGTAGCCGCCGCCGGTGGGGGTCAGCGCCACGCCATAGCTGCCATTCGACAGCAGATGCCCGGTCGGCATGCCCTCAGCCGGGGCATCGAAGCGGCGCACCACCGGCGCGTCAGAGATCTCTGCCGCCGTCACCTGCACGGCGCCCGCGCGCGGCAGGGCGGCGGTGGCATCGCGCGGCACCCGTTCCTGCAGCAGCAGATCGACGGCCCGGATGATCGGTTCGGCATGAAACAGCGTCCGCAGCCGTCCGGCCTGAAGCGTGTTGGCGATGGCGGCGATGGTCATGCCCTGATGATGCGCCATGAAGCTTTGCACGATGGCATGATCCGCGTCGGCAGGCAGGCGCTTTGCGGTGAAATCCACCGCCTCGTAAAAGCCGAAGCGGCCCCCGGCGCCGATTTCGGCAAGCCGGTCGAAATTGCGCAGCGCCGCGCGCGGGTCCACCATGGTGGCAAGCCCGGTGGCATAGGGTGCGATGACCCGGTTTTCGTTCAGCCCCCGTTTCAGGCCAAGCCCGGGCACGCCGAAGTTGGAATACTGATAGGTCATTTCCAGATCACGGGCATTATAGGCGGATTCCGACACGCCCCATGGCATCGTATGCGCGGCGCCATAGGCGATCTGGCGCCTGACGATCAGCCGGTTGGTCTGTTCCAGCACCGACCCCGCCGGGGCCCGCATCACCAGCGACGGCATCAGATATTCGAACATGCTGCCCGACCATGAAATCAGCGCCGATCCGGCGCCGACCGGCGTTGCGGCGCGGCCCAGCCGGAACCAGTGCCGGGTCGGCACGTCGCCCTTGGCGATGGCAAAAAGGCTGGCCAGCCGCGCCTCGGAGGCAAGCAGGTCATAACAGTTCGGATCGCGCGTGTTGGTGGAGACGGCAAAGCCGATGGACAGCAGCTTTTTCTCGGGGTCGAGCAGAAAGCCGAAATCCATCGACAGGGCAAGGCTGCGGGCGCGGTCCTCGACGCGGGCCAGATCCGGTGTGCTCTCGGCCGCCGTGTCTTCCAGATGGGCCGCGATGCAGTCCCGTAGGGCGGCGCACCAGAAGGCCAGATCGCTGTCCGGATCCTGCACGTGGGCCTTGGCCGCAGCGTCGCTGGCCATGGGCTGCAGCAGCGCAAAGCCATCGCCCCGCGCCATGGCGGCCTGCAGCCGCTCCAGCAGCGGCGACAGCTCGGCGGTCTGCGCCTGCTGTGCCAGCGCCAGCGCGTCGGACAGGCCCGCGCGGCGGGCGGGCTCGTCCAGCGGCCTGTCCTGCCAGTCCCGGCAGGCCTGCGCCACCGCGATCAGATGGCCCGCAAGGTTGCCGCTGTCCACCGAAGACACATAGGCCGGGTCCAGAACCTGCAGGTCGCGCGTGTCATGCCAGTTGTAAAGATGGCCGCGGAATTTCGGCATCCGCGCCAGCGTCGCCAGCGTCTGCTCCAGCCGGGTGACGGCGGCGGTCTGGCTGATCCAGCCCATGTCGCGGGCGACGGTGACGGACAGCAGATAAAGCCCGATATTGGTGGGCGAGGTGCGGTGAAACACGGTCGGAGCCGGGATTTCCTGAAAGTTGTCAGGGGGCAGGAAGCTGTCGGTCTCGGTCACGAAGGTTTCGAAATAGCGCCATGTCCGACGGGCGATCAGACGCAGGGCCTGCGCCTCGGGCTGGCCCAGCGGCAGCGCGGCGCGGTCGCGCTGCGGCAGGCTGATGCGATGCGCGATGGCGGGGGCTGCAAGCCAAAGCAGCGCAAAGGGCACCACCACCGGCCAGATGCCGGGATTGCGCGTCAGCGCCACGGCGCAGACGCCAAGCCCCAGCACCAGCCCCCCCGCCATCCGCAGATACTGGGCGGTCAGGCCGGGCCGGGCACTGGCACCGGTGGAGGCCGCAGTGACCCATTGCAGCAGATGCCGCCGGGTAACGCCCAGCCGGATCAGCGTGCGCAGGCAGGCATCCAGCATCTGCCATGCCGTGTCAGGCAGGAACGTGGTGTTGAGCGCGATCTGCGCCAGCGCGCTGCGGGTTTCCGACAGCAGGGCCGCGACATGGCTGCGCGAGGTGATCCCGGCACGCCCCGGCAGGACGGCAAAGGGCAGGCCCAGCAGATGCGGCAGGGCCAGCATCGCCAGCACCGCCACCGTCCAGACCGCCGCCACCGGCAGGGGCAGAAGCCAGCCCGTGGCCAGTGCAGCCAGCGTCAGCGGCGCCACAAGCGCGCGGCGCAGGTTGTCGATCATCTTCCAGCGGCCAAGCACGGACAGCCCGCTCCCCGAGCGCAGCAGCCACGGCAGAAGCTGCCAGTCGCCCCGCACCCAGCGGTGCTGGCGGCGGGTGGCGACATCGTAACGGGCCGGAAAGGCGTCCACCACGTCGATGTCCGAGGCAAGCCCCGCCTTCGCGAACACCCCCTCGAACAGGTCATGCGACAGCAGGGTGTTGTCCGGCACCCGCCCGGCAAGACTGGCGGCGAAGGCATCGACGTCATAGATGCCCTTGCCGGTAAAGGAGCCTTCGCCGAACAGATCCTGATAGATGTTGGAGGTGGCCGCGGCATAGGGTTCGATCCCGCCGGGGCTGGAAAAGACCCGCTGGAATACCGATCCTTCGCTGCCGACGGGCAGTGCTGGGGTGACGCTGGGCTGGATGATGCCATAACCGCCGGTGACGCGGCGGCTGACGGGATCGAC
Organism: Salipiger marinus; assembly: GCF_900100085.1. GTDB lineage: Bacteria > Pseudomonadota > Alphaproteobacteria > Rhodobacterales > Rhodobacteraceae > Salipiger > Salipiger marinus. The sequence continues at coordinate 103,529 of NZ_FNEJ01000005.1, forward strand.
CACCGCGCGGTTCAGCGGATGCGCCATCTTGCCGATCAGCCGTGCCACGGTATCGCGCAGCAGCCGGGTGTCGGCATCCAGCGTGATGACGAAGCGGACCTCCTGCGGCACCCCCGTCTGCGGCAGGAAATTGGTGTCGGTGGCGCCGCGCAGCAGGCGGTTCAGCTCGGTCAGCTTGCCGCGCTTGCGTTCCCAGCCCATCCAGACCCCTTCCGAGGCATTCCAGAGCCGGCGCCGGTGCAGGAACAGGAACCGGGTGCCCTGATCGGAGGGATAGCGGGCGTTGAGCCGGGCCATGGCCGCATGGGCCGCCGCGATCAGCGGCGCGTCCTGCGGCGTGGTTTCGCTGGCCGCATCCGGCCCGTCCGACACCAGCGCGTAATGCAGCGCGCCGCCGGTGCTGGATAGGTGATGCACCTCAAGCTGGTCGATCTGCGCCGCAAGATCATCGGCATCCTGCAGCAGCACCGGCACCGCCACCAGCGTGCGCAGCGACGGCGGAATCCCGGCGGTCAGATCAAGCCCCGGCAGCAGATCCGGGCGCAGGATGCGGGTCACGGCGGTGTTGACCAGCCCGGTGCCAGCTTCGGAGGCGGCAAGCAGGCCGGTGAGTGCCAGCAGGATCAGCGCCAGCCCGCCCGCCCCGCTGAGCCAGAGCGCGAGGGCAAGAATGCCTGCCGTGGCAAGTGCGATGGCGCCCAGATAGCCGGGCAGCCCCAGACGGCCCACCGTCCGCGCGACGCGCAGCCGCAGGCCGGGCCGGAAACCAAGCTCGCGTTCAAAGCGCGGGCGCCCGGGGCCGATCAGGCCGAAGCCGGGGTCACGCGCCTCGTCATGCAGCGCGGCAAAATCCAGCGCTGCCTGCGCCACGGCGATCTCGGTCTGGCCGGAGCCGCGCGCCAGCACCTCGATCGTGGTGCGGTAGCTGTTGCGGGTGGCAAAATCCATCTGGCCAAAATCGGACTTCGCCCGCAGGCGGCTGTCGATCAGGCTGACATCCTCGACAAAATCCGCCCAGTCCAGTTCCGAGGCAAGCCGCATGCTGGTGACGATATTGCGCATCGTCACGTTGGACGCGCCCTGCCGAAGCTGGGCGTTCTGCACCACGGTCTCGATGGAGGATCCCTGATGGTGCAGGCGATCCGCCAGCCATGCGTGCAGCGGCGTGTCGGACGGATCAAAGCCGCGCAGCCGCTTGGCGATCTGCGCCGCAAGGATTTCATCCAGCGGTGCCGATTCCAGCCCGGCAATCGCGGCGCGCAGCGCCGCCTGCGGGGATTGTGCCGGATCCTTGCGGGCCGCCAGCACCCGGTCGACGATGTCATCGGCGATCCTGCGCTGGCTGTTGCCCAGCGTGATCTGGTCGGCAAGGCGGCGCATGTTCTCGATCAGCACGATCCGCAGCGTGATCGCCACGGCCCACAGTTCCCCGATCGTCAGGGGGCTGACCTGCTGGTAGGATTTTACGAACGCGGCAAGCACCGGCTCCGACAGCAGGCTGTCGGTATGGGCGACATAGGCCCATGCCAGCCCGAAGACGCGCGGATAGCCCGCAAAGGGGCCGTCAGCCAGCTTCGGCAGCTGCCGGTAATACCCTTCGGGCAGATCGTCGTCGATCTGGCGCAGCTGCTGTTCGACAAGGTGGAAATTGTCCAGAAGCCATTCGGCGGCGGGGGTGATGGCGCGCCCGGCCTCCACCGTCCGTGCGCAGCCCAGATATGCCCCCAGCAGGGAATGCGCGTTGTTCTTGACGCGCGCGGTCAGCTTGGGCACCCGCCGCCCCGGAACGCGGGCCACGGTCTGTGCCGCAGCCAGCGTCAGGGCATGATGCTCCAGCCGTTCGGTGCCGAAGAGTTCGGAGCGGATCGCGGTCGTGTCGCGCCACAGGCCGGTTTCAGGCCGAAGGAGTCCGGTGATCCGGCTGGCGGCTTGGCGCAGGGCGTATGCGGTGCCTGCTGCGCTCACGCGCGCTCACGAGGAAGGAGGGCCGTGTCCGCCGTGGGAGCCGGGGCGGCGCTGTTCTCGGTGAGACCGGGGGCGTCCCCGGCTGCGCCACTGTCCGCACGGTCGTCTGCGGCATTCGCGGCGGCGGGCGCCGTCCAGTCCGGCCGCACGCGCCGTGTCATGGCCGCCCAGTTGTTCTCGATCTGATTCCAGTTCATGGCAGGTCCTTTCGGGCGCGGGCGGCGACGGAGGGGGATGGTCCCCGACATGCCGCGCGGCGCAGGTGATGGGGGAAAGGCAGGGGTGTGTGGTCAGGACTAGCGGTCCTGAGCTGCGTCCGCGCTATCATGGATCAGTGCCGCCGGGTCTGTCGGGCGCCCTGCGCCAGATCCCGCCGTTACCTTCGGCGGACCGAGTTTCCGCCAAGGATGATGCCGTTGATCAGTGCCGCGACGGCTTCGTGAAGCTCCGCCTGACCATCCGCGCCGGTATCGTTGGAATGTGCGGCGGCGGCATCGCGCAGAATGCCGAGGATTTCGTGTTCGGGCAGAATGTTGCGGTCGTTCAGCGCAAGCAGGAGCGATTCGCAGATGGCAAGCGCCGCCGTACCGGGGACATCGTGAATTTCTGACATTTGGTGTGACCTTACATGACCTTACAGGGGCAGGCCCCGGGACAGGAGGTCCGGGACAGGAACATTCCACCTGTCTCGCAGTTGTGTGGTATCCTGCACTGAGGCAGATCAGTCTGACCGACCGTATCGGCACGGCCGCCGTCCCGGCGCCCCGGCGCCACACGCCTGACCCCAGACATCTGCCAGCAAAGGAGCGTCGGAATTGACCGCCCTGCAAAGCCCGTTCGCGCGCAAACTTGGCGCCTTCGTCGCCCTGTCCGCGACAGAGATCACGGCCATCGACAAGCTTCATGCCCGCAAGAAGCAGTTTCCCGCCGGGCGGGACATCGTGCATCAGGGCCAGACCAACCAGTCCGCCTATATTCTGGCCTCGGGCTGGGCCTGCTCTTACAAGCTTCTGACCGGGGGCACGCGGCAGATCGTCGATTTCCAGATCCCGGGCGATTTTCTGGGCCTGCGGTCGGTGCTGTTCCGCACGTCGGATCACAACATCGAACCCGTCACGCAGCTGGAAGCCTCCGAAGTGCTGGCCAGCGACCTGCTAGAAACCTTCAGCAACACACCGCGGCTGGCCACGGCCATGCTCTGGGCGGCATCGCGGGACGAGGCGATGGTGGTGGAGCATCTGGTGGGCATCGGGCGCCGCGATGCCAAGGAACGCACCGCGCATTTCCTGCTGGAACTGGGCGCAAGGTTGAAACTGGTGGGGCTGGGCACCACCTCGGGCTATGACTGCCCGCTGTCGCAATACCTGCTGGCCGATGCGCTGGGGCTGAGCGCCGTGCATGTGAACCGCGTGCTGCGCGAACTGCGCGAGGAAGGGCTGGTGACCTTCCAGCACGGCCATGTGGAAATCCACGATCTTGACGCGCTGGTGCTGCTGGCGGATTTCGACAAGACCTATCTTGATCACGACGGCCCGCTGCTGAAGTGACGCGGCGCAGCGGGCGTCACCCCGCTGCGTCAGCCTGGCATCAGGACAGCCGGGCGCACCGGTGTTCGGTCACTGAGCGGTGATCCGGCGCCAGAAGGTCAAGGCGCACCTGCGTGCCTGCGCGCCCCTCCACGATGTCGCGCACATCCTGCAGGCGCCCGATGCAGGCCATGGTGCCACCGCCGCGCACGAAATTGCAGGCGGCGGCGATTTTTGGCCCCATCGAGCCCGCAGCAAAGCTCATCGCCGCCAGCGCATCCGGCGTGATGCTGGCAATCGCCGACTGATCCGGCCCGCCCCAGTCGCGGAACACCGCCTCCACATCGGTCAGCATCAGCAGCACATCCGCCTGCAGCGCCTCTGCCAGCAGGGCCGAGGTGCGGTCCTTGTCGATCACCGCCTCGACCCCTTCCATCCGGCCATCGGCGCCGCGCACCACCGGAATGCCGCCCCCTCCCGCGCAGATGACACAAACCCCGGCCTCGACCAGAAGACGGATCGGCTTCAGCCCCAGAATGGCCACCGGCAGCGGCGACGGCACCACCCGGCGCAACCTGCCCTTCGATTCCTCGACCATCGACCAGCGGTTCCGGGTGCTGATCTGGCGGCCTTCCTCGGGGCCATAGACCGGGCCGATGGGTTTTGTGGGCTGGTCAAAGGCGGGATCCTGCGGATCCACCTCCACCCGCGTCAGCAGCGTGGCACAGTCGGTGCCCCGTGGCAGCGCGTTCATCAGTTCCTGCTCGATCAGATAGCCGATCATGCCTTCCGTCTCGGCGCCAAGGATATCCAGCGGCCAGACCGTCTCCGTTGCATAGGCGGCGGCCTGCAGGGCCATCAGCCCGACCTGCGGACCGTTGCCATGCGCGACGATGATCTGATGATCGCGCGCAAGATCGGCCAGCGCCGCCGCCGCGACGCGCACATTGGTGTGCTGCGCCTCTGCGGTCATCGGCTCGCCGCGTTTCAGCAGGGCATTGCCCCCCAAGGCCACCACGATGCGCATCTCAGGCGCCCATGGTGGCGACAAGCACCGCCTTGATCGAATGCAGCCGGTTCTCGGCCTGATCGAACACGACCGAGGCGGGGGATTCGAACACCTCGTCGGTCACTTCCATGGAGTCGATGCCATAGGTCTGGAAGATCTTCTCGCCCGTTTTCGTGTCGCGGTTGTGAAAGGCCGGCAGGCAATGCAGGAACTTGCTGTGCGGAGTGCCGGTCAGATCCATCACCGCCTGTGTCACCGCAAAAGGCGACAGCAGGGCGATACGGTCGGCCCAGACGCTGTCCGGCTCGCCCATCGACACCCAGACATCGGTATAGACATAATCGCAGCCCTCGACCCCTTCGGCCAGATTCTCGGTCTGGGTGATGCGGGCCCCGCTGGTTTCCGCCAGCCTGCGGCAGTGATCCACCAGCGCCGCGTCGGGCCAGAGGCTTTGCGGACCACAGAGCCGGACATCCATCCCGATCAGGGCCGCACCCACCATCAGCGACGTTCCCATGTTGCCGCCGGTATCGCCAAGAAAACAGAACGCGATGTCCGACAGATGCTTGTGGGTATATTCGCGCATGGTCATCAGATCGGCCAGAATCTGCGTCGGATGAAACTCGTCCGTCAGCCCGTTATAGACCGGCACCCCGGCGAACTGCGCCAGCACCTCGGCATCGGACTGGCCAAAGCCCCGGTATTCGATGGCGTCATAGAACCTTCCCAAGACGCGGGCAGTGTCCTTCATGGTCTCCTTGGTGCCGATATGGCTGCCCGTCGGCCCCAGATAGGTGACATGCGCGCCCTGATCGAAGGCCGCCACCTCGAAGGCGCTGCGGGTGCGGGTGCTGTCCTTTTCGAAGATCAGCGCGATGTTCTTGCCCTTCAGAAGCTGGGTTTCCGTGCCGGCGGCCTTCGCCTCCTTGAGGCTGGCGGCAAGCCGGAGCAGAAGGCGCAATTCGTCGGGTGAAAAATCGAGCAGTTTCAGGAAACTGCGTCCATGCAGATTTTGCGGCATCGGGTCATCCTTTCAGGAAATCGGGCGCCTTGCAGCGCGTCACAGCGCATCGCGGATCAGCGGGCAGGACATGCAGTGCGACCCGCCGCGCCCGCGCCCCAGTTCGGCACCGGAAATGGTGATGACCTCGACCCCCGCCTTGCGCAGCAGCGTGTTGGAATGGGTGTTGCGCTCGTAGCCGACCACGACCCCCGGGCTGAGGCAGAGCAGGTTGTTGGCGTCATCCCACTGTTCGCGCTGCGATTCATAGGCATCGCCGCCGGTCGGCACGGTGCGCAGCGCCCGAAGGCCAAGCGCGCCCGCCACCACCTCCAGAAAGGGCCGGGTCTCGGTGGTGACGGTCAGGCCCCCGCGTCCGTCCGGGCGCAGCGAATAGGTCTGGATGGCGTCGACCACCTCGGCAAAGACCGTCACCAGATCGCGGTCGCAGAAGGTGAAGACCGTATCAAGATGCATGGACGACCGGGCGCGGGGAAACTGGCAGGCGATCACCCGCTCTGCCCCGCCCCCGGCGAAGAGGGCGCGCGCCAGCTGTCCCACCGCCTGCGGCGTGCTGCGTTCGCCCATGCCGACCAGCACGGTTGCATTGCCGATGGGCATCACATCGCCGCCTTCCAGCGTGGCCTGCCCATGATCGGTCAGCGGATCCCCGAACCAGACCGGAAATTCGGCAGTCCTGAAATCGGGATGAAACCGGTAGATCGCGGCAAGGTTCAGCGTCTCCAGCCGCCGGGCGGGCCAGAACATCGGGTTCAGCGCAACCCCGCCATAGATCCATGCCGAACTGTCCCGGGTGAAGATCTGGTTGGGCATCGGGGCCAGCAGAAAATCCTCGTCGCGCAGCATCGGCGCCACGACCCCGGCCATGGGGATGGGCAGTTCGGTCCGGCTCATGCCTCCGATCAGGATATGGGTCAGCGCATTGGCCGACGACTCCATCAGGCAGGCATGCAGATCGCGCGCCAGACCCACGCCCACCGAATTGTCGTTGATCCGCGCATCCAGCAGCCAGCGGCGGGCCACGGGATCCGCGACGACCACCTCCAGCATCTCGCGCAGCAGCACCACCTCGACCTCCCGGTCGCGCAGGACATCGACAAAGGCCATGTGGTCGATGCGCGCCTGTTTCACCCAGAGCACGTCATCAAACAGCAGGCTTTCCGCGTTTGCCGGGGTCAGCCGCGCCATTTCCGATCCGGGCCGGTGGACCAGAACGCGGCGCAGCACGCCCGCCTCGGAATGAACGCCATAGGTCAGGGTCATGTGGGGGTGCCTCCCAGCACGGTGGCCAGCGCAAGCGCGGCCATGACGATACATGTCAGGACCACGAGCAGCGGCCAGACAAAGCGCAGCCAGCGCTCATAGGGGACGCGGCCAATGGCCAGCCCGCCCATCACGACAGCCGATGTGGGGGTGATCAGGTTGACCATGCCGCTGGCGGTGGCAAAGGCGGTCACGACCAGCTCGCGCTTGACCTGCGCAAAATCGGCCACCGGCGCGAGAATGGGCATCGACAGCACGGCAAGGCCCGAGGTGGAGGGCACGAAGAACGACAGCCCGACCTCGATCCAGTAGATCACCAGAATGAACGCGGTCCGCGACAGGCCGCCGACGCCGGTTTCCGCCGCATGCAGGATGGTGTCGGTGATGTGGCCTGCATCCATCACCACGACGATGCCGCGCGCCAGACCGATGATCAGCGCCACCCCCAGCAGATCCCGCGCGCCGCTGACGAAACTGTCAACCAGCCTGCCCTCGCCCAGCCGGGCAATGAGACCGACGAGGATCGCTGCGGCAAGGAACAGGCCGCTCATCTCGGCCATCCACCAGCCGCCCAGCACCACGCCCCAGACCATCACGCCAAAGGTCAGGGCGAACAGGATCAGGACGATCTTGTGCATCCCGGTGAAGGTCGCAGCCTGCGCCGGGGCTGCGGACAGGAAATGCGCCTCGTTCGCGGCTTTGCGGTCATAGACCAGCGATCGTGTCGGATCGGCCCGCACCCGCGCCGCGTAGCGCATCACGAAGGCGACCGTGACCGCCCAGCACAGCGCAAGGATGACCAGCCGCAGCGCCAAACCGTCTGCGAAGGTCACGCCCGCCGCATCCGAGGCGATGACGGTCGAAAAGGCATTGACCGTCGATCCCAGAACGCCGACCCCGGCGCCCAGCAGGATGACCGCCACAGCCGTCAGCGCGTCATATCGGGCGGCGATCATCACCGGGATCAGCAGGACGTAAAAGGCCAGCGTCTCTTCGGCCATGCCATAGGTCGTGCCCCCCAGCGCAAAGAGCGCCATCAGGAACGGGATCATCCAGATCTCGCGGCCTTTCAGCCGGACCATGGCCCGCGCGATCCCGGCATCTATGGCGCCGGTTGCGGTCACCACCCCGATGAAGCCGCCGATGATGAGGACAAACAGCGACACGTCGATGGCGCGGGCAACATAGGTGACGGGGTCGTAAAAGCCCGCGATGGGGGCAAGGATCACGTCGAAGATGCCCTGCGGATCCGCTTCCACCGGCGCATAGCTGCCCGCCACGGGCACCTCCTTGCCAAGTGCTTCGGAGGTGACGCGCTCGTACTGGCCCGCCGGAATGATCCAGGTCAGCGCCGCCACAAGGACGATCAGGGCAAAGAGGATTGTAAAGGCGGAGGGGAAACGGAGCTTGGATTTCGCGGCGGGCTCTTCGGTGGATGGCATGAGACTGCTTCCCTGAGATGACGCGTCGGGATCACGCTAGCCTGACGGAGGCAGGGCCGTGCTGACGCAGGTTAGGTCCGCGCAACGACACGCGGCAGGCTTTAGCGCCCGGTCTCTGCGCCGGAGGCAATTTCGATGATCTCGGCGGTGATCGCCTCTTGCCGCTGCCTACGGGCAAGCGCGTCCAGCGCGACCAGTTCGGCCTCGATCTGGCGCGAGGCGGCGGACATGGTGGCCATCCGCGCCTCGTTCTCGGCGGCGAAGGCATGCAGGGCCGCCCGGGTCACCGCCGCGTGCAGCTGATCAAGCCCGAGTGCGGCGGCAAGATCGGCGGCAGGCAGGTTGGTAAGCGGCGCGGCACAAGGGGCGCCCCCTTCCGCGCGCGGCGCCGGAAACAGCACGCGGCGGTCGGTCGTGACCTGTCCGCGGGCCCAGACCGCATGAACCACCGACACCGCGCGCAGCACGCTGTCCGCAAACACCGCCGCCAGCAGCCGGTCCGCGAATTTGGGCAGGCTGGCGGATCGCGACGGCATCGCAGCCGACCAGACCGGATGCAGGCCGCGCGCCGTCGCAATCGCCACACCCCGGCTGCCGATCAGGAACAGGTCGGTTTCCGGCGGCACTGCGCCAAGCGCCTCCAGCACGCGGTCGGTAAACCCGCCGACAAAGCCCTGCTCGGCGCAGAACACCACCAGCGCCGGGCGCGCCGTCAGCCTGTCCTCCGCCAGAGCGGGCCCCGCCAGACCCTGCGACACCGCGTCGTGCAGCGTGGCGGCATAGATCTCGACCGCTGCCATCTGCAGGCGGGCGGTGCGGGCGCGGGCGCCCGCGATCCCGGTCATGGCGCGCACCACGCTTCCCAGCTGACGGATGCCGTCGATCCGGGCGAAAAGATCGGCGTCAGACATCGGCGGCGCGCTTGCGCAGCGCGGCAAGCAGCGCCGCCCTGTCCGCACCGTCAAGCGTGCCGGTCGCCGCGATCCTGCGCAGGATCGCGGCGGCACCCGGCTCCAGCGTCGCTGCAAGATGGTTGCGGAAGCTGGCGACCTGTTCGGGCGCGAGCCCGTCCAGCAGCCCCTCCTGCACCGCCATCACCAGCGCCACTTCCTCGTCCAGCCGCATCGGCGCGTGCTGGGGCTGGCGCAGCACCGCGCGCAGCCGGGCCCCCCGCGTCAGCTGTGCCTGCACCCGGGGTTCGATGGTGCCGCCGAAACGGGTGAACACCTCCATTTCCAGAAACTGCGCGTAATCCAGCCGCAGCGATGTCGCGGCGTCGCGCAGCGCGGGCGCCTGCGTCTTGCCCCCCACCCGGCTGACCGACACCCCCACATCGACGGCGGGTTTCTGCCCCTCCTGAAACAGCGCCGCGCCCAGCACGATCTGCCCGTCGGTGATCGAGATCAGGTTGGTGGGGATATAGGCCGAAAGGTTCCCCGCCTCGGTCTGGGCAATCGGCAGGGCGGTGAGCGAGCCGCCGCCCTTGGCCTGCGACAGCTTCGCCGCGCGTTCCAGCAGCCGCGCATGCACGTAGAACACATCGCCCGGATAGGCCTCGCGCCCCGGCGACTGCCGGGTCAGCAGCGCGATTTCGCGGTGGGTGGCCGCGTGTTTGGTCAGGTCATCGATCACGATCAGGGCGTGCTGGCCGCTGTCGCGGAAATGCTCGGCCATGGTCATGCCCGCAAAAGGCGCGATCCATTGCAGGCCCGGCGGGGTCGCGGGCCCGGCCACCACGACGATGCAGCGGTCAAAGGCGGCATGGGTCATCAGCGCATCCACCGCCCGGCGCACGGCAGAGGTTTTCTGCCCCACGGCGACATAGACGCAGATCAGGTCGCTGTCGCGCTGTGCGATGATGGTATCAAGAGCCAGCGTCGTCTTGCCGGTGGCCGGATCCCCGATGATCAGTTCGCGCTGCCCCCGCCCCAAGGCGAAAAGCGTATCGACCACCAGCACCCCGGTCTGCACCGGATGGACCACCAGATCCCGCTCGATGATGCCGGGGGCCTCGCGTTCGACCGGCAGGCTTGCCTCGGCCACCACCGGCCCGCGCCCGTCCAGCGGACGGCCCAGCGGATCGACGATGCGGCCCAGCAGGCCGGGGCCGACCGGCACGCGGACCACATCCCCCGTGCCCCGCACGGCATCCCCGGCCTGTGGCGCCGCTGCGGCCTCCAGCAGCACGCAGCCGATCCGGTCGGGTTCCAGCACCTGCGCAAAGCCGACTGCGCCGGAGTCAAAGCGCAGCAGTTCGTCAAGGCGCACCTGCGGCAGGCCGGAGATCATCGCCACACCATCGGCAATCTCCTCGACCCGGCCCCGGTGTTCGGCGGCGGGGCCCAGACCGGTGGCCTGCACGCGCGCGGTGGCCTCTGTCAGCCAGTGGGCCTCATGCGGCATCGGACAGACCATCCGTTTCGCCAAGCGCTGCCGCGATCCGGGCCAGATCGGCCCGCCACGAATTGCGCAGGCTGAAATGCGGCGCGTGCAGTTCCAGCCCCGCGATCAGCGCAGGATCGGTGCGCAGGGCAAAGACCACCGGCGCGCCGAACACGGTGGCAAGTGCGGCCCTGATCCGCTCCTGCGCGGGGATGTCCTGTTCGGTTGCGCTGACCAGTTCCAGATCCTCGGCGGCAAGTGCGGCACGCTCGGGTCCAGAGAGCGCGGCCAGACCCTGCACCAGCCAGCCCAGAAAGGCCGCCTCCGTCGCCGGACCGTCAAGCCGCGCCACAAGCCGACCGGCGATGGTCACCGCAAGCATCTGTGCCTCGTCCATCGCATGGGCCTTCAGCGTTGCGGCGGCGCGGATGCGGGCCGCCTTGGCGGTGTCGTGCAGGGCTTCCGCCTCGGTCCGCGCCTCGGCCAGCAGGGTCTCGCGCGCCGCCGCCGCATCTTGGCGGGCGCGGTCCAGCATCGCGTCACGCTCTGCGGCAAGCCCCGCCCGCGTCGCGGCGATCCCGGCCAGCGCCGCCTCCGCCTCGGCGCGCTTTGCCCCGGCCTCGTCCAGCAGCGTCGCGGCGGCGGCCTGACGCGCGGCGATCATGGCGGCAACCGGCGTCCAGAACAGCCGGTGCAGCAGCCAGACCAGAACCAGCACGTTGACCGCCTGAAATCCCAGCGTCCAGACATCAAAGGTCATGGCATCATCGGATTGGCGAAAAGCAGCAGAAGTGCGACGACAAGGCAGTAGATCGCCGTGGTCTCGATCATGGCGAGCCCCACGAACAGCGTGCGCGAGATGGTGTTGGCGGCTTCGGGCTGCCGGGCGATGGCATCCATCGCGGCGGCAACCGCGCGGCCTTCGGCAAGCGCGGGGCCAAGCGCGCCGAAGGACACCGCAAAGGCGGCGCAGACGATGCTGACGATGCTGACGATGTTCACATATTCCATTCAGATGTCCTTGGGTTCGGGTTGGCCCTTTTCGACGGCGGACGTGATGAACACCATCGACAGCACGGCAAAGATGTAGGCCTGCACGGCGCCGGTCAGCAGATCGAGCACCATGAGCGGGATCGGCACCAGAAGCGCGGCCAGCGATCCGACGATGGCGATGACAAAGACCCCGCTCATCACGTTGCCGAAAAGCCGCACGAACATCGACACGCTGCGGGTCAGGCTTTCCAGCATGTTGAGCGGGATCATCACCGGGTTGGGCCGGGCAAAGCCGCGCAGGAAGCCGCGCAGCCCCCCGCCCCTGATGCCGAAATGGATGATCGCAACAAACACCAGCGCCGCAAGGGCCGCGGGCGTTTCCATGGTGGCGGTGGGCGGGGTGATGCCGGGGATCAGCGAGGCCCAGTTGGCCATCAGGATGAACAGGAACAGCGTGCCGACAAAGGCCCGGTAGGGCGCCGGGGGCGCACCGGTCACGTCGCGGATCTGGCTGTCGACCGTGCCGACCAGCAGTTCCGCAGCGGTCTGCACCCGCGACGGCACAAGCCGCAGGCGGCGGGCCAGCAGGGCGGCCCCCAGCACAAGCAGCGCCATGATGGCCCATGTCACCACGACCGAGGCCATGATCGGCACCGGGCCCAGCATGACCAGCGGCAGCGATTCCAGCGGGCTTTCCATCACGCGGCCCGCCGCATCACGGCATGACGCCCCAGAAGCAGGCCAAGCGCGGCGGCCAGCAGCGGCCCGGCGCCCTGCATCGCGGCCAGGAACAACCCGCCGCCAATCCCGGCCATGCGCAGCAGCACCAGCGCGCCGCCAAGCAGCGGTGCGCCGCGCCGCCCCGACAGCAGCAGCCCGGCACTCTGCCGCACCATGCGGAAATAGATCAGGCCGCCCACGGCACCGCCCGCCAGCCAAAGCCCAAGGATCGCCAGATCGGTCATGCGCTGCCCATCCAGCGCCACGCGCCCCAGCCGCCTAGCCCAAGCCCCACCAGCAGCAGCGGCGCCGTCCAGAACAGATCCGTGCCGAACCGCCCGTCCAGCCAGCGGCCCAAGGCGATGCCGCCCAGCATCGGCGCCACGATGATCCAGCCCAGCACGCCGATCTGCGCCAGACGCCGCCCGACCGAGGCATCGCCATCCCGCAGCCAAGCCGCGCGCCGCGCCTGATGTCTGCGCACTTCGCGAAGCAGCGGGTCAGTGTCCTGCGGGTCGCTCATGCCCCAGCCCCCCTTGGTTTCGGCTGCAGCCGCGCCAGCATCCGCCGCATGGCGGTCAGCTGCAGGCGGGTGGTTTCCACATGCTCGATCCGCTCTTCGTCCAGCTCGGCGCGGAAGCGGGCCAGCACCTCGCGGTCCAGTGTTGCCAGATCGTCGCCCGTCACCGCCTCGCGCGTGGCGATGGCAACGTTGCCCGCGCGCACGGTCAGCGCCCCGCCCCGCACGGCGCAGAACCGGGCGCCCCCCTCGGGCGTGGTCCAGGAGACGACCGAGACCGCAAGCCGGGTCAGGAAATCGGCATGTCCGGGCAGGATCCCGAAGCTGCCGCTGGCATCCATGGCGCGCAGGCTCTGCACCGGCTGGTCGACGATGATCGCAAGCGGGGTCAGGATGCGCAGGGACATGGGGCGGCTCATGGCGCGGCCTGCTCTTTCGCGCGCGCATCGGCGAGCGTGCCCACCATGTAAAGCGAGGTTTCCGCCCATGCGTCCGTCTCACCCTCCAGAATGGCGCGACACCCGGCCAGCGTGTCGGCGCGGGCAACGGACTGGCCCGGCGTGCCGGTAAAGGCTTCGGTCACCGCAAAAGGCTGGCTCAGGAAACGCTGCAGGCGCCGGGCGCGGGTGACGACGCTGCGATCCGCACTGCCCAGTTCATCCACCCCCAGCAGCGAGATGATGTCCTGCAGTTCGGCAAACCGCGCCAGCATCTCGCGCACCTCGCCTGCGGTCCGGTAATGATCCTCTCCCACCACAGCCGGATCCAGCAGAGTGGACGAGGATGCCAGTGGATCAACCGCCGGATAGACCCCCTGCCCCGCCAAGCTGCGGCTCAGCACGATCACGCAGTCCATATGCCCGGAAATCGTGGTCACGGCCGGATCGGTGAAATCGTCGGCAGGCACATAGACCGCCTGAATGGAGGTCACCGCCGCCCCCGCGACCGAGGCGATGCGTTCCTGCAGCCGCGCCACTTCGGTGGCCAGCGTCGGCTGATACCCCACGCGCGAGGGCAGTCGGCCCAGAAGGCTCGACACCTCCGCCCCGGCCTGAACGAAGCGAAACACGTTGTCCATCAGCAGCAGCACGTTCTGGTGTTTCGTGTCGCGGAAATATTCCGAAATGGTCAGCGCGGTCAGCGGCGCGCGCCAGCGCGCGCCGGGGGGTTCGTTCATCTGGCCATAGACCAGCACCGTGCGGGGCAGGACGCCGGATTCCGCCATCTCGGTCAGCAGTTCATGCCCCTCGCGCGACCGCTCGCCGATGCCCGCAAAGACCGAGATGCCCTGATATTTCTCGACCATGGCGTGGATTAGCTCCATCACCAGCACCGTCTTGCCCACGCCCGCGCCGCCGAACATCGCGGCCTTGCCGCCCTGCGCCATGGGGGTCAGCAGGTCGATCACCTTGATGCCCGTCTCGAACAGGTCGGTCGTGGTGGCCTGCGCGGCAAGCGGTGGCGGCGCGGCATGGATCGACCGGCGCGGCGTGGCCGCGGGCAGCGGCTCTCCAAGGTCGCGCACGCCCCCCGTGACATCCAGCAGCCGCCCCAGAACCGCCTCGCCCACCGGCACGGTGACGGGGCCGCCGGTGGCGCGCACGGTGACGCCCCGCGCCAGACCCGCCGTCGCCTGCAGCGCGACCGCCCGCAGCGTGGTCAGGTCAAGGTGCCCCTGAACCTCCAGCGTCAGGGTTTCGGGACGGTCCCATGCGACGGTCAGCGCCTCGTTCAGCGCAGGCAGGGTGCCCGCGTCAAAGCGCACATCGATGACAGCACCCCGCACGGCATGAACCCGCCCTTCGGACAGCACAGCGGGCATGGGGGCTCCTTTCGGCTGATGCTGCGCGCCTGTCGCACAGGGAAGGCCCGAGCCTAGGCTCATGACCAGACCCGCGCACTGATATGCATCAGGGCCGGGCGGGCATGCGGCGGCCCCCGCAGGCAGGACTGCCGCAAGGTAAGATCCGGTTCTGGCATCCGCCGCACTGGTCTTGCTGCATCGCAGCATTACCTTGGATGCAGGGAGGATTACTTGGCGTTGACCCCGAAGGGTGTCGCGACGGAGCCAAATTCAATGCAAAATCAGTCTCTTCCTCAACAATCGGACCTCCGCGATCACCTGACCGTCCTTGACGGATTCGGGACCGATCCCGGCTCGCTGGCGGCAAAGACCTATATCCCGAAGGGCTTTCCGAAAAACGGTCCTCTGGTCGTCGTGCTGCATGGCAGCACCCAGACCGCCGAATCCTATGACGTGGGCTCCGGCTGGTCGGCTCTTGCCGACGAAGCCGGGGTGGCGCTGCTGTTTCCAGAGCAGCGGAAAACCAACAACGCCATCGGCAGCTTCAACTGGTTCAAGTCGCGGCACAACCGGCGCGGCGGCGGCGAACCGCTGTCGATCCGGCAGATGATCCGGCAGGTGGCCAAGGATCACGCCATCGACCCGGCGCGCATCTTCATCACCGGCCTGTCTTCGGGCGGGGCCATGACCTCCGTGATGCTGGCGACCTATCCAGAGGTGTTTGCGGGCGGCGCGATCATCGCCGGGCTCCCCTATCGCAGCGCGGACAGCCTGATGCAGGCGTTTTTCCGCATGAAAGGCTTTGGCAGCCCGTCGGACCGCAAGCTCCACGCGCTGGTCCGCGGCGCCTCGAGATTTACCGGCCGCTGGCCCACGATCTCTGTCTGGCATGGCGGCAGCGACGAGACCGTCGACAGATCCAATGCCGACCGGATCGTCGGGCAGTGGAAAAGGATCCACAAGGTTGCGGAAACCCCGACCCGGATCGAAACGGTCGACGGCGCCGCGCGGCGGATCTGGTGTGATCCGCGCGGGCGGGTGGTGATCGAGGAATACATCATCGAGGATATGGGCCACGGCACCCCGATCTGCGCAAAGGGCGACGAAGGTCTTGGGCAGGAAAGCAAATACATGCTGGATGTCGGCATCTCCTCCACCCGCCACATCGCGAATTTCTGGGGCCTCACGCGCTAAGGCGGCGGAACTGGCCCGGCACCGCATCTCCACCGGGTCCGGTGGTCTTGGGCGGAAGGGGAGGCCGTCGCGTCTTCCCCGAACCACCACGCCTTTGCAAAAATATCCGCTGCGGCGGCTTGCATTCCGGGGCTGCGGGGGCCAGTTTGGCGGCTGCGGGCCGGGCCCCTCTGGCGAGACACTGACGTCTCGTGATGTCGGACCGCATCGAGTGTGCTCGATGTTGTGCCCGGACCGTAAACGCCCCCGCAGACCTCGAGCCCAACTGTTCCGAAGAGGTCTGACGTGGATATCCTCCTAACCCTGTTTCTTGGCCAGCCGCTCTGGATGTGGCTCACCTTCCTCGCGCTTGTGATCGGCCTGCTGGTGCTTGATCTTGGCGTGCTGCACCGCGATGACCATGTCATCGGCGTTGCCGAAAGCCTGCGGACATCGGCCTTCTACATCACCTTGGGCGTCGCCTTCTCGGGCTTTGTCTGGTGGCAGATGGGCACGGAGCCCGCGGCGCAGTATCTGACGGCCTTCGTCGTCGAAAAGACGCTGGCGCTGGACAACATCTTCGTCATCGCGCTGATCTTCGGCTTCTTCGCCATTCCCGCCGCTTACCAGCATCGCGTCCTGTTCTGGGGCATCCTTGGCGTGATCGTGCTGCGCGGCATCATGATCGGGATCGGCGCCACGCTGGTCGAGCAGTATCACTGGATCCTTTACATCTTCGCGGCCTTCCTGATCTTCACCGGGATCAAGATGCTGCGGAGCGGCGAGGAGGAAGAGCACGATCTGGCCACCAACCCGCTCGTGCGCTTTCTCAAGCGGCGGATGCGGGTCACGGACGAGATCCATGGCCATGATTTCGTGGTCAGAAAGACCGATCCGGTCAGCGGCAAGACCCTGCGCTATGCCACGCCGCTGCTGCTGGCGCTGATCGTGATCGAGCTTGCCGATGTGGTCTTTGCCGTGGATTCGGTGCCCGCCGTCTTCACCATCACCACCGATCCCTACATCGTCTATACCTCGAACATCTTCGCCATCCTCGGCCTGCGCGCACTCTATTTTGCGCTGTCGGCAATCCTGCGGCGCTTTGCCTATCTGAAATATGCCCTGTCGGTGCTGCTGGTCTTCATCGGCTCGAAGATCTTCGTGGCCGATCTCATGGGCTGGGAGAAATTCCCGCCGGTCTGGTCGCTGGGCATCACTTTCGCGATCCTCACCGCAGGCGTGGTCTATTCCCTGTGGAAGACCCGCAAGGACGAGGCGCAGACCCCGCCCGCATAGCGCGACAGAGCGGAAGACCCGAGGCTGACCACCACGGATCAAGGCGCGCCCTATCGTTCGGGCGCGCCACTATCCGCAAGCGTCTTCCGCGCCGCCTCAATCATCGCGTCGCAGGTGCGCTGGTTATGCGCCTCCAGCCGGGCGGCAAGATCGAGCGGGGTGCGCGCCCGCAGCGCGATCATGATCTGCTCGTGCTCGGCAAAGGATTCGGCCACGCGCGAGAAATCTTCGTTCACCAGAAAGCGGTAGCGCCAGATCTTCTGCTGCAGCGTCTCGTAGCTTTCACAGAGCAGCGCATTGCCGGAGATGCGGGCCAGCGCCTTGTGGAAGGCGTAATTGAGGCGGGTGTAATCCTCGATCGCGCTGCGCCGGACTGCGGCATCAAGGTCAAGATGCAGCGCTGCCAGCGCATCAAGATCAGCAGGCGTGACCCGCTCCGCCGCCGTCAGGCCAATCAGCCGCTCGAGCGCGCCCTTCAGTTCGAAAATCGGCCCGATCTGTGCCGGGTCCACGGGGGCGACGATGGCGCCACGATTGGGGCGGAGCAGGACGAAGCCCTGCGCCGCAAGCACCTTCAGCGCCTCGCGCAGGGGAGTGCGAGACACGCCGAAACGGCGGCAGAGCTCGGCCTCGGGGATGCGCTGGCCGCTGGCCAGCGGCCCCTCGATCATCAGCTGGCGCAACCGGGCCACGAGGGTCTCGTGCAGCGACATCTGGGTGTCTGCATCCTCGGGTGCCGCCGTCCAGCTCTCCATGTCGGTCATGCCGCCTGTCCCTGCCCTTCTGGTCTCACTTCGCGAACATCATGCCGAAATCGGCGAGCGGCGCCATGTCCACTTCCGCCTCTTTCAGACATCCCCAAAGCGTGAAGGCCACGGAATCAAGCACCGGCAGGCCCAATTCGCGTTCGAGCGCGGCGGCAACAAACGGGCCGCGCATATTGGTACAGAGGATGACGATGGCATCGGGCCGGGCCTCGGCCACCTCGCGGCACATGCGGGCAATCTCGGCCTCATCGACCTCGGCGAAGGAAAAATTGTCCGACCGGTTGCTGTGCCGCTCCGCCACCGTTTCTATGCCGATGTCGGCGTAATTCGCGATGATGCGCGCCTGCACGTCCGGTGTATAGGGCGTCACGAGCCCCAGACGGCGCACGCCGAACGTGCCGAGCAGCCGGTTGAGGCTTTGCACAGCACTGGTGGCCCGGGCGCCGGTGCGTTCGGTCAGCGCCGCGCAGAGCCGCGCATCGCTGTCAAAGCCAAGCCAGCTTGCCGAGGTGCCATTCCAGGCAAGGACATCGACACGCGCATCCGCCAGCAGATCCGCCGCGGCAAGGAAGGGCTCGATCGCGAACTGCTGGTCCGATCCTTCGTCAAGCGCGATCCGAGTGACGCGCAGACGGCCAAAATGCACCGAGACCTGTGGAAACAGCGGCCATGCAAGCGCTGCGGTGAACGGTTCGACCACCGTGTTGGAGGACGGCGTCAGCATGCCGATCAGGGTGGGTCCGGAAGAATCGCGTGTCTGCATTAGAGAGTCCATTTGATGCGTCACTTTGGGGAACTGCATTCATTTTCGGCGACTCCCCTATGGCTTCACCTCTTGGCAAGAATCATCCTGTGGCTGCAACCAGAACTGTGCCTGACCGCAGAAAACGTCAGGATCAGGCTGATTTTTCGCCATATATGGGCGATTTCCGCCTATTTTTTCACCATACCTTCAGCATTTGCAGAAACCTCACGCCCTGACCGGGCTTTTGCATTGATCGCAGCGCGCGGCTTCTGAAAGCCTTCATCCAGAAGATAATGAATACAATCCATGGGGAGCATCATGCGCAAATCTCTTACCGCCGCCCTGATCTCGACCGCTCTGGTCGGTCTTCCGGCCCTCGCGGCCGCTCAGGACACACTCCGCGTCGCGGGCAATTTTTCCCAGAACACCAAGCAGGTCGCCATCGAGCAGGCCTTTTTTGACGGGCTCGGCGAGGCGGCCGGGGTCGAGATCGGGATGAACTACAACCCGATGGACGTGGTGGGGGTAAAGGCCCCCGACGCGCTGCGCCTGCTGCGCAGCGGCGCCTTCGACGTGATGTCGGTGCAGATCGGCATGGCCTCCCGGGATGACCCGTTCTTCGAAGGCATCGACCTGATCGGCGTCGCCACCGACATGGGCGCGCTGCGCACCGTGGTCGAGGCCTATCGCTCCTCCTTCGACCAGCGCCTGCAGGAGAAGTTCAATGCCAAGGCGCTGACGCTCTGGCCGTTCGGGCCGCAGGTGTTCTACTGCAACGAGCCGATCGAGACGCTGGCGGATCTGGCGGGCAAGAAAGTGCGCAGCTTCACGCCCTCCATGTCGGCGATGCTGGAATCGCTCGGCGCCACTCCGGTCACCCTGCAGTTCTCCGAAGTCTATCCGGCGCTGCAGCGGGGCGTGGTCAGCTGCGGCGTGACCTCCCCCACCTCCGGCAATACCGGAAACTGGCCCGAGGTGACGACCCACCAGCTGCCGCTGTCGGTTTCCGGGTCGGTGCAGGGCCATTTCATCAATCTGGACACGTGGAACGGATTCTCCGCCGAGGAGCAGGCCGCGCTTGAGGCGGAATTCCAGACGCTTGAAGACCAGCTCTGGGATCTTGCGGTTTCGGCCAATGAGGATGCGGTGGCCTGCAACACCGGCGCCGACAGCTGCACCGATCACAAGGCCTTCGACATGACGCTGGTCGAGATCGGCGCAGAGGACCGGGACCGGATCAAGGAGGTCGCGGAAACCGTGGTGCTGCCGATGTGGAAGGAAACCTGCAACGCCGTCGATCCCTCCTGTTCGGAGACCTGGAACGAGACAGCCGGTGCCGCCGCAGGCCTCACCATCCGCTAGGCCCGCAGGCCGTCACGGGCTGTTGCGGGGGGCATCGGGCGCCCCCCGCAACAGCCTTTACCCGAACCCGGGAGAGGTTGAATGCCACAGGAAAACAGGGTCGCTCAGGCGCTGACACCCGCCGCGCGGGCGCTTGCGCTGCTGGCGGGATATGCGCTGCTGCTGCTGACCCTCGTCATCACGGTCGAGGTGCTGCTGCGGCGCTTTGCCAATATCTCGCTTCAGGGCAGCGACGAGCTTGGCGGCTATACGCTGGCGATGATCGGTGCTTTCGGCTTTTCGCTGGCCGCGCTGGAGCGGGCGCATACCCGGGTGGAGATTCTGACCGAACGCGCCGGGCCGGGCACCGGGTCCGTGCTCAACCTGCTTGCGACGCTGGGCACGATGCTGATGGCGCTGTTCATGGCGTGGCAGGGCTGGGTCGCGCTTATGGAAAGCGTCGAATTCCGGTCGCTTTCGGGGACGCCGCTGATGACGCCGCTCTGGATGCCGCAGGGCGTCTGGGTGTTCGGGCTTGCGGTCTTTGCGCTGGTCTCGACCGCGCTGTTCCTGCACGCGGCGCTGCTGTTTGCCCGCGACCGTGACAGGCTGAACCGCTTCTACGGCCCCAAGGCGCTGAAGGAAGTCATTGACGAGGAACAGGCCGGGATGACGGCGCGGGGGGCACGATGATCGGACCGGGTGAAGCCCTGCTGGGGTTTTCGATGATGCTGGGGCTCATGCTGATCGGCCTGCCGGTGGCGGTGGCGATGTTCCTGACCGCCTTCATCGGCGCGCTGAGCACGATGGGCTGGCCCATCCTCATGACCTTCGGCAACCAGATCTGGAGCGGGCAGAACGATTTCATCCTAACCGCCATCCCGCTTTTCGTGTTTCTGGGCGAGATCCTCGTGCGGTCCGGCGTGGCAGACGGGCTTTACCGCGCGCTTTCGGACTGGATGGGCCGGCTGCCCGGCGGGCTGCTGCATTCCAATATCGGCGCCAGCGCGTTTTTCGCGGCGGTGTCGGGCTCGTCCGTGGCCACCGCCGCCACCATCGGCAATGTCGCCATCCCGATCCTGTCCGAACGGAAGTATGACGAGCGGCTGACGGCGGGGACCATTGCCGCCGGGGCGACGCTGGGCATCCTCATTCCGCCCTCGATCAACATCATCATCTACGGCTCCATGACCAACACCTCCATCGGTCAGCTCTTTGCGGCGGGGATCGTGCCCGGCATCGCGCTGACGCTGGCCTTCATGGCGCTGATCGCCGCCATCGCGCTGGTGAATCCGGGGGTGGCGGGGCCAAGCCTGCCGCCGCGGCCCATGGCCGAAAAGCTGCGCGCGCTGCTCGACATCCTGCCGCCGCTTGCCATCTTTGCCGTGGTCATGGGGGTGATCTACGGAGGCTGGGCCACGCCCACCGAATCCGCCGCGATTGGCGTCAGCTGCGCCCTGCTGGTGGCGCTTGCCAAGCGCCGGATGACCCTGAGCCTGCTGCACGAGTCGATGATCGCGACCGTGCGCATCTCGGCGATGATCCTGCTCATCATGGTGGGGGCGCATTTCCTCAACTTCGTCATCGGCATGCTGGGCATTCCCCAGACCCTGACCGGGGTCGTGGCCGATCTGGGTGCCGGGCCCATTCAGGTGCTGTTCCTGCTGATCCTGTTCTATCTCGTGCTGGGCTGTTTCATGGAAACCCTGTCGATGATGATCGCCACGCTGCCCGTCGTGTTCCCGCTCGTCGTGCATCTGGGCATTGATCCGGTCTGGTTCGGCATCTTCCTCGTGCTGATGATGGAAACCGGGCTGATCACGCCCCCGATCGGGATGAACCTTTACATCGTGCAGGGTGTCCGAGGCACGGGATCCATTATGGACGTGATCTGGGGATCGATGCCCTTCGTGGCGCTCATGCTTGCCTTCACGGTGCTGCTGATCGCTTGGCCGGGGATGGTGCTCTGGCTGCCGGGCCTGCTGTTCTGACCATGCAGCTTGTCGAGGCCGATTGCGTGATCCCGGATGCGGTGTCGCCGCCGCTTCGGCCCGGTGCCGTGGCGGTGGCGGCGGGGCGGATCGCGGCGCTTGGACCGCCCGCCGCGCTGCGCGCCCGCTTTCCGGACGCGGCCCGCACCGAGCTTGGCGACGCGATCCTGCTGCCGGGCTTCGTCAACGCCCATCAGCACGGGCGCGGGCTGAGCCAGATCCAGCTGGGCTATCCCGATGATGCGCTGGAGCCATGGATCGCGCGGCGGCGCGGGCGCGGCACCCCGGATCCCTATCTGCTGACCCGCCACGCCGCCGAACAGATGCTGCGCCACGGCGTGACCGCCACCCTGCACGCCAATTACAGCTACGCCACCGGCGATTACGAGGCCGAACTGCGCGGGGTGCTGCGCGCCTATGACGAGACCGGGCTGCGCGCCACGGTCTGTGTGGGATATGCCGATCAGGGCGGGCTGGTCTATCCCCCGGCGGACGAGGCGCGCTTTCGCGCCGCGCTGTCGCCGGGGGCGCAGGCCCTGCTGGCGGCGGCGCGTCCCGCCTATCTGCCGCTTGACCACACGCTGGATCTGATGGACCAACTCCGCGCCGACTACGCGGATCATCCGACCATCACGCTGGCCTATGGTCCCGCCGGGCCGCAATGGGTCAGCGACGCGGGCTGGCGGGCCATCGCACGGCACGCGGCACGCAGCGGCATTGGCATCCATTTCCATCTGCTCGAATCCCCCGCGCAGCGCGCCACGGCGGACAGGCTTTATGCGGGTCAGGTTCTGGCGCATCTGCAGCGGCTCGGCCTGTTCGAGACCGCCGTCAGCGCCGCGCATTTCACTCAGGCCCGGGCAGAGGATCTGCACGAGGCCCTGCGGCTGGGGCTGGTCGTGGTCAGCAATCCCGGCGCCAACATGCGGCTTTTCAACGGCGCGCCGCCGCTGGCCGCATGGCGCGAGGCGGGGCTGCCGGTGGCGCTTGGCACCGACAATTGCGCGCTGGACGACAGCGAGGATTACCTGTCGGAACTCCGGCTCGGCGGGTTGCTGGCCAGAGGCACCGCGCCGCAGGATCCGGGTGCCGCAAACCGCCTGACCCTTGCCATGGGCACGGAAACCGGCGCCCGGGCGATCTTTCAGCCCGGCTGCGGGCGGATCGCGCCGGGGCTCTGCGCGGATCTGGTGGCGATCGATCCCCGCCGGGCGCGCGGCGTCTGGCTTGATCCCGACTGCGACCCGCTTGATCTGGTGATCAGCCGCTGCACCGGGGCCGATACGGTCATGACCATGGTCGCGGGCGTGATCCGCCACCGCGCGGGCAGCCCCCGGCCCGGGCCGGAGGGGCTCGCCCGCATGGCCGCCGCCGCCCGGCAGGCCGGACCCGGGGCGCAGACCCATGCCGAGGAGATCGCGCAGGCGCTGCGCGCACACATTCCCGGAGGAGAGGAGGTCTGATGCATGTGCTCGTGACAGGGGCGGCGGGCTTTGTGGGGGCGGCGATCTGCGCCGACCTCTCCGCCCGCGGCGTGCCCGTGCTGGCTCTTGACCGGCACCCGCCCCGGCAGATCCTGCCCGGAATGACCGCCGTCACCGCCGATCTGCGTGACCCCGTGGCCCTTGCCGCCGCGCTGCGCGGGCGGGGGCTGACCCATGCGATTCATGCCGCAGCCCTTACCCCCGATGCCGCGCGCGAGACGGCAGAGCCCGACCTGATCCTCGAGATCAACCTGCTGGGGGCGGTGCGGCTCCTGCAGGCGGCGGCAGCCTGCGGAGTCGGACGGCTGCTGCAGATCTCCTCCATCGCGGTCTATGGCACCGCAGCACCCGAGCCTGACGGGCGCTATCACGAGGATCGCAGCCGCCCCGCGCCGCAAAGCCTTTACGGCATCAGCAAGCTCGCCGCAGAGATGAGCCTGCAGCGGCTCGCCGCCCCGCTTGGCGTCGCGCTGTCGGTGCTGCGGCTTGGCCCGATCTTCGGGCCCTTCGAACAGGCTTCCGACAGCCGACAGGTGACGAGCCCGCATCACCAGATCCTCATGGCGGCGCGGGCGGGCCAGCCCGTGACCCTGCCCCGCGCGGTGCCCGCCGACTGGTGCTATTCCCGTGACGCCGCCGCCGCCATCGCGGATCTGGCGCTGCATCCCGGGCCGCTGCCGGATCTGCTGCATGTGGGGGCGGGCCGCATCACCGACCTGCCCGCATGGTGCGCGGCCCTTGCCCCGCACCTGCCCGGGCTGCGCTGGCAGGTCGATGCCGCGGCACCGTCCATCCGCTACGGCTATGACCGCGACCGGCCCGCGCTTGCCACGGACCGGCTCGCCACGTTTGTGCCCCGCCGCCCGACCCCCCTGCCCGAGGCCGCCGCCGACTGGCTGCAGCATCTCGCAGCCCCCTGACCCCCGAAGGAGACCCGCCCATGACCCAGACCCGACGCCTTGCAGGCCGCGTTGCCATCGTGACCGGCGGATCCTCCGGCATCGGCCGCGCCATCGTGCAGTGTTTTGCCGCCGAGGGCGCGCATGTGCTGGTGGCCGACATCACCGAAGAGGCCGTGGAGGGGGGCC
This sequence comes from Salipiger marinus, assembly GCF_900100085.1. Lineage (GTDB taxonomy): Bacteria > Pseudomonadota > Alphaproteobacteria > Rhodobacterales > Rhodobacteraceae > Salipiger > Salipiger marinus. The sequence goes on from NZ_FNEJ01000005.1 coordinate 128,059, forward strand.
GCCCCGTCTGCGATCTTGTCGCGGAGGCAGGTGGATCCGCGCTCTTCGTGAAAACCGACGTGGCGCGCGAGACCGAGGTGGAGGCGCTGGTGCAGACGGCCGTCACCCGTCATGGTCGGCTCGACATCCTTGTGAACAATGCCGTGCTCCGCGCGGGCAAGCCGCTGCTTGACACCACCGAGGCCGACTGGGACCGCGTGATGGATGTCAGCCTCAAAGGTGCCTATCTCTGTGCCCGCGCCGCGCTGCGCCAGATGCTGACGCAGGAGATCCGCGCCGAAGCGCGCGGGCGGCTGGTGCATATCTCGTCACAGCACGGGCATGTCTCGGCGCCCGAGGATTTCGCCTATGGCGTCAGCAAGGCCGGGATCGCCTATATGGCCCGCCAGATCGCCGCCGATTACGGGCCGCAGCACATCGTGTCGAATGCCGTGGCTCCGGGCAAGATCCTCACTGGCAAGGGCGGCCGCGCGGTAGAGCCGCGCTGGCTTGCCTATTCCGAACAGCGCACGCCGTGGCCCCGGCTGGGCCGCCCCGAGGACGTGGCGCGCGCGGCGCTGTTCCTTGCCAGCGACGAGGCCAGCTATCTGACCGGTCACACGCTTTTTGTCGATGGCGGCTGGATGGCGGCCTGAGCCGCCCCGCCCCCCTTCCCAAACCCGAGGAGCCGAACGTGCCAGATTACGACATCGTCATCAGAGGCGGGCGCATCGTCACCGCCGCCGAAGTCTTCACCGCTGATCTTGCCATCCGGGGCGGCACCATCGCCGCCATCGGCCACGATCTTGGCAAAGGCCGCGAAGAGATCGATGCCACGGGGCGGCTGGTCCTGCCCGGCGGCATCGATCCGCACTGCCATATCGAGGAGGTCGGCGCGGACGGATCGGTTCAGGAGGAAAGCTTCGTCTCCGGATCCCGCGCGGCGCTGGCCGGGGGCACCACCTCCTTCATCTGCTTCAAGCCGCAATGGCGCGGGCAGACGCTGGCACAGAGCGCCCCGGATTACGAAACCCGCGCCGCACGGTCGCTGGCCGACTATTCCTTCCACCAGATCATCACCGATCCGACGCCCGAGGTTCTGGCCACCGAGATCCCCGCGCTGGCGGCCCGGGGCATCCGCAGCCTGAAGGTCTTTCTGACCTATGATCCGCTGCGCCTGACCGATGGCGACTTCCTCAAGGTTCTGGCCTCTGCCCGGCGGCTTGGCCTGCTGGTCACCGTCCATTGCGAGAATTTCGACGCCATCGCCTGGCAGCAGGAGGCGCTGCTGGCGGCGGGGCTTACCGACCCCGTGCATCACGCCTGGGCCCGTCCTCCGGTGGTCGAGCGCGAGGCCACCCTGCGCGCGATGGCGCTGGCCGAACTTGTGGACCAGCCCCTGCAGATCTTCCACGTGTCTTGCGGAGAAGTGGCCGAAGAGATTGCACGCGCCAAGGCCCGCGGCCAGAAGGTCTGGGCCGAAACCTGCACGCATTACCTGACCCATGGGGTGGATGACCTTGAACGGCCGGATTTCGAGGGCGCCAAATTCGTCTGCTCCCCGGCCCTGCGCGACCGATCAGAGGCGGCCCGGCTCTGGGAAGCGATCCGCGCGGGCACCATCGACATCATCTCTTCGGACCATTGCGGCTTTTCCTTCGCCACTGCCAAGAAGGATCCCGGCGCCTCCAGCTACGGGCAGGGGGCCGCGATGCTGCGCCCCGATGGCACCCCGGCCTTCAATGCCATTCCCAACGGCGCGCCGGGGATCGAGAACCGTCTTACCGTGCTCTTCTCCGAAGGGGTGTCGACGGGGCGGATCGACCTTCCCACCTTTGTCCGCCTCACCTCGGCCAATGCCGCCGAACGCTACGGGCTGGGCGGTCGCAAGGGCACGCTCATGCCCGGGGCCGATGCCGATGTGGTGCTCTGGGATCCGGAGCTTGAACGGACCATCACCGTCGGCGAGATGCAGCACGCCATCGACTACACGCCATGGGAAGGCTACCGCGCCCGGGGCTGGCCGGTCATGACGATCCGCCGGGGTGAGATCGTCATGCGGGACGGTGTCCTTCTTGCGCAGCCCGGCAGCGGCCGGTTTCTGGCGCGCGGCCCCTATGCGGCCATCGCCCCCCGGGGCGTGGTCCCGAACGGGTTCGACACGGTGGGCCGGGGATCCGGGCAGACCTGAGAGCCGCGCCGCCCCTCCCGGAAGCCGGGATCAGGCCTTGGCTCAGGCGCCGCGCCCTGTCCGGAACGCGTTCCGGGCCACCGCAGAGGATTGCGGACCGTATGGTTTTCCCGCGCACAGGCCCCCGCTCGGGCGGGGCGCGGGGCCAGTGCGCGGGGGTCGGCAGGTGCGCGGAATTCTGGCAAAGACGCGCTGCCATGCACTGAGGACAAGTCAGGTCTGCACTACTGACCATTGTGCCGCGACGCGGCATTGGCTAATTAAGGACAACGACACAGCGATGTGTCCCAAGTTTCCTGGGGTTCCTCCTCCTCCCTGAGCCCCGGAAATCAGCGGCGACCCTCTTCTCCTCCTCCCTGGGGGTCGCCGCGTCCTCCCCCTTCTCAGACCATGACGATCAGCTGCGCCGGGCTTCAGTCCCTGCTGCCGTGCCGCAAGGCCAAAGCGGCACCGCCCGGCGTTATGGCGCCCGCCTCAGCCCACACTTTCGCGCCATAGCGCATGCCCCGGACCGCCCGGGATGCGCCCTCATGCCCCCTGCCCCGGGTCGCGGCCTGCGCCGCCCGGCAGATCGGTGGGAACCGACCCTGCCGCGAAGGGATCCGGCGTCTCGCGCCGTCGCGGGAGGGGCGCCTCCGGTTGCTCCTCCCGCCGGATCGTGAAACAGATCGGGGCTTGCGGGATCCTCCCCGCCCTCCCTTTCTGACCGGACCCTGCATGTTATCCTTTCTCCGCAACAACCTGCGCTGGCTTGGGGGCGGGCTGCTGCTGACCTTCGCCTCTGCCTTCGGGCAGACATGGTTCATCTCGCTCTTTGCCGTCTTCATCAAGGACCAGCACGGTCTCAGCGATGGCAGCTGGGGCAGCCTTTATACCGCCGCGACGCTGGCCTCGGCGGGGCTGATGTTCTGGCGGGGCGGCATGGCGGACAGCGTGCCGCTGTCGCGGCTGGCCCCGATGGTCGCACTGGTCTTCGCCCTCGCCGCGCTTGGAATGGCCTGGGCGCCGTCGGTGGCGGTGCTGGGGCTGTCGCTGTTCCTGCTGCGCTTCTGCGGGCAGGGCATGTTCAGCCATATCGCGATGACGGCGATGGGGCGCTGGTTCGAGGCGCGGCGCGGACAGGCCGTGTCCATCACCACGCTGGGCCACCCCGCCGGGGAAATCCTCATGCCGCTGCTGGTGGTCCTGCTGATCGGGGTCCTTGGCTGGCAGGGCACATGGCTGCTGGTGGCCGCGCTTCTGGTGCTGGTGGTGGCGCCCCTGCTGTGCTGGCTTCTGGCCGAGGGCCGCGACCCGGTGGGACAGGCGGCCCGGATCCAGAGCCCGGGCCTGCTCGGGCGGCAATGGCAGCGGCGGGATGCCGTCCGGCACTGGCTGCTGCCCGCTCTGCTGCCCGTGCTGCTGACGCCGGGCTTCATCACCACGGTCATCTTCTTCCATCAGGCGCATATCGCGCAGGTCAAGGGCTGGACTTTGGCCGAGATGGCGCCGGGCTATACGGCTTTTGGCCTGTCCACGGTTGTTGCGGCCTTCGCGGCGGGCTGGGCGGCGGACCGCTTTGGCGCGCTGCGGCTGCTGCCGGGGCTTCTGGTGCCCATGGGGCTGGGCGTGGCGCTGATTGCCCCGTCGGGGAGCGTGACCGGATGGTATCTGGCGCTGGCCGTGGTCGGGATGACGCAAGGTATGGCGGGCTCGCTCTGGGGCGTGCTGTTTCCGGTGCTCTACGGCACCGCGCATCTTGGCGCGATCCGGTCGCTGGCCACCACGATCATGGTCGTTTCCACCGCGATCGGGCCGGGGATCACGGGGATCCTGATCGACGGCGGCATCGGCTTTCCCGCTCAGGCGGCGGTCATGGGCGCGTGGTGTGCCGTCATGGCGCTGTGGTGCTGGATGATCACCCTGCGGGTGCAGCGCGATCTCAACCCCGCCTGAGGGGGCAGAGGTGACCGGCAGGCGCGCCCTCAACCGGAGCGCTGCAGCCTCACCAAGCTTGCGCTTCAGGGGCGCCCGGGCCCACGTCCTCCCCCGGGCCCAAGATGCGCGATCCGCTGCCGGTGCCTGGAATTTGCGCAAATCGGGGGCGGGCCGGTGTGCCTCCGGGCCTGCGCCTGCTAGAGCGGGGGGAGCAATGGAGGAACAGGATGCAGGTCTCGCTTCAGGCACGGCACAGCGATGTCACGATGGGGATGTTCATGATGTGTGTGGGCGTCGCCTGCCTGAGCATCAATGACGCGGTCGCCAAGCAGCTTACCTCAGACTATTCCCCGCTGCAGGTGCTGTTCCTCAGGAACCTGATCGCGCTGCCCTTCGCGATAGGGATCGCCCTGCGGATGGGCGGGACGCGCGCCCTGCGCTCTTACCGGCCTGTCGCGCATCTTGTCCGGGGCGTGGTCTGGGTGGCGGCGGCCTTTCTGTTCTTCACCAGCCTGCGGTATCTTCCGCTGGCCGAGGCCACGGCGCTGGTCTTTGTCGCGCCGCTGTTCATCACCGCGATCTCGGCGCTGGTGCTGCGCGAACAGGTGGGCTGGAAGCGGTGGCTGGCCGTGCTGGCCGGCTTCGCGGGGGTGCTGATCGCGATCCGTCCGGGCGCTGCCAGCTTTCAGCTTGTGTCGCTGCTGCCGGTGGCGACGGCGCTGTTCTACGCCCTGCTCATGGTCAGCGCCCGCTGGGTGGACCGGCGCGAAAGCGTCTGGACGCTGCTCCTGTATCTGACGGGCGCGGGGGCGCTGCTGAGCGCGGTGCTGGTGCCCTTCGTCTGGCGGCCCGTGCCCATGGCGGATCTCTGGCTGTTCGCGGCCATCGCCTTTTTCGGAACGGCTGGCATGACGCTGATGACCCAGGCCTTCCGCATGGCCCCCGCCGTGGTGGTGGCCCCGCTGGATTACACCGCGCTGCTTTGGGCGACGCTGGCAGGCTGGCTGGTCTGGCACGAGATCCCCGAGGCCCCGGTTTTCCTTGGCGCGGCGATCATCATCGCCAGCGGCATCTTCACGGTCTGGCGCGAACACCGGAACGACCGCAGGGCCTGAGGTCCGCGCGGCCTCGGGCGCCGCAGAAGCCCTGCGCAGCGGACGGAGCCCGACCGGAGGCAGCGCGCCTCCGGTCGGGCTGTGGCCGTGTTCAGTTGCCGGGCACTATGGCGGTGCGGGCGGCCTCGTCGATGACATCGGCCACGACCTCGGGCTGGGTGATGAACACGGCGTGGCTCGCCGCGACCTCGGTCACCTTGGCGCCGATGCGCTGTGCCATGTGCTGCAGCATGGCCTGATCAAAGGCCTTGTCCTCGGTGGCGATCACTGCCCAGCTTGGTTTGCTGCGCCATGCCGCATTTTCCAGCACCGTGCCGAAGACCTCCATGCTGATCGGCACCTGAGAGTCGCGCAGGAAGGCGGCATCGGCATCGCTGACATCATGGGCGAACCCGGCCTGAAACATGGACGGCGCGACAAAGCCATACTGATCTTCGCCGATGTCCAGCACGAATTCGGGCGGGGTGGTGAAACCGTCATATTGCTGCGCGGTGGTTTCCCCGGCATCGGGCGACAGGGCCGAGACATAGACCAGCCCCGCCACGTTGGGATGGACGCCCGCTTCGGTGATCACGGTACCGCCCCAGGAATGGCCGACAAGGATCGCGGGGGCATTCTGGCGGTCCAGCGCGCGTCTGGTGGCCGCCACATCCTCGGCCAGCGAGGTCAGCGGGTTCTGCACCAGCGTCACGCTGTAGCCGCGCGCGGTCAGCTGGTCATAGACCCCGCGCCAGCCGGAGGCATCGGCAAAGGCGCCGTGAACCAGCACGACATGGCGGATCGGCTGATCCTCCGGGATGGCCTGCGCATGGCTCTGGCCCGCGGTTCCGAGCGCCCCTGCCGTGGCTGCGGCGGCAAGGAGGGTCTTGAATTTCGAAGTCATGGGATCGTCCTTCCGATTCTGATTAATGCGATAATAGTTATGGCGATATTTGTTTGTCTATAGCGAGGCGGGGCTACTTGTCAAAGTAAAACTTATCGCGATATTGTTTTCCCTGAGAGGCCTCGCCACGCCCTCAGGAACTGGTCAAACCACCAGACCTTGCACAGCCCCCGTCCCGCTGCAGATCCGGGACTGCCCTGCCCTCCACAGGGTCAGCAGGGCATGGGGCGGGATGCGGCGCAGTGCGCGACATCCTGAAAAGACTGACGCGGGCGGCGGAGGAATAATCCCGCAGCAGGGGAAATTTTCCGAATTAAAGCCGCGCGCCGCGATGGCATGGGCGGTGAACACGGGCGCGCCGGACCCGCGCGGGGTGGACCGGCTTGCAACCTTGATAAATTATCGTGATAATATTTTTCTGCATCCCGCCACCGTCAGGAACAGGTCATGACAGCCGACAGCCCCTCCCCCCCCGTCCCGCTGGAGGACCAGCTCTGCTTTGCCATCCACTCGGCCAGCATGGCGATCCAGCGGCTTTACAAGCCCATGCTGGACGAGATGGGCCTGACCTATCCGCAATATCTCGTGCTCAATGTGCTGTGGCGGGAGGAGGGTCAGAGCGTCGGCGCCATTGCCGCGCGGCTGGCGCTGGAGTCCAGCACGCTGACCCCGCTGCTGAAGCGGCTGGAGGCGGCGGGGCTGCTGCGCCGGACCCGCAATCCGCAGAACGAGCGGCAGGTCCTGATCGCGCTGACCGACAAAGGCCGGGCGCTGCGCGGTGGGGCAGGCTGTCTGGGCGCGGCGCTGCTGGACGCCTCGGGCGAACCCGCGTCGGAGCTTGCCCGGCTGAACCGGGACATCACCGCCCTGCGCGATGCCATCTATGGCCAGATCGGCACATGGGATCCGGCACCGCAGGACAGGGCTTAGCCGCCCGCCCTGCGCGCGCCGCAGCCACCCGTCCGGCGGCGGCTCAGATCAGCTGGTCATAAGCCTCAAGGGCGATGCGCCGCAGCAGATCGCGCGGCACGCTGCCCACCACGGCATAGCTCAGGTCGCGGTCCATCCAGAAGAAGCTCTGGGTGGTGCCCTCCTGCGCGAACTGGAAGGCGGTCTCCTGACCGGCCCCCTGCGGCGCGATGTAAAGCGTGATGCGCTGCCCCTCGGCATTGTCATACATGAAAAGCGCGGCGGCCCCCTGATCCGAGGGCACGATCCGCCCCCCCATCAGGCTGAACCCTGCCGCGGCAAAATCCGGCGGACGGATTTCGTGGCCCAGCCGTCGGGACATCCAGGTGGTCAGATGCTCGGCCTCCGAGGCGGGCACCTCGACCGGGTGCGCCACCTCCACCACATAGGTGGCGTAGGCGCCCATGGCGCGGGCGGCAAGGCTCTGCGCGGCGGCGGAAGGCGTCGCAAGATCGCGCGCGAGCCAGCCGCCGCCTGCCCCAAGCGCCAGCGCCGCAAGCGTCGCCGCGATCAGGCCGCGCCTGCCCGACCGGCGGGGAGGCTCCGCGCCGGCGTCTTCCGCTGCCGCCCGGCGCAGGATGTCGGTCAGCCGGTCCGGCACGGCTTCCTGCGCGACGGGATCGTAAAGCGCCCGGATCGCGCCGTCCTGCCGCTGCCATTCGGCCAGCGTGGCGCGGGCGGCGGGATCCTCGGCCAGACGCGCCTCCAGCGCGGCCCGGTCCTCGGGCGGCAGGACGTCCTGCGCATAGTCCAGCAGTTCGGTCTCGGTCAGGGCGGGTCTGTCGGGCATCATCTCCTCCCCCGGCTTGGTCCGGGCACCACCTCGGCCCCTGTGCCGCGTCCGGTCAGCACGCGCAATGTGGCACGGGCGCGGGCCAGCCGCGACATCAGCGTGCCTTTCGGGATGTCCAGCAGGCTGGCGGCCTCCTCGAAGCTCCGGCCTTCAAGCGCCACGATCAGCAGCGCCTCGCGCTGGTCGACGGGCAAGCGGGCGATGGCCTCATGCACCTCGCGCAGCGCCAGCGCGCCTTCTTGGCCGCCGCATTGCGCAGGTTCCGACACCAGATCCTCGATAGCGACCAGATGCCCGGGCAGCGGGGACCGGCGCTGCAGGTCGCGGTAGCGGTTGATCAGGATCCGGAACAGCCACGCCTGAACCGGGCCGTCGCCGCGCCACAGATGGCGGCTGGCAACGGCCCGCTCCAGACAGTCCTGGACCAGATCATCGGCCCGGTCGCGGTCCCGCATCAAAGCCCGGGCATAGCGCCGCAGCGCCGGTATCGCAGCTTCGATCTCGACAAGGACCTTCATCGACCGGGCTTTCCGTCACATGTCCAAAGGGCGCAGGCGGTCAGGGCCGGGCGATGTGCCAGACGCCCTTGACCCCGTCCCCGGCCACATCCCCGGGAGCGGCATCCTTGGCGAAGGTATAAAGCGGCATGCCCTTGTAGGTCCACTGCCGCGCGCCATCGGTCCGGTCGATCACGGCATACTCGCCCTCGGCCTTGTCCTCTGCCGTTGCGGCAAGGATCGGCCAGATCGCCACGCAGTCGCCCGCGCAGGACGACACCCCCGCCATGTCCTTGTCGAAGGTATAAAGCGTCATGCCCCCGGCATCAGTGAGCAGGGCGCCGCCCGCGCCTTGGGCGGTGAGGGCGGGATCAGCCATGGCGGCGCCCGCGGCAAGGATCAGCGGGCAGAGAGAGAGGATGAGACGGTTCATGAGGGTCACTCCGGGTTGCTGGACGCACCGCAGATCGCGGCGTCCTGAAGTGAATGACGCGGGCGGGCAGGCAATAATCCTGCGGCAGAAGATATTTTTATGAGACGCTGCCGCACCGGCCAGATGCCCCGTGTCGCGGACGGCCCCGGTCAGTCCGGGGGAGGGATCGGCCACGCATCGGGTGCACCTTTTCATCGAACCGATGCGTGGCAGATTGGCCGGGCCCCCCAAGCCCCCTGCGATCCGTGGTCAGAAGAGGACGTCGTTGGCCGCCATCCGTGCTGTGCAGAGCTTCCAGCGTGATCGAGCTGTCGGCGATCAGGATCCGGACGTTGCCGCCCTCTTGCACAAACACCAGATCATCAGAACTGTCGACCTCGCTGACCAGCCGCAGATCGATACGGTCGCGGCGGGTGTCAAAATCGGGGATGACATCGTGGCCAAAGCTCAGCACGACCTGCAGCGTTTCCGTGCTGCCGTTGATCAGCCGAACCTGATCGGTGGCAAAGATGAACTTGTCCGCATCCGCGCCGCCCGTCAGGATGTCGTCGCCTTCGCCCCCTTCAAGCCGGTCAGCGCCACGGCCACCGGTCAGGGTGTCATTGCCCTTTCCGCCTTCGCGCAGATCACGGCCCGACCCACCGTCGAGCAGGTCAACGCCGCGGCCCCCGAAAAGGTCATCGTCATGGTCGCCGCCGATCAGCAGGTCGCTTCCGGCGCCGCCCTCCAGCGGGTCGTGCCCCGAGCCGCCCACCAGATAGCTGGCCTTGTTCGTGGCGGTCAGCACCTCATCGCCCGAGCCGCCGAACTGGTGCTGACCCGACGGCGTCAGGCGCTGCACCATCAGCCGATTTCCTGCGGTTTCGTCAAGATAGACCACGACCACCGCGCCATCCGACAGGGGGGCGGTTTGCAGATAGCTGCCGACGGTGTGACCCTCGGCAGAGATCGCCGTGGGATTGACGGAAAAGCGGATGCCGTCGTCAGCGGGCGCCTCCGGGGCTGCCTCGTCTGCGGGCAGGACAGCGATCACATCCTGCCCCTCGGTTTTAGCTCGTTCGGCAGGGTGGCAACGTCGATGTCCTGCGCAACCCTGCGGTCGCGGCTGTCAAAGCCCTGCGTTGCGGCCTGATCTGACGGGATGGGATCAAAGATGCAGATCGTCTCGACATCCGCGCCGAACTCGGCCCGGCCAAGTTCGGTCAGGACACCACCCCTCTCGGCATAATGGAGCACGGTCAGGGTGCCGTTCTCTTCGATGATATCGAAATCCGACGTGACCTCACGGATCACCCGGCCTTTGGCATCTGTTTCCTGAACGATAACCTTTTGCACTTCGACCACATCCTGCCCCGCGCAGCCAAAGATGCGGTTTTGCCCGCCATCCAGCAGGAAGGTATCGTCCCCTGCCCCGCCGGACAGCACGTTCCGCCCGTCGCCCCCGGCCAGATAATCGTCCCCGCCGCCGCCCATCAGCGTGTCGCCCCCGGCATCTCCCAGCAGGGCGTCATTGCCGTCACGGCCAAGGATCAGGTCATCCCCGGCTTCCCCGTCCAGCAGGTTGTCCGCGCCGTCACCGAACAGCCGGTCGTCAAGGTCCGTGCCCACCAGACCTTCGGTCCCGGATAGGCTGGCATCAGCCGCGCCAGTGGCAAGGTCCGCCTGAACCCCAAAATCTGCCGGTTGCGCATTGAACGAAACGACATCCCCCGCCGTGCCCGCATCGTGACCGCCGCCGTCCAGAACATCGTGACCGGGCCGGGCCGGGCCGGTCGTGACGGCCGTGCTCAGCACGTCATTGCCAGCCTCACCGCGCAAGCTGTCGGACCCGGCGCCACCGTAAAGCAGATCGTCGCCCTGAAGGCCGTCCAGCGTGTCATTGCCCTCTGCCCCGTCACCCGTCAGAAGCCCTTCGACATTGGCGATCACGCCATGCGCGCTGCCTCCAAGCGTCATGTCGATGGTCCGGTCCGACACCTCGCCGGAAAGGTCGAGCGTGTCGACGCCCGCGCCGCCATCAATCTCGTCCTCCGGATCCAGCCCGACAAGGACATCATTGCCCGAGCCGCCAAGCAGGATGTCCCGCCCCGCGCCGCCTTTCAGCGTATCGTCCCCTGTGCCGCCATTGACGACATCGTTGCCGGCACCCCCGTCAATGCTGTCATTGCCAGCATCCCCCAGAAGCGCATTGTCGACCTCGTTCCCGGTGATGGTGTCATCGCCATTGCCGCCGATGACATCCTCGAAATTGACAAACCCTGTCCCCTGCTGCGTGGCACCGTCGCTTGGCCCACTCACGGCGATCGGCGTCACACCGAGGGATCGACCGATCCCGGAACTGCCCACCCTGTCCGCGTCCTGTGCGACGGCAAGCCTGGCATAGCTTGTCACCGGCGTGGCGCCGCCGCTGACGAAATTCGTCTCGCTGCCCGGTTCGGCGCCGGTATGCAGGCTGACCGCGATCCCCACTTCCACGCCATTGGCCGACAGAACGTCCTGCCCGGCACCGCCGTCGATATAGACCTCGCCGCCCGCGATCGACACCATGTCATTGCCAAAGCCCGCGCGCACCACATGCGAGTCCTGGCAGTGTTCCTGATCCTGTGTGTTTCGGCCTGCGCGACGTTGCAGCAACAGCCCGCCCGCGACCCTGTCGTGGACCACCGGCAACTGCCGCCGCCGCCTTTGTCACCTCCGGCATAGCCGCCGGCCCCGGTTTTCGCCGCAGCGGGGATGTGGAGCAGGTCCGGTCCCGGCTGAGCCAGCGTGCAAGGGATCTGGGTGCCACCGGAAAGGACGAGACATTCGATGCCGGGCTGATCGTGTCGCCGCAGGGCTGCCAGCGCCGGGAGGCGCGTGTCTTTCAGATGATGCCTTCATGGGCCTTCATCCGCGAAGGAGCACACAAGCTGCAGCCAGCGGAGCGGGCCCATGCGACATGCCGGTGCCGCCGGGGAGCCTGCAGGCGGCTGGGACATCCGCCCGTCTTCGTTTCAGGGGAGGATGTGATCGCGCTGCCAGCCGGGCAGAAACTCCAGCCGGTCGCAGCCGGAAAATCTGGCGAGCCGCTGAAGCTCTGCGTCCAGCTTTGCGGCCCGCGCCTTGGTCAGGCGGATCCCGGCCTCGGGCCAGAAGGCCCGGACCCGCAGCACGGATTCGGTGCGGACCGCCTTGGCATCCAGCCGCCCCACCAGCCGGTCGCCTTCCAGCACCGGAAAGACGTAATAGCCCCAGCGGCGCTTCGCCTCGGGCACGAAGACCTCGATCCGGTAGCGGAAGCCAAACAGGAATTCCGCGCGGGCCCGATCCCGCAGAGCCGGATCGAACGGCGACAGCACGCGCAGGCGCTGGCTTGGATCCGGCGCGGCATCGGCCCGGTCCAGCACATCGGGGCGCGCAAACGCCCGGCGCCGGGTTCCATCCGCGCCTTCGACCAGAATTTCGAGGATCTCGCCGCGCGCCAGTGCCGCGATGCTCCACGCTTTTACCGCCTCGGGGGGCGCCGCGTTCCAGTAAGCCTGCAGTTCCCGGACGCTGGCAAAACCCAGATGATCCAGCGCCGAGGCACATGCCCAGTCAACCATGGCCTCAAACGGGATCCGGTCGGCATGGAGCGGCGCAGGCACCACATGTTCGGTCAGATCGTACACCTTCTGAAACCCCTCGCGCCGCGTGACGGACAGCTTTCCCGTCCACCACAGCCATTCAAGAGCGGTCTTTGACGGGTGCCAGTCCCACCAGCCGCCCCGGCTGCGCACTTCCTCCCTGCCGATATCCGAGGATGTGACCGGCCCGTGCCGGGCGACATGGTTCAGGATCTCGTCAAAACGCGCCTCGTAACCGTCGGGGAACCATTTCTGCCAGCCGGCCCGCAGCTTTTCGGCGTTGCGGTCAAACCGGTGCCGCCAATAGGGAAAGGTCTCCACGGGCAGCATGGAGGCGTCATGGGTCCAGTGCTCCCACAGGCTGCGGTCGCGTTCGAGCAGGGGTTTCAGCGCGCGGGGCCGGTAGCTCTGGCGCCGGGCAAACAGGATCATGTGATGGGCCCGTTCGACCGTGGCGATGCTGTCGATCTGGACAAAGCCGATGCGCCGGATCAGCGCGGCAAGCTCTGCACCGGTCGCGGCCCCTGTTGGGGCTTCGGCCAAGGCGTGCCGGTCCAGAAACAGGCGCCGCGCGAGAGGGTTCAGAAGAACGGGCATGGTCATGCGCTAGGCCTACCATGCTGCGGACCGCAGGCAAGCCGCCATGCTCGGGCGGCGTTTCGTATCGTGGCGCTTTTGCGGCTGTGGTCCCTTTGCTGTGGCCAAGGGCCCCTGCCCGGCCCCAGATGCCGCCCGGACCAGCGGCGAATGCTCTCGGGCGGCATGACCGGCATCCCGCGCGGCCAGTCCCCTCATGCATGCATCGGAGCGGTCTCCACGCAATCTCCACAAAACCTCTGCGGTTCTTCGACGGAGCGGTGCGACCAGCGGGCCTTGCGAAACCAAGGATCACGCCATGTCGCGCCGCAGTCTCTTCATCCTCTTTGGTCCTGCCCTGCTGGCGGGATCGCTTGCTTTCCTGCTGCCTGCCAGCCCTTCAAGCGAGGCGGAGGGACGCGACGGCGGGCCAGACCTGACCGTTCAGCTGACGGTGACACCGGTTCTGCCTGAACGCGTGGTGCTGGAGCGTGAATTGTCCGGCCGGGTTGCCGCCTATCGACGGGTCGAGATCCGGCCGCAGATCGGCGGGCTGATCCTTGACCGGAAGGTGGATGAGGGGATGCGGGTGGCGGCGGGCGACGTGCTTTTTCGCATCGATCCGGCACCTTTCGACGCCGATCTGCGCGCGGCCGAGGCAGCCCTGACGCGGGCGGAAGCGGTCGCGGCACAGGCCCGCCGGATGCTTGACCGTTCGGACACGCTACTGGCGAAGCACGTGGTGAGCCCGGAAAAACACGATGCCGCCCGCAACGATCTGGTGCTGGCTGCGGCAGACCTTGCCGAGGCACGCGCCGTGGTCCAGCGCAAAAGGCTGGATCTGGACTTCGCCACGCTGCGTTCCCCGATAGACGGCTATGTCGCGTCGGGGCTCGCCGATATTGGCGGGCTCGCGACACCGGGGGGCGACAAGCCGCTGGCGGTCGTGCAGGATCTGGAGAAGGTCTTTGTCGATCTGCAGGTGCCCGCCGCAGGGCTGGACGCCATCCTGCTGGCTTCCGAGGCGGGGCTGGGGCCGGTCCGGGTCATGGCGGACCGGGACGGGGCAGAGCCGAGGGCGGGGCAGCTCAGATCCTCGGATGTTATCGTTGATCCCGGCACGGGAAATGCCTCTGTCCGCGTTGAAGTGGCCAATCCCGATCTTGCCCTGCTGCCCGGCATGTATGTCCGTGCCAGACTGCCGCGCGGGGTTGCCGAAGATGCCCTGCTGGTGCCGGAAGATGCGGTTCTGCGCCGGGGTGACGGCATGGCGCAGGTTGTCGTCGTGTCGGATCAGACCAAGGCCACGCGCCGCGACGTGCGCTTGGGTGACCGGATTGGCAGCCGCATCCTTGTCACCTCCGGCCTGAAGCCCGGAGAACGCGTGGCCATCCGCGGGCAGGACCGCGTGCCCGACGGCACCACGCTGCAGGTCACGCCGGTTGCGGCAGATGATCTGCCCGCCCTCCCCCATCCGTGAAGCCCTCCCCGAAAGACCGGTATCATGTCGCAGTTCTTCATCACCCGCCCGGTTTTTGCCTGGGTCATCGCCATATTCATCGCGCTGGCCGGGATCGCAGCGATCCCGCAGCTGCCGGTCGCGCGGTTCCCCGACATCGCGCCACCCAGCGTGAGCATCTTCACCAGCTATTCCGGGGCTGACGCACAGACCGTCAGTGACAGCGTCGTGCGCCCGATCGAAAAGGAACTCTCCAGCGTCAAGAACGTGCTTTATTACGAGTCCAGCGTGGATTCGACGGGCGGCGCCAATATCTCGGTCACCTTCAAGCCCGGCACGGATCCCGAGATGGCCCAGATGGATGTGCAGAACCGGCTGAAGAACGCCGAGGCCCTGCTGCCAGACCCGGTGCGCCGCTCCGGCATCGGGGTGGAGGCGGCGGAGTCCGGTTTTCTGATGGTCATCACGCTGCGATCTCGTGACGGCAAGACCGATGAGCTGAGCCTTGGCGATTACCTGACCCGCAGCTTGGCAGAGGAGCTGAAACGCATCCCCGGCGTCGGGCGCGTGCAGCAGTTCGGGTCGGACCGTGCGATGCGGGTCTGGGTCGATCCGGCCCGGCTTGGCGCCTATGGCCTGACCATGACCGATGTGACCGACGCGATTGCCAGCGAAAACGCGCAGGCCACGCCGGGCCGGGTCGGCGACGAGCCGACGGTTCCGGGCACCCGCATGTCGACCCCGCTGACGATCCGCGGTCAGCTGACCACAGTCGAGGCCTTTGCCGCCATCCCGCTGCGCGCCAATACCGATGGATCACGGCTGGTTCTGGGCGATGTCGCGCGGCTGGAAATCGGCGCGCAGACCACGGCCTTCAGCGTCAGCAGCAACGGCAAGGGGGCCGCTGCCGCCGCTGTCCAGATGTCCCCCGGCGCCAATGCCGTGCGCACTGCGGAGGCCATCGAAACGCGGCTGGCAGAGCTGCGCCCTGCCCTGCCCGAGGATATGGAGGTTTCCATCTCCTACAACACCGCGCCTTTCGTGAAACTGTCGATCACCAAGGTGATCCAGACGCTGATCGAGGCGATGGTGCTGGTCTTTCTGGTGATCCTGCTCTTCCTGCAGAAGCTCCGCTATACGCTGATCCCGGCCATCGTCGCCCCCATCGCGCTTCTGGGCACGTTTGCGGTCATGTGGGCCGCAGGTTTTTCGATCAACGTGCTGACCATGTTCGGCATGGTGCTGGCCATCGGCATCATCGTCGATGACGCCATCGTGGTGGTCGAGAATGTCGAACGCATCATGGCGCGTCAGGGTCTGTCCCCCAGAGCGGCCACGCAACAGGCGATGCGCGAAATCTCGGGCGCCATCGTCGGCATCACGCTGGTTCTGGCCGCCGTCTTTATCCCGATGGGGCTGGCTGGCGGATCGGTCGGCGCGATCTATCGCCAGTTCACGCTGTCCATGGCGGTCTCGATCCTGTTTTCGGCCTTTCTGGCGCTGACGCTGACGCCGGCCCTTTGCGCCACGCTCCTGAAACCCGTGACCGGACATGACGAGGAACGCGGCGCCCTCGGCTGGTTCAACAGCCGGTTCGAGGCGCTGACCCGGCGCTATGTGGGCCATGTGGGCTGGACCCTGCGGCGGAGCGGGCGGATGCTGGTGATCTATGCCGCGCTGGTCGCGGCGATGGGTTTTGGCTATATGCGGGTTCCGAGCTCGTTCGTTCCGGAAGAGGATCAGGGCAGTTTCATGGCCATGTTCGAACTGCCCGCAGGCGCCACCGCCGAACGCACCCGTGCCGTGATCGCAGCCTATGAGGCCCATACCGCGACCCGCCCCGACATCACCGAGAATACCGTGATCCTTGGCTTCGGCTTCTCCGGCTCTGGCCCGAATGCGGCGCAGGCCTTCACCAGCATGAAGGACTGGAGCGCGCGCAAGACCACCGTGGACGAGGAGATCGCTGCCGCCGAGGCTGCCATGGCCGATATTCCCGAAGGCGTCGCGATGATCATGAAGCCCCCGGCGATTGAATCGCTGGGCACGACCTCGGGGTTCTCGCTGCGGCTTGAGGATCGCGCCAATGCCGGACCCGCCGCGCTGAAGGCGGCGGAGGATCAGCTGATCGGGCTGGCGGAGGCGAGCCCGCTGCTGACCGGGGTGATGAGCGAGGGTCTGCCCGACGGCATGAGCATCGCCCTGAAGATCGACCGCGAAAAAGCGCAGGCGCTTGGTCTGCGGTTCGACACGATCAGCGAGACGATCTCGACCGCGATCGGGTCGGCCTATGTGAACGATTTCCCCAATCATGGCCGCATGCAGCAGGTGATCGTGCAGGCCGACGCCCCGGCCCGGATGCATGTCGAGGATGTTCTGCAGCTTGAGGTGCGCAATCTTGGCGGCGGCATGGTGCCCCTGTCCGAGGTGGTCACGCCAGTCTGGGAAAGCACGCCCCCGCAGCTTGAACGTTACAACGGCTATCCTGCCGCGCGCATCTCTGGCGCGGCGGCACGCGGCGTGTCGAGCGGCGCGGCCATGGCCGAGATGGAGCGGCTGGCGCAGGCGCTGCCGCAGGGCTTCGCCGTGGAATGGACCGGGCAGTCCCTGCAGGAACAGCAATCGGCCAGTCAGGCGCCGATGCTGCTGGCGGCTTCGATGCTGGTGGTGTTTCTGGTGCTGGCAGCCCTTTATGAAAGCTGGTCGGTGCCGCTTTCGGTGATGCTGGTGGTGCCGCTTGGCCTGCTGGGCGCGGTGGCCGCCGTGCTGCTGCGCGGGACGGAAAATGACGTGTTCTTCAAGGTGGGGCTGATCACCATCATCGGGCTGTCAGCCAAGAACGCCATTCTGATGGTGGAATATGCCCGCCACCTGAGAGAGCAGGGCATGGGGCTGCACCGGGCCATGTTGCAGGCCGCGCGCCTGCGGCTTCGCCCGATCCTGATGACCTCGCTTGCCTTCATTCTGGGAGTTGTGCCCCTGATGATGGCCCGGGGCGCGGGGGCAGAGATCCAGAATGCCATCGGCACCGGCGTCTTCGGGGGGATGCTATCCGCCACGGTTCTCGCAGTATTTTTCGTGCCCGTGCTTTATGTTGTGACCATCCGCCTGACGCGCAGGGCGTCGGGCGGCAAGACCGGAAAGACCGCGCCATGACCGATGCCCTGATCCTGATCGTCGAGGACGAGCCCGAGATTGCCGAAATCCTCGAAACCTACTTCACCCGCGAAGGCTTTCGCGTGATCTGCGCCCGTGACGGCACGACCGGGCTCGCGCATCACCAGATGCTGCGCCCCGATCTGGTGGTCTTGGACATCAAGCTGCCGGGACAGGACGGCTACGAGGTGCTGGCCACGATCCGGCGCCGCAGCGAAACGCCGGTCATCATGGTTACGGCGCTGGCCGAGGATCTTGACAAGCTGCAGGCGCTGCGGATCGGGGCCGATGACTATGTGGTCAAACCCTTCAACCCCCACGAGGTGATCGCCCGCGCCCGCGCCGTGTTGCGCCGCACGAGGGGGCGGGCGCCCGATCACCTGCTGCGCATTGGTCCGCTGACGGTCGATCCCGAGGCCTATCGCGCGGTGGTCGATGGCGGTGCAGGGCCGGTCACGCTGGATCTGACCCCCACCGAATACCGCATTCTCGCCCATATGGCGCGCAGTCCGGGCCGGGCCTTCAGCCGCGGCGATCTGGTGGATGCCTGCCTTCCCGAAGGAGCGGCGCTGGACCGCACCGTTGACAGCCATGTCAGCAACCTGCGCCGCAAGCTTGCGGCAGCGGGAGGGGAGGGCCTGCTCGAAGGCGTGCGCGGGATCGGCTATCGTCTGGATGTCGCCCATGTCCGCTGACCTCAACGCGCGCATTTCCAGAACCATGATCGCGCTGACCCTGATCGCGGGGCTGATCGTCTATCTGGGTCTCATGGCCTATTTCCTGTTTATCTACGAATGGCTTTATCCCGAACCCGAGGATCCGGCCGCATGGCGCACCGCCGATACGGTCATGATGCTGACGCTGCTGGCCTTTGGCCTGCTGACCGCGTCGGCGATCGGCTGGCGTCTGGCCCGGCGCATCGTGGCACCGCTGAACGCCGTGGCCGGGGCCACGCGGCGGATTGCAGGCGGAGATTTTTCTGCCCGTGCCGCCCTGCCGCCGGGCAGTTTCCGGGAGGCGGCGGATCTGATGGCCGATTTCAACGCCATGGCCGAACGGCTGGACCGCGCCGAGGCCGAGCTGGCCTATTCCAACTCCGCCATCGCCCATGAGCTGCGCACGCCGCTGACAATCCTGCGCGGCCGTCTGCAGGGCCTGTCGGATGGCGTGTTTGCGCCCACGCCCCAGCTTTATGACCGGCTGATCGCGCATGTCGACCACCTTTCCGCCGTGGTCGAAGAACTGCGCACGCTCGCGCTCAGCAATGCCGGGCAGCTCGACCTGAGCTATCGCCCGCTCGATCTGGCGGAGGCTGTCGGCGCCGCAGTGACCGGGATGGAGGCCGAACTGACGGCGGCGGGGATCACCCTTACGCTGTCGCTGGCCCCGGCCCCGGTGCTGGCCGACCAGACGCGGCTGCATCAGGCCTGTGTCGCGGTGCTGGAAAACTGCCGCCGCTATGCACCGCAAAGCCGCGTGCATGTCGAGACCCGCACCGAACGCGAAGACGTGGTCTTTCGCTGCTCCGATACCGGGCCGGGGCTTTCCGCAGACCACCAGATGCGCGCTTTTGATCGCTTCTGGCGCGCCGACGACTCGCGCGGGCGTGCTCGGGGCGGGTCGGGCCTTGGCCTGCCCATCGTGCGCGCCATCGCCCGCGCCCATGGCGGCGAGGCCCGGATCATCCCGCAGGCCGGCCCCGGCCTGACCGTGGAGATCCGCCTGCCGCAACGCCCCTCCTCCGCTGGACTGACCGATGACTGACGGACCCGAAAATTACGACGATCTCGCCGCGCGGCATGTCTCCTTGCGGCGCGTCCTGCGGCTCTTCGCCCCCTACCGCCTGCGGATCGCGGCAGTGGTGGCGTTGATGATCCTCGCAGCAGCCGTCGGGCTTGCCGGGCCGTTTCTTCTGCGCGCGATCATCGACATCGCCTTGCCGCAGCAAGATCTGCCCCTGCTGATCTGGCTGGCTGGCGGCATGATCACGGCGGCGCTGGCTTCCGCCGGGATCGGCGCGCTGCAGGTCGTGCTGAGCGCCCGTATCGGTCAGGCGATCCTGCATGATCTGCGCGTCCGGCTTTATGCGCATCTGCAGACGCTGTCGCTGCGGTTCTTCACCGCCACCCGCACCGGTGACGTGCAGGCGCGGATCGCGGGCGACATCGCCGGGCTGCAGTCCCTGATGACCGACAGCGCGAACGAGCTTGGCCGGTCCCTCAGCGCGGTGGTGATGACGGCGGTGGCGATCGTCATTCTGGACTGGCGGCTGGCGCTCTTCGTGCTGATGATCGTGCCGGTGACCGTGCTGATCAGCGCCCGTGTCGCCCGGCTGCGCGAGGCGCTGACCTTTCAGCAGCAGGCGCGTGCCTCCGACATGTCGGCGGCGGTGCAGGAAACGCTGTCGGCACCGGGCATCATTCTGGCCCGCACCATGGGGCGCGGCCCTTGGCTCACGCAGCGCTTCACCCGTATTTCCCACGATCTTGCACAGCTGGAGGTGCGGTCGCATACGGCGGGCGAATGGCAGTGGTCCCTGATCGGCTTTGCGCTGGCCACCCTGCCCGCGCTGACGCTGCTGGCGGGCGGCCTGCTGATGCAGGGCGGAAATCCGGCCAGCATCGGCACGCTCGTCGCGATGATCGCGCTTCAGGAACAACTCCTGTGGCCGTTCGAACAGCTGCTGGAGGTGGGCCGCGACACGCGCAAGACCCGCGCGCTCTTTGCCCGCATCTTCGAATATCTCGACAAGCCGGTCGAGATCACCGAACGCAGTGACCCCGTGACCATCCCCCGCACCGCGATGCGCGGCGAGGTCGAGCTGGACCATGTCAGCTTTGCCTATACCGACGGGCGCGGCCCTGCGGTAAATGACGTGTCGCTCACCATCCCGGCAGGCAGCCATGTCGCCATCGTCGGCCCCACCGGGTCGGGCAAGACCACGCTCGGCTACCTTCTGGCGCGGCTTTACGATGTCGAAAGCGGCGCGATCCGCTTTGACGGGGTGGATCTGCGCGATCTGAGCTTTGAGACGCTGTCGCAGATGCTGGGCGTGGTGTCGCAGGAACCCTATCTTCTGCATGCCACCGTGGCCGAGAACCTGCGCTTCGCCCGCCCCGGCGCCACAAAGGACGAGATGATCACGGCAGCAAAGGTGGCGCAGATCCATAACCATATCGCCGGGTTGCCGGAGGGGTATGACACCTTGGTCGGTGAGGGCGGTTCGCGGTTCTCGGGTGGCGAGAAGCAGCGGCTGGCTCTGGCCCGCACCATTCTGCGCGACCCGCCGATCCTGCTGCTGGACGAGGCGACAAGTGCGCTTGATACCCGCACCGAACGCGCGATGTCGCAGGCGCTGGAGACGATGTCGAAGGGCCGCACGACCATCACCATCGCGCATAGGCTTTCGACCGTGCGTCATGCCGATCTGATCGTGGTCATGCATCGCGGCCGCGTGGTCGAGACGGGCCGCCATGAGGCGCTGGCGGCGAAAGGCGGCATCTATGCCGGGCTGCTCGTGGGCACGTAAACACCCCCGGGGCGCGGCACATGATGACCTCCGTCGCGATGGCCGGGGAAAACCGGCGACAGAACCTGCATCGGTGCGCTGGAAGGCAAGCTGCTCGGTGGTTTGCAGAGCCGGTGGCATTTCTGTCTTGGGTCAGGCGACATTGGCCCAATAGGCGCTGGTCTGTTTGTAGGGCTGCGGGACGTGGACCTGCACGAAGGGGGCGATGGCGTGCTGCGGCAGGATCGTCAGATCAGCGCCGCCGCTGTCTGCTGCCGTCAGATGCTGTGCCACCGCCCGGGTCAGCAGGCCCGGCCCGGTCTTTGACCATGTGTTGTCATTCTCGCGCCGCAGCAGCGCGTCACGGGCCATCAGCGCCGCGCGGCCTAGGGCCGGATGGCCCGGTGCTGCCGCGATGAAATTGTTGGCAAGCGACCCCATCGGCTCGCGCACAAGCAGCAGGCGCCGCGCTGGCAGCAGCAGCCGGTCGAGAGGCGCAAGGCGGCGGTCATCCGTATCCGCATAGACGCCGCCCCTGACCAGCAGCCAGCACAGACGGATGAGGTCCGATTCCTCCGCCGGGTGGTTGGCCATGTGGAACGCCCGCACCCAAGGCGCCCCCAGATGCTGCTGCAGGAACCGCAGCGCGTCGGTCCGGTCGAACAGCACATGCGTGAAGCCGGGCGCCGATTTCCATGTCTCGGTGAGCCTGCCAAGCGCGTCGGGCAAGGGAGGGCGGTCCCAATACTGGAAGATGGCGCGCGGAATCGCGGCCCCCGCAGGCTCTGCCGGGGGCGCCGGTTCGGGGCGCTGGCACCAGTTGTCCAGAACCGCCGCGGCGGAAAAGAACAGCGTCCCGGCGGCCCGGTCCCGAAGCCGCTCCGCCATGTCCGGCTGGATCTGCTCGCCCTGCCCCGCCGCGATCTCTTCCAGCAGGGTCTCGTTGCGCTTGGTCCCGAGGATCGTCAGGCTGAACTGCATCACCTCCCGCGCCCCGCTGCCCGGCTGGTCCGCCATCAGCGCGGCCAGCCGGTCGATCCGCGCCCGGTCGTTGCGGATCAGGGCAAGCTGCAGGCGGCTGCGCAGATGCCCCAGCGGGTTCGCCCCGGCCAGTGCTTCGAACAGCGCATCCGCCGCATCCAGCGCGCCCATCTGGAACAGGATCTCGCCCCGCACCGGCTCCAGCGGAGCGGCCAGATCGGGCTGGTCCGCAGCGGCGCGCGCCAGCAGATCCAGCGCCTCGGGGCCGCGTCCGCAGCCGGACAGCGTGCGCGCCTGACGGATCAGCAGGTCTGCATCCTGCGGCCAGCGGCGACGGCAGGCGGCCAGATAGCGCAGGGCAAGGGCGAACAGCCCCTCCTGCGCAAGGTTGCTGGCCAGCGAGGCCGCCTCCATCGGGCTGCGCGGCGCGGAACGGGGCTGCCGCAGCACGGCGATTGCCGCGGCGGAGCCTTGTAGCAGGCTGGCCGACTGCGCGCGGAACAGCCGCCGCTGCTCCTGCGGGATGCGGGCGCAGAGCCTGTCGGCGAGGCCCGCGGGATTGTCCGCACCCGACGCCAGCGCGCGCTGCACCAGCCGCACCGCGCTGCGACGGTCCAGCCGTCCGCTGGAGAGCAGCGTCGCCTCGACCGCCTGTGCCGCCTCGCTCCGCAGCGCCGCCAGAAGCTCCTGCGCCAGCGCGTGGCGCCGGGGTGCTGCCTGCAGCCGGTCCAAAGCCAGATCTGCCAGCCCCTCCAGCGCCCGGGGCCGCAGGGGATCGTCGGGGGCAAGGCTCCGCAGCAGATTCTCCGCCTCGGTGTGATGCCCCTGCGCGGCAAGCGCGCGCGCCAGATCAAGGCGGACCGCGCCGTCCTGCGGCGCAAGCTGCATGGCCTGCCGCAGAAGCTGCAGCGCCTCCTCTGTCCGGCGGGCACGACCCAGAGCCGTCGCGCGGAGCCGCAGCGCCGCCACATCCTGCGGCCAGCCCTCGACCAGACGCGCCGACAAGGCCAGAGCCACCGGCACCTCGCCAACCGCCAGCGCGGCAGTCACCCGCTCGGACAGCGCCCGATGCTGTTCGGGGGCCCAGTCCGGCAGGCTGTCCAGCAGGGTCTCGGCGCCCGCGCTGTCCCCCGAAGCCCGCAGCTTGCCCGCCAGATCCATCAGCACCCGCCGGTCGCCCGGCCGCGCCTCATGCAGCCTGCGCAAGACGGCGATCGCCTCTGCCGTGGCCTCCATCCGGCCCAGCACCTTGGCAAGCAGCCGCAGCACCCGCGGATCCTCGGGCCAGCGCGCGGCGGCCTGCTCCATCAGCGCGCGCGCCTCCTGCGTGGCACCCGCCTGCAGCAGCGCCTCGGCCCGGCCGATCAGGGCCAGATGCTCCCCCGCCTCGCCGCCGGGCATGGTCCGCAGCAGCGTCTCCGCGCCGTCGGCATCACCCGTCTCGCGCAGCGCTTCGGCCAGCGCGGCCCGCAGCGGCGCCGAAAGCGGACAGCGCCGCACCATGTCGCGCAGGAAGCTGACCGCGGCGGCGGGCGCCCCGGTGCGGCGCAGCACCTCGCCCTTGCGCACCAGCAGCCCCTCCTCCCCGGGGCAGAGCTGCAGGCCCTCTTCCACCGACCGCAGCGCCGATGCGTAATCGCGCCACGCCAGATCCAGATCGACCCGCAGGCACAGCGCCCCCGGATGCCGGGGCGCCATGGTCAGAACCTTTGCAATCGCCTGTGCCGCCGCAGCGCGCGTGCCGCGGCGGCGCAGGCGCCCTGCCCGGTCGAAGGCGTCCTGAACGGCGGCGTCGGGCGCTGTGTCAGGCTTGGGCATGCCGCTGTCAGGCGGCCTGGATCAGATGCGCGATCTCGGCCATGTCCGGCTCGGGGACCGCAATGCCAAGACGGGCGCGCAGGCTGGCGGGCAGCTGCCGCTGCGCTGACACGCGCGGGGCGGGCATTTCGGCGATCAGATGGTCAGCGCCATAAAGATCAAGGTATTCGGCATAATTGTCGAAGGCCTTGCGCCCGGTATAGTCAATGAAACTTTCGCTTGGTGCGCCATTGGCAAGGATCACGTCATGCGCCTCGGTCTCGATATGCCACCAGATGAAACTTGCTGGCATTTCGGACAGCGGCACGAAACGGATGCTGCTGCCATTGACCATTGCACCGGCATTCACCACCAGACCGTCAAGGATCATCCCGTGATCGGCAGAGACGACCAGATCGGTTTCGGGCAGGTCAGCGCCAAGCGCGCCTGCGGCAATCCGCACCGGTTCCAGCTTGGACGACAGGACATAGGGAATATTGGCGATGGTCTGTTTCGCGAGCCAGCGCACCGGAACGGCGCGGCCATCGGCGGTCAGCACCATGTCGCCGGTCCGCAGCGTCTCCACCGCCACCTCGCCCGAGGGTGTCGCGATCCGCGTGCCGGTCAGAAAGCAGTTGGCGGCGGTGCTCAGCGCAGGCTGATAGCTCGAGGTCGAACCCGCAGTGCCGACCAAAGAGGACAGATCGTCAGTGGAATCGTTGTAGGGGATATAGCCGTTATTACTGTATACGAAGATGCCATAGTCTTTGCCGTTAACATTGACGGTATATCCGTTATACAGAAATACAGAAGTGATCCAATAATCCTGTCCTGCAGTCAGCACGCCATCAGCACCGACATCCGTTACCGTATATGTAGCGGAATGATCCGATGCCGAATTCCAGCTCAGTGTACCGTCGGAGAGGGTCACAACGCTTAAATAGATATATTTGTTAGCCGTAAAATCAGCCATTCATCTCGTCCCTTCGCTTGCCCATTCCTGAATTTTCTGTCTCCCGCTCACATCCTCAGGCGCGATAGCGTTCGACACCAAGACGTGCGACAGTCATCACGCATCCAAAGACGTACCGACAGCAAGGCTTATTCCCTTTCGATTTAATACAGATTGTCTCATTTGGGTTTCAGACGGGGTCATCCGGCCAAACCGGTGCCTGACTGGGCGTTTCGCTTCCATAAAAACTACGTCTTTTCAATAGTTTCCGGAGTTTTCACCTCAGAACCGACGCGGTAACGCTTCGCTTACCAACCCGCGCCATATCGCAGCCCGGACTCTTTCAGATGCCCCGGCTGTCCAGCACATGCGCGGTTTCGGTGAAGTTGGTGACCCAGATAGACGAATCTCTGGCGCTCTTTGTTCGGCCAGCAGTGCCCCCACGCAGGTGGCACCGGTGAAGGGCGGCTTGCACACCCCCGGCGTGGCAGAGGATGCGCCTGCCCGCGCCTTAGGCCAGAGCGGCGAGCGCCAACGTCAGATAGACGGGGAATTCCGGCTGGCTGAGGATGATCCCGCCCCGCAAGTCAGGCGGCGGGATCGTCCATTCTTATATCGGCACAGACGACCCCTGCCCCATCGGTCAGCCCTGCCGCGCAACCGAAATCCCGATCAGACAGGCTTGCGCGGATGTCGGCGGCGACAGGGCTTGCTGTGTCCCCTTTCAGGCCTCGAGTGCGGCGATCACGGCGCCGGTGATCTCGTCGGTGGTGTTGAGCCCGGGGCGGATGCCGATGCCGCGGGCGGTCGCGGTCTCGATGGCGGTCAGCACGGCATGGGCGGCCTCGGCTTCGCCCAGATGCTCCAGCATCTGCGCGCCGGACCAGAAGGCCGCGATGGGATTGGCGATGTTGTGCCCGGCGATGTCCGGGGCGGAGCCATGCACCGGCTCGAACATCGAGGGCGCGTCCCGCTCGGGGTTGATATTGGCCGAGGCCGCAAACCCGAGACCCCCCTGAATGGCCGCGCCCAGATCGGTGAGGATGTCGCCAAAAAGGTTGGAGGCCACAATCACATCCAGATCCTGCGGCGCCATCACCATCTTGGCCGCCATGGCATCGATATGCATATGGCTGACGGTCACGTCGGGATAGTCGGCGGAAAGCTCGCGCGTCACCTCGTCCCAGAACACCATGGAGAATTTCTGGGCGTTGGATTTGGTCACGCTGGTCAGATGCCTGCGCCGCGCCCGCGCCTGTTCGAAGCCGAAGCGCAGGATGCGCTCCACGCCCTCGCGGGTGAAGATCGCGGTTTCCACCGCCACCTCGTTGCCGCGTCCCTGATGCACCCTGCCCCCTGCCCCGGAATATTCACCTTCGGTGTTTTCTCGAATGCACAGGATGTCGAAGCCCGTCGCCTTCAGCGGCCCCTCGACCCCGGCCAGCAGCCGGTGCGGGCGGATATTGGCATATTGGTTGAACGCCTTGCGGATCGGCAGCAGCAGCCCGTGCAGCGACACGGAATCCGGCACGGTCGCAGGCCAGCCCACGGCGCCAAGGAAGATCGCGTCAAAGTTGCGCAGAGTCTCGATCCCGTCCGCGGGCATCATCACGCCATGCTCAAGGTAATAAGCGCAGGACCACGGAAAGCTGGTGGTCTCCAGCGTGAAACGATCCTTGGCGGCGGCGTGCAGCACCTGCATGGCGGCATGGGTGACATCGACACCGATCCCGTCACCGGGAATGAGGGCAAGGCGGTAGGCGGTCATGGGAAGCTCCGGAATTACAGATCGATCAGGACGGGTGAGCGGCGACAGGTCGCAAGACAGGCTTCTCTGCGCAAATCTCTGCCAAGGCCAGAGGTCTTCCTGCCGCCGGTGGACAGTGTGTGGTCCCGCGACCACCTCTGGCGGGTGCCCCACACCGTGCTCCTTGGCCAGCCCAAGGTCAATCGCTGCGCCGTGCCCCGGTTGCGGGGGCAGGCTTTACCGCTGTCCGTGCTGCGCGATCTGTACAAAGCCCTGTACTGACGGAATTTGCTGCGGGAGTTCTGACATGGCACAGCCTGATCGGTTCATGGCGTTTTGGCCGTGAGGCGGGAGCATTCATTGGCGCTCGCACTTCTTTCGGATGTTATAACAGTAACCAGACTGCTGCTCTGCTTGCTGGCTGGGGCAGGTGGGTCATGTTGGTCAGCGTGGGACGGGCCTTCTTGACCGCGGTCAAGAAGGATGGCCTGGGACTGACTCGGAGATTGCTTCCCGATGTTGTGCAACTTGGTGATCAGCGCTTGTGGCACAAACGGCATCTGAGATGTTTCCTTGCGCTATAGTCGCCAAGTTGGTTGAAACGGTGGAATGCCTGATCAAAATACGAAAGGCTTTGGCTCTTCTTTGCGGTTGGCGTTCTGCTGACAGCAAACTGCGCAGATCTGGCCCCTGACGCCTGTCTTGCGTGACCGGTCAGCCGCGCGACTTGACCGCGGTCAAGAAAGCCAATGGCAAGGATCAAGCCGACAGCATTTTCTCAAGATACGCGCCGGGATCCTTGATCTGTCCTGCCCGTGGGATCATCTGATCGAAGGCTAGCAGCAGCCTGCCCGGTCCGGACCGCATAAGGCACGACCTGACTTTGCCCTCGCCTATTCTCAGCAATTCACCGAGGTCAAAGAGGAGAGCCTTTAGAGCCTGCACGTTGCGTGGAGCTACTGGAAAAAACCCTGAGACATGGTGAAATTCGTTCCATTCCATTTCCTCCGGGTTTCGGCATTTTTCATTCTGAGCTGAAGGGAGATGCAGCTGTTCACCGGGCCTTTCCATTTTTTTATCAATCTTATTCGACTCTATGTGCCGGACAGATTGTCCGTCCGTGCCGGACAGACAACCGGACTCAACAGGTTCGTCCTGTGGTGTCTGCTCTGCGGGAAGCGTGGGAGCATCTGCTGCCTCGCTTTCACCATGGCCGACAGCAGCTTCCACGTTGAAGCTGCGCAGATCGCGGATCAGGGCAAGGACGGTGTCCACGGTCAATGTCGCGCGGCGAAGCAGGGTTCTGATCGCATCGAGCTTGGACAGGTCATCCTGACCGAGGTCCGGCTGCTGCAGGACAGCAGCGCGCAGGGCAAGCGCTTCGGCTTTTAGGGAGCGCAGTCTTTCACGCTCCTCGGTCACCTGCCGCGAGCGGTCTGTCAGCGTCGGGTAGATGTCGATCAGCGGCTGAAGGTCGAAGCCAAAGGCATCCCGGATCCTGCCATTATACCGGAGCGGAAAGCGCTTGCCATTGGCCGAGTCCCGCCGCGTGATCAGGCCGCAGCCCGTAAGCCGGGCGATGCACCGGCGCAGCGTCCGTTCATCCAGACCGTTCGACCGATCCGCAAGGGCGGCGTTGGACGGGAAGACGATGGTCAGGGGGTGCCCGTCAGCCTTGGCCTTGTCCTGGTCTGCGCGGGGCAGAAAGCTGATCAGCGCAGACAGCACGGCGAGATCGTTCGGCGTCAGCCCAAGGTCTTTCCGCAGCGACCGCACAGGGGTGAGAAGCTCGTAAGGGCTGCGGCAGGGCAGGGGGGATCGTTCCGCCACGGCGGTTCGGGGTGAAAAAGCCTGTCTCATGATGATTTCGGTAGAAAAAGCTTCCCCGTTCACCGCAAGCGGTGTTGAAATCGGTTTGCTTTACGGGTATCAATCAGGTGTCGAGACTAATTGAGGCCCTTCGGAAGCTCCGCTTTCGGGGGGTCTTTCTTTTTCTGGCCGGTCCTCCTTTCTTTTCTCTGCTCGTTGTTCTTTTTTGGCGCCTTGACCGCGGTCAAGGCGCGGGTGTTACCCTTCGCTCATGCCGTCTGGACCGCGGTCAAGAAGCTCCGCGATCAGGTCTCTGATCGCGTCTTCCATGCGCGGCATCAGATCGGGATGAACGTCGAGGGTAATCTTGTTGCCTTTCCGGACCATCCGCACGCGGTCATCCACCTTTGGCTCCGGCCTTGTTGGCTTTGCGGGTGTCAGAAGCGCAATCGCCGCCTCCAGCCGGGCCGGGGCAGGGGCATCGCGGGGGATCCTGTCCTTGATGCGGGCAGCTTTTGCCGGGTCTTTCTCGCAGAGCCTGAACAGCTTTTCCCAGTTCCTGCGGCCCACGCCATGGGCGGGTCCGATGGCGCGGATCAGCTCGTTCGGGATGCCGGTCGCAATCCGGTTCATTCTGGAGACCAGCGATTCGTCGATCTGCAGCGCGCGATAGGCCACGGTCTGGGCGTTCTTTCTGGCCGCCTCGGTCTTGCCCAGCTCGCGGATGATTCCAGCGACAAACAGCGCCCGCTCAATGAAGGACGGGTCCTGTCTGGCATTGTTTTCAACACCTTGCGCGATCAGGGCTTCTTCGTCGGTCATTTCCATGACCGTCGCGCGCACCTTTTTGCCCAGCTCGCGGCAGGCGAGCAGACGGCGG
This sequence comes from Salipiger marinus, assembly GCF_900100085.1. GTDB lineage: Bacteria > Pseudomonadota > Alphaproteobacteria > Rhodobacterales > Rhodobacteraceae > Salipiger > Salipiger marinus. The sequence continues at coordinate 157,306 of NZ_FNEJ01000005.1, forward strand.
CGGCCATAAACGATCTCGAAGCCGCCATCGGCCAGCCTGCGCACCAGCACCGGAACCTTCTGGCCATGCTCGCGGATCGACTCCACCAGCTCGTCCAGGCCATCGGAGGGATCAATCCGGTCCATGACGGCCGACATGCGGATCAGGCCGGGGTCAAGCAGCCGTGTCGCGTTCTTGTCCTCCTCCAGAACCGAGGCCTGAGCCCGCGCGACCGTGGGGCTTGTCCGGGGCAGGGACGCCTCATCCTCGCGCTGCGCGGTCTGCGCCATGGCATTCTTGAGCGAGTCGCCAAAAACCTTACGAGCCATGTGTCCGCCCCCATGCCTTCAGGATTTCCCGTTCGACTTCGTCGGTGACGCGGGACACGGATTCGATGGCCCGCTCATAGGTTCGCCGGTTCACGTCGCGCGGCTCCACCTCGAAGATGCTCTGCTGGGTGTTCGCGGCATCGCCCACGGCGGTCGATTTCAGGAATTCGGCGGGCAGCACCGCATCGCCAAGCACGGTGCGCAGCAGCGAGGAAATCTGCACCTGCGGCCCGTCGGTGTTTTCATAGCGGGTGATGAGCACGCGGACGAAGTTCAGCCCGTGTTCGGGGGCGTGGGATTCAACCACGCCCATCAGGTTGCTGGCCATGCCCAGAAAGCTCGCCAGCGACATGACGTCAAGCATGGAGGCGTTCAGCGGGATCAGCACGCCTGTCGAGGCGAAAAGGGCAGAGATCACCGAGAAATTGAGCTGCGGCGGCGTGTCGAAGATGACCAGATCATACTGGTCAAGCACCGGCTCGAGCGCCTCGCGGATCCGGCTGTGAAAGGTTGCAGCGCCGTTCCGGAAGCTGAGCGCCACCTCGAATTCGTATTCCATGATGTCCATGGAGGCGGGGATCAGGTCCACCGACGGGAAGTTGGTCTTGCGGATGATCTCCGAGGCGGGCAGGGGGCTTTCCGACCGGATCAGGTCGAAGGAGGTCGGCATGTCTGGGTCAAGTTCCGGTGTGACGCCGAAGAGGTTGGTCAGGCTGGCCTGACTGTCCAGATCGACCAGCAGCACCCGATAGCCGCGCAGCCCCATCAGCTGGCCGACATGCGCCACGGTGGAGGTTTTTGCCGATCCGCCCTTGAGGTTGAAGACCGTCAGAACCTGACAGGTCTCGCCGGGCCGCCGGTGCGGATGCTCCTCCGGTTTGATGCGCCCGGTCTCCAGCAGAACCCGTTGCGCCTCCACCATCTCTTCCGCGGAAAAGCTGCGGCGGTTGCCCCCCTCCAGCGTCCCTTCGGGAAATCCTTCGAGGTTTGACACGTGATGGCGGAAGGTGTTCTGGTTGATGCGAAGGAGTTCGGCGGCCTCGCGCATGGCAAAGCGGCGCAGACCTTTCTGGGCATCGGGCGGGAAGGTTTCTTCCGCATGTTCACGCAAGCGGCTGCCAAGCCGCTTTGACATGACATCAAATCGTTGAGATGCCCGAATCCCGCTCATCACTGCCCTCAAGTATGTTTTATTTTTTCTTACCTTAACAGATAACCCGGATAAATCCATCCTAAACCGTTGAGACGGCAGGGCGCGTTGAGCGCGTTTGGGCCTGATGAAAGGAAGTTGATAAATTCCAGAGGTTTATGCGCATAAACTCAGAAACTGCATGAAGATTTCGCCGCAGCGAGGCGCTGCCTGCGCTGACCAAGCCCTCCGCTCTCGCTATGGGAGATCCGGCACGATTCTCTCGCGTGACGCGGTCAAAGCCGATCACAGGGCTTTGTCAGGTGCTCGGGCCAGCGCAACCCGTCACTCGGTTGATGGTCAGCGCCTGCATCCCCCCGAAGTAAAACCCTTAGGGTGACAGTACGGCTCGCCACCGGGCGGAAGGGCCGAATGTTGCGGGCCATGGGGCAGGGCGGCACGACCCCGTTCCGGCAGCACCGGTCAGATGTCGCTGGGCCGTCCTGCGGAGTGTCGCGATCCGTGTGGGGCTTACTCTGCGCCGGTGATCCGCGGAGCGCTTGAGGCGCGGATGACCAGCTCGCCCGGGAGCGAATAGAGCTTGGGTGTTGTCGGCCCGTCTTCGGTCAGCAGGCGTGTGGTCGTCTCGGCGATCGCCGAGACCGGCTGGCGGTAGGTCGTCAGAGAATAGTTCGGCCATGCTGCCATCGGGATGTCGTCGAAGCCCACCACGCCGACGCCCGCGCCTCGCGGGTCGGTGCGCAGCGCGTCGATTCCGCCAAGCGCAAGGATGTCGGAGGTGAAGAAGATGGCGTCCGGTTCGTCCGCAAGCAGATCCAGCGCGCTGTCCCATCCCGCCTCGTAGCTGAACGCCTCGTGCGATACGGTGCGGGTCAGGCGCATTCCCAGCTCGGCGAGCCGCGAGGTGAAGGCGCTGTAACGCAGCATCCCGATTCCCGAACTGGTCATCCCGGCCACATGGCCGATCCTGCGGTGCCCGGCCTCGTAAAGATGATCCACCAGCAGCCGCGCGCCAAGGGCGTTGTCGCAGCAGACCGACGCGATGTCCTCGTGGCCGATGCGGTTCAGCAGCACCGCCTTGCGGCCTTCGGTGATGCGGGTGAGCATGCGCGAATTCAGCATGGTCGAGGCGATCACCACAACCGCGTCGACATTGTAGGTATGGATCGCGACCAGCTGCTTCTCGATCTCGGCGCCCGGCGTCACGTTGAACAGCAGGCTCTGCAGCCCGGCGCGCTGCAGGGCCTGCGTGAGCTTCTCGATCAGCGCGGGGTAAAAGGGATTGCGCATGTCGGACACCACGATGCCGACGATATTCGTGCGTCTTTTGGTGAGCATCGAGGCGATGGCGTTCGGCTGGTAGCCATATTCCCGCGCCTGCATCAGGATCCGTTCGCGCAGGTCGCGCGCGATGCTGCTGCCGGGCGTGAAGGCGCGCGAGACCGCGGACTGGCTGACCCCGATGAGGGCCGCCAGTTCCCGCGACGTCATCGGCTTCTTGGTGGATTTCGAATGGTCCATCAAACCCTGTTCCCGGCCGTCTTTGCATGGTCCGTCGCGTGCGGCGGGCGGGTCGCCGCGAGCCGACATAGTGATAGAGAAAATTCATTTGCGCACCAGAAGAATCTGATTCTGCATCCGGATGCACATTTCTGCGTTACGTTCGTCAGCGAAGGCGGGCGGATGAAGTTCCGGCGCAGAAGGCGCTCCGGATCGGTGGGCTGGCGGGCCGAATTTTGCACTAAACACCTGTAATTCAGAAATTTAGGGTACGGATCGGCGCAAGGGCCAACCCAGTCCGGACGTCCATTCCATACTTCCTTTCTGAAAAACAGCATCAATCGTTGCATCCGGAAGCATTGTCTGGTTTCGTGATGCCGAGGAAGCTGGCCATGCCGGTGACTAGGGAGGGAAATACTCATGCTGACCGCGACGGCGCATGAGCGGCCGGATCTGCACACGCGGTCCGGCGGCGACAGGATCACGTCCATCGAGGCTTTTCAGGTGACCTGGCGTCCGGGGGATCCGCCCGGGCGGCGCACGGCCTTCGTGCGGGTCCGCACCGAAGGCGGGTTCACCGGCTATGGCGAGGCCTCGCCGATGATGGGCGGAGAGCACAGCCTGATGGTCGTGCGCGATTTTGCGGGCAGCCTTGTCGGGGCTGATCCGTTCGATCAGGCGGTCATCTCGGACAGGCTTCTGCACCGCTACATCAAGCTGGGGCCCGAAGGTGCTGTGACGGGGGCGCTTGCGGCGCTGGACATCGCGCTCTGGGATCTCAAGGGCAAGATCCTTGGCCTGCCGGTCCACAAGCTGCTTGGCGGGGCATGGCGCACATCGCTGCCCTTCTACGCCTCGGTCGGGGGCAACGCGGGGCGCAGCGTCGACGAGGTGCTGCGCACGGTCGAGGCGCGCTGGAAGACCGAGACACCCGCCGCGATCAAGATCCGTTGGGATGGCGACCGCACGCGGCAGGACCATGACATCGCGGGCGATATCGAAAAGGCCCGTGCGGTGCGCAGGCTGGTGGGCGACGGCTTCCCGCTCGCCTTCGATGCCAACAATCAATACTCGGTCGGCGGCGCGATCCGGGTCGGTCGGGCGCTGGAGGATCTGGGATATCTCTGGTTCGAGGAACCGGTCCAGCATTACGACGTGCGCGCCATGGGAGAGGTTGCGCAGCGGCTCGACATCACGGTGTCGGCGGCGGAACAGACCTACACGACACAGGCGCTGGTCGACATGATCAATGCCGGGGTGCGCATGGTTCAGCCCGACATCATCAAGATGGGGGGCATCACCGGTCTCATGCAATGCGCGGCGATCTGCTTTGCGCATGGGGTCGAACTGGTGCCGCACCAGACCCAGCCGGGCATCGGGCATGTGGCCAACCTGCATGTGCTGTCGACGCTGATGCACAACACCAAACCCGCCGAATTCGCTGATCCGGATGACCGGATGCATGTGGCTTTCGGCAATCCGCCACGGCCCGAGAATGGGGAGTTCACGGTGCCGCAGGGTCCGGGGCTGGGCCTGCAGGTGCAGGACGAGGAGCTTGATCGGCGCCGCATGTGAGGCGTCACGCAAGGCACCCGGACCCGCTGGTCCCGGGACGCACGGCCCGCCCGAACCGAAACCACCGGGAGCGCGGGACATACCAAGGGAGGAGAAGGACAGATGATTACAAGAAGGACCCTACTCGGGACCGCGATGGCGGCCACCGCGACAGGACTCTACGCGCCGCGAGTGCGCGCCGCCGAACCGGACACGCTGCGCTTTGCCAATTCCGCGGGCGGCCCGCGCAAGCTTGATCCCAACCAGATCACCCAAGGCGCCGACAGCTGGGCCGCCGCGCAGGTGTTCGAATACCTCGCGCAGCCCGCGGATGGCGATTTCGGCAAGACCCCGGACGAGTTCGAACCGTGGCTGGCGGAAAGCTGGACCACCTCGGACGACGCGCGGACATGGGTGTTCACCCTGCGTCAGGGCGTGCAGTTCCATGGCGGCTATGGCGAGATGACTTCGGAGGACGTGGCGCGTTCGTTCATCCGGGCCCGCGACGAAGGCGTCGACAGCTCGAATTACGAGAACATCGTCAGCGCCGAGCCCTCCGGCAAATACGAGGTGACGGTCACCCTGAAGAACCCCGATCCGCTGTTCCTCGGCTCGACGGTCTTCACCCGGCGGACGATGATCATCTCCAAGAAGGCCGAGCAAGAGCTTGGCGAGGCCTTCGCCACGCAGGCCGTGGGCACCGGTCCCTACGAGCTGGAACGGTTCGACAGCGAGCAGGGCATCTTCCTCAGCCGGTTCGAGGATTACTGGGGCGAGCCTGCGAATATTGCCAAGGTCGAGTGCCTCTATATCGCCGACACGACGGCGCGGACGCTGGCGCTGATCTCGGGCGAGGTCGACATGGCCGAAGGGGTACGTCAGCCCGGCTGGATCCAGCAGATGCAGCAGCAGAAGCCGGATCTGCAGTTCGACATGACCGTGCCCGGCTCGTTCAACACGCTGTTCTTCAACCTGTCGAAGGATCCGCTGCAGAACAAGATGGTGCGTCAGGCGATTGCCCATGGCATCGACAAGCAGATGATCGTCGACGCCCTGCAGCCGATGTCGCGGATGGTCTACACGCTCAATCCGCCGAACTACCCGACCGGCTTCAGCGAAGAGGACCTGCCCGAGGAGCTGCGCTACGAATACAACCCGGAAAAGGCAAAGGCGCTGCTCAAGGAGGCGGGGTTTGGCGGCGGGCTCACCATTCCGGTGAACACCTCCAAGCGCGAGGACTATTCCACCCAGCATCTCATCATTCAGGAGATGCTGCGGGCCATCGACGTGAACATCGAGCTGACCATCATGGATCATTCGGCGTATCACGGCTCCAACCGGCAGAACGCGAACACGCTGAACATCAACTCGTGGTCGCTGCCGCCGGTCCCGCTGTTTGTCTACAACGTCTATGCCTCTTCCGCGGCCAACATGAATGCCGAAGGCACCGGCGGCGGCAATTACTCGCATTACGGCGTGGAGATGGACGGGGTCGATCCGCTGCTGCAGGAGATGCTGCAGGCGACCTCCTTCGAGGGCTATATCGAGAAGGGGCGTGAGGTCGAACTGAAGATCCAGGAGGATCTGCCGATGTTCGGGCTGCCGACCCTGTCCTTTGTCGTCGCGCGCAATCCGCGCATCGACTTGGGCTACGAAGTCACGGGCGGCAACGCCTACTGGCGGTTCTGCCGCGCTTCGATCACGACGGCCTGAGGCACAGCGCATGGCGAAATATGTCCTCTACCGTCTGGGAGACGCGATACCCACGCTGTTTCTGGTCTTGACGCTGGTGTTCATCGCCATGCGCATTCTTCCGGGGGATCCAGCGCTTGCCGCGCTGGGTCCCATGGCGGACCCGGTCCAGCTTGCGCTTTTCCGCGAGCGCATGGGCCTGAACGAGCCGCTGCCCCTGCAATACATCTACTTCCTGTGGGACGCGATCCGGCTGGATTTTGGCAGGTCGTTCATTTCCGACGTGCCCGTGGCCGACCTGATCGCGCGGAACCTGCCGCACACGATCTATCTGACGATCGTCTCGGTCCTGATGGGCCTGTGTCTGGGCATTCCCTTCGGCGTCTTCGCCGCCACCCGGCGCAACCGTCCCCCCGACAACGCGCTGCGGATCTATTCGCTGATCGGCTACTCGATCCCGGATTTCTACCTTGCCGCGATCCTGCTGATCGTCTTCTCGCTCCAGCTTGGCTGGTTCCCCATCAATGGCGCGGGCACCGGTTTCTGGGACGGCCTGCACCACATCCTGTTGCCCGCGATGACGCTGGCGATGCTGAAATCGGCCTTCATGGGGCGGCTCACCCGCACGTCGGTGCTGGAGGTGCTGGGCCGTGACTATGTCCGCACCGCCCGGGCCAAGGGCGCGCGGGAGGGCCGGGTGATCTACCGCCACGGGCTGCGCAACGCGATGCTTCCGCTGTCCACCGGCATCGGCATCTCGATCCTTGCGACCCTGTCGGGGTCGGTGGCTGTCGAACTGGTGTTCAACCGCCCCGGCATCGGACGGCTGCTCATCGACGCGATCAGCGAACGCGACTACCCGGTCATTCAGGCCGGGGTGATGATGTTCGCCTTCTTCGTGATCCTCGTGAACCTCGTGATGGACGTTGTCTATGTCTTCGTCGATCCCCGTATCCGGATGAAATCATGACCGACCTTCGTATGGAGGAAACCTCTCCCGAGGATCTCGCCCAACGCGAGGTGCTGGCCGCCGAACCCGGCCGTTTCGACACCGTCCGGCGTGCCCTGTTCGAACGCCCTTCGACCTGTATCGCGCTGGCCGTGGTCATCCTCTTCGTGATCGTCGCCATCTTCGCGCCGCTCATCGCGCCCTATGACCCGCTGCGGCAGTCGATCCTGCAGATCAACAAGCTGCCGTCATGGGAGCACTGGCTGGGCACCGACCAGTTCGGGCGGGACGTGCTGTCGCGGATGATCCACGGCTCGCGCAACTCGCTGATCTTCGGGCTGCTGTCGCCGGTCTTTGCGGCCTGCATCGGCACCATTCTCGGGGTCTCTGCGGGGTATTTCGGCGGATGGATCGACCGCGTCATCTCGCGGGTGGTCGACATGCTGATGGCCTTTCCCGAACTGCTTCTGGCCATTCTCGTGGCGGCAGCGCTGGGGGGCAGCTTCTGGAACATCGTCGTCGTCCTGACCGCCGCCTTCACCCCCGGTTTTGCCCGCGTCTCGCGCGCCTCGACCCTCGCGATCAAGCAGGAACCCTATGTAGAGGCCGCCATCGCCGCAGGTGTCCGCACCCCGGTCATCATCTTCCGCCACATCGTGCCCAACATCATGGCCCCCATCGTCGTGCTGATGGCGCTGTGGTCGGCAAGCTCGATCCGCATCGAGGCGACGCTGTCCTTCCTCGGGATCGGCACCCAGCCGCCGAACCCGTCCTGGGGCAACATCATCCGCGACGGGCTCAACGCCATGTTCACGACGCAATGGCCGATCGTGGCAGGCGGGCTCGCGATCACCATCGTCGTGCTGTCGATCTCGATCATCGGCGACTCGATCCGCGACGTTCTCGACCCGGAGACCAGCCAATGACCGAACCGCTTCTCGACATCCGCAATCTCTGCGTCGACTTCGGACCGGCCAGCAAACCGCTGCGGGTCGCCCATAACATCAGCTTTACGGTCGGCGCCGGTGAAACGGTGGGACTGGTCGGCGAAAGCGGCTCGGGCAAGTCGATGACCGCGCTGTCCGTGCTGCGCCTCGTGCCCGAGGCCGCCCGCCTGTCCGGAGAGATCCTCTATGGCGGGCGCGACCTGCTGGCGCTGCCGAAACGCGACATGCCCGAGGTGCGCGGCAAGGAGATCGGCATGGTGTTTCAGGAACCCATGTCCTCGCTCAACCCGGTCATGACGATCGGCGCGCAGATCGAGGAGGCGATCCTGCTGCACGAACGGATGCCGGCCGCCGAGCGGCGCAAGCGCGTGATCGACCTGCTGCGCCTTGTCGGGATGCCCGATCCCGAGGCGCGGGTGAACGCCTATCCCGGGCAGTTCTCGGGCGGGATGCGCCAGCGTGTCATGGCGGCCATCGCCATGGCCTGCAATCCGCGCCTGCTGATCGCGGACGAGCCGACCACCGCGCTTGACGTGACCATTCAGGCGCAGGTGCTCGCGATGATGCTCGACATCCGCGACCGGCTGAACTCGGCGATCCTGCTTATCACCCACGATCTTGGCGTTGTCGCAGAGGTCTGCGAGCGGATCGTCGTCATGTATGCGGGGCATGTTGTGGAGGACGCAGATGTCCACACGCTGTTTTCCCGGCCCCGTCACCCCTACACGCAAGGACTTCTGCAATCCGTGCCTACACTGACCGACACGCGAAAGCGTCTATACCAGATCCCGGGCTCGGTGCCCCCGGCAGGGACGATCACCCAAGGCTGTCCGTTCCGCGCGCGCTGCCCCAAACGGCTGGACCGCTGCGCGGTCGAAATGCCGCCGATGGTCACGCAGGGCCCCAGTCATCGCGCCGCCTGCTGGGCCACGGCCATGGAGGCGGTGGCATGAGCGTGCTTGTGAAGATCGAGAACCTGACCAAGACCTTTGCCGATACCAGCATGAGCCTTGGTCCGAAACGTCCCCCCGTGCGCGCCGTCGACGGCGTCAGCTTCGAGGTGATGAAGGGCGAGGCGCTGGCCGTGGTCGGGGAATCCGGCTGCGGGAAATCGACGCTGGGCCGCCTGCTGCTGCACCTCATCCAGCCCGACAGCGGCAAGATCGACTTCGAGGGCGAGGATCTGAACGCCATGGGATCCGAGCAGATCCGCCGGATGCGCCAGCGGATGCAGATGGTCTTTCAGGACCCGTTCGGCTCGCTGTCGCCGCGCCGGACCATTGCCGACATCATCGCAGAGCCGATGGACGCCTTCGGACTGTCCGGCACCCGCAAGGAGCGGCGGGAGAAGGTGGCGGAGCTTCTGCGGCAGGTGGGGCTGCCGCCCGCCTACATGGACCGCAAGCCGCGCCAGTTTTCCGGCGGGCAGCGCCAGCGCATCGGCATCGCGCGGGCGATCTCGGTCGATCCGGCCTTCATCGTGGCGGATGAACCGGTCTCCGCGCTTGATGTCTCCATTCAGGCGCAGATCATCAACCTGATGCAGGATCTGCAGGAAAGCAAAGGCTTCTCTTACCTGTTCATCGCGCATGACCTTGCCGTCGTGCGTCACATCGCCGACCGCGTCGCGGTGATGTATCTGGGGCGGATCGTCGAACTGGGCACGAAGGAGCAGATTTATTCTGCCCCGCATCACCCCTATACCGAAGCGCTGCTGTCCGCCGCGCCCCATCCCGATCCCTCGCGGCGCACCGGGCGCATCATCCTTGAAGGCGACGTGCCCAGCCCGACAAATGTGCCGTCGGGCTGCGCCTTCCGCACCCGCTGCCCGCTGGCGCAGGACCGTTGCGCGAAAGAACGCCCGGCCCTGCGCGAGGTCGAGCCGGGCCGCGTGACGGCCTGCCATTTCGCCATGCCCCATCCCATCGCGAACCGGAGCACCGCGGCATGAGTGCGCTGACCGACATCACCGTGCTGGACCGGTCCGGCACCGTCGCGGGCCAGTTCTGCGGCAAGCTGCTGGCCGATTTTGGCGCCGAGGTCTGGCTGGGGGACGCGGGCTCCGCCTCCCCGACCATCGCCGCCGGGGCAAAGCCGGGCCGCGCGCTCGACATCCATCTCAACCTGCGCAAGCGGCGCGGCTGTCCAGCAGATCCGGATGTGGTGCTTTGCGCGCCCGACGAGACGGCAGAGGCCGCGCGGGCGCGGTTCCCCGAGGCGCTCGCCGTGCGCATCACCGGCTTTGGCGATACCGGGCCCAAGGCGGGCTGGCGCGCGCCGGAAATCGTGCTTCAGGCGCAGTCGGGCATGATGATCTCGAACGGCATCCGCGGGCGCGAGCCGCTTTATGGCGTGGCGCAGCGCGCCTCCTTCGCGGCGGGGCAGGCGGCCTATGTCCAGATCCTCGCCTCGCTGCGCGCGAGGCGGCAGGGGGCGGGCGGGGACAGCATCCGCATCGACGCGGCGGAAGTCGCGGCGACGATGTGTTTTCCCTATGTGCTGCAGACCATCTACAACGGCACCGACCGGCGTCGCGGCGATCAGGACATTCCCGCCGGAGAGGTCAAGTGCCGGGGTGCGTGGATCTGCCTCTGGGTCTATTCCAACCGCTTCGCCGCCTTGTGCAAGGCGACAGGGCTGGAGCAATGCCTGACCGATCCGCGATTTGCCGAGGTGGCGGAGCGCCAGCAGAACTGGCGGGCGTTTTTCGATCTGGTGCAGGCCAAGGTTGCCGACCGCGACCCCGATGCCTTTGTGGCCGAACTTCAGGCGATGAACATCATTGCGGCCCGCGCCTACCGGATCTCTGAAATCCGCGAAAGCCGCCATCTCGCCGCGCGCGGCTACTGGCGCCGGGTCACCATCGGGGGCCGGGATTACGTGCTGCCGGGCGCGCCATTCCGGTTGAGCGAAACACCCGCACTGCCGCAGGAGGAGCGCCGCCATGCTTGTGCTTGAAGGGCTGCGCGTGGTCGAGCTGACAACCGCATGGGCCGGGCCGATGGCCGGGCGCATCCTTGCCTGGTATGGGGCCGAAAGCGTCCATATCGAAAGCCCGACCCGCACCAACACGTGGAGATCGAACCGCGACGCTCCGTCGCCGCCGACCTATCCCGACCTTGATCCGGGCGCCCGGCCTTGGGACCGCTGCTTCACCTTCAACTCGCAGAACGTCAACAAGCGTTCGCTGGTCGTGGATCTGAAGACCGAGGACGGGTTTGCCGCCGTCTACAGCCTGATCGGGCAGGCGGACGTGCTGATCTGCAACTTCCGCCCCGGAATGCTGGACCGGCTGGGGCTGGGCTATGACAAGCTGCACGCGGAATTTCCGCGCCTCATCGTCATGGAAATGCCCGCCTACGGGCTGACCGGGCCGGATGCCAGCTATGCCGCACTTGGCCCCACCATGGAGATGGCCGCAGGCATGTCCGCGATGATCGCCTATCCCGGCGGGCAGCCGACAGTGACCGGGCCCAGCTACATGGATCCCATCGGCGGCTTCAACGGCGCAGCCGCGATCCTGACGGCGCTGCATCACCGCGACCGGACCGGGCAGGGCCAGCATATCGAGATGGCGCAGGTCGAGGCCGCGATGCAGTTCATCGGGGCGGAGCTGATCGAGGGCCGCGATGTGGTCCCCGAGGGCAACCATCTGCCCGACGCCGCCCCGCACAACGCCTATCCGGCAGAGGCCGAGGATGCGTGGATCGTCATCGCCTGTTTTTCGGACGAGGACTGGGCGCTGCTCGCGGCGCAGATCGGCGGGGCGGCAGAGGAGGCACGCTTCGCCACGCTGGCCGGGCGCAAGACGCATGAGGCGGAGCTTGACCGGCTGATCGCCGACTGGACCACAGGGCAGGACCGGCACGCGCTGGCCGAGCGGCTGCAGGCTCTGGGCCTTGCCGCGGCAGCGGTGGAGACGGCGCCGGATCTGGCCGCCTCGGCCTATCTGCACGAGCGGGACCATTTCACGACGCTGACCCATCCACACGCAGGCACGCATCCGCATCCGAACCTGCCGCTGCATTCGGAAACGGCGCAGGGCAGTGCCCGCAGCGCCGCCCCGGGTTATGGCGAGGGCAACGCCTATATCCTGCGCGAAGTGCTGGGTCTGCCCGAGGAGGAGGTGCGCCGGATGCTGTCCAGCGGGGCCTTTGCCGATGTGCCGGCGCCGGGGGTGTGATGGACATGCTTCCCGAACGGCTTGAGCTTACCGCCATCCTCGACCCGAAGCCCCGCTACAAGGGCACCAGCCACGAAGACGCCACGGCCCGCGCCATGGGGTTCCGGGCCGCGCTGCTGCCGGGGGTCTTTGTTTACGGCCACGCGACGCGCCTTGCGGTCATGGGCTGGGGCGAGGACTGGCTGGCGCGGGGCCGCGCACAGGTCCGGTTCCGCCGTCCGGTGCATGCGGGCGATCCGCTTGTCGTCGAACGCGGCGCGCTGGTGCGCGGCGCCAATGGCGTCGACGCGCCGGTGCAGGTGTCAAACGCCGACACCGGAGAGATCGTGCTGGACGGCAGCTTCGGCCTTGCCGACGCGCCCGAAGTGGCGCCCGCGCAGCTGCCGATCCTGCCAAGCCTCACCCCCCGCCGCCCCATCCTGCCCGGCGAGGTTCCGGTCGGTCTGCAGCTTGGTGCGGAGCCTTCGGTGCTTGATGCCGCCACGGTGCACGAATCCCTCGCCGATTTCCACGAGACCGAGCCGATCTATGCCGAACGGGGTCTGGTGCATTCGGGCTGCCTGATCCGCAAGACCATGGGCGATGCGCTCGGGAATCTTACCCTGCCGATGCCGGTCATCTTTACCGGTCTTTCGGTATCGCATCTCGCCCCCGCGCCGGTGGGGGCCACCTACCGAACCTCGTCCTGCCTGACCCGAAGCTGGGACGCGCGCGGCAAGCATTACTTCGAAACCGACGAGTGGCTGATTGCCGATGGCGTGCCGGTCGCACGGCATCTCCGCCAGAACCTATATGCAATGGACACCAAATGAAGATCGCGAAACTTGAAACTTTCTGCACCCCGCTGATCGGCTTCCTGCGGGTCACCACCGAGTGCGGGGCACAGGGCTGGGGGCAGGTCTCGACCTACAATGCCGACATTTCCTGCACGGTCTTTCACCGGCAGGTCGCGCGCCATGCACTTGGGGCGGATGCGACCGATATCGCCGGTCTGGTGCAGCGCATCGGCGATGCGGAACTGAAATTCCCGGGCACCTATCTGCGCCGCGCGACCGGTGCGCTGGACACTGCGCTGTGGGATCTGCGCGGCAAGGCCGAGGGCAAGCCCGTCACCGCCCTTCTGGGTGGCACACCCGGCCCGCTGCGGGTCTATGGCTCGTCCATGCGCCGCGACATCACCGCCGCGGACGAGGCCGCGCGTCTGTGCCACCTGCGGGACACGCTGGGGATCGATGCCTTCAAGTGGCGTGTCGGCAAGGAGGCGGGCCGCGATATCGACAAATGGCCGGGCCGCACCGAAGAAATCGTGCCCCATGTCAGCAAGGCACTGGGCGACGGGGTGACCAAGCTCGTCGATGCCAATTCCGGCTTCTCGCCGGCCCGCGCGATCGAGGTCGGGCGGTTGCTTGAGGATCACGGCATCAGCCATTTCGAGGAACCCTGCCCCTACTGGGAACATGACTGGACACGGCAGGTCACCGAAGCCCTGTCGATCGACGTGACCGGCGGTGAACAGGATTGCGAGCTGTCCTCATGGCAGTCCATCATCGGCGGGCGTTGCGTGAACGTGGTGCAGCCGGACGTGCTGTATCTGGGCGGGATGTGCCGCACGCTCGAGGTCGCCCGCATGGCCGCCGAGGCCGGGATGACCTGCACGCCGCATTCGGCCAACCACGGCCTTGTGACGCTGTGCGCCATGCACATCCTTCGCGCCATTCCCAACGCGGGCCCCTATCTCGAATACTCGATCGAGGGGCCTTACACCCAGCAATGGGCCGATCACCTGTTCGTCGAGCGTCCCTATGCGGTCCGCGACGGTCAGGTCGAGGTTTCGGACGCGCCGGGCTGGGGGATCGAGGTGGCCCCGGCATTTCTGGAAAAAGCCGCCTATGCCGTGACCGAAGCCGCCTAGGCCCGGTTTCGGAAGCTCTGGACATGATCCGCGCCGCCGAAAGCTCTGCGGAGGTCGGCGGCGCGGCATGAGAATGGCATGATTAACCTATTTGTCAGACCTTTTAATCTTTTGCCGCCGATGCTAGCCTCTGCGTCATCAATACAAGGGGGCGGCATGGCGCTGCGCGGTGAACTTCAGACCGGCGGTATCGTCCGCGACGGGCTGTCGCGGCAGGTGGCGGACCAGCTGCGTGCGGCCATTGTCGAAGGACGGCTGAAGGTCGACGACCGGCTGCCGAACGAGGACGGGCTTGCGCAGCATTTCGGCGTGTCGCGGGCCACCATCCGCGAGGCGCTGAAAATCCTTGCGGCGCAGAACCTGATCCGGTCGCGGCGCGGTCCGGCGGGCGGCACCTTCGTGTCGCGCCCCGATCCGCAGGGGCTGGGATCCGCGATTGCCGACGCGGCCATGCTGCTGGTGGGCACTGGCGATATCGGCATGGAGGACATGCTGACCGCGCGCGCGGAAACCGAGGCCGTGTGCTGCCGCCTTGCCGCCCGCGCGCGCACCGCCGACGATCTTGCCGCGCTCCGCGCCGAGCTGGCGCTGCAGCGCGACCCGACCCTGCGCGACGAGGAGTTCTGCGCCTCTGACCTGCGGTTTCACCGCGCGCTGGTGCAGGCCACGCACAACCCGCCGCTGAAGCTGATGATGTATGCGGTGATCGAAAGCTTCATTCCGGTGACCAACATGCTGATCTACCGCGACCATGAACGGCGTCTTTCGGTCGACCTGCATGAGGCGATCACCGACGCGGTCGCGGCGGGGGATGGCCCCCGCGCCGCCGAACTGATGGCCCGCCACCTTGAGGGGATGCGCGGCCTTCTGACTGCCACGCTTGACCGCCGCGCCGCCGGGCCTGCGGTCTGAACCATCTATCCCGGGAGGAGACAGGGAATGAGCGACAGCTTTCGCGCCATGATGATCACCGATGTCGAGGGCAAGCCCAAGGCGGGCTTTGCCGACATCACCCAAGCCGATCTGCCCGAGCACGAGGTGCTGGTCGAGATCGCCTATTCGACGCTGAACTACAAGGACGGGCTGGCCCTGTCCGGCAAGGGCCGGATCGCGCGGCGGCGGCCCATGGTGGCGGGCATCGACCTTGCCGGAACCGTGGTCGACAGCTCCTCGCCCGACTGGGTGCCGGGTGACAAGGTGGTGGTGAACGGCTGGGGCCTGTCGGAAACCGAATGGGGCGGCTACAGCCGGTATCAGCGGCTGAAACCGCAATGGCTGACCCGGCTGCCCGCGGAGTTCACCGCGCAGCAGGCGATGGCGATCGGCACGGCGGGCTATACGGCGGCGCTCTGCGTCGATGCGCTGGAACGCTGGGGCGCGATCCGTCCCGGCGGCGGCGAGGTGCTGGTGACCGGGGCGGCGGGCGGCGTGGGATCCACCGCGATCAGCCTGCTGGCGGCCAAGGGCTATACCGTCACCGCCGCCACCGGACGGCCCGAAACCCATGATTACCTTGCCGGGCTGGGCGCCAGCGGCTTTGTCGCGCGGACCGATCTGGCAGAGCCGGGCGGTGCGCTGCAAAAGGAACGCTGGGCCGGGGCGGTCGACAGCGTGGGGTCGACCACGCTGGCCAATGTGCTGGCGCAGACCAGCTATGGCGGCGCCGTTGCGGCCTGCGGTCTGGCGGGGGGCATGGATCTGCCAGCCTCGGTGGCGCCGCATATCCTGCGCGGCATCGCCCTGCTGGGCATCGACAGCGTGATGGCGCCGCAGGACAAACGCGCAAGGGCATGGGCGCTGCTGGCGGCGCATCTGGACAAGGCCAAGCTCGACACCATCGCGCGGGTCGAGCCGATGTCGAACCTGCCACAGTTGGCAGAGGACATCGTCGCGGGCCGGATCCGGGGCCGCGTGGTCATCGACGTGACCGGCTGACCTGCCATCGCGGCGGGCCGGGAGATGTCTCGGCCCCCATGGTTCATCCCGCCGCGGCCTCGGGCAGTTCGACAAATACAGCGGGCCGTTCGCCTGACCTCCGGCATCGCCACCACGGCGCATAGGGCCAAGCCGGCGTGGCGACAAAGCACCTCCTCCACGTCCCCTCGATGGAGGAGCAGGTGGTCACCGGTCGGAGGATGGTGCCGCGCAGCAGGGCCTTGCCCTCGCGTTCTTTCCGTCTGCGCGACCTGCCCGCCGTGGTCGCCGCCGACGCCAAAGTGAGCATGGGTGGAGCCTGTGACTCGAGACAGCAGAACAGCCCGTCTCACGCCCAAAGCCCCGCGCCCCCATGGCCAGAGCGCGAAACAGCTGGCGATTTCCGCAAGGGCCACCGACATCAGAGGTCAGGCCCCTTGTGGTCGGAGAGGCATTCCTCGTGGTCGCGCAGGACTTCAAGGATGCGGCAGTCCGCGACCCGGTCGCTATGGCATTCGCTGATCATCCGCTGAAGCTCGGCCTTCAGAGACTGCAGCCGGGCAATGCGCGCTTCGACCGCTTTCAGTTGCCTCTGGGCCACCGCGTCAATCTGCGCGCAGGACTTTTCCGGGCTGTCGGACAGATCCAGCAGCTCGCGGATGGCCTCCAGCGGGAAGCCGAGGTCGCGGGAGTGGCGGATGAACGCCAGCCGGTCCAGCTCGGCGGCGCCATAGCGGCGCTGGCCGCCATCGGTCCGGCCCGGTTCGGGCATCAGCCCGATCTGCTCGTAATAGCGCACGGTCTGCACCTTGGTCCCGGTCCGTTTGGCCAATGTCCCGATCGACAGCATGAGCCCACCCTCCAGCCTTGTCTTGCCCTACGCCGCTGCGGTTCCGGAGTTTTCCAAAAAATGGCTTGAACCTACAGTTGCTGTAGCTTCTATATCGATGTCCAGCCGGGACTCACAAGGGGATGCACCATGTCGGTTGGAATGAGGACAGAGCATGAATGGCGGGTAACGGGCATGGATTGCGGTGCCTGCGCGGCGAAAGTCCGGGGTGCGGTCGAACGTCTTCCCGGGGTCGCGGATGTCGATGTCGCCGTTATGGCCGAGCGGCTGCGCCTGATGCTGGATGCGACGCAGACCTCGCCCGAAAGCATAGAGATGGCCGTGCGCGGTGTCGGCTTCGGCATCGCTGCCAAAGGCGCGCAGCCCGAAACGCCGAAAACTGGCTTCGTTCTGCCGGATGGGGCGTTCCCCGCGGTTGCGATCACGCCTGCCGCGGATCCTGCGCCGCAAGACGACGCACCGTCCGGAGATGCCCCGGCGCCGTCATGGCACCAGACCGCGAGGGGCAGGCTGGTGATCGGCACCGGGATCCTGCTTGCGGCGGCTTGGGCAGCGCGCCTTGTCCTGACGGCGGATGTCGCGCATTGGGCCTTTGTCCTCGCCACTCTGATCGGGCTTTTCCCCGTCGCCCGGCGCGCCGTGGCGATGGCGCGGGCGCGCATGCCCTTCACTATCGAGATGCTGATGTCCATCGCCGTCACCGGGGCGCTGGTGATCGGCGAACCCGAGGAGGCCGCGCTGGTCGTTTTCCTGTTCGCGGTCGGCGAACTGCTGGAAAGCGTGTCGACCGGAAAGGCCCGTGACAGCATCCACGCGCTCTCGAAGCTTGTGCCGAAAACCGCGCGGCTCGAGGAGGGGCGCGGGACGCGCGAGATTGCGGTCGACCGGCTCGGTCTGGGTCAGGTCGTGCAGGTGCGCCCCGGCGACCGCGTGCCCTGCGACGGCGAGGTGATCGAGGGCACGTCCGGTGTAGACGAAAGCCCCGTGACCGGCGAGAGCGTGCCCAGCCTCAAAGAGCCCGGATCGCAGATCTTTGCCGGGTCGATCAACACCGAGGCGGTGCTGCGGGTCCGGGTCACGAAGACGGCGGAGGACAATACCATCGCCCGCATCGTGCGGCTTGTGGCCGAGGCCGAAAGCGCCCGCGCGCCGACCGAGCGCTTCATCGACCGGTTCAGCCGCGTCTATATGCCTGCCGTCGTGGGCGCGGCCCTGATGGTGGCCCTCATCCCGCCGCTGGCCTTCGGGCTGTCCTGGAGTGACTGGAGCTACCGCGCGCTGGCGCTGCTGCTGATCGGCTGCCCCTGCGCGCTGGTGATCTCTGTCCCGGCCTCCATCGCTTCGGCGCTGTCGACGGGCGCGCGCAACGGATTGCTGATGAAGGGCGGGCGGGTGATCGAGGCTGCGGCGCGGATCACTCATGTCGCCTTCGACAAGACCGGCACGCTGACCCATGGCAGGCCGCGCGTCACCGACATGGTTGAACTGGCTGGACGCAAGGCCGAGTTTCTGGGTCTGGCTGCCGGTGTCGAGAGCGGCGCAAGTCATCCGCTCGGTCAGGCGATCTGCGCCGAAGCTGTAAGGCAGGGCGTGATCCCGGCGGTCGCCACCGCTGCCCGGGCGCTTCCCGGACAGGGCGCGGAGGCATCGATAGCTGGCGTGACAGTCCGCGTCGGCTCTCCAAGGCTGGCAGAGGATCTCGGCGCGCTGACGGAGGAAAGCCGGAATCGCATCGCCGCGCTGGAGAGCGAGGGCAAGACCGTGGTCATCGTGCTTTGCGAGAACGTGGCTCAGGGCCTCATCGCGCTGCGGGATGAGCCTCGCGCCGATGCCGCCGAAGCGATCGCGCAGCTGAAAGATCTGGGCCTGACCTCTGTCATGCTGACCGGGGACAACCCGCGCACCGCAGCGGCTGTCGCCGGGCGCCTTGGCATCGACCACCGCGCGGGCCTCATGCCCGAAGACAAGGTGGCAGCGCTCGGTGATTTGGCCTCCGGAGCGCGGGTCATGATGATTGGCGACGGGATCAACGACGCACCTGTGCTGGCCGCCGCGCATGTTGGCGTCGCCATGGGCTCGGGCACCGACGTGGCGCTGGAGACAGCCGATGCCGCCATCCTGCGCGACCGGGTCACGGATGCGGCGGAAATGATCCGCCTTGCCCGCGCGACCATGACAAACATCCGCCAAAACATCGCCATTGCCCTCGGGCTGAAGGCTGTCTTTCTGGCCACGACGGTTCTGGGCATCACCGGCCTGTGGATCGCGATCTTCGCCGATACCGGCGCCACGGTGCTGGTCACGCTGAATGCCCTCCGGCTGCTCACCTTCCGCCCGTCGAAAGTGTCGGGCGGTGACGCTGGCCAAGCTGGGGAACTGTCCCGGCTGGCCTGAGGGCCTGAACTGGATACGCCGAATTCGCTCACCCTGAGGAGGACATTCCGCGTGGCCGACGCGATCCTGAGCGAGGCGTATCCGACTGGAATCCCGCCAGAAAATGCTGACGCGTCGTGCCGCGCGTCACGTGATCCACGTGCGCCGCAGCCCTGCTGTCTTGACCGCCGGACGAACGCTGGCCCAGGCGGGATCTTGCAAACGGGTTGCACTACCTGCGCAAACCTGTTTCGTTTCGGCAATAGTTTGCCCATTTACGCCCCCCGGACTGCACGCGCTGTCCGACTGGCGCAGGCTCTTAGTCTTGGCGCGATGGCGCCATGTTCGCGTGTCGCCCCCTTTTTGGGGGCACCAGCAACGAACACAAACCAAGGAGATGTCGATATGAAACGTTACTTTCTGGGAACCGCTCTGGTCGCGGCGATGCCGGTGGCTGCAGCCGCGCAGGACTGCGGTGAGGTCTC
Source organism: Salipiger marinus (assembly GCF_900100085.1). Classification (GTDB taxonomy): domain Bacteria; phylum Pseudomonadota; class Alphaproteobacteria; order Rhodobacterales; family Rhodobacteraceae; genus Salipiger; species Salipiger marinus. The sequence continues at coordinate 177,123 of NZ_FNEJ01000005.1, forward strand.
GATCGCGGAGATGAACTGGGCGTCGGCGCAGATCGTCGTGGCCGTCTCCGAATTCATTCTGACGCAGGGCTATTCCTGTGACGTCACCGTGGTCCCTTCGGACACCACCCCCGCCGTGACCTCGCTGTCGGAGAACAACGAGCCTGACGTCGTGCCCGAGATGTGGCCGAACTCGGCAGGCGCCGCCTACGAAAAGCTGAAGGAAAACGGCCGGATCGTCGAGCTGACCAACGTGCTTGATCCCGGCGGCGTCGAAGGCTGGTGGATCCCCACCTATCTTGCCGAAGAACACCCCGAGCTGACCACGATCGAGGGCGTGCTCGCAAATCCCGAGCTGGTCGGCGGCATGTTCAACAACTGCCCGGATGGCTGGGGCTGCCGGATCGTCAGCGACAACCTTGCCCGCGCCTACGATCTGGAAGGCAACGGGATCGAGGTGTTCAACCACGGCTCTGGCGAGACGCTCGCGACCTCCATGGCCTCGGCCTATGAGAACGAGGAGCCTTGGTTCGGCTATTACTGGGGTCCGACCACGCCGCTTGGCAAGTTCGACATGACGAGCGTCGATCTTGGCGATTACGACGAGGAGGCGCATGCCGCCAACCAGAACGCCGACACCCCCGATCCGAAGCCCTCGGCCTTTCCGACCGCGCCGATCCTTACGGTCATGACCAAGGATTTCAGCGACAACAACCCCGAGCTGGCCGACTTCTTCAGCAAGGTGTCGTTCAAGACGTCCGAGATGAGCCAGCTGCTGGCGTGGCAGGACGAGAACAACGCCTCCACCGAAGAGGCGGCGGTCTACTACCTCCAGAACAACAAGGAAGTCTGGAGCGAATGGCTGAATGACGAGGCCCGCGGCAACCTGTCCTCGCTGCTGGAGCAGTAAGCGCAGGGCCATGCGGAAACTGGCGGGGAGGCAGGACTGGCTCCCCGCCGGACCAATGGCCCGCTGGTGGTCCGGCACAAGGACGGCCGCAGACATTGCGGCAGGGCAGGACCGGCTGCGGCGCGAGCCCGGTCATGCTGGTCACGCTGAGACCGCAGGGCTCTGGTCGCGGTGAACAGGTGACCCGAAAACAGTCAGACGGTCCGTTGCGGATCCGGGAAAGCAAAAGATGGCGACATACGATTTTCTCTTCGACACGACAGGCCTGAGAGGCTGGTGCGGAGAGGAGCAGGGCGGCGGGCTCAGTTCCATGGCTGATCTCATGGGGCAGGCCGGGGGGCCGACCGAAACCAGCCTATGGGATCTGCCCTTCCCGTCGCTGGATGCCCTGCACGAGGCGTGCAGCGCCATCCCGCAGTCGCGCGACCTGACCCGCGGGCTGGAACGCGGCTTTCTCGACATCAAGGACAGTCTCAAGGTCGTGGTCGATCCGCTGACCCAGCCGCTGAGCTGGGCGCTGGAAAACGCGCTCTGGATCATGCAGGCAGTGCCGTGGTGGATCATGATCCCGGTCCTGCTGCTGATCACCTGGGCGGTGGGCCGGTCGGGCAGGCTGGTGGCGCTGGTCGCGGCCTGTTTCGGCTTTCTCGCCTTCATCGATTTCTATGACCATACGATGCAGACGCTGGCGATCATCTTTGTCTGCGCCTTCATATGTGTCCTTCTGGGCGTGCCCATCGGCATTGCCATGTCGCGCAGCGACCGGGTGCAGAGGGGGCTGATCCCGGTTCTGGACATGCTGCAGACGCTGCCGCCCTTCGTCTATCTGATCCCGCTGATCTTTCTGTTTTCCGTCACCGAGCCGAAGCTCTACGGCATCGCCATCATCCTCTATGCCATCGTGCCGGTGGTGCGGCTGACCGATCTTGGCATCCGCCTTGTCGACAAGGACGTAATCGAGGCCGCCGATGCCTTCGGCATGAGCAAACGGCAGAAGCTGTTCGGCGTGCAGATCCCGCTCGCGCTGCCCAACATCATGGCCGGGGTCAACCAGACCATCATGATGAGCCTTGCCATGGTGGTCATCGCCTCGCTGGTCTCTGCGCCGGGTCTTGGCGTTCTGGTCCTGCGCGGCATCCGCAGTCTGGAACTGGGCGTCGGCCTGCTGTCCGGGCTCGGCATCGTGCTGCTTGCCATCATCCTCGACCGGGTCACCAAGGCGGCGCTGGCGCGGATCAACGCGGAGCAGAAGTCATGAGCGGCGATATCAAGATCTCGGTGCGCAACCTCTACAAGATCTTCGGCAACAACCCCCGCGACGCGCTGGCCAAGGTCCGCGCGGGCATGGGCAAGACCGAACTGCAGCGCGAGACCGGCCATGTGCTGGGGCTGAACGACATCAATGTCGACATGCCGTCGGGCAAGACGACCGTCATCATGGGGCTTTCGGGGTCGGGGAAATCCACCCTGATCCGCCACCTTAACCGGCTGATCGAACCGACGGCGGGCGAGGTCCATGTGAATGGCGAGAATATCCTGACCTACGGCGAACGCCGCCTGCGACAGCTTCGACAGAAAGAGATGTCGATGGTGTTCCAGAAATTCGCGCTGCTGCCGCACCGGACCGTGCTGGAGAATGCCGGCACCTCGTGGCAGATCGCGGGCAAGAGCAAACGCGACTATGCCGACGAGGCGCGGAAATGGCTCAACCGCGTGGGTCTTGAAGGGCAGGGCGACCAGTATCCCGCCCAGCTTTCGGGGGGCATGCAGCAGCGGGTCGGCATCGCCCGGGCGCTGACCTCGAATTCGGACATCATGCTGATGGACGAGGCGTTTTCGGCGCTTGATCCGCTCATCCGGACGGACATGCAGAATCTGCTGGTCGAACTGCAGAACGAACTGGCCAAGACCGTGATCTTCATCACCCATGATCTCGACGAAGCCCTGAAGCTGGCCGATCATCTGGTCATCCTGAAGGATGGGCTTGTGGTGCAGCAGGGCGAGCCGCAGAATATCCTGCTCAACCCGAGCGATCCTTATATCGAGGCCTTCGTGAGCGACATCAACCGCGCGCGGGTGCTGCGGGTGCGGTCGATCATGGAAAAGACCGCCGATCTGCCGGGCGCCGTGGCCGGAGAGATCGATTATGACGCCACGCTGGAATCGGTGATCGCGGTGTCCAAAGGCGACACCACGCATAATTACCGCGTCATGCAGAGCGGTCGGCAGGTGGGTGTGCTGCACATGCAGGATCTTGTCCGCGCCTTGGTGCCGCTCAAGCCGGGCGAGAGGACCGCAGGTCAGCAAACCCGCTGATCTGGCGATCACGGGCAACGCCGCCGACCGCTGCTGCACCGGGCTTGTTCGTCCCGGTGCAGTGGCGGCCCGCAGCCAGCACGGTCTGCGGCCCGCTTTGTGCCGGGGCGGTCACATCACCGCGCCGATCTGCCAGGGCACAAATTCCACCGCGCCAAAGCCCTGCGCCTCGCTCTTGGTTTCTTCGCCCGAAGCCACCCGCAGCATCAGATCGAAGATCTCCTGCCCCTTTGCCTCAAGGCTGACGCCGTCGAGAATGTCGCCGCAGTTGACGTCCATATCCATCTGCATCCGCCGCCAGAGATCGGGGTTTGAGGCAATCTTGATCCCGGGCACCGGCTGGTAGCCCGACACGCTGCCGCGCCCGGTGGTGAAGGCGATGAGGTTCGCGCCCGATGCGGTCTGCCCGGTCACTGAACAGGGGTCGTAGCCGGGGCTATCCATGAAGACAAAGCCCGCACGGTCAATGGGTTCCGCGAATTTGTAGACGCCGGACAGCGGCGCGCTGCCGCCCTTTGCCACGGCACCCAGCGATTTTTCAAGGATCGTCGTCAGCCCGCCGCGCTTGTTGCCGGGGGACGGGTTGTTGTCCATCTCGCCGAAATTGCGGGCGGTGTAATCCTCCCACCACTCGATCAGGTCAACGATCTTGCGCCCGGTACCTTCGTCCACGGCCCGGCGGGTCAGCAGGTGTTCGGCGCCATAGATCTCGGAGGTTTCCGACAGGATCGAGGTGCCGCCATGCCGCACCAGCAGGTCGGAGGCCACGCCAAGCGCCGGGTTTGCGGTGATGCCGGAATATCCGTCCGAGCCGCCGCATTGCATGCCCAGCACCAGATGGCGGGCGGAGGCCGGGGCGCGCGTGGCCTTGTTCGCCTCCCCGGCCAGGTCCCGAAGAAGGCCCAGTCCCTTGTCCACGGTGGCCTTCGTGCCGCCCTCGTGCTGGATGGTCATGTAGCGGAACCGGGCGCTGTCCTTCAGCGCCTTGCGGTCGATCAGGTCCGGGATCTGCATCACCTCGCAGCCAAGGCCAACCATCAGGATCGCGCCGAAATTCGCGCTGTGACCATAGCCCGCAAGGGTCCGGAAGAGGGTGTCGTAGCCCTCGCCCTTGCCCGACATGCCGCAGCCGGATCCGTGCACGATCGGCACGATGCCGTCGACATTGGGAAATTCCGCCAGAAGATCCGCGCGTTGGGCGGCCTCGGCGATGAAGCGCGCCACCGAACCCGCGCAGTTGACCGAGGTCAGGATGCCCAGATAGTTCCGCGTCCCCACCCGGCCCGAAGGGCGGTGAAAGCCAAAAAACTCCGCCTCCGTCTCCGCTGCGGGCAGGGGCTTTGCCGCCGTGCCAAAGGCGTAATCCTGTTTGTGCGCCCCCATGCCAAGGTTCTGCACATGCACATGCGCCCCTGCCGGGATCGCGGCGGTGGTGGTGCCGATGATCTGGCCATATTTCAGGATCGCTTCCCCCGCCACGACATCGCGCAGGGCAATCTTGTGGCCTGCCGGGATCGGCTCGCGTGCGGTGATGCCGCCGGGCAGGCCGGTGCCTGCAGGCACGGCGCGCAGGGCGACGAGGACGTTGTCCGCCTCATGCAGGCAGATCGCAAAGGGTTGGTCGGTCATGTCGCTGTCCTTCACGGTGTCACCAGCACCTTGATGAGGTGATCGCGCGCCTTGGTGAGGTCCGCGAATTGCGCGGGCAGATCCGCCAGCGGCAGCACCGCCGAGGCGATGGCGTCGGTCGGCACCTCTCCGGCGCGGATGGCGGCCATGACGCGGTCAAAATCCGCCTTGAGCGCGTTGCGGCTGCCGATGATCTGGCTCTCGCGCTTGTGGAACTCTGAATCGGCGAAGGTGATGCTTTCTTTCACCACGCTGACCAGCACGGTAATGCCACCATGGGCCACCAGCGGAAAGCCCGCCTCGATGGCTGTGGCATTGCCGGTGGCATCAAAGACCGCGTCAAACCCTTCGGCCAGATCGCCGGTCAAGATAGTGTCGCCGGGCTGGTGGGTGTCGTGAAAGCCGAAAAGTTCGGCTGCGGCCGACAGGCGCTTGGCGCTGAGATCCATCAGATGCACCTCGGCCCCGGCGATCCGGGCAAAAAGTGCTGTGCCAAGCCCGATGGGGCCTGCGCCGGTGACCAGAACGCGATCACCTGCACCACAGCCGGACCGGGCTACCGCATGGGCACCGATGGCGAGGAATTCGACCATCGCGGCCTGCACCGGCGTCAGCCCCTCGGCGGGGTAGAGGTTCTGTTCCGGCACCGCGATCCGCGCGCACATGCCGCCATCGGTGTGAACGCCAAGCACCGCGATGGCGCTGCAGCAGTTGGGCTTGCCCCTCCGGCAGGCGCGGCAGGTTCCGCAGGAGATATAGGGGTTCACCACCACCAGCTGACCGGCATCGGGCCCGTCCGCCAGATGGCCGGACAGTTCATGCCCGATCACCCGGGGGTAGTTCAGGAAGGGATGCTTGCCCTCGAAGATATGATAGTCGGTGCCGCAGATGCCGATGGCGGCGATATCGACAAGGCGATAGCCCTCCGGCGCCTGTTCTGGCCGCGTCCGCTGTTCCAGCGCGAAGGTTCCGGGTTCCACGCAGACGCCGCAGGTCATCTGTCCTTGGGAAAGATCTTTCATTGTGCTGCCTCCAGATTGCGGGCGGACCAGTCGGCGGGCAGTTCGCCCTTCACGATCAGGCTCAGCACGTCGTCCTTGGTCACCGCGTCGATGTCGTGGGTGCCCACAAGACTGCCCTTGTTCATCACCACCACCCGGTTGCAGAGCTCGAAAACGTCATGCATGTCGTGGCTGACCAGCAGGATGCCGATGCCTTCGGCCTGCAGCTGCCGGATCAGATCGGCCACCATTGCCGTCTCGGACGGCCCGAGCGCCGCCGTGGGTTCGTCCATGATCAGAATCTTGGTGTCGAAATAGATCGCCCGGGCAATCGCGATCACCTGCCGCTGCCCGCCGGACAGCGACGAGACCGGATCGGACAGGTTCTTGAAATTCGGGTTCAGGCGCGCCAGCACCTTGCGGCTTTCTTCCAGCATGCGCGTGTCGTCCAGATTGCCGAAGCGCGTCTTCAGCTCGCGCCCCAGAAACAGGTTCGACGGCGCGTCCAGATGGTCGGCCAGCGCCAGTGTCTGATAGATCGTCTCGATCCCTGCCTTGCGCGCCTCATTCGGGTCGCAGAAGGTCACGGGCGTGCCGTTCACCCGGATCTCGCCCGCGCTGGGGAGCATGGCACCGGCCAGAATGCGCATCAGGCAGGATTTGCCCGCGCCGTTGTGACCCAGCACGCCGACCACCTCGCCGGGATAAAGATCAAGCGAGACATGATCCACCGCCCGCACCCCGCCAAAGTGCTTTTCGATGCCGATCATCTCTACCAAAGGGGTCTGTGCCATGGTCTGCCTTTCTGCCGGGCCGTTCAGGGGGCGTCTGGAACTTGCGCCGGAGGGCACGCGAGACGCGCCCTCCGGCATGGCGCGCTTCAGTAAAGCACGCTCTTTGCCTCGTCGGTGTCGATGTTTTCCTGATCCACCAGCACCACGCCGGTGTCGATGAAGGGCTCGACCGTCTCGCCCGACAGGATGTCGATCACCGCGTTCACGCCCATCTCGCCCATGGCGAAGGATCCCTGAACCGCCGTGGCCTCCATCAGCCCGTCGCGCACGAACTGCTGCAGATCCTCGTTGCCGTCAAAGCCAAGCACGACAAGCTCGCCTGCCTTGCCCGCCTGCATGATGGCGCGCCCCATGCCGACAGCGGTCGGTTCGTTGGCGCCGAAGATGCCCACCAGATCGGGGTTGGAGGCCAGAATGTCGGTGGTCTGGTTCAGCGCCGTCGCCATCTGGCTCTGCGAGTAATAGGGGCCGACGATTTCGAGGTCGGAATTGGCCTCGAGATAGTCAGAGAAGCAGCCGACCCGCCCAATTTCGGAGCCGACGCCCGCGACATAGGACATCACCGCGACCTTGCCCTCGGTGCCTGCCTCCGCGATCATGCGCTTGGCGACTTCCTCACCGGCGGCGCAGTTGTCGGTGGACAGGAAGGACTGGTAGGTGCCTTCGGCGCTTTCGGTCAGGGCGCTGTCGATGATCACCACCGGAATGGCGCTTTCAAAGGCGCGTTTCACCGCCGGGGCCAGCGCCTCGGGGTCAGAGGGCGCCAGCACGATGCCAGCCACGCCACGGTTGATGGCGTTTTCCACCAGATTCACCTGATCGGCGACCGCGCTTTCCGTTGCGGGGCCGTCAAAGCTGAACGTGTGCTCGGACTGGCCAGAGATTGCGGCCTCCGCGCCCTTGTTCACGTTCTGCCAGAAGTTGGAGCTGGTGGTCTTCACGATCACCGCGATTTCACCGGCCTGCGCCAGCCCGGCAGACAGGGCCATGGCCGAAGCAAGCATGCCAATTTTCAAGGACCGCATCTCATTCCTCCTCTGTAGAGATATTGGTTAATTCTCTTCCGTATCGCCTGTGTCAGACCCCGCCTCCCGTGCGGGGCCGAACCTCGTTCTGCGGCTCAGCGCCGGTTGCGCATCTGGTCGATCCAGACCGCACCGATCACCACGGCGCCGATCACGATCTGCTGGATGAAGGCCGAAACCCCCGCCATGTTGAGCCCGTTGCGCAGGATGCCGATGATGAAGGCGCCGATCATGGTGCCGGAGACGGTGCCGACCCCGCCCGACAGGGACGCGCCGCCGATGACCGCCGTCGCGATGGCGTCAAGTTCATACATCACGCCCTCGCTCGGCTGGGCGGTGACCAGACGCGACATCAGCACGTTGCCCGCAAGGCCAGCCAGCGCGCCGGACATCACATAGGCATAAAGCTTGGTCCGGTCGACGCGCACGCCGGAAAGCCGCGCCGCTTCCTCGTTGGAGCCGGTGGCGTAGATGTGGCGCCCGATCTGGCGACGGTGCAGCATATAGGCCGCCCCTGCTGCCACGACGAGCAGAAGGATCGCCGGATAGGGGATGCCCGGAAAGATCACCTTCGGAAAGCCGTTCGGCTGCAGTTCGACCACGCGGAACAGCGCGCCATTGCCAAGGCGGCCAAACGCCTCTCCCAGCTGGGAAATCGGTGCAGCACCGGTCAGCTGCAGCGCCAGCCCGCGCGCCATCAGCATCATCCCGAGCGTTGCCACGAAGGGCGGGATCTTCGCCTTCGTCACCACCAGCCCGTTCACCGCGCCGCAGGCGGCGCCGATCACGACGCCAAGCCCCATGGCAAGCCCCACCGGCACCCCGGCCTTGACCGCCATCGCCGTGCCGACCCCGGCCAGCGCCAGCACCGAGCCCACCGACAGGTCGATGCCGCCGGTGATGATCACCATGGTCATGCCGATGCCCAGAAGACCGATCACCGAGGTCTGCAGCAGGATCGTCAGCCCGTTGTTCACCGAAAAGAACGACTGGCTGGCCAAGGCGAAGCCCACGATCAGCAGCAGCAGCGTCAGCAGGGCCGAGAGGCGGTGAATCTTGCCCGCATCCGGCATCAGGCTCGCGAACGAGGCAGGGCCCCGCCCCGCTGCGGGTTTGAGTGCTTGTGACATACGCCTCCCTTTCGCAGTCTTGCATTTAATTATTTAATACACAAACAGGACTCTGCTGTTTCCTGTCAATTGTTTTTTACGATAAGATACAAATACAAGCTCCGCCGCTTCGGCGAAGATGAGGAAAGGCAGGGACATGGCGCGCAGCGACACGAGATACAGGGAGGCCTACAACCAGATCCTCGCCTTCTGCGAACCCCTGCCTGCCGCCGCGCCGATTCCCTCGGAGACGCGGCTTGCGGAGATTGCCGGGGTCAGCCGGACGGTGATCCGCCGCTGTCTTGCACGGATGGAGGAGCTGGGCCTGATCTCGTGGCAGGGGCGCGATAAGCGCCTGCTGCGCACCCCGCAGGCCGAAGACCGGATCGCGGTGCCCGACTCGCCCTCAGACCGGAGCGACCTTGAACAGCGGTTTCTGGACTGGGTGCTGCGCTTTGACGTGCCCGCCAACACGCCGCTGTCGGTGGCCGAGCTGTCCCGCACCTTCGATGTGCCCCAGCATGACCTGAAGGAATTTCTGGCGGGACTGAGCCGCTTCGGCCTTGTCTCCCGCCGACCGCAGGGCGGCTGGATGCTTCTGGGCTTCACCAAGGATTTTGCGATTGAACTGTCGGATTTCCGCTCCGTGCTCGAACTGAACGCCGTGACCCATGTGGCCGATGCCCCGGTGGATCACCCCGTCTGGGCCGCGCTGGCGCAGCTGCGCAGGGATCACCTGTCGCTCAAGGACGCCATCGACACCGATTTTCACGAATTCTCGAAACTCGACGAACGCTTTCACCTTGCCATCAATTCGGTGGTGAAGAACCGCTTCATTGCCGAGTTCCAGAAGGTCATCTCACTGATCTTCCACTACCATTACATGTGGGACAAGACCGAGGAGAAAGTGCGCAACGCCGCCGCAATCGATGAACACATCGCGATCATCGACGCGCTGGAGGCCCGCGATGCCGAAGCCGCGCAGGCCGCCGCGCTGCGGCACCTGCGGACCTCGCGGACGACCCTGCTATCCTCGCTGCGCCATCACCATCTGGGCTGAGCGCCCTCAGGCGAAAAGCGCTGCCAGTCCGGCGGGCACCGGCGTCTGCAGCGCCTCCAGATTGCGCGTCAGGGACGAGGTTTTGCCGTGCCAAGCAGCACCGAAGCCGCCGCCGGATGCCGCATCGCGAAATGCAGCGCGGCAGTGGCCAACGGAACGCCCTGCGCCTCGGCTTGGCTCTGCAGGTGCTCCACACGCGCCAGAACCTCCCGTGGCGCGGGGCCGTAATCATAGGTGGCCCCGTCGACGGGGCCGGTGGCCAGAATGCCCGAATTGAAGATGCCGCCCAGAACCAGACTGGTGCCCGCCTTCCGGCATTCCGGGACCAGTTCCGCCTCCGCCGCCCGGTCAAGCAGCGTCAGCCGTCCGGCGAGCAGGATCACGTCGATCGGCCCGGCATGGCGCATCACGTCCAGGCAGACCTCGCATTCGTTTACGCCAAGTCCAAAGGCCCGGATGCGCCCCTGCTCCTTCAGTCTCACCAGCCGGTCATAGCCGGAGCCAAGGAAGGCGTCGCGATGGGGCGCATTACCCTCTGCCCCATGGGTATATTCCCCAAGATCATGCACATAAAGGATGTCGATCCGGCTCTGCCCGAGCCGCGCGCAGCTCTGCTCGAAGCTCTCCTCGATGCCGTCCCCGGAGTAATCATAACGCACGTCATTCTGGGCCGGGGAGACAAAGCCATCGGCCTCCACGATGGGGGCTTGTGCCGGCGACAGCACCCGCCCCACCTTTGTGGAGACCGTGGCCCCCTGCCGCCCGGCCAGAAACCGTCCGAGCCGCGCTTCCGACAGGCCGCGCCCGTAATGCGGCGCCGTGTCGAAATAGCGGATCCCCGCCTCCCAGGCGCAGGTCAGCACGGCTGTGGCCTCTGCCTCGCTGACCTCCCGGTAAAGGTTGCCGATGCTGGCGCAGCCAAAGGAAAGTTCGGTGACCGACAGCCCGGTCTGGCCAACAGGTCTGGTTTTCATGGTCATTTCTCCTCCAGCGCCGCGCGCAGTTTGGGCTTGGCCCCGGTGTCGCCATTCTCCTCGGCCCAAGACAGGAACGCACCGATCCGGCGCTCCAGCTTTTCGGCATGGTTCTGGGCAATGTCCGCCAGGGCATGGTCGAGGTAAGGGTTGGCAAAGCGTTCCAGCGTCGTTTCCACATAGTCCGCAAGACCGGCCTCTTCCCCTGCGGCTGCAAATCCCGGCACCACCTCTTCGGCGTAAACCGCCCGCAGGCCTTCCGCCCAGTCCGGATCAGACATCACGTCCCGCACATGGACCGCGCCCTGTTTCTGCCGCGCCAGCCATTCGGACACCATCCAGCTATGGCCAAGGTTCAGGACAAAGAGCTTGCGGCGTTCGATCACGCCAAGATCCGCCACCACCTGCACCGCCGGATGCACGCAGGGGACCCGAAGGCGCGGCTGCGCCTCGATCGCCCAAAGCGCATAGGGCTCTGCCACCGCCCCTGCGGGATGCAGCGGTTCCGACACGATGCGGTCCACCAGCGAATTGACCCAGACCACCTCCTCGCGCAGCCAGTCGCGATAGGCGGGGTCCATGGCGGCCGCCGCCTCCAGCACAAGATCCCGCAGCACCGCACCATTGCTGCGCAAAAGCTCCGTCGGCATGATCTGCACCACCCGCCCGCCTGCCTCGAAGCGGGCTCTGAGCAGATGCGCAAGCTTGGCCGGATAGGACATGGCCGGATCAAGCACCCGTCCCTCATCGGCGGCGCTGCGGCGAAAGCCCGCATCCGCCGTGTTGGACAGGAGGATGTCGGCCTGCTCTGCGACGATGCGCTGGACCTCCGCCATGTCGGTGCCAAAGATCAGGCCCCGCGCGATGGCGGAGACATGGCGCAGTTCCTCCACGGGCTTGCCCTGCGACAGGCCGCGAATCTGGACATCATAGCCTTTCGCAAGTGCCTGAAGCCGCGCCGCGCGGCTTGGATCGCCACTGCTTTGCACCACCGTGACAGGGCGCTGGTCTGGCCAGCATTCGGCAAAGAACAGATCGGCATGTGCCTGCAGGAACCGGCTGGTGCCGAACTGCAGAACAGATGGAGTTGACATTGGAGGCCCTCCCGTTTTCAGTTTGTTATTATTTAGAACAAATCAGCTTGCAAGGGAAAACCGTGACGCGCTCCTTGCAAGCGGCGGTCTGAACTGATGCGCCACGGATGCCGCAGGTTCCGGGACCACGCACCCGCCATCTGTGGCAGGGCTTGCTGGCTTGTGTTGCCTTGCCTGCGCGGAATACCCTGCGACGGCGCGGTGTTTCGGGGCGTCGTGTTGCCAAAAAGGGAACGTGAACGTGGATATCGAGGATCTTCGGACTTTCGTCGACGTTGCCGATGCCGGGGGTGTTTCGGCTGCCGCGCGACGTCTTGGCGTATCGAAGTCGATTGTCAGCCGTAGGCTCTTCAAGCTCGAGGCGGAACTTGGCGTCCAGCTTCTGCTCCGGACGACCCGCGGCGCCGCGCTGACCGAAGCGGGTGTGACTTTTCGCGAACACGCCGCCCGGATCGGCGCCGAACTGGAGACTGCCAGAGAGACGATCCTGCCAACCGGGGCGCTTCGCGGTCGCCTGAGAGTGGCGATGCCGCTTTCGTTCGGCCCGACCCATTTTGCGCCAGCCCTCGCCGACCTGTCGAAACGCCATCCCGAACTTCAGGTGCACGCCGCCTATAGCGACCGGTTTGTCGATCTCATCGCCGAAGGCTTCGACTGTGCGGTAAGGGTGGGCTACCTTGCGGAGTCCAGCCTGATTGCGAAACGCATCGGTCCGATCACGGGCAGGCTTGTCGCAAGCCCCGACTACATCAAGACCCATGGCGCCCCCGAGACTCTGGAGGATCTTGCAGCGCATCACGCGCTCATGCAGGGAACCGAGACTTGGAAACTCACGGATGGCGACAAGATCATATCGTTTCAGCCGCAGGGGCAGTTCAAGGCCGATAACGGCACGGCCCTTACGGTTGCGGCGGTTGCAGGGCTGGGCATCGGCTACCTTCCGGACTGTCTGACCCATGACCATGTGGCGTCTGGCCGTCTCGTTCCGATCTTGCCAAATCATCCGCCCCCACCTGCCGCCGCCTATGTCATCCGCCCGCCGGGCCAGCACCCTGCCCGAAAGGTGCGGATCCTGACCGACATGCTGATCGAGCACTTCAGGGCGAACCCCGCTCTCTGGGGGCGCGACGTCTGACCGGCGCCGCGTCTGGCCCCACGGGGCAGGACGGGAAGGCCAAGCCCGTCCGGTGTTCCCCTTTGCGCGACGCAGATATGCGGGTTTCGGGCCTAGCGCCCGCGTCGCAGTCCAGCGACATTCGGGAGGAGCGCGCCCCCATCCTGCGCGTCGCGGCCAGTGCCGGGGCGAGTGTCGGACTGGCGTGCAAGTGTGCAGAAAAGAGGAGAGTCGTCATGAGCTGGAATCCTGCCGTAGATCCGGGCTGCCCCGACGATGTCGGCGCGGACTCGATCGAAACCCTGATCATTCCGCGCGCGCGTGATCTTGGCGATTTCGAGGTCCGCCGTGCCTTGCCGGCACCGAAGCGGCAGATGGTTGGCCCCTTCATCTTCTTCGATCAGGCGGGCCCCGCCGAATTCCTGACCGGACAGGGCGTCGATGTCAGGCCGCACCCGCATACCGGGCTTGGCACGGTCACTTACCTCTTTCGCGGCGATTTCCACCACCGCGACAGCACCGGCGCCGATCAGGTCATCCGGCCCGGCGAACTGAACTGGATGGTCGCGGGGCGGGGCGTCACCCATTCCGAACGCACCTCGGCCACCGCGCGCAGCGGGCCCAACAGCCTGTTCGGGATCCAGACATGGCTGGCGCTGCCCGACGCGCAGGAGGATATGACGCCCATGTTCGAGCATTTCGGCAGACAGGCCCTGCCGGTGATCGAAGACAGCGGCGTGACCGTGCGGCTTATCCTTGGCAATGCCTATGGCGAAACGGCGCCCGCGCAGATGTTCACGGACACGTTTTACGCCGATGTGGCGCTGGAGGCCGGGCGGCGGCTGCCGATGCCGGACGACCACGAGGACAGGGGCATCTACATCGTCGAAGGCTCGATCACGGTCGCGGGGCAGAGCTTTGATGCCGGGCAGATGATGGTGTTCCGTCCCGGCGACAGGATCACGGTCGCTGCCGGAGACAGGGGCGCGCGGCTCATGATCCTTGGCGGCGCGACCTTCCCGGGCCCCCGCTATATCTGGTGGAACTTCGTGGCCTCGTCCAGAGAACGCATCGAGCAGGCCAAGGCCGAATGGCGGGCCGAGAACTGGGGCAGGGGACGTTTCGATCTTCCGGTCGATGACCGCGACGAACACATCCCCCTGCCGGGCTGAGCATGGCGGGCCTGCGGCCTTGCCAGAGCCTGCCCGCAGCGCCCCGCGCGAGCGGATCCCTGATCGAAACCTGCATGACTGCCGAGGAGGATGCGGAGATGAGCCAAGACTGGCCGCAACTGGAGTATCTGGGCTGGCGCGAGACCTGTTCTGCCCTGCATCTTTACCTGCAGATCGCGGGGAAGTACCGGCTCGTCCGCACCCCGTGGCTCAATCATTCCTGGAATGCCACGTTCTACGTCACGCCGCGCGGCCTGACCTCCTCGCTGATCCCGGACGGGCCGGGCATCGAGATCGCCTTCGATTTTGTCGATCATGCGCTGCGGGGGACCAGCGGCGACGGCAGAACGGCCAGCTTTGCCCTCGGTCCCTCGACGGTGGCGGAGTTTCACGCGCAATTCCGGGATCTGGTTGCAACGCTTGGCGGCACGCCGCGCTTCAGCGGGGTGCCGAACGAGGTGCCCTTTCCGGTGCCGTTCAGCGAGGACCGGCGCGACAGGCCCTATGACGGTGCTGCGGTGCAGCGTTTCCATGCGGCTTTGCTGGCGATTGACGGCGTGTTCAAGACCTTCCGCTCCTCCTTCTTGGGCAAATCGAGCCCGGTCCATCTTTTCTGGGGCAGCTTCGACATGGCGGTGACCCGCTTTTCGGGGCGCCGCGCGCCGCTGCATCCAGCTGGCATCCCCACATTGCCCGACAACATCGCGCATGAAGCCTATGACCGGGAGGTGTCCTCGGCTGGGTTCTGGCCCGGCGGCGGCGGGATCGATTATCCGGCCTTCTACGCCTATGCCTATCCGGAGCCGAAAGGTTTCCGCACGGCGCCAGCCGGACCGGACGCCGCTTTCTGGCATGAAGGCCTGTCGGAATTCATCCTGCCCTATGACGCCGTGCAGTCCTCATCCGACCCCAAGGCGGTCCTGCTGGAATTTCTGACGGCGACCTACGAGGCTGCGGCTGATCTGGCGGGATGGGACCGCGATGCTCTGGAATGCGCAGAGGGACGGCCCGGCGCACCCCGTGCGCATGATGCCGAGGTGCCGCGCCCGCATGACGCGGCGGTAGATGTGACGGTCGAGCGGCAGGATGCGGCAGCCAAGGGCCGCTACTTCGCGGTCGTCGGCGGCGTGGTGGCGGAAATGACCTACAGCCGGGTCAGCACCGACATGATCATCATCGACCATACGGATGTTCCAGCCGCCCTGCGCGGCCAGAAGATCGGCGAGCAGCTGGTGAGGAAGGCGGTGGAGGATGCCCGCCGCGATGGGGTGGTCATCGTCCCGCTCTGTCCGTTCGCCAAGGCGCAGTTCGGGCGCCATGCAGACTGGCAGGATGTCGTCGCGAAGCCCTGACCGTCTGGTTCCGGTACCGGCCAGCGGCTTGTCCGCCGTGTCGCTGACGAAGCACAAGCGCAGGTGACGGCGCCGCGCGCCGTCGCCCTGTCCACCCATCGTCATGAGGGGGGCGGTCAGACGGGGCGGGCCCGGGTCGCGTCTCCGGCGTCGTTGAACGTGTGAAGCTCTTTCTGCCTTGGAGTCACGAAGACCGCGTCGCCTGCGCGCAGCTCCACATTGCCGGGACCCCGCACCGAAATCAGGCTGTCATCCTCGCGCAGATGGACATGCAGGAACGTGTCGGATCCCAGATGTTCGGCCACGCCGACCCTGCCCGCCCACAGGCCGGACTCGGTCGACAGATCAAGATGTTCGGGGCGGATGCCGATGGCTGCGGCACCGGAGCGGGCGGCGTAATCCCCTGTCAGGATGTTCATTTTTGGCGATCCGATGAATTCGGCCACGAAGCGGTTGCGCGGGTATCTGTAAAGCTCCAGCGGCGATCCGACCTGTTCGACCTGACCATTGTTCAGGACCACGATCTTGTCCGCCATGGTCATGGCTTCGACCTGATCATGGGTCACATAGATCATGGTCGTCTGCAGCCGCTCGTGCAGCTCGGAAATCTCGAGCCGCATTCCGACCCGTAGCGCGGCATCCAGATTGGAAAGCGGCTCGTCAAACAGGAAAGCGGCAGGTTCGCGGACGATGGCCCTGCCGATGGCAACGCGCTGCCGCTGGCCGCCGGACAGCTGGCCGGGGCGCCGGTCCAGATAGTCGGTCAGGTTCAGGGTCGCGGCGGCCTGCTCGACCTTCTTGCGCGCCGCGGCGGGATCCATCCCGGCCATGCGCAGCGGGAAGCCGATGTTTTTCCGTACCGACATATGCGGATACAGCGCGTAAGACTGGAACACCATCGCAAGCCTGCGCTTGGCGGGCGGCAGATGCGTGGCCTCGATGCCCGCGATGTCGATGCGGCCCGAGGAGACATCCTCCAGCCCCGCGATCAGGCGCAGCAGCGTGGACTTGCCGCAGCCGGAGGGGCCGACGAAGACCACGAATTCCCCCTCGTCGATCTCGAGGTCGAGCGGCGGGATCACCTGCGCGCTGCCATAGGATTTGGTGACCTGTTTCAGTGTGATGCGAGACATCCGGGTATCCTTTATTTCACGGCGCCGAAGGTGAGGCCACGCACGAGCTGCTTCTGGCAGAACCAGCCGAGGATCATGATGGGGGCGATTGCCATGATCGACGCTGCGGAAAGCTTTGCGTAGAACAGGCCCTGCGGGCTGGAATAGCTGGCGATAAAGGCCGTCAGCGGCGCCGCGCTGGACGCGGTGAGGTTGATTGTCCAGAACGCCTCGTTCCAGGCGAGGATGATGTTCAGAAGGACGGTCGATGCGATGCCGGGCAGGGCGAGCGGCGCAAGGATGAAGAGGATTTCCGAGGTCAGGCCCGCCCCGTCCGTGCGCGCGGCTTCAAGGATCTCGCCGGGGATCTCCTTGAAATAGGTGTAAAGCATCCAGACGATGATTGGCAGGTTCATCAGGCCCAGCACGATGATGAGGCCGATCCTTGTATCAAGCAGCCCCCATTCCCGGAACAGCAGATAGATGGGAACCAGAACCCCGACCGGCGGCAGCATCTTGGTCGACAGCATCCACATCAGGATGTTCTTGGTGTGCCGCCCCGGAACAAAGGCCATGGACCACGCCGCGGGAATGCAGAAAAGCATCGCAAGCAGGGTGGAGCCGACCGAGATGATGACGGAATTCCAGAAATGGAGCGCATAATCGGACCGGCGCAGCACGGTCCGGTAGTTTTCCAGCGTCCAGTCGAAATCGAGGAAGCGGGGCGGGATCGCGACCGCCACGGCCTCGGTCTTGAAGCTTGTCACCAGCGTCCAGAGGACCGGAAAGGCCATGGCGAGCGCGATCACCCATGCGAGGATGGAGAGCGGGACATGCCGCTTTTGCGAAAGATGTGCCAAGATCAGGCCTCCAGATTGCGGCCGATCATCCTCATCAGGAAGATCGCGACGATATTGGCCAGAAGAATCGCAACCACCCCGCCCGCAGAGCCCATGCCGACATCGAACTGCAGCAGCGACTGCATGTAGATGAGATAGGTGAGGTTGGTGGATCCGGTGCCGGGCCCGCCATTCGTGGTGACAAGGATTTCGGCAAAGACCGACAGAAGGAAGATCGTCTCGATCAGGATGACGACGGTGATGGCGCG
This sequence comes from Salipiger marinus, assembly GCF_900100085.1. Classification (GTDB taxonomy): domain Bacteria; phylum Pseudomonadota; class Alphaproteobacteria; order Rhodobacterales; family Rhodobacteraceae; genus Salipiger; species Salipiger marinus. The sequence continues at coordinate 194,872 of NZ_FNEJ01000005.1, forward strand.
CGCAAGATGGGGCAGGATGATCTCGAAAAACTTGGCCCGCGGCCCGGCGCCATCCATGTCCGCCGCCTCTAGCTGGTCGCGGTCGAGCGACTGCAGCGCCGTGAGCAGGATGAGGGTCGCGAAGGGCAGCCATTGCCATGTGACGATGATCACCACCGATAGCAGCGGCACATGGGCCAGGAAATCAACGGGCTGCAGCCCGACAGAGGTGGCGAGCCATGCCAGAATGCCATTGACCGGGTTCATGAACATGTTCTTCCAGACCAGCGCGCTGACGGTGGGCATGACGAAGAACGGCGTGATGACAAGGATCCGGATCACGTTGATCCCGTAGATCGGCTGATCCAGCAGCAGCGCCAGAAAGATGCCGCCAAACACCGACAGGACCAGCACCCCGCCGACGAGGATCAGGGTATTGAGCATGGCGGCGGTGAAGGCCGGATCGGTCACGAAGAACTCGTAGTTCATCAGTCCGGCGAATTCCTGCATCCCGGGCATGAGCAGGTTGTATCGCTGAAACGAGAAATAAAGCGTCATCACCAGCGGGACGATCATCCATCCCAGCAGCACAAGGACCGCCGGGGACAGCATGAGCCGCCCGGCAGCGCGCGAAGATTTCGTCGACATGTGGGGCTCCTGATGCAGGGGTCAGGTCGGGCGCTTCGCCCGACCCATGGGCTGCGGGGCCGAGGTCACCAGCAGGTAAAGCCGCCGTCGGCCACGACCGTGGTGCCGGTCATCAGGCTGGACGCGTCAGAGGCGAGGAAATGCACGACGGAGGCGATCTCGTCGGGCCGCCCCATCCGGTGCATCGGCGTGTCGCGCAGCCAGACATCGATCATTCCGGCATTGTCGTGCCGGTAGGAGGTCATCTCGGTCTCGATATAGGTGGGGGCCACCGCATTCACGCGCACCCCGCGATCCGCCCATTCCGCAGCAAGCGAGGAGGTCATCTGATGCACCGCCGCCTTGGCCGCATTGTAATAGGTCTGTTTCTGCGGACGGTTCGAGATGATGCCGGACATCGACCCGATATTGACGATGGCGCCGCCGCCACTGGTCAGCATGTGCCGGGCAAAAGCCCGGTTGCACCAGAAGACGCCGTTATAGTTCACGTCATTCACGTTCAGCCAGTGTTCGTCGGTCGTGTCTTCGGCGGCAACGCCAGAGCGCGCGATGCCGGCATTGGCCACCAGCACATGCACCTTGCCAAAGGTCTCGTTCAGTTCGGCAGCAAGGGCTTCGACATCCTGCGGCTTGGTGACGTCAAGCTCGCGGGTCTCGACCTCGAAGCCAAGAGCGGCCATCTTTTTCTGCCCCTCTGCGGCAATCTCGGGCGAGATATCGGCAATCACCACCTTGGCGCCGAATTCGCAGAGCGCCTGAACGCAGCTCAGGCCAATTCCCTTGCCACCACCGGTCACGACGGCAATCTTGCCGTCCAGTCTGAATTTGTCGGCAAACATGGTGTCTCCTCCCATTGCGACAGTTGAGTTTCGGGGTCAGTCGATAAAGGGATGACGGCCCGGCTGATTGAATTTTTCCCGGCGCACGTTCAGGAGCTTTTCCACCTGATCCGCGTTGAATTCGTTGGCCCCGCCATAAGCGGCCGCGAGATAGACAACCTTCGCGTAGTAATCGAGGGCCTCCATCTTGAAATAGGCGCTTTGCAGATCGTGCCCGTAGGACAGGGCGCCGTGGTTCTCCAGCAGGATGGCGTCGTGCTTGTCCAGCGCAGGAATGATGGCGTCGCAAAGCTCGGTGGTGGAGGGCAGCCCGTAGGGGGTCAGCGGCACCTCGCCCAGAAACATCGTCGATTCCGGCATGATCTGCTGGGTCAGCGGCTTGCCGCAGATGGCGTGCACGGTGGCGTAAAGCGGGTGGGCATGAACCACGGCTTTTACGTCCTCGCGGCGGTCATAAACACACAGATGCATCTTCATTTCTGTGGAGGGCCGGTAGGCGCCTGCCTCGACCAGCTCGCCGGAGCGGTCGATCCGGCAGATCATGTCCGGGGTCATGAAGCCTTTCGACACGCCGGTCGGGGTGCACAGCAGCGTGCCATCGTCCAGCAGAACCGAGATGTTGCCATCATTGGCAGCGCCCATGCCGCGGTTATACGCCCTGCGCCCGATTTCGCAGATGAACTCCCGGAGTTCCTTGTTGTCCATCACTGAGTCCTCCCTTTCACGGGAGAGAAAAGCAAGTCAGGGCAATCAAGTCAACACAAAACAACAACAATCCACATAAACGCAGGAAATACTATTGGGGGAACAGCAGTTCGACCCCGGCAGCCTCTGCCGCCTCGCGCCACTCCTTCGGAGGGGTGCGGTCGGTGATCAGCGTATCCACCTGCGACAGGTCGCAGACCGCGATCAGCCCGGTCTGGTCAAACTTGGAATGATCCGCGAGCAGGCAGACCCGCCTTGAGGCCATGATGAAGGCGCGTTTCAGCTCGGCGTCGGCGAGGCTCGCATCCATGACGCCTTTCTCCAGAGACAGCGCCTTGCAGCTGATGAAGCAGATGTCTGCGGCAAAGCGCTGGATGTTATCGATGGCGATCTGGCTCGCCAGCGTCAGGGAGCGGTGACGCAGCTCGCCACCCACCGAAATCACCGTATGCGGCGCGCTTGCGGTGCTGGCCAGAATCCTTACCGAATTGGTGATGATCGTGACGTCGCGCGCCTGCGACATCTGTGGCAGAACCTCGAAACTGGTCGAGGAACTGTCGATCATCACCGCATCGCCCTCGGAGACGAGCGAGGCCGCAACCGCCGCCAGAGTCCGCTTTTCCGCAATATTGGTGATCTGCCGGGTCGGATAGGGCAGGTCTTCGGGATCGTCCTTTGCGGCAAGGACGGCGCCGCCATAGGTGCGGGAAATCTGCCCGCTTTTTTCAAGCTTCAGCAGATCCCGCCGGATCGTTTCTTCCGAAACCCCGTAGCGCGTGCTCAGATCCGAGACCAGAACGCTCCGGTCACGGCCGATGGACTCCATGATGAGCTTCTGCCGTTCTACCGCGAGCATGGCATCCTCCCCGTTGTATCGGGTCGTGAGTGCTCAGGAAAATAGCTCTGGGTCAAGCCGGACGTGGCGATGAGCCGCCGCGCCGCCGCAAGGTCAGGGATCACGCCGAGGGCAATCAGCTGCAGGGCGCCATTGCCCATGGCGCTGGCCTCGACCGGGCCCGCAGCCACGGGGCGCCCCACACGATCCGCCAGAAGCGTGCAGAAATAGGCATCGCGCGCGCCGCCGCCGCCCACCCTAAGGCAGCTGACGGGGGCGCTGGTCAGTTCTTCGATCGCCTCGATCCCCGCACAGACCGCCGTGCACAGGCCGTCATAAACGGCAAAGGCGGCGGCCTGCGGCGTAAAGCTGGTCCCCATCTGCGCCCGCAGCGAGTGCAGGAAACCTTCGGCTGAGCCAAGCTCCAGCCGTGCCAGATCGACACGGGCCGCCGCGCCCTGCTTTGCGAGCGCCGCGAGATCCTCGAACCCGTAAACCGTGCCGCTTTCGCGCGACAGCCCGTCCCGCAGGAGGCGCAGCAGCAGCGTTCCTTCCAGACTTTTTGTCATCAGATGGCGCCCCTCGACCCCGCCTTCGGCGCCGAACCCTTTGTCCAGCGCGGCAGCCGGGATCGACAGGGACTCGAACCCGAGCAGGTTCCAGCTTCCGGCGACAAGATAGGCCTCGCCCGCCTGCAGGGGCAGGCCGCAGACGGCGCTGGCGGTGTCATGCCCGGCCACGGCAATCACCGGCAGAGCCTTGGCACCCGTGCGTCGCCTGACCTCGGGGCGCAGGGCGCCCCGCACGGTCGCGGGGGTGAGGAGATCGGCCATCAAGTGTCCGGGAAGTTTGGCCTTTTCAAGTATCTCGCGGGACCAGCCCTCATGCACCGAATGAAGCCCCGTTGTCCGCGCCAGAGTCAGGTCGCTGCCAAGGATGCCGGTCAGGTGATGGGCCAGCAGATCGGCCATCATCAGGACGCGGTCGGCCCGCGCGATGATCCGGGGCCGCTCGTTCTGATCCGCGATCAGCTGAAACAGCGTGTTCACGTTCAGAACCTGCGCCTGCGTGGCCTGCGCAAGCGCCGCTGTCGGGATGCCTGAGGCGGCAAAGCCTCTGGCCGAGCGCGGATCGCGATAATGCCACGGATCCTCCAGCAACTGCCCCTCGGCGGTCAGATAGCCAAAATCCAGCCCCCATGTATCAATGCCCACGGAGCACAGGTCGTAACCCTGGTCCAGCGCCGCGCGGATGCCCGTTTCAAGCTGATCAAACAGCCGCGCCGCGTTCCATCGCAGACCCTCTGGCGAGCTATATTCTGCGCTTGGAAACCGCATGACCTCTGCCGCCGCAAGGCTGCAGCCATCCGAGGTGACCGCCACCGCGCGTCCACTTCCGGCGCCAAAATCGAAGGCAAGGCAGGTCTTCGGCTCATTGCTCATCTGGGACATCCTCCTTGCGTCAGGATGAGCATCCCGCACTCGTCGTGTAAAGTCCACAGAATCATGTTGTTTTGATTGTAGCCGTGTGGAAATGTGTGGAAATCAGATTCTGAAGGAGGAGACAGATGAAGACGTTTTCAAGATTCTGCACCGTATCCCTGCTTGCGTTTGTAGCAGCGGGTCCGGCCTTGGCGCAGACCGAAATCGTTGTCGCGACGGTCAACAATGCGGACATGATCCGTATGCAGGAAGTCACGTCGGTTTTCGAGGAGGCCCATCCCGAGATTTTGGTGAAATGGGTGACGCTTGAAGAAAACATCCTGCGCCAGCGCGTCACCACCGACATCGCCACGGGGAGCGGGCAATATGATGTCATGACCATCGGCAATTACGAGGTGCCGATCTGGGGCAAGCAGGAATGGCTGGTGCCGCTCGACGACCTTGATGCCGAATATGATGTCGATGACCTGCTGCCGAAGGTGAAGGCGAGCCTGTCCTACGAGGGCACGCTTTACGCAGCACCCTTCTATGCCGAAGCGTCGATGACCTATTACCGGACCGATCTTTTCGAAAAAGCCGGGCTCGAGATGTCCGAACGCCCGGACTGGGAGTTCATCAAGACCGCTGCGGCAGAGGTTCACGACCCGGAGAACGGCGTTTACGGCATCTGCCTGCGCGGCAAGGCCGGCTGGGGCGAGAACATGAATTTCATCACCGCCATGGCCAATTCCTATGGCGCGCGCTGGTTCGATGAAGAGTGGGATCCGCAGTTTGACACAGAGGAATGGAAAGCGACTCTGACCGACTATGTCGACCTGATGCAGAATGCCGGTCCTCCGGGGGCAAGCACCAATGGCGCCACGCAGGCGCTGGCGCAGTTTTCGTCCGGCGGCTGCGGGATCTTCATCGATGCCACCGTCTTTGCCTCGGTGGTGAGCGATCCCGAACAGTCCTCCATCGCGGACAAGGTCGGCTTCGCCTTCTCGCCGGATGCGGGCAAGGGCAAAAGTGCTGTCACGCTGTGGTCCTGGGCACTGGGGATTCCCGCAGCCTCGCGGAATGTCGATGCCGCGAAAGAGTTCATCATGTGGGCGACATCCAAGGAATACACGGATCTGATCGCAGAGCGCTATGGCATCCTGAATGCGCCGCCCGCCACGCGCCAGAGCCTTTATGACAATGACGCCTATCTGGAGGCCGCGCCTTTTGCGCAGCTGACGCTGGAAGCGGTCGATGCCGCCGATCCCGAAAACCCGACCGTCGATCCGGTGCCCTATGTCGGCGTGCAGTTCGTGGCGATCCCGGAATTTCAGGCCTTCGGCACCAGCGTCGGACAGTCCTTCTCGGCGGCGGCAGCCGGGACCATGTCCGTGGATCAGGCGCTGGCCTCCGCACAGTCGCTGACGGAACGCGCGATGCGGCAGGGGGGTTATAGCGAGTAACCGGACCGCGCGTGGCGGCAGACGCTCGCCACGCGACCTGCTACGGCTTGGGGGCTTGCAACGGGACACTCCTGTTCGGGGACCGCCGCACCGGGTCAGGGTCCCGCGCTGAAAGGAAGGCATATGAAAAAGTTCATCAACACGCCAAAACTGGCCGTCCGCGAAGCTCTGGAAGGTCTCGCCGCGTCAAATGATGCGGTCTGCCTTCTGTCTTCCACGAATGTCCTGCTGCGGTCCGACATTCCGTCCGACCCGAAGGACCGGCCCATCGCCATCCTGTCGGGGGGCGGTGCCGGGCACGAGCCCGCCCATGCGGGCTATGTGGGCAAGGGCATGCTGAGCGCCGCCGTGGCGGGGGATGTCTTCACCTCTCCCAGCGTCGATGCGGTGCTGGCGGGGATCAGGGCCTGTGCAGGCCCTGCGGGGGCGGTTCTTGTCGTCAAGAATTACACCGGCGACCGGCTGAACTTTGGTCTCGCCGCCGAACTGGCCCGCGCCGAGGGCATCCCGACCGAGGTGGTGCTGGTGGCGGATGATGTCGCCCTTCTGGAGATGTCGAAGGACAATGCCCGGGGCATCGCGGGCACGGTGCTGGTCCACAAGATCGCCGGGGCCGCCGTGGAGGAGGGCATGGGCTTTGCCGATGTGGTCGCCACGGCCCGGGCCGCTGCGGCGGATCTGGCAAGCATGGGCGTGGCGCTGGATGGCTGCACCCTTCCGGGGGCGGAGCGGTCCGGTTTTGACCTTGGCGAGGACGAGATCGAATACGGCATGGGCATCCATGGCGAAAAAGGCCAGCGGCGTGGCCCGATGGCCGAGGCTGACGAGATCGTCGATGCGGTGATCGGGACGGTGATCGCCCAGCTTGACGCAGGCTCGAACCGCGTGGGCCTGCTCGTCAATGGTCTTGGCAGCACGACCCCGCTGGAGCTTGCCATCGTCGCGCGGCGCGCGGTGATGGGCCTGAAGGCCGCAGGGTTTGTGCCCGAACTGGTCTGGACCGGAAATTTCATGACCGCGCTCGACATGCCGGGCATGTCCCTGACCGCCCTGCCGCTGGACGACCGGCGCGCGGCGCTGCTTGGCGCGCCGACAGCTGTCCGGGTCTGGCCGGTCGAGGCGTCGGCCCCGAAACAGCCGATCATCGTGGAAGACGGCGGCGCCGAAGCGGCGGAGGTTCTTGGCGGCACGGCACGGCCCGAACTGAAACGCGCGGCGCTGGCGGCGGCGACGGCGCTCCGTCAGGCGGAACCAGATCTGACCCGGCTTGATGCCGAAACCGGCGATGGCGATCTTGGCCAGAGCATGCTGCGCGCCGCCGAGGCGCTGGAGGCGCTGCCGGATGGCGCCTTTGCCGATCCTGCGACCCTGCTGGCACAGGCGGGCATGGCGCTGCGCCGCGTCATCGGCGGCAGCTCCGGTCCCTTCTATGCCGCAGCCCTGCTGCGTGCCTCGCAGAAGCTGCAGGGGGTGTCCTCGCCCGGTCCGGCGGACTGGCTTGGCGCGCTCAGGGCCGGGTGCGAGGCGATCTCGGACATGGGGGGTGCCGCCCCCGGAGACCGCACCATGCTGGACGCGCTGGCCGCTGCCCATGAGGCGGGCAATGCACCGGCGGCGGGCGAAACCGTGGCCGCCGCCGCAGCCCGAGGCGCGAAGGAGGGCGCGGCGCGGACCGCCGAGATGCAGGCGAAGTTCGGACGCGCCAGCTACCTTGGCGCCCGCGCGATGGGGCATCAGGATGCGGGAGCGGCGGCCGTGGCCGTGTGGATGCAGGCCCTCGCGTCCTGACCCCGCCCGCCGAGCTTCATTGAACCCCGCCTGACACGCCGCCCCTCTGCCCGCGTCGCCGACATCGTGACAGGCGGGCAGGGGGGCCATCCTCACGACTGCCGTGTGTTGCATACCGGGCCCCGTGGAACCAGACGCGCGCGAATGGCTTGCAGCCGCCGCCGATCTCTCCGCGCCCGACCGCGCTCACGCCAAGACCCAGCCTCCAAGGGGTGCACCCCTTCCGAAGCGTGGCCCGGCTGCTGGTCGCCGCCATGGGCCGTGCGGCCTGCCCGGAAGATCGCGCGCAAGGGCCGGATCCCGCGTGTCCTGCTGATGGATGATGAACTGCCGCCGCGCCCGGTCTGCCGCGCCGCTGCCGGAGGGGATCACATGCGCCGTTGCCTTGACGCGCCCTCCGGGGCCGCGCCATACGGGCAGGGCAGATTTGCATGACGCGCGGGCAGGGTGGTCCGCCGCGGGCGCAATCACGAGGGAGGCCTGATGCCGCGTGACAGTTTCGACGTGCCGCTGGCCGGACTGGGGCCTGGCATGGGGGGCAGCGTCCGGTTCCTGCGCTACGGATCGGCGGAGGCCGCCCCGAAGGCCTATCTTCACGCGGCGCTGCACGCCGACGAGGCGCCGGGGCTGCTGGTGCTGCATCATCTGCGGGATCTGCTGGATGCGGCGGAAGCCCGGGGCGAGATCCTTGGGCAGATCGTCATCGCACCCTTTGCCAATCCGCTGGGCCTGTCGCAGGTGATCCATGGCGATCATCTGGGCCGGTTCGATCTGGCCAGCGGGCAGAATTTCAACCGGGGCTGGCCCGATCTGGCACCAGACCTGATCGCGCGGCTCGGGGCCCGGCTTGGATCCTGCGCCGAGGCCAACCGCGCGCTGATCCGGGCCACGATCCGCGACATCCTTGCCGCGCGCCGAGCCTCGTCGCCGCTCCAGTCGCTGTTCGGCGTGCTTGCCGCCGAGGCGTTTGACGCGGATCTGGTGCTGGACCTGCATTGCGACGATGAAGGGCTCATGCATCTGTTCCTGCATCCCGAGATCTGGCCGCAGATGCAGGATCTGGCCGCAGGGCTGGGCTGCCATGCCGTGTTTGCGCAGCGGGGGGCCGCAGGTGGACCCTTTGCTGCCGCCTGCATGGAGCCGTGGCTGCAGCTTGCGGCAGCCTTCCCCGACCACCCCGTGCCGGTGGGCTGCCAGAGCGCCACGGTCGAACTGCGGGGCTTTGCCGATGTCTCGGACGGGCTGGCGCGGGCTGATGCCTTGGCGCTGATGGACGCGCTGCGGCGGCGCGGCTATCTGGCGGGCCCGGTGCCGCCCGCGCCGGATCCCCTCTGCGCAATGACCGACTTTGCGGCCTGCGACATGCTGCGGGCCCCCGGCTTTGGCGTCATCGTCTATCACGCGGCGCTGGGGGAGCGGGTGAGCAAGGGTCAGATGGTGGCGGAGATCGTCGATCCGTCCGGCAGCGGCGCCGCCGCCCGGACGCCGGTTCTGGCCTGCACCGACGGGCTCGTGCTGACGCGCAGGCTGAAGAAGCTGGTGGCGGCCGGGCAGGTGATCGCCAAGATCGCGGGGGAGGTGCCCCTGCCGCACCGCAGCGGCTATCTGCTGGAGGACTGAGGCGCCCCGTCAGTCCGCCCGGAAGCGGATATGCGGCGCACCGCCCTGCGGGGCGAGGCTGATCTCTGCCTCCACCCGGAAGACATCGCGCAAGAGCGCCCGGGTCAGCACCGTTTCGGGCGTGCCGCTGGCGATGATCCTGCCGCCCTGCAGCACGATGATCCGGTCGCAGAACATCGCCGCAAGGTTGAGGTCGTGCAGGGCGATGATGCTGGTCAGGTCAAGATCGCGCACCATGCGCAGGATTTCGATCTGGTGGTGGATGTCGAGATGGTTGGTCGGCTCGTCAAGAAACATCACCCGGGGCGACTGCGCGAGCGCGCGGGCGATATGGACCCGCTGGCGTTCGCCGCCCGACAGGGTCTGCCATGGCTGCGCGCGCCGGTCGGTCATGTCGACCCGGGCCAGCGCTGCGGCGACGGCGGCCTCGTCCTCCGCCGACCAGCCCGCAAGTGCTGACCGGTGCGGCGTCCGGCCCAGCCGGACCACGTCGCGCACCGACACATTGGTGTCCGTCGCCGCACTCTGCTGCACGAAAGCCACCTGCCGCGCGAGGAGGCGCCGCGGCACATGGGCAATGTCCTGCCCGTTGATCTCGATCCGGCCGGAGCTGGGCCGTTTCAGCCCCGCAAGCAGCCGCAGCAGCGAGGATTTGCCCGAGCCGTTGGGGCCGATCAGCCCCAGCGTCTCGCCCTGCGCCACGGACAGCGACACATCCGACACGATGGTCCTGCGCCGGACGCCCCAGATCAGATGGGAGGCGGTGACGGTCATGTCTGCGGCCTTGAACGGTAAAGAATGATGGCGAAGAAGGGCACGCCGACCAGCGCCGTGACCACGCCGATGGGCACGATCTGCTGGGGCACGATCACCCGCGACGCGATGTCCGCGAGCACGAGGAACACCGCCCCGATGGCGGCGCAGGCGGGCAGCAGGCGCAGATGCATCGGCCCCACGATGTAGCGGGCGGCATGGGGCACGACGAGGCCGACAAAGCCGATGGCGCCCACCATGCTGACGATGGTCGCGGTCATCATCGCGGTGATCCCGAACAGGATCAGCCGGATCCGCGCCACGGGCACGCCAAGCGCGCTGGCATCCTCGTCCCCGAAGGTGAAGGCGTCGAGCGACCGGGCCATCCACAGGCAGACCGCAAGACCCAGCACGACCACAAGGACCAGCAGCTGGAAATCCGGCCAGCGCACGCCGCCGAAGCTGCCAAGCAGCCAGAACATCACGTCGCGCGCCTGCTGGGCATTGCCCGACGTGGTGACGATGTAAGAGGTGAGCGCGTTGAACAGCTGCGACGCGGCGACCCCGGCAAGGATGGTGTGATTGGGCCCGCTTGTCGCGCCATTGGACAGCAGGGCGACCAAAGCAAAAGCGGCGAAGGCGCCGGCAAAGGCGCCCATGGACAGCGACAGCCCACCCGCGCCGATGCCCAGCACGATGACGCAGACCGCGCCGGTGGAGGCCCCGGCAGAGACCCCCAGCACGAAAGGCTCCGCCAGCGCATTGCGCAGCAGCGCCTGCAGGATCGCCCCGCACAGCGCCAGCCCCGCCCCGGCCAGCGCCGCCACCAGCGCCCGGCTCAGCCGCAGATCCCAGACCACGCTCTGCTCGATGGGCGGGATCTCGGCGCCGGTCAGGCCAAGCCCGTTGGTGACCGCCAGAAACACGGTGCCCAGCCCGATGGCATAATCCCCGATCGCGGTCGCCACGGCCACGGCAAAGACAAGCACGACAAGGGTAAAACCCAGAAGCAGGACGAGCCCGGCCGTCCCGCTTCCGACGTCATCGACCGTTTTCACGGCAGATCAAGCGTCTTGAGCTGCTCGGCCAGCTCTTCGGCGCCATAAAGCGTGCGGATGCTCGGGTTCATTGCCGCGCCGCTCATCACCACGATGCGGCCCGCCTTGACCGCCTCCATCTGGCTGACCGTCGGATCGCTGGTCAGATAGGCGATCTTGGCCTCGGCATTGTCCAGCTCCCAGCGGTCCCGGTCGACCTGAGTGGCGACAAAGACGGCGGGATTGGCGGCCATGATGCCTTCCCAGCCCAGCGTCGGCCATTCGGCCTCGGTCTGCAGCGCGTTGGTGCCGCCAAGAATGTCCGCGATATAGCCCGACGGCCCGTTGCCGCCGCCCAGATAGGCGTCATCGGCGGGCGAGGGGCTGGAGAACCAGAACAGGAAGGTCAGATCCTCGTTGCGCGCAAACTCCGCCCGCAGCCGCGCCTCGCGCTCCTTGAACTCCGCAATCAGCGCCTCGCCGCGCTCGGCCACGTCAAAGATGCGCGCCAGATCGTCGATTTCCTGATAGAGCAGATCCATGGTCCAGAGGTTGTCGCGGCTGCCATAGGCGTCCCGGGCATCCAGCGCGGTGGTGCAGGCACTGGGCGACAGATAGGTCGGGATGTCGAGCTTTTCGAAATCCTCGCGCTTGGCGACCTTGCTGTCCGGGCCCATCAGCGTCAGCAGCATCGCGGGCACAAAATCCGGCTGTTTGGACAGCACCGCTTCCAGCGTCGGAAATTCGACGGTCAGCACATCGACCTTGCTGTTCGCCTCCTCAAGGTCCGGCAGCACGCTGTTCGGCCAGAAGGCGGTGGCGGCCATGCGGTCCTCGAGCCCGAGCAGCAGCAGGATCTCGGCGCTGTTCTGCCCAAGAGCCACGGCGCGTTCGGGCGCCTTGTCGAAGGTGACCTGCTGCCCGCAGTTTTCCAGCGTAAGCGGATAGCGGGTCGGCTCGGCCTGCAGCGCGGTGCAGAAGACGGCTGCGGCAACGCCGCCGACCGCCGCAAGGCATGTGTTGCGCATGATGTGCTCCATATCCGACAAAATTTGTCGGCATGCCGTAGGCCGAGGCCAGACGGAAATCAAGAGCCTTTCCGCCAGAGCCGCGCCGTGGCCGCAAGGCCGCTGCCGCGCGCCTCAGGTTGGCGCGCAGTCGGAAAAGCCGCGATAGCCGACGGTCAGCCCCTGATCGAGCGCAAAGACCAGCTCGGCACTCTGGCGCCAGTCGGCCTGCTCGCCCAGATCCCGCAGCGTGACCGTGATGCCGGGGGCGGAAAAGGTGGTCGGGCCGTCCTGCGGATCGTCCTCCGCCTCCAGCGTCACCAGCACGCCGTTGAGCTTCAGCGCGGCGGTGCCCTCGGTATCCGCCCAGAGAACGGGATCACTGACCGGGCTGCGGTGAAAGCTGCAGCTTGGCGCGGTCCCCAGCAGCGGGGCGGCCTCGTCTTCGGGCAGCGGGGCAAGGTCAAGCTGGCTGACAAGCGTATTGGCCAGCGCATCCGCGACGCTGCCCGATCGGGCGGGCGGATCGTGATAGACCTCCTCTGCCGTGGCGCCGCTGGTGGTTTCGGCGATCAGGTAACGCATCTCGGCGATCTCGCGGCGTTGCGCCGCAATGATCTCGTCGGCCAGCTTGCGCACCCGTGCATCGCGGATCTGCGCGCGTTCCGAGGTCATGATGGCGATCGAATGATGCGGGATCATCGCCCGCATGTAGCTGGGGCCCGACACCGTGGCCTGACCGCGCACCAGCCACAGCATCCCGCCAAACACGACCACCGCACCCGCAAGGATCGCAAGGTTCAGGCGCCGGTTGCGATACATGCCAAGCATGTAGGCCAGCATGATGACGGCCATGGTCGCCCCCATCAGCAGCGCCATGTAGGCCCGGGTTTCGGAAAAGAACACATGCTCCATGGCATAGGTGTTCAGATACATCAGGACGAACATCACCACCGTGGACGTGAGGATCATCAGACCGAAGCGGATATAGGACATGTCTCGCCTTCCTGACTGCTGGCGGGTGGGCGGGCTGCTGCTCCCGGGGCTGGGCTGTCAACAGGCCCGCGCCGCCAAGGTTCCCGCAGGCAGGGCAGCAGGCCGGGCGCGGGGCGCCCGGTGCTTGGAGATCAGCGGCGGTAAAGCACCATGCCGCCGTGATGCAGCACGTCCGGTTCGACAAACTCGCCATCGGCGGTGAAGCCGGTGTCGTCCCAATACTCGATATGGCTGCCGGTGACCTCGTAACGCCCCTCATAGGCGCGTTCGCGCGTGCCCCGGGCCTCGACATAGCGGCCATTGGGCAGAAGTTCGTGCCGCACGCGATTGTCGGCGGTGACCCACATCCCGACATAAGGATGGGGCGCGTCGCTGCGGGCGGGATCGGCGCCAAGGGCCAGCAGCGCGGCGGCAAGCAGGGTGGTTTGTGTCATCTTGGACCTCAGTTCGGGGATGCGGTGGGGCGGATGGTGATTTCGCTGGTGTCGACGCTCTGCGGCGCCTCGATCAGCTGGCGCACGGCGCGGGCGATGTCGGCGGGCTGCAGCGCGATGGCGCGGTAGCCGTCCATGGCCGCCTGCGTTTCGGCATGGGTGATGGTGGCGGCAAGCTCGCTTTCCACCACGCCGGGATTGACGCAGGTGACGCGGATGGCACGGCTTTCCTGCCGCAGCCCGTCAGAGATGGCGCGCACCGCAAACTTGGTGCCGCAATAGACCGCCGCCGTCGGCACTGCCTGCAGCGCCCCGATGGAGCCAATGTTGATGATCTGGCCCGCGCCCTGCCGGTCCATCACCGGCAGCACCGCGCCGATGCCCCAGAGCACGCCCTTGATGTTCACATCCACCATCCGCTCCCACTCGTCGAGCTTGCCCGCAGACATCGGCGACAGCGGCATGATCCCCGCATTGTTCACCAGCACGTCGATGCGCCCCCAGAGATCAAGCGCGGTCTGCGCAAAGGCCTGCATCGCGGCGCGGTCTGTGACGTCAAGCGCCGCCGTGGCGACGGTGCCGCCCGCGCCGCGCAGCTCGGCGGCGATCTCCTCCAGCCGGTCGGTGCGGCGCGCGCCCATCAGCACCTTCGCGCCCCGTCCCGCGAGATCGCGCGCGATGCCCGCGCCGATCCCGCTTGAGGCGCCGGTGATCAGAATGACCTTGTCCATGGCTTTCTCCTTGTCAGCCTGTTGCCGGCACAAGATGGACAGGCTGCGCTGTCCACGGTATTCCCCCGGTGCTGGACTGGGCGGTTAGCCCTGCTGGACACCGGAGGCGCCGCATGGACCTGAACCTGCTGCCGCTGCTGCTTGCCGTGGCCGAAGAACGCAACTTCCGCGCCGCCGCCGACCGGCTTGGCGTCACCCGCTCTGCCGTCAGCCAAGGGGTGCGGCGGCTGGAGGATGGCCTGGGGATCCAGCTGGTGATGCGCACCACCCGGTCGGTGCGGCTGACAGAGGCGGGGGCGCGGCTGGTCGACAGCCTGCGCGGGCCGATGGCGGCGGTGCAGGGCGCGCTGGAGGCGCGCGAGGAGGCGCCGCGCGGCAGGCTGCGGCTGGCGGTCACCTCCATCGCGCATGACTTCCTGTCGGGGCCGCTGCTGGCACGCTTTGCCGAAGCCTATCCGCAGGTGACGCTGGACGTGACCGTGACCGATGACGAATTCGACATCGTGGCACATGGCTATGACGCGGGCGTCCGGCTGGGCGAGGTGATCGAGCAGGACATGATCGCCGTGCCGGTCAGCGGCCCGCAGCGCGAGGTGGCGGCGGCCTCTCCGGCCTATCTGGCGCGGCGGGGTGCTCCGGCCCATCCCCGCGACCTGCTGGATCACCGCTGCATCGGCTGGCGGCCCGCGCCCGACACCGCGCCGTGGCGGTGGGAATTTGTCGAAGAGGGCAGGCCCTTCGATGTCATGGTGAATCCGCAGATCACCACCAATGACCTGACGCTGATGCTGCGGCTGGCGCTGGCGGATGGCGGCATCACGTTTGCGCCTTGGGACTGTCTGGGCGCGCATGTCCGGAGCGGGGCTCTGGTGCCGCTTCTGGAGGAGTATCTGCCGCCCTTCCCGGGGTTTTCGCTGTATTTTCCGCAGCGCCAGAACATGGCCCCGAAGCTGCGCGCGCTCATCGACCATATCCGCGCCGCACGCGGCTGAAAAGCGGCCGCATCCGGCATAGCGGGCGGGCCGGGGGCGGCGGCACGCCGCGTGCCTTGCGGGTCTGGTGCAAGAATTCTGTGAACCCTTCGGGCGCGCAGGGGTTTTAGACCTGACGACGGCCAGTCACGGAGGCTACTTATGTCGCATCCCAGACGCTATTTCCCCGCACTTGGCGCAAGGCGTGCCGCCTGCGCGGTCTTCCTGCTGGACCATGGCGCAGGCCAGTGCCGGACGGGGGCGCCATGACCCCCGACAGCCTGCCCCGCGATCCCGCCCCCGATGCCACGCTGGCGCTGCTGCGGCAGGGCTACCGCTTCATCCCCGACCGCTGCGCCCGGTTTGGCGGCGATGCCTTCCGCACCCGGCTTCTGGGGCGCGAGGTGCTTTGTTTCAGCGGTCCGCGCGGGGTGCGGCTGCTTTACGGGGCAGGCGGGCTGACCCGCCAAGGCGCCATGCCACCCACCGTGCTGCGCCTGCTGCAGGACAAGGGCAGCGTCCAGCAGCTGGAGGGGGCGGCGCACCGGCACCGCAAGGCGCTGTTCCTTCGGCTGCTGGTCGAGGAGGAGGCGGGCGAGACGCTGGCCACCGACTTCCGGCGCGCATGGGCGGAGCGGCTGCGGCAGCAGGGAGAGACCCGCGTGCTCGACAGCGCCAGCGACACGCTGGCAGAGGTCGCCTGCCGCTGGGTCGGTTTCGGGCCGCAGATCAGCGCCGATGCGGATCTGCGGCGCGCGCTTTACCTGATGAGCGCGCGCACCGGATCGGTCGGGCCCCGCGTGCTGATGGCGCTGCTGCGGCGCAGGCGGGTGGAACGGCGGCTGGCCCGCGCGCTGGACACGCTGGCGCCGGGCAGTCCGGGCCATCGCATCGCGCGCTTTGCCGAAGACGGCAGGCCGCTTCCGCCCGAGGTGGCGGTGGTTGAAATCCTCAACCTGCTGCGCCCCATCGTGGCCGTGGGCCGCTACATCGCCTTTGCCGCGCGGATCTTGGTGGTAGAGCCGCGCTGGATCCCGTGGCTGCGCGCGGCGGAGGATCCGGAGCTTGAGGCGTTCTGCGAGGAACTGCGCCGCACCTCGCCGTTTTTCCCGATGACGGCGGCACTCACCACCCGCCCGGTCCGGCACGAGGGGCTGGACCTGCCCGAAGGTCAGTGGCTGCTGGCGGATCTGTGGGGGCCGATGCAGGCCGCCTCTGCCTTCGCCCGGCCCGAAGACTTTGACCCGGCGCGGGGGCAGAGCTGGCGCGGGCAGGACAGCGCCTTTGCCCCGCAGGGCGCGGGGGATCTGGCCAGCACGCATCGCTGCCCCGGCGAAAAGGTGACGCTGGCGCTGATGGCGGCGGGGCTGAAGGTGCTGTGCCGCGATCTGGACTGGCACGCGCCGCCACAGGATCTGTCCGTGGCGCTGAACCGGGTGCCTGCCCGGCCCGAAAGCGGCGTGATCCTGAGCGGGATCACCCCCCGCGCCTGAGACCCCTATCTTCGCCATCCGAAGGAAGAGCCCATGTCAGCCACCGACCGAGACGCGGAACTTGTCTACGCGATCACCCACCGCGGGACACCGCCCGATCCGCCGGAATGGTGGCGCGGCGCGGTGTTCTACGAGGTCTATACCCACTCCTTCCGGGACACGATGGGCAACGGGCTGGGCGACATCCCCGGCGTCACCGAAAAGCTGGACTATATCCGCGATCTTGGCGTGGACGGGCTGTGGCTGACGCCGTTCTACCCCTCGCCACAGCAGGACAATGGCTATGATGTCAGCGATTTCTGCGGCGTGCATCCGCCTTTTGGCACGGTGGAGGATGTTCAGACCCTGATCGACCGCGCCCATGCGCTGGATCTGAAGATCATGTTCGACTTTGTCTTCGGCCATACCTCTGACGAACATCCGTGGTTTGCGGAAAGCTCTGCCTCGCGCGACAATGACAAGGCGGACTGGTATGTCTGGGCCGATCCCGCCCCCGATGGCGGCCCGCCCAACAACTGGATCAGCTCTTTCGGCGGGCGGGCATGGCGCTGGGTGCCCGCGCGGGCGCAATACTGCTACCGCCCATTTCTGGACTGCCAGCCCGCGCTCAACCTGCGCAACCAGCAGGTCATGGCCGAGATGGTCGGCAACATGCGCTTCTGGCTCGATATGGGGCTGGACGGGTTCCGGCTGGATGCCATCCAGTGCCTGAGCCATGACCGCGACCTGCGCTCCAACCCGCCCGCCCGCGCCAGCGAGAACCCCTCGGTCGGGGGCGGCCCCAACAACCCGTTCAAGCAGCAGATCCACCTTTTTGACCGCGACGTGCCGGAGGCCATTCCGCTGCTGCACCAGATCCGCCGCGTGGCCAATGACTATGACCCGCCTCGGGTGCTGATTGGCGAACTGGCCGATGTGGACAGTTCGCGGCTGGCGCCAAAATACACCGTCGACACCGACCGGCTGCACGCGGTCTATGATTTCGACCTCATCAACCGGGCCGACACGCTGCGCGACTGGACGCAGATGCTGGCGCTGCGTTCCAGCTACCTGACGCCGGGATCAAGCCTGAACGTCTTCACCAACCACGATTCCCCCCGCGCCGTGTCGAACCTGATGCCCAAGGCCTGCGCCGCAGGGCGCGACCGGGACGCGGCCAAGCTGCTGCTGTTCCTGCAATGCACGCTGATGGGGGGCGCCATCATCTTTCAGGGCGAGGAACTGGGCCTGACCCAGCCCGACATCCCGGAAGACGAGATCAAGGATCCGTGGGCCAAGGCGCTCTGGCCGGATTTTCAGGGGCGCGATGGCGTGCGCTGCCCGCTGCCTTGGGTGCGGGGGGAAAAGAACTGCGGCTTTTCCACCTCTGACAGCCCGTGGCACCGCGTGCCCGAGGAGCATCATGACCGGTCCGTGGATCAGCAGGAGCGCGATCCTGACTCGGTGCTGGCCTTCACCCGCCGGGTGCTGCGCTGGCGGCGGTCGCTGCCGATGCTGCGGACGGCGGCGGAGCACATCCTTGCCGACACGCCGCTGAAGGTCATCGCCTTTCAGCGCGAAAAGGCGGGGCAGGCGCTGGTCTGCGCCGCCAATTTCGGCCTTGAGGCGGCCAAGATCACCCTGCCGCGGTCCTCGCTGACGCCGCAGTTTTCCCATGGGGACTTCACGCTGGACGCGGATCACCTGACGCTGGGTCCGCTGGCCGTGATCGCCCTGTCCTGACACCACATCCGGAGGTTTCATGTCCGATCTCACCACCCCTCCCCATCCCGCGCCCGACGCGGCCTCAGAGATCACCGAACGCTGGTGGCATCGCGCGACGGGCTACCAGATCTATCCGCGCAGCTTTGCCGACAGCAATGGCGACGGCATGGGCGACATTCCCGGCATCATCGCGAAACTGCCGCATCTGTCGGATCTGGGCATCGGCTTTGTCTGGCTGTCGCCGGTCTATGCCTCGCCCATGGTCGATAACGGCTATGACATCTCCGATTACCGCAACATCGCCCCCGAGTTTGGCACGCTTGACGATATGGACCGGCTCATCGCGGCGGCACGCGAGCGGGGCATCGGCATCGTGATGGATCTGGTGGTCAACCATTCCTCCTCCCTGCATGCGTGGTTCTGCAAGGCGCGCGCCGCGCGCGACTGCCCCGAGCATGACTATTACATCTGGCGCGATCCCGGCCCCGAGGGCGGCCCGCCCGACGATGCCCGCGCCGCGTTCGGTGGCCCGGCATGGACCTATGTGCCGGAGGTCGGGCAGTATTATTTCCACTATTTCAGCCCGGCCCAGCCCGATCTCAACTGGCAGAACCCCGCCCTGCGCGCCGAGGTTTATGACATGATGCGCTGGTGGCTGGACCGGGGCATCGCGGGCTTCCGCATGGATGTCATCAGCCTGATCGGCAAGGATGTGGATGCCCGCCTTTACGAGGAAGGCCCGCATCTGCACCCCTTCCTGCAGGAGATGCACCGCGAGGTTCTGGCCGGGCGCGACGTGCTGACCATCGGCGAAAGCTGGTCGGTCTCGACCGAGACGGGGCTGCTTTACTGCGGGCGCGACCGGGACGAGCTGGATATGGTGTTCGAATTCAGCCATATCCGCGAAGGCTGGCACCCCGAGCTGGGCAAGTTCGCGCCAAAGCCCTTTGATCTGGTGGCCTTCAAACGGGCGCTGTTCTCGTGGCAGGATCTGACGCGCGAGGATGGCTGGCACGCGCTGTTCCTGTCCAACCACGATCTGCCGCGGCAGGTGTCGTTCTACGCCGATGACCAGCAGTTCCGCCGCGCCGGGGCCAAGATGCTGGCCACCGTGCTGCACCTGCTCAAGGGCACGCCCTTTGTCTATCAGGGCGAAGAGATCGGCATGACCAATGCCCGCTTCGACCGCATCGACCAGTATCGCGACCTTGAAACGCTTAACCATTTCGAGGAGCAGATCGCGCTTGGCGTGGAGCCGGAGGTGTTCATCACCGGTGCCAACCGCAACAGCCGCGACCATTCCCGCACCCCGATGCAATGGAGCGACGCGCCCAATGGCGGCTTCACCACCGGCACGCCATGGATCGAGGTCAATCCGAATTTCTGCGACATCAACGTGGCGCAGGATCTGGGCGATCCCGACAGCATCTTCACGCATTACCGGCGGCTGATCGCGCTGCGCCAGCAGAACGACATCGTGGCCTTCGGCCATACCCGCCAGCTTCTGGCCGCAGATGCCGGGGTTCTGGCCTTTGAACGCAGGCTGGGCGGGCGCCGGATCGTGGTCTTTGCGAACTTCACCCCGCATCCGCAGCGGCGCGATCTGCCCGAAGACGTGACGGGCAGGGGCGAGGCGCTGGTGCACAGCCATGCGCGGCGCGACGAGGTGCCGGGGCAGCTTGACCTTGCCCCCTTCGAAAGCTTCGCCTGCCAGATCTGAGGACGCCCAAGGGCCGGGCGCCGCGCCCGGCCTAGCCGCAGGAAGAGGCGAAGGCCACGGGGAACAGAGTCCAGACCATCGCCACGACGGCGGAGATGGCCAGCGTCACGGTGACCTGCTGGATAAGCGGGCTGCGGCTCGCCCATGGACGGGCGACCAGATACAGCACCGCCGCCTGCAGCAGGATCGCCACCCCCCAAGCCGCGATCAGCGCCACCCGGTGCAGCGAGGCCGGGCCAAGATCCTGCTGCGGCCAGCCAAGGCCGCAGCCCAGCCCGTGCAGCGCATAGACCCCGGTGAACAGCCCCAGCCAGATCAGGATCGGCGCAAAGATGCGGGCCACCTCGGTCATTGCAGCAGCCCCGGCGCCAGACAGGCCGCCATGGCGACGATGCCGACAAAGCCCGCATAGTCGATCCAGAGCCGCGCGATGCGGATCTCTGTGCAGCGCGCCTGCGACACGAAGCCGGACCGCAGCCGCGCAAGGCAGTAGCCGGTCAGCAGCAGCGCCAGCGCCGCGTGCAGCGCCGCATAGCCCGCGATGACGGCGACGGTCGCGCCATAGGCATGGCCGGTCGGATCGGGGGCGGCGGCCAGCAGCCACAGCGCCGAGGCAAGCAGCAGCATCTGCCCCACCGCCGCCACGCCAAGCCCGACATGGGGGGCGGCGCGGCGTTCCGCCAGCCGGATGGCGGGGGAGGCAAGCCCGGCCCCGGCCAGCACCAGCAGCGGCAGCAGCGGCATCCAGTCCAGATAGCGCGGCGGCGGCCATCCCGGCGCGATGGTCCACAGAAAGGCATAGCCGAACAGCAGCGAGCCAAAGAGCGTCGCATTGGCCAGCAGCAGGAACACCGATCCCCACCATGCCGGGGCGCCCGGACGTTCGGCGGCAAGCGGCAGCGTGGTGTCACGCCCCACCGGCTGCGGGCCCTGATCGGCGCGGTGGCCAAGGCTCCATGCCCATTTCAGCGCAAGGGCCGCCACCAGCACCACGGCGATGGGCGGCAGCCAGTAAAGCTTGAACAGGAAACCCGCGAAGAAAAGCCCGGTGACGGCGGACATCACCACGGGCAGCGCGGTATTGCCGGGCAGGATCACCATGGCCTCGGGCGTTCCCCGGGCGGTGCTGACGGTCAGGATCTCGCGCTGGTTGCCGCGGGGGGCGCCCAGAAATCCCTCGCCCTTGGCGATGGCCACGCCGATCTTGGGATCGCTCCAGAGCGGATCGCGCCCGTGGATCAGCGGCAGGCTGGCGAAGTTGTAAGACGGCGGCGGGGTCGGCATCGCCCATTCAAGGCTGGCGGCGCCCCACGGGTTGCGCGATCCGCGCACCGACACCAGCAGGTTGGTCGCGATGTCGATCACCACCAGCGCAAAGCCGATCGCCATGACAAAGGCGCTGATCGAGGAGGCGAGGTTGATCAGCTCCCAGCCGCTGCCCGCGTCATAGGTGGGGATGCGCCGCCGCTGCCCCATCAGGCCCGACCAGTGCAGCAGCAGGAAGGTGCCGTGGAAGCCCAGAAAGATCAGCCAGAACGCCGTCTTGCCCAGCTTGAAGAACCGCTTGCGCCCGCCGACCTGCGGCAGCCAGTAGTAAAGCGCCGCCAGCATCGGAAAGACGAAGCCCCCGACCAGCACGTAATGCAGATGTGCCACGATGAAGGTGGTGTCATGCGCCTGCCAGTTGAAGGGCACGATGGCCACCATGACCCCGGTCAGCCCGCCGATCACGAACGTGGCGAAAAAGGCGACGATCCAGAGCATGGGCATGTGCATCTCTGGCCGCCCTTTCCAGAGCGTGCCGATCCACGCAAAGACCTGAATGGCGGTCGGCACCGCCACCAGCGTGGAGGCTGCGGAAAACAGCGCAAGGCCCAGATGCGGGATCCCCGTGGTGAACATGTGATGCACCCAGAGCCCGAAGCTGAGAAAGCCAAGCGCCACCGCGCCCGCGACCACCCAGCTATAGCCCAGAAGCGGCGTGCGGGCCATCACCGGCAGGATGGTGGAGATCACCCCGGCGGCGGGCAGGAAGATGATATAGACCTCCGGATGACCGAACAGCCAGAACAGATGCTGCCAGAGCAGGCTGTCCCCGCCCAGATCGGCCTGAAAGAACGGCAGGCCGAAGGCACGCTCCAGTTCCAGCAGGATGGAGCCGAGGATCAGCGGCGGAAAGCCGGTCAGGATCATCAGCGAGGTGACCAGCGCATACCACGCAAAGATCGGCATGCGGTCAAGGCTCATGCCGGGCGCGCGGATCTTCAGGATGCTGACCGTCAGCTCCACCGCGGCGGCCATGGCCGAGATCTCGACAAAAGTGATGCCAAGCAGCCAGAAATCCGGGTTGATGCCCGGCGAGCCCAGCGTGGAGGAGAGCGGCGGATACATGAACCAGCCGCCATCGGGCGCCACCCCCGCCAGCAGCGACAGCAGCAGCATGGTGCCGCCAAAGACGTAGCACCAGAAGCCGTAGGCGGTCAGCCGGGGAAAGGCGAGATCGCGCGTGCCCAGCATCTTTGGCAGCAGATAGACCGCCAGCCCCTCGAACAGCGGGATGGCGAAGAGGAACATCATCACGGTGCCATGCATCGTGAAGATCTGGTTGTAGACCTCGGCCTCCATGAAGGCGGAATGCGGCGTGGCCAACTGCGCGCGGATCATCATGGCAAGGATGCCGCCGACGCCGAAGAAGAAGAACGCCGCCAGCATGAACATGCGGCCCAGATCGGAATGGTTCACCGTCGTGAACGGACGGCGCCAGCCCCGGTCCGAGGCCCAGATCCGGCTCAGCTCGCGGTGTCGGCGTAGGGCGTTCATGGGGTGTCTCCCGCAAGGAATGTGGTCCAGTCGGCCGGGTCAAGCGCGCGCAGGGTGAAGCTGTGGCCCAGATAGCCGATGCCGCTGAATTCCGCGCCAAGGCCGCGATACTCCCCGGCGCTGTCCGCCTGCAGGCCCAGAATGTTGGTGCGCCCCGGGATCGCGTCCAGCTTTCCGGCAAGGCGCGGCACCCAGAAGCTGTGGATCACGTCGACGGAGGTGATCTCGATCTCCACCGGCTGGCCTGCGGGGATGAACAGCACATCCTCCGTCGGCGCCCGGTCGGTGCCGGGATAGCGGAAGGTCCATGCCCATTGCCGCGCCTCGGCCTGCACCCGCGTGGCCTCGGGCTTGCCCGCCACAAGGAACCGCTCTCCCAGCATCAGGCCCCAGACCAGCAGCGCGGCCAGCACCGTCAGCGGAAAGGCCAGCCCAAGCCCCGCCAGCCAGACCCGCTCTCCGTCGCGGCCATGGCCGCCCCGGCGAAAGGCGGCGGCCAGCAGCGCCATCACGAAGACAAAGATAATGGTGCCGCCGACCAGCATGCCCCACCACAGATCCGCCACCGCCGCCGCCACCGGACCCGCCGGATGCAGCGTTGACAGATCCTCTGCGCAACCGACAAGCAGCACAGGCGTTGAGCCTGCGACACAGCGGCGAAAGAGGAGCCCAGAATGGCGGAACGGGAGAAAATCGAAGGCGCGGAGGAACTGATCGATCCGATCGCGCAGCGCGTGGGGTTTGACGAGACGGAATCGCGCATCGCGATCCTCGGCCATCCCATCCACGCCATGGCCGTCGCCTTTCCGGTGGCGCTGACCTTCTGCACGCTTGGCGGCGATCTGCTTTACTGGTGGACGGGCGATGCCTTCTGGGCGCGCGCGGCCCTCTGGGCGGCGGGGACCAGTTTCCTGTTCGGCATGCTGGCGGGCATCTCCGGCACGGCGGAACTGCTGCTGGTGCCGGGCATCCGCAGCCGCGCCTCGGCCTGGACGCATTTCATCATCGCCGTCACCCTGCTGTCGCTGCTTGGCGCCAACTGGGGGCACCGGCTCGACGGCTACGAGGCGGCGGTGCTGCCTTACGGGCTGCTCCTGTCGGGGCTGTCGGCGGTCGTGGTGGCGGCAACGGGTTGGCATGGGGGCAAGCTCGTTTTCGATTATCGGCTGGGCACGTCGAAGGGCAGCTGACGCCCCTGCGGTTCGGCCAGCCAGTCAGGAATGCCAAGCCCGCGCAGTTCGGGCTTGGCCAGCACCAGCGTCAGGATCACGAGGATGGTGCCGCAAAGCACCCCTGTCGGCAGTCCCGGCGCGGGCGGTCGGTGCATGCCGGAGGATTCCGCCACGGCCACGATGGTGCGCCCGACCCAGGCGTGAAACGCGACCAGCACCGCCACGAACAGCAGCTTGAGATAAAGCCACGGCTCATAGACCTCGCGGATCAGGATCAGCCATGTGCCCGCGATCACCGCAATCACCGCCGCAGGGGTCGCGACAAAGGTGTAGGTGTAATGGCTGACGCGGCGGATGCGCTGGTAATCCGCGATGCCGATGGCCGGGTCGTGCCGCGCCATCATGTTGGGCAGCGCAAACAGCGCGCCGCACCAGATCAGCAGTCCGGTGATGTGCAGCGCCTTGAGATGGGGCACGATGTCCGTAATGGTCATGCGGGTGCCCTGAGCTGGACCCAGCCGCGGCGCGCGACAAGGGCGGCGAAGATCGCATAGGGCAGGCCCGCCGGAACCCACATCAGCAGCCCGGCAAGCTGCTGGTCGGCCAGCGGCAGCAGGCCCCAAGCCATGGGGGCGGTCTGGTGGATCTCGTAAAGCGGCGCGGGGGCAAAGGTCAGCACCGCGCCCAGCAGGGCCATCTGGATATAGGCCGCCGTGACCAGCAGCAGCGCGCCGGGGGTGGGCGCGTCCTCGGACAGCACGGCGCGCCAGAAAAACAGCGCCGGCAGGAACAGCGTCGCCTGCATCAGCCAGTAGGCCGCCACATTGGACAGCGCGAGATCATAGGCGGCAGGCGCGTGCCAGCCCCAGAGCGCCACCGTCGACAGTGCAAAAAATGCCGTCCCGCCGCCGCGCCGCCATTGCGGCAGCGCCTGCGCCAGAAGCGGCGCCGCCACGGCGACCAGCAGCACGTGATGCACGGTGCGGGCGGAAAACAGCGCCGAGGACAGCGCGCAGAGCGGCGAGACAAAGACGATGGCCAGCGTCACCACCGCCGCCGCACCGGGGCGGCTGCGACCGATCACGAAGGCCAGCACCGCAAGCCCGCACAGCACCACCGGGTCAAGGTTCCACCGCGTCCAGAGCGCGCCGGGGGCCGGGGCGGGGCCGCAGTAAATGTCGTTCAGCGCTTCGAACATGCCATCTCCGTCAGGTCACGATCCGCACGGGCACGCCCTTGTAGGCGGGCGTCTTGGACAGTTTGTCATGATAACTCAGCGGAACAAGCGGATTGACCTCCGGGTAATAGGCGGCAACGCAGCCATCGGGCAGATCATAGGGCACCACGCGCAGGCCGCCGATGCGGCGGGCGGTGCCATCCTCCACCGTGCTTTCCAGCGTCACGCGCTGGTCGGCGGCAAGCCCCAGACGCTGCATGTCCTCGGGGTTGATCAGCACCACCTCGCGCCCGCCTTCGATGCCGCGCAGCCGGTCGCTGAAACCGTAGATCGTGGTGTTGAACTGGTCGTTGGAGCGCAGCGTGACCAGCGTCAGCCCGCCCGGTTCCGGCGTCTCGCCCAAGGCACACAGGAACTCGGGTGTGGTCAGCTCGGCGCGGCCGCTTTCGGTTTTCCACTCGCGGTCGCGCGCGGGATTGCCTCGGTAAAACCCGCCGGGGGTGAACAGCCGGGCGTTGAAATCGTGGAACATGTCGGGAAAGGCCTCGGCGATCAGGTCGCGGATCAGGCCATGATCGTCGGTCCAGTCGTCCCAGCGGAGCTTGGGATTGGCCGCCAGCGTCGCCTTGGCGAGCCCGCCGATGATGGCGATTTCCGACCGCAGGTCGGGTGCTGCGGGCGCCCGCCGCCCCACCGAGCCATGCACATGGCTCAGGCTGTCCTCCATTGACACCGCGCGGCGCGGCGAGGTGTCGCCATCACGTTCGGACCGCACAAGGCACGGCAGCAGCCATGCCGATCTGCCCACCAGCACATGCGAGCGGTTCAGCTTTGTCGCCACGTTCACGCTCAGATCGAGCCCAGACCATGCGCTGTCGCTGCGGCCCTGATCGGGGATGGCGCGGGCGAAATTGCCGCCAAGGCTGACAAATCCCTTCACCGACCCGTCAAGCAGCCCCTCCACCGCCTCGACCGTGGTGCGCCCCGTCTCGCGCGGGGGGGTGAAATCGAACATCTCCGCCAGCTTGTCGAGCGGCACAAGTTCCGGCTTTTCGCTGATCCCGACGGTGCGCTGGCCCTGCACGTTGGAATGGCCCCGCACCGGCGACACGCCCGCACCCTCGCGCCCGATATTGCCGCGCAGCAGCAGCAGGTTCACCAGCATCGCGACATTCAG
The DNA here is from genome assembly GCF_900100085.1 of Salipiger marinus. Lineage (GTDB taxonomy): Bacteria > Pseudomonadota > Alphaproteobacteria > Rhodobacterales > Rhodobacteraceae > Salipiger > Salipiger marinus. Next base: position 221,362 of record NZ_FNEJ01000005.1, read on the forward strand.
CCAGCCATGCACATGCTGGGTCAGGCCCATGCCATAAATGCCGACCACCCGTTCGGAGGTGGCATAGATCTCCGCCACCTCCTCCAGATCCACGCGGCGCAGGCCGGAGACCTTTTCGATCTCGTCCCATGACGCTTCGCGCATGGCGGAGGCGAACGCATCCATCCCGGTGCAGTGCTGCTGCAGAAACTCGTGATCCAGCACGCCGCCGCGCGTGTCTTCCATCTCGAACAGCCGCTTGCACAGGCCAGCCATCGCGGCGATGTCGCCACCGGGGCGAACCTGCAGGTATTTCTGCGAAATGCGGGTCGGATCGGCCACGGTCATCTGCGCGGGGTTCTGCGGATCGGCAAACTCCACCAGCCCCCTTTCGCGCAGCGGGTTGAAGGTGATGATCCGGCAGCCGCGATCCACGGCGGATTTCAGCGGATGCAGGAAACGCGGGCTGTTGGTGCCGGTGTTCTGACCGAAAAACAGGATCAGGTCGCAATGGTCGAAATCCGACAGCACGCAGGTACCGACTGACGATCCGATGACCTTTTTCAGCCCGACGCTGGTGGTTTCGTGGCACATGTTGGAACTGTCGGGCAGGTTGTTATGCCCGTAAAGCCGCGCGTAAAGCTGGAACAGGAACGCCGCCTCCAGACTGGCGCGGCCAGAGGTATAAAACACCGTCTGCTCGGGGGGCAGGCGGTGCAGCTCGGCGGCGATGCCCTCGAACGCCTCGTCCCAGCTGCAGGGCAGATAGCGGTCGCGGGCCGCATCGTAACGCAGCGGATGGGTCAGGCGCCCGGCCTTTTCCAGCGCGTGATCGGTCCAGCTGCGCAGTTCGGTCAGCGTGTGCCGTTCGAAAAACCCGGGGTCGCAGCGGTCGCGGGTCAGATCCCAGAGCGTGGCCTTGGCCCCGTTTTCGCAGAATTCAAAGGCATGAGGCTTGGCGGGTTTGGTCCATGCGCAGGAGGTGCACATATGCCCGCCCGGCTTGTTCTGCCGCATCAGGGTGTCCAGCGCGCCGGGGCTTGGGCGGGCCTCGCCGATGACCTGGGCAATGCCGCGAAGCGACCCCCAGCCACCTGCGGGGTGGTCGTAGCGGACGGTGTCGTCCCGCTGCCGAAGCTCTTTTGGCTCGTCCAAGACGCGTCCCCCTGTTGCTGGCCCTTGGGCTATAACTGTCGGGACGCGCAGGGGTTCCAGAGGATCTGTCTGCGGGTTCATTGCCAAACTGACGCGGATCCTGCGGCTCTCTTTACATCATACATATTACCTAATAATGTCGCGGATGAAGAAGAGTCGCCGAAGCCGGGTAGGAGAGCCCGACGCGCCGACACACCTTCGCGTCCGCAGCTGCGGCACATTCAACGAGGCTACCCCCGACGGGATCGGGGAAGGGGAGGATTTACCATGACACGTCTTACACCTGCCCGGCATTTTGCCGGAGCATGCCTGATCGGCTGCGCAAGCCTTGCGCTTGCCGGAACCGCCACCGCCCAGACCACCATCAAGATGGCGATGTCTTCGGTGGCCGATCAGCAGAACGACAACGGCATGACCGCTTGGGTCATGCAGAATTACGTCAACAGCCATTCCGACAGCCTGACCTTCGAGGTCTATGGCTCCAGCGCGCTTGGCGGCGATCAGGACGTGCTGCAGGCGATGCAGCTTGGATCGGGGGCCACCATGCATGTGGGCGGCACGGCGGTCTATAACAGCTTCGTGCCTGCGGGCGGCGTGCTGGATCTGCCCTTCCTCTGGCAGGATTTCGACCATGTGGGCCGCGCACTTGATGGCGATCTGGGCACCGAGCTGGAGACGAAGTTCGAACAGTCCGGCTTCAAGGTGCTGGGCTGGGGCTACAGCTGGGGCTACCGCAACGTGGTCACCAATGGTGCGGCGCTGACCACCCCCGACGATCTGCAGGGGCTGAAGATCCGCACGATCCAGTCGCCGGTCTATGTGGCGGCGCTGAACGCGATGGGGGCCAATGCCACGCCGATGGCCTTTGGCGAGGTCTATACCGCGCTGCAGACCGGGGTGCTTGACGGCTTCGAACACGCCGCCTCCATGGTCTATTCCAGCAAGCTTTACGAAGTCAGCGACCATGTGGCCCTGACCCGGCACCTGTTCGGGCCGACCGTCATCACCTATTCGCTGCCGCTCTGGAACCAGCTGTCCGAGGCGGAACAGCAGGTGCTGACCGAAGCCGCGGATCTGGCGATCGAGATCAACCGAGCCCTTGCCCCCCTGCGCGAGCAGAAGGCGCTGGCGCAGCTTGAAGAGGTGGGCATGACGATCACCGAGATCGACACCTCCGCCTTCCGCGAAGGCGCAGCGCCGCTGCAGGACGAACTGGCCGCCGATCTGGACGCGACAGCGCTGCTGCAGCTGATCCGCGACGCCCAGTAATCCCGTGCGCTCCGGCCCCCCGCGCGCGGGCCGGAGCGCATCTTCATCTCAAAAGGGTCCAGCCACATGACACGGTTTTGGGCGGTCTTCGACCGAGCGATCGAAATGCTGATCTTCGTCATCTTCCTTGGCATCGTGATCGTCGGCACGATGCAGGTGTGCAACCGTTTCTTCCTGAACCTGTCGCTGAGCTGGAGCGAGGAGCTGCAGCGCTACGGGCAGATCTGGATCGTCTTTCTGGGCATCCCCGTCGCCTATCGCCACAGCGTGCATATCGGCATGGAGATGCTGACCGACCGGCTGGCCGACCGTGGCCGCGCCATCTTCTTCGCCCTTGTCGATCTGCTGTGGATCGTGCTGGCCGTGGCGCTGATCCTTGGCACCGCGCGGCTGGCGCAGTTCCTGCAGTTCCAGAAAAGCCCCGGGCTCGGCCTGCCGATGCATCTGGTCTATGGCGCCATTCCGCTGGGCTCCGCCTACATGATCATCATCGCGCTGCGCCGTCTCGTCGCCTTCTGGCGCCCCGCCCCGACCCTGTGACCCCAAAGAGGCAGACCCCCCATGCTTGTCGGACTTTTTGCAGCGCTGCTTGTGATGATCTTTCTCGGGGTCCCGGTGATCCTGTCGCTGGGCCTTGTCGGGCTGGCGGGGATCCTGATCGTGCCCGATCTGGCGCTGCCGCTTTACCCGCAGAAGATGTTCTCCAGCCTTGACAGTTTCAGCCTGCTGGCGATGCCCTATTTCATCCTTGCGGGCGAGCTGATGTCGCGCGGCGGGATCAGCCGCAAGCTGGTGGATTTTGCCGAAACCATCGTCGGGCTCCTCCACGGCAGACACCTCGGCGGTGGGGTCGGTGCTGATCCCCGCCATGAAGGAAAAGGGCTATCCCGCAGGTTATGCGGCGGCGATCACCGCCACCAGCAGCACCATCGGCGCGATCATCCCGCCCAGCATGACGATGATCGTCTATGGCGCGCTGGCCAGCGTGTCGGTGGGCGGGCTGTTTCTGGCCGGGATCATCCCCGGCATCCTTGTCGGGCTTGCGCTGATGTCGGTGGTCTATCTGCAGTCGCTGTCGGTCTCGCGCCACCCCGAACTGCAGAAATCCGGCCAGAGGTTCTCGCTGGGGCGCTGCCTGCGCTCGCTGGTCGATGTCTGGGCGGCGCTGGTGGCCCCGGTCATCATCGTGGCGGGCATCCTTGGCGGCGTGTTCACCGCCACGGAATCCGGCGTGGTCGCCTGCGTCTTCGCCTTTCTGGTGAGCTTTTTCCTGTATCGCACCATCACGCTGCGCGACCTGCCGCAGATCTTCGTGCAGGCGGCGATCACCACGGCCATGGTGCTGGGCATCGTCGGCATCGCCAGCGGTTTCGGCTGGCTGCTGTCCTATCTCAACTTCAACCAGATGATCCTGTCGCTGATCATGGCGACCACGCAGGATCCCACCGCCGTCTTCCTGCTGCTGGTGGCGGTCATGCTGGTGCTGACCATGTTCGTCGACAGCATGGCGGTGCTGATCATCACCGTGCCGATCGCGGTGCATATCGGCAATGCCGTGGGCATCAACGACCTGCAGCTGGGTCTGGCGCTGGTCATGGCCACGCAGATCGGATCGACCACGCCGCCGGTGGCCGTGCTGCTGTTCGTCGCCTCCAGCATCGCCAAATGCCCCTATAGCGAGACGGTGCGCTATTCGTGGAGCTTCATCGCGGCGGAAATCGCGGCCCTGCTGCTGGTCATCTTCTTCGAGCCGCTGACCGTGGCCATCCCCTCCTATGTCTTCGGCAACTAAGCGCCGCGTTTCGACCCCGGAAAGACCCTGATGTTTCGCATGTTTCTCACCCACACGCCCGAGGCGCTGGAACTGCTTTTCCCGCCTTCGGCCCGCGCGGATCTCGCGCGTCATGGCACGCTGGTGCTGAACCCCGGACCGGATGTGCTGGGCGGGGCGGCACTCGCCCGGGCTGCGGCGGGCTGCGATCTGGTCATCGCCGACCGGCAGACCGGCCTTGATGCGGCGTTTTTCGAGGCGGCAGAGGATGTGCTGGCGGTGATGCGCTGCGCGGTGGACATCAGCACCATCGACGTGGCGGCAGCCTCGGCGCGGGGGGTGCTGGTCACCCGCTCCATCCCCACCTTCGCGGCCTCGGTGTCGGAACTGGCGCTGGGGCTGATGATCGACGCCGCGCGCGGCATCAGCCGGGCGGTCACCGCCTATCGCACGGGGCAGGAGCCGGGCGTGGCCATGGGCCTGCAGCTGCAGGGCAGCACGCTGGGCCTCTGCGGCTATGGCGTGATCGGGCGGCATCTGGCGGGGCTGGCGCAGGCGCTGGGGATGCGGGTGCTGATCACCGATCCCGCCCCGGGCGCGCTGCCGCCGGGGATCGAGGCTCTGCCCTTCGATCAGATGCTGGCCCGGGCCGATGTGGTGGTCTGCCTTGCCCCCGCCACGCCGCAGACCGTGGGGCTGTTCGGCTCCAGCGCCTTTGCCCGCATGAAACCCGGCGCGCTGTTCCTGAACCTAGCCCGCGCGGCGCTGGTCGACGAGCCCGCGCTGGAGGCGGCGCTCGACTCCGGGCAGATCGCCTGCGCCGCTCTGGATGTGGGCAGCGGGCCCGACCAGCGCCCGCCCTCGCGTCTGGCGGGCCGCCCCGATGTGATCGCGACGCCCCATATCGGCGGCCAGACCCCGCAGGCCAGCGAGGGGCAGGCGCTGCATGTCGCCTCTCAGGTGGCGCAGCTGGCGCAGGGGCTGCTGCCGCCCGAGGCGGTGAATGCCGAGGCCGCGACCCGGCTCAGGGCGCGCGGCGCCGCTTTTATTTCCCCGACAGGAGCCTGACATGACCCATCTTCTGCCGCCGCCGGGCGCCTGTGACACCCATCTGCATGTCTACCGCCCCGGCACGCCCACCGTGCCCGGCGCCCTTGCCGCGCCCGAGACCGAAGAGGTGGGCCGCTACCGCGCGATGCGCGACGCGCTCGGGCTTTCCCGCGCGGTCATCGTGCAGCCCACGGCCTATGGCACCGACAACCGCGTGACCGCCGAGGGCATCGCGGAACTGGGCCGCGCCGAGACGCGCGGCGTGGCCGTGGTGGACGAGACGGTGTCAGAGGCCGACCTGCGCGCGCTGACCGAGGCGGGCTTCTGCGGTGCGCGCATGCAGATGCTGCCGGGGGGCATCATCCCTTGGGATCAGGTCGACCGCATCGCCGACCGGGTTGGAGGCTGGGACTGGCATGTGCAGCTGCAGATGGATGGCCGCCTGCTGCCCGAGCGCGAGGCGCAGATCCTGTCATGGCCCGGGCAGGTAGTGATCGACCATATCGGCAAGTTCCTTGATCCGGTCCGCCCCGACCATCCCGCCTTTCGCTGCCTGCTGCGGCTGATCGACAGCGGGCGCGTCTGGGTCAAGCTGTCGGCCCCCTACGAGGTGTCGCGCGATGGCGCGCCGGATTACGAGGATGTGTCGGTTCTGGCGCGCGCGCTGGTCGCTCACGCGCCGGAACGTATGCTCTGGGCGTCCAACTGGCCGCATATCCTGACCACGCCGCGCCCCGATGACCGCCGGATGCTGGATCTGCTGCAGGACTGGGCGCCGGACGCCGCGACCCGCCACCGCATCCTTTGCGAGAACCCGGGCGTTGTCTATGGCTTCGACTCCGCGATAATGGAGCCTGACACCTCCAAACCCGCCGGGTGACGGCGGCTTCCAGCAGAAAGACCCGCATGCACGCCACAGACCAGCAGACCCGGGCGCCCGTGAAGTCGCTGCACCGCGACGCGGTCGAGGCCATTGCCAAATGGCTGATGATCGGACGGTATCCGGTGGGCGCGGTGCTGCCCACCGAGACCGAGATCGGCGAAGAGCTGGAAATCTCGCGCACCGTGGTGCGCGAGGCGGTGCGCACGCTGGTCGCCAAGGGCATGCTGCAGGTGCGGCGCAAGACCGGCACCATCGTTCTGCCGGTGTCGGACTGGAGCCTGTTCGACCCCGAAGTGCTGGCATGGCGGTTCCGCTACAGCCGCGACGCCACCTTTGTCGACGACATGACCCGCTTTCGCGCCGCCATCGAGACCATCGCGGTGGAAATCTGCGCGGCGCGGCCCGAATTCGACGCCTCGGTGCTGCATGCCTGCTGCGACGAGATGGCGGCGGCGCTGGAAGGCCGGGGCGACTGGTTCGCGGCGGATCTGGCCTTTCACCGCCATATCCTGCGCGGCACCGACAACCAGTTCATCCTGCACATGCAGCCGATGCTTGACAATTTCTTCGACGCGATGCTGTCGCCCGAGGTGCTGCGCCCGGAAAACATGCGGATCACGCTGCCCTATCACCGCGCCATTGCCGATGCCATCGCGGCGGGGGATCCGGTGCGCAGCCGCCACGAGATGCTGCAGCTGGTCCACAAGGGCCGCGAGGACATCCTGAGCCGTATCGAGACCAGCGAAGCCTAGCGCGGGCGGTCAGGCGGCGCTGGCCTCGGCGATCTGGGCCTGACACCAGTCCAGCACGCCTGCCGCGTCGCAGGGCAGGGGCTGCGCCAGATCCTCGGCCCAGTGCAGGAAGGCGGCAAGATTGCCCGCATTGACCCCGGTCAGCACCGGGATGCCGCGGGCCAGCGCCTCGGCGATCAGCGGGCGAAAGCCGCGGCCCTCGGCTTCCTGCTTGCCGAACTTGTTGACGACCAGCAGCCGCGCGCCCTGTCCCAGCCCCGCGCCCGCCAGCCCCACCGCCCGCTCCAGCCCGGCGGGATCCAGCCTGCAGCCGCTGGAGAGCGGGCCAAGGTTCTGGCTGATGCGCACCACCTCGGTACCGGTCAGCACATGCAGATCCATGTGGCATTTGGCGCCTTCGCCCCGGTCGACGTTGATCTGCACCGCGCCTGCCAGCGGAATTCCTCGCGCGCGCAGCTGCTGCGCCACCTCGCGGATCAGCCGGTCCAACGATCCGCTTGCCTGTCCAGTCACATAGCCCAGCATGCCCACCCCCTTGAAACTCTGGCGCGCAGGCTACAAGATGCGCCGGGCCGAGGCCAGAGGAGGCAAGATCATCCCATCCATGCCCGATTTGCCGCTGCTGCCGGATCCCCGTGACCCGCGTCTGACGCGCCGTGTCACCGGCACCGACCAGACCGGCCAGCCCACCGAGATCGCCGTGGTCGAGGAACGCCCGCTGACCATCTACCTCAACCGGCAGGAAATCGTCACCGCCATGACCATCGGGGACCATCCCGATTACCTTGCGCTGGGATTCCTGCGCAATCAGGGCATGCTGCGCGACGATGACGTGGTGACCGGCCTCGATTACGACGAAGAGATCGACACGGTGGTGGTGCGCACCGCGCGCGAGACCTCCTATGAGGCGAAGGTGCAGAAAAAGACCCGCACCTCGGGCTGCGCTGTCGGCACCGTCTTTGGCGACATGATGGAGGGGCTCGACGGGCTGGTGCTGCCGCAGGCGGAGCTGCGCGCCTCGTGGCTTTACGCGCTGGCGCGGCAGATCAACACCACGCCCTCGCTCTATCTGGAGGCGGGGGCGATCCATGGCACCGTGCTCTGCCAGCAGGACCGCCCGCTGGTCTATATGGAGGATGTGGGCCGTCACAACGCGGTGGACAAGATCGCGGGCTTCATGTTCCGCCACGGCCTGCCCGCTGGCGACAAGATCCTGTACACCACCGGGCGGCTGACCTCCGAGATGGTCATCAAGACCGCGCTGATGGGCATTCCGGTGCTTGCCTCGCGCTCCGGCTTCACCGCGTGGGGGGTGGAAATCGCGCGGCAGGTGGGCCTCACGCTGATCGGGCGGATGCGCGGGCAGCGCTTTGTCTGCCTGTCCGGCGAGGCGCGGCTGATCCGCGACGTGGATCCGGCGCTGGTGCCGGACGAGGACCGCGCGCAGCGGCGAAAGGGATCCGATGCGGACTGATCCGGCCATCAGGGGGCTGCGCGCATGAAGCAGCCCTTGGGTGTGATCCTTGCGGGCGGGCTTGCCACGCGCATGGGCGGTGGCGACAAGGCGCTGCTGCCGCTTGCCGGGCGGACGCTGCTGGACCGGGTGATCGAACGGCTGGAGCCGCAGGTGGCGGGGCTGGCGCTGAATGCCAATGGCGATCCGGCGCGCTTTGCCCGCACCCGCCTGCCGGTGCTGGCGGATTCGGTGCCCGGCCATCCCGGGCCGCTGGCGGGGGTTCTGGCGGGGCTTGACTGGGCGGCGGAACAGGGCGCGGACAGCATCGTGACCGTGGCCGCCGATACGCCGTTCTTTCCCTGCGATCTGGTGCCGTGGCTGCTGCTGGCCGCCGAGGGGCGCCCGCATCTGCTGGCGCTGGCCTGCACGCCGCGCGATCCGGGGGCCGGGTTGAAATCCGGCGGGCGGCTGAACCGGCACCCGACCTTTGGCCTGTGGCCGGTGGCCCTGCGCGAGGATCTGCGCGCGGCGCTCAATGACGGGCTGCGCAAGGTGGTGCTGTGGACCGACCGCCACGAGGCCGCCGAGGCGCTGTTTCCCGCCACCCCCTTTGATCCCTTCTTCAACGTCAACACGCCCGAGGATCTGGCCCGCGCCGAGGCGCTGATTGCATGAAGGTCTATGGCGTCACCGGCTGGAAAAACTCCGGCAAGACCGGGCTGATGGAGCGGCTGGTGACCGAATTCACCACGCGCGGGCTGGCCGTGTCCACCGTCAAGCATGCGCATCACGACACCGACATCGACCAGCCGGGCCGCGACAGTTACCGCCACCGGGAGGCGGGGGCGCGGCAGGTGCTGCTGGCCACGCCAAGACGCTGGGCGGTGATGCACGAACTGCGCGGCGCGCCGGAGCCGTCGCTGGCCGACCTGCTGGCGCAGCTGGCGCCGGTCGATCTGGTGCTGGTCGAAGGCTACAAGCAGGGCGCCCATCCCAAGATCGAGGCGCATCGCGCCGAAAACGCCAAGCCGCCGCTGGCGCAGGAGAATCCGACCGTGCGCGCGCTGGCCTGCGACAGTGCGCTTGACACCGCCCTGCCGTGCTTCGATCTGGATGACACACGCGGCATTGCGGATTTTATCCTGCGGGATCTGGGGCTGTGAGCCGGTTCGATACGGTGGTGGTGGTGGACTGGTCGGGGGCGGCCTCGCCCTCTCCCGCCCGGCCCGCGAAGGATGCGATCTGGATCGGCATCGCCCGCGACACCGGCACCGAGGCGCAGTATCACCGCACCCGCCACGCCGCGACCGAGGCCCTGGCGGATCTGTTCCAGACCGAAATCGCCGCCGGGCGCCGGGTGCTGGCGGGGTTCGATTTCCCCTTCGCCTATCCGCGCGGCTTTGCCCGCGCGCTGACCGGCACCGATGATCCGCTGGCGCTTTGGGCGGAGCTTGCCGCGCGGATCAGCGATGGCCCTGACAATGCCAACAACCGGCTGGATGCGGCGGCGGCGATCAACCGGCTGTTCCCCGGCACCGGCCCGTTCTGGGGCAACGGACTTGGCCGCGACATTGCGGATCTGCCGCGCACCAAGGCGGGCTATGCCAGTCCCTTTGCCGACAGGCGCCGCTGCGATACCACTCCCGGCGCGCAGCCGGTCTGGAAGCTGGCGGGCGCAGGCTCGGTCGGGTCGCAGGCGCTGCTTGGCATCCCCCGGCTGCAGTCCCTGCGGGTGCGCTTTGGCGCCGACATCTCCGTGCGACCGTTCGAGACGCAGGACACGGCCGTGACGCTGGTGGAACTGTTCCCCTCGCTGATCGCCGGAACCGTCGCCGATCTGGCGGAAGAGGCCGAGATCAAGGACCGGGCGCAGGTCCGCGTGCTGGCCTCGGCGCTGCGCGCGCTGGAGCCGGGCAAGCTCGACGCGCTGAGCCGCGAAGGCGATGTGGTGGAGGGATGGATCCTCGGGCTGGGGCATGCGGCGCTGCTGGAACAGGCCGCGCGGCGGGCCTGCGCCCCGCTGCTGCCGCCGCGTCTGCGCGACGACTGTTTCGCCATGCCGCAGGGCGTGGCCTGGGTGCCGGTGGACGAGGCGCTGGCGCGGCTGCGTGCCGCCCTGCATCCGGTGACGGGGGTGGAACAGCTGCGCACGGCAGAGGCCATGGGGCGCATTCTGGCAGAGCCGGTGATGGCGCGCCGGTCCAACCCGCCGCTGCCCAATTCCGCCGTCGATGGCTATGGCTTTGCCTTTGCCGCCACCGGGGCGGGGGTGAACCGGCTGCCGCTGCTGGCGGGGCGGGCGGCGGCGGGCCAGCCTTATGACGGGCCTGTGCCGCAGGGCCATGCGCTGCGCATCCTGACCGGTGCCACGCTGCCCCAAGGGGTCGATACCGTGGTGCTGGAGGAGGACACCGCCACGGATGGCGCGCTGGTGGCCTTTGACGGGCCGGTGCGCGCCCGCGCCAACACCCGCCGCGCCGGCGAAGACGTGGCCGAAGGCACGCAGGCCCTGCCCGCGGGGCATCGCCTGCGCGCCCCCGATCTGGCGCTGCTGTCGGCGCTGGGGCTGTCGCATCTGCCGGTGCGGAGCAGGCTGCGGGTGGGCGTGCTGTCCACCGGCGACGAGATCGTGCCCGACCCCGCCGATTCCGCGCTGCCGCATCAGATCTGGGATGCCAACCGGCCCATGCTGCTGGCGCTGGCGGCGGGCTGGCACTGCGCGCCGGTGGATCTGGGCCATGTGCGCGATGACCGCGCGCTGATCCGCGACCGGCTGGACGAGGCGGCGGGGCAGGTCGATGTCATCCTCACCTCTGGCGGGGCGTCCGCCGGGGACGAGGATCACGTCTCGGCGCTGCTGCGCGCGCAGGGCACGCTGTCAAGCTGGCGCATCGCGCTGAAGCCGGGGCGCCCGCTGGCGCTGGCGCTGTGGCAGGGGGTGCCGGTCTTCGGCCTGCCCGGAAACCCGGTGGCGGCGCTGGTCTGCGCGCTGGTCTTTGCCCGCCCGGCGCTGTCGCTGCTGGCGGGCGCAGGCTGGGTGGAGCCGGTGGGCTTCACCGTGCCCGCCGGGTTCTCCAAATCCAAGAAGCCGGGGCGGCGCGAATATCTGCGGGCCAGGCTGACCGCCCAAGGCACGGCAGAGGTGTTCGGATCCGAAGGGTCGGGGCGGATCAGCGGGCTGTCATGGGCCGACGGGCTGGTGGAACTGCCCGATGCGGCGCTTGACGTCACCCCCGGCACCCCGGTGCGCTACATCCCCTACAGCGCCTTCGGGATCTGAGCCCTAGCCCTTGCGGATCAGATAGATCTGCAGGCCGTCCTGATCTTCGGATCCCAGCAGGTCATGCCCGGCCTCGGCGCAGAAATGCGGCACGTCGATGACGGCGGCGGGATCGGTGGCCAGCATCCGCAGCACCTGACCCTGTGCCATGCCCGCCAGCCGCTTGCGCGCCTTCAGCACCGGCAGCGGGCAGAGCAGGCCCTGCGCATCCAGATCCTGATCCCATGCCGCCCGGGTCTTGCCGTCGTCCATCTCAGTGATCCTCGTCCAGACTGCCATGCAGCGCGAACTGGTCCAGCCCGGCCTCGCGCGGGTCAAGCGCGCGGAACATCTCGCGCACGCCTGCCGAGGTCAGCTCGCGCGCGACGGTCAGCAGGGTGTTGGGGGCGTGATCCTCGCAAAGATCCCGCATCTGCGCCAGTTCCTCTGCCGCGACGGGCCGCGCCAGATCCTGCGAGGGCGCGCCATACCAGTCGACAAAATGTCCGGCCAGCGTTTCGGTCAGCTGCGCCAGTTCGGCGGGCTCCACCACCGTCACCGCCACGAAGGTCACGCGGCCAAAGGTTTCGAGCCCGAGAAAGCCGTTGGCAAAGGCCTGCCGCGCCTTGCCGGTCAGGTCGCCCTCGGTCCAGTCGGAAAACTCGAACCCGCCCGCAATGCACCATTCGCCGGTGCGCGCGGGCGAGGCGTAGACGCGCTGGTCGCTTTCATCAAAATGGATGGCGCGGGCAAGTTTCATGGCGCGGGCTCCAGCAGGGTGGTCAGGGGGATCAGATGGGTGGTGCCGTGATCGTCGCGCAGCAGCATGCCAAAATCCTCGTCCACGCCGACAAACAGCCCGGTCTGGCCGTTCTGGCGGGCAGGCTCGCCCAGACCATGCGCCAGCCCGCGCCATTCGGCATGCAGCCCGCGCGATCCGTCCTGTTCCCAGCGGCTGATCCAGCCAAGCGTGTGCCGGGCCCATGCCTCCAGCAGGGCGGGGGGGAAGACCTCGGCGCAGCCTTCGGCGTAAAGCGAGGTGCGGTCGGGCGTGGTGCCGGGCGCGTCGTTTTCCGGCAGCAGCGGCAGGGCGAAGCCGATCACCAGCCAGTCGGGCACCGCGTCGGGATCGGCGCTGGCGGCCATGCAGCGGAACCCCCCGCAGGAGGCGCCATTGACCCGCAGCCCGCCATCCCAGTCCAGATGCACCGCCACTTCCGGCGGGGCCAGCGCGCCAAGCGCGTTCTGGAAGCCCACGCCGCAGAGCGGCAGCATGGTCATGGCGCGGCTGAGCGGCACGTCCGGGGCCAGCACCAGCGCACCCTCCAGCAGGTCGGGCGTGGCGCGCCATGCCACCAGCCCCGCATCGCAGCCCAGAAGCGCGCGACGGCAGGCATGGTCAAAGGCATCGGTCGTGACCTCCTCGCCCCAGAGCAGCGGCGGAAAGACCAGATCGGCGCCCTCGGTCATGCCAGACCCCGTGCAACCAGCGCCGAGGCCACGGCGTGAAAGGCCTGCGCCTGCGCGCTGTCCGGCGCGCTGACCACGATGGGGGCGCCGCCGTCAGAGGCGAGCCGGATCTGCAGATCCAGCGGCACCTCTGCCAGAAGCGGCACGCCGAGCTTTGCCGCCTCTGCCGCGACACCGCCATGGCCGAAGACATGTTCTTCATGCCCGCAGGCGGAACAGACATGGGTGGACATGTTTTCGATCATGCCAAGCAGCGGCACGTTCATCTGGCGGAACATGTCGATGCCCTTGCGCGCGTCCAGCAGGGCCACATCCTGCGGGGTGCTGACCACGATGGCGCCATCGACCCGCGCCTTCTGCGCCAGCGTCATCTGCACGTCGCCGGTGCCGGGCGGCAGATCGACCAGCAGCACGTCAAGCGCGCCCCACTGCACCTGCATCAGCATCTGCTGCAGCGCGCCCATCAGCATGGGACCGCGCCAGACCACCGCCTGATCCTCGTTGGTCATCAGCCCGATGGACATGAGCGTGACGCCATGGTTGCGCAGCGGCAGGATCGTCTTGCCATCGGGCGAGGCGGGACGGCCCGACACCCCCAGCATGCGCGGCTGCGAGGGCCCGTAGACATCGGCATCCAGCAGACCGACGCGGCGGCCCTGCTGCGCCAGCGCGCAGGCAAGGTTGGAGGCGACGGTGGACTTGCCCACGCCGCCCTTGCCGGAGGCGATGGCGATGATATGCGCCACCCCCGGAATGCCCTGCGGCCCCTGCGGTTCGGCGGCGGCACGCGGGCCGCGCAGATCGGGCGGCGGCGCCTTTTCGGAATGCGCGGTCATCACCACCGACACCGCCGTGACACCTTCGGTGGCGCGCAGCGCGGTCTCGGCCTCGGTCCGGGCGGCGCCATAGGCGGTGCCGGCATTGCCGGGAATTTCCATGACAAAACGCACGGCGCCCGCCGCGTCGACATTCAGCGCGCGCACGACGCCGCTGGACAGGATGTCGCCGCCCCGCACCGGGTCGGCGATGGTTTTCAGGACGGCCTGAACCGTCTCTCTGCTGGCTGGCAAGGTTTACTCCTGTCCCTTGATCTCGCCGGTGACCTCGTGGTGAAGGTCCAGCTCTTCGATGGTGAGCACGGCGCGCACCTTGTAGGTCTTGCCCGCGGTGTCGGCGCCGCGCATCGCGTCTTCGATCGCCTGCTGCGAGGTGACGCCCACCTGCTTGAGGAATTTCCGCATCGACATGTTGAAATCGTCGCTCATCGCCTGCTCCGTTGGTTGGGCCGCCTAGTGATCGCGGCGCTTTGACAGGTAATCCTCGGTGGTGCGCGGGCGGGGTCTGTCGCGTCCGGCAAAGGGATTGTCCTGCGTGTGATACTGCGCGTTCACGCGGCAGTTGTCACACATCTGGATCATCCGCAGCTTGTCGCCGCTGAACATCGCGTGACCGGAGAGTTTTTCGGTGATCCGCTCGATGGTGGATTTCACCCCGAAGAGCGTGCCGCAGTCGATGCAGGCAAAGGGCTCTTCCTCGTGCAGCACGCGCTGGCTCAGCGCCTCTTCGGCGAGCAGCAGGCGCGGTTCATAGGTGATCGCATCCTCGGGGCAGGCGGTCGCGCAGATGCCGCATTGCAGGCAGGCATCTTCCTGAAAGCGCAGCTGCGGCAGGTCGGGATTGTCGCCAAGCGCGCCCGAGGGGCAGAGCGACACGCAGGACAGGCACAGCGTGCAGGCATCGGTATCGACCAGCACCGCGCCATAGGGCGCGCCCTGCGGCAGGGGCAGCGTGTCGGTGCCCGGATTCAGCGCCCGCGCCGCCTGCCGCGTCACCTGCCGCCGCGTGCCCATGGGGCGCACCGGCGTGGCGACCGGAGCGGGGGCGCTCGCGTCATAAAGCGTGGCGGTCAGCACCTCGGGGTCGGGGGTGTCGAGCAGGTCGATGCGGTCGGCGCCTGCCAGCGCGCGGGCCAGCGTGATCTGCGCCTCAAGGGCTGTGCGGTCGCTGCCCGGGCCGGGCAGCAGCGTGACCGCGGCAAAGCCCGCCGCCAGCGCCGCCAGCATTTCGGCATGGCCAAAGACGCCGATGCTGGGCAGGTCCAGCGGCAGCACATCGGCGGGCAGCCCGTCGCCATGGCGCGCGGCAAGGCGGATCATCTCGGCCCCCGTGGCGTCATGCACCAGCAGCCGGGGCACGAAGCCGCCCGCCGCCAGATAGCTTTGCGCCAGAACCTGCACCCGGCGCAGGATCAGATCGACCGGCGGCGCGTCAAAGCTGATCGCGCCAGAGGGGCAGACGGCGGAACAGGCGCCGCAGCCCGCGCAGATCATCGGATCAACGGTGACGTGATCGCCGTCGGGCACGATCGCGCCGGTGGGGCACAGATCCAGACAGCGGGTGCAGCCGGTCTGCCCGGCGCGGGAATGGGCGCAGAGCAGCGCATCGGTGCGCACATGCAGCGGCTTTTCGAACGTGCCGGTCAGATGCGAGGCGGCCATGACCGCCGCCGCCACCGCCAGCGGATTGCCCGGATCGGCGCGCAGATAGCCCTCGCGCTTTTCGGGGGCGGGGAACAGCGGCGGCGCGCGGCGCAGATCCAGCACGATGTCGCAGTCGGAAATGCCGCCGTCGCGCGGTTCGGTCAGGGTCAGGCTGCCGCGCCCGCCGGGCTGGACCTGCCGCAGCGCATCGATGGTGACGCGGAACTGGCCAAGCGCGCCCTGTGCCCGGCGCAGCTTGCCGGTGATGACCTCATAGGCGCGGCTGTCGGGCAGATCCTCCGCCTCCTCCAGCAGCACGGTCACCCCCAGATGCGGGGCAAGCTGTTCCGCCGCCGCCAGCGCCACATCGGCGGCGCCCAGCACAAGGCACAGCCCTTCCGAGATCACGTCCAGCGCCTTTTCGGGGGCGGCGGGCAGCATCGCCTCGGCGGTCAGCGCGGCCATCTTGGGCAGTTTGGAACGGGGATCGGCGCTCCATCCGGCGCGGTCGCGCAGATCCAGCAGGGCAGGGGGCGGCAGATCCAGATCGGCGGCCAGCGCTTCGAACACGCGGGATTCCTGCGTGCAGCAGATCACGGCATTCCCTTGCGTCAGCGCGTCGGCGGCGCGGGACAGATCGGTGGTGCAGAGCGCCGAACAGACCGGCATCACCTGCAGGCCGGTGGCTTTGGACAGCGCCTTGGCATCAAGCGCCTGAGTGCCCAGACAATCGCACGGTATCAAGGTCTTGGTCATGGTGTGCCTTCTGTCCAACCCCGGGGCGCCGGGATGTCCGCAGTGGGTGGGATCGGGGTGGCGCGGTGATTCGCCTGTCCGACCGTCCCCTTTCCTGTGGCGGATTTCCGCAGAAGGCAACCACCGGCTGCCAGAGCACGGCTCCGTGATTCGTGTGCTGCCCCGCAGCAAAAAATCCAAGCGAAAAACTCGGATTTTGCTTTTCCGGGGCCAAGGGCCTGTCCGCCCCGGGCGGACAGGATTTTTTGTCCGAAAATGCGGCAAAAACGCAGGGTCACGCCGATTGTGTCTTTCTTTTCTGCGGCTTGCTGTTCCAATAGGGGACGGAGGAAGGAATACTCGTGTCAGCATATCCCAGTTTTGACCAGCACATGCCGATCGGCGTGGTGATGCGCCGCACTCCCGGTGTCACCCGCTGGGCAAAATGGGCGTGGCGCGCGGTGGCGATCCTGCCCGGCGCTGGTCCTGCGGACTGGCGCGAGCTGCGGCGCGAGGGCGACGCGGTGGATTACCACGCCACCACGCTGACTTTGGAGCTCTACAAGGCCGAGACCGAGGCCTATCTGCACGGCATCACCGCCCGCGAGCCCAGCGTTTACGTCATCATGCGCCCGGTCTTGGGGCCGCATCCCTTCGACATGGTGCTGGTCACCGCCTCGCCCTATGAGGCGCAGGATTACAACGACAATGGCGAGGATGTGGTGGAGAAGATCCCGATGCCGCCGGGGCTGCTGGCCTGGGTCGGGGATTTTGTCGAACGCTTCCACCACGAGGAGGAGTTCGTGAAACGCCGCCGTGACCGGGCCAAAACCGATGGCCGTCAGGATGGCATCGGCGATCCGCGCATCAGCACCGAAGGCGATGTCTATGCCTCGCCCGCGCTGAAACGGGGGCGGCTGACATGAGCGATTTCTGGGCCCGCCGCAAAGCCGCCGTGGATGCCGAAAGCCGGGCCGAGGTGGCAGCGCTGCGCGAGACCGACCGCGCCGAGGCCGAGGCCGCGCAGGCCGCGCGCAGCGATGACGACCTGCTGGCCGAGGCGGGGCTGCCGCTGCCCGAGGATGTGGCTTCGGGCGAGATGGTGCAGAAATTCCTGCGTTCCGCCCTGCCGCAGCGGCTGAAAACGCGCGCCCTGCGCGCGCTGTGGCGCAGCAATCCGCTGCTTGCCAATCTCGACGGGCTGGTGGATTACGCCGACGATTACACCAAGATCGTGCCCTGCGCGCCGGGCTTTGGCACCACCTATGAGGTGGGGCGCGGCCTGCTCGCGCATCTGGAACATCTGGCCACGGCCCCCGAGCGGCTGGCCGCGGCGCAGGCCGATGACGCGCCCGCCCCCGAGCCCGAACCGCTGGATCCGGTCCGCCTGCCTGACACGCCCGGCCCGACGCTGGCCGTGGCCCCGGCGCCCCGGCCCGAATCCGATCCCGCCCCCGAGACCGATCCCGAAGACGCCGCCCTGCCGCCCAGCTTCCGGCGCATGCAGTTCCGCTTCGAGGACCAGACATGACGGATGATCCCATGACCGCCGCTCCCGACCTGCGCATCGACGAAGAAGACCGTCTGCGCGCCGATCTTTACAACTATCTGGGCGTGCTGCTGGCGCAGCCGCCCGACCAGATGCTGCTGGACCAGACCGCCGGGCTGCAGGGCAGCGACGGCGCCATCGGCGAGGCGGTGGGGACGCTGGCCAAGATGGCGCGGCTGACCAAGCCCGCCGCCGTGACCAGCGAATACAACCGCCTGTTCATCGGGCTGGGGCGGGGCGAACTGCTGCCCTATGCCTCCTATTACCTGACCGGCTTTCTGAACGAAAAGCCGCTGGCGCTGCTGCGGCAGGACATGGCGCTGCGCGGGCTGGCCCGGGCCGAAACGGTGTTCGAACCCGAGGACAACATCGCCAGCCTGATGGAGATGATGGGCGCGATGATCGTGGGCCGTTTTGGCGCGCCCGCGACGCTGGCCCAGCAGAAAGCCTTTTTCAACCGCCATATCGGACCATGGGCGGGGCATTTTTTCACCGATCTCGAAGGGGCGAAGAACTCTGTCTTCTATGCGCCGGTCGGCCGTCTGGGCCGGGCGTTCATGGAGATCGAGGCCGAAGCCTTTCGGATGAGCGCGGAGTGATCCGCACCCCGGCGGGCAACCGCCACCCTAGAGGAACAGGAGGATTGTGATGACCCGGACCGACGAGACGGCCACCAGCCGCCGCGGCTTTCTGAAACTGGCCTCCACGGCGGCACCGCTTGCGGTGGTGGCGGTGGTGACCACGGACGGAACCGAAGCGCAGGCCGCCGAACCCGACCTGTCGCAGACCAAGATGCAGGATACCGCGCATACCCGCGCCTATTACGCCTCCGCCCGGTTCTGACCGGACGCTGGATCCACCGCCAAGGACGACTGGTTGCGTGACGCCCGACTGTCCAAGGCACCGAACCCGTAACCAAGCAAGCGACGCACCATGGGGGCCGAGCACGCTAGGGAGTAAGACACATGTTGAGGAAAAAGACCAACGGGGTTGCGCGACGCTCCCAGCGGACAAGTCTCCTTGCCGAGGTGGGGCGAACCTCGGTTGACCGGCGCGCCTTCCTGCGCGGATCGGGGCTCGCCATCGGCGGGCTTGCGGCCATCGCCGCCACCGGCGGCACCGTCAGCCGCGCCGATGCGGCCACTGCCGTGGCCAGCGGCGCCATCGAAACCCGCAAGACCGTCTGCACGCATTGTTCGGTGGGCTGCACCGTCATCGCCGAAGTGCAGGGCGGCGTCTGGGTCGGGCAGGAGCCCGGCTGGGACAGCCCGTTCAACCTCGGCGCGCATTGCGCCAAGGGTGCTTCGGTGCGGGAACATGCGCATGGCGAACGGCGGCTGAAATACCCCATGAAGAAGGTCGGCGGCGAATGGCAGCGGATCTCGTGGGAGCAGGCCATCAACGAGGTCAGCGACCAGCTTCTGTCGATCCGCGAAAGCTCTGGCCCCGACAGCGTCTACTGGCTGGGCTCGGCCAAGCATTCCAACGAACAGGCGTATCTGTTCCGCAAGTTCGCCGCCTACTGGGGCACGAACAACGTGGACCATCAGGCGCGCATCTGCCATTCGACCACCGTGGCGGGCGTGGCCAACACATGGGGCTACGGCGCCATGACCAACAGCTACAACGACATCCACAATTCCAAGGCGATCTTCATCATCGGCGGCAACCCCGCCGAGGCGCATCCCGTCTCGCTGCAGCATGTGCTGAAGGCCAAGGAACAGAACAACGCGCCGCTGATCGTCTGCGATCCGCGCTTCACCCGCACCGCCGCCCATGCCGACGAATTCGTCCGCTTCCGTCCGGGCAGCGACGTGGCGCTGGTCTGGGGCCTGCTGTGGCACATCTTTGAAAACGGCTGGGAAGATCAGGAATTCATCCGCACCCGCGTCTGGGGCATGGACCAGATCCGCACCGAAGTCGCCCGCTGGACCCCCGAAGAGGTGGAGCGTGTGACCGGCGTGCCCGGCACCCAGCTGGAGCGCGTGGCGCGCACGCTGGCCAACAACCGTCCCGGCACCGTGATCTGGTGCATGGGCGGCACGCAGCACAGCAACGGCAACAACAACACCCGCGCCTATTGCATCCTGCAGCTGGCGCTGGGGAACATGGGCGTGGCCGGCGGCGGCACCAACATCTTCCGCGGCCATGACAACGTGCAGGGCGCCACCGACCTTGGCGTTCTGGCCGACACGCTGCCGGGCTATTACGGCCTGACCGCCGGGGCATGGGCGCATTGGGCCCGCGTCTGGGGCGAGGATCTGGATTACCTCAAGTCGCGCTTCGTCACGATGAAGGGCAAGGACGGCAAGGACAAGGAGATGATGGGCCTGACCGGCATCCCCGTCTCCCGCTGGATCGATGGCGTGCTGGAAGCCAAGGACAACCTTGAACAGCCCGACAACACCCGCGCCATGGTGTTCTGGGGCCATGCGCCCAACTCCCAGACCCGTCTGAAGGAAATGAAGACGGCGATGGAAAAGCTCGACCTGCTGGTGGTGGTGGATCCGTTCCCCACCGTGTCGGCGATCCTGCATGACCGGACGGACAACACCTATCTGCTGCCCGCCACCACGCAGTTCGAAACCCGCGGATCGGTCACCGCCTCCAACCGCTCGCTGCAGTGGCGCGATCAGGTGGTGGATCCGCTGTTCGAAAGCCTGCCCGACCACGTCATCATGACGAAATTCGCGCGCAAGTTCGGCTTTGCCGACCAGATGCTGCGCAACATTTCCATGGACAGCGAGGACGAGCCCAACATCGAGGATCTGACCCGCGAGTTCAATCGCGGCATGTGGACCGTCGGCTATACCGGCCAGTCGCCGGAGCGGCTGAAAAAGCACATGGCCAACCAGCACACCTTTGACCGCACCACGCTGCGCGCCAATGGCGGGCCCTGCGATGGCGATTTCTACGGGATGCCGTGGCCCTGCTGGGGCACGCCCGAGATGAACCACCCCGGTTCGGCCAACCTTTACGACCAGTCGATCCCGGTGGCGCAGGGCGGCCTGCCGTTCCGCGCGCGCTATGGCGTGGAATATAACGGCGACAACCTGCTGGCCGAAGGCACCTATACGGTGGGGTCGGAAATTCAGGACGGCTATCCCGAATTCACCATGCAGATGCTCATCGATCTGGGCTGGGACAGCGACCTGACCCCCTATGAGCGGGGCATGATCGAATGGGTGTCGGGCTATCTGGAGGCGCGGCCCGAAACCGAAACGGTGGTGGGCGAGCAGTCGCAGACCGGGCCCTACCCTTCGGAATGGGTGGAAAAGGTCGGCGGCGTCAACTGGAAGACCGACCTGTCGGGCGGCATCCAGCGCGTCGCGATCCTGCATGGCTGCGCGCCCTACGGCAATGCCAAGGCGCGCTGCGTGGTCTGGACCTTCCCCGACCCGATCCCCGTGCACCGCGAGCCGCTTTACACCAACCGGCGCGATCTGGTGGCGGATTACCCGACCTACGAGGACAAGTCGTTCTGGCGGGTGCCGACGCTTTACGCCTCGATCCAGAAGAACGACTTCTCGCGCGACTATCCGATCATCCTCACCTCCGGGCGGCTGGTCGAATACGAGGGCGGCGGCGACGAGACGCGGTCGAACCCGTGGCTGGCCGAACTGCAGCAGAACATGTTCGTCGAGATCAACCCGCGGGACGCCAACAATCTGGGCGTGCGCGACGGGGCGCAGGTCTGGGTCGAAGGCCCCGAGGGCGGCAAGGTCAAGGTCATGGCGCAGGTGACACCGCGGGTGGGCGAAGGCGTGGCCTTCATGCCCTTCCACTTCGGCGGGCATTTCGAAGGGGTCGACCAGCGGTCGAAATATCCCGACGGCGCCGATCCCTACGTTCTGGGCGAGTCGACCAACACCGCGCAGACCTATGGCTATGACAGCGTCACCCAGATGCAGGAGACCAAGGCCACTCTCTGCAAGATCATGCCGGCATAAGGAACTACATCATGGCACGAGCCAAATTTCTGTGCGATGCCGAGCGCTGCATCGAATGTAACGCCTGCGTCACCGCGTGCAAAAACGAGCACGAGGTGCCGTGGGGCATCAACCGCCGCCGGGTGGTGACCATTCAGGACGGCGAGCCGGGCGAACGCTCGATCTCGGTGGCCTGCATGCACTGTTCGGATGCGCCCTGCATGGCGGTCTGCCCGGTGGACTGCTTCTACCAGACCGAGGAAGGCATCGTCCTGCATTCCAAGGATCTGTGCATCGGCTGCGGCTACTGCTTCTACGCGTGCCCGTTTGGCGCGCCGCAATATCCGCAGGCGGGCAATTTCGGATCCCGCGGCAAGATGGACAAATGCACCTTCTGCGCCGGTGGCCCCGAGGAAAACGGCTCACAGGCCGAGTTCCAGAAATACGGCCGCAACCGGATCGCCGAGGGCAAGCTGCCGATCTGCGCCGAGATGTGCTCCACCAAGGCGCTGCTGGCCGGGGATGGCGACATGGTGTCCGAGATCTACCGCGAGCGCGTCGTGGCCCGCGGCTTCGGCTCGGGCGCATGGGGCTGGGGCACGGCCTATGAGTCGAAGAACCCGACGCCCTGATACGGAACCGGACGGACGGGCCCCGCGCGGGCCCGTTCTTGGCCTTTCAACGCCGGTCGGGCGGGGGGTGCGGCACTGCCGCGCGCGCCGTCCGGCCCGTTTTCCGGGAGTTTCCCATGCTGCGCCATGTCATGGCCTTTCTTGCGCTGGTCCTGCTGACCGCCGCCCCCATGGGCGTGGCGGCACAGGATGCCGGTGCGCCCGCCCAGATCGACCGCTCCGCCACTGGCGGCGCGCAGACGCTTGACGACATCCTGCGGCGGCAGGAAGGGCTGAAGGTGGATGACGACTTCCGCCGCAACAGTCTGGAGCGCGCCGCAGAACGGGCCGAGGCGGCGGGCACGCCCCCCGGCGGGCTGGGTCCGCGCGGCGCGGCCTCTGATGCCGATCTCTGGCGCGCGCTGCGCTATGACGAGGCGGATGTGCAAAGCTCCACGCTCAACCCCAATGGCCGGGTGCTGATTCAGGACGGCGGCATGTGGTGGCTGGAATTCCGGGAAGGTCCGCTGGCCCATTACGGCGGGCTGCTGCTTCTGGTCACCATCGCGGTGCTGGCGGTGTTCTACCTGCTGCGCGGACGGGTCCGCATCGAAGGCGGCAAGGCGGGCACCACGGTGCTGCGGTTTCAGTGGATCGAACGTTTCGCGCACTGGATGCTGGCCGGATCCTTCATCCTGCTGGGCCTGACCGGCCTTTTCACCCTGTTTGGCCGGATGTATCTGATCCCGATCCTGGGGCACGAGGCCAACAGCGTGCTGCTGACCGCGTCGAAATTCATCCACAACAATGTCAGCTGGGCCTTCATGCTGGCGCTGGTCATGGTGTTTTTCATGTGGGTCTGGCACAACATTCCCAACCGCACCGACCTCACATGGTTCGCGCAGGCGGGCGGCATCATCGGCAAGAACCACCCCCCCGCGAAGAAGTTCAACGCGGGCCAGAAGATCATCTTCTGGTCGGTGATCCTGCTCGGCGCGTCGATCTCCGTCTCGGGGCTGTCGCTGCTGTTCCCGTTCGACATGCCGCTTTTTGCGCACAGCTTCCAGTTTCTCAACGATCTGGGCGCGCCGGGCTGGGTGGGGATGGATCCGCTGCCCGTCGATCTTGCCCCGCAGGAAGAGATGCAGTTCGCGCAGCTCTGGCATTCCATCGTCGCCTTCGGGCTGATGGCGGTCATCATCGGCCATATCTATATCGGCACCGTGGGCATGGAAGGCGCCTATGACGCGATGGGATCGGGCGAGGTGGACGAGAACTGGGCGCATCAGCACCATTCCATCTGGTATGACGAGCTGAAGGCGCGCGGCGAGACCCCCAAGGGCAAATCCGCCACCCCGGCGGAATGACGCCACAACCGGCACGGACGTGAAAGAGACCATTCCATGAAAGCCATGCTGAGCGGTTTCGCCGCAATCATCATCATCGGGGTCGCAGCCTGGTATGGGCTGCACCAGATCGGGCTGACTTCGGCAGAGGTCTATTCCAGCCCCGCCGTGCGGCTCGACTGACCGCCGCGCGGGTCAGCTTCTTCTGGCCAAGCGGGCGCACGAGCCTAAATACCCCACAGGAAGATGCTGCGGCGGATCATCACGGAACTGTGATGATCCGCCGGTGTCAATCCCGGCCCTGCTGTCGCAGGCAGGGCCTCTGTGACTTTGGTAACCGAACGTGGTGGCATGAAACGACTTGGACTTCGGATCGCAGCTCTGCTGATCCTCGCAACCGTGGCGCTCGGCGTCTTCCCTTCGACCCCCGTGCTTGCGCAGGACACCGCCAGTCCGGACGCCGAAGCCACCTCTGACCCCGTGCGCAGCAATCTGGATCTGCTGCTGGACGTGATCGAGGATGATGCCAGCCGCGCCGCGCTGATCGAGGATCTGCGCGCCGCGCAGCAGGAGGTGGCCGCCCCGGTCGATGAACAGATCGTCGAGACGCTGGCCCCCGAAGGCATGGCGCTGCCCGAAGAAATGTCCTTTGGCCGCCGCATCGCGCTGATCACGCAGGAGGTGGCGCAGGATGTGGCAGGCGCGCTGGAAGGCGCATGGGCGCAGCTTGTGCGCGCGCCGCAGGTGTTTGACGGGCTGAGCGGCTCCGAAGCCGGGGTGCTGCTTGGCGCCCTGCAGGAACTGGCGCTGGTGATCGTGGTCACGTTTGCGGTGTTCCTGCTGCTGCGCCGTCTGGGCAAGGGCATCTACGCCCGCATGGGCGCCACCGCGCGCGACAGTGGCTGGCTGCGCACGCTGTTCCTGTTTGTCGCCTCCGGGCTGATCGACATCCTGATCGTCGCAATCTCATGGGCGGTGGGCTATCTGCTGGCCACGCTGGTTCTGGGCAATTTCGGCCAGATCGGCATCCGCCAGACGCTTTACCTCAACGCCTTCCTGATCGTGGAACTGGCCAAGGTGGCGGTGCGGCTGGTGCTGTCGCCCTCTGCGCACAACCTGCGGCCTCTGCCGGTCTCGGACACGGCGGCGCGCTATCTGGCGCGGCGGCTCAATCTGATGGTGGGGCTGGTGGGCTATGGCCAGCTTCTGGTGGTGCCGATCATCAACGCGCAGGCCTCTGCCGCGGCAGGGCGCGCGGTGTCGGCGCTGATCGCGGTGCTGGTCGTGGGTCTGGCCATCTGGCTGGTGCTGCGCAACCGGCGCCCCGTGGCCGACTGGCTGGAACGCGGCGGCCAGCCGCCCGAGCATCACGCCGAGGAACAGCGTCTGGTGCGCGAGGTCGAGGCCGGGGCGATGCCCGCCTCCGCCGCCCCCGAGGAATTCCCCATGGGCGCGCCAGAGCCCGCGCGCAGGAAACGCGGCCCGCTGCATTTCCTTGCCCGGCACTGGCACTGGCCCGCGCTGCTTTATCTGCTGGTGATGCTGGTGCTGGTGCTGGTGCAGCCCGCTGACGCCGCCTTCCGCTCGCTGCTGAATTCCGGTCAGGTGCTGGTGGTGGCGCTGCTGGGGATCACGCTGTCGGGGGTGCTGTCGCGTGTCGTGGTGCGCGGGGTGCAGCTGCCCGACACCGTCAACGCGCGGCTGCCGCTGCTGGAAAAGCGGCTCAACACCTTCGTGCCGAAGCTGCTGGTGGTGCTGCGCTTTGCCATCTTCGTGCTGGTGGTGGTCTTTGCGCTGAACGCGATCAGCCTGATCGACCTGCGCGCGTGGATGGCCAGCCAGATCGGCGTGCAGCTGACCAGCACGATCTTTTCGGTGGCGGCGGTGCTGCTGGTGGCCTTCGTGGTCTGGGTGGCCATGACCTCGTGGGTGGATTACCGGCTGAACCCGGAATTCGGATCGATCGCCACGGCGCGGGAACGCACGCTGCTGACGCTGCTGCGCAATGCCGCCACCATCGCGCTGGTCATCATCACGCTGATGTTCGTGCTGTCCGAGGTGGGGCTCGACATCGCGCCGCTGCTGGCCTCGGCGGGGGTTCTGGGTCTGGCCATCGGTTTTGGTGCGCAGAAGCTGGTGCAGGACATCATCACCGGCATCTTCATCCAGTTCGAGAATGCGATGAACGTGGGCGATGTGGTCACGGTGGGCGGCACCACCGGCGTGGTGGAACGGCTGACCATCCGCTCGGTCAGCCTGCGCGATCTCAGCGGGGCGTTTCATGTCATCCCGTTCTCTTCGGTCGACATGGTCACCAACTTCGTGCGTGAATTCGGCTATTTCGTCTGCGACATGGGCGTGGCCTATCGCGAGAACATCGACGAGGTGAAGCAGGCCATGCTCGACGCGTTCGAGGAACTGCGCAGCGATCCGGAGCAGGCCAAGTCGATCATGGGCGATCTGGAATGGTTCGGCATCAATGCCTTCGGTGACAGCGCCGTGGTGGTGCGGGCACGGATCAAATGCGTGCCGGGTGCGCAATGGGGCGTGGGCCGGGCCTATAACGGCGTGCTCAAGCGGGTGTTCGATGACCGCAACATCGAAATCCCCTTCCCGCATCAGACCATCTATCTGGGCGAGGCAAAGGACGGCACCACCCAGCCGTTCCGCATCCGCAGCGAAGGCGCGGGCGAAAGCTGAGGCAGGGCGCGGCCCCGTCTTCGGGCGGGGCCGGTCAGCCGTTCCAGACCACGCGGCCCAGCCCCGTCACGTCATAGCCGCCAAGGCTTGTCGCGCGGTCATGGAAGGCGGGGCTGCGGCAGAACTCCAGCAGGCTCTGCAGCGGCGGGTCGAACACCGCCTTGCGGTCGCAGAGCAGATCGAAGCTTTCCTCGACCAGCGGCACGAAGGGCAGGCCCGCCGCGCGCGCGGCACAGTCGAGCCCCAGCGCGGCATCCGCCTCGCCACGGCGGACGCATTGCACGGCCTCGTCCTCGGTCCGTTCGGGGGCGGTGAAGCTGAGCTTAGCGGGGTCGAGCCCTTCCTGCCGGATCAGCTGCTGCAGCAGCCGCTGCGAGCCGGATCCTTCCTGCCGTGCCACGATCCGCAGGCCCGCCAGATCACCCAGCCGCTGCGGTGCGGGTCCGTCGGGGCGCAGCACCAGCCCGCGCCTGCGCGTCGCAAAGCGCAAGAGCACCGCGTCCTGCCCGCCACAGATGTCCTGCGCGGCGGTGCGGTTCCAGCCGCCGGAGGGGTCCGGAAGGTGCAGGCCGGTCGCCACGCCTTCGCGCGCGGCGAACTGGCGCAACCCCTGTTCGGAGCCGTCGAAATAGGTGGCAAGCCCGCAGCGGGACTGCCGGATCGCCCAGTCCAGCAGCGGATCATGGCTGCCCAGAAACACCCGGGGCCGGTCGGGCTGGGCGGGCAGGCCGCCCGACTGCGCGCGGGCGATCCAGTCGCGGATCTCGGTCGCCGGGAACAGCAGCTTGCCGGTGGCGCGCGAACAGGGTAGCGCGCCCGAGGCGGCAAGGTCATAGACCTTGCGCTCTTTCAGGCGCAGCAGATCCGCCAGTTCCCGGACGGTGAGATAGTCATGCGAAGGTGTCTGGCTTGTGGTCATCGGTCTGTCTTGCGGGGGCAGAAAGGCGCTGCCCCCGCAGGACTATCAGCTTTGCGGGGCGTTGGGGAAGAAAAGCTGCTGCCCGTCGATGGTATAGTCGGCAATGGCCGCCTGACCTTCGGCAGAGACCAGCCAGTCGGCGAAGTCCTGCGCTGCCTCGATCTTCACCTCGGGGCATTTTTCCGGGTTCACCGGGATCACGCCATACTGGTTGAACATGTCCGTGTCGCCTTCGACGGCGATGGTGTAATCCTGCTTGTTGTCAAAGCTGATCCATGTGGCGCGGTCGGTCAGCACATAGCCGCCCATGCCGATCCCGGCATTCAGCGTGGCGCCCATGCCGGACCCGGTCTCGCGATACCAGTCGCCCGAACCCGTGGCCGGATCGACCCCTGCCGCCTGCCACAGCGCCAGTTCCTTTTTATGCGTGCCGGAATCATCCCCGCGCGAGGCAAAAAGCGCACCCGCCTCGGCGATCTTGGCCAGCGCCGCCTCGGCATCGGTCATCCCGGTGACCCCCGCCGGGTCCGCCTCGGGGCCGACCACGACAAAATCGTTATACATCAGGTCGGTGCGCTGCGTTCCGTAGCCTTCGGCGACAAATTTCTCTTCGGCGGGCTTGGCATGGACCAGCAGCACGTCGGCATCGCAGTTCTGCGCGTTCTGGATGGCCTGACCGGTGCCCACGGCGACCACATTCACCTGAATGCCGGTTTTTTCGGTAAAGAGCGGCAGCAGATGGTCATAAAGCCCGGAATTGGCGGTGGAGGTGGTCGATTGCACCAGAATGGACGTGTCCTGCGCCATGGCGCCGCCGGTCAGCCCCAGAACAAGGGCGGAGGAGGTCAGAAAACGGGAGGTCAACATGGGGAATCCTTTTGCTGGAAGGTCAGACGACAATCTTGCCGTTCAGGTAATCCCGCGCCGCCGCACTGCTGGGCGTGGGGAAAAAGGCGGAGGCGCGACTGTGTTCGGCGACGCGCCCGCGATGCAGGAACACCACGTCATCGGCCATGCGCCGTGCCTGCCCGATGTCATGGGTGACAAAGATGATGCGGGTGCCGCGGTCGCGCGCGGCGGCCACGATGCGTTCGATCACCAGCACCGAGGCGGGATCAAGGCTGGCGGTGGGTTCGTCCAGCAGCAGCACCTCGGGATCGGTGAGCAGGGCGCGGGCCAGCGCCAGCCGCTGCGCCTCGCCGCCCGACAGTTGCCGCGCGGGCTGCCGCGCCTTATGCGCCAGCCCCACTTCCTGCAGCAGGTGGTCGCGGCGGGCGGGATCCACCCCGCGCGCCCGCACCACAAAATCCATGTTGGCGATGACACTGCGGCGCAGCAGCACCGGTTTCTGGAAGACCAGCGCCTGCCGCACCGTCGCCTGACCCGGGGGGCTGCCATTCCACGACAGACTGCCCGCATCCGGCGCCATCAGCCCGTGCAGCAGCTTCAGCAGCAGGCTTTTGCCGGCGCCATTGGGGCCCATCACCATGGTGCAGCCGCTGGCGCCAAGCCGCAGATCCAGACCGTCCAGCACCGGCGCGCCGCCGAACCCCAGCCGCAGGCCGCGCACCTCCAGCGGCAGCAGCGGGCTCAGCGCCGGGCTGGCAGCCTTGGCCTGCGTGCGGAAGGCGGTCAGCTCAGACATGGACGGGCCTTTGTGCGGCAGGGCGCAGCGCCTGCACGGCGCCGTTGATGACCAGCGCCAGCCCCAGCAGCACAAGCCCCAGCGCCAGCGCCAGCGGCAGATCGCCCTTGGAGGTTTCGAGCGCGATGGCCGTGGTCATCACCCGCGTCAGATGGTCGATATTGCCGCCCACGATCATCACCGCGCCCACCTCGGCCACGGCGCGGCCAAAGCCCGCGAGCCCCACGGTCAGCAGCGCATGGCGCCCGTCCCACAGGAGTGCGCCCATCACCTGCGCGGGCCGCAGGCAGAGCGAGCGGAACTGTTCGGCATATTCGCCATGCAGATCCTCCAGCACCTGCCGCGACAGCGCCGCGATGATCGGTGTGATCAGGATGGTCTGCGCGATCACCATGGCGGTGGGGGTGTAAAGCAGCCCCAGAAACCCCAGCGGCCCCGAGCGCGACAGCTGCAGATAGACCAGCAGGCCGACAACCACGGGCGGCAGGCCCATCAGCGCGTTCATCACGATCAGCAGCAGGTTGCGCCCCCGGAACCGCGCGATGGCGACCAGCGCCCCCAGCGGCAGGCCAAGGGCACAGGCGACCAGCGTGGCGCCAAGGCTGACCTGCAGCGACAGGCCGACGATCTGGTAAAGATCGGATCCGCCGGTCAGGATCAGCGCCAGCGCGAGCGAAAAGGCCTCGGTGAAGGTGTGCAAGATTTCCCCTTTCCGGAAATTATGCGGCTGGACGGGGCGGGCGCGGGGCCGGATTGATCCAGCAATCCGCGTTACCTGCTCAAAAGTCAAGCATTTCGCTGCAAGTGGCAGCGTTGGAGCTGCGCGCAGGCTTGCGCCATACTGCAAAATTTCCCGAAATCCGAACCCTAATGACGGCACAGCAGCTTTTTCTTCGGCAAAGGCGGCGCCCAGCCATGGACGGGGCCTGCGGCAGCGCTATCATTTCCGCCGCCCATCCAGCCACGTTGTCGCAGCCGAGGAGGACCATCATGGCGTCATTCGAACTCAACGGTCGGGAGGTGACGGTCGATCTGCCCGACGACACCCCGCTGCTCTGGGTGCTGCGCGACGATCTGCGCCTGACCGGCACCAAATTCGGCTGCGGCGTGGCGCAATGCGGCGCCTGCACAGTGATGCTGAACGGCATGACGCGACGGTCCTGTGTCACGCCGCTGTCCATGGTCGAGGGCGGCTTCGTCACCACGATCGAGGGCATGGAAGGCCCGGAATATGACGCGGTGCAGGCGGCATGGGGGGCGCTTGACGTGCCGCAATGCGGCTGGTGCCAGTCCGGTCAGGTGATGAGCGCCACCGCCCTGCTGCTGGAGGTGCGTCAGCCCAGCGATGCCGATATCGACAATGCCATGGCGGGCAATATCTGCCGCTGCGCCACCTATGTCCGCATCCGGAAGGCGATCCATGACGCCGCCGACCAGCTGGAAGGGTAAGATCATGACCCGTTCCCTGTCCCGCCGTGCCTTTCTGGGCTCCTCCGCCGGGCTTGTCATCGGCCTGACCCTGCCGCTGGCTGCGCGCGCGCAGTCGGGTGCTGCCGCTGCGCTGCAGTCGGGCGCCACCGGCAGCGCGGGTTTTGCGCCCAATGCCTTTATCCGGGTCGCCCCTGACGACACCGTGACCGTGCTCATCAAGCATATCGAATTCGGGCAGGGGCCGTTCACCGGCCTTGCCACACTGGTCGCCGAAGAGATGGATGCCGACTGGAGCCAGATGCGGGCCGAACATGCCCCCGCCAATGACGAGCTTTACAAGAACCTTGCCTTCGGGATGCAGGGCACCGGCGGCTCCACCGCCATGGCCAATTCCTACATGCAGATGCGCAAGGCGGGGGCCGCGGCGCGCGCGCTGCTGGTCGCCGCCGCCGCCGAAGACTGGGGCGTGCCCGAGGCCGAGATCACCGTCTCCAAAGGCCGGATCAGCCATGGCGCGCATTCTTCGGGGTTCGGGGCGCTGGCGGAGCGGGCGGCGGGGCTGACCCCGCCCGAGGATCCGCCCGTCAAATCCGCGGACCAGTTCACCCTGATCGGCACCGACCTGCCGAAGCTTGACACCGCCGCCAAATCCAATGGCACGGCGCAGTTCACCATGGATGTCTACCGCGAAGGGATGCAGACCGTGGTGGTGGCCCATCCGCGCAAATTCGGCGCCACGGTCGCGGGGTTTGATGACAGCGCGGCGGTGCAGGTGCCCGGCGTTGTGGCGGTGCGGCAGATCCCGCAGGGGGTTGCGGTCTATGCCACCTCTACCCATGCGGCGCTGAAGGGGCGCGCGGCGCTGTCCGTCGACTGGGACGAAAGCGGCGCCGAAACCCGCTCCACCGAGCAGATGTTCGAAGAGTTCTCCCAAGCCGCTGCCGAAGGCGGGCAGGAGGCGGAACTGGCCGGGCGCGGCGCCTCCGGCATCGACGGCGCGGCGCGGGTGATCGAGGCGGAGTTCCGCTTTCCCTATCTTGCCCATGCGCCGATGGAGCCGCTTGATGGCGTGATCGAGCTGCGCGAGGACGGGGCTGAGGTCTGGATGGGCTCGCAGTTTCCCGCGCTCGACAAGCCGACGCTGGTGCAGGGGCTGGGTGTTGCGCCCGAGACCCTGCAGCTGAACGTGATGCTGGCAGGCGGCAGCTTCGGGCGGCGCGCGCAGGACACCGCGCATTTTGCCGCCGAACTGGCCGAGGTGGCGAAGGCTGCGGGCGGCCCCGGCGCCTTCAAGCTGGTCTGGACGCGGGAGGATGACCTGCAGGGCGGCTATTACCGCCCGCTGACCGTGCACCGGATGCGCGCGGGTCTGGACGCGGAGGGCGCGCTCACCGGCTGGGACAATGTCGTGGTCAACCAGTCGATCATGGCGGGCGGCCCCATGGCGCAGATGATGCAGGACGGGCTTGATCCCACCGCCTATGAAGGCTCCACCCGGATGCCCTATGCGCTCTCTGATCTGCGCGTGGGCTGGGCGGCACAGGAAAGCCCGGTGCCGGTGCTGTGGTGGCGCTCGGTCGGGCATACCCATACCGGCTATGCCACCGAGGTGTTCCTTGACATGGTGCTGGAGGCGCAGGGCAAGGATCCGGTGCAGGGGCGGCTTGACCTGCTGCGCGCCGATGCGGGCCGCGATCGCGCCGTGCTGGAAAAGGTGGCGCAGATGGCAGGCTGGGATGGCACCAAGCTGCGCGATGGCCGGGCCTATGGCGTGGCGCTGCATGAAAGCTTCAACACCTATGTGGCGCAGATTGCCGAGGTGTCGGACGAGGGCGGGATGCCCCGCGTGCACCGGGTCTGGTGCGCGGTGGATTGCGGCGTGGCGGTGAACCCCGATGTGATCCGCGCGCAGATGGAGGGCGGGATCGGCTTCGGTCTGGGCTCGGTCCTTTATGACGAGATCACGCTGGCGGAAGGCGGCGCCGTGGAGCAGGCCAATTTCGACACCTATCGCATGCTGCGCATCCACGAGATGCCGGAGGTGATGGTGGAAATCCTGAAATCCGATGCCGACCCGACCGGGGTGGGCGAGCCGGGCGTGCCGCCGATCGGGCCCGCCGTCACCAATGCGTGGCGCGCGCTGACCGGGCGCAACGTCACCCGTCTTCCCTTTGCCAGAGCGCTGGAGGCCTGAGCCATGACCAAGACCTTCCTGCTGGCGGCGCTGATCTGCGCCGCCCCCGCCCTTGGCCTTGCCGAGACCGTGAACGGGCTGCGCACCGTCGACGAGTTCGACAGCATCGACAGCGAAAGCGACCGCTCGGTCGCGCTGTTTCAGGAGATGCTGGTGGTCATCGAACATCCGCGCTGCCTGAACTGCCACCCGGTCGACAACTCGCCGCGTCAGGGCATGGACATGCAGATGCACCAGCCGCCGGTGGTGCGGGGTGATGCCGATTTTGGCGCGCCGGGGATGCGCTGCATCACCTGCCACAGCGACGAGAACGTGACCTACAGCACCGGCGAAGGGTCGATCCCCGGCCATAGCCCGTGGCAGCTTGCCCCCATCAGCATGGGGTGGATCGGCAAGAGCGCCGCCGAGATCTGCGCGCAGCTCAAGGATCCGGAGCGCAATGGCGGCAAGACGCTGGCCGATCTGCACGAGCACAATGCCGAAGATGGTCTGGTGGGCTGGGGCTGGCACCCGGGCGAAGGGCGCGAGCCCGCGCCGGGCAGTCAGGAGATCTTTGGCCAGCTGACGCAGGCCTGGATCGACACCGGCGCGGCCTGTCCCCAAAGCTGACCGGTGGCGGCGGCGGGCTGCTGCGCGGCGGGTGACCCACCGCCGCGCTTGACAGCGCGCGCAGAATGCCGGAACCGTTGTGTAACTATATGGTTACATCACGGGAGGCAGATCCATGTCCAGCATTACCCTGCGCGTCATCGCATCCGACACGGCGGAGGCGCTGATTGCCAGAGCCCTGCGCCATGCCGCCGACAGCGGCTGGCAGGTGGCGGCGGCAGTGGTCGATCCGTCGGGCCAGCTGATCGCGTTTCGCCGGATGGACCGGGCCATCACTCCGGCGGGGGATTTCGCCTGTGACAAGGCATGGACGGCGGCGACGCTGGGCAAATCCTCGCGCGTCTGGGGCGCGCGGGTGCTGGCCAGCGACACGCTGCGCGCGGGCCATGGCAACCGGCCCCGGCTGATGACATGGGGCGGCGGGGTCGCGGTGTTCGAGGATGGCATCTGCATCGGCGGGCTCGGGGTCTCCGGCGCGCAGGAGGACGAAGACATCCTCTGTGCCGAAACCGCGATCCGCGCGCAGGGGCTGACGCCGGGCTGATCCGGCTCAGGGGGTGATGCAGACCAGCCGCAGCACCGTGTCGATGTTGAACTGCAGGCGCTCGTCCAGCGCCTCCGGCGCGGTCAGATCACGCTCGAAGACGATGGAGCCGGTAAAGCGGTTGGTCAGGTAGTAGTACCCGATGGCCGCAATGGTGATGTTGAGCTGCACGGGGTCGATGCCGGGCCGGAACACGCCTTCGGCCACGCCCCGATCCAGAAGCCCGCCGACCATGGTGACGAACTTGCGGCTCACCACCTCGATCACCTTGGAATGTTTCAGATGGCGCGCCTTGTGCAGGTTGGCGCTGTTGACCAGCGTGATGAATTCCGGGTTCTTCAGGTAATACTGCCATGTGAAGCGCACCAGCTTTTCCAGCGCCTCGCGCGGGGGCAGATGGTCCAGTTCCAGCTTCTGTTCGGCGGTCCGGATGTCCACATAGGCCTCTTCCAGCACCGCCTGAAACAGATCGTCCTTGTTGCCGAAATAGTGGTAGATCATCCGCTTGTTCGCCTTGGCGCGGTCGGCGATCTCGTCCACGCGCGCCCCGGCAAGGCCATTCTTCGCGAACTCCACTTTCGCGGCGGACAGGATCCGGCCCTTTGTCGCTTCCGCGTCGCGCTGCTTGGGGGCTTCCTTGGCGGCCATTCTTTTCCTCGGTTGGACAGACATGTTGCCCGCAGTGATAGCCGGGTTTTGGGCACAAGGTCAAAGGCTGGTTACTTGCGGCGTGGAGCGGGCCTGTCCCGCAACCCGCAAAAAGACTTGACGAACTCGAAATCAATGAAGTAACCAGATGGTGCATTAGCGGTCCGGAGCACCGGCCAGCCCTGCAGGAGACAGGGTCGGCCCGGCAGCAGGATCAGAGCCGTCCGCTGGCGTGACGGCAGCTTTCTAGGGAGGAGCACATGAGTTTCATCAAGGACTATATCGCGCGTGAAACCCTCAACCGGCGGAACTTCCTGTTCGCGTCGGCGGCGGGGCTGGGTGGCGTGGCGGCGGGCGGTCTGTTCGGCCCCGGCATGGCCCGGGCGGCGCTGACCGATCCCACCATCGCATGGGGTTACCGCAACCGCACCAACCCCTACTGGAACGAGATCGTCTCCGGCGGGGAAAGCTTCGTGCAGAGCCTTGGCCTGCCGCGGGACGCGCTGACCCATCTCATCAACGAGGGGTCTTCGGAAAAAAGCCTGTCGGACGTGAAGGCGCTGCTGGCCAAGACGGGCGGCAATCTGGCGCTGGCCATCGATGCCAATGACGCGCCGAACTGCCGCCCCGTGGTCGAGGCGGTGGCGGAGGCCGGGGCCTATGTGGCGACGATCTGGAACAAGACCGACGACCTGCATCCGTGGGATTTTGGCGACAACTATGTCAGCCACATGAGCTGGTCCGATGTGAAACCCGCCGAGGACACCGCGCGCATCCTGCTGGATGCGATGGGGGGCAAGGGCGGCGTCGTGCATCTGGGCGGCATCGCCTCCAACAGCCCCGCGATCCAGCGGCGGCAGGGGCTGGAGAACGCGCTGAAGGATTACCCGGATGTGGAGCTTCTGGCGGCGGAGCCCGCCGACTGGGACACGCAGAAGGCCAATCAGGTCATGTCCGCCTTCCTGACCCGCTTCGGGGACGAGATCACGGGCGTGCACTGCGCCAATGACACCATCGCTTATGGCGTGCTCGAGGCGCTGCGGGCCGAGGGCATCGAGGACATGCCCATCGTGTCCTATGACGGTAACCCGCAGGCGGTGCAGCTGGTGGCCGAAAAGAAGATCCTCGCCACGGTCTTCACCAATCCCTACTGGGGCGGCGGCATCTCGGCGGCGCTGGCCTATTACGCCGCCACCGGGGCCTTCAAGCCTTCGGAGGAGCCGAACGAGCATCGCGAGTTCTACGGCCCGACCATCCTTGTCACCCCGGAGGACGCGCTGGAGTTCAAGGCGACCTATCTCGACTCCGCGCCCGACTATGACTGGACCGATTACTGGGGGCCCAGCAACGGGCCGATCCGCTACTGACGGACAGATCTGCCCCGGCCGACGGTTCTGTCGGCCGGGGCCACCGCCCCCACCGCCCCCTCAGATCACTGACATTGCCCGGAGGATCCCGTGACCGGCTTCCCGAACCGTGAGGTCCTGCTTAGGTGGGCCCCGCTGATCGTCCTTCTTATCCTGATGCTGTTCTTCACCGCGCTGGAGCCCCGCTTCTTCTCGGTCCGGAACTTTGCCCGCATCGCGATTTCCGCAGCCCCCGCGCTGATGGTGGCGGTCGGCGTGACCTTCATCATCCTGATGGGCTCCATCGACCTGTCCATGGAGGGGGCGGTATCGGTCTGTGCTGTGTCCTTCGCCTTCGTCTTCCTGTGGCTCGGCGGTAGCCTTGGCGGCTGGGGCTGGCTGGCGCTGCCGCTGACGCTGGTGGCGGGGGCTGTGCTGGGGCTGGTCAACGGGCTGGTCCATGTCCGGCTCCGGATCCCGTCTTTCATGGCCTCGCTGGCGCTTGGTTTTGTGGGCACGGGGCTTGCCATGCTGATGACCGGCGGCGACCGCATCCGTATCGAGGATCCGGCCTTTCGCGCGCTGCTGACCACCCGCTGGCTCGATTTTCCGGTGATGATCTATGTGGCGGGGCTGTTCCTGCTGCTGGGCTGGTTCATCCAGTCGCGCACCACGCTGGGCCGCAACCTTTACGCCGTGGGCGGCGGCGAGGATCTGGCGCATGGCTCGGGGCTGAATGTCGCCCGGGTGCGGATCATGGGCTTCATGCTGGCGGGGGTGTTCTACGCGGTGGGGGCGCTGATGGCCGTGGCCCGGATCGGGATTGCCGAAACGGCCACCGGCAACGGGTTCATGTTCACCTCCATCACGGCAGTGGTGGTTGGCGGCACCGCGCTCTGGGGGGGGACGGGCGGCGTGTGGAACACGCTGGTCGGGGTGCTGATCGTCAGCGTCATCGGCAACGGCATGGTGGTGATCGGCCTGCCCGGCTACCTGCAGGACGGCATCCTTGGCCTGCTGGTCATCATCGCGGTCGTGCTGTCCACCGACCGCCGCTCCGTCAGCATCGTGAAGTGAAAGGGCGCCCAAGATGTATGAACTGACCAAGGTCGACAAGGTCTTTCCCGGCGTCCACGCGCTGAAGGCGGTGGATTTCCGGATCGAGCGCGGCGAGATCGTGGGGCTTGTCGGCGAAAACGGCGCGGGCAAATCCACGCTGATGAAGGTGATCTACGGCGCCTATCAGGCCGATGGCGGCACCGTCGCCATCGATGGCAAGCCGGTGCGGTTCCAGTCTCCGCGACAGGCGATGGACCACGGCATCGGCATGGTGTTTCAGGAGCAGTCGCTCATCACCAACCTGACGGTGATGGAAAACATCTTTCTGGGCTATGAGCGGCAGTTCGTCCGCTTCGGCGTGATCGACTGGACCGCCATGGCCCGCGCGGCGCGGCAGCAGCTGGCCAAGGTCAAGCTGGACATCGATCCGGCCACGGTGACCGCCAAGCTGTCTTTCGCGCAGCGGCAGCTGGTGGAACTGGCCAAGGTGCTGACGCTGGAAGAGCGGGTGGAGGGGGATCTGGTGATCCTGCTTGACGAGCCGACCAGCGTGCTGTCCCGCACCGAGGTGGAGCTGCTGTTCTCGCTGGTGCGGGAACTGACCTCGCGTGCCTCGTTCATCTTCGTCTCGCACCGCATGGACGAGGTGCTGGAGCTGTCGGACCGCGTCTATGTGATGAAGGATGGCGAGGTGGTGGACATGGTCCCCCGCGCCGAGGCCCGGGTCGATGCCATCCAGCGCAAGATGGTCGGGCGGGACATCGACAAGCAGTATTACCGCGAGCAGAAACAGCAGCCCTATGATCCGGACAGGGTGCTGGTCAGCCTTGACCGCGTCAGCCTGCCGGGCCGCTACAGCGACATTTCCCTTGATCTGCATGCGGGCGAGGTGCTGTGCCTTGTCGGCACCGAAGGCGCGGGACGCGAGGCCATCCTGCGCACCGTGTTCGGGCTGGAAAAACCGGACTCGGGCACGGTGCGGATCAAGGGCCAGGCGCGGCGCGATTTTGGCGCCCGCGCGGCGGTCGAGGCGGGGGTGGGCTATGTCCCGCGCGAGCGCAAGATCGAGGGCATCGTGGGCGGCATGAACGTCTATGAAAACATGACGCTCAGCCAGATGGGGCGCTATTCCACCGCAGGGATCCTGCATCTTGGCAAGGAAAGGGCGCTGGCGCGGGACTGGATCCGGCGGCTTGGCATCAAGACCCCCGATGTCTTCAAGGATTGCGGCGGGCTGTCGGGCGGCAACCAGCAGAAGGTGGTTCTTGCCAAATGGCGCTCTGGCGGGTCGGACATCATCCTGCTCGACCATCCGACGCGCGGGCTCGACATCGGCGCCAAGGAAGATGTCTACGACATGGTGCGCGAGATGTGTGCCGATGGCGCGGGCATCCTGCTGGTGGCCGACACGCTGGAGGAGGCGATCGGCCTTTCGCACACGATCCTCGTTCTGAAGGACGGAGAGGCGCGGCATCTGTTCCGCGGCGCGCCGGGCAGCAAGCCCTCGCTCTTCGACCTCGTGCATCACATGACCTGAGGCAGACAGATGACCCTCCACCAACTCAAACCGCATTTCCCATGGATCACCCTGCTGGCGCTGGTGGCGGTCGTGGGCGTGGCGCATCCGAATTTCCTGCTGCCCGCGAACCTGATCTCCATGGTTGCTGACATCATGCCGCTGTTCATCATGGCGCTGGGGATGACCTTTGCCATCTATATCGGCGGCATCGACCTGTCGTCGCAGTCGGTGGCCAACATGACCACAGTGCTGGCGACCATCGCGCTGCCGGGTCTGGGGCTGGGCGCCGCGCTGGTCTGCATTCTGGCGGGGCTGACGATGGGGGCGGTGTCCGGCTTTGTCACCACCCGGCTGCTGGTGCCCTCGTTTGTCTCCACGCTCGCGGTGGGGGGCATCGCCTATTCGGTGGCGCAGTATCTGTCGGGGCAGCGGGCGCTCTATATGGATGTGACCCTGCGCGACGCCTCCTTCGGCTGGATGATCGGGTCCAGCTTCGGCATCCCGCACGAGATCGTGGTGGGGGCCGCGCTGCTGGCGCTGACATGGTTCCTGCAGAGCCGCACGGTCTTTGGCCGCGCGCTGAAGGCGGTGGGAGCGGGCGAGCCCGCCGCCGCCGCCTCCGGACTGCCGGTGCGCCGGATCAAGGTACTGGCCTTCGCGCTGTCGGGGATGCTGGCCGCCATCGCGGGGCTGCTGTTTTCGGCCAAGCTGTCCGGCGGGTCGCCGACGCTGGCCAATGGTTTCCTGCTGCCCGCCATCGTCGCGGTGCTGGTCGGGGGCACGCCGCTGACCGGCGGGGTGGGCGGCGTGATCAACACCCTGATCGGCACGCTGATCGTAGCGGTGATCCGCTCGTCCATGCTTTATTTCGAGGTGGATGCCACCATGCAGCAGATGGTCTTCGGCATCATCCTGATCGTCGCCATCGCCGCCACCATCGACCGCAGCAAGATGCGGATCGTGAAATGAGGGGCGGGGCATGACCAAGACGATGCAGGCCGCCGTCCTGACCGCGCCGGGCCATTTCACGCTGCAGACCCGCCCGGTTCCCGTTCCCGGCCCCGGCGAGGCGCTGATCCGGGTGACCCGCGTCGGGATCTGCGGCACCGATCTGCACATCTTCCACGGGCGCTATGCTGCGGACAGCCTGCCCATGGTGCCGGGGCACGAACTGGCCGGGCGCATCGCCGCACTGGGGCCGGGCGTCACCGGGCTGGAAGTGGGCGCCAAGGCGGTGGTCGACATGAACATCGGCTGTGGCCATTGCTACTGGTGCCGCCGCAACGAAATCCTCAACTGTCCGCAGATGCGCCAGATCGGCATCACTGCGGACGGCGCCTTTGCCGAATATCTGCTGGTGCCCGCCCGGCTGGTGCTGCCCGCGCCGGAACGCGTGCCCGATGCGGTTCTGGCCCTGACCGAGCCCGTGGCCTGCGTGGTGCGCGCCGCGCGCAAGGCGCAGGTGGGTCTGGGCCAGTCGGCGCTGGTGATCGGCGCGGGCCCGGTGGGCAACCTGCATGTGCAGCTTCTGCGACTGCTGGGCGTGGCGCCGATCCTTGTCAGCGACCTGTCGCCCGACCGGGTGGCCATGGCGGTGGCTGTCGGCGCGGACCGGGGCATCAGCAATCCCGCCCTGCTGCGCGCGGCGGTGCAGGAGGCGACCGAGGGGCGCGGCGCCGATCTGGTGATCGAAAGCGTCGGGCATCCGGCGCTTTATGCCGAGGCGCTGACGCTGATGCGGCGCGGCGGGCATCTTGCGGCCTTCGGGCTGACCGGACCGGACGCGGTGCTGCCGCTGGGTATCCTTGACACCATCCTGCACGAAACCTCGGTCAAGGGGTCGGTGGCGGGCATGGGGCAGGACATGCATGACGCGCTGACCCTGCTCTGCCATGGCCGGTTCGACACCTCCGCCTTCACCCGCGCCGCCTATCCGCTGGAGCAGATCCAGCAGGCCTTTGACAGCAGTCCCGACCGGCCCGCCGATCTGAAGACACAGATCGTGATGGCCTGAGCCGGTCCCAAAGAACGGAGACATCCGATGACCCAAGCCCTGACCCCCCTCTCTCTGCCGCCCGTGCCGCGCGAGTTCGGCTTTTTTGTCGATGGCAAGGTGGTGCCTGCGGGCACGCGGGATCTGTCGGAACGCCGCTCGCCCGCGCATGACGTGCCGGTGACCCGCATTCCGAAATGCACCACAGCGGATCTGGATGCCGCCGTGGCCGCCGCGCGCCGCGCGTTCGAGGACCGGCGCTGGTCGGGGCTGGGCGGGGCCGCGCGCGGGGCGGTGCTGCTGCGCGCCGCCGCGCTGATCCGCGCCCGGGCCGAGGAGATCGCCTATTTCGAGACGCTGGAGAACGGCAAGCCCATTGCACAGGCGCGCGGCGAGGTGATGGGCTGCGCCGACATGTTCGACTATGCCAGCGGGCTGGCGCGCAGCCTGCATGGCGACAGCTTCAACAATCTGGGCGACGGGCTATTCGGCCTTGTCACGCGCGAACCGGTGGGGGTGGTGGGGCTTATCACGCCGTGGAATTTCCCCTTCCTGATCCTGTGCGAACGCGTGCCCTATATCCTTGCCTCCGGCTGCACGCTGGTGGTGAAGCCCTCCGAGGTTACCAGCGCCACCACGCTGCTGCTGGCCGAGATCCTGACCGAGGCAGGGCTGCCGGATGGCTGCATGAACGTGGTCACAGGGTCGGGCAGCAGCATCGGGCAGGCGCTGATCGAGCATATGGATGTGGACATGCTGTCCTTCACCGGATCGACCGCCGTCGGGCGGCGCTGCGTCGAGGCGGCGGGGCGGAGCAATTTCAAGAAGCTGGGGCTGGAGCTGGGCGGCAAGAACCCGCAGATCGTGTTCGCCGACGCCGATCTTGACGATGCGGCAGACGGGGTGGCCTTTGGCATCGCCTTCAATGCCGGGCAGTGCTGCGTGTCCGGGTCGCGGCTGATCGTGGAACGGTCGGTGGCCGAAGCCTTTGCGCAGCGGGTGCAGGCCAAGCTGGCCAGGCTGCGCATCGGCGATCCGCTGGACGAGACGACGCAGGTGGGCGCGATCACCACGGCGGCGCAGCATGACATCATCCTTGGCTATATCCAGAGCGGTCAGGAGGATGGCGCGCGGCTGATCTGTGGCGGCGAGGTGCTGGATACCGGCGAGGGGCGGTTCATCACCCCCGCCGTATTCACCGACGTGACCCGCGACATGGACCTTGCCCGCGACGAGGTTTTTGGCCCGGTGCTGGTCATCCTGCCCTTTGACACGCTCGACGAGGCCATCGAGATCGCCAATGATACCGTCTACGGGCTGGCGGCCAGCGTCTGGAGCAAGAACATCGACACGGCGCTGACCGTCACCCGGCGGGTGCGCGCGGGCCGGTTCTGGGTCAACACCACGCTTGCGGGCGGGCCGGAACTGCCGCTGGGGGGCTTCAGGCAGTCGGGCTGGGGCCGGGAGGCCGGGGTCTACGGGGTTGAAGAATACACGCAGATCAAGTCCGTTCACGTCGAGATCGGGAAACGCACGCATTGGGGGGAGTGAACCTTGCGGGAGGGATATGACTACATCATTGTCGGAGGAGGGGCTGCGGGCTGCGTGCTGGCCACACGGCTGAGCGAGGATCCTTCGGCAAAGGTGCTGCTGCTGGAGGCGGGCGGGCGCGACCGTCATCCGCTGATCCACATGCCGGTGGGCTTCGCCAAGATGACCTCCGGCCCCTATACATGGGGGCTTGTCACCACGCCGCAGATCCATGCCGACAACCGCAGCCTGCCCTATGTGCAGGGGCGGGTGCTGGGGGGTGGCAGTTCGATCAATGCCGAGGTGTTCACGCGCGGCGTGCCCGCCGATTTCGACCGCTGGGCCTTCGAGGAGGGCTGCGAGGGCTGGTCCTTTGCCGAGATCCAGAAATATTTCCTGCGCGCCGAGGGCAATGGCAGCTTTTCCGGCGCGTGGCACGGCACCGATGGGCCGCTTGGCGTGTCCGACCTGCCCACGCCGCAGCCCACCACCCGCGCCTTTGTCCGCGCCTGTCAGGAACTGGGCCTGCCCTACAATCCGGATTTCAACGGCGCGACGCAGGAAGGCGCCGGGATCTATCAGACCACGACCCGGAACGGGCGGCGCTGTTCCACGGCGGTGGGCTATCTGCGGCCCGCGCTGGGGCGGGCGAACCTGACGGTGGAAACCGGCTGCCTCGTGCACCGCGTGGTGATCGAGAAGGGCCGCGCCACCGGGGTGGAGTATGACCGCAAGGGCGCCCGGATCGTGGCGCGCGCGACGCAGGAGGTGATCCTTGCGGCGGGGGCCATCGGATCGCCGAAGCTCATGCTGCTTTCGGGGCTTGGTCCTGCCGCGCATCTGCGCGAGACGGGGGTCGCGGTCGTGCAGGATCTGCCCGGCGTGGGCGAGAACCTGCAGGATCATTTCGGCATCGACATCGTGGCG
Organism: Salipiger marinus; assembly: GCF_900100085.1. Classification (GTDB taxonomy): domain Bacteria; phylum Pseudomonadota; class Alphaproteobacteria; order Rhodobacterales; family Rhodobacteraceae; genus Salipiger; species Salipiger marinus. Next base: position 264,120 of record NZ_FNEJ01000005.1, read on the forward strand.
GAGCTGACCGGGCATGACAGTCTGGACAAATACAACAGGCCGCACTGGATGGTCTGGGCGGGGCTGCAATACCTGCTGTTCGGCAGCGGGCCTGTCACCTCCAACGTGGTGGAGGGGGGCGCCTTCTGGTATGCCGACCGCAGCGCGCCCATGCCCGACCTGCAGTTCCATTTCCTTGCCGGGGCCGGGGCAGAGGCCGGGGTGCCGAGCGTGCCGAAAGGCAGCTCTGGCGTGACGCTGAACAGCTATACGCTGCGGCCCAAGTCGCGGGGCAGCGTGCGGCTGCGGTCGGGGACTGCGGCGGATCAGCCGCTGGTGGATCCGAATTTCCTTGGCGATCCGGACGATCTGCGCGTCTCGGTCGAAGGCGTGAAGATCAGCCGCGAGATCTTTGCCCAGCCCAGCCTCAGCAAGATCCTGCGCGCGGTGCATTTTCCCGATGCCTCGGTGCAGAGCCAGGCCGATTACGAGGCCTATGCGCGGCGGTATGGCCGGACCTCCTATCACCCGACCTGCACCTGCAAGATGGGCAGCGACGAGATGGCGGTGGTCGATCCGCAACTTCGGGTGCGCGGCGTGGCGGGGCTGCGCATCTGCGACAGTTCGGTGATGCCCAGCCTTGTGGGCAGCAACACCAACGCTGCAACCATCATGATCGCGGAAAAAGCGGCGGACATGATCCGCGGCAACCGCTGACCTTCGGCGGCAAAGACCCATGCATTGACAGGGGGGCAGGCCGCGCGCCTGCCCCCCGTTTGCGTGGCGTCAGTCGAATTCCGGCGCATAGGGCACAAGATCGCGGCTGACGACCCGGTGGCCGGTGGCGGTCATCGCGCCGATCCGCGCCATGTCGACCGAGGACAGGGTAAAATCCATCACGTCGAAATTTGCGGCGATGTTTTCGGGTTTGGTGGACATGGTGTTGATGGATACGCCCGTCTGCAGGATCCAGCGCAGCACGACCTGTGCCGCGCTTTTGCCATAAGCCGCGCCGATCTCGGCAAAGATGGCGTGCCTGAACACCTCGCCGCGCGCCACCGAGCAGTAGGAGGCCAGCGGGATCCCCGTGTCCCGCGCGGCCTCCAGCAGGCGGCTCTGGTCCAGCAGCGGGTGGAATTCGACCTGATTGGTCACGATGGGGCAGGACATCCGCTGCCGCGCCTCGCGCATCATCGCGGCGGTGAAATTCGACAGGCCCACATGCCGGGTCAGCCCGCGCGTGCGCGCCTGTTCCAGCAGATCCAGCGACGGCGCAAGATCGCCATCAGGCGCGGGCCAGTGCAGCAGCAGCACGTCCACCGCATCAACCTGCAGATCCCGCAGGCTCTGTTCCACCGAGGGCAGGAACCGGTCCGCGCCAAAATTCGCGATATCCACCTTGGTGGTCAGGCAGAATTCGTCGCGCGCGAGGCCGGTCTGCGCGAGGGCGGCACCGGTCTCGGCCTCGTTGCCATACATCTGTGCGGTGTCAAAGGCGCGGTAGCCGGTCTTTGCAGCCGCGAGAATCGCCTGCCGCAGCGGCTCTGCGCGCAGCGGGTAGGTGCCGAAGCCGCGCTGGTAGGTCTTCTGGAAATAGATGGTCATCTCTGGTCCTCCTTGCCAAATAATGTAACCATACAGTTACTTATATTTAACGCAAGAAAAGACACTTGCAGCCCTGCGGCCTTCGCGCCATAGTCACAAATAACCAGTTAGTTACATGAAGTGCGAAAGAGGGGGGAGGCCAGATGTCCAAGGTCAAGACGGCGGAGGAGGCCGTCCGGCTCGTCAAGGATTCTGACGTTGTGGCGGTCAATTCGTCGAGCGGGCTGTGCTGCCCCGATGCGGTTCTGTCGGCGCTTGGCGCGCGGTTTGCGCGCGAGGGCGCGCCGCGCGATCTGACCACGGTGCACCCCATCGCCGCCGGGGACATGTTCGGCACCAAGGGCGTGGACCATCTGGCGCAGCCCGGCATGATCGCCTGCATCATCGGCGGATCCTACCCATCGGGGCCCAGCAGTGCCGAGCCGCCGCTGATCTGGCAGCGCATCCTTGCCAATGACCTGCGCGCCTACAACCTGCCCTCGGGCGTGATCTTCGACATGCTGCGCGAAGGTGCCGCCCGGCGTCCGGGCGTGCTGACCAAGATCGGCATGCAGACCTTTGTCGACCCGGATCTGGAAGGCGGTGCGATGAACGATGCCGCCCGCGCCGCGCCCATCGTGCAGCGCCGCCATTTCGAGGGCGAGGACTGGCTGTATTTCCGACCCATCGCGCCCGATGTCGCGATCATCCGGGCCAGCACCGCCGACGAGCGCGGCAATCTCAGCTTCGAGCAGGAGGGCGCCTATCTTGGTGCCATGGAACTGGCGCTGGCCGCGCGCAACAGCGGCGGCGTCGTCATCGCGCAGGTGCGCCGCGTCGCGATGAACGGCTCGCTGCGGCCCCACGACGTGCGGGTGCCGGGCATTCTTGTCGATGTGGTGGTCGAGGCCCCGGAACAGCTGCAGACCACGGCCACCCCCTATGATCCGGCGATTTCCGGAGAGCTGATCCGCCCGCTCGACAGCTTCAGCCTGCCGGAATTCGGCGTGGGCAAGGTCATCGCACGCCGCGTCGCGCAGGAGCTGCAGGCGGGATGGGCGGTGAATATCGGCTTCGGGATCTCCGCCAATGTGCCGCGCATTCTGGTCGAGGAGGGCCAGCACGGCGCCGTCACATGGATGATCGAACAGGGCGCGGTGGGCGGGGTGCCGCTGCTGGATTTCAAATTCGGCTGCGCTGCCAATGCCGAGGCCTTTGTCGCCTCCCCGCATCAGTTCGCCTATTTTCAGGCGGGCGGCTTCGATGCTTCGCTGCTGTCGTTTCTGGAAGTCGGGCGTGACGGGTCGGTCAATGTCTCTCGGCTGTCGGCGGTGCCGCACCGGACAGCGGGCGCGGGCGGGTTCGTCGACATTACCTCTCGGGCGAAGCGTATTGTTTTTTCGGGAAATTTCAACGCCGGGGCCAAGATGCGCATCACCGATGGCCGGCTGGTGATCGACCGCGAGGGCCGGATTCCGAAATTTGTCGATGCGGTGGATCAGGTGTCCTTTTCCGGCAGCCGCGCTTCGGATCAGGGCCAGCAGGTGACCTATGTGACCGAACGCTGCGTGATCTGTCTTCGCGGCGGGCGTCTGGTGGTGACAGAGCTTGCGCCGGGGCTGGACCTGCAGCGCGACGTGCTGGATCAGTGCAGCGGCGCGCTGGAGGTGGCGGCGGATCTGCGGCCCATGGATGCGCGGCTGTTCCGCCCCGGCCCGATGGGGCTGTCGCTGACCCCGGCGGGCGCATGAACGGGGCGCTGTCGCTCAGCGTGGCGGACCGGGTGGGCGTGCTGCGGCTGACCCGGGAGGCGCGGCGCAACGCGCTGGATGCCGCGATGGTGGACGAGCTTGCAGCCCTCTGCCGCGAGATCGAACGGCGCGACGATCTGGACGTGCTGCTGCTGACCGGCAGCGGGCGGGCCTTCTGCGCGGGCGGAGATATCGACGCCTGGAGCGGAGAGAGCGCGCAGGATTTCGGGCGGCACTGGATCCGCGACGGGCATAGCGCCTTTGACGCGCTGGCCCGGCTGCGCCAGCCGGTGATCGCGGTGCTGAACGGCCCCGCGCTGGGGGGCGGGCTGGAGCTTGCGGCCTGCGCCGATTACCGCATCGCCGAAGCGCATGTGAAGATCGGGCTGCCGGAAACCGGGCTGGGCATCATTCCGGGCTGGTCCGGCACGCAGCGCTGCACCCGGCGGTTCGGGGCGCAGACCGTGCGGCGCATGGCGCTGTTTGGCGAGGTGTTCACCGCCGAGGAGGCGCAGGCGCTGGGGCTGGTCGATGCCGTCACCGCCACGGGCGGCGGGCTTGCGGCGGGGCAGGCGCTTGCGGCGCGGGTTCTGGCACGCGGCCCGCTTGCGACCGAGCTTGCCAAGATGCTGATCAATGCTGCCGAGGGCGAGGAAAACGCGCGCGTGCTGGAGTCGCTGGCCGGGCGCATCGCCGCCGGGTCCGCAGAGCTTCAGGCCGGGCTGGCCGGGTTTCGCGGCAAACATCCGCCGCGCTTCCGCGGCTGAGATCTGTCACAGGGAGGAAGGCCGATGATCCGGCATATGGTGTTTCTGCGGTTTCGCGACGATGTGACTGAACGCGAAAAAAACGCGCTTTATGAGCGGCTTGAGGGGCTTTCTTCACATCTTGACGGGCTGGTGGCGTTTCAGAGCAGGCGCAATCTGTCGGTCGAGCTGCCCTTGGTGCGGGGCTTTCTGGACATGTTCTGGATCGACTTCGCCGACCGGGCGGCGCGCGATGCCTATCTGGCCGATGCGGAGCATCAGGCCATTGGCGCCGAGATCGTGGCGCGGCTGGACGGCGGCGCGGAGGGGGTGTTTGTCTGCGATCTGGAGATCTGACCGTGACGGAGATGCAGTTTCTGGCGGGGCTGTTCGACGCGGCGGTGGCTGCTGCCGATCCGGTGCAGGCGCTGCGGGCGCATCTGCCCGGGCGTCCGGAGGGGCGCACCGTGGTGATCGGCCTTGGCAAGGGGGCGGCGCAGCTGGCGCAGGCGTTTGAGCAGCTCTGGGACGGCCCGCTCGAGGGCGTGGTGGTCACGCGCTACGGCTATGGCGCGCCTTGTGCCACGCTGCGGGTGATGGAGGCCGCGCATCCGGTGCCCGATGCGGCAGGGATGGCGGCGTCAGAGGCGCTGTTTGACGCGGTGCGGGGCCTGACCGAGCGTGATCTGGTGGTGGCGCTGGTCTGCGGCGGCGGCTCGGCGCTGCTGCCCGCCCCGCCCGAGGGGCTGACGCTGGCGGAGGAACAGGCGCTGAACCGGGCGCTGCTGGCCTCCGGCGCGCCGATCGGGGTGATGAACGCCATCCGCAAACATGCGAGCCGCATCAAGGGCGGCAGGCTGGCGGCTGCCTGCGCGCCTGCCCGCGTGGTCAGCCTGATCGTGTCGGACGTGCCCGGGGATGATCCGGCGCA
>NZ_FNEJ01000032.1 GCF_900100085.1 Salipiger marinus
CCTCCATCGCAAACGGACGGCACCTGCCGCCCCGCGATCAGAATACAGGCTGATCCGACTGGGCCGTGCCGGTGAAAAAGACATGCGGTCTTACGGCCGTTGAATGAAAGTCGTTGAATGAAAACTGGGTCGAGGGAGCAATAGCCGTGGCACACGCTGCTGCCACTGGACGACTGCCTCTCCGCCCTTCAGCCTTCGATCCCGCACCTGCTCAGCGCTTCATCGGTGCCTGTGATCTGGCCCCTTGAGTTTCTCGATCATAACAAGAGTCTGCCAGTTTGTGATATGATCCGGGCAAACATACCCTTGTCGTTCCAGCGCTTCCAGCGGCTGTAGAGCGTCCTGTGCGGACGGTAACGTTTGGGCGCGTCGCATTAGTGTAAAAATTTAATATAATTAGTATTATCCTTGGTAGAATACGCCGGTTATCGACGCAGGGCTTTGGATAAAAGAACTCAAGACGCACCATCTGCGTGTCTTTCAGCCAGACCAAATTACAGATTTCACCGCTCGATGGTCGAGCGGTGAACCAGATCTTTATGACATGATCAATGTGTCCTGACCCTAGGTCTCTTTATCTGCTGTCTCTTCCGTAGCGGGCTCAGCGCCTTCTTCGTTCTGCTCATCGGCGAAGGCTTTTGCAACGGCGACTGGGTTCTTGATCTGGCCTGCAGCGATCTGGTTCAGGATCGCAATGGCCAGCTTGCCCTTCTTCTTGTTCAGGGCGCGAGGTTCAGTCCCACTGGAAATCTTGGACATCCGGCGCTTGACCGACTTGGCGGTCAAGTTCAGAGATTTTTGAGTGCGGGCGCTCAGGGGCGCAGCGGTGTCGTGGGGGGTGTCGGACATGGTGATACCTTTCATCGTATCTGATCGACATCTCCGGCGGGAGGTCCGTCCGGGGTTGCATAGGGGTGTGGACCCGATGAGGCACACCAGCAACGGGGCAACAATATTTTGGATCAAGAAATTTTTCAAGCGGCCTGTTGGCTTGATCTTATTTATAGTGGTGCTCTACGCAGGATGACCCTGTGCTTGAATATCGTGTGGCTTCAAGGAGTGCCATTTTGACCAAGGGCAATATTCTTCCTATCTCTATTTGTGTGTTTGGGGATTCCCACTCACATCATATCCTACCCAAGGCAGGATCTATGTCCGATAGAATTGGCATAAACAGAAAATATTTTTCAATCGTGGGGCAAGCCATTCCTGCGGCTTCGATTGCTGGGTTCAGACCTAAAGCTTCAACGCTTAAAACCAAAGAGATTATTCGAGCAGCTCTACCCAACGTCAAGCATCTGGTGCTGGGGTTTGGTCAGGTCGACTTGGAGTTGGGGTATTATTATCGCAAGGTAGTGAAAAATGATACCGATCTAACTCCTGGGGAATATGTAGACTGGCTCTCGGGCATTTATCTTGAATTTATTAAATCATTGAATTTCCCTGGAGATCATCTTGCGATCAAAGGTTGCCACCTGACCGTTCTGTCACACCGTAACTTCACGAGAAAGTACGTCCAGAGGATCATAAAAACAGGAGATTCTTCTGAAGAAGATGTTGAGTTATTTTCCAGTCGACTTGATTCCCATATACTTGGGGAAAGGCAGATGAATAAGATGTTGATGGATTTTAACGAGAGAATGCGATTGGAATCTCAGGCTGGACTATTTCGCTATTTTGATATAAATAATGCGGTGGGGTATCAAAAAACTCCGTCTTCTCCCCGCTCTCTTAAGCCACAGTTTGCGCCTGCAATTTTTGATCATCATCTGGCGGATAGCCTTGGTTTGCGCCGAATATATGCGCGATCTTTGCTGAGGGTATTCGACCTTCCTTATGAACATTATATGCGTAACTAATTTATCATATGATGGCGTAACGTATGCAAATATCGCAACCCAACCTCAGAATCAATGGCTGAGGTTGGGTTAATGAAGGAAGGGTTTCTTACCATCTTATGAGGTATCTTTTTTATAACTTTTTATTTGAATAGTTGACGACAAGGGTGTCGCCGCCCTGTGTGTAATGCAGCTTGTGGTGACCAAGATCGCGGATGGAATCCGCAGCGCAGCATGTCGTGTCGTTAAACGATACCACTATAGCACAAGGTCACTCCCGGCGGGCCAGCCCCGCCAGATCGAAATCGAAACGGCTCTTGAAGTAGTTCTGCAGCTCGCCCACGGCGACGTCATTGCCGCCGCCCTTGTTGAAGTTGAGATAGAGCGAGCTCTCGTAATCGGTCTCGTCGAAAGTGCCGGCCTTGTAATCGACATTGATCACGTTGACCGCGATCCGGTTCAGCGACAGATGCCAGCGGAACCACAGATCATCCACCGTGGGGGCGATGCGCAGGGCATCGGCCACGTTCAGCACGTTCACCGGGAAAAACGCGGTGTTGTAAAGGATGCCGTCCTTGCCGGTGGGCAGGATCAGCATGCTGGGATTCTGTTCGATCCGGGTGCGCATCCAGCTGCGATAGGGGGCGATCTTGTCCTCGCGCACGTTGATGCGGTGGCCGCGATAGCCGATCACGCAGCGATAGGTGTGATAGGCCGCGACCAGCCCTTCCAGCCAGTCGGGCGGATAGATCGTGTCATCATCCACCGTCACCACCAGCTTGGAGCTGCCCCAATTGGCGCGCAGATAGGGCAGCAGCTTGCGATAGGGCCCCCAGTTCGGACAGAACTGGATTTTCAGCCGCCCCGCCGCCTCGCGCTGTAGCTGCTGGATGTCCTCCGGCAGCTCGGTCACGCCCTTGTCGAGCAGGTAAGGCTCGCGCGAGAGATAGAGATGGATGCACAGGTTGGCGTAATTCTGGTCCAGCAGCGAGCGCAGCGTCTGGCCCAGCGTGGCCATGCGCGAGCTCATCGAGGTCATCGAAATGTCGATGGTGCCGTAATCTGTCATGTCTTCAAACCCCTTGGGTCGGGCGCAGGGCAAGCGGCACCGCGATGGCATGTTCGGGGGCAAGCGCCTGCCCGTCGCGGCGCAGGTTGCGCAGGCTGCGCCGCCCGCTGATATTGGTACGGAACAGCTGCAGATATTCCATCTTCTCGCTCTTGGTCTTCTGCGACAGGGTGGCGGAATCCGCAAAACACAGCATCATCGGCAGAGCCAGTTCGGTCAGGGCGTGGTTGCCGTAATATGCGCGCAGCCGTTCGCGCATCTCCACATCCCCGCGAGAGCGCACCTGCGCAAAAAGCCCCACCGCGTCGAACGCCTCGCGCCGGAACATCGAGGTCATCGGCCCGTCGCCCAGAATGGTGAATTCCGCCTCCATCTGGATGCGGCCATGGCGGTCGATGCGGATATGCGGGGTGGTGACCATCTGCGTGACGGGGCTTTGCGCAAAGGCCGCGATCTGGGTGGCGAAGCGGTCGGGATGCGACCAGTCATCGGCATCCTGAATCGCCACGAACGCGCCGGAGGCGGCGGCGATGGCGCGGTTGCGCCCCATATAGGGCCCGGAATTGACCGGCATCCGCAGATAGCTGACGCGGGGGTCGCCCTCCACGGCGGCGCGGATCTCGGCGCTGTTCTCCGGCTCGGAGGCGTCGTCGACCACAAACACCTCGATATTGCCATGCGACTGCTCCAGCACCGAGGCCAGCGACAGCTTCAGCAGCGGGATGTCGGCATTATAGGCCGAGATGATGACGCTGACCTTGGGCCCGTCCCGGTGCTGCGCGCTGCCCGCGCAGGCGGTGGCGGCATGGGCAAAGACCTCTGCCGCACTGCGGCCCTCGATGCGCAGCGGCGCCGTGCCGCTGCCCTCGAAGCGCCGGGCCAGCATGGCGTTCAGCGGCCCGTTATCGCCCAGCACGTTCTTGCAGATCACGTCCAGATCGGTGTCATCCTCCAGCAGCCGCGCCTCGCGCAGCTCCTCGAGCACGGCGCGGTCGGAAAACAGCGCCCCCATCAGCTTGTTGCCATAGACGCCCGACAGCTGCGGCAGGGCGGCGCCGGTGATCGGCAGCGCCATGTCATGCAGTTCGTTGGAATGGCTGCGCAGCGAATCCATCCACGGGATGAACTCCACGTTGCGGGTGCGGTCGGGGTCGCGGATCATCGCCAGCAGCCGGTCGCGGTCGCCCTCCACCAGCGCGTTCTTGAAGCTGTCCTTGAAATCCAGCGTCCCGGCGATGGCCTGCAGCACCGGCTCGCCCACCAGCGCGCGGACCGTGGGCAGCACGTCGGAATAGAGCAGCTTCTGGAAGAACCGCAGGAATCCCACATCCTGCAGCAGGTCGGATCCGGTCCGGGCCAGATGCGCCAGATGCTGGGTCATCAGCTCGACCGAGCCGTAGCGGCGGATGCATTCGCCGAACCGGTACTGCGCGCGCTTGGTCTGTTCGGTGTCGGCGGCGGCAAAGGCAAGGGCGGCATGCACCACGGGCAGCGGCAGGCAGCTGGCCAGCAGTTCGAACAGCGGCACGATGTGATGGTGGCTGGCCCGGGCGATGTCGCCCGCGCAGACCGCCAGCCGTGCCGCGATCTCGTCGCAGGAGGCGACCTGCCGGGCCAGACCCAGAAAGGCGCGCAGGCTGCCCTCTTCCATGCGCAGCAGCAGCTGCGGCTGGCCGGAGGCGCTGCGGGCAAAGGCGTCGATGGCGGTGGTCAGATGCGGGGTGTCGCCCGCCCGTTCCAGAGCGGCCATCACCAGCCCGGCCTGCCGGGGCGAAGGCGCGGCGGCGAACTTGGCCAGCTGCGTTTCCAGATTGCGGCTGCGCTGCACGATGGCGCCGATCAGCGGCGCCACCGGCCAGTCGGCGATGGTGGAGCGGCGGGCGAAGAACCGCTCGTCGATCTGCCCGGTCAGGAAGGCCGCCTCGTGATCGGTCTCGGTCAGGGGCATGGTATTGACGCTGCGTTCCAGCCCCACCAGCAGGTCGGGGGCCAGCGCCGTGCCCGCGCCGCCGCGCACGATCAGCCCCTCGGGCCAGAGCAGCAGACCGGCGATGGCGTGCGGCGCGCCGGGCTGGTCGAGCTTCAGCGCCAGAGCCAGCGGCAGGGTCACCAGATCGGCCAGCGCCATCAGCGTCAGCCCCTCGCCCGGCTTGGGATCGATGGAAAAGGTCGAGCTTTCGCCATTGTAGCTCAGCGCCACCGGGGTCACCGGATAGCGCCCGCCCCGGCCCCAGTAATTCTGCACCGAGGCGATCAGGTAATCCTCCTGCAGCGGGGTGCGGCGCCCGATGCAGACCACCGGCTTCTGCAGCAGGGCGGGGCCTGCCTCGGCGAAGCGTTCCAGCAGCGCCGCGCGTCCCTCGACGATCAGGCAGTGATCGGTGTTCAGATAGGGCTCCACCTCTGCGGTGGGATCGAGCCGCAGCAGGATGGCAAAGGCGTCTTCGGGCCGGACCCCGGCGCTGGCCACGGCCTGCTGTGGCAGCACCTGCTGGGAAATCCGTGCCAGTTCCAGACTGTCGGGCTGCGCGGGCGCCTTCTGCGGGCCGCGCCGGACCTGCCCTGCCACATCGGTCATCGCCACATCGGTATAACCTTCGATTCGGGAGGCCCAGGAGGAGGTGTCGGTGCTGCGCGACAGCGTCAATTCAAGCGCCACAGGGCTGCCCGCAGGCGCCGCACAGCGCAGATAGCCCAGCAGCAGCGGCGAGACCGGCAGATCGGCGGGCAGGGTCAGCACCGTCTCTGCGGGGGCGGGCGTCTCGGGCTCGGCCGTCTCGCGGGTTTCGGGGCGGGCGGTCACCAGCCCGCGTTCGGCCATGTCCTCCCAGAACTCCTGCGCGGCGGCGGCGGGCGTGCCCGACAGCACCACCCGCAGGGGCTGCGGCGGATAGAGCATGATCTCGCCCATGGCGTTCTGCCGGTCGCGCCCGATCAGCGCCAGACTGCGCTGATCCAGCGGATCCAGCGCGCCCACGCCCTTTTCGGCCAGTTCCGCCTGCAGAAAGGCGATGCCTGCGGCCAGAGGCAGCCCGGCGGGCAGGGGGGCCGCGCCGCGAAAGCTGGTGGGGGCATCCAGCGCGCCCATCAGGCAGGGCAGCAGCGGCGCCGTCTCGCCCGAGGCCGCCAGCAGCAGCTCCGCCTCCAGAATGCGCTGCGGATCGGCGGGAAGGCCGCTCAGACGGGTATGGGTGTCGAGCAGGGTCATCAGCAGGGCCAGATCCTGCGCCTGATCCTCGGAGAGCATCTCCGTCTCGGACTGCATCTCGCGCAGCTTGTAGAGGAAGGGGCGGTCTGGATCGGCCAGCGGATCGATGAAATCCAGCACCAGCGTGCGGTTTTCCGGAGGGATGCCGTTCTGGAACTGCTGGGGCAGCCGCCCGAGCCGCGTCCAGAACCGTTTGGACCGCAGGAGCCGGCTGAGAAAGGCATCGATCACCATGCCGGTGGCCAGAAGCCCTTCGACCTTTGTCTCCTCCACGTCGCTCTGCCCGTGCAGGATCAGCATGTAGTCCCGGATCACCGGGGCAGTCAGGTTTGACTGCAGACTGTGCCGGACCGGTTCGGGATAGGTGGCAATCCGGTCAAGAAAGGTGGTGGGCAAGGCCTGGCTCATAAATCTGGTTCCTCAATACTACGCCTTCAAGCAGCACAGTTTCCTCGTGGTTTCAAGCGCGGCGGAGCCTCGGATCAGCCTGCCCGCCTCTGGTGTCTGTGGTTTTGGTGGCACGATGCGCGGGGCTTCGCCAGAGGGCTCCGGTCCGACGGGCGGAGCCCCGCCGGAACCGGGCACAAGACCCGATGCCGACCTCCCGACCGGCCTGCAAAAAAGCTTGTCCGGAATGTGACATTTCGAAAATATAGATTTGAACGGACTCGTTCCCGTCGATTTTGAGTATATCACCACGAAGAATTAACCCATCCTGGCAACACTCCCGGTGCCGATGGAGCGCCGCACTCGTGCCGTTATGCCTTGGCGGGCATGCTTAAAAAGTAAGATCGAGAGAGATATGGCAACTTTTTCCCTGACCACCGTGGCCGATCTGGTCGAAGGCACCGCTGATGACGACCTGATCGTCGTGCCGCCCTCCAATACCAACCTTGCGGCGGATGACACGATCATCGGCGGGGCCGGGTTCGATACGCTGCGCTTCGACCGCAGCCTTGCGCTGTCGGTGAGCTCTCTCAATCTTGCCGGTCTCTCGGGGATCGAGGAATTCGACCTGCGCGCCGCCCCCAGCGTGGTGATGTCGCTCGACGATGCCGTCCTGGCCCAGGCGCAGGACGCGACGGTGCGGCTGAGCTTCGGATCCGGATCGGTGATGCTGGATCTGCGCAGCGTCACCAGCCCGGATGCGGGCACCGTGCTGCTGAACGGCACCGGGCAGGTCGATCTGTTCAATGCAGGCCTGCAGCGGGTCGTGGTGGCCAATGGCGTCAATGGCAGCGTTTCGGGCGGTACCGGGCGCGACCTGCTGGAGGGCGGCAATGGCCGCGACCAGCTGCGCGGCAATGATGGCGATGACGTGCTGTCGGGCGGGCGCGGCAATGACACGCTGTCGGGCGGGGCCGGGCAGGACCGGCTGTCGGGCGGCGCCGACAATGACCAGATGGACGGCGGCGCGGGCCATGACCTGATCAGCGGCGGCGTGGGCAGCACCCGCGCCACCGGCGGGGCCGGGGCCGACACCTATGTGCTGAGCCCGGGCGAGCAGTTGACCGTCACCGATTTCGAGGCGACCAACCCCTATGAGCGCATCGACCTGCGGGCCTTTGCCGGGCTGAGCTTTGCCGATCTGGGGCTGGCGCAGACCGGCCCCGACCTGCTGGTCTCCCTGTCCGATGGCAGCACCATCACCCTGACCGGCATCAGCCGCGCTGCGGTTTCGGCGGCAAGTTTCGTCTTTGCCGGGGATGACGTGGCCACCATGGCCGAGGCGCTGAGCGCGCCCGCCGATTTCAGCTTCACCGAAGCCGCCGACCGCTTCACCGGCGGCCGGGGCAATGACATCTTCGAACTCAGCGGCACCTTTGCCAAGCTCGACGGGGTCGACATCTTCGACGGCGGCGCGGGGATCGACACGCTGCGCATCTGGGGCGAGGACCGCAACATCGCCTCCAGCCGTCTGGCCGGCATGACCTCGGTGGAGGTGATCGACCTGACCGGCGCCACCGGCGTTTCGGGCCTGTCGCTGGGGCCGCGCGCGCTCGAAGGCTCCGAAACCGGCTTCCTGCTGGTCCGCCACGGCGCCAGCCCGCTGCTGCTCGACACCGAACGCTTTGCCAGCGCCGATCAGGTCGTGGTCGAAGGCACCGGCACCGTCACCCTGCGCGACGTGCCCGGCCAGAAGGTCACCATCTCCGACAGCATCGCGGGCCATGTCCGCGCCGGCAATGATCCCAGCCTCATTCAGGGCGGCGCGCTTGGCGACACGATCGAGGGCAACGAACGCGAGGACACGCTGTCCGGCGGCGGCGGCGATGACGTGATCACCGGCGGGGAAAGCAATGACCTGATCTCCGGCGGCAGCGGCAATGACCGGCTCTCCGGCGATGACGGCAATGACACGATGGTCAGTTCGGGCGGCAATGACATGCTGACCGGCGGTCAGGGCAGCGATGCCTTCGTGATCGGGCGCGCAGCGGGCACCACCACGCTGGCCGATTACGAGCGGGACAATGTGGTGGAACGGGTCGACCTGACCGGCTTTTCCGATCTGACCAGCCGGGCCGACCTGACCTTCACCAATCAGGGCGACAATGTCCGCGTCACGGCGGACGGGCTGTCGCTGGTGTTTCTGAACACCCAGGCCAGTGATCTGGATGATGGCGATTTCCTGTTTGCCGGGGAAAACCCGCTGGTTTTCAACGTGGATCCTAGCATCGCCATGGCCGATCTGCAGCAGCTGCTGGACGGGGCGCCTCCGGGGGCCACGATCAATCTGGCGGCGGGCGTCTATTCCATCACCGAAACGCTGCGCATCTCGCGCTCGGACATCAGCCTTGTCGGCGCCGGAGAGGGGCAGACCATCTTCCGCTCCGACGTGTCGCCGGAAACGCCCGGCCCCACGCTGAAGGTCGAACCGACCGACATGCAGATCCGTCTGGGCGTGATCCCCGAGGATATCGCGCTGGGATCCCGCACCGTCACCCTGCCCGACAGCCATGAATTCGCGGTGGGCGACCTGCTTTACGTGACCCAGCCCAATGACGCGGAATGGCTGGCGGAAACCGGCAATACCGGCTGGGAGCCGCCGGTCAATCCCGAGGATCAGGTGCGCGACGGCGAGGATTATTACCTGCGCGAATTCCGCAGCCGCATCGTCTCCATCGAAAACAACGTGGCCACGCTGGCCGAACCCAGCCCCTATGCCTTCGAAGCGGGGGTGGCGCTGCTGGCGGAATCCACCTTCCTCAGCAACGTCAATCTCAGCCATTTCACCATCGAAGGCATCTGGGGCAACTCGGATCCGTTCAATTTCGAGGTGACGCTGGACGCATGGGAAGGCCGCTCGACGCTGGAAATGGACGGGGTGCGCGACAGCCACCTGCAGAACATCAGCATCATCGAACCGGCCAGCCACGCCTTCCGCTTCCAGCGCATCTATGACGTGACCGGCGACAGCCTGACCGGCGTCGGCGCCCATAACAAGGCGGGCGGCAACGGCTATCACTTCATGCTCTACGAGGCGTTTTCGAACGATTTCACCAATCTTTCCAGCACCGATGCCCGCCATGCCGTGCTGTTCACCAGCTACAGCGCCGAGCATTACAACAACATCCACCTGCTGTTCTCCAACCGCGACATCAACTTCCACGGCAGCCCCGATGCGGACAACACCGTGGTGGTCGACGTGATGCGGCAGGATTATCCCGCAGGCTCCACCCCGCAGTTCGATGCGGTGCAGGGCGGCAGCTTCCCGCTGCACCCCTACTGGACGATCGAGGCCAATGACGTCACCTTCCGCGATGCCATCACCGGCGAGCGCAACGACATCATCCATGCCCATGAGGATGGCGGCTACCTCTCCACCGGGCTGGGCAATGACCGGCTTTATGGCGGCTCGGGCAATGACACGCTTGATGGCGGCGAAAACGGCGACATCCTGACGGGCGGCGGCGGGCGCGACCAGTTCCTGCGCCAGTTCAACGATTTCACCGACACGATCACCGATTTCGAAACCGGGGCGGGCGGCGATGTCATGGTGCTGATCGGCACGGGCTATCGCGCCTTCTCCGAGCTGGTCTTCGAGCAGGAGGGCAGTGACACCCTGCTGTGGTATGGCACCACCGGCCTGACCCGGTTCATGAACACCCGTGTGGAGGATTTTGTCGCGGCGAATTTCCGGCTGGAAAACGACGTGCTGGCCGGCCAGACCTTTTCGCTGCGCGCCAACGAGATGTTCGGGCTGGGCACCAACCGGCACGATCTCTTCAACATCACCGCCTTCCATCTCGCCGATCCGGCGCTGAAGATCATCGCCGGGGCCGGGCTCGACACCGTGGCCATCGCGACGCAGTCGCTGACCGGGGATCTCTTTGCGGCGGGCAGCTTCTCGGGGGTCGAGGTCTTTGACGTCTCGGGGGTGCGGTTCGGCAATTTCAGCATCAGCGCCCAGCTTGCGGCGCAGAGCGACACGCAGCGCCTGACGCTTGCGGTGGGGGATACCGGCAACAAGCTGCTGCTCAACGTGCTGCCGCTGGGCCGGGGCCGGACCGTGTCCATCGACGGCGCGCGCGAGGTCGAGCTGACGGGGGGCATTTCCCACACGGTCAAATCCACCGACCGGGTCGGCACGAACATCACCGGCGACGTGCTGAACGACATCCTCTGGGGCGGACGCGCCTCGGATTACCTCAATGGCGGCTCGGGGAATGACACCATCCTCGCCACCGGCGGCGATGACACCATCGATGGCGGCGCCGGGGCCGACATCATGAATGGCGGGCCCGGGTCGGACACCTATATCATCGACAATCTCGGCGACCGGGTCGCGGAAAGCCGCCGCTGGGACGGGGTCGATCACGTGATTTCCTCGGTCGATTTCCTGATGGGGCGCGACCATATCGAAAACCTGACCCTGACCGGCACCGGCAACACCCGCGGCATCGGCAACGGGCTGGAAAACGTCATCATCGGCAATGACGGCGACAACATCATCGATGGCGGGCCGCGGGCCGACCGTCTGGTCGGCGGTCTGGGCGATGACACCTATTTTGTCCGCGCCGTCGGCGACACGATCATCGAGCTTGCCGGCGAGGGCACGGACACCGTCAAGGCGCTGTTCAGCTTCGCCCTGCCCGATCAGGTGGAAAACCTGCACCTGCTGACCTCGGTCGGGATCAACGGCTTCGGCAATGACATGAACAACGTGATCATTGGCAACAATTTCAACAACCTGATCGACGGGATGGGCGGCAATGACACGCTGTCGGGGCAGGGGGGCGCGGACACGTTCCGCTTCCTCACGGCGCCGGGGCCGGGCAATGTCGACCGGATCACCGATTTCACCCCGGGCGAGGACCGCATCATGCTGCTCGGCAGCAATCTGGGCGGCCTGCCGCGCGGCGCGCTTTCGGCGGATGCCTTCGTGCTGGGAGCCGCCGCACAGGATGCGGAGGACGTGATCCTGTATGATCGCGGCACCGGGCGGCTCTGGGTCGATGTGGACGGGACTGGCGATGCGGCGCCGGTGCTGTTTGCCGTTCTGGAAGGCCGTCCCGATCTGGGGGCGGATGATTTCATCCTCGTCTGATCCGCGTCAGGGGGCGCGTTCTTGAACTGCAGGGGCAGATGGGCTAGCACAAACTGAACGATGTTGTTCGTCTTGTCAGAGTGAGCTGGTGCCATGAACCCTTACAGTTCCCTTGAAGAACGCGCCTTCTGGTCCCCCGCCATCGCCAAGCGCAACATGTTCGACATCAACGATCTGTGGCGGCCTGCCTTCAAGATCGACGGCAAGTCGATGATCGTCACCTTCGGATCCTGCTTCGCGCAGCATTTCAGCCGGGCCCTCGTGGCCCGCAACTTTTCGTGGTTCGATGCCGAACCGGCGCCGATGGGCCTGTCGGAGGACGATGCCAAGCGGTTCAACTACGGCATCTTTTCCGCCCGCACCGGCAATATCTACACCACCTCGCTGCTGCTGCAGTGGACCGAATGGGCGGTGGGCGAAAAGCCCGTGCCCGACGAAGTCTGGGAGAAAGACGGGCGGTTTTACGATCCGTTCCGTCCGCGCATCGAACCCAACGGCTTTGCCAGCCGCGAGGAGGTGATCGAGTCCCGCCTGCTCTGCGTCGAGGCCTTCCGCCGCGCTATCACCACGGCGGACACCTTCGTGTTCACGCTGGGCCTGACCGAAAGCTGGTGGAACGAGGAGACGGGGTATGAATACCCGATCTGCCCCGCCGCCATCGACGACAGCTTCGGCCGTCCCTCCGACGTCTTTATCAATCAGGGCTATGCCCAGATCAGCGCCAGCCTGCGCCGCGCCATCGGGCTGATGCGCCATCTGCGCCGCGGCCTGCGGTTTCTGCTGACCGTGTCGCCGGTGCCGCTGACCGCGACCAATTCCGGCAACCATGTGCTGGTGGCGACGATGGAGTCGAAATCGCGCCTGCGCGCTGTGGCGGGCGAGGTGGCGGGCAGCGTGCCGCGCTGCGACTACTTCCCCTCGTATGAGATCATCAACTCCCCGCCCTTTCAGGGAGTGTTCTTCGAGGCCAACCGCCGCAACGTGAACCACAATGGCGTCGATTTTGTGATGCGGACCTTTTTCGAGGGGCTGAGCCGCGCCCGTCAGGCCGATCCGGCCCAGCCCGCCACGCCGCGCCCCGCCCGCGCCGCACAGCCCGCCAAATCCTCTGCCGATCTCGTCTGCGAGGAAGAGATGCTGGCCGCCTTCGGACCCGTCGGCGGCAAGTCATAATCATCACCCGAGGACATCGATGCGCCTAGCCATCCTTGGCAATAGCCATACGGCCTGCCTGCTGCACGCGCTCAACGCGCGCCCTGACCTTGGCCGGGGGCTGGACATCACCTTCTACGCCGCGATCGGCCGCAACATGAACGATTTTGCGGTGGCGGAGGGCTGTCTGGTGCCGCAGACCGAACTGCTGCGCACCAGCCTGCAGACCACCTCCGGCGGGGCGGACCGCATCGACCCTGCGCGGCATGACGCGGTGCTGACCATCGGGCTCAATTACAACCTGCCCCCGGTCAGCACCCGCCTGTCGCACGCGGTGCAGCAGGCGGTGCTGCGCAATCTGGTCCGCAGCAGCGTGGCGTGGAAACTGGCGGGCCTGCTGCGTCAGGTGTCGGACATCCCGGTCCATGTCGCCCACACGCCGCTGCGCGCCAGCGACATCACCACGCATAACGAGCATGTCGTCACGCAGGTGCTGCCCTATGACCGTGTGCTGGAAGAGACGCAGGCGCATTGGTCCGAACTGGACGTGCGGGGGCTGCGCCAGCCCGATCACACCCGCTATCGCGATGTCCTGACCCGGCGGAACTACAGCCGTGGCTCGCGCGGTCTGCGCGGCGCCGGGCTGCTGCATGACAGCGGCGACCGCAGCCATATGAACGAAGAGTTCGGCGCGGACCTGCTCCTGAGCGCCCGCGCCGCCATGGGACTCGGCTAGGGGTCGGCTGCCCTGCATGACGCGACCATCCCCCGGGGCCCCATGCCCCGGGTTTTCATGCCGGCAAACACCCTCCAGATATGCTGACCGGTACTAAACTTTCCTTCAAATGCGTTCAGAGGCCAGATTTTGTTGCGCGCGGGCTCTATTTTCTGCTGGATACGCTTCGGGGTCATAACAGTTTTCGCAACTGATCTGAGGCATACGTTGACATGAATCTTTGATCAGTTCTGATGCTTGAGGCGCTTTGATGGAGATCAGGAATGCTCAGCAAGAATATGAAAAACGCTCTTTCTTTGTTTGAGGGGTTGAAAGCACCGGAGTCGGATCTTGAGAAATTATTGGTACCTCTTTTTAAGGAACAGGCCTCTTGGCACGATCTGAAAGGCTTCCTGGAACATCCGACAGAGGATCCAGGACGTTTTCTGCAGGAAATTTTTGGGCTTACCTGCCTGCCTGAAATTGCACCAGGAAGCCCAGAGGGGCGTGGTAGTGTAACGGTGGATTTACCACCGCATCCAGTTCAGGCACTGGAATTTCCTCTCGATTGGCAGCACAAGTATCTTCCCGAGCGGCACTGGTATCGCCGCTTCCATGACCTGTCTTGGATCGCAAGAACTTTGCAGCTTCAGGGGTACAGAACAACGGATGCGGCGGTTTATGATTATTGCCGCTATTTTCTTGACCCCGCTGGCATACAGATCATAGGGTGGGACGAGCATGTGCTTGCCGTGCGCGTGCGGGTACTGGCACAGTACCTGATTCAGCGCTGCAGAATGGTCGAGCCTCTGCCCGAAGGGCTGGCATTTGAGGCTATTCGAGCTCTGCTGATCCATTTGTTCGTTCTGGCGGACAAGCGGTTCTACGCGCCCCGGCACAATCATGGCCTAATGCAGGACATTGCGCTCGCCAAGGCGTCATCGCTTGTTCCAGGCCTGTCCCAGGCCGCGATGCTTAATCAGATCGCTCAGGACCGGTTTTTGAGTAAACAGGTCCAACAATCCGTTGATCGGGAACATGTCCATAAGGAAAATAGTCCCGGATATCACTTTTTTTTTATGAAACTGCTCAATAGGTCCAGCCTAGATCCTGATCTTGGGAAGGGGTTGCGGGAAAACCTATGTCAGGAAAAACTCAATCTGATGAAATCTCTTCTGTTTTTCATCCAGCCGGATCTCAAGCTAGCAGCTTTTGGAGATACTAAAAGATTTGATGTCATCGCGGAAATGAAAGATGGAGCTTTTCGCAAGTGGCGAAAAAAGGATCCTGAATTTAAGGCTATCTGCCAGATTTTGGCGAACACTGCGCGACATCCGGATGAGACCTGCGAGACGGACCGCGTTTTTAGGTCGGCAGGCTATGCCTGTTTCCGCACGGACTGGCGGTTTGGCGAAGCGGCGAGCCAGCCCGACGGCCCTACCTGTATTTTTGTAAAGAGCGGATTTCATACCCGGATCCACAAGCATCAGGACGATGGCAGTTTCCAGCTTTTTGGTCTGGGACAGGAATTGTTGGTCGATGCGGGAAGCTATGCAAATGACCGTAATATTGCAGCTTCGGCAGAAGGGGTTGCGGCTAGCTCTCACAATCTTCTGCGCTTTGAGAACGAAGGCCGCCTGCGCGAGACGCTGCGCGCCCGCATTCTGCCCGGCTGGCAGATTTCCGACGAGGCGAGCTATGTGGTCTGCGATCATGAGGCGGATGAAGGAACAAGGCGGCCAAATGTCCGCAGGTTGCTGCTTTTCCTCAAGCCTTTTGACCTGCTGGTGGTCGATCTGTTCGAGGCAGTCGAGACGGGACAGACATGCGTGTCGCAGCTTGTGGTCCATCCGGCTCTATCTCAGGTCGAAGATGAGGCACCTGGGCTAGGCATCTCTCTGCGTAGGCAGGACCGACGCGGAATTTTCATCCGTCCCAATCAGGTCCAGAACACCCACTCCCTTCAGCCATCTTCAGAGATAATGCGCTGGCGTAGCCTCGGCTATTCTCCGGCAAAATGGGAAGTGGTTGAAACCAAGGCGCTGGATTTTGCCCATACCGCCCGGCAGGGGATGAATGCGCTGGCCTATCAGGTCCGGATCCTGCCCGATCCGGATCAGGATGTCAGCCAGATCCCGGCCTTCGGGCTGTCCTATGACGAGGGGCATCTGACCGTGCAGGGCCCGTCCTATGCCGCGCGGATCCCGATTTTTGCCAGACCGGAAAAGCCCGCCAAAGGCTGATCCGGCCTTCCACAGGGCGGGGCTGCCCCCTTTGCGGGCAGTCCCCGAGCCGGGTCAGATCACGTGTCGCCGAGGCGGGCCTTTTTCAGCTCGCCCTGCAGCTTGATGACCATGTTCTTGTATTTGTTCACTTCCTGATTGAGCCGGGCGATCAGCGCGGTTTCGTCCCCGGCCATCTCGGACCATTTCTGGAAGGTCGGATCGCTGTCGAGCGCGCTCAGGGCGTCGGAGAAATCCTGCGGCGCCTCCTCGGTGACGCCGTAGCGGTTGAGGAAGGTCTCGATGATGCGGCCCACGATCACGTCGCTGACATGGCGCCGGTCGCGCTGCCAGCAGAGATTGGGGTCGGAATGCATCACCGCCTCGTAGCTGGGGAAGTAATCCAGCCCCTCGATGCGGTCGGACAGCCGGTGCGCGGCCACGCGCAGGGTGGATTTGGCCATGGTATTGGCCACGATCACGTCCATGTCGGTGAAGGTCCGGCCCAGGGGCACCGGCGACACGGTCAGCACGATCTTCTGGCCGCGCTTGCCATGGCGGCGCAGCAGCGCCACGCTGTCGGCCACCGCCGCCTCGCAGCGTTCAAGGCTCAGCACCTCGAAGCCGAACCGCTTGCCCTCGCGTGCGAGCAGGGTGGGGGCGGGGGTCTCGTTGAGCGCGAGCCCGGTCTCGCGGTCGATCCACGATTCCACCAGCCCCAGCGTCAGCACCACCACATCGGCCTCGAATGCCTGCGCGAAATAGCGCCCCACCTCGGCGCGGCGCGCCATCAGTTCGGCCACGCTGCCGCGCCCGGCCTTGCCGGACAGATAGGGGTCATAGACCTCGCCGCCGCCCACCGGCAGCAGGGCTGTCTCGGGATAGTCCGCCTCTCCTGCGGCCCATTGCAGCTCCTGCAGGATCGAGACGGGGGTGTATTTGTTGAACACGCCGCCCTCGCGCGCCGAGGCATTGCCCAGATCGCGCACCGCGATGTTGCGGCTGGTGACGCGGGCGCCCGCCAGTTCCAGCCGTTCCTCGACATTGCGGGCAAAGCAGGATCCGATGGCGAAGAAAGTGTCCCCGGGCTTCGCGCGGAAGCTCTGGCGCCCCATGGGCACCACCATGCGCGCGGCCATCCGTTCGGCGGCGCCGCCTTCGGCCCCGTTCCAGCGGTCATGGGCGTTGTTGCGGCCAGCCTTCAGCACGTCCTTGGCAGAAATCATAAAAACATTCCTTGTTCCGTCGGGAAGAGAGATCCCGCAGGCGGGGCAGACCCTTTTCAGGAAACGGAGTTTTTCACAACGGCGCAAGGGTCAAAACCCCGCGATCCGGCGCCGCTCCGCCGCCCGGCGGTTGCCTGCCGGGGGGCATGCAAAGAGGTTGCGCCGTCAGCCGCTCTGCGGCACATATCCGCGAATACCTGACATCCGCCCTGCGGCGGCCTAGGCACTGGAAATTCATGACTGACGGCAAGTCCTTTCTGATCGTGACCGGCGTGGCCCGCAGCGGCACCACCGCGCTGGCCGAACTTCTCAACGCGCATCCCCGGATTTGCCTTGGCATCGAACGGTTCAAGTTCCGCTATCTGCTGGAGCATGACTATTCTCCCGAGTTCTTCACCCGCGAGCGGTTCTTCGACTTCCGCAAGGAGGACACGAACCTGCGCCCGGAGGTCCGCCCGGCCTGGCAGCCCACCTATGACGCGATCGCCGCGAAATGGGACGAGGCCGAGGTCATCGGCGACAAGGTGCCCGATCTGATGCCGGTGCTGGCAGAGTTCATGGCGGCGAACCCGGATTACAAATACATCTGCATCCTGCGCAACCTCAAGGATGTGGGCCTGTCGTGGCAGGCGCGGGCCGACCGGCCGCGCGACAGCTGGCCGCAGGGCAAGGGCTTTGGTCCGGCCTGCGAAAGCTGGGCCGAGCAGCACGAGATCCTGCACGGCATGGTCCGCGACCGCGCCCTGCGCGAACGGCTGTTCCTGCTGGATTACGACCAGATGTATGCGGATCCGGCGCTGACCGAGGCGGCGCTGCTGGGGTTTCTGGGCGTGGCGCGTGATCCGGCGTTCCGGGCGATGCTCGACGGTCATGCGGAGTTTGTCCGCACCAAGAAGGCGCGCAAGGTGCCGGAACAGTTTGCCGAACTCTACCGGGCGGTCGACATGGGGCCGATCCGGGGCATGCGCAAGATAGCCCGAGAGCAGATGTCGCTCTGGGCAGACAGGTTCTACAAGACGGAAGGCGGCTGATCCGGCTGCCTCCATGTGTTTTTGAAGGTCGGCGCTGAATGAATACCAGAACGTTGCTCTCCCGTGCCGCACGCCTTCTGGGGCGGGTCCGCGGGCCCGGTTATGTGGATCATTTCGACGCCGCGCGCGTGGCGGGCTGGGCTGCCGATCCGGCGGATCCGGGCACGCCCGCGCTGCTGAGCCTGCATGTGGATGGCGAGCCTGCCATGAACATCGTGGCCGACCTTGCCCGCGAGGATGTGCAGGCGGCGGGTCTGGGCCCGCTGCGCAGCGGGTTCGACGCCACGCTGCCCCGGCGCCTGCGGGACGGGCGCGCGCATCTGGTGGAACTGCGGCTGGGGCTTGACGGGCCGGTGCTGCGCGGCGGACGGCTGAAGATCGAGGCCCGCGCCGACATGGCGGTGTCCGAACCCGACACGCCGCCGCCGGGGCAGGCCGCCGCGTCCGAGCCGTCTTCCGGTGCCGATCCCGCCGCCGCCGCCGCCGCCCCGGTCCCGCCTTCGGGGGCTGCCGAGGGGGTGGCGTTTTTTGATCCCCGCCGCGCCGCGGTCACCGGCTGGGCGCTTGGCACCAGCACGGTGCTGGTGCAGTTCGACGACGCGCCGCCGCAGGCGGTGGTGCTTGACCGCGAGGTGCCGGGCTTTGGATCCGGATCCCGGCAGGGGTTCCTGCTGCCGGTGCCGCAGGCGCTGCGCGACGGGGCATGGCACGAGCTGCAGGTGCGGGCCAAATCCGGCGGTGCGCTGCTGGATGGCACGCCGCTGCGCCTGCGCGTGGCCCCCGACCAGCCCCGGGTGGAGATCGAGGCACAGTCCGGCCCCCGGCTGACGCTGGGGCTGCGCGCGCCCGATGGCAGCCGCTGGACCGATCCGGTGCGCCTGCTGGCCGACGGGGTGCCGCTGCAGGTGCAGGGCCGTCCCGGGCAGCCGGTCTGCCATCTGCCCGAGGCCGCGCAGGTGCTGCTGGTCACCGATGCCGAGGACCAGCCGCTGGCGCGGTTTGTGCTGACGGGCGGGCAGCCGCGCGATGCCCTTGCCCCGTGGCTGGCCCCCGAAACGCTGGAGGAGGAGGGGCTGGCCCGCGCCCGCGCCGCCTTTGACGCTTTCTGCGCCGATCCCGATGACCGGTTCGATCCGCTGTGGTTCCGCTGGAGCCATCCCGCCGCCCGCGATCTGGCGCCCGAGGCGCTGATCGGCGCCTATGCCGCCGCCGCCCCTGACGGCGCCTCGCCGGGGCCGTTTTTTGACGAGGCCGCGGCGCGGGCGCTGCATCCGGATCTGGCCCGGGTCATCGCCGAAGGCCGTCTGCCCTGCGCCTTCGCGCTGGAACTGGCCTTGGGCCGTGGCGCGCTTGGCAGCCTGAGCGGGCTTGCCCCGGCGCTGAGCCGGGCCTTGGGCGACACCTCCGGCGATCCGACCGACCGGCTGGCCGGGCTGGCCGGCGCCGCCCGCCCCGGCTGTGGCCGCGACGAGACCAGCCTTTCTGCCCCGCCGCCGCCCGCCGCCACGCCGCTGCCGCCGCCCACCCATGCGCTGAGCCCGGCGCGCAGCATCTATGCCGCCTGGGTGGCGCGGCTCGACATTCCCGACAGCACCCGCGCCGAGATCGAGGCCGACGAGCACGCGCTGCGCCGCGACATCGCCAGCACCGCGCTGACCCGGCAGCCGCTGGTCAGCATCATCATGCCCAGCTGGAACCGCGCCTTCACCATCGGCGAGGCGATCCAGAGCGTGCTCGACCAGAGCTATGGCAACTGGGAGCTGCTGATCTGCGACGACGCGTCGGAGGACAAGACCGCCGAGGTGGTGCGCCGCTTCGACGATCCGCGCATCCGCTACATGAAATTCCTGAAATCCAACGGGGCTGGGGCGCGCAACAAGGGGCTGGGCTTTGCCCGGGGCGAGTACATCGCCTATCTGGACAGCGACAACATCTGGCATCCGCAGTTTCTGGATCTGATGCTGCGCAAGCTGCTGTCGGCACCGGGGCTTGCCATCGCCTATGCCGCCTATCTCGACACCGAAATCGACGGCGCCAAGGTGCATCTGCAGACCGTCTCGCGGCCGAATTTCCGCCCCGTGCGGCTTGCCTCGAAAAACTTCATGGACCTGAACACCATCGTCCATCACCGCAGGCTTTACGACTGGCTGGGCGGGTTCGACGGCACGCTGCCGCGGCTGCAGGACTGGGATCTGGCGCTGCGCTATACCGCGATCTTCCGCCCGGCCTTCGTCAACCGCATCGGCGTGTTCTACCGCCGCAACGTCGCATGGGGGCAGGTCACGCATCTGCACATGAATTCCGGCGCGCAGAACACGGTGAACGAAAAGACCCGCCGCCGGCTGGAAGGCGGGCATGAGCGGCTGACGATCCCGTGGCCGGGCCGCAGCCGGGTCACGGTGATCTGCGGCGGCGCCGAGGGGCATCTGCCCGGGCCGCAAAGCCGCAGCATGGCGCAGAGCCTTGCGCGGATGGCGGCGCGGGTGGCGGATGTGGATCTGGTGGAACTGGGCCTGCCCGCCGAGGAACAGGCCGCCCGCCCGCAGGATCCCGAAGGCCTGACCCGGCATAGCATTCCCATGGCGCTGCAGCGCGATCCGCTGCGGCTTGGCCATGCGCTTGGCGCGCTGGTGCAGGGCAGGCCGGTGCTGTCGGTGGGGCTGCGCGGCGGCTATCTGCGGGCGCTGCCCGGGCTTGATCCGCGCCGCTGCTACCGGCTGCAATCGGGCGGAGAGGGCGCGCTGCTGCAGGGGCTGGATCTGCCCGGCGCCCGCTTCGATCTGGGCGCGCTGCCGCTGATGCTGCCGGAGGGGTCGCATGACGCGGCTGATCTGGTGGTGCTGGTGATGCCCCCCGCCGACGCGCCCGCCGGGCTGGACGCCGCGCTGCAGGCCGAGGCGCGCCGCCGCGGGCTGGTGCTGGTGCTGCCGCCGCTGCGTGGGCAGGGCTGGCAGCGGCTGGAGGCGGGCGGATCCCAGCCGCTGGTCCCCGCCCCGGGCAATATCCTGCCGGATCTGCTGGGACAGGTGGCGATGACCGTCTGTCTGGGCCCGGTCAGCCAGCTTGATCCCTTTGGCCTGTCGCTGCTGAGCGCGCTGCAGGGGCGCGGCGTGCCCGCCGCCGTGCTGCCCGATGCCGGTCGTGCCCGCGCCACCGGCTTTGCCCGGCAGTGGATCGAGGCCAAGGCCGCCTATGAGCTGCAGAACAGCGATCCGAAATGGGTCTTCGACAAGATCCGCAAGCTTCTGGCCGATCCGGCGGGGCTTGCCCGCCTGCAGGAGCGCAGCCGCACCGTGCAGGCCATCGCGCATCACCCGGATCTGGCCGAAGAACGGCTGGCCCATCTGCTGTACCGCCTGCTGCACGATCTGCCCGAACAGGAGGCCAGCGATGACCGCGTCTGATTATGGCTTTGTGCCGGTGCTGCATGACGGCATCCTTGTGACCGGCGCACCGGGGCTGGTTCCGGAACTGGAGATGGCCGCAGGCCCCGCCCCGCAGGCAAGCCCGGTGGGCCAGACCGGGCAGATCCTGCTGGATCCCCGGCCCGAGGCGGATTTTGTGCTGCACTGCCGCCGCGACGGCGCCGATCTGCCCGGCAGTCCGCTGGCGGTGCAGGTGGGCGGCTGGACCGGCCGGGTCGACTGGGTGCGCGGCGGCCTGCTGGGCGGACGCGCCCGCAACAACCGCCATCCGGGCCGCGACGTGGCGGTGGTGGCCTTCACCCCGGCGGGGGTGGTGGCGGTGGCGGTGGCCCGCGCCGCCGAGGGCGGGCGGTTCCTGATGGTGCTGCCGCCGCAGATCACCGGCGCCGCAGCCCCCGTGGTGGCCAGTCTGGGCATTGCCGGGTCGGATTACCTGCTGGAGGGCGGCAGGCTGCGCTTTGGCCCCGAGGCGCTGCGCCCGGCGCCGGGGCTGATCCCGCGCCCGCTGCAGGATCTGGCGATCCGCATCAAGATCTCCTGCCCCAACCTCAAGGAAGCGCCCATGTGGGGCGATTACCATTTCGCCAATTCGCTGGCGGCGGGGTTTGAACGGCTGGGCCATCAGGCCAGCGTCGACACCGCCGATGTCTGGTATGCCCAGAAGGCGCAGGAGGATGTGGTGATCGCCATCCGCGGGCGCCACCGGGTCAAGACCGATCCGGGCCGGGTCAACATCATGTGGATCATCTCGCATCCCGACCGCATCCCGGACGAGGAATTCGCCGATTACGACCATGTGGCGGTGGCCTCTGACATCTATGCGGCAGAGCTGCGCGCCCGCGGCCTGCCTTCGGTCAGCGTGCTGCATCAGGCGACGGATTCGACCCTGTTCCGCCACGATCCCGACCGCACCCGGCGCGCCGCCTGCCTGTTTGTCGGCAATTCCCGCAAGGAATACCGCACCATGGTGAAATGGTGCCTGCAGAAGGAGATCCCGCTGGAGCTTTACGGCGGCGGCTGGGAGGGCGTGCTGCCCGAGGGCATGCTGCGCGGCACCTCCGTGGCCAATGCCGATCTGCCCGAGTTCTACGGCAGCCATCTGATGCTGCTCAATGACCATTGGGAATCGATGCGCGACAACGGCTTCCTGTCGAACCGGCTGTTCGACGGCTCGGGCACGGCGACGCCGATCCTGACCGATCCGGTGGCGGGGCTGGCGGATGTGTTCGGCGACACGATTTCCGAGGCGGGCGAGATCGAAGGCTTCGCGGCTCTCGTGCAGGACTGCCTGAACGATCCCGCCCCCTATCTGGACCGCGCGGCGCGCGCCCATGACATCGTCATGGCCGCCCATACCTTCGACCACCGCGCCGCCGAACTCTCCGACCGGATCGACCGCATCGCCGCCGCCAAGCGCCGTCTGGCCTGACGGGGGCGGGCGGCGCCCCGCCCGGGCCAGTCAGCGGGCGCGCGCCGCCTCGTTCGGGCGGTAGTGATCGCGATACCAGTCCACGAAATGGCGGACGCCGTCGCGCACCGAGGTGCGCGGCGCATAGCCCGTCAGCTGCCGCAGCAGCGTCGCATCGGCCCATGTGGCGGGCACGTCGCCGGGCTGCATGGGCATCAGGTTGCGGCGGGCTGCAAGGCCGGTCGCGGCCTCGATCGCCTCGATGAAGGCGGTCAGCTGCACCGGCTCGGAATTGCCGATATTGACCACCCGGAACGGCGCCACCGGCGACAGGCTGTCGCCCTCCGGCACTACGCCCTCTGCCGGGCGCTGCGGCACGGCGGGGATCAGCAGGCAGATCGCCTCCACCAGATCGTCGATATAGGTGAAATCGCGCTGCATGTCGCCGTGATTGTAGACGTCGATGGGCTGGCCTTCGAGGATCGCCTTGGTGAACTTGAACAGCGCCATGTCCGGCCGCCCCCATGGCCCGTAAACGGTGAAAAAGCGGAACATGGTCACCGGCAGATCGTAAAGATGGGCATAAGAATGCGCCATGCTCTCGGTCGCCTTCTTGGTGGCGGCATAGAACGACATCTGGTGATCGGCGCGGTCGGTCTCGCGATAGGGCATGGCCGTATTGGCGCCGAAGGCCGAGGAGGTGGAGGCCAGCAGCATATGCGCGGGCGGATAGGCGCGCGCCGCCTCCAGAAGTTCGAACGTGCCGGTGATGTTGCTGTCCAGATAGGAGCGCGGATTGTCGATGGAATGGCGCACGCCCGCCTGCGCCGCCAGATGAATGACAATTTCGGGCCGGGCAGTTTCGAAAAGCGCCCGCATCCGGCCCGGATCCTCCAGCCTTCCGGTCACTTCGGTGAAGCTGGGATCAGGCCGCAGCATGGCCAGACGCGCCTCTTTCAGCGACACCTCGTAATAATCGGTCATCGCATCGAGCCCGATCACCCGATAGCCGTCAGCCAGCAGGCGCCGGCACAGATGAAAGCCAATGAATCCGGCCGATCCCGTCACCAATACCGTCCGCATCGCGACCTCTCCTGCTGCGTGTCGGGCACCCTAGTCAAGTGTCGCGCCAAGGCAAAGCACAGCCGACCCTTTTTGAGCGTTTTCCCTCATGATCCCAAGATGCCCCCGCAGGCCTGCAAGAAGGCAACTGGCCCTCTTCATGAGGGATCTCCCGGCCTTCTTGCATGGACTGGAAAAAGCGGGCGCCCGGATCATGACCGCAATCTCCTGCAAAGGCTTCATCTTGTCGTGCGCAATCTTCCTGCTGCGCAGGCTATCCCGTCCCCGGCTTTCACCACGGGCTGGGGTGATGGAGCGCGTCACTCGCCCTTGGCGGCCGAGGCGCGCAGCTGCGCCAGATAGGCGCGCAGCAGGGTGACCCGGCGCGGACGGAAGCTCTGCCCGTCCTCTTGGCAGGCGGCGATCCTGTCGCCCCGGAACATGCGGAAACCTTCGCGCAGGCAGCACCAGGCCAGAAGCGTGAGGCCGCGCTCGGTATACATGACGGCGAGAGGCAGGATCCGGCAGGTCGTGAGGGTGCCGTGCCTGTCCCGGTAGCCGATCCGCAGGGCGCGCTCGCCAAAGCAGGCGGCGCGGATCCTGTCCATGTCGGGGGAGGAGGGGCTGCACGGTTCCGGCCTGTAGACCTGGGACACCGCGTGAAACAGGTGCTGCGCCCGGCCTTCCGGCAGGGAGGCGGCGATCTTGGCCAGCACGGAGTCAGCGGCGCGGGCGAGGGTTTTATCCCCCATGGCCCGGACCTGAGCCAGCCCCAGAGCCAGCGCCTCCATTTCGTCGCGGTCCAGCATTTGCGGGGGCAGGGCCAGATCCTCGACCAGCCAGTAGCCATAGCCGCGCTCGCCCTCGATCCGCGCGCCTGCGGCCCGCAGGCTGTCAATGTCGCGATAGACCGAGCGGAGCGACACGCCGGTCTCCTCGGCCAGGCTTGCCGCCGTGACAGGCGCGGGCTTCATGCGCATGACCTGCAGCAGACGAAGAAGTCGGTCGGATCGTGCCACCAACCTGCTGCCGGAAATTGTCAGTAGGGCGGGTCTATACGGGGTCTAGACAGCTCGAAAGGACAAACCCCGTGCTCACCCTCTCGGATATCAGTTGGACCGGGATCATCGCCGCCGCCCTCGCCTCGTTCCTGCTGGGCGGCCTGTGGTTCACGCTGCTTTTTGGCCGCGCCTATGCGCGGGCGCTGGGGCGCGCGCCTGACCCCAAGGCGAGGCCCGCCCCGCTGATGATCGTAGGCTCCGCCCTCTGGGGCCTGATCACCGCCTTTGCCACCGCCGTGCTTATGGCGCGGCTTGGCACCGACACGCCGCCGGAGGCGCTGGGGCTCGGGCTTTTCCTTGGCTGCGGCTATCTGGCCGCGAATACCGGCCTCAACCCCAACATCCCGCGCCCCCTCCTTTAAGGCGCCATCAGCGGGGCCTATCATCTGGCCGCAGAGCTGGTGGCCGTGGCCGTGGGTTTTGCCTTTCAGGCCGGAGGATGACCGATCCCGAAGACACCGCCCTGAGCTTCGCCGATCCCGCCGTCCTTGGCCGCTGGTTTCCAGCGCATGCCGCGACCCGCGACGGGCTCTGGATCCGTCTCTGCAAGAAAGGCTAAGGCCAGCCCTGCATCGACTGGGCTGGCTGTGGGCGGGGTGCGCTGGCATGGGGCTGGATCGACGGGGGGAAGCGTTCGGTGGGGCGACCTGCCGGTCCAGCTGGTCAGCGCGCAATATCTGGATCGCACAGGATCTCATGTCTCAGGGTATGATGCAGCCTGCGGGTCTGGAGCAGATCCTCCGGGCCCGCCGGGACGGGCGCTGGCGGGGGTGAGGCGGGCCGCGTCCCTGCCCGGCTGCTCCGAAGGCCAGTCGCGTTCGCCCGCCACGATCTTGATCAGGGCCCTGACGGTGGCGCAGCGCGCCTTGGGGCCGGTGCGGATGACATAGGCAAGCTCGGGCGGCGGCGGGAAAGGTGCGGCGAGGATGTCGAGACCCGCCCCGACATGCCGCCCGTTCAGAAGGCTGACGCCCAGCCCGGCGCGCAGCGCGGAGGTCATGCCGGCGATGCTGGCGCATTCCATGACGATGCGGAATCCCATCCCCGGCTGGGCCGCGCGATGCAGGCCCCAGTCGCGGTAAAAGCAGTCGTCATCAAAGACCAGCAGCGGTATCGGCCGCGCCATGTCCAGCACGAGATCGGGCGATTTGACCCAGTGCAGGCTGTCCTCGATCAGCGTCACGTCCCCGGGTTGGCGGTCGGTGGCGAATATCTGAAACACCCCCGCATCCAGTTCGCCCCGGCTCAGGCGCTGCGCGATCACCCGGCTCTGCGCCACGCTGATCTGGACCGCGACGGCGGGGTAAAGACGGGTGAAGCGCCCGAGCACGCGGGACACCCCGCCGCTTGTCATGTCCTCGGTCACGCCCAGCCGGATCCGTCCGCTCAGCGGTTCGGTGCTCAGCGCATGCAGCGCCTCGTCATGCAGGGCGAGGATGCGGCGCCCATAGGACAGCAGCTTTTCGCCCTCCGGCGTGAACCGGGGACGGCCCGGGCGACGGTCCAGCAGCGCGCAGCCAAGCGCCGCTTCCAGCCGCCTGATCTTGTGCGAGACCGCCGGCTGCGACAGCGCAAGTGCGGCGGCGGCGCGGGACACGCCGCCATGGTCATGGATCGCGCAAAGGGCCTGCAGCGCCCCGATATCCAGCTTTGTCATGGGGAACGACATGACATATCTGGATGGTTTCTGTCAAAACCTGCATTTTACGTCATGTCACCGGTGCTCCAGTCTGGGCCTGAAGCTGCATTCCGGAGAAACCGCCATGACCCCGCTCCTCACCGACCATGTTCTTGTCAACGGCCACCGCATCGCCAGCGGAGTTCAGGGAGAGGGCGCCCCGGTCGTGTTTCTGCACGGCACGCCCTCCTCCTCGCTGATCTGGCGCAATATCGCGCCGCGCGTGGCGGCGGCGGGCTATCGCATTCATGCCTTCGATCTGCTGGGGTTCGGCCTGTCGGAGCGTCCGCAGGATCCACAGGTCGATACCTCGATTTCCGCGCAGGTGGAGATTTTCGGGGCGATGCTGGAGCACTGGGGCCTCGATCGCTGTCATCTGGTGGCGCATGACTTCGGCGGCGGCATCGCGCAGCGCTTCGGCGTCTTTCATCCGGAGCGCCTGATCTCGCTCACGATGATCGATGTGGTCAGCTATGACAGCTATCCCTCGCCGCGCACCCGGACGCAGATGGCGCAGGGCCTCGACGCGCTGGTGCAGGCCCCGGAAGACGTCCACCGGCGGCATTTCCGCGACTGGCTGCTGAGTGCTGTCCACCACAGGGACCGCTTCGCCGAGGGCCCGCTGGAGAGCTATCTCGATCATATCTCCGGGTGGATCGGGCAGCCGAGCCTCTTTCAGCATCAGATCCGGCATTACGATCCGGTCCATACGCTGGAGGTGGCCGACCGGCTGTCCGAACTGGGGCGGCTGCCGGTGCAGCTGATCTGGGGCGCCGAGGACCGCTGGCAGGTGGTCGACTGGGCGCACAGGCTTCATGACGCCATCCCCGGATCGCGGCTGACGGTTCTGGAGGAATGCGGGCATTTCGCCCCGGAAGACCAGCCTGAGCGGATCACCGCGCTTGTCCTCGCGCATCTGGGCGCCGCAGCGGAGGGCGCGGGCTGAGGGCGGGGCGGCCCTGCGGCAAGCGGGGAAGGCGCGGCGCAGGGCCGAGGTTCAGGGGCGGTCGTCCGCGCCGGGCGTCAGGGAGGAGGCCCGGGCGACAAGTTCCGGCAGATCCGCCATCTCCGCGCCCTTGTGGCCGTCGATCTGGTTCAGCAGCAGGGTGACGGCCTTTTCCGCCACCGCAGGCAGATGCAGGTCGACCGCCGTCAGCGGCGGCTGGGACAGCTTGGCGCGCAGCCCGTCATAGCGGGTCACGATGCGCAGGCTCTGCGGGATCGCGCGGCCGCGCTGCCGGGCGGCGCGCACCGCGCCGGTTGCAAAGGCGTCGATGGCGGCGAAGATGCCGTCGATCTCCGGATCGCTGTGCAGCAGGTCGCACATCTGGCCATAGGCGGTCTCCTCGGCCTCCTCCTCGTCCAGCAGCAGGAGCCGGGGGCGGATCTGCTGCCGGGCGGCGAAGGCCTCGTAAGCCTCGATGCTCTCGATCTGGCTGGTGCGCGAGCCCGCGCCGATCAGGGCCGCTACCTGACGGCAGTCCTGTCCGGCCAGATGATCCAGCAGCATCTCGGCGGTCTGCCGGGACCGGATGTCGACCGCCGGAATGTCCGGACGGCCCGCCACCGTGCCGATGGAGACGATGGGGGTCTTGCGCGCCTCGAAATGCGCGACCAGCGGGTCATTGCGCATCGGCTCGACAAGGATCACCCCGTCAAAGCTCGCCGCACTGTAGCTTTGTGCCGAAGGATGGGGCGGGATCAGGCACAGCGCCAGATCCCGCGTCAGCGCCGACATGGCCGCCGAGGCCGCGATCTCCATCAGAAAACCAAGGCGCGAGGGGCCCGCCGCCACGGCGAAGGGCATGGAGGAGGCCAGCGCGATGATCCCGGTCCGCCCGCTGCGCAGCGCGCGGGCCGTGCTGCTGGGGTGATAGCCCAGCTGGTCGGCCAGCCGCTGGATCCGGTCGCGGGTTTCGGGATCGACATGGCGGCGGCCACTGAAGGCATGAGAGACCGTCGTCACCGACACGCCCGCCGCCCGGGCCAGATCCGAGATGGTCGGTTTTCGCACCTGATCCCCCGTCCACGCTGCGCGGCCTTCCTAGCACCCGCGCCGCAGCGAGGCAACAAAACGATTTGCACGAATCGTTCACCATGGTAAATCGGAGTTTAGCAAAACGATTTGCATAAAAATCGCAGAAGATTTGCGCAAGCAGACGACCGCACATGCACACAGGGAGAATGCATATGACGAAGGTGCTGGACCAACACCCCCGGCTCGATCCGGTGGACGAGAAACTGCCGCTGAAGGATCTGGTCCTTTATGGCTTCCAGCATGTGCTGGTCATGGCCGCCTCGCCGATCACGGCGGTGTTTCTGGTTGCGCAGACGCTGGGCTTCGAGCCTGCGCTGACGGTGTCGATCATCAGCGCGACCTTTCTGGTCTGCGGTCTGGGCTCGATCCTGCAGAGCTTCGGTCCGGCGGGGCTGGGGGCGCGGCTGCCCTTCATCATGGTGCCGGGGGGTGCCCCCATCGCGATCTTCCTTGCCATCGCCACGCAGACCGACGTGCAGACCGCCGTTGGCGCGGTGCTGATGACGGGGCTGTTCTATTTCCTCGCGCTGCCGGTCTTCCGGCGGCTGCTGCGGTTCTTTCCGCCAATCGTGGTGGGCACGATGCTGCTGCTGGTCGCGGTGAACCTCGTCAAGATCTATGGCGGCGCCATCACCGGCAGGCCGGGCAGCGAGGGCTTTGCCGATCCGGTCAATGTGGGCCTTGCCCTTGCGACCATCGCGCTGACGGTGATCTTCTCGCGCGTCTTCACCGGCACGCTGCAGCGGATCTCGGTCATGCTGGGGCTGATCGCGGGCACGCTTCTGGCGGCGGCGCTGGGGCGGCTTGACGCCTCGGGCGTGATGCAGGGTCCGCTGCTGGCGGTGCCGCAGCTGTTTCCCTTCGGCATGCCGAAATTCGACATCCTCGCCTCGCTGCCGCTGATCATCTTCTCGATCATCTCGATGGCCGAGGCCACCGGCCAGACCATCGCCACCGCCGAGATCGTGGACCGCAAGGGCGATGCCCATGCCATCGTGCCGCGCACCATCCGCGGCGATGCCGTGGCCTCGGTTCTGGGCGGCGTGTTCGGCACCTCGCTCATCATCACCTCGGGCGAAAATGTCGGCATCGTCCGCGCCACCGGCGTGCGCTCGCGCTATGTGACCGCGGCGGCGGGGGTGATCCTTGTCATCATCGCGCTGATCGCGCCGGTGTCGCGGCTGGCCAGCGTGCTGCCCGGGGCGGTCGTGGGCGGCACCGCGGTCATCGTCTTCTCGATCATCGGCGTGATCGGCATCCATGTGCTGAGCCGGGTCGACCTGCGCGACCATGGCGCGATGTTCACCCTCGCCTCGGGGCTTGCCATGGGGCTGATGCCGATCCTCGTGCCGGGCGTCTACAGCCAGTTCCCGCAATGGTCGCAGATGATCCTCGGCAACGGCCTCGCGATGGGGACGATCACCGCCGCCCTCGTCAACGCGATGTTCCAGTTCAACGCACCCAAACCTCATGACACGGTGGAGACTGCCCAGTGACCGACCTTCGTCACGCCTTTGCGTCGACCGAAAACCTGATCGTGGCTCCGGGGCGGCTTCTGCTGCCCTCGGGTCCCCGGCCCGGACTGGCCGTCCTGCTGAAGGCGGGCCGCTTTGCCGAGATCGCCGAGGCGGAGGTGCTGCGTGCCCGCCATCCCGGCGCGGGCCGGGTCGACCTGCCGCATCACCTGATGATGCCCGGTTTCATCGACACCCATACCCATCTGACCCAGTCGCTGGGCAAGTCGCTGGTGTTCGGCGAGCCCTCCGAGATCTTCCGCCGCATCTGGGTGCCGCTGGAGGGCAGCCTTGACGAGCATATGGTCTATCTCTCCGCCAAGCTTGCGGCGCTGGAATGCCTGCGCGGCGGCTTCACCACCGCCGTCGATGCCGGCACGCGGTCAGCGGGCCATGTGGGCAGGCTCGCGGATGCGGCGCGCGAAACCGGGCTGCGGACCGTGATCGCGCGGATCTGCAACGATCTGGGCGGATCGGCTGAAATCCCCGACCGCGACAGCATCCTCCGCAGCGCCGAGGCGCATCTGGCCCATTATGCGGGCGATCCGCTGATCCATCCGTCGCTGGCGATCTCGATCCCGGAGGCGGCGAGCGACGGCATGCTGCGCGATGTCGCGCGTCTGGCGGCAGAGGCGGGGGCGGTCTTTCAGACCCATGTGAACGAGCATCTGGCCGCGGTCGAACGGTCGCTGATCGCGCGGGGCCGCCGCCCGCTGGAGCATCTGGCCCATGTCGGCGCGCTTGGGCCGCAGACCCTGATCGCCCATGCCACGCTGGTCACGCCCTCCGAACTGACCCTGCTGCGCGAGACCGGAACGGCGGTGGCCTATAACCCCGTGGCCTCGGTCTGGAAGGGCAATGCCGTGGCGCCCGCGCTGCAGATGCAGGCGCTGGGGATCCGGTTCGGGCTTGGCACGGATGGCACGCGCGCCGACGGCTTCCGGCTGATGGATGCCGCCGAAAGCCTGCAGCGCATCAGCTATGGCCTTGCCTCGGGGGACAGTTCCTGCGGCGCGGGCTGGCTGTGGCTGGAGGCCGCCACCCGCATGGCCGCCGAGGCCAGCGGCCTTGCCGCCGTCACCGGCCGCATCGCGCCGGGCCTTGCGGCGGATTTCCTGCTGGTGGATCTCGACCGCCCGGAATTCACCCCCTCTCACGATCTGACATGGGAGCTGGTGCGCTATGGCAGCCGCGACCAGATCGACGCGGTCTTCACCTGCGGGCGGCTGCGCATGGTCGGGGGCTGGCCCGTCGACTGGGACGCCCGCGCCCTGATGGCCGAAATCCGCGACCGGGCGGGCCCCGCGATTGCCGCGGCGCCGATCCAGCGCCTTCATCCGACGGCGGACAGCCTGAGCGCCACGAGGCCCGCGTGACCCTGACGATCTTCCTGACCCTGTCGCTGCTGGTGGGCGGTGCCGCCTTCATCCAAGGCGCCGTCGGCATCGGCTTTGCGCTGATCATGGCGCCGGTCTTCGGCTTCGTCGATGCCACCTATCTGCCGGTGACGCTGCTGGTGCTCATGCTGCCGCTCAACCTGCTTGTCGCATGGCGAGAGCGTCAGGCCATCGACCGGCAGGGGGCGGGCTGGATCACGGCGGGCCGCTTTTTCGGCACCTTTCTGGGCATGGCGGTGCTGATCGCGCTGTCGGTCCGCCAGCTCGAGATCGCGGTGGGGCTTTTGACCATCCTTGCCGCGGCGGTGGCGCTGATGGCGCCGCCCTTCCGGATCACCCCGCCAGCTTCGGTGGGGGTGGGGCTCTTCACCGGCATCACCGAAACCGCCACCGGCATCGGCGGCCCGCCCCTCGCGCTGCTCTATCAGCATGCCGAGGGGCCGACCCTGCGCGCCACCGTCGCCACCTGCTTTCTGGTGGGCGAGGTCATCTCGCTGGTGATCCTGCTGCTGTCGGGCCGCATCACGCAGGACCAGATGCTGGCGGCGGTCATGCTTGTGCCCGCCGTGCTGGTCGGCACCCTCCTCTCCCGCGTGGTCCATGCCCGCATCAACGGTCCGGCGCTGCGGCTTGCGGTGCTGATCTTCTCCATCATCAGCGGCGCCGCCCTGATCCTGAAGGGGTAGTCGTTGAGGCCGCAGGGGAGGGGGCCGGGACCGGTCATCTGGCGCGACGTCAGCAGGCCTGTCCAATCGGCACTCGGTCAGCCGGTTCGGCTTTCATCGGGCTCACGCCTCCAGAACCTGACGTATCTTCAAAGCAAGTTCGGAGCGGCGATAGGGTTTGCTCAGCAGTTCCGTGCCCGGGGCGAGCCGCCCATGATGTATGATCGCGTTTTCGGAATAGCCGGAGGTGTAAAGAAGCTTGAGCTGAGGATTGATCGCTTTGGCAGCCTCGGCAACCTGCTGCCCGTTCATGCCTCCGGGCAAGATGATATCGGTCAGAAGCAGGTCAATGTCCCTGCGTTCTTTCAGGATGGCCAGTGCGGCGGCGCCGGCTGGGGCCGCCAGAACGCTATAGCCAAGATCCGTCAGCTGGGACGAAAGCTGCTGCGAGATCAGGCTGTCGTCTTCCACGATCAGAATGGTCTCCTGCCCGGGCAGGGCGGCTTTTTCTTGCACCTTTCCGGCTGGTGCCGGAGTGGTGCCATAATACCGTGGGAAATAGATCTTTACGGTCGTGCCATTGCCGGGCTCCGAATAGACGCTGATATGACCCCCGGTCTGCTTCACGAAGCCATAGACCATGCTCAGCCCCAGACCGGTGCCCTTTCCGACGGGCTTCGTGGTGAAGAACGGCTCAAATACCCGGCCAAGCTGCTCTTTCGCGATGCCGTGGCCGTTATCGCTGACCGAGATCATGGCGAATTCACCCGCAGTCAGGCCGGGTTCGCTTGCCACATAGTCCTCGTCCAGGGCCACATTGGCCGTCTCGATCGTCAGGACACCCCCTTCGGGCATGGCATCCCGGGAGTTGATCGCAAGATTAAGCAATGCGGACTCGATCTGGGCGGGGTCGACCTCTGTCCGCCAGAGATCTGCTGCGGCCACGATCCTGATGTCGATGTCCTTGGTGATTGTGCGGCGCAACATGCCTTCCATTCCAGAGACGACAGCGTTCAGGTCGGTGACCTGCGGCTGCAGCGCCTGCTTGCGGGAAAACGCCAGCAGGCGGCTTGTCAGGTCCGCAGCGCGGTCCGCGGCCAGCGCGGTCAGATCGGCGGAGGGCCGCAGGGGATGGTCCGGTCCCAGCCGGTCCTGAATCGCCTCGGTATTTCCCATGATGATCGTCAGCAGGTTGTTGAAATCATGGGCGATGCCCCCGGTCAGCTGGCCCACCGCTTCCAGCCTTTGCGACTGCTGCAGCCGCTCCTCGCTTGTCCGCAACTGTTTCGACACGCGGAGCAGACGCTGAATGATCCACCAAAGAAAAAACGCGATTGCCACAGCACTGGCAAACAGCACAGGCAGGACGCTGAAAAAAAGCCCCATCCCGGGGCGTTCGGGTGTCCAGACCAGCCATGTCACGGGCGCCCCGTCGCTATCGGTCACAGGCACCCTTGCCAGGTCATCCGAGGAGCCATCGTCTGAAAAGGTGACCTGCCGGAGCTCGATAGGATCGCCAATTGTCCGGGCAAACTCCGCGTCGAGATATCTCACCGCAACATGAAGGTTTTCGGAGCCGGGGACCTGCGCGATCTCCCCGGTATCGGAGATGATGGGGACAATGGCGACAATGGCCGGGCCGGTATCGAGGTGTACCGCAGAAACCACCGACACCTCGGCCAGTTCTTCGTAAGGATTTTCGACATTCAGACTTGCCTCGGACATGAGGGCGCGCAGCCGCCCGACGAGCGGGGCAATGTCCTCCGCACGCGCGTCAAAGACGTCCAGAGGCTGGCGCTCTTCATTGATCGAGGCAAAGATCGGGCGGTCGTCGCGATCCAGAAGATAGCTTTCGTCATGCCCGAAATAATCCTGCATCCAGGCGCCAAGATTTCCGTCGATCCAGTCGTCATCGCGCAGTTCGGTGTTGAGGACCGCGTCATCCCAGACCGTGGCGCTGCGCTGCTGATCCGGCAGGCTGCTGATTTCCGCCTCGAGAAGTCTTGCCGCAAAGCGTTCCTGCCTTGCCTTCGCAGTCGTATCCGTCACGCTGATTGCGTTATAGCCCACAACGATCAGGCTCAGGGCGACTATCCCCAATACAACCAGCATGGAGAGAAACAGCTGACGGTGTAGCGGCTGTTTCTGTCGGTCATCTTTCCAAAAAGTCACGATAGGAATAGCTTTCTGTATTTTTTGGATGTGTGAGCAAATGACCGTATGATCGCGACATGACAGGCCTCAGTCTGAAACCCGCCCCCTCAGCACCGTAGCACGCCCTAGAGGTTGATGACATTGTGACTGTGTCCCGTCCCAGCGGAATCTGCGCAGGGCAGGCCACCAATGTGAATGCCTCGGCTGACCGACGCCGGGCAGGCATCTGATGGGGGCGGCTTCTATGGCAGGCGCGGATCCAGGCATCAAGGGCATGCGTCGCGTGCTGTCGGTGGATGTCGGCCCCGTCAGAGGTCCTATGAGGCGCGTGTCCGGGATTTACCGAAATGCCCGTCCCGGATTTTGCGAAACCCGCAAACGATTAAGATATCGAAGTTCATAGACACGCAGAAGGCGTTGATCCTGAAACAAGGCGAGGAGGGGACGTCGGTCGCCGAGAAGTGCCTCAAGGCAGGGATCAGGCAGTCGACCTACTTTGCCTAGAAGAAGTATGGCGGGTTGCTGCCTGACGAGAAGCGCCGACTGAAGCAGCTTGAGGACGAGCGCGAGGCTGAAGCGAATCGTCGCGGGTCCAGCTGGCTCTGTATGATCCTGTTTGGTCATGCTAAACGACCTGGCAGGTTTGCCTGCGCCCGAAAGCACCTTAGGTCATGTTGCCAAAGGGGGCATGCGCCTCCGCGGGGTCGGGGCGGCAGCGTTGGATTTTCTGCAGCCTTGTAGGCACGTCTCGTCGAAGGAGGGAACAAGAATGGCGAAGATCCTCATCGTAGATGACGATGCTGCCGTAGCGGCGACCATGGAGACCATTCTCGTGACTTCCGGGCACGAGGTGACTGTGGAAAGCTCTTCCGACCGCGTCCCCAAGATGCTGTCCAAGGAAAGCTTCGATCTGATCATTTCAGACCTCTTCATGCCGCATTTTGACGGGCTGGAGATGGTTATGGAAATCCGCAAGGTCTGCAAAAAGACGCCCATCCTGATCGTCACGGGGGGATCCCGGTATATCCCTACGGGAACTGCCGAATTGCGCGGAATTACCAGCAGTGCCGAGCTCTTCGGGGCAAACGCGATCCTGCAGAAGCCGTTCAGAAGGGCAACGCTGCTGAACGCCGTCGACGACCTGCTCTAGCGGCTTTCTGGTCCGGGCCGGTTTCCTGTGCCGCAAGGCTGCAAGGGTCTGACCCTCCGCCCGCGGCATCGCCATGCCCAACCGCTCCGCCTCAGTCTTCGGCGTTGTCCAAGGCCTCGCGGATTTTTACGGCCAGTTTTTCACGCCGGTAGGGCTTGCTTAGCAGCTTGACGCCCGGGTCCAGACGCCCGTGATGGACGATCGAGTTTTCAGTATAGCCGGACGTGAACAGGACCTTCAGGCTTGGCCGAAGCTTGCGCGCCGCATCCGCGAGATCCCGCCCCCCCATGCCCCCCGGCATGACCACATCGGTGAACAGCAGGTCGACCGCAGGCGACTGGTCCAGAACGTCCATGGCCTCGGCGCCTGTGGCGGCTTCCAGCACCTGATAGCCCAGCCCCTGAAGCTGCGCGGTGACATGCTGGCGGACAGCGTCGTCATCTTCGACCACAAGAATGGTCTCGGTGCCGCCGATCAGCTTGCGCCCGGCAGGGAGCGTGACGATGACCTCCTGCTTGATCCGGG
Organism: Salipiger marinus; assembly: GCF_900100085.1. GTDB lineage: Bacteria > Pseudomonadota > Alphaproteobacteria > Rhodobacterales > Rhodobacteraceae > Salipiger > Salipiger marinus. The sequence continues at coordinate 36,087 of NZ_FNEJ01000032.1, forward strand.
AGCGCGGGAAATACATCTTGATCGCGGTGCCTTCGCCCAGTTCCGAATAGACCCGGATATGTCCGCCGGACTGTTTGACGAAGCCGTAGACCATGCTCAGCCCGAGGCCGGAGCCTTTGCCCACCTCCTTTGTGGTGAAGAATGGCTCGAACACCCGGTCGATCACCTCCGGCGGAATTCCGGTGCCCGTGTCGGTGACGACAATCACCACATATTGCCCGGCTCTGACATCGGGTTCCAGGGCGACATACTCGTCATCCAGCATGGCATTGGCCATCTCGATGGTCAGGTTGCCGCCATCCGGCATGGCGTCGCGGGCGTTTACGGCGAGATTGAGCAGCGCCAGTTCAAGCTGCGAGGCATCCGCTTCGATTTTCCAGAGCCCGCCCGCGCGCACGATCTCGATCTCGACGCTTTCGGGCAGCGTCCGCCGCAGCAGCCCGTCCATGCCCTGAACAAGCTGCGCGACATCCAGAACCTTGGGCTCGAGGGCCTGTCTGCGGGAAAAGGCCAGCAGCCGGCTGGTCAGCTCCGCCCCGCGGTCGGCCGCGTCCAAAGACATCTTGGCCAGTCTCTGCAGATGCGGCAGCTCGCCCAGATCCTCTGCAAGGATTTCGGTGTTGCCAAGGATGATCGTCAGTAAGTTGTTGAAATCATGCGCTATGCCGCCAGTCAGCTGACCGACCGTTTCCATTTTCTGGGCTTGGCTCAGCCGCTCTTCGAGCAGTTTCTGATCTGTAATATCGGTCAGCGATCCCAGAACACGGCGCACCCTGCCGTTGTCATCGCGCAGGGCAAAGGCCCTGTCCTCGACAAATGCCCAGCTGCCATCTGCCCGCCGAAACCGGTATTGCTCGCGCAGGACGCTGTCCTGATCCGTCATCAGACGGTCCAAGGCGGCATTGACCTGCGCCATGTCGTCGGGATGGACATGCCGGCGCCAGACGGTCGGCACCGTGCCGGACGTATCCCTTTCATGTCCAAAAATGTCGCGCAGGCCCTCGCTCCACCATTGCTGGCCAATCGTCACGTCCCAGTCCCAGATGGCGCTGCCCGCCGCCTTGCTGACCAGACGGAACCGTTCCTCATTGGCCTGAAGCGCCAGATCGGCCTGTTTGCGCGCGGTGATGTCCCGCTCGACTGCGATCCAATGGGTAAACCAGCCCGTCTCGTCCGCCATCGGCACGATGTCGAGCTCCAGCCAGAATTCCTCGCCGGACTTGGTGTAATTGATCAGCTCGGACCGGACCGGCTGCCATTTCTCCAGCGCCTGACGGATACGGTAAAGCTCCTCGTGCTGGGTCTTCGGGCCCTGCAGCAGGCGGGGGGTCAGTCCGATCACCTCATCGCGGGAAAAGCCGGTGAGCCGTTCGAAGGCGTCATTGACATAGACGATTTTTGGACCATCCGGTGCGTCGATCGGCTCTGCTTCGGTAATCAGCAGAATGTCGCTCTGACGCGAGACTGCGGCTTCCAGAAGACGCAGGTGGGCATTCTGGGCGCGTTGCTGCGTGACGTCCCGGAAATATACCGCAAGCCCGGCTGTGGTGGGGTCCGCACTGACTTCGAACCATCTCTGCAGCGGAGGATAATACGCTTGAAACCGGACGGCGCACCCTTCGGCGACCGCGCGCTCGTAATTCTCCTGAAAGGTGCTGCCGACCGCCTCCGGGAATTCCTGCCAGAGGGATTTGCCCAGCAGGTCGTCTCGCGTACGTTGCAGAAATGCTTCAGCCGTGGAGTTCATGAAGGCAAACTGCCAGGCCTCGTTCAGCAGGAAAAAGGCATCGTTCATGCCCTCCAGCGTTGCCCGGAGCCGCGCGGACAGGTCCGAGGCCTTGTCCTGCACCGCAATCAGGTCGGTGATGTCCTGAAACGCGCCTTCGACCGCGACGATTGCGCCGCTCTCGTCGCGGATCGGCTCGCCGAGCGTGCGCACCCAGACCCGCCGTCCCTTGGCTGTTTCTATCTGCACGGTTTCGTTGTAGGGGCGGCCTTCCTTGGCACAGGCCTCGAATTTTGCGCGAATGCGGTCGCGATGTTCCGGGATGTAGTAAGAGATGGCCTGATCCAGCGTCGGCGAGAAGCCGTCGGGCTCATCGTGAATGTCCGCGGTCACGTCACACCATGACACATGCGTGTCCTGAAGGCTTGCGTGCCAGCTTCCGAGGCGCGCCAGACGGCCCGCAAGCTCGCGCCGCCGTCCCTGACGCAGCAGTTCTTCCTCGGTCAGCTTGATGGCGGTGATGTCCTGCACGAAGCCTATGGCGATTTCGCGCCCGTCCACCTGATGCCGCACGCCGACGCCCCGGATATGCGACAGCGTTCCGTCGGCGCGGAGAATCCGGTGCTGGAACTCGATCTCCGGCGCGCCCGACTCGAAGAAACAGGTATAGGCGGCCAGCATCTGCTGCCGGTCATCGGGATGCACCAGCGCGACATAGCCATCAAAATCCGGCGGGTCCCGGTCGCGCGGGACGCCGTAAATGTCGAACGCCCGGTCAGACCAGCTCAGGGCGCCGCGTTCGAAGTCATATTCCCATGCGCCGAGATCCAGCAGCATCTCCGCGGTTTTCAGCCGCGTTTCCCGCTCGCGCAGCGCAAAGAGCGCGGTGCGCGTCTGCAGCGCGGTGATGGCGTCGGCCCCGGGCGTGTCGGGTGCGCCTTTCCCGGCCAGAACCTCGGTCATGTCCTCGACACGGTGGACGATGTAGATGAGATGCCCGTCAGCATCGAGCACGGGCTTGTTGCGCGGCAGCCAGAACCGGTCCTGCAATGCGCCATCGGACTGACGCACGGGCTGGCATTGCAGGTTCATCACATCGGTCACGCGCAGCGAGGCCACGCGGCGCAGCGAGGCGCGAAGGTTGCCCGCGTCATCCGCCTGCGGGTCGACGGGGTCGTCGGGGAACAGGTCCAGCAGCCGCCTGCCCAGCAACGCGTCGCGGTCCAGCCTCACGGCATGCGCATATTCATCGGTGACGGCGACAATCGTGTAGTCCCCCGGTGTCAGCACCACCATCTTGCCGGGAAGCCCGTCAAACAGCCTCGAAAGATGCGCCGCCGACAGGCTGGCAGTCCGGCGCAGCGTTTCGTTCTGATGGCTCAGCGCTTCGACAAGCGCTTCGGCTTGGGCAATCCGCGTCACATCGCGGATGCTTGCCACGACCGCCTCCACCCCTTCGACCACGACCTTGCTCCAGGTGAACGAGGCGGTATAGGGAATGCCCGAGCTTGCGACGATGGTCCAAGTCCCGGCATCGGCTCTGACGCCATCAAACGCGCGGACGCGATCCACGATCCTGCCCCGGTCCGCTTCGGGCCGCAGATCGGCGATGGTCATGGCCTGCAATGTCTCTGCGTCATATCCGACCCAGTCGCGCGCGGCGGCGTTCGCGCTCAGAATCCGAAGGGTTTTGGTCGAAAACACCCAGACCGGAAGCGAAAGGGGATCATAGGCGTCTATCGCCGCGCGAGACAGCACCGGAAATGTGGTCATTATTGCCTCACAGTCTGGTGGTGAACTCTTGTTATTGAAACTATTTACAAAAACTAACTTAAGCAAATTAATTCACTGCAAATCGGGTCCTGCGAGATACGCGCAGATCTGCGTGTTCTGACCTGCCGCAGCCAGCCTGACACGCAAAGACCCCTCCGGACGCCCCAGCGGCGGTGCGTCGGAATTGCCGGATTTCACCAGGAACAGCCGGTGCGGTCATTCGTTCCTGAGCAGCAGGACCACGCCAGCCGGATCCGAAGTCCAATGCCCGGTCACCCCGTCCAGAGGCTCCAGCTCGTCGCGCTGCGGGCTTTCCAGATGATCGAGCGCGCGATCCGGATCCTCTGTAAAAAGCTCCAGCCAGACGTCAGACTGACTTTGCCGTTCGACCCTGTCCACCCACAAGGTCATCTCGCCAAAGACAAATCCGACGCTGTTCGTCAGCTCCCTTGCGACCTTCAGCCCCACCTTGTCGCGGTAGAAGGCCACCGTTTCCTGCCATTTGTGACGCGGCACCTTGATTGCGATATTTTTCCCCGGCCGGATTTTCATGGGCTCTCCCTTTTGACTGGCGCCATTCCTGAAGCTGCGCCCCCTGAATCTAGCACCTGCCACCCCAGCTCGTCGCCCCATGCCGGGCAGCACCTGCCCGCCGATTTCACACCCCCGCAGGATGACAGCGCGGATCACCGCGCAATTCGGGCCGGGGGCAGCGGTCTTTGTGGCCCGGATGGGATCCGCGCGGGATCCGGTAAATGACCGCAGGATCCCCCTGATATGCGGCATGGGCGGCGATCCCTGACGCGCCTGCGGTCATGCTTCCTGCCGAAGGATGTCGGGTGCGCGATGTTCCGCAGCCACACCTTCGATGAGGAACACGTCGCCTTCGGCATTCTGCGACCGAAGCGGCAGGATTTTCTGATAGCCGGGCGATCCATACCAGCCTCGGGCCCGGGCCAGATCCGGGAAGGCGATCACGATCAGATCGCCGGTGAAGCTCCCTTCCAGCAGATGGTTCTGGCCGCCATGAATGAGGAACCGTCCGTCGAACGGTGCCAGAGTGGCATCGATGGCGTCGAGATAGGCGATGATCTCCGGTCCCATCTGGACGGTCCGCAGATGGCCGATGGCATAGCAGGTCATGGGCGCGGTCTTTCGGTTCGGCGTCGGATTTTCGCAATGGCCGCAGGACGTGCCGTCCATTCCAGCCAGGAGAACAGCGCGACGCCCGCGGCCTGCGCCAGAACGCAGACCCAGCCCAGGGCGCTTGGCGCAAACACGCCCGCCCCGGGCAGGATCAGGCTGGCCGCAACCCAGAGCAGGTTTGCCGCCACGATCACGGCGACCGCCCAGCCGGGCGGAGGCACGGCTCTGGCCACAAGCGCCATGAAGGCGGCGACGGGCAGCAGCAGCCCCGCCCAGAACAGCAGTCCTGACGGAATCTGCGTCAGCCGCGCAACCGGCCCCGCGGCCAGAACAAGCAGCAGCCCCATGCCGGTGCATGTCGCCGCGTCGAGGGCGAGGATGTTTCTCAGGCTGGGTCGGTGGGGATCGTTGGTCATTTCAGGCTCCGCTTGCCGAAGGGATGACCCGACTATCTTGCGACCGGCGACAGCCGTCGATTACCTCAGAGGTAATTGGACCGAGGCGCATGAACAAAGAGGCTGCCCCCATGGAGCAGAAGCACACGGTCGGATCCTTGTTGAAGCAGTGGCGGACCCGGCGCAGGCTCAGCCAGCTCGCGCTTGCTCTCGAGGCGCAGATTTCACAGCGTCACCTGAGCTTTCTGGAATCGGGCCGCTCCCAGCCGAGCCGCGACATGATCCTGCAACTGGCCGAACATCTCGGCCTGCCGCTGCGGGACCGGAATCTCATGCTCAACGCGGGCGGTTATGCGGCGCAGTTCCCGCAACGCCCGCTTGACGCGCCCGACCTTTCTGCCGCCCGCGAGGCGGTCAGCCGTATTCTGCGCGGGCATCTGCCGCATCCCGCGCTGGTGGTGGATCGCCACTGGACCCTGCTCGCCGCAAACGCCGCCGTGCCTTACCTGCTGACCGGCGTCGCGCCGCACCTGCTGGCAGGGGAGGTGAACGTTCTGCGCGCAAGCCTCCATCCGGAAGGCCTCGCCCCGCGTATCCTCAACCTTGGCGCGTGGCGCGCGCATGTCCTTGCCCGGCTGGATCATGAGATCGAGGCAACGGCTGACGCGCGCCTTGCCGCTCTCCGGGCCGAACTCACAGCGCTGCCCTGCCCCGAACCCGCAAAACAGCCCCGAATGCCAAGGCAGCCTCAGGATATCGCGGTCCCGCTGCGGCTGAAAAGCAGCAGGGGTCTGCTGTCCTTCATCAGCACGACGACGGTTTTTGGCACGGCGGTCGATGTCACCCTGTCCGAAGTGACGATCGAGGCGTTCTTTCCCGCCGATCAGGACACAGCCGAGGCCATGGCAGGCCTCGACCTCGGATCATGACCGGCATTGGCAGGCCGACAGCAGACCCCGGAAAGATCTGCGCCAAGGCCAGCGGTCCGCAGGCGACCCGGGGTGACAGCATCCTATGCCGGGAAACTCTGGCTTCAGGTCCGCAGGCTGACGGATATCCCGCTTGCCCGATGCCTTGAGGAGGTTGCCCGGACGGGCTCTGCCGTCAGGAAATGGCCTCTTCCATGGCAGATGCAGGGCGCGCGCATCCTCTGTCGCGGGCAAAACGCGGCGTCAGATCACCAGATCCTCGGCATAGCCGGACAGGATCCAGCGCGGCAGCACCGGTTCCGCCTGAAGAAGACGCCCCGCGGCAAAGAGGAGGGACCGGCGAGGCGGCGCGTTGAGCGTCGAGTTGTCGAAGACCATGCCCCGGTCGGCCTGACGCACGGCCTGCCGGATCAGGGGCTGGCCTCTTGCATAGCGGTCCCGGATCTTCTGCTCGGGGACGTCGTGGCCTCCTTCCTCGGTGCGGGCCCGCACCCGCGCGACCGAGAGGTCCGGGTCATCCACGCCCACATGCATGACGACGACCATATAACCGCGCGCGCGCGTCCCTGATGACGTCGAGCTTCGAGGGGTGGGAGAAGACGGTCTCGGTCGCGAAGCTCTTGCGGGCCTCCAGAAGGTCCGCCCGGCGTTCGGCGGCGATCTGTGCCGCCCTGTAGGACGCCTCCATCGAGGCATCCCTGAGCTCGTCGCGCTGGATCAGGTCCGCATTGATGAACGGCCCGGAAAAGCTCGGGGCGACCCGGGTCTGATAGAGCGTGGATTTTCCCGCCCCGTTCGGGCCCGCAAGCAGGACGAGACTGGGTCTCATGCTGCCGCGTCAGATCCTGCCGCATGAATGAGGTTTCCGGCCGCGTCGAGGCCGACACCCCGGCCAAGCTTCTGCCGCTTGGCGAAAAAGGCCTGTTCCGTCGTGGAAGGAGCAGACATCTTTTCGGTGAAGGCATCCAGCCAGGCGGCGGCTTCCTCGTCCCCGAGCTCGACCGTGTCGAGGCGGCCCTCCAGTGCTGCCGTCACGCGGGTATGGTCATAGGCGCCCGACTGCTCGATCGCCCGCCCGAGCCGCAGCCAGTGGGTGATCTGGCCAGCAACGGACCGGCTGTGGAGATCGGCTTCCCGGCGCACGCTCGCCATCACGTCATCTGAAAGCTTCACTGACTGGGCCATGATGTCCTCCTCGATCTCCCGCCAAGGTGGCATTTTGCCACCTCAAAATCAAGGGGAGGGGCCGGCCCCGTGACCGCGCCTTCTTTTGCGCAGAGGGGGGGCTGGAGGCGAGGCGGACGTCCCCGGGGCCGGGCGCACGCGGTGCCGCAGGCCCCATCTCTCGCCGGGGGATAGGGCAGGGATTCGGAGGATGGGGGCCCAAGGGGCGCGCGATGCGCGCCTGAAGGTCCAGGCCAGCGCCCGAGAGGGGCGCAACGCCCTCGGGATAGGCGAAAAACCTTTCTTTCTGCTGCACGTGAAGTTTTTGCGAAAAAGGGGTTGCGGGTGTTTGTGGTATTCCGTAGATAGCCCCTCACCGGCGGCGCTGAGGTGCTGACGGGACGCCAGACGGGGCGGCGGCGAGGCGG
>NZ_FNEJ01000021.1 GCF_900100085.1 Salipiger marinus
GGATGTCACGCTCCGCCCTGAGCCGGGCGACCTCTTTCTTCAAGGATGAAATCTCGGCCAGATCAGCGCGCAACTGCCCGTTCCCGGGAAAGGCAACAGCAGGGGTTGCGGTCAGCTCCCGCATCCAGCGGCGCAACACGCTCTCCGCCACATCGAGGTCACGGGCGGCCTGCGCCACGGCCACACCCCGATCCGTCACCAGCCTCACGGCCTCGATCTTGAACTCGCGGCTGAACTTCCGTCTCGTCATATCCACTCTCCAGTTCATGGGTCACGATCTTATCTTCGTGTCCACGAAACCGGCAGCAGCTCATGGTGCCCAGGGTGAAGACCAGTTCGGCCCCGGTTTCCAGATCGGTGAGGCGAAGTCCCAGCCAGCGCGTCACATCGGCGAGGGCGAACTGGCCAAGGTGCAGGCCGGTCCGCCCAAGCTCCGCCTTCAGGGTCAAAGAATGGTTCGGGCCAAGGGTCAGTGGCCAAAGTTCAGCCCGCAAGATGGCGGGGAGGCCAACGGTGCCGCGAGCGGTCAGGGTCAGGCCGATCCGCCCGTCTTCGGCCGGAGTGCAGCGCAAGGTCAGGTCAGCCGCCGCCAGTGCCTTGCGCATCGCATCAAGGCGCGCCTCTGCCGCTAAGGTCAGATCAGGGGCGGGCAGCGCTGCCGGGGCCTGCCACGGCCGAAGGAACCGGCCCAGCCGTTCTGGCGAAACATGATCGGCAACGCAGCCCATCCGGCGCGAGGAGCCGGAAAGGGTGGCAAGCACCTCAACATTGCTGCCGTTCAGCAGGGGGGGCCGCCGTGGCGTTGCCCGATCCGACGGTCAGGTCCGTGGTCGACTCAGACCTCGGGTAGCGTTCGGTCACAAAGACCTTGGCATGAAGGCCAAGAGCCGCGGATGCCTCCTCGCCATCTTCGGTTTCAGCCAGATCGTCCAGAACCATGACCTGCCCGAAGCGGGCCAGCACGTCAGGCGGCATCGGCGCCAGTTCCTCGGCCCGGCTCAGCAACCAGCATTCGGAGGGGTCAAGGCCCTTGGTCAATTGAACCAGCGCTTCGGGCGACAAGAAGGGCGAGATGATGCCCATGGCTCTGCCGACCTTTGGCCGGAACGGGGGCTGCCCGAATCCGTTGATCGCAATGCGCAGCTTTCTGCTGCCTTCGGGCAGGGTGCAGACAGTGCGATCGACATTTCGGACATGATCCTGCTTTCAGAAGCTGAGCGTGACGGATCGCCCAGCGCCCCGGACGATCAGGGCTGAGAGCTGGTAGAGGCGGAGGGCGAGGGATTGGCCGGGGCCGATGGTGCGCCCCAATCGGCGGTCTGCTGGGCTGAGGTGTAGAGGACGTTGGTCGTGGTGGTCAGTGTGCGTTTGACGGCTTTGCCATCACGGGGTTCCACCTCATTGGCTTCACTTTCCTCGCTCAAAGGCACATCACCAGCGCCCCACGTATCAGCGGCCAGCGACCGCGACCCGGCGCGTCCAGCGGATCGTCAGATCGCCGGGGCTGCGGGCGGTGCGCCATGGCTGTGGACAGCCGCGCCTCATGCCTTACCCTAGACCGGTCCGGCCCGTGTGGCCGGAATTTTCAGAGGGGAGGTCACCATGACGCGCTACATTCTTGCCATTGACCAGGGCACCACCTCCAGCCGGGCGATCCTGTTCGACGCCGACCTGCGGGTCGCGGCACAGGCGCAGGAGGAATTTCCGCAGCATTTCCCGCAGTCGGGCTGGGTGGAGCATGAGGCCGCCGATCTGTGGTCCTCGACGGCGGGCACCTGCCGGGCGGCGCTGGAAAAGGCCGGGGCGGGGCCCGAGGATGTGGTGGCCATCGGCATCACCAACCAGCGCGAGACCACGGTGGTCTGGGACCGCAAGACCGGCCAGCCCATCCACCGCGCCATCGTCTGGCAGGACCGGCGCACCGCCGATCTGTGCCGCCGCCTGCGCGACGAAGGGCAGGAGGCGCGCGTGACCGAGATCACCGGCCTGCTGCTTGACCCGTATTTTTCGGGCACGAAACTGGCATGGATCCTCGATCATGTGGAGGGCGCGCGGGAAAGGGCGCGGCGGGGCGAGCTGGCCTTTGGCACGGTGGACAGCTGGCTGATCTGGAAACTGACCGGCGGCGCGCGCCATGTCACCGATGCCACCAATGCCGCCCGCACCATGCTTTACGACATCAGCCGCAATGCGTGGTCGCCCGAGATGTGCGACATGCTCGACATCCCGAAGGAGATGCTGCCCGAGGTGCTGGATTGCGGCGCCGAATTCGGCACGACGCGGCCTGATCTGTTCGGGCGTCCGCTGCCGATCCTTGGCGTGGCGGGGGACCAGCAGGCGGCGACGCTGGGGCAGGCCTGTTTTGCGCCCGGCATGCTGAAATCCACCTATGGCACGGGGTGTTTTGCGCTGCTCAACACCGGGACGGAGCGGGTGACCTCGCAGCATCGGCTGCTGTCGACCATCGCCTACCGGCTCGACGGGCAGACCACCTATGCGCTGGAGGGGTCGATCTTCATCGCGGGCGCGGTGGTGCAGTGGCTGCGCGACGGGCTGGGGCTTATCCGGCAGGCGTCGGACACGCAGGGGCTGGCGGAGCGTGCCGATGACGGGCAGCAGGTGATCCTCGTGCCTGCCTTCACCGGGCTGGGCGCGCCTTACTGGAACGCCGAATGCCGGGGCGCGGTTTACGGTCTGACCCGCAATTCGGGGCCTGCGGAATTTGCCCGCGCCGCGCTGGAAAGCGTGGGCTACCAGACCCGCGATCTGGTGGAGGCGATGCGCGCCGACTGGGCGGGCATCGACAGTTCGGTGGCGACGCTGCGCGTTGATGGCGGCATGAGCGCCAGCGAATGGGCGATGCAGTTCCTGTCAGACATCCTTGGCGCGCCGGTGGACCGTCCGCAGGTGCTGGAAACCACCGCGATGGGGGCGGCGTGGCTTGCCGGGCAGCGCGCCGAGCTTTATCCGGGGCCGGAGGAGTTCGCCAAGGGCTGGGCGCTGGACCGGCAGTTCACCCCCGCCATGGACAGTGCCACGCGCGAGGCGAGATATGCCGCGTGGCAACGCGCCGTGCAGGCGACGATGACGGTCTGAGGCGAAAGGAACGGTCATGATCCATGTCACCGGCTGCGCGGGGGTTCTGGGCTTTGAAATCCTGTGCCATCTGGCACGGCTTGGCCCCGTCACCGGCATCTCGCGCAGCGCGCTGCCCGCGCCCGTGCCGGGGGCCGCGCATCGGCGGGTGGCGGATGTGCTGGCGGCGGACTGGCTGGAGCCCGGCGAGGAGGCGGCGACGATTGTGCATTGCGCCGGTCTTTCGGATGCGCGGGCGCATATCGAGGGCGTGGGCGATCTGGTCACACGCGAGGTGCTGCCGCAGACCGGCTTTGCCGAGGCGCTGCTGGCGCGGGGCTGGCGCGGGCATCTGGTCTATCTCTCCTCCGCTGCCGTCTATGGCGACAGCGACGATCTGCCGATCCCCGAGCCACGCGAGCCGCAGCCCAAGGGGGTCTATGCCCTGCAGAAGCTGATGGTGGAAAACGCGCTGCTGTTTCTGGCGGCGCAGCACGGTTTCCGCCTGACCCTCCTGCGTGTCGCCAATCCCTATGGCGGCGATCTGCCCCGGCGTGACCGGGGGGTGATGCGGCTGCTGATGGATGCGGCGGAGAGCGGGGCAGAGTTCACCGTCTATGGCGGCGGCACCGGGCTGCGCGATTACCTGCACATGTCGGATTTCCTGCGCGCGGTGGAACGGGTCTGCCTGCGCCCGCCCGAAAGCCGGATCACAAGGCTGAACCTTGGCAGCGGCACGGGCACCGCCCTGATCGACCTGATCCCGCGGCTGGAGGCGGCGACGAGCCGCCGCCTGAGCCTGCGCCACGCGCCGTCGCAGATGGAGGTGAAATCCAGCGTGCTCGACATCACCCGCGCCCGTGACCTGCTGGACTGGGCGCCGCGCGTGGGTCTGGAGGAGGGGCTGGCGCGGATGGTGGCCCGCTGGCGGACCACCGCGCCGCAAGCTTAGGGCGTCACGCGCAGCAGCGTGCCGTCATCGGCATCCATCAGCAGCATCACCGCGCCATCCTGCTGGGCCACGTCGACATCGCGCACCCGGCCTTCGCCCTGCAGATAGCGGCCTTCGCCGCTGACCTGACCGTCTTCCAGCGTCAGCCGCACCAGCGACTGGCTGGCCAGCCCGCCGATCAGGGCGCTGCCCTGCCAGTCGGGGAACATCTCGCCGTCATAGAACACCATGCCGGAGGGCGCGATCACCGGATCCCAGTAATAGATCGGCTGCTCCATGCCCTCGGCCTCGGTCCGGCCTTCGCCGATGGGGCCGCCGGAATAATCCAGACCGTAAGTGACAACCGGCCAGCCATAGTTCAGCCCGGCCTCGGGGCGGTTCAGCTCGTCGCCGCCCTTGGGACCGTGTTCCACGGTCCAGAGCGCACCATCCTGGCCAAGGGCTGCGGATTGCAGGTTGCGGTGGCCATAGCTCCAGATCTCGGGCAGGCCGCCCTCGATCTGCGGATTGCCCTCTGCGGCACCGCCCATGGGATCAAGGCGCAGCACCTTGCCCAAATGGGTGTCCACATCCTGCGCCAGCTGCCGGGGTTCGGGCAGCGACCGTTCGCCGGTGGTGACAAACAGCGCGCCTTCGCCGTCAAAGACCAGCCGCGAGCCATAATGCATGGTCGACTCCCATGCCGGATCCTGCTGGAAGATCACCTCGACCTCGGTCATCTGGCTGCCATCCTCCGACAGGATGCCGGTGGCCACGGCGGTGCCGGTGGTGCCGCCGTCGCGCGGTTCGGCATAGCTCCACCAGACGCGGCGGGTGTCGGCAAAGGTCGAGTCATTGATGGCAACGTCCAGCAGCCCGCCCTGACGGCGGGTGTCCACCTCGGGCAGACCCTGCACCGGATCGGACAGCGTGCCATCCTCGGCCACGATGCGCAGCCGCCCGGGCCGTTCGGTCACCAGCCAGCGCCCGTCGGGCAGCTGGTCCATGCCCCAGGGGTGCACCAGCCCGTCCACCACCACCTCATGGCTCAGGGTCATGCCCTCATCCAGCACCGGGGCGCGGGTCTGGGCCTCGAAGGCGGGGGACTGGTCGGGAGCGTTGGGCGGCTCGGCGTTGAAATCCTGTGCCGAGGCGGGGCCGCAGGCGGCCAGCAGGGCAACAAGGGGAAGGCGGGAAAGATGGGCCATGATCGGGCTCCTTTGGTTCGGGGTCCGTGTCGGTCCGGAGTTGGATGACGCCCCGGAACCTAGTGCCCCAAGCCGCCCGGCACAGTGACGCTTGCGTGAACGGCCCCCAGTGTGACCCAGATCACAGACAGGCGGCGCGGCATCGGGCAGGAGGGCGGCAGGGCACTGTCGCTCTGCCTGACGAAGATGCGGGCGGGCCCGACCCTTGGCCACATGCTGTGCCGCCGCATTGCCCTGCGGGCAAAGCTGTGGCTCGGTGGGCGGGGGGGCCTGCCCGCAATAACGCCCGTGCCCGCGACGAAGACTGCCCGATGACCGCCCCGATGCCCCGTCCGCCGCGGACGGGCATTCCCCCAGACCGCAGAAGGACCGTTCCTGATGACCGCCCAAGACACAGCCGCCCCCCCCGCCCGCCGCGTCGCTGGCGCATTTCCCGGTCAGCGCCTTTGCCATCCCCATGGGGCTTTTCGGCTTTGCGCTGGCGCTGCGCGCCGCCGGGCTGGAGGGCGCGGGCCAGATCACCGGCTGGGGCGCGCTGGCGGTGCTGCTGGGGCTGGGCGCGGTGCTCGCCGTCAAGGCGATGCGGCATCCCGCAGCCCTGGCGGCGGACTGGGCGCATCCGGTGAAGCTGGCCTTCTTTCCTGCCATCAGCATTTCGCTGCTGCTGCTGGCGGCATTCCTTGGCCCCAACGCGCCGCTGCTGGCGCGGCCGGTCTGGCTGCTGGGGGCGGGGGCGCAGGCGGTGCTGACGCTGGTGGTGGTGTCGGCATGGATCTCGCACCGCGCCTTTGGCCCGCAGCACCTGTCGCCCGCATGGTTCATCCCGGCGGTGGGCAATGTCGTGGCGCCGCTGGCGGGGGTGGGGCTGGGGTTTGTGGAACTCAGCTGGTATTTCTTTTCGGTCGGGCTGATCTTCTGGCTGGTGCTGCTGACGCTGGTGTTCAACCGGCTGATCTTTCACGATCCGCTGCCGGGCAAGCTGCGCCCGACGCTGGTGATCCTTGTGGCGCCGCCTGCCGTCGCGCATCTGGCATGGCTGCAACTGGGCGGAGAGGTGGATGCCGTGGCGCGGCTTCTGCTCAATCTGGGCTACTTCTTTGCCGCGCTGGTGGCGCTGCAGATCCCCGCGCTGCTGCGGCTGCCCTTCGCGCTGTCCTTCTGGGCGCTGTCCTTTCCGCTGGCGGCACTGACCACGGCCAGCTTCCGCTTCGCCGCGCTGACCGGATCGGGGCTGCACCATCTGCTGGGGCAGGGGCTGCTGGCGGTGCTGGCCGTCACCATCGCGGGCCTGCTCTGGCGCACGCTGCGCGCGGCACGCGCAGGGCAAATCTGCCTCCCCGATTAGGGACCGCTGGCTTGCGTCACCCGGCCCGCCTGCGCTACCGCTGGGGCGGGCCGGGGCAGGGGGCAGCGCATGACCGAGGACTGGACCACGCATTTTGACGGGCTGCGCGATCTGCCCGCAGACGAACAGGCGCTGCTGCGGCGCAGCGCCCACCCGATGCACCTGCCCGCAGGCCGCACGGTCTTTGCCCCCGGGCAGGAGGCGCAGACCTTCTTCCTGCTGCGGACGGGCACGGTGCGGGTGCAGCAGCAGACCGAAACCGGGCGCGAGGTCTTTCTGTATCGCGTGCATGCCGGGGAAAGCTGCATCCTGACCACCGCCTGCCTGCTCTCCTCCGAGGCCTATACCGCCGAAGCCATCACCGAAACCGAAGTGACCGCCGTGGCGATCCCCCGCGCCGGGTTCGAGGCGATCATCGCCGGATCTGCGGCATTCCGCAGGCTGGTCTTCCACGCCTACGCCCGGCGCATCGCGGATCTGTTCGCGCTGATCGACGACATCCTGTCGCAGCGCATGGATGTGCGGCTGGCGGCGCGGCTGCTGGCGCTGGCCGATGACAGCGGTCAGGTGCAGGCCACGCATCAGGTGCTGGCCCATGAGCTTGGCACCGCGCGCGAGGTGATCACGCGCACGCTGGCCGAATTTCACCGCCGGGGCTGGATCGCGCAGGCGCGTGGCGCGGTGCGGCTGGCCGATCCGGAGGCGCTGCGGCAGCTTGCGCGGGGCGGCACGCGCTAGCCCCGGCTTGGTGACATGGTCACCGTCCGGCGGGCGGGTTCCGTGGCACAAGGGGCCATGACCCTTGATCCCCCGGAGGATGACATGACCCGAAACATGGGAAAACTTGACCGCGCGCTGCGGACCATCGTGGCGCTGGGGCTGCTCTATCTGGCCTTTGGCACGGCGGTGCTGGGCACCGGCCTGTGGATGTGGCTGGCGGTTGCGGTGGCCGCAGTCTTTCTTGTGACCTCGCTTGCGGGCAACTGCCCGCTTTACACGCTGATCGGCCTGCGCACCTGCCGCAGCTGACCCGGCGGGGGCGGGCCGTGACTGGCCTGCCCCTCACGCAAGCGTGACTTTTCATTCCTGACTAATTTATTCAACTATAGCCCGGGGCAGGCGCCACCGGGCCATCGCATGTGGTGACGTCCTCCACGCGCAGACCCGCACCGGCTTTGGCCGCTGCGGAGGGCGCGCTTTGCCCATGGCCGTATCAAAGGACAGGACGTGACCAGAATTTTCGACACCGACCCGGACAGCACCCCCGCCGCCGCCGAGGATGCGCCGCCGCAGATCCGCCGCATCCGGCACGAGCTGCGCCGCCGCAGCCTGACCGTGGCCGACACCGTGCAGCTGAGCCCGCACATGATCCGCCTGACCCTGACCGGCGCCGATCTGGCGGATTTTGTCAGCCTTGGCGCGGATGATCACCTCAAGGTCATCCTCCCGCAGGCCGGGCCGGAGGAGGCGCGCCGCGATTACACCCCCCGCCGCTTTGACCCCGCGCTTCATGAACTGGTGCTGGATTTTGTCGACCATCCCGGCGGTCCTGCCGCCGATTTCGCCCGGGATCTGCGGGTGGGCGACAGCGTGACCGTGGCGGGGCCGCGCGGCTCTGCCGTGGTGGAGGGCGACATCGCCCACTGGCTGCTGATCGGCGATGAAACGGCACTTCCCGCCATCGGGCGCCGGATCGAGGATCTGCCTGCGGGGACTGCCGTCACCAGCCTAGTGGCGGTGCCGGGGAAGGCGGATGAACAGGCGCTGTCAACCGCCGCCGACTGGCGCGGGATCTGGGTGCACCGTCCGCTGTCCGCCGCCGCTGATCCCGGGCCGCTGCTGGCGGCGCTGGCCGGTATCGACCTGCCAGCGCGGTGTTATGTCTGGCTGGCCGCCGAGGCGGGCGTGGCGCGGGCGCTGCGTGACGCGCTGCTGGCGCGGGGCCATCCCAAGACATGGATGAAAGCCTCGGGCTACTGGACCGCCGGGCGGGCCGATGCCTCCGACAAGACGCTGGACGGCTGAGCCGGTTCAGACCTGACAGCCCGCCGCGTTTGTGGGATAGTGGCGTGCCGCTTTTGCCGACCGAGGACTTATGCCGCCAGACATGCTTGCCCCCGCCCTGACCGTCCTTCCGGACCCGCTGGCGGAGGATCCGCCGCGCGCCTCCGCCTTCATCGTCACGCTTTATGGCGATGTGGTGGAGCCGCGCGGCGGGCGGCTGTGGATGGGCACGCTGATCGACTGTTGCGCCGGGCACGGCATCAGCGAAAGCCTTGTGCGCACCGCCGTGTCGCGGCTGGTCAGCGCCGGACGGCTGGAGGGCGAACGCATCGGGCGACGCAGCCATTACCGGCTGGCCGCCGCCGCGCGCGCCGAATTCGGTGCCGCCGCGCAGGTGCTTTACACCCCGCCGCCCGCGCCGCAGGGCTGGCTGCTGGCCCCGGCAGACCAGCCGCCCGCGCCCGGCTGGGCACCGCTGGGCGGGGTGGCGCTGGCCCCCAACCGCAGCGACATGCCGCGCCCGGCGGGGCTGGTCTGGTCTGCCGACGTGGTGTCGGGGGTGGCGGACCTGCCCGGGCTTGCCGCCGCGCTCTGGCCGGTGGCGGAGGTGGGCACCGCCTATGCCGCCTTTGTCGCGCGGTTCGCGCCGCTGCTGGACCAGTGCCGCAGCGATCCGCCCGATGCGGTGCGCGCGCTGGCGCTGCGGCTGCGGCTGGTGCACGATTACCGGCTGGCGGCGCTGGCCGATCCGCGTCTGCCGCAGGCGGCGCTGCCCGCCGACTGGCCGGGGCCCGCGGCGCGGCGGCTGTTCGTCACGCTGTATCTGACGCTGGCCGAGGCGGCGGATGCCTGCATCGGCAGCCGATTCCTTGATCCCGACGGGCTGCTGCCGCAGGCCACCGCCGCCACCGACCTGCGGCTGGACCGGCTGCGGCGCGAGGCGGCGCGGCCAAGCGACTGATTTTGCTGGCCGCCTCTGGTTGCTCCGCCAAAGCATCACGTCCTTTCCATCTTTTCTCTTTGCGTGTGACGCTTTCGGCGCTATGTCCATGACCGAGCGGTCGGTGAATATGGAGGCACCCGCCGCGCGACGCGAGGAGGATCCCATGACCGACGCTTTCATCTGCGATGCCGTGCGCACGCCCATCGGACGCTATGGTGGCGCGCTCTCGGGCATCCGCGCCGATGATCTGGCCGCCCTGCCGCTGGCCGCGCTGATGGCGCGCAACCCGTCGGTGGACTGGGCGCAGGTCGAGGATGTGATCCTTGGCTGCGCCAATCAGGCAGGGGAGGACAACCGCAACGTCGCGCGCATGGCGGCCCTGCTGGCGGGTCTGCCGCAGGAAGTGCCGGGCACCACGGTCAACCGGCTTTGCGGGTCGGGCATGGATGCGATCGGGCTTGCCGCGCGCACCATCCGCGCGGGGGATGCCGATCTGCTGCTGGCGGGCGGGGTCGAAAGCATGAGCCGCGCGCCTTTCGTGATGGCCAAGGCCATGACGGCCTTTTCCCGCAACGCGGAAATTTACGACACCACCATCGGCTGGCGGTTCAAGAACCCGAAGCTGGACAAGCTCTTCGGCACCCATTCCATGCCCGAGACGGCGGATAACGTCGCCGCAGATTATGGCATCAGCCGCGAGGATCAGGACGCCTTTGCCGCCCGGTCGCAGGCGCGCTGGCAGGCGGCGCAGGAGCGCGGGCTTTTTGCCGAGGAAATCGTGCCGGTCCAGATTCCGCAGCGCAAGGGCGAGCCGCTGGTGGTGGACACCGACGAGCATCCGCGCCCCGGCACCACGGCGGAGCAGCTGGCCAAGCTGCGCGGCGTGAACGGGCCTGACCTGAGCGTGACGGCGGGCAATGCCAGCGGCGTCAATGACGGGGCGGCGGCGGTGATCGTCGCGTCCGAAGCGGCGGCGCGGCAGCATGGCCTGACCCCGCAGGCGCGCATCGTCGCCATGGCCGCCGCCGGTGTGGCGCCGCGCGTCATGGGCATTGGTCCGGTGCCCGCCACGCGCCGGGTGCTGGCCCGCGCCGGTCTGACGCTGGACCAGATGGACGTGATCGAACTGAACGAGGCCTTTGCCGCGCAGGGGCTGGCGGTGCTGCGCGATCTGGGCCTGCCCGATGACGCGCCGCATGTGAACGCGCAGGGCGGCGCCATCGCGCTGGGCCATCCCTTGGGCATGTCCGGCGCCCGGGTGGTGCTGTCCGCCACCCGCCAGCTGCACCGCACCGGCGGCCGCTACGCGCTCTGCACCATGTGTGTGGGCGTGGGGCAGGGCATTGCCCTTATCCTTGAACGCAGCTGACGCAACCGGAGGCACGACGATGTATGCACAGATGGTAAAATCCGAAGGCATGAAATCCCTCGAGGACATGACGCCCGAGGAGCGCGCCTTTCAGGAGCGGATCGACCGCGGCGAAAAGATCGAGCCGAAGGAATGGATGCCCGAAGGCTACCGCAAGACGCTGATCCGCCAGATCGGCCAGCATGCCCATTCCGAAATCGTGGGCCAGCTGCCCGAAGGCAACTGGGTCACCCGCGCGCCGACGCTGGAACGCAAGGCGATCCTGCTGGCCAAGGTGCAGGACGAGGCGGGGCACGGGCTTTACCTGTACTCCGCCGCCGAAACGCTGGGGGTCAGCCGCGACGAGCTGATGGAAAAGCTGCATTCCGGCGCGATGAAATACAGCTCCATCTTCAATTACCCGACGCTGACATGGGCCGATATGGGCGCTGTCGGCTGGCTGGTGGACGGGGCCGCGATCATGAATCAGGTGCCGCTGCAGCGCACCTCTTACGGGCCTTACAGCCGCGCGATGATCCGCATCTGCAAGGAGGAAAGTTTCCACCAGCGGCAGGGCTATGCGATCATGATGAAGATGGCGCAGGGCACGCCGGAGCAGCGCGAGATGGCGCAGGATGCCTTCAACCGCTTCTGGTTCCCGGCGCTGATGATGTTCGGGCCCTCCGACAAGGATTCGGTGCATTCCGCGCAGTCGATGGCGTGGAAGATCAAGATGAACACCAATGACGAGCTGCGGCAGAAATTTGTCGACGAGACGGTGCCGCAGGCCGAATTTCTGGGCCTGACCGTGCCCGACGAGACGCTGCGCTGGAACGAGGCGCGCGGGCATTACGATTTTGCCGAACCCGACTGGGACGAGTTCTTCGAGGTCATCAAGGGCAACGGCCCCTGCAACGAGGAACGGCTGGAGGCGCGGCGCAGCGCCTGGGATCGGGGGGCTTGGTTCCGCGACGGGCTCAGCGCCTATGCCGAAAAAGCCGCCGCCCGCCGCGCCGCCGCGCGCGTGGCCGCAGAGTAAGGAGCGTCTGACATGTCCAGAAAAGAATGGCCGCTTTGGGAGATCTTCATCCGGGGCCAGCACGGGCTGAACCACCGCCATGTGGGCAGCCTGCACGCGCCGGATGCGGAAATGGCGATCAACAACGCGCGCGACGTCTATACCCGCCGCAAGGAAGGCGTGTCGATCTGGGTGGTGCCCTCGGCGCAGATCACCGCCTCGGCGCCCTCGGACAAGGGGCCGCTGTTCGATCCCGCCGAAAGCAAGGTCTACCGCCACCCGACCTTCTACGACATTCCCGAAGACGTGGGGCATATGTGATGCCGTCGCTGCCCGATGTGATGATCCCCGAAGTGGCGGATCTGGCCCGCCGCGCCGCCTCTGGCCAGACTGCCGATCCGCATCTGGAGGATGTGGCGCTGAAGCCCGCCTTTTTCGACTGGCTGTGCCGGATGGGCGACAGCACCCTGATCCTTGGCCACCGCCTGTCGGAATGGTGCGGCCATGGCCCGGTGCTGGAAGAGGACATCGCGCTGGCCAATACCGCGCTGGATTTCATCGGGCAGACGCAGCTTTGGCTGGGGCTGGCCGCCGAGGTCGAGGCGCAGGGCCGCAGCGCCGATGATCTGGCCTTTCTGCGCGACGCGATGAAATTCCGCAACGTGAAGCTGGTGGAACTGCCCAATGGCGACATCGGCCAGACGCTGATGCGGGGTTTCCTGTTCGACGCATGGCATTTCGAGATGCTGACCGCGCTGGGCAACTCCACCAGCCCGCGCGTGGCCGAGATCGCCGCCAAGGCGGTGAAAGAAGTGTCCTACCATCTGGAACGCTCCTCGGATCTGGTGGTGCGGCTGGGTGACGGCACCGAACAGAGCCATGAGCGGATGCAGGCGGCGCTGGACTATCTCTGGCCCTATACCGGCGAGATGTTCGCGGGCGATGCCATCGACCGGGCGGTGACGGAGGCGGGCATCGCGCCCGATCCCGCCGCTCTGCTGCCGCTCTGGCAGCGCACCGTCACCGAGGTGCTGGCCGAGGCGACGCTGCAGGTGCCCGACCGCCGCTTCGACGCGCAGCACGGGGGCAAGCAGGGGCGGCATACCGAACATCTGGGCTACATCCTTGCCCAGATGCAGTTCCTGCAACGCGCCTATCCCGGCGCAAGCTGGTAGTGCGATGACCCCGACCGACGCGCAGATCTGGGACTGGCTGGCAGAGGTGCCCGACCCCGAGATCCCGGTGATCTCTGTCACCGATCTGGGCATCGTGCGCGATCTGCGCTGGGAGGGCGATACGCTGGTGGTGGCGGTGACGCCGACCTATTCCGGCTGTCCGGCCACGGCGGTCATTGATCTCGCGATCGAGACCCATCTGCAGGCGCGCGGCGTGGTGCGGGTGCGGCTGGAGCGGCGTCTCTCGCCGCCATGGACCACCGACTGGCTGACCGAGGCGGGCCGCGCGAAACTGACCGCCTATGGCATCGCCCCGCCGGTGGACGGCACCGCCCCGGATGGCCGCTCGGGCCGGGCGGCGCGGCTCGCCGGGGGCAGCAATCTGGTCATCGCCTGTCCGCGCTGCGGGTCGGCGCAGACCGAGCGCGTCAGCCAGTTCGGTTCCACCCCCTGCAAGGCGGCGTGGCGCTGCCGCGACTGCCTTGAACCCTTCGACTATTTCAAATGCCACTGACGGGCTTAGCCCGATGAAACCCCCGACGGGCCTTGCCCGCCGCCGCACGCCCCGCATCCGGACAGGAGGAGGTCTGACATGCCCCGTTTCCATCCCCTAGAGGTGACAGAGATCCGCCGCGACACCCGCGACGCGGTGGTGGTCACGCTGCGCCCGCGCCCCGAGGATGCCGCGCAGTTCGATTTTACCCAAGGGCAGTATCTGACCTTCCGCCGGGCCTTTGACGGCGAGGAACTGCGCCGGTCCTATTCGATCTGCGCGGGGCGCGACGAGGGCTGCCTGCGGGTCGGGATCAAGCGGGTGGAGGGCGGCGCCTTTTCCACATGGGCCAACGAGGGCCTGCGCCCCGGCGACATGCTGGAGGCGATGCCGCCGCAGGGCCGGTTCCACACCCCGCTCGATCCGGGCCGCGCGCGCAGCTATCTGGGGTTTGCGGGCGGGTCGGGCATCACGCCGCTGCTGTCGATCATCAAGACCGTGCTGGCGCGCGAACCGCAGTCCAGCTTCACGCTGGTCTATGCCAACCGGCAGGTGGCCTCCATCATGTTCCGCGAGGAGCTGGAGGATCTGAAGAACAGCTATCTGGGGCGGCTGTCGGTCATCCATATCCTTGAAAGCGAGGGGCAGGAGATCGACCTGTTCACCGGGCGGATCGACGCGGAGAAGATGGCGATGCTGTTCCGGCTGTGGATCGATGCCGCCACGGTGGACACCGCCTTCATCTGCGGGCCGGAGCCGATGATGCTGACCATCGCCGAAAGCTTGCGCCAGCAGGGTCTGGCCGAGGATCAGATCAAGTTCGAGCTTTTCGCCTCGTCCCAGCCGGGCCGGGCCAAGGCGCGGGCCGTGTCGCGGCAGGCCGCCACGGCGGGCAACAGCTGCGAGGTGTCGGTGACGCTGGACGGGGCCACGCGCAGCTTCCGGATGCCCAAGGACGGCACGGCGCTGCTGGATGCGGCGCTGCAGAACCACATGGACGCGCCCTATTCCTGCAAGGCGGGGGTCTGTTCCACCTGCCGCGCCAAGGTGCTGGACGGCGAGGTGGAGATGCAGGTCAACCACGCGCTGGAGGATTACGAGGTGCGCGCGGGCTATGTGCTGTCCTGCCAGTGCGTGCCGCTGTCGGACCGGGTGGTGCTCAGCTATGACGAATGACGCGGATCACATGGCGCTGGCGGATTATCTGGCGCAGGGCGGCAAGCTGACCTCGCCGGAAAACGTGCCGCCGCGCTACCGGGGCGAGGTGCTGCGGCTCATGGCCTCGTTTGTCGACAGCCAGCTTGCCGGATCGGCGGGCTTTGCCGGGGCCATCAACTGGGCGCCCGGCATCAAGGCGCGCATCGCCGCCAGCCGCATCACGCTGGAAAAGGCCGATCACGCCGAACGGGTGCTGGATCTGATGCAGGCCTTCGGCACCGACAAGGCGCTTTACGAACAGGCGCATGACTGGGCCGCGCGCGGCCCGCGCGACGCGGCGCCAGAGGCACGGCGCCGGGGCGGCGACATGCGGCTGTCGGTGTTCCACGCGCCGCTGACCGGCTGGACCGACGCGGTGGTGATGAACGTGCTGATGGGGCAGGCCACGCTGGAGGTGCTGGAGGATCTGGCGCGCTGTTCCTATCAGCCGCTGGCCGAAGTGCTGCGCGACATCCTCCCGCGCGAGCGGCGGCACATGGAACTGGGGCTGGAGGGGCTGGAGCGCATCGGCGCCACCGCCGAGGCGCGCGCCTCGGTCGCCTACTGGCTGCCCCGGGTGGCGGACACGTTCGGGCCCGCGCAGTCGGACCGGTTTGACCGGCTGCAGGCCATGGGCCTGCGCCGCACCGACAATGAAACGCTGCGCAGGGCGTGGCGGACCACGGCGGAGGCCACGCTGGCGCCGCTGGGGCTGATCTGAACAGGAAGGACATCTGATGCTGGACACCGGACGCACCGCGCGCCGCCTTGAAAGCTATGTCTCGGGCGCGTGGCGCGCGGGGCAGGGCGAGGCTAAGCCGCTGGCCCATGCCGCAACGGGCGAGGTCCATGCGCTGATCTCCTCGGACGGGCTCGATTTTGCCGGGGCGCTGGACTGGGGCCGCCGCACGGGGGGGACGGCGCTGCGCCGCCACACGCTGCACGACCGCGCCCTGATGCTGAAGGCGATCGGTCAGGCGCTGATGGCGGGGAAGGATGAATTCTACGCCGAAAGCCTTGCCACCGGCGCCACGCCCCGCGACGCATGGCCCGACATCGACGGCGGCATCGGCACGATGCTGACCTTTGCCTCCAAGGCGCGGCGCGAACTGCCCAATGCGCATGTGCTGCCCGAAGGCCCGGTGGAGATGCTGTCGCGCGATGGCAGCTTTGTGGGCCAGCACATCCTGACCCCGCTGGAAGGTGTGGCGGTGCATATCAACGCCTTCAACTTCCCGGTCTGGGGCATGCTGGAAAAGATCGCGCCTGCGCTGATCGCGGGCGTGCCCTGCGTGGTCAAGCCCGCCTCGCAGACCGCCTATCTGACCGAACTGGTGGTGCGGCGCATTCTGGAAATGCAGATCCTGCCCGACGGCGCGCTGCAGCTGATCTGCGGCGGGGTGGGCGACCTGCTGGACCATGTGACCGGGCAGGATGCCGTCACCTTCACCGGATCCGCCCAGACCGGGCAGAAGCTGCGCACCCATCCGGCGGTGGTGCAGAATTCGGTGCGCTTCACCATGGAGGCCGACAGCCTGAACGCCGCGATCCTTGGCCCCGATGCAGGCCCCGGCACGCCGGAATTCGATCTGTTCGTCAAGGAGGTGGCGCGCGAGATGACGGCGAAGGCCGGGCAGAAATGCACCGCCATCCGCCGCGTGCTGGTGCCCGCCGCCCATGAGGGCGCGGTGATCGACGCGCTGCGCGCCACGCTGGACCGCACCGCCGTGGGCCTGCCCGATGACGCGCAGACCCGCATGGGGGCGCTGGTGTCGCTGGGCGAGCGCGAGGGCGTGCGCGCCCGCATCCGCGAGATCGCGGCAGAGGCCGAGATCGTCTGCGGCACCCCCGACGAGGTGCGGCTGTCTTCGGGCGATGCGGCGCGGGGGGCGTTCCTGAACCCGGTGCTGCTGCGCTGCGCCGATCCCTTCAGCGCCCGCGCCCCGCACGAGATCGAGGCCTTTGGCCCCGTCGCCACGGTCATGGCCTATGACGGCGTCGAAGAGGCGGTGGCGCTGGCGAAGCTGGGCAAGGGCTCGCTGGTGTCGTCGGTCTTTACCAATGACACAGGCGTGGCGGCCGAGATGGTGCGCGGCGTTGCCGCCTTTCACGGGCGGATCATGCTGGGCAACCGCGACAGCGCCAAATCCTCCACCGGGCATGGCGCACCGCTGGCGCCGCTGGTGCATGGCGGACCGGGCCGCGCGGGCGGCGGCGAGGAAATGGGCGGGATGCGCGGGGTCAAACATTTCATGATGCGCAGCGCCATTCAGGGCACGCCCCGGCTGCTGGCGGCGGTGACGGGCGAATGGGTGCCGGGCGCGCCCGCGCAGCAGGACATCCACCCGTTCCGCAAATCGCTGGCCGAGCTGCGCATCGGCGACCAGATCGTCACCGAACGGCGCGAGATCACCGAAGCGGATGTCGAGCATTTCGCCCATTTCACCGGCGACACCTTCTATGCCCATATGGACCGCGAGGCGGCGCGCGCCAATCCGTTCTTCGAGGATCGCGTGGCGCATGGCTATCTGATCGCCTCTTTTGCGGCGGGGCTGTTCGTGATGCCTGAACCTGGCCCGGTGCTGGCCAATTACGGCGTGGACAACCTGCGCTTTCTGGCGCCGGTCTATTTCGGCGACAGCCTGCAGGTGCGGCTGACCTGCAAGCAGATCACCCCGCGCGACGGCACGGTCTATGGCGAAGTGCGCTGGGATTGTTGCGTGACCAACCAGAATCAGGAGGTGGTCGCCCAATATGATGTGCTAACCATGGTGGCGAAAACCTGGCCGCTGACGGAGTAAGCAATGGATCCCCGCCACCTTGAAATGACCGTTCTCATGACGCCCGACATGGCGAATTTCAGCGGCAAGGTGCATGGCGGGGCGCTGCTCAACCTGCTGGACCGGGTGGCGTTTTCCTGCGCCTCCCGGTTTTCGGGCCGCTATGCGGTCACGCTGTCGGTGGATCAGGTCATCTTCAAGGAGCCGATCAATGTGGGCGAACTGGTGACCTTCCGCGCCAGCATCAACCATGCCGGGCGCACCTCGATGGAGGTGGGGATCCGGGTCGAGGCCGAGGACATCCGCAAGGGCACCCGGCGGCACACCAATTCATGCTATTTCACCATGGTGGCGGTGGACGATGCCAGCCGCCCCGCCGAGGTGCCGGTGCTGCAGGTCGAAACCGAAACCGAACAGCGCCGCCACCGCGCCGCCACCCTGCGCCGCAAGCTCCGCCGCCAGTTCGAGGAAGAGATGCGCAAGGCGGCGGCGGGCTGACCGGCTTTCCCTTTGCATCTCGCTGCGGCAGGATTGCTGCGGACAGCGCAGAGGGGGGACATGAACAGGGATACAGCGTTTCGGTGGCCTTCGATCTGATGGGGCAGGAGCTTGCCGCAGCGATCGAGGATCTGAACGGCGAGGGAGCGGAGGCCTTCCGCCAGTCGCGTTATGCCCGTGGACGGGGTCATCGTGAGAACCCATAGCAGCACCGCAGCTAAGAAACGTCAGCTGGAACAGATCGCGCGCCAGCTTGGGCTGGAACTGCAGGTGGAGATCACCCCTCCGGCGGCGCGCTAGGCGCTATTTCACCGCCTTCACGCCTTCAAGGATCAGCGTCGTCGCCATATGGGCGTAATCCTCGCGGCTGATGGCGCCGCCGTCGCGGAACCACATGTAGACCCAGTTCATCATGCCGAAGAGCGACATGGTGACCGGCATCAGCAGCGGACGGTCGGGCGTGTCGAGCGTGGGGTGAATCTCGCGGATGACGGCGGAGAAGCGTTTGACGATGCGCCGTTCGATGCCGGTCAGGTCGGCCTTCTGCGCGTCCGACAGCGCAGGGCCCGCGTTCAGCTGCACCTTGTGCAGGTCGTCGGCACCGCGATAGGCGTCGAGCACGGTCATCACCAGCCGTTCCAGCCGCGCCTCGGCGGGCAGGGCGGGGTCATGCGCCTCGGCAAGGGCTGTGTCCAGATCCTCCAGATGCGTCTCTATGATCGCAAAGATCAGCGCGTCCTTGGACGGGTAATAGTGATAGAGCAGCGATTTCGACACCCCCGCCTCGGAGGCGATCTGCGACATGGAGGCCTTTTCCATGCCCTGCGTCGCAAAGACATTGGCAGCGGACAGCAGCAGCTGATGCCGCTTTTCCTCGAAATCATTGGCGCGCGTCCTTGCCATCAGCGCAAGTGCTCCTCGTGGTTCAGGCGGCAAGGGGATATCCCCTTGCCGGAAGGTATGCCAGTCCGGCGGACGGCCTATTTCGGCCGGTTGTCGACCACGCGTTTTGCCTTGCCTTCGGATCGTGCGACGCCCTGCGGGTCATGCACCTCGATCCGGGTCGACACGCCCACCACCGACTTGATGTGATGGGCCAGATCGCGGGCCGATGCGGCGCGCGCCTCGGCGCCCGTGGCCTCGGGGCCGCATTCCACATGCACGGTCATGCTGTCCATGCGGCCCTGCCGGGTCAGTTCGATCTGGAAATGCGGGGCGAGGCCGGCGCATTTCAGGATCTGCTCCTCGATCTGGGTCGGAAAGACGTTGACGCCGCGCAGGATGATCATGTCATCGCAGCGCCCGGTGATCTTTTCGATGCGCCGCATCGACCGGGCGGTGCCGGGCAGCAGCCGGGTCAGGTCGCGGGTGCGGTAGCGCACCATGGGCAGACCTTCCTTGGTCAGCGTGGTGAAGACCAGCTCGCCCATTTCGCCATCGGGCAGCACCTCGCCGGTCACGGGGTCGATGATCTCGGGGTAGAAATGATCTTCCCAGACATGCAGCCCGTCCTTGGTTTCCACGCATTCATTGGCCACGCCCGGCCCCATGATTTCCGACAGGCCGTAGATGTCGACGGCGTGCATGTCGAAGGCCTGTTCGATCTCCTCGCGCATGGCATTGGTCCAGGGCTCGGCACCGAAGATCCCCACCCGCAGCGAGCTTTGCCGCGGATCGATCCCCTGACGGCGGAATTCGTCAAGGATGGACAGCATGTAGGACGGCGTCACCATGATGATGCTGGGCTGGAAATCCTGCATCAGCACCACCTGCCGCTCGGTCATCCCGCCCGAGATCGGCACCACCGTGCAGCCCAGCCGTTCGGCGCCGTAATGCGCGCCCAGCCCGCCGGTGAACAGCCCGTAGCCATAGGCGACATGGCAGATGTCGCCGGGCCGCCCGCCGCTGGCGCGGATCGACCGGGCCATGCAGTCGGCCCAGATGTCGATGTCGCGCGCGGTATAGCCCACGACGGTGGGCTTGCCCGTGGTGCCGGAGGATCCGTGAATGCGCGCCAGCTTCTCGCGCGGGACGGCGAACATGCCGAACGGGTAGGTGTCGCGCAGATCCTGCTTGGTGGTGAAGGGGAATTTCGCCAGATCGGCCAGCGTCCGGAAATCGTCGGGATGCACGCCGTGATCGTCGAACCGCTTGCGGTAGAAGGGCGAGTGTTCATAGGCGTGGCGCAGCGACCATGCCATGCGGCTTTGCTGCAGGGCTGCGATCTCGTCGCGGCTGGCGATCTCGATCGGGTCCAGACTGGCCCGCGCCGGGGTCATGTCGGTCATGTTGTCCTCCTCCCTTGGACGTCAGGCCTCTGCACCGGTGTCCGGCAGCAGCGGCCTGTTGAGCGCCCGCGAATGACCGCGGAATTCTGCGATGACGGTCCCGTCCTCCCGGGTCACCGTCACGTCATAGATGCCGGACCTGCCTGTGCGGGATACCTCGCGGGCGGTGGCCACCAGCCGGTCCCCCAGCGCGCCGGGGGTGATGTAGGTGACCGCGCAGTGCTGTGCCACGGTCATCACGTTGTAGGTGTTGCAGGCAAAGGCAAAGGCGCTGTCGGCCAGCGTGAACAGATAGCCACCATGGGCATTGCCATGGCCATTGGTCATCCGTTCGGTCAGGGTCATGGTCAGCACCGCCTGTCCGGGCGCGATGCGGGTCAGCACCATTCCCAGCCGCTGCGAGGCGCTGTCGGCGTTCCACATGGCCTGCGCGCAGGCTTCGGCCAGCTGCTGCGGGGTCAGGGTCGCGGTGTCCTTCATCGTTCAGTGCCCCCGAAAGCGCGGCGCGCGTTTTTCCAGAAAGGCGGTGACGCCTTCGGCGTAATCGTCGGACAGGCCCGCTGCGCGCTGGCTGTCGCGTTCGGCCTCCAGCTGCGTGTCGAAATCCTGCGCTCCGGCCTGATGGATCAGACGCTTGGTCAGCCCCAGACCCAGCGTCGGGCCCGCTGCCAGCTTGACCGCCAGCGCCTCCGCCTCGGGCAGCAGGGCGTCGTCGGGCAGGGCTTTCCAGATCAGGCCCCAGTCGGCGGCGGTCTCTGCGCTCAGCGGCTCTGCGGTCATCGCCAGCGCCTTGGCCCGCGCCTCGCCCAGAAGCCGGGTCAGATGCCAGCTGCCGCCCGCGTCGGGCACCAGCCCGATCTTGGCGAAAGACTGGATGAAGCGCGCGGACTGCGCGGCCAGAACGATGTCGCAGGCCAGCGCCAGATTGGCGCCAGCCCCCGCCGCCACGCCGTTGACCGCGCAGATCACCGGCTTGTCCAGCGCCCGGATCAGCCGCAGCGTCGGGATGTAGAAGGTGCCGATGGTCTGGCCCAGATCGGGCTTCGGCCCGCCCTGCCGCGGATCGCGGTCGCCCAGATCCTGCCCGGCGCAGAAGCCGCGCCCGGCCCCGGTCAGCAGCACGGCGCGAATCGCCGGGTCGTCATGGGCGCGCTGAATCTGCGCGCGCAGCGCCAGATGCAGGTCTTCGTTCAGGGAATTCAGCTTTTCCGGCCGGTTCAGCACCAGCTTGAGCACGCCGGAGCCAAGCTCCGCCAGGACGGTATCGGATGATGTCATGTGGTCCTCCCGGCCCGCCTCCAACGGGCTCTACAAGATAAATGTTGCATAAACCGTCCGGTCGGTCAATGATATGACTCGAGCTTTGGGAGGAGCCAAGCCGGACAGGTCGGACCGCCAGCGCGCGTTGTGGACAGCCCTTTGGGGCTGGGTCCGCCCGTGCGGGTGCGGAGCGCGGATCGCGGCCTGACCCGCCTGCTTGGGGATGTCTTTTCGGGAGGAGATACCATGAGATCCAGAACCACCACGGCGCTTGCCACGCTGGCCGCACTGGCCACGCTGACCGGCGCGGCACAGGCCGAAATCCGGCTTGGCGCCAGCGTGTCCGCCACCGGCCCCGCCGCCTTTCTGGGCGATCCGGAAGCCAAGACCATCGAGATGATGGTGG
Source organism: Salipiger marinus (assembly GCF_900100085.1). GTDB lineage: Bacteria > Pseudomonadota > Alphaproteobacteria > Rhodobacterales > Rhodobacteraceae > Salipiger > Salipiger marinus. The sequence continues at coordinate 21,970 of NZ_FNEJ01000021.1, forward strand.
AGCAGATCAACGCCTCTGGCGGCATCAACGGCGAGGAAATCGCGCTGACGCTTTATGACGATGGCGGCGATCCGAACAAGGCGCGCACCTTTGCCACCCGTCTGGTGGAAGATGACGAGGTCGTGGCGATCATCGGCGGATCCACCACCGGCACCACCATGTCGATCCTGTCGGTGGCCGAGGCCGAGGGCATTCCCTTCATCTCGCTGGCGGGCGCCATTTCCATCATCGACCCGGTGCGCGAGTATGTGTTCAAGACCCCGCATACCGACCGCATGGCCTGCGAAAAGATCTTCGCCGACATGGCGGCGCAGGACATCACCCGGATCGGCATGATCTCTGGCACCGACGGCTTTGGCGCCTCGATGCAGGCGCAGTGCAAGGAAGTTGCGGGCGCGCAGGGGATCGAGATTCTGGCGGACGAGACCTATGGTCCGCAGGATGCCGACATGACTCCGCAGCTGACCCGCATCCGCAACACCGAAGGCGTGCAGGCGGTGCTCAACCCCGGTTTCGGGCAGGGGCCCGCCATCGTCACCCGCAACGTGGCGCAGCTGGGTTTCGAGATTCCGCTCTATCAGAGCCATGGCGTTGCCTCTGACGCCTTCATCGAACTGGCTGGGGCCGAGGCCGCCGAAGGCGTCCGCCTTCCCGGCACCGCGCTGCTGATCGCCGATCTTCTGGCCGAGGATGACCCGCAGTATCAGGTGGTGACCGACTATACCGCCGCCTATCGCGAGGCTTATGGCACCGCGACCTCGACCTTTGGCGGCTATGCGCATGACGCGGTGGCGCTGATCGTCGATGCGGTGACCCGCGCGGGCAGCACCGATCCCGACGACATCCGCGACGCGCTGGAAACGACCGAGGGGCTGGTGGGCACCACCGGCACCTACACCTTCTCGGCAGAGGATCACCTCGGGCTCGACCTTAGCGCCTTCCGCATGCTGGAGATCCGGGATGGCGGCTGGTCTGCCGTCGACTGATCGTCTCTGCAGGGCCGGGGGAGTGTTCCCCCGGTCCCCCCGTTTCCCCTGATCAAAGCCCGGGAGCCGCCATGGACGCCCTGCTGCAATTCGTCTTTTCCGGCCTGACCGTGGGCGCAGTCTATGCGCTGGTGGCCCTGGGATTTACCATCATCTACAACGCCTCGGACGTGGTGAATTTCGCACAGGGCGAATTCGTCATGCTGGGCGGCATGATCACCGTCTTCACCTTTGAAGCGGGGCTGCCGCTGCCCCTCGCGGCGCTGGCGGCGATCCTTTTGACCGCAGCGCTGGGCGTGGCGCTGAACAAGCTTGCCATCGAACCCGCGCGCGGCGCGCCGGTGGTGTCGCTCATCATCATCACCATCGGGGCCTCGATCCTGATCCGGGGCGCGTCGCAGCTGATCTTCGACAAGCAGCTGCACCGCTTTCCGGCCTTTTCCGGCGATGATCCGATCCGGGTGCTGGGGGCGACGATCCTGCCGCAAAGCCTGTGGGTCATCGTCGGGGCGGTGGCGGTGTTCGTGGCGCTGTGGCTGTTCTTTACCCGCACGCTGACCGGGCGCGCGGTGCTGGCCACCGCCAACAACCGCACCGCAGCCCAGCTTGTGGGCATCAACACCGCATGGGTCATGACGCTGTCTTTCGGCCTGTCGGCGGCCATCGGCGCGCTGGCGGGGGTGCTGGTCACGCCGATCACGCTGGTCAGCTATGACGTGGGCGTGGCGCTGGCGCTGAAAGGGTTTGCCGCCGCGATGCTGGGCGGCATGGGCAACCCCAAGGGCGCGCTGGTGGGCGGGCTGCTGCTGGGGCTGCTGGAGGCGATGACCGCAGGCTATCTCAGTTCGCAATACAAGGATGCCGTGGCGTTTCTGGTGATCCTTGGCGTGCTGTTCGTGATGCCGCAGGGGATCTTCGGCCATAAATCGACGGAGCGCGTGTGATGACCCGCCGCATGAAATGGATTCAACTGGGCGTGCTGGCGGCGCTGATCGTGCTGCTGCCGCTGCTCTTCCCCTCTGGCTATTACTACCGGGTCGGCGCGCTGATCTTCGTCAATGCGCTGTCGGTGGTGGGGCTGGTCATCCTGATCGGCTATGCCGGGCAGATCAGCCTTGGCCATGCGGGCTTTGCCGGGATCGGCGCCTATGCCTGCGCGCTGGCGCCCGAACATCTGGGCCTGCATCCGGGGCTGGCGGTGCTGCTGGGGGCGGGGATTTCCGGCGTGATGGCGCTGCTGATCGGGCGGCCCATCCTGCGGCTCAAGGGCTATTACCTTGCCGTGGCGACGCTGGGCTTCGGCATCCTCGTCTCCATGGTGCTGACCAATGAACGCGCGCTGACCGGGGGGCCGGACGGCATGGTGGTGGCCGATCCGGGCCTGCGCGACCTGCTGCGCGATCTGGGCCTGCGCCTGTCGGGGGGCGAGCTGTGGTATGGCGTGTCGGGTCTGGTGCTGCTGGTGGGGGCGTGGATCGCGCTGAACCTGCTGGACAGCCCCACGGGCCGGGCCATGCGCGCGCTGCACGGATCCGAGGTGGCGGCGGCCACGGTGGGCATTGACGTCGCGGCGCAGAAGCTGCGCGCCTTCGTGATCTCGGCGGTCTATGCCTCGGTCGCGGGGTCGCTGCTGGCGCTGCAGAACCAGTATGTCACGCCGGATGTCGCAGGCTTCCTGCATTCGGTAGAGATGGTGACCATGGCGGTGCTGGGCGGCGTGGGGTCCGTGCTGGGGGCCACGCTGGGCGCGGCCATCCTGACGCTGCTGCCGCAGGTGCTGACGGTCTTTGCGGAATATGAACAGCTTGTGCTGGGCGCGGTGATGATCGGCGTGATGATCTTTCTGCCGCAGGGGCTGCTGCCCTCCATCGCGCGGCGGCTGAGGGGGACCAGCGAATGAGCCTTCTGGAAGTATCGGGTCTTGGCATCAGCTTCGGCGGGCTCAGGGCGGTGGAAGATGTCAGCTTTTCGGTCAGCCCCGGAGAGATCGTGTCGGTCATCGGGCCGAACGGCGCGGGCAAGACGACGCTGTTCAACATGATCTCGGGGATCTACCGGCCCGGGCGCGGATCGGTGCGCCTGAACGGGCAGGACGTGACCGCCACGGCGCCGCATCTGCTGGCGCGCATGGGCCTGTCGCGCACCTTTCAGAACCTGCAGATCTTTCAGGAGATGACCGTGCTCGACAACGTGCTGGCGGGGTATCACCTGACCGAACGCGGGCCGGTCTGGGCCGATCTGCTGGCGCTGCCTTCCATGCGGCGGCGCGCGGCAGAGGTGCGGCGCGGCGCGCGGGATCTGCTGGCGCGGGTGCGGCTCGACAAGGCCGCCGAGCAGGAGGCGGGCAGCCTGTCCTATGGCGCGCTCAAACGGCTGGAGATTGCCCGCGCGCTGGCGCTGGGGCCAAAAATTCTGCTGCTGGACGAACCCGCCGCAGGCTGCAACGCCGTGGAGACCGAAGAGATCGACCATCTGATCGCGGAACTGGCGGCCTCGGGCATCGCCATCCTGCTGGTGGAACATGACATGAAGCTGGTGATGCGCATTTCCAGCCATATCGTGGTGCTCGACCATGGCCAGAAGATCGCCGAGGGCGATCCTGCCACCGTGTCGCGCAATCCCGCCGTGATCGCCGCCTATCTTGGCACCGACGCCCCGACGGAGGATCCCGCCCATGCTGACGGTTGAAGGCCTGCGGTCGCGTTATGGCCGCATCGAAGTGCTGCACGGTCTGGATCTGGAGGTGCGCTCGGGCGAGATCGTGACCGTGGTGGGGGCCAATGGCGCGGGCAAGACCACGCTGCTGCGCTGCCTGTCGGGCACGCAGCCCGCAAGCGAGGGCAGCATCGTCTTTCGCGGCGAAAATCTGGCCCGCGTGCCGGCCCACCGGCGGCTTGCCCGGGGGCTGGCGCAATCCCCCGAGGGGCGGCAGATCTTCACCAACCTGTCGGTGGAGGAAAACCTGCGGCTTGGCGCCTTTCTGTACAGCGACGAGCGGGTGGACCGCGACATGGCCGATGCCTTTGCCATGTTCCCCATCCTCAAGGAAAAGCGCAACCTTGCCGCCGGGGGCCTGTCGGGCGGGCAGCAGCAGATGCTGGCCATCGCCCGCGCGCTGATGGGCCGCCCGCACTGCCTGTTGCTGGACGAGCCCTCCATGGGGCTGGCCCCGCTGCTGGTGGCGCAGATCTTCGAGGTGGTGCAGTCGCTGCGCGCGCGCGACGTGACCGTGCTGCTGGTGGAACAGAACGCCTTTGGCGCGCTGAAGATTGCCGACCGCGGCTATGTGATGGAAACCGGGCAGATCACCATGACCGGCCCTGCTGCGGAACTGATTGCCGATCCGCGCATCCGCGAAGCCTATCTGGGAGTATGACATGACCCTGCTGACCTGCCGCATCGATGCGGGCATCGCCTGCGTGACGCTGGACAACCCGCCGGTCAACGCGCTGTCCGCCGCCGTGCGCCGCGCGCTGTGGGACATGGCCGAAACGCTGGACGCCGATCCGGCGGTGCGCGCGGTGGTGCTGACCTGCGCGGGCCGCACCTTCATCGCCGGGGCGGATGTGCGGGAATTCGGCCAGCCCCCGGTGGAGCCGCATCTGCCCGATGTGGTCGCGCGTCTGGAAGGCGCGGCGAAGCCTTGGGTGGCGGCGATCCACGGCGCGGCGCTGGGGGGCGGGCTGGAGGTGGCGATGGGCTGCCGGTTCCGCGTGGCCGCCCCGACGGCGCGCGTGGGCCTGCCGGAAGTGACGCTTGGCATCGTGCCCGGTGCGTCGGGCACCGTGCGCACGCCACGGCTGGTGGGCATGGCGGCGGCGGTGGATCTGGTGACCAGCGGCAGGCACTGGCCCGCCGCCAAAGCGCTGGAGGCCGGGCTGCTTGACGCGGTGCTGGACGGGGACCTGACCGAGGCGGCCATGGGCTTTGCCCGCCGCGCGCTGGAAAAGGATCTGCCCGATCCCGCCTCGGCCCGCCCGCTGTCGCCCATGCCCGAGGAGTTCTGGACCGAAGCGCGCAAGACGGCTGCGCGGGCCGGACATGCCGCGCCGCTCGCCGCGCTCGACTGTCTGCGCTGTGCGTCCGAGGCGCCCTTTGCCGAGGCCATGGCCAAGGAGCGCGAGACCTTTCTGGCCCTGCGCCCCACCCCCGAGGCGCAGGCGCTGCGCCATGTGTTCTTTGCCGAACGCGCCGCGCCGCGTCCTGCCGCGCTGAAGGAGGTCGCCCCGCGCGCCCTGCAGCGCGTGGGCGTGATCGGCGGCGGCACGATGGGCGCGGGCATCGCCGCCGCTTGCCGCGAGGCGGGGCTGGAGGTGGTGCTGATCGAACGCGACGACGCGGCCTTGGCGCGCGGGCTGGCGGCGGTTGAGGCGATCTTTGACGGGGCCATGGCGCGGGGCAAGCTGTCGCAGGCGGACCGTGCCGCGCGCAGCGACGGGCTGAGCGGCAGCACCGGGTATGACAGGCTGGCAGAGGCCGATCTGGTGATCGAGGCGGTGTTCGAGGATGCCGCCGTAAAACGCGCGGTCTTTGCCGAACTGGGCCGCCATTGCCGCGCCGATGCGGTGCTGGCCACCAACACCTCTTATCTTGATCCGCGCGGCCTGACCGAAGGCGTGCCGCATCCCGAGCGGATGCTTGGCCTGCATTTCTTCAGCCCCGCCCATGTGATGAAGCTGCTGGAAATCGTGCCGCTGCCCGATACCGCGCCCGAGGTGCTGGCCACCGGTTTTGCGCTGGCGCGGGCCTTGGGCAAGATGCCGGTTCAGGCGGGGATCTGCGAAGGCTTCATCGGCAACCGCATCCTGAAACGCACCCGCGCCGAGGCGGAGCAGCTGGTGCGGCGCGGCGTGCCGCTGGCGCAGGTGGATGCGGCGATGCGCGCCTATGGCTTCCGCATGGGCCCGTTCGAGGCGCAGGATCTGGGCGGGCTCGACATCGCCTATCTGCAGCGCGAAGGCGCCCGGGCCGATGGGCAGGACGTGCCCGAAACCTTGGGCGATCTGCTGGTGCGGGCCGGGCGCAAGGGCCAGAAGACCGGCGGCGGCTGGTATGACTATGCCGAAGGCGACCGCCGCCCGCAGGTTTCGCCCACGGTGGAGGCGCTGCTGGCGCCGCATGTCGCCGCTGCCGATCCGCTGCCCCCCGAGGCGATTGCCGCAGCGCTGGTGGGCGCCATGGCCGCCGAAGGGCAGGCGCTGCTGGCGGAGGGCATCGCGCAGGCGCCCGCCGACATCGATCTGGTGAAGATCCACGGCTACGGCTTTCCGCGCTGGAAGGGCGGGCCGATGTTCGCCGCCGCTCTGGAGATGCCGTCTATCTGAAACTTGCTTTCAGCAACGAAAGCAGAGTTGACGCAAAGGTGATATACCATATACCGTCCTCCCGGAGTGGAGGATTTTATGACCGCAGATTTGCAGACCCCGCGCGAGGCGGCACCGAAACTGTCTGACCACGCGCGCGACGTGATCCGGGACCGGATCATCGAAGGTGATCTGCCCATGGGCGCCGTGCTGCGGGAATCCGAACTGGCGGCCCTGCTGGGCATGTCGAAAATCCCGGTGCGCGAGGCGCTGGTGCAGCTGGAATGCGAAGGCATGATCCAGATGTCGCCCAACCGCAGCCACAAGGTGTTCGACATGACCTCGGATGACATCCGGGACTTGGGCGAACTGCGCGAGATGCTGGAATCCGAGGCACTGCGGCTGGCCCTGCAGCGCGACCCCGAGGCGCTTGCCGCCGCGCTGCGGGCCGTGGTCGACCAGATGCGCGAGGCCTTGGCGGCGCAGGACGGGCGCAGCTACAAGCTGCTGGACAACGCCTTTCATCACGCGATCTTTGCGCAATGCGGCAATGTCTATCTGGAAAAGACGCATCACATGCTGTCCTTCCGGATTCAGGCGCTGCGCAACCGGCTGAGCCGGGACATGGCGCTGAACGACCGCTCGCTGGGCGAACATGCCGCCCTGACCGATCTGGTTGCCGCCATGGATCTGGAGGCGGCGCTGGATCTGATGCGCAGCCATATCCGCGACACCACGCAGAACTATCTGGCGCAGGCGCTGTCCGCCGTGCCTGCGGCACAGCGCCCGCCCGCCCGGGTGATGCTGGCCGAGATGGAGCGGTTCGCCGATGCCGCCATGCTGGCCGCAGGCTGCGACGACGCGACCCGCGCCGCCGTGATCCGCGCGCTGAGCCATGCCTCGATCCACGGGGTCGATACCCACGGCTACCGGCTGCTGCCGCATTACCTTGAAGGGTTTGTCGGGGGCCGTCTGGTGGCGCGCCCCTCGGTGACATGGGAGCAGGGCGCCCCCGGGGCGGCGGTGCTGGATGGCGGCGACGGCCACGGTGCGCGGGCCACCTATGCGGCGGTGGATCTGGCGGTCGAGATGGCGCGCAGCAGCGGCACCGGCGCCGTGGCGATCCGCGCCAGTTCGCATTTCGGCGCGGCGGGCGCCTATGCCAAGGCGGTGGCCGAGGCGGGGATGCTGGGCTTCTGCTTCTGCAATTCCGACAGTTTCGTGCGCCTGCAGGGCGGGGCCGAGAAATTCCACGGCACCAATCCCATCGCCATGGCGGGGCCTGCGGGCGAGGGGCAGGATCCGTGGTTGTTCGACATGGCGACCAGCGCCATTCCGTTCAACAAGGTGCAGCTCAGCCGCGCGCTGGGGATCCCGCTGCCGCCCGACACCGCGTCGAACGGGCAGGGGGTCAACACCACCGACCCTGACGAGGCCGCGATGCTGGCGCCGCTGGGGGGCGAGTTCGGCTACAAGGGCGCGGGGCTGGCGGGGATTTCCGAAATCCTCAGCACCGCGCTGTCGGGCGCGCCGCTCAGCTTCGAGCTGCCGCCGATGATTTCCGAGGACATGGCGACACCCCGGGGGCTGGGCGCCTTCGTGCTGGCGCTTGACCCAGCGGCCTTTGCCGGGCTTGATATCTTTACCGGAACGCTCAGGCGCTACCGGGACGCCATTCGCGGCTCTGCCACCACCGCAGGAGGAACGGTGATGGCAGCAGGGGATCGCGAATGGTCCGAAGGCAGGCGGCGCCGGATGTCCGGTCTGCTGCTTGACCAGACGGCGGTGGAGGCGCTGACGCGCTTCGCCGGGGAGAAGGGGATCGCACCGCTGGAGGTGCTGACCCGCTAGACCACAGGTTACATCAGGGAGGAGAACAGATGAACCGGATTACAAAGGCCGCCGCACTGGCCACCACGGCGGGGCTGGCGCTTGGCGCAGCGCTGCCCGCATCCGCACAGCAGGCCGAGCGCGTGCTGAAATGGGCGCATGTCTACGAGGCGAACGAACCCTATCACACCTGCGCCGTCGCCGCGAATGACGCGCTGATGGCCGCCACCGACAACCGGCTGGGCGTCGAGGTCTTCCCGGCGTCCTCGCTGGGCAAGGAAACCGACATCAACGAAGGCCTGAGCCTTGGCACGGTGGACATCATCTATACCGGCCAGCTGTTTGCGGGCCGGGCTTACGGTCCCATCGCCATCGGCGGCGCGCCCTTCATGTTCCGCGATTACGCGCATTGGGATGCCTACCGCAATTCCGACCTGTTTGGGGAACTGTCGCTGGGCTATAACGAGGCCACGGGCAACCACATCACCTCCATGACCTATTACGGCGAACGCCACGTGACGGCCAACAAGCCGATCGTGACCCCCGCCGACATGGAAGGGCTGAAGATCCGCGTGCCCAATGCCACGCTTTACATGATGTTCCCCGAAGCCACCGGCGCCAACCCCACCCCCATCGCCTTTGCCGAGGTCTATCTTGCGCTGCAGCAGGGCACGGTGGATGCGCAGGAAAACCCGCTGCCCACCATTCAGGCCAAGAAGTTCTATGAGGTGCAGTCCGACATCTCGCTGACCGGGCACATCACCGACGCGCTGCTGACCATCGTCGGCGGCCCGGCATGGGACAGCCTTGGCGAGGAAGATCACGCGGCGCTGGAGCAGGTTCTGGACGAGGCGGCAGTCTGCGCCACCGACCAGATCATCAAGGCCGAAGAAGACCTCAAGGCGTGGTTCGCCGACGAGGGCGTGACCGTCAACGAAGTGGATCGCGGCCCGTTCATCGAAGCGGTGCAGGCGGTGCATAACGGCGACATGGCAAGCTGGGATCAGGAAACCTACGACCGGCTGCAGGCCATCGAGTAACGCTCCGGCCTGACCCAAGATCCGCACAAGCGCAGTGGCGGGGGCCTTCGGGCCTCTGCCCTGCCGCCTGTGCCTGCGCTTCCGCCTCTGCCACGAAAGGCTTTCCTCATGACTGACGACACAGATCCGCGCCGGTCCGGCCCGCCGCCGGGGGATCACAGCCTGCAGATTTCCGATCTCGACAGTCAGGAGATCGACCTGTCGGATCTGCGCTGGCAGGACGGGCTGGTGCTGGCGATCTTCTGGATCCTCGCGCTGGTGGTGTTCCTGCAGTTCTTCACCCGCTACGTGCTGAATGACAGCCTTGGCTGGACCGAGGAAATCGCCCGCTACCTGCTGATCGGCGTGACCTTTGCCGGGTCGGTGATGGCGGCGCGCAAGAACTGCCATATCGCGGTGGAATTCCTGTATCGCTGGGTGCCGCGTCCGCTGCGCCGGGTGATGCAGACGGTGATCGACCTGATCACCACCGGCTTTTTTGCCGCCCTTGCCGGGCTGTCGGTGCAGCTGGCCGGACGGACCGGGCAGATGATGGTGTCCATCGATGTGCCGAAGTCCTGGGTCTACTGGTTTGTTGCCGCCTGTTTCGCCGCGATGGCGGTGCATGCCGCGATCAACATGTGGCGCCACCTGTCAAGCGGCACCAGCCGCCTGATCGATCCCGAGCTTCATGCGGACGATGTCCGCGCCATCGACTGAGGACGTCATGACCATTACCCTTCTTTTTGTGGCGCTGCTGGTCCTCATCCTGATCGGGGTGCCGGTGGCCATCGCGCTGGCGGGCGCCTCGGCGCTGTTCATCCTGTCGGGCACGGTGCCGCCCATGGTGGTGGCGCATCGCATGGTCAACGGCGTGGACAGCTTTCCGCTGCTGGCGGTGCCGTTCTTCATCCTTGCGGGCAACCTGATGAACACGGCGGGCATCACCGAACGCATCTTCAACTTCGCGCTGGCGCTGGTGGGCTGGATGCGCGGCGGGCTGGGCCATGTGAACGTGGGCGCCAGCGTGATCTTCGCGGGCATGTCGGGGGCGGCGGTGGCCGATGCCGGCGGCCTTGGCGCCATCGAGATCAAGGCGATGCGCGATGCCAAATATGACACGGATTTTGCCGTGGGCATCACCGCCGCCTCCTCGACCATCGGGCCGATCATCCCGCCCTCGCTGCCCATGGTGATCTATGGCGTGGTGGCGGGCGCCTCCATCGGGCAGCTCTTTGCCGCAGGCTTCGTGCCCGGGCTGGTGATGGCGGTGGCGCTGATGCTGATGGTGGCATGGACCGCCCGGCGCCGCGGCTATCCGCGCGATCAGGCCTTTGTCTGGAAGATCCTGTTTTCCAGCTTCCGCCGCGCCTTCCTGTCGCTGATGACGCCGGTCATCATCGTGGGCGGCATCCTGAGCGGCGCCTTCACCCCGACCGAGGCCGCCGTTGCCGCCTGCGCCTATGCGATGTTCCTTGGCGCCGTGGTCTATCGCACGCTGACGCTGCGCCGCTTCGTGCGGGTGAGCTTCGACACCATCGAGACCACCGCCGTGGTGCTGCTGGTGGTGGGGGCCGCGTCGATCTTCGCGTGGATCCTGACCTCGAACCGGGTGCCGGAAATGGCGGCGGCGCTGCTGCTGGGGGCCTCGGACAATCCGTGGGTGATCCTGCTGCTCATCAACATCATCCTGCTGATCGTGGGCTGTTTCATGGAGACGGTGGCGGCGATCACCATTCTGGTGCCGGTGCTGCTGCCGGTGGCGGTGGCGATCGGGGTGGATCCGGTACATTTCGGGGTCATCGTGGTGCTGAACCTGATGCTGGGGCTGCTGACGCCGCCGGTGGGCATGGTGCTTTACGTGCTGTCGAGGGTGGCCAACATTCCCTTCGAGCGCGCCATGACCGGCACCGCGCCGTTCCTGATCCCGCTGGTGCTGGTGCTGATCCTCATCACCTATGTGCCGCAGATCACCATGTGGCTGCCCACGCTGATCTACCGTTGAGCAGGCGGCAGGGCGGGAGGGGGCTCTGCCCCCTCTGCGGCTTTGCCGCAGTCACCCCCGGAGTTCAGGGGCAAGATGAAGGCCGGCCTGTGGTCGCGGCAGGGCCCCGGGGGCTTGAGGGTGACAGGGGGAGGCGCGGGTGGTGCCGGGCTGCCGGGTCCGCCCGGCCGGGCCGGACCGCTGCGGGGACGCGCAGGGGGCCCGCAACCGTTCGTGATGTCTTTCCCCCGCGGCAGGATCATGGCATGGACGGTGGTATGAAAATCTGACCACTTCTTGGAGGAAGAGCATGAAACTTGCACGTTATGGCGAGAGAGGCGCGGAAAAGCCCGCGCTGGTGGATGGCGACGGCAAGCTGCGCGATCTGAGCGGCCATGTGGCCGACATCGCAGGCGATGTGCTGACCGATCTTGAGACGCTGAAAGCCATCGACCCCGCCTCGCTGCCGCTGGTCGAGGGCAGCCCGCGTCTGGGCGCCTGTGTGGGGGGCACGCGCAAGTTCATCTGCATCGGCCTGAACTACGCCGATCACGCGGCGGAATCGGGCATGGACGTGCCGCCGGAGCCGGTGATCTTTGCCAAGTTCACCTCTGCCATCTGCGGGCCGAACGATCCGATCATCATCCCGCGCAAATCCGTCAAGACCGACTGGGAGGTCGAGCTGGGTTTTGTCATCGGCAAGACCGCAAAATACGTCAAGGAAGAGGAGGCCATGGATCACGTCGCGGGCTTCTGCCTGATCAACGACGTGTCGGAGCGCGAGTTTCAGGCCGAGCGCGCGGGCCAGTGGGTGAAGGGCAAGTCTTCGGACAATTTCGGCCCGACCGGCCCGTGGCTGGTGACCCCGGACGAGGTGGGCGATTTCGACAGCCTTGGTATGTGGCTCGACGTGAACGGCAAGCGCATGCAGGACGGCTCGACCGCCACCATGGTCTATCGCGTGCCGTTCCTCGTGTCCTATCTGTCGCAGTTCTTTACGCTGGAGCCGGGCGACATCATCTCCACCGGCACGCCTCCGGGCGTGGGTCTGGGCATGAAGCCGCCAGTTTACCTCAAGGCGGGGGATGTGGTCGAGCTTGGCATCGAGAAGCTGGGCAGCCAGCGGCAGGACTGCATCGACGACGCCTGAGCGGAGGGGCTGACCAAAAGAGAACGGCGCGGGAGAGCTTCCCGCGCCGTTCTTATGTCTGCGCCCGCCGCTGTCCTGTTATCTGAGACGCTGCGGGTAGATGAAGCCGTCGATGGGGTAGACGCTGCCAAAGGCGGTGGGCTGGCTCTGCACCCGGACGGCGGACCAGTCGTTGCGGTCCGACACGTCGATCACCGCCATGCGCAGCGAGACCTGATTGCGGTGCCAGTTGGCGTGGTCGACGCGCACCTCGCGCGGCGAGACCACCTCGGAGACCACGGCGACATGGCCCATCGGCATGGATCCGGTGGAGCCGAAGGCCATCACCGCGCCCACGGCGGGCTGGCGTCCGCGCGCATAGAGATCCTTGGCGTTGGACCACCATGTTTCGGCATTGCCGCGGATGTCGATGCCGCTGAGATTGCGCGCGAAGGGCACGCACCAGACGCGCTGGCCCTTGGCCTGCAGCGTTTCCGCCTCGCGCAGCGCCAGCGTCTGACGGTCGAGGTCAATCCCCATCTGGGAGGACAGCGGAAGCTGCTCCGACGGGGTCTTGGCGCAGGCGGCGGCCAGAAGAAGCAAAGCGCACAGGTATGGAAGGCGGCGTATAGCCGTCCCGGAGCGGTTCACGCTCATGCGTCCCTCGATCAGTTGTTTCTGCCCGGCCGCTCGTTGGTGGCGACCTTGGTCAGGTTCCCTTAACGAAGGTTAAAATCAAGACTTGGTTAACGGGCAGGGGGGTCCGGTGGCAGGATCTCGCCGATCGGTGCCCGCCAAAGCCGCGTCACAGCAGCGTTGCGGGATCGACCGCCACCAGCCCCAGCGCGCGGGCGGTTTCCAGCGACAGCTGCGCGCTGTCGAGGCCGCGTTCGGTCTGATAGGCGCGCAGCGCGCGGCGGGTGGCGGCATCCATCTGCCCGGTGATTGGGCCGCTGTGATAGCGGCGGGCCTGTAGTGCGCGCTGGACCGAGGCGATGAATTCCGCCGTCATCTCCGCCGGGCAGGGCGCCTGAAAGCGCATCTCGCCGCGCGGGCGCACCACGCGCGGCACCGGCGCGCGGCGATAGATCGGCGGGCGGATCACCGTGCCGTCCTCGGCAATTTCGGCCTGCACCACCTGCACCTCGCCCATCACCTGCTCGTAGATGGCGGGCACATGTTCGCGCGCCCAGCAGGTGCCGTCGGGATCGGTTTCGGGGGGTAGCGGCGGCGCGTCGGGCGGGGTGGGGGCGCAGGCGGCCAGCAGTCCGAGCAGGCTCAGGCGGAGGAGGACCGCAGGCGGGCGAAGGGGGATCATCTGCTCTGGCCTTGTTCTGCTATGCGGGCGCGGGCGGAGCCTAGCAAGCCGCAGCGGGCGGGAAAAGCGGCTTTGCGCCCGGGACTTGCGCAAAGACGGCGGGTGGAGCGGATTTGACGGATCTGGGCTCTGGCCCATCGCGCGGCGGGGCGATAAAACCGGGGCAACCCACGAAGGAGGCAAGGCCCATGGCAAAGATCACCTATATCGAGTTTGGCGGAACCGAGCATGTCGTCGAGGTGGCGAACGGGCTGACCGTGATGGAAGGCGCGCGCGACAACAACATTCCCGGCATCGAGGCCGATTGTGGTGGCGCCTGCGCCTGTTCCACCTGCCATGTCTATGTGCATCCCGACTGGGTGGAGAAGCTGCCCGCCAAGGATGACATGGAAGAGGACATGCTGGATTTCGCCTTCCAGCCCGATCCGGCCCGTTCGCGGCTGACCTGCCAACTGAAGGTCAGCGACGCGCTGGACGGTCTGGTGGTGCAGATGCCGGAAAAGCAGATCTGAGATCCGCGTGCCGGGGCGCCGCGTCTGCCTTGCGCGCGTGGCCGCCCCGCACCCGCGGCGCGCGGAGGGGGCGGCGCCTGTGGTGGCGCGGCCCTAGCCCTGCGGCACCAGCTTGCCGGGGTTGAGCAGGCCCTTGGGATCAAGCGCGCGCTTGATCTCTCCCATCACGTCCCAGCCTTCGCCATGTTCGGCGCGCATATAGGCGAGCTTGCCCAGACCCACGCCATGTTCGCCGGTCGAGGTGCCGCCGAGCGCCAGCGCCCGTTCGGCCATGCGGTGCGACAGCGCCTTGGCCGCCTCCAGATCCGCGGGGCTGTCGGGGTCGATGAGCAGGATGGCGTGGAAATTGCCGTCGCCGACATGGCCGAGGATCGGCCCGGGAATCGGGCTGGCGGCGATGTCGGCCTGAGTTTCCTCGACGGCGCGGGCCAGTTCTGAGATCGGCACGCAGATGTCGGTGACCAGCGCCCGCGCCCCGGGGCGCGAGGCGAGGATGGCGTAATAGCCGTTATGCCGCATCGCCCAGAGCGCGCGGCGTTCCTCTTCGCGGGCGGACCAGCGGAAGGGCGAGCCGCCGTGATCCTCGACGATCTCGGCAAAGCGGGCCGCATCCTGCGCCACGCTGTCGGGCGAGCCGTGGAATTCCACCAGCAGATGCGGCGCCTCGGCCATCTCCACCCCGGCATAGCTGCTGAAGGCGCGGGCGGTGGCGGCATCGACAAATTCGATCCGCGCCATGGGAATGCCCATCTGGATGGTGTCCATCACCGCCGTCACCGCCGCCTGCATGTCGGGAAAGGCGCAGATGCCCGCGCTGGTGGCTTCGGGGATGCCATGCAGGCGCAGGGTCAGTTCGGTGACCAGCCCCAGCGTGCCTTCGGATCCGACCAGAAGCCCGGTCAGGTCATAGCCGGCGGAGGATTTGCGCGCCCGCGTGCCGGTGCGGATCACCCGCCCGTCGGCCAGCACCACCTGCAGCCCCAGCACGTTGTCGCGCATGGTGCCGTAGCGCACCGCCGTGGTGCCGGAGGCGCGGGTCATCGCCATCCCGCCCAGCGTGGCATTGGCGCCGGGATCGACCGGAAACATCAGCCCGGTCGCGCGCAGCTCCTGATTGAGCGCCTCGCGCGTCACGCCGGGCTGCAGGGTGACATCCATATCGGCGGGCCGGATCTGCAGCACCCGGTTCATGCGGGTGAAATCCACCACCACGCCGCCCTGGACCGCGAGCCCGTGGCCTTCCAGAGAGCTGCCCGCGCCCCAGCCCACCACCGGGCAGTCATGGGCCGCGCAGACCCGCATGATCTGCGCCACCTCCTCGACCGTGTCGGGATAGGCCACCGCATCGGGCAGGGTGAGCGGAAAATGCGACTCCGAACGGCCATGCAGCTCCAGTTCGGACTTGGAGCGCGTGAGGCGTTCGCCTAGGAAGTGGGCCAGAGCCTCCAGGGCCGGTGCGGTTGTCATTCGGGGTCCTCCAGACGTGCCGGGCGATCCTATCCAAGCCGCGCGCCCTGCGAAAGCCATGGGACGGGAAATGCTGAGCCAATTTGACCGGCACTGGCGCGAGACCCGCGCCGCCTGCGCAGAAGGCTGGGATCTGCTGCGCCACAAGGGGCCGGGGCAGATCACCTTCTGGATGATCGCGCTGGTGGTGGGCGCCGCCTCGGGCTTTGCCGCGCTGCTGTTCCGGCTGGCCATCGAACGGCTGCAGGCCGCGCTTTACGGCACAGAGGATGTCAGCACGCTGGCCACCTTTGCCTCGGGCCTGCCCTGGATCTGGGTGCTGCTGGTGCCCGCGCTGGGGGGTGGCGTGGTGGGGCTGATCCTGCACAAGTTCACCCCCGACGGGCGGGTGCGCAGCGTCGCCGACGTGATCGAGGGGGCGGCACTCTGCGACGGGCGGGTGGAAAAGAAGGCGGGGCTCGCCTCGGCGCTCTGTTCATGGATCACGCTCTCCACCGGTGGGTCGACCGGGCGCGAGGGGCCGGTGGTGCATATCGCCGCCATGATCTCCAGCTGGGCGTCGAACCTCTTGCGGGTGGACGGCATCACCGGGCGCGACCTTCTGGGCTGTGCGGTGGCTGCCGCCGTCTCCTCCAGCTTCAACGCGCCGATTGCGGGCGCGCTGTTTGGGCTGGAGGTGGTGCTGCGCCATTTCGCCCTGCATGCCTTTGCGCCCATCGTCGTGGCCTCGGCGGCGGGCACGGTCATCAACCGGCTCGCCTTTGGCGATGTCACGGAATTTGTGCTGCCCGGCCAGACCACGGTGGAATTCTATCTGGAGCTTCCGGCGTTTTTCCTGATGGGGCTGGTCTGCGGGCTGGTGGCGGTGCTGATGATGCGGGCCATCTTCTGGTCCGACGATCTGGGCACCACCATCCAGCGCCGCCTGTCGCTGCCGCACTGGCTGCGGCCTGCGGTCACCGGGCTGATGCTGGGGGCCATCGCCATCCTGTTTCCGCATATCATCGGCGTGGGCTACGAGACGACCTCGCGCGCGCTGACCGGCACGCTGGGGCTGGGCGAGGCGATGCTTTTTGCCGTGGTCAAGGTGGCGGCGGTATCGGTGACCATGGCCGGGCGCATGGGGGGCGGGGTGTTTTCGCCCTCGCTGATGGTGGGGGCGCTGACCGGGCTCGCCTTCGGCCATGTGGCAACGGCCATCGTGCCCGATCACAGTTCGGCCTTCACGCTTTATGCGCTGGCGGGCATGGGGGCGGTGGCGGCGGCGGTGCTGGGCGCGCCGATCTCCACCACGCTGATCGTGTTCGAGCTGACCGGCGACTGGCAGACGGGGCTCGCGGTGATGATCTCGGTGTCGATGTCCACCGCCGTGGCGTCGCGGCTGGTGCATCGCAGCTTCTTCCTGACGCAGCTGGAACGGCGCAACGTGCATCTGGCGGCGGGGCCACAGGCCTATCTGCTGGCGATGTTCCGGGTGCAGGGCGTGATGCGCCCGGTGACCGCCGAGGGCGCCGCCGACGAGGAAGCCTGCCTGCGCATGATGGATCAGGGGCTGTATCTGAACGCGCAGTCCACGCTGGAAACCGCGCTGCCGCTGTTCGAGAAATCCGGCGTGGCCTATCTGCCGGTCATCACCCGGACCGAGCCCGACGGCACCCCGGTGCTGCAGGGCGCGCTGTTCCATGTCGACGCGCTCAAGGCCTATAACCGGGCGCTGGCCGCCACGGCGGAAGAAGAGCACAGCTAGACCGCCGCGCCGCCGCGACGGTCTAGCTTTGGCCGTGGCTCAGGCGAGTTCGGTCTCGACGTCGATATTGCCATGGGTCGCGTTGGAATACGGGCAGATGAAATGGCCGCGTTCCACGATCTTTTCCGCCACGTCGCGCTCCAGCCCGGGCAGGGCGACCACCAGCTTGACCTTCAGGCCAAAGCCGCCCTCGCTGCGCGGGCCGATGCCCACATGCGCGGTGACGGTGGCATCCTCGGGCACGGTGCCCAACTTTTCGGAGCTTGCGGCAAAGCGCATCGCGCCCAGATAGCAGGCGGCATAGCCAAGCGCGAACAGCTCTTCGGGGTTGTGACCCGCGCCCGATCCGCCCAGCTCCTTCGGGCTCGCCATGGTGACGGTCAGCATGCCGGAGGCAAGCTTCGCCACGCCGTTGCGGCCGCCGCCGGTGGCCTGCGCTTCGGTCCAGTATTTTGTATCAATGGTCATGGGGGTAATTCCTTCGCTAACGATTGTATCGTGCACGATTGATAACGCGGCCCGGAACTGCCGTCAATCGCTTGCGAAAGGATCGCGCGCGATATAACTTGCCGCGATGACCCTAGCCCCCGCCGACATGATCTGCTTCGCGCTGTATTCCGCCACCCATGCGATGCAGCAGGCCTACCGCCCGCATCTGGACCGGCTGGGCCTGACCTATCCGCAATATCTGGTGCTGAGCGCGCTCTGGACCGCCGACACCCCGCCGCGCATGGGCGATGTCGCGCGCCAGCTGCAGCTGGAATCGAACACGCTGACGCCGCTGCTGAAACGGCTCGAGGCGGCAGGTCTGCTGATCCGCCGCCGCGATCCGGAGGACGAGCGGCAGGTGCGGCTGGACCTGACCGAAGCAGGCCAGCAGATGCGCGCCCGCGCCGCCCATGTGCCGGGCTGCATCGCGGATGAGGCGGGCCTGCCGCTGGACGATCTGCTGCGCCTGCGCGACGAGATCACCACGCTGCGCGACCAGTTGCGCAAGGCCTGAAGGCGTCGCGCAGCCGGGCGTCAGGCCAGCAGCCCGCGCCCGCCTGCGGAGTTCAGGCCGAACCGGTCAGACCTGTTCGACCGCCACGCCATCCTGCACGTCAAAGGCCAGATAGCCGCCGATCTCTGCCGCGTCGGGTTTCGGCTGCGTATAGCAGAACACCGCATTCTCATAGGTGCGGCTTTTCGAGGCGATGTGGTAATGCTCCGCCTCGCCAAGCGCCGCGCTGGAGCTGCGATAGGGGCTGGGCTCCAGAAAGGCCATGGCCACATCCTCGCGCGGGAAGAAGATGACGAAGGGCTTGTCGCCCTCGGTCAGTTCCAGCGCCCGGCTGCTTTCGCCCAGAACGGCCCCGCCCGCGCGGATCACCCAAGTGCCGCCCGCCGGACGGACTGCGATATGTTTCAGCATCCTGTCTCTCCCATCAACCCGCTCATGGTATAGCGACGTCCCTGCGACAGTCCCGTGTCAAAGCGGCGCACAGGCCGCCCCGAGCCAGTCCCGTGCCGCGCCTTCCACCAGCGGTGCGATACGTTCCAGAACCTCGGCGTGATAGGCGTTCAGCCAGTCGCGCTCCGCGCTGGTCAGCAGCCCCGTCTCCACCAGATGCCGGTCGATGGGCACATAGGTCAGCGTCTCGAAACGCAGCATGCGCGCAACAGTCTGGCCGGGCAGGGGGGGCGCGGGCTCCACCGCGATGAGGTTCTCGATGCGGATACCATAAGCGCCCTCGCGATAGAAGCCCGGCTCGTTGGACAGGATCATCCCCGGCTCCAGCGGCACGGTGCCGCTGCGGGCGATGCGCTGCGGCCCCTCATGCACCGACAGATAGGCGCCGACGCCATGCCCGGTGCCATGGCCATAATCCAGCCCCGCCTCCCAGAGCGAGACCCGCGCCAGCGCGTCGATGTCGCGCCCGGCCAGCCCCTCGGGCCAGCGCAGCCGCGACAGCGCGATCATGCCCTTCAGCACGCGGGTGAAGGCCTGACGCTCCTCGTCTCCGGCAGGACCGATGGCCAGCGTGCGGGTGATGTCGGTGGTGCCGTCCTGATACTGCCCGCCGCTGTCCACCAGCAGCAGATCGCCCGCCTGCACCACGCGGTCGGTCTCCTCGGTCACGCGGTAATGCACGATGGCGCCATTGGGACCGCTGCCCGCGATGGTCTCAAACGAGATGTCGCGCAGGGCATTGGTGGCGCGGCGCTCGGCCTCCAGCGCGCGCACCACGTCGATCTCCGAAAAGCTGCCGGGGGTCTGCGCGTCGAGCCATGTCAGGAAGCGCACCATGGCCGCCCCGTCGCGCAGATGGGCGGCGCGGGTTCCGGCAAGCTCGGCCCCGGTCTTGCGCGCCTTGGGCAGAAGACAGGGATCGGGCGCCTCCACCAGCGCGCGGCCTGCCAGCGCCTCGGCCACCGCCACGGGGCAGGTGGCGGGGTCGATCTGCACCGGGCCTTCCAGCGCGCGCAGGGCGGGCAGAAAGGCGTCAGGCTCGGCCAGCGTGACCTGCGGCCCCAGATGCGCGCCCAGATCCGCCAGCTTCTCCGCCGCCATGAACAGCGTCACTCCTCCTTCGGCCTGCAGCAGCGCAAAGCCATGCGGCACCGGATTGCGCGGAATGTCGGATCCCCGGATGTTCAGCAGCCATGCCAGACTGTCGGGCAGGGTGAGGACACAGGCACGGGCGCGGGTGAGCCCCGCCGCCAGCTGCGCGATCTTGTCGCCATGGGACAGCCCCGCCAGATCCTCGGGCTGGGCAAAGACCCGGCCCGCGGGCGGCGGCGGCTGGTCGGTCCAGATCCGGTCCACCAGATTGGCGACCGGCACAAGCTCCACCGCGCCCAGATCGGCGCGCAGCCGCGTGGCCTGCTCCACCGAAAGCAGCCATGGATCAAACCCGACCCGACCGCCCTGCGGCAGCCGCGCCGCGATCCAGACGCCCAAGCTGGTTTCCGGCCAGTCCACCGGGGTGAACTCGGCGGCCACCTGCGCCTTGACCTGCACCCGGTAGCGGCCATCGACAAACACCCCGGCACTGTCGCGCAGCGCCACGCAAAAGCCCGCCGATCCGGTAAAGCCGGTCAGCCATGCCAGCCGGTCGTCATGCGGCGCCACATATTCGCCCTGATGCGCATCGGCGCGCGGCACCAGAAACCCGTCCAGACCCTCCGCCGCAAGCTCGGCACGCAGGGCGGCCAGACGGGGCGGCCCCTGCTCCGGGCGGGCGGCGGTCTCGAAGCTCTGGAACATGGCGGTCTCTCCTCTGGAGGGCTGGTCAGGGGCTCTGCCCCTCTTGGCGCGTGCCGCGCCAATTCACCCCGGGATATTTCTGGTCAGAAGAAAACTCGCATATCCTTCTTCTGACCAAAAATATCCCGGGGAGCCCGAGGGGCTGGCCCCTCGGCCCCGGCATCTCAGCTTATGCGGCGCATGCCCATGACCCGTGCCCGGGCGCGCGGGTCCGAATCGAACAGGGCGGCGAGCTGTTCGGTCATCGCTCCGGCGAGCTGTTCCACGTCGGTGATGGTCACGGCGCGGTTGTAGTAGCGGGTCACGTCATGGCCGATGCCGATGGCCAGCAGTTCCACCTGCCGGCGCCGTTCCACCATGGCGATGACATCGCGCAGGTGCTTTTCAAGGTAGTTGGCGGGGTTCACCGACAGGGTGCTGTCATCCACCGGCGCGCCATCGGAGATCACCATCAGGATCTTGCGCGCCTCGGGGCGCCCGACCATACGCCGGTGCGCCCATTCCAGCGCCTCGCCGTCGATGTTTTCCTTCAGCAGGCCCTCTTTCATCATCAGGCCCAGATTGTCGCGCACCCGGCGCCACGGCGCGTCGGCGCGTTTGTAGATGATGTGACGCAGGTCATTCAGCCGCCCGGGCTGCTGTTCGCGCCCCTCGGCCAGCCATTTTTCACGGGCAAGCCCGCCCTTCCACGCGCGGGTGGTGAAGCCAAGGATCTCCACCTTGACCGAGCAGCGTTCCAGCGTGCGCGCCAGAACATCGGCACAGATCGCCGCGATGGAGATGGGGCGCCCGCGCATGGATCCGGAATTGTCCAGCAGCAGCGTCACCACCGTGTCGCGGAATTCCGTATCCTTCTCGACCTTGAAGCTGAGCGGGGTGGTCGGGTTCGCGACCACGCGTGCCAGACGTCCGGCATCAAGGATGCCTTCCTCCAGATCGAATTCCCAGCTGCGGTTCTGCTGCGCCTGCAGGCGGCGCTGCAGCTTGTTGGCCAGCCGCGACACCGCCCCTTTCAGCGGATCAAGCTGCTGGTCCAGATAGGCGCGCAGGCGTTCCAGTTCGGCGGGATCGGCCAGATCCTCGGCGGGGATTTCCTCGTCATGGCTGCCGTCATAGACCTTGTAGAGCGGATCGGCCTCGGAGGCGGCGGGGGGCGGCGGCGGTTCCAGCGGCGCCTCGCCGTCCGGCATCTCGGCCTCTTCGCCCATCTCCTGATCGGCAAGCTCGTCCATGGAGACCTGCGCCTGACTCTGGTCCTGCGTGTCGTCCTGCGACTGTTCGGGCGAGGCTTCCGCCTCGTCCTGATCCTGCTGGTCGTCGCCGTTGGAATCGGGCTGTTCGTCTTCGTCGGATCCGGGTTCGGCCTCGTCCTGCTGGTCGTCATCCAGCTGGTCCGGGTCATCGCCCAGCTGGTCGCCATAGCCCAGATCGGTGATGATCTGCCGCGCGAAACGGGCAAAGGCGGTCTGGTCGGCCAGCTTGTCCTGCAGGCTTTCCAGCGTGCCGCCCGCCTGATCCTCGATGAAGCCGCGCCACAGTTCCATGACATGGCGCGCGTCCTTGGGCAGGTCGCGTCCGGTGGCCAGATGGCGGATCATGTAGCCCGCTGCCACCGGCAGCGGCGCCTCCGAGGCCTGGGTGATCTGCCCATAGCCGCGCCGCGCCGCCTCGTGGCCGATCTTGGCGTCGATATTGCCGGCGGTGCCGGGCATGTCGCGCGCCCCCATCGCTTCGCAGCGCGCGGTTTCCATCGCCTCGTAAAGATCGCGGGCGATGGCGCCGGGGGGCGCGTAGCGGGTATGGGTCGCGGGATCGTGATAGCGCCGGTACAGCGCCAGCGCGTCGGCGGTGCCGCGGGCCAGCAGCACCTCGTCGCGGGTCAGACGGCGCGACACCTGCGGCAGGCGCATGATGTCGCCCGACACCCCGGAGGGGTCGACGGAATAGTTGACCGTAAGCTCGGGATCGTCGGCCATGACCTTGGTGGCCTCGGCCAGCGCCTTCTTGAACGGATCTGCGGGGTTGTCGGTGTCGCGTGCCATGGCACAGGTTTCGCGCCGCCGCGCGGGATTGGCAAGAGGGAAGCGCACAGCGGCTGTGCGGGGACCGGATCTTTGCCTGTGGACCGTGCCGCGCCATGTTGTGCGGGGACACCCCCTTTGCCAAGGAGACTTTCATGACCCGCAAGCCCCGCATCGCCGTCATCACCGGCAGCACCCGTGACGCGCGCTGGAACCATGTGCCCGCCGACTGGATCACCGCGCGCCTGCAGGCCGATGGCCGGATGGAAGCCGAGCTTCTGGACCTGCGCGATTTCGACCTGCCCTTCTTTGACGAGGCGGCCTCCAACCTCTGGGCGCCCTCGCAGGATCCCCGTGCCGTGCGCTGGCAGGAAACGCTGGCGGAGTTTGACGGCTATATTTTTGTGGTCGCGGAATACAACCACTCCATCACCGGTGTGCTGAAGAACGCGCTGGATCAGGCCTACAAGGAATGGAACCGCAAGCCTGCAGGCGCCGTGGGCTATGGCGGCGTGGGGGCTGCGCGCGCGATCGAGCATCTGCGCGGCATCGCGGTGGAGCTGCAGATGGTGCCGCTGCGCAACGCCGTACATATCGCTGCCGGCACCTTCATGGAGGTTCATCCGCTGGGCGGGCAGGAAAAGCCGCTGGCGGAGGTCGAGAACGCCATCGGCGGATCTGCCGATGCGATGATCGAAGAACTGCTGTGGTGGGCCGAGGCCACCATGGCCGCCCGCGCCACAAGCGCCTGAGGGGGCAGGGGGGCTCTGCCCCCCGCGCCTGCGGCGCTCCCCCCGGAGTTTAGGGGCAAGATGAAAGCGCTACTCCGCGCGCAGCAGCCCATCGCAGCGCGCGGCAATGCGTTCGGCGAGATCCCGGCTCTGCCTGTCGCCGCGAAGCACGCCCCGATGCAGCAGCCGGAATCCTTCCCGTTCACGGGCGAAGGCGGCGTCATCGGGTGTGGTGATGCGCGCCCGGAAGTCATCCGCCAGCGCTTCAGATGTGGCAGGGCTGATCCCGTAACCGGGGGAGGCGCGGCGGATATCGGCGGAGGCCTGCCAGAAGGCGGCGCAGCGCAGCGCCGCGTCGCTGTCCGCCGCGCCCGGACCCGCGGCAAGCAGAAGGCCGAGGCACAGCCCCGGCCCTTTCATCTTGCCCGTCAAACTCCGGGGGGAGCGCCGCAGGCGCGGGGGGCAGAGCCCCCCGGCAGCGGCTGTCCCTCGCGGAGCGCGCCCGGTCACGTGATGGACAGGCTTGCGGCGCTTTCGGGCAGTTCCTCGTCAAAGCAGCGCTGGTAGAATTCCGCCACTGTCTGGCGTTCCAGCTCGTCGCATTTGTTGAGGAAGCTCAGCCGGAACGCGTAGCCGACGTTGCGGAAGATCTCGGCATTCTGCGCCCAGGCGATGACCGTCCGCGGCGACATCACCGTCGACAGTTCGCCGTTCATGAAGGCGCGGCGGGTGAAGTCGGCCACGGTCACCATCTGGCGGATGGTCTTGCGGCCCTTCTCGTTGTTGTAATGCGGGGCCTTCGACAGCACGATGTTCACTTCGGCGTCGATGCTGAGATAGTTCAGCGTCGCCACGAGGCTCCAGCGGTCCATCTGGCCTTGGTTGATCTGCTGGGTACCGTGGTAAAGCCCGGTCGTGTCGCCCAGACCCACGGTGTTGGCGGTGGCGAAGATGCGGAAATACTTGTGCGGGGTCAGCACCTGATTCTGGTCCAGCAGCGTCAGCTTGCCGTCGGTTTCCAGCACGCGCTGGATCACGAACATCACGTCGGCGCGGCCTGCATCATATTCGTCGAACACGATGGCGCAGGGGTTGCGCAGCGCCCAGGGCAGGATGCCTTCCTGAAACTGGGTGGTCTGCTTGCCGTCCACCAGCTTGATCGCGTCCTTGCCGATCAGGTCGATCCGGCTGATATGGCTGTCGAGGTTGACCCGCACGGCCGGCCAGTTCAGGCGGCTGGCCACCTGTTCGATATGGGTCGATTTGCCGGTGCCGTGATAGCCCTGGATCATCACGCGGCGGTTGTTGCGAAAGCCCGCAAGGATGGCCAGCGTGGTGTCGGGGTCGAACTTGTAGGTGCTGTCCAGATCCGGCACGCGGTCGGTGCGGTCGGCAAAGCCATGCACCACCATGTCGGTGTCGATGCCGAACACCTCGCGGACCGAGATTTCCTCGGTGGGTTTCGCATTGATGTCGATGATGCCATCCGCCATGGTCGTGCCCCTGTCCGGTCGTGAAGAAACTTGGGCTCCGTCGTGCCTCATATCCTGACCAAGGGCAAGGGGCGCGGGCGCATCGTCGCCGGGCGGGCCGGTGATTGGCGGCGGCGCGGGCAAAGCTGCGCCGCAGCACCGGTCGGGCGCGCGCTCAAATATCTGTCCGCGAATATGTTTGCCGGGGCCAGCGGCCCGCGCTAGGGTATCGCTCGACGAACAGAGACCGGCGAAAAATAAACCGTGACTTCCCCGCATCCTGATATCGAGGATCTGATCGCCCGCATCGCGATGGGGGACAGAGCATCCTTCCGCACGCTCTATGATCGCACCTCCGCGAAACTCTTTGGCGTCTGCCTGCGTGTCTTGGATGATCGCACCCAAGCCGAGGAGGCATTACAGGATGTCTTCATCAAGGTCTGGAACAATGCCGGTCAGTACCGGGTCAACGGGTTTTCTCCGATGACGTGGCTGATCACTCTGGCGCGCAATGCGGCGGTGGACCGGCGGCGGAAGCGTGATGCGGGCCGACGGCCCGAGCCGATCGATGCTGCGGATTTTGTGGCCGATCCCTCTCCGGGCCCTGCAGCCCTGCTGGAGGCGCGGGCCGAAGCGGCGGCGCTGGGGGCCTGTCTGCGGGAACTGCCGCCCGACCGCGCCGAGATGGTCCGCAGGGCCTATCTGGAAGGCGCCACCTATGCCGAGCTGTCCACCGCGACGGGGGTCAAGCTCAACACTGTTCGAACCTGGCTGCGACGCAGCCTGATGCAACTGAGGGAGTGCCTGAGCCGATGACCGGGCGAGACGAGACGGATCTGCCGGGGGGCTGGGAAGCCGCCGCGGCGGAATACGTCCTCGGGCTTCTGCCGGAGGCTGAGGCGCGCGCCTTTCATGCGCGGCTGGGGCAGGACCGTGACCTGCAGCGCGATGTCGAGGCATGGCAGGATTACTTTTCCACCCTGACGGACGAGATCGCGCCGGTGGCGCCGCCGCCGCAGGTGCTGCGCCGGATCGAGGCGCGGCTTTATGGCCGTCGCCGCCGGGGCTTTGGCAGCAGTCTGCTGCCCTATCTGCTGGGCGCGGTCACCGCCGGGGCGCTGGCCTGGGCCGCGCTGACCACGGGTCTGGTCGGACCGGCGGAAGATCCGCATCTTTATGCCGAACTGCGGGTGCCCGACCGGGGGCTCGACATGCTGGCGCATTGGTCGCCGGAAACCGGCACCTTCATGGTGCGCTGGGATGGCGGGGATTATCCCGACGACCGCGCGCTGCAGATCTGGGTGATCCCCGAAGGGGCGGAAACGCCGCTGTCGGTGGGCCTGATCGCGCGCGGCGAGGGGCTGACCTCGATCTGGCTGCCGGAGGATCTGGCGGCGCAGGTGCCGGGGGCCACGGTCGCCATTTCCGAAGAGCCCGAGGGCGGATCGCCCACCGGCCTGCCCACCGGCCCGGTGCTGGCCAGCGGCCTGCTGGACGCCCGCATCCCCGCCAGCCTGTGACGGTCGCGCGGCGCCTTCGGGCGCCTGCGCATGGTCACGCGGATGTGAGCGGAACCGCTGCCGCCGCTGAAACTCCAACCCGCCAGATGGCGTGACTTCGACTGATCCCGCCGACATCCGGCGGGGCAGTTGGAGGAACTATCATCATGTTTGACGCATTCAAGGTTGCCCTTCTGGTCCTGCCGCTTGGCCTGCCGGTCGTCGCGCAGGAAAACCCGATGGTGGGCGGCGCCGCCATGTTTGCCGACCGCTCCATCGTGGCGAACGCGGTCAATTCCAAGGATCATGAAACGCTGGTCGCCGCCGTGCAGCAGGCCGGTCTGGTGGACACGCTGAATTCCGAAGGTCCGTTCACGGTCTTCGCGCCGACCGATGCGGCCTTTGACCGGATTTCCGACGAAAGCCTGTCGCAGCTGATGATGCCGCAGAACAAGGCGCAGCTGGCCCAGATCCTGACCTGTCATGTCGTGGCTGCCAGCGTGATGTCCGATGCCATCGCCGGGATGATCGCGGATGATGGCGGCGTGCATCCGGTGCCGACCGTCGGCGGCTGCACGCTGCAGGCGCGGATGCAGGGCGGCAAGATCACGCTGACCGATGAACAGGGCCGTTCTGCCACCGTGACCATCGCGGATGTGCGCCAGTCCAACGGCGTCATCCATGTGATCGACCGGGTGCTGCTGCCCGCCATGTAAGCCCCGGACGGCAAACCGCCCCGCCGGAGGGTGACGGCGGGGCGGCAGACAGGGACAACCTGCACGCCTAGGGGAGTGGCGTGCAGGCCCGTTCGGTCCGTGAGAGTCCGGCACAGGGAGCGCGGAAGCTCACCGGTGGATCATCTCCACCGACAGCCCAGCCCTACCATGTGTTGAAGGCGAGCGTCCAGCGTGAACGTGCAACCATAGGGTGAGCGAAGGCGAGAAGCTGCCGAGTCGGCGAAAAGGCCGGGGAGATGCCGAAATTTCCGGCACATCCCTGACTGGCTCACTTGAAGTTGCGGCTCTCCTTGATCTGATCCCATGCCCAGACCACCTCCTGCAGCTGGTCTTCCTGACTGCGGTCGCCGCCGTTCATGTCGGGATGCAGCACCTTGATCAGCGCCTTGTAGGCCTTGCGCACCTCGGCCTTGGTCTCGGCATCGCGCAGGTCCAGAATCTCCAGCGCGCGCTTTTCGGTGGGGGGCAGGCGGCGCCCGGTGCCCGCCGCCTTGTTGCGGCCCGGATTGCGCGTGGCGTTTTCGCCCAGCACCTGATGCGCGTCCTCGATGCCCAGCCGGGCCCAGGCCCGCGCTTCGGGATCGCGGTAATCCTTGGTCTTGCGCTCCCAGACCTTGTCGGCGGTGGACTGCGCGTTCATCTCCGCCTCGGTCTTGCCGTGGAAGAAATTCCATTGGTTGTTGTAGTCGCGCACATGGTCCTTGCAGAACCAGAAGAAGTCATCCAGCACATCCGGCGCCTTGGGCGCACGGAACTTGCCGGGCTCCTGACAGCCCTCGTGATCACACACGCGGGTCGAGGTCTCCTGCTCGCCGGTCATGCCGCGCCGCCCGCGCGGATTTTTTCTTTTTGCCGACTTGATCGACATGTCGAAACCGAAGGGATCGGGTCTGCTCATGGTCTCACCTTTTCGACTCGGACGCAGCAGTTTAGACAATCCTCCGAGAGATTGAAGTGTCACGGAGGGAAAATTGTCGCGAGTCATGGAAATCGAGAGCCGCCTGAGGGCAGCGTTTTCACCGGCCGAGCTGGAGGTGCGCGACGAGAGCGCGCAACATATCGGCCATGCGGGGTATCAGGAAGGGGGCGAAAGCCATTTCCATGTGCGGATGCGCGCACCGGAGTTCAAGGGCATGGGCCGCATCGCCCGCCACCGCGCCGTGCACAGCGCACTGGGCGGGGATCTGGTCGGCGCCATCCACGCGCTGTCGCTGGATCTGCAGGACTGACGCTGCCGGTCAGTCCGTGCCGCCGCTGTCCTTCGTCCGCGTGTCGCGGTCGGAAAGGACGGTGAGCGGACGCTCCAGCGGGGGCGCGCCGTCCGGGCCCGCCTCTGCCGGGGGCCGCAGCGGGGCCTCGCGGGTGGCGCGCAGCAGATTGCGCTCCGGCTCCGGCTCGGGCTGGGGGTCGGGAAAGACCGGGCCCTGTCGCGGCGGATCGATCCGGGGCGCGGGGGCGGGGGTCTCTGCCGCCACGGGCGCAGGTGCCGTCACCACGGCCGGGGCAGGGGAGGGCGCGTGCATCTGCGCGCCCTGCGTCACCTCCCGGCGGAACACCAGAAGGTTGCGCCACACCGTCTGGCTGGAGGCAAGGCCGCTGCGTTCCTCGCTTGGCAGGGTTTCGGCGCGCTGATAGTCCCAGCCCTGCGCGGCCATGTCATTCATCAGCCGCTCGATGGCAAAGGCAAAGCGGTCTTCCGCGCCCTTCAGTCCACGTGCCTTCTCGCCCTTCGCGGGGGCGGGCACGACCTTGTATTCATACCTGTTCATGGCTGCGGTTTTCCCCGGATCCTTGCTGTCTGGCAAGGGGGTATCGGCGGCGCTCCGCCAAGTAAAGACCGGGGGCGGACCTGTGGCCCTCCCCCGGCTCGGCTGCTGGAAATGCGAAGTTTCAATGGACTGGTACGCCCGCCACGATGACCTGCAGCGCGCACCGGGCACTCACGGACCCGGTAACGTAACCCTAGCAAATCCGTGAGCAGAGCCGCGAGTGGGGGATTCCTTACGTTTCCTCCGCTGCCCCGGCAGCGTATCCGGGGCCTTTGCCGCTGCCCGCAGGAGGCTGTTCATATAGGCCGAAGTCCGGTTTTCTGCGCGGGTCATTGCGGCTTGCGCTGGCCGCAGGCAGCAGAAAGGGCGGACCTTGCGGGCAGGCCTTTGCCAGATGCGCAGGCCTTGGCGGTGCTGCGATGGTCCCCGATGGCGCGATGCAGCGGGACCACAGCAGAAGCTGGAGCCGGGCCGTGCCACGGGCTATGACCTTTGCGAGCCCCGGCACAATCGCCAGCCCGGCCTCTGACAGGAGATGTGCAGCATGATCGGTTATGTCACGGTCGGTGCCGACGACATCCCGCGCGCGAAGCGGTTCTATTCCGCGATCCTGCCCCCTTTGGGCTACGGGCTGGAGGAAGGGCCGGAAGGCCTGAGCTACGCGCTGCCGCAACACCCGGGCCGAGGCGCCAGTCTGCCCGAGTTCTACGTCAAACCGCCCTTCGATGGAGGGCCCGCATCAGCGGGCAATGGCGCGATGATCGCGTTTCAGGCAAGCTGCCAGCAGGAGGTCCGCGACCTTCATGCAGCGGCGCTCGCCGTAAGCGGGCGGGACGAAGGGCCGCCGGGGTTTCGCGACGCCTACGGGGCCAGTTTTTACGTGGGCTATCTGCGTGATCCGCAGGGCAACAAGATCGCGCTGTTTTGCAGCACTCAGGACGAGCCCGGGCGGGACGGCTAAGCCGCTATCCAGACGGTGCCACGGCAGGGGTGATCGCCGGGACCAAGACGCCGCAGCAGGGCGCGGCTTGCCGGAGGCCGGTCCACAAGGCCCTTCGCCCTGATGGCGCCGGACATGTAAAAAGGGCGGACCTTGCGGGTCCGCCCTTCTGTCCAGAATAGGCCCGCGCTCAGAGGCCCAGCTTGGCCGTCACGATCTCGTTGACCGCCTGCGGGTTGGCCTTGCCGCCGGTGGCCTTCATCACCTGCCCCACGAACCAGCCCGCCAGCTTGGGGTTCTGCTGGGCCTTTTCGACCTGCGCGGGGTTGGCGGCGATGATCTCGTCCACCGCGGCCTCGATGGCGCCGGTGTCGGTGACCTGCTTCAGCCCCTTCGCCTCGACGATCTGGGCCGGGTCGCCGCCGTCGGTATAGACGATCTCGAACACGTCCTTGGCGATCTTGCCGGAAATGTCGCCCGATTTGATCAGCGTGATGATGCCCGCAAGCTGGGCGGGGCTGACCGGGCTTTCGGTGATCTCGTGGCCTTCCTTCTTCAGCCGACCGAAGAGTTCGTTGATGACCCAGTTCGCGGCCAGCTTGCCGTCGCCGCAGCCGGTCACCACCTCTTCGAAATAGGCGGCGTTCACCACTTCGGCGGTCAGCACGCCCGCGTCATATTCCGACAGGCCGAATTCGGTGACAAAGCGCGCCTTCTTGGCATCGGGCAGTTCCGGCAGCGTCGCCCTGATGTCATCGACCCAAGCCTGTTCGATTTCCAGCGGCAGCAGGTCCGGATCGGGGAAGTAGCGGTAATCATGCGCCTCTTCCTTGGACCGCATCGACCGCGTCTCGCCCTTGTCGGGATCGTAAAGCCGGGTTTCCTGATCCACCGTGCCGCCCGCTTCAAGGATGGCGATCTGGCGCCGTGCCTCGAAATCGATCGCCGCCTGAATGAACCGCATGGAGTTCATGTTCTTGATCTCGCAGCGCGTGCCCAGATGGCCGAAATCCTGCGTTTCCTGATAGCGCTCATAGGCACCGGGGCGGCAGACCGACACGTTCACGTCGGCGCGCAGGTTGCCGTTCTGCATGTTGCCGTCGCAGGTGCCCAGATAGCGCAGGATCTGGCGCAGCTTGGCCACATAGGCCGCCGCCTCTTCGGGGCCGCGCAGGTCGGGGCGGCTGACGATTTCCATCAGCGCCACGCCGGTGCGGTTGAGATCGACAAAGGACATGGCCGGATCCATGTCATGGATCGACTTGCCCGCATCCTGTTCGATATGGATGCGTTCGATGCGCACCCGCCGCGCGATGCCCGGCTCCATGTCCACGATCACCTCGCCCTCGCCCACGATGGGGTGATACAGCTGGCTGATCTGATAGCCCTGCGGCAGATCCGGATAGAAGTAGTTCTTGCGGTCGAAGGCGGATTTCAGGTTGATCTGCGCCTTCAGCCCCAGCCCGGTGCGCACCGCCTGTTCCACGCAGAATTCGTTGATGACGGGCAGCATGCCGGGCATGGCCGCATCCACGAAGGCGACATTGGAATTGGGCTCGGCGCCGAACCGGGTGGAGGCGCCGGAAAAGAGCTTCGACTGGGACGAGATCTGGGCATGGATCTCCATCCCGATCACCAGTTCCCAGTCGTGTTTCGCCCCGGCGATGACCTTGGGTCTGGGGGGCTCGAAGCTCAGGTCAAGCATGGCGGTTCCTCGTCTGGCAGAATGACATGGGGATACGCCAGAGCGGCAGGGGGGGCAAGGGCACAGGCGGCTCAGCCTGCCGCGCGGATCTCCAGCCCTTGGGCAGAGATCACCACGCGATGGCCCCGGCGCAGATCGGCGGCAAAATGTTCGGCCAGCACCGACAGCGCGCGGACCTTGCCGCGCCGCAGCGCCGTGTCGCCGCTGCCCGCGCCGGGCCGTGCCTCGGCCCAGAGTTCGGGATGGATCTCGCGCAGGTGGTCGCGCAGGATCCAGCCAAGCGCGCCGGTGATCCGCGCCCGCGCCGTGCCGGGACCGGCGGCGCCCGACAGGGTCAGCCCGCAATAGGCCGCCAGCAGGTTCGCCATGTGCTGGCCGTCGCGCCGGGCCAGAATGTCATGCAGGCCTTCGCTGAACAGTTCCGCCTCCACATGGGCAAAGCCGCGGCTGTCCCCGGCCAGCACATCCATCCACACCCAGACATAGCCGCCCGCCCCCCACAGATCGGCGGTGCGCTGCGCGCAGCGGCGCGCCTCCAGATCAAGCCTGCGCCAGCTGCCGAACCGTGCCGGATGCAGGTCGCGCCCCAGCGCGCGCATGTGCTCGGGGCTGCCGGGGTCGAGATCGATCAGATCCTCGTAATCATCGGCGACCCGCGCCCCGGGCCGCGCCGCGCGGTCCAGCAGCGCGCAGCGCAGCGCGGCCAGCAGCGGCGAGTCAAGCTCCAGCGGCTCGAACGGCGCCACCAGCCGCGCCGCCGCGTCCAGATGCTGCGCGCGGGCCTCGCGCCGCGCCGGGGTCGGATCGGGCGCGCCGGGCCGCCCCTGCCAGACCCGCGCCATGGCCAGATGCGCCTGTGCCAGCAGTGCGGCCAGCCACGGATCCCCGGTCAGCCCTTCCATCGCCTGCTCCAGCACCTGCAGGATGCCCAGGGCGCGGGCGACCTCGGCGCGGTCGGCGGCGGCCAGCGCCGCTTCCAGCGCATCGGCGGCGGCCCCCTCCGCCAGCAGTCGCGCCACCGGCACAGCACCCGGCGTGCGCGCGCGCCCCTGATCGGCCTCCCGCAGGGCGCGGGCAAGCTGGTCCCAGCGGTCCTGCCGGGCCAGCCGCCGCCCGTGCAGCCGGATCCGGGCCTGCGCCGCCGCCTCGCTGCCGCCCTCGCAGACGGCGATGTCCAGCCGGGCGGGCGGCGGGCCCTCCCCCCGGGGGCCGTGCGGCGCGGCAGGGCGGGCGGCCCGGCCCCGGTCGGCAAGGCGGGCCATAAGGGCGCGGAAGGCGGGCAGGGCGGGACCATGTTGCATGCGACCAGCCTGCGAAGGGATTCGGGCCAAGGCAGGGCGCAAAGACGGAGTTCTGCAGGCAGCCCGACTGGCCCCGGGCCCGGGTTCCGCAAAACCGGCTCTCAAAAAATGCACAGGAGCCAAGGCATTGTGCGGCCATCGGCAATCCGCCGCGCATGTCCGGACGCATATATTGCCGGTTTTGCGGGCAGGCGGCATGGTCCACGCCATGCTGCACAAAGTTTTCCCCCTTGTGACGGCGCTGTTTCTGGCGCCCTCCGCCTTCGCGAATACCGGCCCTGCGCCGTTGACCCCGGCGCCTGCGCCCGTCAGCGGCGGGATCATGGCGCCCGGCCCGAAGGCCCCCGAGGCCCAAGCAGACTCGCTGCTCGCGGTTTCGGCCTCCCCGCGCCCCGTGGCGCGGCGTGTCATTCCCGAGGCCCGCTGGGGCACCGGAGCAGGGCGCACCGACTGGTCGCTGTCGGTGCTCTCGGCGCTGCGCGGCCCCGCCCGCGCGCTGCCCGCCACCGTGCCCGCCGACATCGCGCAATGGTGCCCGGCCTACCCTTCCGCCTCCCGCGACCAGCGCGAGGCCTTCTGGCTCGGGCTCGTGTCGGCGCTGGCCAAGCATGAAAGCACATGGCGCCCCACGGCGGTGGGCGGCGGCGGACAGTGGGTGGGCCTGCTGCAGATCCTTCCCGCCACCGCGCGCGGCTATGGCTGCGAGGCGCGCAGCGCCGAGGCGCTGAAGAACCCGCGCCTGAACCTTGCCTGCGGCATGCGCATCATGGCGCGCACGGTCAAACGCGACGGGGTGATCAGCCACAACATGCGCGGCGTCGCCGCCGACTGGGGCCCGTTCCATTCCCGCTCCAAGCGCGAGGACATGATGGCATGGACCCGCAGCCAGGATTATTGCAGCGGGCTGGCCCGCTCGCTGCGCCCGGTCGCGCGCCCCGAGGCGCTGACCATCATGGCAGGCGGTCCCTCGACCCGTCCGCTCGCCCGCCCCAAACAGCTTGATGCGCCCTATGCGCGCGAGATCATCGCGACCAAGGGCCGGGTGCCGGCGCAGGAAGACCGCCGCACCAGCTGGTTCGACCCAAGGCTGGACTGACTGGCGCGCGGGGTTTCAGGGCGCGACACCCGCGACCCCCAGACCCCGCCGCCTCTTCTGACCCCAAATATCCCGGGGGAGCCGCCCGGAGGGCGGCGGGGGCAGAGCCCCCTTTTCCCCCGCACCTCGGCCTCAGCGCCCGCCGCCCACATCCAGCAGCGTGCGGGTGACATAGCCCGCCCGGTCCGACAGCAGCCACAGGATCGCCTCCGCCACCTCCTCGGCACTGCCGGGGCGGCCCAGCGGCGCGGTATGACCGATGCGGGTCATGCGGACGGGCTCGCCGCCCTTGGCATGGATCGCCGTCTCGATCAGCCCCGGACGCACCGCGTTGACGCGGATGCCCTCGGCGGCCAGTTCATCCGCCAGCCCCAGCGTGAAGCTGTCGATGGCGCCCTTGGTGGCGGCATAGTCCATATATTGCCGGGCCGAGCCCAGCCGGGCCGCCACCGAAGACAGGTTGACGATGCCGCCGCCGTCATGGGCGCGCATATAGGCCACCGCCGCCCGCGCCATTTCGATGGCGCCAAAGACATTGACCTCGAACACCCGCCGCACCCGCTCCGGCGTCAGATCCGCCAGCGATCCGGTGGGCGACACGATGCCCGCGTTGTTCACCAGATCAAGCGGCCCCGGCGCCTGCGCCGCAACCTGCGCCATCATCGCGGCGATGGCGGCGGGATCGGCGATGTCGGCCTGCACCACCAAAGCCTCGGCGCCCGCAGCGCGCAGATCGGCGGCCACGGCCTCGGCGCCCGCGTGGTCGCGTCCGTAATGCACCACCACCCGCGACCAGCCGCGGGAGGGGGCGAGCCGCGCGGTGGCAGCACCAATGCCGGCACTGGCGCCGGTGACCAGAAGCAGCCGGCTCATGCGATCAGCCGCGTGACCATTTCGGTCACGTCCCGCGACAGGCCGGGCTTGGCCGCGATCCGGTCCAGTGCGGCGCGCATCTTGGCCTGCCGGTCCGGATCATAGCGCCGCCAGCTCTGATAGGCCGCGCACATCCGCGCCGTGGTCTGCGGGTTCTTGTCGTCGAGCCGGATCAGCCAGTCCGCCAGCAGGTCATAGCCCGCCCCATCGGCGCGGTGGAACCCGGCGTGATGCCCGGCCAGCGCGCCGAACACCGCGCGGAAGCGGTTGGGATTGGTCCAGTCGAAATCCGGATCGCGGGTCAGCGCCTCGGTCACCGCCACCGTCTCGGTGGGGTCGGAGGCGGCGATCTGCAGCCCGAACCATTTGTCCATCACCAGCCGGTCGTCCTGCCACTGCGCGCGGAACCGCGCCAGCGCCTCGGCGCCGCGCCCGGCCTGCACCAGACAGGCCAGCGCCGACAGCTGCAGGGTCATGTTGTCGGCGCGGTCATACTGCGCCTCGGCGGCGCTGCCGCCATCCACCCGGGTGGTCAGCGCCAGCACGGCAGAGCCAAGGCTGCGCCTGCCGGACTGCGCGGCATCGGGGCGATAGGGCGCCTCC
This sequence comes from Salipiger marinus, assembly GCF_900100085.1. Classification (GTDB taxonomy): domain Bacteria; phylum Pseudomonadota; class Alphaproteobacteria; order Rhodobacterales; family Rhodobacteraceae; genus Salipiger; species Salipiger marinus. The sequence continues at coordinate 57,262 of NZ_FNEJ01000021.1, forward strand.
ACCCGTGCCTCATCGGCCAGCTGCGGCAGAAGCTCCGCCCAGCGGGTGGCGCGGGCGTCGCGCAGCCGTTCGGTCGCGGCCCAGATCGCCTCCGGATCCGGGGTCACGCCGCGGTCATGCAGCGCCTGCGCCAGATCGGACTGCGTGGGCACGCCCAGCATCAGCGCGCGATAGGCGGGATCAAGCGAGGCGTCGCGCAGCACCGTCTCCAGCCCGTCGAGCCATGCGGCATCGGGGTCGGCCCCGTCGGTCACCATGGCCAGCAGGCAGGCGCGGGCCAGATCGCGGTTCGCCTCCCAGCGGGTGAAGGTATCGGTGTCATGGGCCAGCAGGAACACCCGCTCTTCGCGGCTGCTCTCGCGCTCCAGCACCACGGGGGCGGAAAAGCCGCGCAGCAGCGAGGGCACGGGCCGCGCCGCAAGCCCGGGAAAGACGAAGCTCTGCTCGGCCTCGGTCAGTTCCAGCACCGTGGTGGGCAGCACCTCGTGCCCGTCGGGCGACAGCAGACCCAGCGCCACCGGGATCACCAGCGGCGCCTTGTCGGGCTGGCCGGGGGTGGGCGGCGTGGTCTGGCGCAGGGTCAGCGTATAGGTGCCGTCCTGCCAGTCCTCGGCCACGGCCAGCCGTGGCGTGCCCGCCTGCGCATACCACAGCTTGAACTGCGACAGATCCCGCGCCGTCACCTCCTCGAAGACGCGCAGCCAGTCCTCGATGGTGCAGGCCTGCCCGTCATGGCGGGCGAAATACAGATCCAGCGCGCGGGAATAGGCGTCGTCGCCGACCAAGAGCTTGAGCATGCCGATGACCTCGGCGCCCTTTTCATAGACGGTGGCGGTGTAGAAGTTGTTGATCTCCTGAAAGCTTTCGGGCCGCACCGGATGGGCGAGCGGCCCCTGATCCTCGGCGAACTGGCGGGCGCGCAGGTCGATCACGTCGACGATCCGCTTCACCTCCGCCGAGCGCATGTCAGAGGTGAACTGCGCGTCGCGGAACACCGTCAGCCCTTCCTTCAGGCACAGCTGGAACCAGTCGCGGCAGGTGATGCGGTTGCCGGTCCAGTTGTGGAAATATTCATGCGCGATGATGCCTTCGATCCGTTCAAAATTGGCATCGGTGGCGGTTTCGGGGCTGGCCAGCACGGCGGAGGAGTTGAAGATGTTCAGCCCCTTGTTCTCCATCGCGCCCATGTTGAAATCATCCACGGCGACGATGTTGAACACGTCCAGATCGTATTCGCGGCCATAGACGCGCTCGTCCCAGTCCATGGAGCTTTTCAGCGCTTCCATGCCAAAGGCGCATTTGTGCAGATCGCCCTCGCGCACCCAGAGGTTCAGCGCCACCTCGCGCCCCGACCGGGTGGTGAAGCTGTCGGACTGCGCCACCAGATCGCCCGCCACCAGCGCAAACAGATAGGCGGGCTTGGGCCACGGATCGTGCCATTCGGCCCAGCCTTCGCCCGCGCCCACCGGATTGCCGTTGGACAGCTTCACCGGCTCGCCGCCTTCGATGCGCACGGTAAAGACCGACATCACGTCGGGCCGGTCGGGATAGAAGGTGATCTTGCGAAAGCCCTCGGCCTCGCACTGGGTGCAATACATGCCGCGCGACATGTAAAGCCCCTCCAGCGCGGTGTTGTGCAGCGGCGCGATCTCCACCTCCGCCTCGAAGGTGAAGGGGCCGTCGGGCACCTTGGCCCGCAGGCCTTCCGGGGTGATCTCGGGGGTGACGGGGGCGCCGTCGATGGCAAAGCTGATCGGGGTCAGATCCTCGCCCTGCAGGAAAAACTCCTGCGCGGGGGCCTTGGGGTCGGGCACGAAGCGCAGGCGCGACCGCACCCGCGTCGCCTCCGGCGCCAGAACGAAGGTCAGGTGGACGCTCTCCACCGTCCAGCCGAAGGGCGTGTAATCCCGAAGGTAAATGGTCTGGGCCTGCGCGTCTTTCATCCTGCTGTCCTTCGTCGAAAGCTGTGATCCGGAACCGGATTGGCGATGCGGACGTTGAGGCATGAAGAAGATGCGGCGCTGCCGCCGCCCAACCCATATCCCGGCCCCCCGGCCGGAACCTGCCGAGAGGAAATGCCATGTCTGCACCCGACACCAATCTGGACCGACAGAAGCGCCGCCACAAGGGTCCGCTCTGGGGGATCTGGGGCGGGCTTGCCGTTGTGGCGGTGCTGTTCGTCATCTGGCTGGCCTATGCGATGACCGACACCACCCCCGAGACGGAGCCCGTGGCCGATCCGGCCACCACCGAACAGAGCGAGGTTCCGGCGGAAGACGCGCCCACCGTCACCGGCACCGAAACCACGCCGAGCGACACCGAGGCAGGCACCGGCACCCCGCCCGCAGCAGACTGACGGCGACCCTTTCCCTCAGGGGCACCGCCACTCAAGGCCCGGCAAACGCCGGGCCTTTTGCGTGCCGGACCTCCGGAGCGCGGCGCAGACGCCGCCACAGGCGCCACGACATTGGCGGGGCCAGCGCCCCGCTTCGGCAGCTCAGACCTCCGCCAGACCCATCTCCCGCAGGGCGCGCCGCGCATCCGCGCCCGCCGCCTGCCGCATCGGCGCGGTATCCTCCGTGACGGCCCGCCACACGGCCTCCACGACCTCGCGGGTCGTGGTCTTCTCGGGGGAGGACCGGAGGCTGGTGAAGAACTCCTGCACGAAGCTTTCGTAAGGCTCGGGCACGGTCATCCCCATGCGGGAAATGCCGTTCCGGGCGAAGGATGTTTCCGGCGAACTTCCGGGCAGCACGAGCCGGGCGCGGATGCCGAATTCCGCAGCCTCCAGCGCGAAGCTTTCGGTAAAGGCGTTCAGCGCGGCCTTGCTGGCCGTGTAGACCGACAGCGCGGGCAGCGGGCGGATCGTCACGCTGGAGCTGATGTTGACGATCACGCCACGGCGCATCGCGCGCATCCCGGGCATGACGGCGCGGGTGACGGCCATGGCGCCCAGCACGTTGGTCTCGAAGACGTCGCGGGCCCGCGCGATGTCCGAGCCTTCCAGAACGTTGAGCATGCCGACACCGGCATTGTTCACCAGCGCGTCAAGCGGGCCAGCCTTGGCGATGGCGGCGGCGATGCTGTCCGCATCGGTCACGTCAAGCGGCAGCACGGTCAGCCTGTCGGAGACGGGCAGCCCGCTGGGGGAGGGGGTGCGCATCGTGGCGACAACCTCCCAGCCTTGGCTGTGGAAATGTCTGGCGATGGCCTGACCGAAGCCAGAGGAACAGCCGGTGATGAGGATGCGGGGCATGTGGGGTCTCCTTGTCCGTGATGACAAAGAGATAGACGGGGTATGGCGATCATAATATAAACGAATATCCATAATCATCCATCAAAAGTCCAGAATCATGCCCGATGATTGCGAAGATCCCCTGTCCAGCGTGGTCGCGCTGCTCCGGCCGTCGGTCTCCATCTCCAAGATGGTCGAGGGCGGCGGGGCATGGCAGGTGGAGCGGCGCGATGCGGCCAGCCCGTTTTATTGCGCGATTGTCGAGGGATGCTGCCGCCTGCAGGTGACGGGGCGGGCCGCCGTGACGCTGCAAGCCGGTGATTTTGTCCTGATCCCGGATCTGCACGGATTTACCATGACCAGCGCTGTGCCGCCGCCGCCGCAGGTGCCGCGCCTGCCGCTGGAAACGGGGCCGGGACGGTTCCGTCTGGGTCCGGTGGCTGCCGACATCGACATGCGGGCGCTGGTCGGCCATTGCCGGTTTGCAGCGCCTGCGCGCGATCTGCTGGTGTCGTTGCTGCCCGAGATGATCCATGTCTCTGGCCATGACCGCCTGATGGCGCTTGTGCCGGTGATCCACGAGGAAACCCGCGCCGACCGTCCCGGGCGCAGGCTGGTCCTCGAGCGGCTGCTGGAGGTGCTGCTGATCGAGGCGCTGCGGTCGGGGCCGGGGGTGGACATGCCGCCGGGCCTGCTGCGCGGCATGTCCGATCCGCAGCTCGCCGCCGCGCTGCAGCGCATCCACGCGGATGCGGCGGGCGACATCTCCGTGGCACGGCTGGCAAAAGAGGCGGGCCTGTCCCGCTCGGGGTTCTTTGACCGGTTCCGCCGCGAGATCGGGCGCGCGCCCATGGACTATCTGACGGACTGGCGCATGGCGATTGCCAAGACCCTGCTGCGGCAGGGCGGGGTGACCAATGCGGAAATCGCCCGGCGGATCGGCTACGGATCCGCCAGCGCCTTTGGCCTGGCCTTTGCGCGGCGCGAAGGTCTGTCCCCCGGCGCCTTTTCCAGAGACTCTGCGCGCTAGGCGCCGCGCCTCATGGCGCGGGTCCGCATCGTCAGGGAAAAATGCAGCACTGTGGAGCCCGGCCTGTCAGGATCCGGCCAGCTGGTTCCGGATCAGCTCGGCCTGCATCCAGTGAAGCTCTGTCTGGACATGCCCCTGCCTGACATATTTCCCGACCCGCTCCGGCATGGCGGACTCCGAAAACCCCTCTGCGGTGCGGGCCACGAACCCCTCCTGCCGGTGCTGATCCAGCGACAGGGCCAGATCCTCGAACAGTCCCGGGCGGTAGGGGCCACGATAAAGCGTTGGCACGGGCTGGATCGCCAGCGACTCGAACCGGGCCCGCGTCTGATCCCAAGGCTGGATCTGGTCCCCGATGATCCATGCGAAGCCCAGAAAGTAGGAAGGCAGCGCGTCATAGGCGATGGCGTGCCGGGCAAAAAGGTTTTCCCCGATGATGCGCTCGTCCTCCGCCAGCTGCGGAAAAATCCCCGCCGCAAAGGCTTTGAGCCAGTCCCGCGACGGATGATACCGGCTGTCGGGGCTGCGCGCATGACAGCCGCGGGAATGGAGGGTGGTGTTCTCGCCGTCCATCTTTTCCGTGACGACAAGATCCGGTGCCATGAGCCCCTGCAGCGACGGCATGATCTTGTCGTCGCTGGTCGCGCCCGGCGACATCGGCAGATGAAAGGTGCGGCCGTATTTCTTCATGCCGGGGCCATACCACGCCCGCTGTGCCGGGGATACTGCGCCCGCCGGGCGGCCCGGCCCCGCCGCGGGGCCGGGCCGCCTATTCGGCGGCGCGCAGCGGCGGGGTGGCGCGCGGCTCTGCCGAGGGCTGGACCTGTGCGGGCGCGTCAAGCTCGTCCCACAGGATCAGCGGGGCCTTCAGCTTGCGCGCCGCGCGCTGCAGGGCCCAGTCCCGCGCCGCCCGGCTGCCGCGTCCGAAGGACAGGCGCGCCAGCAGCCGGGCCAGCCAATGCGCATAGGTGGCAAGCCAGACCCGCAGCGCCAGCATGGCGGGGGTGAAGACCAGCGTCAGCACCGTCGCCACCGAGAGGCCAAACACCACCGCCGCCGCCAGCGGCTTCCACCACAGCGAGGTCGGCGCATCCACCGTATAGCCGCCGCCGAAGAAATCGAGGCTGAGCCCGATCATCATCGGGAACAGCCCCGCGATGGTGGTGATGGTGGTCAGCAGCACCGGGCGCAGCCGGTCCTCTGCGGTGCGGATGATCGCCTCGATCCGGGGCATGTAGCGGGAATAGTCCTGATAGGTGTCGATCAGCACGATGTTGTTGTTCACCACGATCCCCGCCAGCGCCACGACGCCCGTGCCCGACATGATGATGGAAAAGGTCTGGTCCAGCACGAGGATGCCCAGAAACACCCCCGCCGTGGACAGCACCACCGCCAGCAGCACCAGCACCGCGTTGTAAATGCTGTTGAACTGCGCCAGCAGGATGATGAACATGAGCGCAAGTGCGGCGGCAAAGGCCTGCATGAGGAAGGCCTGACTTTCCGCCTCTTCCTCCTGATCGCCGGTCCATTCCCAGTCGACGCCCGCGGGCAGGGGATTGTCCTCCAGCCAGCCGGTCAGGGTGGCGATGCGTTCATTCGCATTGACCGGCACCACCGTCACCCCGTCTGCGGCGAGGGCGGCGCGGTCCACCCCCGGCTCCAGCCGGGTCACGGCATAGGTGGTCTCGCCCCGGGTCAGATCGCCCTCGGGGGATTCGGTGGCATAGGCCAGCACCGCATCCCCGGCCATGACCTTGACCAGACCATCGGTCACCCCGGCCTTGATGTCGAAATGGCGCTTGCGGTCGACGCGGTTGATTTCGGCCAGCTTGGGCACCGGCTGGCGGGTGACGAAGTTGGACAGCGGCACCAGCCCGTCCGGGGTGCGCACCCTGAGCGTGTCCAGCGTCGACAGCACGCGATATTCCTCGGGGAAGCGCACGGGGATGTCGATTTCCTCGTCGGAACTTGGCACGCGCATGGTGTCGAGCAGGACGCCCCGCGTCACCAGCTGCACCATGGCGCCCACCGTCGCCACATCGGCGCCGTAGCGGCCCGCCTGTTCCACATCCACGTCGATCTGCCAGTCGATGCCGGGCAGGGGGCGGGTGTCCTCGATCAGGCGCAGCCCCGGCATGGCATCGAACTGCGCCCGGACCTGCGCCGTGGCGGCCTGCAGCGCCTCCCAGTTGTCGGATTTGAGCCGCAGATGCACTGGCTTGGCCGAGGCAGGGCCCATGGCAAGGTTCAGGATTTCGGTCATCACGCCGGGGATGGTGGCAAGCTGGTCAGAAAGTTCCGCCAGCACCAGATCGCCGTCCAGATCGGGGCGGTTGCGGCGGTTTTCCCATGGCACGATTTCCAGCTGGATCTGGCCGATGGTGTCGGTGGGCGGCTGCGCGCCGCCGGTGTTGGAGGACAGCCCGCCATCCCCGGCAAAGGCAAAGGCGGTGTCCACCCCGGGATGGGCCAGCACGATGGTTTCGGCCCGCCGCACCAGCGCGTCCTTTTCCACCAGCGACAGGTTGCCCCGCGCCCGGACATAGACGATCGCCTGCTCCGGCTCGCTTTCGGCAAAGAACTCGGTGCCGTTGTTGTTCTGGCCGTAATAGCCAAAGACGGAGACCACGAAGAAGATCACCGCGCCGATGGTCACCAGCGGCATCACCGGATTGCCCGCCACCAGCTCGATCACATGGCCGAAAGGCGTGCGCCCGCTGCGGGTGCGGATCCGGGTGCGGCGGCGTTCGATGCGCGCGGCATCCAGCGTGATCGAGGCCATGACGGCAAAGACCAGAAACACCGCGACGCCGGGCAGGCGGGCGCCGCGCCCTTCGATCAGGGGCGGGCCAAAAAACGCCGGGTTCAGCACCAGCATGGCGCCCGCGAACATCCCCGCCAGCGCCACCAGCACCAGAAGCGCGCGCAGCGGCCAGACCGGCACGGCGCGGCGCAGCGCGTCCCCGGCATGGCCAAGCCTGCGCGAGAACCGGCCCGACACCCCGCCCAGCACCGGCAGATAGATCAGCGCCACCACCAGCGAGGCCGACAGCACGAAGATCAGCGTGACCGGCAGCATGCCCATGAACTGCCCCGCCACCCCCGGCCAGAACAGCATCGGCAGAAAGGCGCAGAGCGTGGTGGCGGTGGAACTGACCACCGGCCAGAACATGCGCTTGGCCGCCTCCACATAGGCATGCATGGGGCCGGTGCCTTCGGAGATGCGGGTATCGGCATATTCCACCACGACGATGGCGCCATCCACCAGCATGCCCACGGCAAGGATCAGCCCGAACATCACGATGTTGGAAATGGTGATGCCCATGCCCGCCAGCAGCAGGAAACACAGCAGGAAAGAGGTGGGGATGGCAAAGCCCACCAGCAGCGCCGCACGGGTGCCAAGGCTTGCCAGAACCACGATCATCACCAGCGCGATGGCGGTCAGCACCGCGCCTTCCAGCTGTTCCACCATCGAATTGACGATGCGCGACTGGTCGTTGGACGCCACCGGCACCACCGAGGCGCGCAGTTCCGCAGGCCAGCCCGCGCGGGCCTCCTCCACCGTGGCGCGCACGGTGGCGGCGGTGTCGATCAGGTTGAAGCCCTTGCGCTTGACCACCTGCAGCGCCACCGCCGGATCGCCGTTGAAGCGCGCGGTGCCGGTCCGGTCCTCGAAGGTCAGGCGGATCTCGGCCAGATCGCCCAGCGTCACCACCCGGTCGCCGTTCACCTTCACCGGCAGGGCATAGACATCCTGCGGCTCGTCGAAGCTTGAGGGGATCTTGACCGAAAACGCGCCCTGATCGCTGGTGACCTCGCCCGCCGCCACCAGCAGGTTGTTGTTCTGCACGACACTGATCAGCTCGCCCGCCGTCACGTTGTAGCTTTCCAGCTTCAGCGGGTCGATCACCACCTCCAGCATCTCGTCGCGATTGCCCGCGATGCCCGCCTCCAGCACCGAATCGATGGCCTCCAGCCGGTCCTGCAGATCCTTGGCGACCCGCGCCATGGTGCGTTCCGGCACCGGACCGGTCAGCGACACGATCAGGATGGGAAATTCGGAAAAGTTGATCTCGTTGATGGAATACTGCTCTGCCCCGTCGGGGAAATCCGCCTCGGCCTTGGTCATGGCGTCGCGCACCTCGGCCATGGTCTCGGTGCGGTTCCAGCCGAATTCGAACTCCAGCGCCACGCCCGCATAGCCTTCGGAGGCGACACCGCTCAGCGTCTTCAGCCCGTCGATATCGGCCAGTTCGGTTTCCATCGGCTTGACCAGCAGCGTTTCGGCATCCTCGGCGGAAATGCCGGGAAAGGGCACCGATACAAAGAGCGCCGGGATCTCGATATCCGGCTCGCCCTCCTTGGGCAGGGTCAGATAGGCCCAGCCCCCCGCCACGATGGACAGCAGCACGAAGGCCATCACCATGCGGGCGCGCGCGGCGGCCCAGTCGACAAGCCCGGTCATTGCACCACCTGCTCGAAGCTCGGGCGCAGCGGCACGCCGTCGGTGACATATTCCTGCCCCACGGTGATCACGTCCACGGTTTCGGGCAGCCCCCCGGCCCAGACCCCGGCACGGGTGTCGCGCAGCACCTGCACCGGCAGGAACCGCGCGGTGCCGTCCCCGGCCACGCTGCGGATGCCGATGCGCCCGTCATCATCCAGCGTCAGCGCGCTTTGCGGGATCAGATGCGCCAGCGCGCCCTCGGCCTCGATGGCGATCTCCGCCGTCTGGCCCGCGCGCAGGTGCTGGTCGGGATTGGGCAGGGTGATGTCGACGCGGAAGGTGCGCGTGGTCTCGTCGGCGCGGCGCGACACGAAAGTGACCTCGCCCACCACCGTCTCGCCCCCGGTCAGCCGCGCGCCCGCCCGGGCCCCCAGCGCCACCCGGCCCACATCGGCCTCGGGCACATAGCCCACCAGCCGGATCGGATCGAGCTGCAGGATGGTGGCGCAGGGGCTTCCCACCGCCATCAGCGACCCCAGTTCCGCCGTATCGCTTTCCAGCACCCCGGCAAAAGGTGCTGCGATCCGCAGGTCGGCCACCGCGGCTTCGGCCCGCGCCACCGCTGCGGCAGCGGTGCGGATCTGCGCCTCCAGCGTGTCGGCCCCGGATTTCGCCGCCTCCAGCCCCGCCTCGGCGCTGCTGACGCCCGCCTCTGCCATGCGCTGCGCCGCCTCCGCCGCCGCCAGCCGGGTGCGCGAGGCATAGCCGCCGCGCGACAGCTCGTCCGCCGCCGTCAGGTTGATCCGCGCCTCTTCCAGCTGCGCCTGCGCCTGTGCCAGCAGGGCCCGCGCCTCGGGCAGCCGCGCCTCGACCAGCGGGCGCTGTGCTTCTGCCTCGGCCAGCCGGGCGCGGGCTTCGGCCAGACCGGCCTCGGTGGTGCCGGGATCAAGCTCGCACAGGATCTGCCCGGCCTCGACCTCGCTGCCCTTGGGCAGCGGCGCCGAGATCACCCGGCCCGAGCTTTCGGCCCGCACCTCCACCTCGCGCAGGGCGCGCGTTTCGCCGCGCAGGATCACCGCATCGTCGATTTCCTCGGCCACGGAATGCTGCGCCATCACCGCCACGGTGCCGTCCTCGGGCACATCCGGCACCGCCTCGGCCTGCGCCGCCGCCGCCGGAGCCTCGGCCTGCGCCGGAGCGATGGCGCGGGCCCAGTCCAGCAGCCGCTCGCGGTCCAGCACGATGGCGTAAAGGGCTGCGGAAACAAGAAGTGCTGTCAGGATGGAAACAGGTCGCATTTTGGCCTTCCCGTGACTGTGCGTTGCAGCCGCCCCCGAGGGTCTGCGGAAAGGGTCAGCCGCATCTATCGCACAAGGCTACGGACGACTGAACTTTCCGGTTCAGTTTTATCCCGGATAGGTCTGCCGTTCAAGGCGGCTCTCGCAGGGGCACCGGCTCTGGTGCCGCAGGGGGGTCCGGCCTTGGCAGGCCCTGCCTGCCGGGGTAAGAGGGGGCAAGACTGGACGAGAAAAGGCAGGCCCCCCGTGAGCAACAGCGACAGTTTCATCGACGAAGTGACCGAAGAGGTCCGGCGCGACCGGCTCTTCACGGCGATGCGCCGCTATGGCTGGATCGGGGTGGTTGCCGTGGTGGCGCTGGTGGGCGGGGCCGCATGGCGCGAATATGACGCAGCCCAGGACCGGGCGCGTGCCCAGGACTTCGGCAGCGCGCTCAGCACCGCGCTCGCCGCCGAGGCGCCCGCCGCCCGGGCCGAGGCGGTGCAGCAGGTGACAGCGCCCGATGCCGCCGCCGCCGCGCTGCGCGACCTGCTGGCCGCTGCGGAGCTTTCCGGCGCCGGGGACGAGGCCGCCGCCGCCGCCCTGCTGGAACAGACCGCCGCCAATGGCGATCTGGCCGAGATCTACCGCGACATCGCCGCCTTCAAGGCGGTCAGCGGCGCGGGCGACGCGCTGACGCCCGAGGACCGCCGCCTGCGGCTGGAGGCGATGGCGGTGCCCGGCAAGCCGCTGCGGCTGCTGGCAGAGGAACAGCTTGCCCTGCTCGACATCGAGGCGGGCGAGACCGAGGCGGCGATCAGCCGCCTGCAGGCGATCCAGAACGATGCCGAGACGACCGCGGGCTTGCGCCAGCGCGCGTCTCAGTTGATTGTGGCGCTCGGCGGCACGCCCGAAACTGCGGGCTGAGCTCCGCAGATGGGCCAGACCGCGACGACGACAGGCAGGAACGGGGACAGGACCTTGCGCATCACCACATCCACCGCGGCGCTTCTGGCGCTTGCCGTGCTGACCGCCTGTGCGGAGCCCGACGCCATCCTCCCCGGCGAGCGTTTTGGCCCGCGCGAGGTGCTGGATCCGGCTCTGGCCGAGGCGTCCGACCCCGCCAACCGCGCGCTGCCGCTGGCGCTGGTCGCGCCGCAGGCCGCCCCCGACAGCGCGCAGAGCCCGGTCTCGCCCTTCGCGCGCACCGATCACGCCAGCCTCGGCACCGCGCTGCAGCAGGTCATGGCGGTGAAGATCGGGCAGGGCGACACCCGCCGCGCCCGGCTGAACGTCGATCCGGTGGTGGCGGGGGGCCGCATCTTCACGCTTGATTCCGCGCATCAGCTCAGCGCGCTGTCGCTGTCGGGGCAGGTGCTGTGGCAGAAATCCATGGTGCCCTCGCGCGATCAGGCCGAACAGGCGCAGGGCGGCGGGCTCGCCGTGGCCGAGGGCCGGCTTTATGTCGCCTCGGGCTTTGGCCGGGTCAGCGCGCTTGATCCCGCCACCGGCGCCGAGATCTGGGTGCAGCAGCTGGGCGGCACCGCCACCGGCGCCCCCACCGTGCGCGACGGTCTGGTCTATCTCACCTCGTCGGATTCCATCGGCTGGACGCTGGAGGCCGAAACCGGCCGCATCCGCTGGCAGATCGAGAACCCCGAGGATCTGAACAACATGGCAGGCGCGCCCGCGCCTGCGGTGGATGACCGGCTGGTGGTCTTCGCCTTCGGCTCGGGCGCGGTGCAGGCCGCGCTGCGGCAGGGCGGCCTGCGGATCTGGAGCGCGGATGTGGTGGGCCGCCGCACCGGCGTGGCCCGCGCCACCGTCACCGACATCACCGGCGATCCGCTGATCGCGGGCAACCGCATCTATGCGGGCAACCAGTCCGGCCGCCTTGTGGCGCTGGAGGCGGGCAGCGGCGAGCGGCTCTGGACCGCGCGCATGGGCGCGCTGGACCCGGTCTGGCCCGCGGGCGATTCGGTCTTCCTCGTCTCGGATGAAAACCGGCTGGTCCGGCTTGACGCCGCCACGGGCGAACAGATCTGGGCGGTGGACCTGCCGGGATATGTGCCGGTCCGCAAGCCGCAGCGCCGCCGCGACGCGGCCTTCGTCAATCACGGGCCGGTGCTGGCGGGCGGGCGGCTGATCGTCGCCTCTTCGGATGGCGCGCTGCGCAGCTTCGATCCGGTCAGCGGCGCGCTGCTGGCCAGCGCCCCGATCCCCGGCGGCGCCACCACGCGGCCCGTCATCGCCAATGGCACGCTCTACGTCATCAGCCGCGACGGCATGCTGCTGGCCTATCGCTAGGCCCGCTCCAGCGCGTCGCCTCCAGCTTCATCTTGCCCGGTAAACTCCCGGGGGGTCCGGGGGGCAGGCAGCCCCCCGGCTTTTTGGGAAAAGACCAGACCCTCACAGCGCAGAGTCACTGGTCGCATCTTCAGCGATAGATCGCCGTCACCGGTTCGGCGCCCTCGCGGACATGGCCGCGATACATGCCCTCGCAGTTGAAGGGCAGGGCGATATTGCCCGCCGCATCCACCGCGATCACTCCGCCCGACCCGTCATTGCGGCCCAGATCCTCCATCACTACATGGCGCGCCGCGTCCTCCAGCGACTGCCCGGCATGGCGCATCCGCGCGGCGATCTCGGCGGCGGCGGTCCAGCGGATGAAGATCTCGCCATGCCCGGTGCCCGAGACCGCGCAGGTGGCATTGTCGGCAAAGGTGCCCGCACCGATCACCGGCGTGTCGCCGACCCGGCCCGGCGCCTTGGCGGTCATCCCCCCGGTGGAGGTGGCGGCGGCAAGGTTGCCCGCGCGGTCGCGCGCCACCGCCCCCACCGTGCCATGGCGGCGGGCGGGATCGTCATCCACCTCTCCGGCCTCGCGCTGGCGCAGCGTCTCCTGCAGGGCCTGCCAGCGGCTTTCGGTGAAGAAATAGTCGCGCTCGGCAAAAGCCAGCCCGGCGGCGCGCGCCACCTCCAGTGCATTCGGGCCGATCAGGCAGACATGCGGCGTGGTCTCCATCACCGCGCGGGCGGCGCGGATCGGGTTGCGCGGGCCAAAGATCCCCGCCACGGCCCCGGCGCGGCGGTCGCGCCCGTCCATGATGGCGGCATCCATTTCCTGCACCCCCGCCGAGGTATAGACCGCGCCGCGCCCGGCATTGAACAGCGGCTCGTCCTCCAGCGCGCAGACGGCTTCGGTCACCGCATCGAGGGCGGCACCGCCGTCGCGCAGCACCGCCTCGCCCGCTGCCAGCGCGCGGGCAAGGCCCGCGTGATAGGCCGCCTCAAGCTCGGGGGTCATGCGCGATTTGAGGATGGTTCCGGCACCGCCGTGGATGGCAAGGGAATAGGTCATGACGTTCCTTTCAGCCCGGCGGTTTCGGCGCAGTAGCGGGCGATGTCGGCATGGGAGGCGATCCAGCAGTCGCCCGCCGCGGTGATGTGGTCCAGCAGTCGTTCAAGGATGAAGATCCGCGAGCGGTAGCCGGTGATATGCGGGTGCATGGTCAGCAGGAACAGCCCGCCCTCGGCCCGCGCGCCTTCGAATTCGCGCAGGAAGATGTCCAGCACGTCGGCGGGCGGGGTATAGGGCCGCTGCGCGCCGAAGCGGTTCATCATGAAATAGGCGGCATCGTCGCGGATCCATTCCACTGGCAGTTCCACCATGCCGGTGGGTTCGCCCCGGTCGAGGATCTCGTAAGGATCGTCATCGGAAAAGAGCGAGCTGTCATACAGCAGCCCCATCTCCCGCGCGATGGCCAGCGTCGCCTTGGAATAATCCCATGACGGCGTGCGCATCCCCACCGGACGGGTGCCGCAGATCCTCTCCAGCGTGTCGGAGGCGCGCAGCATCAGGTCGCGCTCCACCTCGGGCGGCACCTGCGTGTTGCGCTCGTGGATCCAGCCATGCAGCCCGATCTCGTGGCCCTGATCGGCCAGCTCGCGCTGTTCCTCGGGATGCAGCAGGGCGGAGACGGCGGGCACGAAGAAGGTGGCGCGGGCATCATAGCGGTCCAGCACCTGCCGGATGCGCGGGATGCCGCGCCGCGCGCCATATTCGCCCCAGCTCAGCCGCGCCACCGACTCGCCGCCATCGCGCAGCTCGTTGGTTTCGTGATCGCTGTCAAAGCTCAGCGCCACGGCGCAGCGCTTGCCGCCGGGCCAGCTTGCGGGCAGCAGCGAGCGGCCCGCGCGCACCTGCTCCACCATGCCGCGCCAAGTCGGTTCGTCCCACTCCCACGCTTCGGTCATGCCCGTCCTCCGTCCACGGACAGCACCTGCCCGGTGATCCATGCCGCCTGATCCGAGGCGAGAAACACCGCCGCATGGGCGATGTCCTCTGCCGTGCCAAGGCGGCGGGTGTGAATGCCCGCCAGCAGCGCGCGCTGGCCTTCGGGACCCAGAGCCTCCCACTGCCGCCCCGTGGTGGGGTTGGACAGCACGAAGCCGGGGGCGACGGAATTGACCGTCACGCCCTGCGGGCCCAGTTCCAGCGCCAGCTGCCGGGTCAGGCCGACCAGCGCGTGCTTGGCGGAGGTATAGGCCTGAATGCCGGTCAGGCTGGGGCGCAGCCCCGCGCCGCTGGCGATGGTGACGATGCGCCCGCCCTGCCGTTTCAGCGCGGGGGCGGCGGCCTGCGCGCACCACATGGCGGCATCGACATTGGCAGCGAAGATCACGCGCCAGTCGTCTTCGGTGATCTCCTCCAGCGGGCGGCCGGTCTGGCCGCGCACGCCGCCTGCCGCCGTCACCAGCCCGTCGAGCCGCCCGTGCCGGTCCAGAACCGAGGCGATGGCCGCCTGCGCCCCGGCACGGCTGCCCAGATCGGCGGGATGGGCGGTCATGCCCTCTGCTGTCAGCGGTTCAAGCCCCGCAGCGTCAATATCCAGCGCCGCCACCGTGGCGCCCGATTGCGCCAAGAGCCGCGCGATGGCGGCCCCGATGCCCTGCGCCGCCCCGGTCACGGCAAAGACCTTGCCGGTAAAATCGCAGATCATGCCGTCACCAGCAGATCGACCAGCGCGGCGGACTGCGCGCGGCGGCCTTCCTCGATGTCGTGGATCAGATCGACCATGCGCGCGAGCCGGGGCGTGGGCACGCCAAGCTCCGCCCCCAGCGAGACCATGATGCCGATCTGCGCATCGACCTCGGTCTTGCGCTTGCGCACCGCCAGATCGCGCCAGATGCCGGAATGGGTCTTGGCGGTCTTGCGGTTATGGGCGACCATCGCCTGAATGGCGGTTTCCATCCCCGCCGCATCGCCGCTGCCAAAGGCCACCGGATCAAAGCCGTTGAAACCAAGCGGCGTGATGCCCTGCGCCGCGGCCAGCGCCATCACCTCCTGCCCCAGTCCCAGATAGGCGGCGCGATGTTCGGGCCGGGCCATGGCATCGGACATGCTGTCCGGGGTCAGCGCGGTGCAGAACAGCAGCGCGCCATAGCCCATCTTGCCCCAGAGATAGCCCCAGATGTTGTCGGTCAGCACCGCCTCCGGCTCCACGATCTGTAGCAGCGCATGGATGGCCTCGGCGCGCGGGGTGCGGCGCCCGTCCAGTTCGCCCACGGCCACGGCGGCGCGGTTGCCGTAAAGGATGCGCCCCGGTTCCAGCCAGTCGGCGCCGAAATTCACGAAACAGCCCATGGTGCGCTCGGCGCCAAGCCGCTCGGCGATGACCTTTTCGTTGAGCCCGTTCTGGGCGGAAACCACCACGCCGCCCGGGGCCAGATGCGGCGCCAGCATGTCGAGCGCGCCGGGCGTGTGATGTGCCTTCACCGCCAGAAAGATGGTGTCATACTGGCCCGACAGCTCCAGCGGGGTGAAGGCGGGCAGCACTTGGGTGAACTCCTCCACCGGGCCTTCAATGCGCAGGCCGGGGCCGCGCATCGCGGCCACGTGATCCTCCACGATGTCGACCATATGCACCGCGTGCCCGGCCCGGGCCAGACAGGCGCCGAGGATGCCGCCGATGGCGCCCGCGCCCCAGATCAGGATCGGTCCGCTCATGCCCAGTCTCCTTCCAGCTGCGCGCGGGTTTCGGCCACGGCCACCTCCCAGATGCGCGCCATGTCCTCGTCCGGCTTCTGGTAGACGCCGCCGTAATTGCCATCGCCGATCAGCGCACGCACCCCTGCGGCATTGCGGTCGCGCAGCCTGTCGAAGGGCACGAAGGGCTTCTGCTCCTGCGGCACGGGGCGGCCCGGCAGGCGGGTCCAGGGGAAATTCTCCATCCAGCTGGCATGGCTTGCCACGGGGTCGGTGGCCTGCACCGCCGCCCATGTCTGCGGCGCGCGCCACCAGTCGTGAAAGCGGCAGCGGGCGCCGGGATGATCCTGCATCCATTCCATGGTCACGGGCTGCACGGGGCTGTTGCCGCCATGGCCGTTGACGATCAGCACCCGGCGGAAGCCGGTGGCATAAAGGCTGTCCAGAATGTCGCGCACCAGCGCGGCATAGGTGGCCAGCCGCAGCGTGACCGTGCCGGGAAAGGCCATGAAATAGGGGGTCAGCCCGTAGGCCACCGCCGGAAACACCGGCACGCCCAAGGGCTCTGCGGCATCGGCTGCGACCTTTTCGGACAGGATGGAATCCACCGACAGGCTCAGATGCGCGTGCTGTTCGGTGCTGCCAAGCGGCAGGATGCAGCGGTCATCGCGTTCGAGCCAGGTTTCCACCTCGAACCAGGTGCTTTCGGAGATCCTCACAGCGTCGCTTCCTTCGTCTCTGTCCGGGAAAGGGTGTCCCCCCCGCGGCTGCGGCAGCTTTCGATCAGCGGCAGCAGTTCGGCGCGGATCGCCTGCGCGTCGGGGGTGTGGCGGTATTCGAATGCGGTCTGTCCGGGGCGCAGCCCGTCGCGCAGATATTCGGCGCCAGTCGCATAGATCAGCACGCTGGCCCGGGCGATGCGGGCCTTGGCCTGCGTCTCGTCCTCGCCGCGGACCACGATGGCGACCTTGCTGACATGCGGCGCAAAGCGCGTGATGTTGGCCTTCATGATGGTGACGAAGGACGGGAAATAGGAATAGGCGACCACCTCGGCCTCGGGGGGGATGGTGGCCAGCGCGACCCGCGTCGCCTCGTTGGGGATCAGCGTCAGGCCGGTGACCTCGATCCCCGGAAACAGCGCCCGCGCGCGCGGCAGCAGCGTGCGCGGGGCGATGACCAGATCCACGTCCCGCGGCGGGGCGCGGTCGATCTCGTCCAGCGTCACCGCCGTGATGGCGTCGCCGCCGCGCAGGTGTCGGCGGATGTCGGCGGCATAGGCTTCGGTGGCGTCGTGGAAATTCCCGACCATCAGCAGCCGCAGCGGCCGGGGCGGGCAGGGGCGGGCCATGGCCACGCGCGTGGCCAGTTCCGCCGTGTCCAGCCCGCAGGAGCGGCCCAGTTCGATGAGGTCTGCGATGGCCGCTTCCAGCGCGCGCAGCTTGTCGGGGGCGGGGACCACGGCGGAGGCGCTGACAAAGGTGCCCGAGCCCACGCGCCCCTCGATATGGCCCGCCGCCTGCAGCGCGGCATAGACGTTGGACACCGTCACCGGCGACAGCCGCAGCTTGCGCGCCAGCGCCCGCACCGAAGGCAGCCGCGCGCCCACCGGCAGCTCGCCAGAGGCGATGCCGAATTCCAGCGCGCCACGCAGCTGCACCGGCACGGCCACGGTCGAGTCGCGGTCGATGGCGGCGGTGATGCGCTCCAGCGCCTGATCAAGTTCTGCCTGTTTGTCACTCATAGTGATACACTGATGGAAAACATTTGACCCGGCAAGGGCATTAAATTGCGTAACATGCGGCTGTGGCGCACGGAGTGTACTAATTTGCAGCTTGACCTGTCACAAAAGCGAGTCCTAGTGTTTCTGCATAATGTAACACAAGGAGGTGGACGATGACATTGAAGCTCTTCCGGGTGGGGGTTGCCGCACTGGCGCTGACCGCTGCCGCACCTGCGGCGATGGCCGCCGATCTGGTGATCGGCCTGCGCGCCGGTCCTGATTCCATTGACCCGCACTGGTCCACGCTGGGCAGTCAGGCCGAGGCGCTGCGCCATGTCTTCGACACGCTGGTCGATGTGGACGAAACCCTGCAGCTCAAGCCCGGCCTCGCCGTCAGCTGGGAGCCGGTGGATGACACCACATGGGATTTCAAGCTGCGCGAAGGCGTGAAATTCCACGACGGCAGCGATTTCACCGCCGAAGATGCCAAGTTTTCCATCGAACGCATCCCCGCCGTCACCGGCCCGATGCCGATGACGCTTTACACCAAATACGTGGAGTCGGTGGAGGTCATCGACGACTATACCCTGCGCGTCCACACCAAGGGCATCGCCCCCGCGCTGCCCAATGACTTCACCCGCCTGTTCGTGGTGCCCTCCGAAATCGGCATGGACGCGCGCAACGAGGAGTTCAACTCCGGCGAAGCCGCCATCGGCACCGGCCCCTACAAGTTCGTGTCGTGGCAGCCCAAGGGCGATATGGTGCTGTCGCGCAACGCGGACTACTGGGGCGAGGCCCCGGCATGGGACAACGTCACGCGCCGTGAAATCCCCGACGATGCCGCCCGCGTGGCCGCGCTGCGGTCGGGGCAGGTGGACATGATCAACTACGTCCCCGCCTCTGACGTGATCGCGATGGAGAACAATTCCGATGTGGAACTGTTCAAGGCGGATTCCATCTACATCCTGAACATCGCCCCTTCGGTGAAGGACGAAGAGCCGCAGCCGATCAAGGTCAACGGGCAGGAGGTCGACGGCAACCCGCTGCAGGATCTGCGCGTGCGCAAGGCCATGGATCTGGCCATCAACCGCGACGTGCTGGTGAATGTGGTGCTGGAAGGTCTGGGCACCCCCGCGACGCAGCTGATGCCCGAAGGCTTCTTCGGCTATTCCGACAAGCTGGAAGCGCGGCCCTATGATCTGGAACAGGCGAAGGCGCTGCTGACCGAAGCAGGCTATCCGGACGGATTCGAGATCGACTTCACCTGCACCAACAACCGCGTGCCCGGCGATGCCGTGGTCTGCGAGGCGCTGGCGCAGATGTGGTCCCGGCTGGGTCTGACCGTGAACGCGCAGGCGCTGAACGGCACCGTGTTCTTCCCTGCCGCCGCGCGCGAGGAATACACCATGACCATGTCGGCATGGGGCACCCTGACCGGCGAGGCCGCCTATACCTATGGCGCGCTGGTTCACACCAAGGACGCCGAGAAGGGCTTTGGCAACTTCAACCGCACCGGCTATTCCAACCCGGAATTTGACCGCGTGTTCGGCGAAGGCACCCAGACGCTGGACGAGGACGCGCGCCGCGGCCTTTATGAAGAGGCGTCGGTCATCGCGATGGAAGACCGCGCGCTGATCCCGACGGTGATCCTGCAGTCGGTCTGGGCCGCCAAGTCCGGTCTGGTCGATTTCCTGCCGCGCACCGATCAGGAAACCCGCGCCTACGCGATCACCCCCGCAGAGTGACCGTGTTCCCCGGTGCGCGCCCGTCGCGGACCGGGGCCCATCCTGACGGGGGCTGAAGCCCCCGTTCCCCGCGCCTCCCCGCCTTGGGAGGCGCCATCCCGCAGGAGGCAGAGGCTTCATGACCGGATTTCTTCTTACGCGGCTGGCGCAGGCCGTTCTTGTCGTCTTTGCCATGTCGGTGCTGGTCTTTGTCGGGGTCTATGCCATCGGCAACCCCATCGACGTGCTGATCGACCCCGGCGCCACGCAGGCGATCCGCGAGCAGCTGATCCGGCAATACGGTCTGGATCTGCCGCTCTGGCAGCAATACGTCACCTTCCTGTCCAATGTGGCGCAGGGCGATCTGGGCCGGTCGATGGTCTATAACGTCTCCGTCACCAGCCTTGTCTTCTCGCGCCTGCCCGCGACGCTGGAACTGGTGCTGGTGTCTGTCACCCTCGCCACGGTCATCGGCATTCCCGCAGGGCTCTGGGCGGGCTACCGTCCCGAAAGCTGGGGCGCCAAGGCGATCATGGCGCTGTCGGTGCTGGGCTTTTCCGTGCCGACCTTCTGGATCGGCATGCTGCTGATCATGGGCTTTGCGGTGGAACTGGGCTGGCTCCCTTCCGGCGGGCGCGGCCCCGAGGCCACGGTTTTCGGCATCACCACCTCGCTTGCCACGGGCAAGGGCTGGGCGCATGTGATCCTGCCCGCGCTGAACCTGTCGCTGTTCAAGATGGGGCTGCTGATCCGGCTGACCCGCGCCGGCATGGTCGAGGCAATGCGCACCGATTACGTCAAGTTCGCCCGCGCGCAGGGGCTGCCCGACCGCCAGATCGTGCTGCGCCATGTGCTGCCCAACATCTCCATCCCCATCGTCACGGTGTTCGGGCTGGAACTGGGCTCCACGCTGGCTTTCGCCGTGGTGACCGAAAGCGTCTTCAACTGGCCCGGCGTCGGCAAGCTCATCATCGATTCCATCCTGCAGCTCGATCGCCCGGTGATGGTGTCCTACCTGATCTTCGTGGTGATCCTGTTCGTGATGATCAACCTCGCCGTCGATCTGATTCAGGCGCGGCTTGATCCGCGCATCCGTCTGAAAGGAGGCCGGTAAATGTCCGACACGCTGAGCCCCACAAGCTCCACCGCCGCCGTGCCCTCGGCACCGCCGCTTGACAGCCGCGCCACAAGGCTGCGCCATTTCTGGGCCGATTACCGGCGTTCGCCCGCGGCGCTGCTGTCGCTGCTGGTGATCGTGGTGCTGCTGGTCCTGTCCTTTGGCGCGCCGCTGCTGGCGCCGCAAGATCCCTATGACATGGCGGCGCTGGACTGGCTTGATGCCTTCCTGCGCCCCGGTGAGGTCGGATCGGGCGGCTACACCCATCTGCTGGGCACCGACAATGCCGGGCGCGACATGCTGTCGGCGATCTTTTACGGGCTGCGCACCAGCTTCGTCATCGGGCTGTCGGCCTGCGCGCTGGCGCTGGCTGTGGGCATCGTGGTCGGGCTGACCGCCGCCTATTTCGGCGGCCGGATCGAGGCGGTGCTGATGCGCGTCGTCGACCTGCAGCTGGCCATGCCCGCGATCCTGCTGGCGCTGGTTCTGGTGGCCATTCTGGGGCAGGGGGTGGCGCAGATCATCCTTGCGCTGGTGGTGGCCCAATATGCCTATTTCGCGCGCACCACTCACGGAGCTGCGAAAGTCGAGCGGGGTAAGGACTATATCGAGGCCGCCCGCTCGACACCCTTGTCCACCGGGCGGGTGCTGTTCCGCCACCTGCTGCCCAACGTGCTGCCGCCGCTGATCGTGGTGGCCACGGTGCAGGTGGCCAGCGCCATCGCGCTGGAGGCGACGCTGAGCTTTCTGGGGGTGGGCCTGCCGCTGACCGAGCCGTCGCTGGGCTCGCTCATTTCCAACGGGTTCAAATACATCCATTCCGACCGCGCATGGCTGTCGATCTATCCGGGGCTGTTTCTCATGGTCACTGTTGTCGCCATCAATCTTGTGGGCGATCAGGTCCGCACCCTGCTTGACCCGCGGCGCGCGACATGACCGCGGCACTGCAGGTCCGGGGCCTGACCACCCGGTTCGACACCCGCGCAGGCGCCGTCACGGCGGTGAATGACGTAAGCTTCTCCGTGGATCCCGGGCGCATCATGGGGCTGGTGGGGGAAAGCGGGTCCGGCAAATCCGTCACCGGCTTTTCCATCCTTGGCCTGATCGAGGCGCCGGGCCGGGTCACCGGCGGCGAGGTGCTGGTGGAGGGGCAGGATCTGCGCGCCCTGCCGCCGGACGAGATGCGCCGCATGCGCGGGCGCAAGGTGGCGATGGTGTTTCAGGATCCGATGATGACCCTGAACCCGGTGCTGCGTGTCGGCGACCAGATGGCCATGGCGGTGCAGGTGCATGACCGCGTCAGCCGCCGCGCCGCATGGGACCGTGCGCGCAGCGCGCTGGAAACCGTGGGCATTCCCGCCCCCGGCGAACGGCTCATGGCCTATCCGCACCAGCTGTCGGGGGGGATGCGCCAGCGCGTCGCCATCGCCACGGCGCTGCTGCACCAGCCCGCCGTCATCATCGCGGACGAGCCGACCACCGCGCTCGACGTGTCGATCCAAGGCCAGATCCTTGCCGAGGTGCGGCGTCTGGCCGATGACACCGGCACCGCCATCGTCTGGGTCAGCCATGACCTTGCCGTGGTCTCCAGCCTCGCCGACGAGATCTGCGTGATGTATGCCGGGCGCATCGTCGAAAGCGGCCCGGCAGAGCGGGTGATCGCCGCCCCCCGCCATCCCTATACGCGCGGGCTCATCGCCTCGGTGCCGTCAAGCCATGCGCCGGGGGGGCGCCTGCCGCAGATCCCCGGATCGACCCCGCAGCTGTCCAGCCTGCCCGCAGGCTGCCCGTTCCGCCCGCGCTGCGACCGCGCGACGGATCTGTGCGTGACCGAACCGCCGCGCGTGGCGGCGGCGGGCCGCACCGTGCTGTGCCATCACCCGCTGGAGGTTGCGCCATGAGCCTGTTGACCATCGATCATGTGTCCAAACGCTTCACCCGCCCCACCGGAGCCATCGTGCGCGGCCTGGAAAAGCTGCGCGGCCAGACCCCCAAGCGCACCGTCCACGCGCTGACCGACGTGTCGCTGGAGGTGGCGCGCGGCGAGGTGCTGGGCATCGTGGGGGAATCCGGCTGTGGCAAATCCACGCTGGGCCGCATCGTGGCGGGCATCTACGCCCCCAGCGACGGCGCGGTGACGCTGGATGGCGCACCTGTCGCGCGGGAAAGCCGCGGCACCGTCGACAAGCTGACGACGCGGGTGCAGATGATCCATCAGGATCCCTTCGCCTCGCTCAACCCGCGCATGAAGGTGGGGGAGACCATCGCCGAAGGTCCGCGCCAGCACGGGCTGATCCCCGCGCCCGACCTGCGCGACCGCGTGGCGGCGCTGCTGTCGCAGGTGGGGCTGGAACCCGCCTATGCCGATCGGCTGCCGCATCAGTTTTCCGGTGGGCAGCGCCAGCGCATCGCCATTGCCCGCGCGCTGGCCATGCAGCCCGACCTTCTGGTGCTCGACGAGGCGGTGGCCTCGCTCGACGTGTCGATTCAGGCGCAGGTTTTGAACCTGTTTCTGGATCTGCGCCGCGATCTCGATCTGACCGCGCTGTTCATCAGCCATGACCTGTCGGTGGTGCGGCATGTGTCGGACCGGGTGGCGATCATGTATCTGGGCCGCGTGGTGGAACTGGCCCCGGTGGCGCCGCTTTATGACGCGCCGCAGCATCCCTATACGCAGGCGCTGTTTGCCTCCGTTCCCCGGCTGGGGGAGGGACGGGCGAGGTTTCATCCGATCAAGGGCGAGATCCCTTCGCCGCTGGACCCGCCGCCCGGCTGCGCCTTTCATCCGCGCTGCCCCTTCGCGGGTCCGCGCTGCCGCACCGAGGTGCCGCGCCTGAAACCCCACGACAGCCGCGCCGTCGCCTGCCATCTGCACGATGGCGGCACCGGCGCCACCACCGGCACAAGCGAGGCCGCATGACTGATCTTGATGCGCGCGTGGCGCGCCTGAATGACATCCTGTCCACCGTCAACCTGCTGAGCTGGGACAGCCGCGTGACCATGCCTGCGGGCGGGGCGGAAACGCGCGGCCACCAGATCGCCACGCTGAAACGCATCGCGCGCGACATGCTGCTGGATCCGGCCATGGCCGACGCCGCCGAGGCCGCGCGCGAGGCCGCGACCGATCCCGTGGCGCGCCGGGGGGCAGAGGCGGTGCTGGCCGCCCGCGACTGGCACGCGCGTCTGCCGGAGGCGCTGCTGAGCGCGCGCGACGAGGCGTCGATCACCGCGCGGCTGGCATGGGCCGAAGCGCGGGAGAAGGGCGATTTTGCGCTGTTCCGTCCGCATCTGGAAACCATCGTGGCGCAGGCGCGCGAGATGGCGCAGGCGCTGGGGCCGGTGGATCATCCGTATGACGCGCTGCTGCCGATCTATGAGCCCGGCGAAACCGCCGCCTCGCTGACTGCACTTTTTGACCGGCTGGCCGAGGGGCTGCGCCCCATCCTTGACACCGCGCTGGGCCGCCCGCAGCCGCGCACCGATTTCCTGACCCGGGGCTTTGCCGTGGAGAAGCAGCAGGCCTTCTGCCGCCAGATCGCGGCGGAGCTGGGCTATGACTTCACGCGGGGGCGGCTGGACACCACCATCCACCCGTTCGAGATCAGCTTCACCCGGCAGGACGTGCGCATCACCTCGCGCTGGCGGCCCGACTGGCTGCCCATGGCGATCTTCGGCACCATCCATGAAACCGGGCACGCGCTTTATGAACAGGGCGTGGATCCGGTGCACACGCGCGGCGCCCATGCCACCGACATGATCGGGCTTTACGCGGTGGGCGGCACCAGCTTCGGCATGCATGAAAGCCAGTCGCGGCTTCTGGAAAACCATGTGGGCCGGTCCCGCGCCTTCTGGGAGCGGCATTTCGGCACGCTGCGCGCGCAGTTCCCCGAGGAACTGGCCGATGTCGATGCCGAAACCTTCACGGCGGGCGTCAATGCCGTGCGTCCCGGCTTCGTGCGGGTGGAGGCGGACGAGCTGACCTATGACGTCCACATCCTGCTGCGGGTGCGGCTGGAACTGGCGCTGCTCGACGGCTCGCTGGAGGTGGCGGATCTGCCCGCCGCGTGGAACGAGGCGATGAAGCGCGATCTGGGGCTGACCGTGCCCGAGGACGGGGTGACGGGCTGCCTGCAGGACGTGCACTGGTCCTCCGGCTATCTGGGGTCTTTCCCGACCTATACGCTGGGCAACCTCACCGCCGCGTCGATCATGGCGCGGCTGGCCGAGGCTGATCCGCAGGTGGGGCAGGGGCTGGATCAGGGCGACACCGCGCCGCTGCGCGCGGTGCTGGCCGACAAGGTCTGGCGCCATGGCCGCAGCCTGAGCCGGGCCGAGCTTCTGGCGCAGATGGGCGGTGATGCCGCCGATCCGCAGCCCTATCTGGATTATCTGGCGGCCAAGTTCGGCTGAGCCTGAACTGCCTCAGACGGGGGACAGCGGGATGGGCCGCTGTTCCTCGATCGCCTCCATGGCGAAATGCGAGGTGACGGTTTCCAGCTCCACCTTGGAAATCAGCCGCTTGTAGCACAGGTCGTAGCTGGCCATGTCGCGGGTCACGATCTTCAGCAGGTAATCGTATTCGCCGCCGATCCGGAAAAAATCCACCACATCCTCGATGGTGGAGACATGTTTGCGGAACGTGTCCAGCCATTGCGCCGAATGGTGCCGGGTGCGGATCATCACGAAGACCACCAGCCCCGCACCCAGCCGGTCACGGTCCAGCACCACGGTATGGTTGCGGATCACGCCTGCCGCCTCCAAGGCCTTGAGCCTGCGCCAGCAGGCGTTCTGCGACAGGCCGACGCGGTCGGACAGCGCCCGCTGCGACTGCGAGGCGTCGCGCTGAAGCTCTTCAAGGATGCGGCAATCAAGTCTGTCGAGTTTTAGGGTCATTCGTGGATCATACGAACGAATATGGCGCCTGAAAAGGTGAAAACTTGTGATGACCTTCGCGGTTCCCTGCGAAAGACTACCCGTCAACGCCCCTCAGCCCTGAAGAGACCCCGCCGATGCTTCTGCACCAGCCCTGCCGCATGTCTGTTCGCCGCCTCCGCAGGCGGGGCAAACAGGATCACGGAACAGGCAGGCTGCGGGAAAACAGCGTTCCTCTGTCGGGGCGGGTGCTGAAATGAAAAGACTTTTCTTCGGCATGGGCGAAGTTGACACGATCCCGCGTCTGGATTTCCGGCGGCGTGGCGTTCAGACTTGGAGGGGCAGGACCGGCGCGACAGGCGCGCCACAGGAGTATGCCCGATGATCCCCGCCAGCTCGCCGCTGAGACATCGCAGTTTTCGCCGCCTCTTTGCCGCGCAGATCCTGTCGCTGGTAGGGATCGGGGTCATGACCGTGTCGCTGTCGCTGGATGCCTTCGCCACGGGCGGCATTCAGGCGGGCGGGCTGCTGCTGGGCGGCATCCTTGCGCTCAAGATGGTGGCCTATGTGCTGGTGGCGCCGCTGGCCGAGGTGCTGCTGGCCCGCCTGCCGCGCCGCCCGACGCTGGTGGGCATCGACCTGCTGCGGCTGGGGCTGGTGGCGGCCATGGGCTTTGCCGTGGCGCCGTGGCAGATCATGGTGCTGGCCTTCGTGTTCTTCGCCGTCTCCTCCGGCTTCACGCCGCTCTTCCAGTCGGTGCTGCCCGATCTGCTGCCCGACGAGGCGGTCTATGCCCGCGCGCTGGCGCTGTCGCGGCTGGCCTATACGGTGGAATCCCTGCTGAGCCCGATCCTTGCGGCGGCGGCGCTGCGGCTGGTCACGGCGGATCAGCTTTATTTTCTGGCCTCGGCCTGTCTGGCCGGATCGGCGCTGACGCTGCTTGCCACCCGCTTTCCCGAAGGCATGGTGCCGCGCAAGGCGCCCTTCCTGCGGCGGCTGTCGCGGGGCCTGCGCATCTATGCGCTGACCCCCCGGCTGCGCGGGCTGTTCCTGATGAACCTCGCGCTGTCGCTGGCGCTGGCATGGGTGCTGGTCAACACGGTGGTCTTTGCCGGTGCCCGGCTGGGGGAGGCGGAGCAGTATTACACCCGGCTGATGGCCTGTTACGGCGGCGGTGCCGCCTTGGGCGCGCTCGGCGTGCCGCGCCTGCTGGCCGACCGGTCAGAGCGGGGCGTGATGGCGCTTGGCCTTGCGGTCTTTGCCGCGCTGGGTCTGACGCTGCCGCTGCTGCCCAGCGGGCAGCTGCTGCCGCTGGGCCTGCTCTGGGCCGGGTTCGGCGCGGCCTCCTCGCTGGTGCTGACGCCGGGCGGGCTGGTGCTGGCCCGTTCCGCCGCCCGCGCCGACCGGCCTGCGGTCTTTGCCGCGCAGTTCTCGCTCAGCCATGCGGGCTGGCTTCTGGCCTATCCGCTGGCGGGTGCCTTGGGCGCGTGGCTGGCGCCGGAGCCCGCGCTGGCGCTGCTGTGCCTGCTGAGCCTTGGCGTGACCGCGCTGGCGCTGCGGGTCTGGCCCGCCGAGGATCCGCTGGTGCGCCCGCATGCCCATCCGCATCTGCCCGCCGACCATCCGCATCTGCGCGCCCATCCCGCCGGGGCGGGGCGCCAGCATGAACATGACTTCCATATCGACGATCTGCACCCGCACTGGCCGCAGACCGCCTGACCCTTCTATTCGACGCAGAACAGGACAAGACATGACCGACCACGCTTCCCCACGCCTCGACGGACAAGGCCTTGCCGCGCTGGAAACCCGCCTGACCGAGGATCTGGCCTTTCTGTGCCAGCCCGGAAAATCATGGGTGCCCCCGCGCGAGGTGGACGGAGAGCCGGTGCAGGATGTGGTCATCATCGGCGGCGGCATGTGCGGGCTGGTGGCATGGCTGGCGCTGCGGGCGGGGGGCATGACCAACCTGCGCATTCTTGACCGCAGCCCGGCAGGGCGCGAGGGGCCGTGGCTCAACTATGCCCGCATGGTGACGCTGCGCTCGCCCAAGACCCTGACCGGCCCCGCCTTCGGCATCGGCGCGCTGACCTTTCAGGCGTGGTTCCGCGCGCAGTTCGGCGCCGAAGCGTGGGACAAGCTGGACAAGATCCCGCGCCCGCAATGGATGGACTATCTGCGCTGGTATCGCCGCGCGCTGAACGTGCCGGTGGAAAACGGCGTCAGCGTCGACCGGGTGGAGCCCGAAGGCGACTATCTGCGCCTGCATCTGTCGGGCGCGCCCGAAGCGTCGATCCTGACCCGCAAGCTGGTCTCTGCCACCGGGCGGGATGGCACCGGCAAGCCCAACATCCCGGGCTTCATGGCGGGCGTGTCCAGCAAGCTTTGGGCGCATAGCGCCGATGACATCGATTTTGCGGCGCTGAAGGGCCGCAAGGTGGCGGTGATCGGGGTCGGCGCCTCTGCCGTGGACAATTCCGCCGAGGCGCTGGAGCATGGCGCAGCCGAAGTGCGCCACCTGATCCGCCGCCCGGAAATGCCCACCATCAACAAGATGATGGGCATCGGCTCTTTCGGTTTCACCGCAGGCTATGCCGATCTGCCCGATGAATGGCGCTGGCGCTTCATGAATTACAGCTTCGCCACCCAGACGCCGCCGCCGCA
This sequence comes from Salipiger marinus, assembly GCF_900100085.1. GTDB lineage: Bacteria > Pseudomonadota > Alphaproteobacteria > Rhodobacterales > Rhodobacteraceae > Salipiger > Salipiger marinus. The sequence continues at coordinate 85,334 of NZ_FNEJ01000021.1, forward strand.
TGGATCCACCCTGCGCGTCAGCCGCCACCCCAATGCGCATTTCCATTTCGGCAAGGCCACCACGCGGGTGGAGGATCTGGGCGACCGGCTGCGCCTGCATTTTGCCGATGGCAGCAGCTATACGGCGGATTTCCTGATCCTTGGCACCGGCTTTGTCACCGATCCGATGATGCGGGTGGAATTCGGGCAGGCAGCGGGCCAGATCCAGCTTTGGGGCGATGTCTACACCCCGCCCGAGGCGGAGCGGAACGCCGATCTGGCGCGGTTTCCCTATCTCAACCCCGATTTCACCTTCCGGGAAAAGGCGCCGGGTGCGGCGCCGTGGCTGTCAAATGTCTATTGCTTCAACTACGGGGCGACCGCGAGCCTTGGCAAGGTCAGCGGCGACATTCCGGGCGTTTCCGAAGGCGCGGCATGGCTGGCGCGGGCGCTTGCGGCAAAACTTTACGCCGAGGATGTGGCCACTCACTGGCAAATCCTTCAGGATTATGCGGTGCCGGAACTGACCGGCGAGGAATGGCAGGCATCTGATCTGCCTGCAGATGAAAAGACCAAAGGACTTGTGGCATGAGCGGGATCTGGACCCTGACCAGCGTGGCGGAGGCGGGCGTATCTGAAAGCGGCCCGGTGGCGGAGGCGGTGACCCTGCGCGCCAACATCATGGAGATGACGCAGGCCGCCGAAGAGGCGGTGCTGGCGCCCGCCGATTGCGGCGCATGGCCCGCCGACCTGCGCGCGGCGCTGGCCGCCCGCATCGCCCGGCTGAACGGTGAAGAACAGGTGGCGCAGCGCTATGCGGCGCGCCAGCAGGGGCAGGAGTATGCCGCGCTCGCAGATCCGTCGGAGGATGGCACCAGCCTTGGCCTGCTGAGCGTGGTGAGCTTCATGGATGCCGTGGCCAGCACGCCGCGCGACATCGCCGCCGAAGACATCTCGGCGCTGCTGACGGCGGGGATCGCGGATGCAGACATCGTGCGCCTGTGCGAACTCAACGCCTTTCTGGCCTATCAGCTGCGGCTGATCGCCGGGCTGCGCCTGATGACGGAGGCCGCCGCATGAGCCGGATCATCCACAAGTTCACCCGCAACGTCCCCGACTGGCAGCCCCGCGTCACCCCGGTGAAGCTGGACGAGGCGACGCCTGAGCAGCTGGAGGCGCTGCAGGTCACGCCCTCCAACACCAAGGTGTCGGATTATGTGCTGACGCTGGCGCATGACGTGGAAAGCCTGAAGGTGCGCTCGCCGCTTTTCAACGGGATCATGTATGACAAGGGCGGCCTGTCGCGGGCAGAGCGGGAAATTGGCGCGCTTGGCGCCTCCATCGTCAACCGCTGCATCTATTGCGCGGCCGTGCATGCCTCGCGCCATGCGCAGCTGACCAAGGACACCACCGTCACCGACGAGCTGTTCGCGCGCGGCGAGGAGGCGGATCTGGGCCCGCGCGACCGCGCCATCTTTGACTTTGCGCGCAAGCTGTCGGCGGCGCCCTCCGAAGCGGGGCCCGAGGACATGGCCGCGCTGAAGGCGGCGGGACTGGACGAGGCAGAGGTGCTGGATCTGATCCTGTCCACGGCGCTTTTCGGCTGGGCGAACCGGCTGATGCATGTTCTGGGGGATCCGGTTCGCAAAGAGGTGACAGCATGACCAAGATCGGAATCGCGGGCGCGGGCAGCATCGCCTTTGGCACCGCAGCGCTTTTGTGCCATCGCGGCCACGAGGTGGCGCTGTGGTCGCCCTCGGGTCAGGGCACCACGGGCCTTGGCGAGGGGCTGACCGCCACCGGCGCGCTGGAGGGCGTGTTTCACCCGTCCGTCGCCGACAGCGCGCAGGCGCTGTGTGACGGCGCCGAGGTGCTGCTGATCGCCGTGCCCGCCTATGGCCACAAGGCGGTGATCGACGCGCTGGCGCCGCATCTGGCGGAGGGCCAGCAGGTCATCATTTCCTCCCATGCCTCCTTTGGCGCGGTCTATCTGGCCGAGGCTCTGGCGGCGCGGGGGCTGTCGCTGCCGATCACCGCATGGGGCACCACCGCGCTGACCGGGCGGCGCACCGGCCCGGGCGCGGTCAGTGTCAACACCATCCGTGCGCGTGTCGACATGGCGACGGTGCCCGACAGCGCGCAGCCACAGGCGCTGGAACTGCAGCAGGCGCTGTTCGGGGACGTGTTCGCGGCGCGCGACGGGCTTCTGGCCATCGCGCTGTCCAACCTCAACCCGCAGAACCATATGGGCATCGCCCTTGGCAACATGACCCGGATGGAACATGGCGAGACTTGGAGCCAGTCCGGCAACGTGACCCCCAATGTGGGCCGCCTGATGGAAGAACTGGATGCCGAACGGCTGGCCATCGCCGAAACGTTGGGGCTGAAGGTCAAGTCGATCTTCGAGCATTACCAGCAGTCCTACCATGTGCCTGTCGCCTCCATCGCCGAGATGAATGCCGAACTGCATGCGCGCGGCACCGGCGGGCAGGGGCCCGCCACCGCCGACAGCCGCTATGTGACCGAGGACGTGCCCTATGGCCTGCTGCCCACCGTGGTGCTGGGCCAGCTTGCGGGCCATCCCGCCCGGCTGCATGATGCGGGCGTGGCAATTTTCTCGGCCATGTATGGCCGCGATTTTGCACAGGAAAACGAGCTGCTGACCGCGCTGGATCTGACCGCGCGCAGCCTTGACGACCTGCGCATCGCCTCGCGCAGCGGGCGGTTCCCCGTCCCCGCGCAGGCCTGACCCCTACGCCCCGGCCCGAGGGCCGGGGCAGCATTGCCAACCACGACGGGCGATGACGCCCGCAACCCCGACAAGGAGACCCACATGTCGAAACTGATCCTCAACCGCCGCCGGTTCATGGGAACCGCCGCCGCCACCACCGGCCTGCTGGCCAGCCCGGTCTATCTGCGCCGTGCCCATGCTCAGGGCGGCGAGGTCAACATCTGGACCTATACCAACTTCATCCCCGACGATTTCCGCGAGCAGTTTCAGGACGAGACCGGCATCAAGGTCAATGTCCGGCTGGTGGATGACCAGGGCAAGCAGTTCAACCTGCTGGCCGCCGAAGCGCCGAACCCCACCGTGGACATCCTGACCGTGGCGGGCCACCGCTTCCTGCAGTTCATCGACAGCGAACTTCTGGCGCCGCTGGACACCGACCGGCTGACCAACTGGGGCACCATCAACCCGATCTATTCGGAAAGCGACTGGTCGACCATCAACGGCAGCAAATGGGGCGCGCCGATCCTGTCGGGCATGGAGGTGCTGGCCTACAACACCGAGATGGTCGACAAGTCCGAGACCACCAGCTGGGAGCCGTTCTTCTCCGACAAATACGCGGGCCAGACCGCCTATGTGCTGCAGGACATGATGTCCATCGTCATGCTGATGAAGGGCTATGACGGCAACATGGTGGAATATCTGAACGATCCCGAGGAAGCCGCCCGCATCGTGGCCGAGGCGCGCGATTTCCTGATCGAGAAGAAGCCGCTGGCGCGGAAATACTATGACGGCGGCTCTGAAGTGCAGCAGATGTTCATCAATCAGGACATCACCATGGCCTGCGCATGGAACGGCCCGATCGCGGCGCTGATGGCCGAAGGTTTCCCCGTGGGCATGACCATTCCCAAGGAAGGCAGCTACGGCTTTGTCTATACCTACAACATCGCGAACAACGCCCCCAACATGGACAACGCCTATACCTTCCTGAATGCCGTGCTGGCCTCTCCGGAAGTGGGTGCCGCGATGACCCGCGCCTCGGGCTTCATCTCGACCTTCAAGGGCGCCGACGAATATCTGTCGGAGGCCGAGCGCGCCGCCACCTCCTTCCCCGAAGAGGAACTGGCGGGCATGCGGTTCTTCCGCTCGGAGGCCAACGAGCTGAAATACGGTCTTGTGGACCCGGCGGTCGAAGCCATCAAGGCGGCCTGAGCAGGGGCTGGTCCGGCGGCGGAACAGGGCCGCCGGATCAGCTGTGCCTGACCACGCAGAGAGGAAACGCAATGACTGATGACGCCGTGACGGCCGGGGCGAAGTCCCGCGCCGCGGCAGATAACGCAGGCAGCCCGCGCCCCGTCTGGGGCCGGCTGGTGAACTGGGGGCCGTATCGCGGGCTGGTCTCGCTTCTTTTCGCCTCGCCGCGGCGGCAGTTCGCGCTGCTGGCGCTGTTTCCGGTGATCTGGGTGCTGACGCAGCATCTGGGGCCGATGCTGCAGATGCTGCAGGTCAGCCTGCTGGATGCCTATCCGGTGGCACCGGGGCAGGAGACCAGCTTCACGCTGGACAATTACGCGCGGTTCTTCCGCGAAAGCGTCTTTCAGACGCCGTTCCTGCGCACCCTGACCTATTCCGCCACGCTGACGCTGGTGACGCTGATCGTCACCTATCCGGTGGCCTATTATCTGGCGCGCTACGTGAAGCGCGAAAACCAGCTGGCGCTGCTGCTGCTGCTGCTGGTGCCGTTCTGGACCGGCGAGATCGTGCGCACCTATGCCATCATGATCCTGCTGGGCAACAACGGCGCCGTGAACCTTGCGCTGCAGGCGGTGGGGCTGATCGAACGGCCGATCCCGTTCATGTATACCGGGTTTTCCGTCAGCCTTGGCCTGATCTACCTCACCGCGCTTTACATGTTGCTGCCGCTGTATTCCGCGCTGGAAAAGCTGCCGCGCAACCTGTCGGAAGCGGGCGCCGATCTGGGGGCGGGGGCATGGACGCGGTTCCGCCGCATCACCCTGCCGCTGACGCTGGAGGGCATCGGCTCGGGCTGCACGCTCGTTTTCCTGATCTCCACCGGCTATTACGGCACCCCGGTCCTGCTGGGCGGGCCCAACACCACGGTCTTTGCCGAAACCATCGCCGGGTTCTTCCACGCGGCGGGGGATGAATGGCCCACGGGGGCGGCCTTTGCCGTCATCATGTTCCTGACGGCGCTGGTGCTGACCGCGATCTTCACCCGCTTCATCGCAGCCCTGCGCAAGGGAGACAGCAAATGACCCGCAATGGCCGTGTCTGGCTTTCCGTCTTCTTCTGGGCCTTCGTGGTCTATCTGTTCGTGCCGCTGCTGCTGATGATCCTGATGGGGTTCAAGGACAGCAAGTTCATCGGCTTTCCCATCCGCAGCTGGACGCTGGACTGGTATCTGGGGGTCTTCGACAATGGCGAGGTGATCGCCACCTTCGGCTATTCGCTGTGGATCGCCGTGGCCTCCACGCTGATCTCCATCCTGATGGGCACGTGGCTGGCGCTGCTGCTGTCGGGGCGGCGCTTTGTCGGGCGTTTCGCGGTCTATGCGCTGACGCTGCTGCCCGCGCTGGTGCCCGGCATCATCTCGGCCATCGCCTTTCGCATCTATGCGCGGCAGATCGGCATCGAACCCGGCATGGGCGCGATCATCTGGGCGCATGCGGTGCATAACGTGCCCTTCGTGGCGCTGGTGGTGATGGCGCGGCTGTCGACCCTGCCAAAAAGTCTGGGCGAGGCGGCGCGCGATCTGGGGGCCGATCCCTTGGTCACCTTCATGCGCGTGACGCTGCCCTATCTCAAGCCCGCGATCATCGGGGCGTCGATCTTCTGCCTGCTGCTCAGCTTCGACGACTTCGTGCGCTCCTTCTTCCTTGGCTCTTATGAACCCACGCTGCCGGTGCTGATCTTCGCCAAGCTGCGGTCGGGCATGTCGCCGGAAATCAACGCAATCTCCACCGTGGCGCTGATCCTGACCGCGGTGCTGGGGGTCTGGGCCGAACGGTCCAGCCGCCGGATGAACAGGGAAAACTGACCATGACCAGCGAACCGATCGTGCGGCTTGAGGGCATCTCCAAGGCCTATGGCAAGGCGCAGGCGCTGCATCCGATGGATCTGACCATCGCGCCCGGCGAATTCGTCACCTTCCTTGGCCCCTCGGGCTGCGGCAAATCCACCACGCTGCGCATCCTTGGCGGGTTCGAAACATCCGACACCGGGCGCATCATCCTTGACGGGCAGGATGTCACCGCGCAGCCGCCGGAAAAGCGCAAGGTCAACATGGTCTTTCAGGACTATGCGCTGTTTCCGCACATGACCGTGGCGCAGAACATCTCTTTCGGGCTGGAACTGAAGGGGCTCGGCAAGGCCGAGATCAAGCAGCGTCTGGACGAGGTGATGAGTTTTCTTGAGCTTGCCCCCTTCGCCACGCGCTATGCCTCGCAGCTGTCGGGCGGGCAGCGGCAGCGGGTGGCGCTGGCGCGGGCGCTTGCCCCCGATCCGGCGCTGCTGCTGCTGGACGAGCCGCTGGGGGCGCTGGACGCCAAGCTGCGCGGACAGGTGCAGATGGAGCTGAAGGCGATCCAGCGCCGCACCGACAAGACCTTCCTCTTCGTGACCCATGATCAGGACGAGGCGCTGACCATGTCCGACCGCATCGTGGTGATGAATGGCGGGCGGATCGAACAGGACGGCACGCCGGAGGATCTGTATTTCCATCCGCAGACCCGCTTCGTCGCCGAATTCATCGGCGCCACCAACCTGATCGACGGCACGGTGCGCGGGCTCGACGGCGCCGCGCAGGAGGTGGTGCTGGACTGGCGCGGGATCGAACTGCGCGGGCAGGCCCCCGCAGGCGCGCCGCAGACCGGGCAGGAGGTCAGCGCCTCGCTGCGGCTGGAAAAGATCGCGCTGGGGGCAGAGCGTCCCGCCACGCGCAACGCGGTGATGGGCCGCATCGTGGACAAGACCTTCCTCGGCAGCCGGGTCGCGGTCAACATCGTGGTCCCCGAGGCAGGCGACGCCCTGCTGCGCGCCTATGCCGACAGCGACGTCACCGCCCGCCTCGGCGACGCGCCGGTCTGGCTGGGCTGGGACAGCCACGCCCTCTCCGTGCTGCGCCACTGAGAGATCTCTGCAAGGACGCAGAAAGGGGCGGCCCACAGGGTCCGCCCCTTTTTTGTGGGGATTGCAGATGCTGGACATGAGGGGCGGAGGTGGCGGCTATGAGCCCAAATCGACAGATGCTGCGCAGGGCACGAATGACAGCTATGAGCCCAAACTTGACGGTTTCTGCAACGCAGAGGTCTTACTGAAAGCCGGGCGCGGCCAGATACAAAATGCGCCACGGGTATGAAGACAATGGGGCAGCAAACAAAAAAGATGTGGGCGCAATCATCTCGACGCTAATAACGAGATGGTCGTAATCTTCATCGCTGCATTCCTGCGGGATTCCTCCGGAGTCATCACAAGCAACTACCACTGGCTTGGCGGTCCTTTGTGCGGCAGAAACGTAGTCGCGAAGATCATTGAAAGGACAAGGCGCCTCAAAATAAAGCTCATCTAAACGAACTTTTGGGCCGTGCTCATTCCACTCGACGTGCTGAGCGAGCAAACACGAGCATTCAAGTTCATCATCATCGCCTTGCCGTCCCAAATAGTAGCGAAAAGGAAAACTGGACAGGGCAGGTGGCGTCCATTTTGCCGCTTCGATGCCTAAAGAGCCTTTCTGAACTCTTCGGAGTTGAATCGGCTCGTGGCTTCCAAGGTAAACGCTCAGGCACATGATCGATGTGATCCCAGATGGTTGCTGCTCCCCAAGTATCGCCTGCTAACTTATTCTCAGCAACGGCAGCTTCGTCCGCTGAGCGATCTCTGACGAGAAGCGCGGCGAAGGTCCGTTCCGAGCCCGTCTTCCAGATTTCTGCGACTCAGCAAATGTCAGCTTAGGCGAATATCCTGCGAAATCACTGCATCAAAAATAGAAAATACCTGCAGCGCTAAAGGTGTGCCAACGAGTTCTTCACGTCTCATCGCTGATCCAACAAGTTCGCTAGACGCGACAGGTCGGTTGTTTGCATCGATCACTGAAACACCGGGGACACCTTCGCTCTCAAAGTGGACTAGGTCATGTTGACAAAAGGCGCAGCCAAAGTCGGATGGAGGTGATGTCGATGAAGCCCAAGAAGCTCTCAGCGGTTTTGTCGTAGCGTGTGGCGACACGGCGTGCGTTTTTCAACTTGTTGAAGCACCGCTCGACAAGGTTGCGCAAGGAATAGAGAGAATGATCCACACCCACGCGCATCCTGCGTGATTTGCGCATGGGAATTTGGGTGAGCACCTCCCGCGCCTCCATCTTTTTCCGAATGCGGTCAGCATCATAGCCTCTGTCAGCCAGCAGGACGCTCGGCTCTGGCAGGTTGTTGACCATGACCAGGTCGAACCCCAGGTAATCGGATGTCTGCCCCGGAGTG
>NZ_FNEJ01000019.1 GCF_900100085.1 Salipiger marinus
CGCCGCGCGGGGCGGTGTCGGCGGTGATGACCAGCTTGGCGCCGCAGTCATTGATGCGGTTGGCCAGCGCATCGGGGGAAAACCCGGCAAAGACGATGGAATGCACCGCCCCGATGCGGGCGCAGGCCAGCATGGCATAGGCGGCTTCGGGGATCATCGGCAGATAGATCACCACGCGGTCGCCGCGCATGACCCCCTGGCTGAGCAGGACATTGGCCATGCGGTTCACCCGGTCCGACAGCTGGGCATAAGTGATGTGCTGCGCCGGTTCTTCGGGGTTGTCGGGCTCGAACAGGATCGCGGTCTGGTCGGCGCGGGTGGCCAGATGCCGGTCGACGCAGTTATAGGCGACGTTCAGCAGGCCATCCTCGTACCACTTGATCGAGACTGCGCCAAAATCGAAGCAGGTGTTCTTGATCTTCGTCGGCGCGCTGACCCAGTCCAGCCGCCCCGCCTGATCCGCCCAGAACCCCTCGGGGTCCGACAGCGACCGCGCATACATCGCCTCATACCCGGACGCATCCACATGCGCCCGCGACACAAATTCCGCCGAGGGGGCAAACGCACCCGTGGTGGATTGAACCTCGTCCTTCATGGACACCTCCCAGTTTTAAATCTCGCGATGCGCGCCGCAGGCTGCACATCTCCATCCCTGCAAGGATCATACCGGGAAGCGAAAATAATGAAATAACCCTCGGGAATATAAGGGTTTATTTGTAAAGTATTTTCCGGATCAACGCGTATGGTGCAAATTTCTTTGCATCGCCCCGGAATATCGCATGGATTCAATAGCCTGCGGACAGGGGGGATTTTCAGCGATGACGGGAATGGGGGCACGGGCCGCCGCGCGGCGGGTGTGACAAAATGATGCGGGATACAATGGTATACCAGATTGCGGCTGCCAGCCGCGCCAAACGACTCAGGCGGCGGCAGCGGTTCCGCGAAACGACCCGCGCATGGGCCCGGCGACCGGGGCAGGGCACCGGCCCCGAAGGGCCGGATGCCGACAGGTCAGACGAAGCGGATCTCGAGCCCGGGCAGCGAGATCCCCTGAAATTCGGTGCTCCAGACCGTGCCGGGCTGGACCGGATGGGCGTCGGTCAGCGTGCCGGTGCTGATGATTTCGCCCGCCTGCAGCGGGGCGGGATCGGGCTCCTGCGCCAGCGTCTCGACCAGATGGCGGAGCGCGCTCAGCGGGCCGCCCAGCACGTTGCGCGCATGGCCGCTGTCCAGCAGCGCGCCGTCGCGGCGCAGCGCCACGCCAAAATCCGAAAGCTGCGCCGCCAGCGCCTGCGGGTTGCGGTGGGTTTCGAACCACGGCCCCACCACCAGCCGCCCGTGCAGCCCATAGGCGGCGGTCGCCCCCGCCGCGCTGAACCGCCACTCCGGAAAGACCGAGACCACGATTTCGCAGCCATGGGCGATGCGGTCGATGCAGCCCATCAGATCGGCCTCGTTCATGCCGGGTTCGGGGGCGCGGGCCAGATGCAGCACAATCTCGGGCTCGATCCGGGGCTCGGGCAGGGCATGAAGCGGAATCTCCGCCACGCCCGCCTCGGCCTCGATCACGGTGCTGTCCCAGACGTAATTCCAGATTGGCCCGTCGACACCGTAAAGCGGCCAGAGCGTGCGGTTGGAAAAGCCGATCTTGCGCCCGGCGACGCGGTCGCCCGCCCCGGCGCGCAGCTGGTGCATCCGGCTGCGGATGCGCCCTGCGGCCTCCATGTCGGCCACCTCCAGCGTCGCGTCCTGCCCGGTGCCACCCCAGAGCGTCATCAGCCGGTTGGTGATCTGTGCCTCGTCCATGCCAAAACTCCCCCTGTCCTGCGCGCGCCACTCTGCGGCGGCAGCCCGCTCCCGGCAAGGGCCAAGGCGGCAGAAATGGAAACGCCGCCTGCGGAGAACAGGCGGCGTCCCGGCAACGGAAACGGCGGGAGAAACGGACTGCCGTTCCGAATCTGCGGTTATTCCTTGCGCTTGTTGGTGACGGTCATCGCGGCGTCCAGATCCATGTCATACTGGCCATCGGCGCAGTAGACATCGTCAAGCTCGAAGCCGCCGCCCTCCTCCATCTCGATGTCATCAACATCCATCTCGCAGTCCATGCCCTCCAGCAGGGTCATGATCTGGGTGACCTGCGCCTCGGTCGGGCCGTGGTCATCGGCCAGACCGGCGGCGGGCAGGGTGGTGGTCAAGGCAAGGGTCGCGGCGATCAGCAGGCGCATGGGGGTCTCCTTCCTCCGTGTTGGGTCCAGACTGCGTCGCCCCTGCCGGACACGCAATTCTTAATTGTTAAGAAACTCCGCCGCCGCAACGGCTTGCGCGGCCCGGGCAGGGGACGGAACCTTTTTTCTGCTCGGGGGTTCTTGACACAGGAACGCCGGTGCCATGGGTGCCGGGGCCCACATCACAGGAAGACGGATCGCGCGGGGCTCTGGCCCGGCGGGGCTGGCGGGTTGTCCCGCCGGGCCGGAGCGGCACGGCTTCCCGCCATATGAAACGAAGGAGAACCTGCCATGGAATATGCAGGCATCGGGGGCCTCATTGTCCTCGCGCTCGACATCTGGGCGATTGTCTCGGTCATCGGGTCGCGCGCCAGCACGGGAGCAAAAGTGCTTTGGGTGCTGCTCATCCTCGTGCTGCCGATCCTCGGCTTCATCATCTGGCTCATCGCGGGGCCGCGGTCGTCACGCTCTGTGGTCTGACCCTACATTCTCTGACAAAAGGACCTTATCATGCTGTACTGGGCACTTCTTTTCTTCATCGTTGCCATCGTCGCCGCCGTGTTCGGATTTGGTGGCATCGCGTCCGCCTCCGCAGGCATCGCACAGGTGCTGTTCTTCATCTTCCTCGTGCTGTTCGTGGTGACGCTGATCATGCGGCTGGTGCGTCGGGCGTGACCCGTCCAGCCGGGCCGGTGAGCGCGCCATGCGCCCCGGCCCTCACCTCCTTCCCCGCAGGATGGGGCATAAAAAACGCCCCTCTCCATCCGGAAAGGGGCGTTGATCCATTGCAGAGCGGCCTGTCAGGCCTTCAGCGTCTCGGTGGAGGAGAAGAACATCGCCTGACTGACCGCAGAACGCACCTGATCTTCGGAATAGGGCTTGGAGATCAGGAAGGCCGGTTCGGGACGTTCGCCGGTCAGCAGACGTTCGGGGAAGGCGGTGATGAAGATGACCGGACGGTGGCCGATGCTGGCCAGAATGTCGTTCACCGCGTCGATGCCCGAGGAATTGTCGGCAAGCTGGATGTCGGCCAGCACCAGATCGGGAATGTCGCGCTGCGCCAGATCCACCGCCTTGTCCCGGGTGCGCGCCACGCCGGTGACCCGGTGGCCCAGATCGGCGACGATGCTTTCCAGATCCATGGCGATGATCGCCTCATCCTCGATGATGAGCACGCGGCCAGACACCGCATCCGCCATTTCCTGCCGCGCCAGCGACACCAGCTGCCCGGCCTCGTCGCTGCCGATCTGCATGATCTCTCCGACTTCGGGCAGGGTGAACTCTTCGATCGTGTGCAGCAGCAGGGCTTCGCGGCTGTTGGCGGTCAGCTTGCCCAGCCGGGCCTGCGCCGCGGCGCGCGGTCCCGAATCCTCGTCGACGACGGGGGCGCCGGTGCTGGCCCAGATGCCGTGAAAGACGCGAAACAGACCGACCTTCGGCCCGGACGCTTCCGACATCGCCCCGCGATCGGCAAGAATCGCCTCAAGCGTGGCGGCGGCGTAATTGTCGCCGGTGGTCTGGCTCCCGGTCAGCGCCCGAGCGTAGCGCCGCAGATAGGGAAGGGCGGCGCCGATGGTCTGGCCCAAATCACCCTGTGTCATGAATTCATCCTTTTTCGCTTTTTTCGGGAACCCAACGCCAGATCTGCGCATTGGTTCCGCGACAACAAGAGATATACAAAGAAAAGTGCGCGGACGCGCACCCCAGAGCCAAGGATCGACCAGAATAAAATGCCCCATTCACGGAGAAATCCCAAGGAAGCGGAAGTCATAGATGAAAACCTTCGGCGTGTGTACCAGGACATGCTCGACGAGAAGGTGCCAGACCGCTTTCTTGACCTCATCTCGCAACTGAAGTCTCAGGACGAGGCCCCCGCGCCCGACGCGGCTGGCAAGGGCGAGGATGTGGCATGAGCGCCGATCCCCGCGATGAAATCGTGGAACACCTGCCGGCCCTGCGCGCATTTTCCTTTTCGCTGACCCGCAACGGCGCCTTGGCCGATGACATGGTGCAGGACACGCTGGTCAAGGCATGGACCAAGATCGGCACCTTCGAGCAGGGCACGAACATGCGGGCATGGCTGTTCACCATCCTGCGAAACACCTACTACTCGAACCGGCGCAAGGCAGGGCGCGAGGTGTCTGATTCCGAGGGCGTGTTCACCGAAAGCCTGTCGGAGAAGCCTGCCCATGACGGGCGGCTGCAGATGGCCGATTTCCGCCGCGCCTTCATCCTGCTGTCGGATGAACAGCGCGAGGCGCTAATTCTTGTGGGGGCGCAGGGTTTCTCTTACGAAGAAGCTGCGGAAACCTGCGGAGTGGCGGTCGGCACCATCAAGAGCCGCGTCAACCGGGCGCGGGCCAGACTGAGCGAGCTCTTGCAGCTTGACGAAAACGACGAGCTTGAGATGACGGATCAGGCAACCATGGCGGTTGTGTCCGGGTCGCGGGCCGGCGCCTTGGGTTGAGACAGCACTGCCCGGCGTAAGACAGGGAACGCCGGAAGGGGTGCCGCGATGCGCGGAACAGAACGACGGGCCGGACGCCGCGATGCGGCGACCGACCATCAGAGCCGGAGAACAAGAAAGGGTGTCATGACCGGGACCGCTGGGGTGTGGCGGCTAAGGCCTACCGGGCTGGCCGCGCGGATCATCCTGTTTCTTTCTCTGGCGCTGGTGCCGATCGGGGTCGTTGCCTATTTCCAGACAACCAAACTTGCAGAGGAAACCCGTCTGCGGTCGCAGCTGAGCCTTGTGGCGCTGACCGAGACGGCGGCCCTTGGCGAGCGCGAGACGATTCTGCGCGCGCAGGGCGGCGCGCAGGCCATTGGCGCGACCTTGGGCCAGTCGCTGGGCGACCGCGCTGACTGTTCGCGCCGTCTGGCCAGCTATCTGACCGCCTCTCCGGGTTACAGCTTTGCCGCGATCATGACGCGGGACGGCACCATCGTGTGCAATTCCATGGCCATCGAGATGCGGATCGAGGATTATCCCCGCCTTGCGCAGCTGGTGGACACACCGGGCGCCACGGCATGGCTCAACCCGCAGGGCCCGATGAGCGGGCGGTCGGTCATCGTGGTGGCGCAGCCGTTTTTCCTGTCCGGCGCGCTGGCGGGGCACGTGCTGCTGTCGGTGCCCTCGACGCTGCTGCCGCGCGGGCAGAACACCGAGGTCCCCGCCGATTTCGAAGAGCTTATCACCATCAATGAAAACGGCGAGATCCTGTCGGCGCGCGACGAGTTCGCGCAGGTCGAGGATTTGCTGCCCGCCGATCTGGATCTGCAAAGCCTGATCGGCGCCAAGCCGCAGAGCTTTGCCGCACGCAGCGCCGATGGCGAGACCCGCGTCTATGCCTCTGCGCCGTTGGTGCCGGGGATGATCCACGCGCTGGGGATCTGGAGCCCGCAGAACGCCGAGGCGCAGGCGATCAGCGTCGGCGGGCTGGCGATGGTGGCAGTGGCGCTGCCGCTGCTGATGTGGGCGGCCTCGGTCGTGGTGGCGTTTCTGGCGGTCAACCGGCTGGTGATCCGCCACATTCACCGGCTGTCGCGGCGGATGCGCGCCTTTGCCCTGTCGCGCCGCGTGCCCGATGCGCGGGATGGCGCCATGCCTGCCGAACTGGCGGACATGGAGGATGACTTTCTCGACATGGCCGATGCGATCCTGCGCGACGAGGCGCTCCAGGAAAATGCCCTGCGTGAAAAGACCATCCTGCTGAAGGAGGTGCACCACCGGGTGAAGAACAACCTCCAGCTGATCTCCTCGATCATGAACATGCAGATCCGCCAGTCCCGCAACGACGAGACCCGCGCCATCCTGCACCGGCTGCAGGACCGCGTGCGCAGTCTGGCCACCATCCACCGCAACCTCTACCAGACCGAGGATCTGGGCCATGTGAACGCGGGCGTGCTGCTCAAGGACATGGTGGCGCAGATGAGTCAGGTGGCCAATTCCGACACCGATGTCAGCGTCGAGGCGGAGGATATCGAGGCCGTGCCCGATCAGGCGGTGCCGCTGTCGCTGCTGACCGCCGAGGCGCTGACCAATGCCACCAAATATGCCGGTCCCGGCGCCGATGGCCGCATCGCCGTGCGTGTGGTGCTGCGCCGCGAACCGGGGCGGCGCGCGCTGCTGGAGGTGGTCAATACCGGCGATTCCGAAGCCGTGGCGCAGGAGCGGCGGTTTGACGGCGAACCGGCGGGGCTCGGCTCCAAGCTGATGCAGGCCTTTGCGATGCAGCTCGGCGGCCAGCTGGAGCAGGGGCCGGTGGCCGACGGCTACCGCGTGGCGATCCGCTTCGCGCTGGAAGAATTCATCCCCGACCCAAGCGTTCCCGACAAGGTGCCCAATGTCCCCAATTTCTGACCTTGCGCCCGACACAAGGCCGCTGCCCCTGCCGCGCCCGATGACCGCTGCGGGCAAGCCCCGCCGCGTCGGGGTGGAGGTGGAGTTTTCCGGCCTGACCGAAGAGCAGGTGGCGGGCATCCTGACCGAGGTGCTGGGCGGGCGTGCCCATGAACAGCGTCCCGGTCGCTGGCTGGTCGAGGACAGCCGTCTGGGCGGGTTCGAGGTCTATCTGGACAGCCGCCCGCTGGAGGCGCTGCATCATGACGGGCTGGGCAACCATATCCGCGATCTGGCCCGCGCCGTGGTGCCGGTGGAAATCGTCAGCGATCCGCTGCAGGTCGATGATCTGGCACCGCTGGACGAGGCGATGGCGGCGCTGCGCGAGGCCGGGGCCGAGGGCACCGGGGCGGGGATGCTGTCGGGCTTCGGGCTGCATTTCAATCCCGAGGTGGTGTCGCTGGACTTTGCCGATGTGGCGCCGGTGCTCACCGCCCATGCGCTGATCGAGGATCACCTGCGCCGCCGCACCGGCACCGATCTGGCGCGGCGGCTGATGACATGGGTCGATCCCTATCCGCGCACGCTGGTGGACCGGCTGGCGGCGCGCGATGCCCCCGCCGACATGACGGCGCTGATGGACACCTATCTGCGGCTGGCGCCCACCCGGAATCACGGGCTGGACATGATGTGCATCTTTGCCGAGATTGACCGGCCCCGCGTCGCGCGCAGCATGGACATGGAACTGATCTCGCCCCGGCCCACCTATCACTGGCGCCTGCCCGACTGCCGCATCGACGAGCCGGACTGGTCGCTGGCGCTGGAATGGAACCGCTGGGTTCTGGTGGAACAGGTGGCGGAAAACCCCGACCTGCTGGAGCGGCTCAAGGAGGCATGGCGCGATCACCGCGCCTCGCTGACCTCGATCCGGGCGGACTGGGCATGGCGGTCGGGCGGGCTTCTGGAGGGCGCGGGCCTGTGAAGCCAAGGATCGGGGTCACGGTGTCCCGCCGCTCGGGCTGGCGGGTCTTTCCTTTCATGGCGCTGGCGGTCTGGCTGGCCGGGGGGCGGGCGCTGCGCTGGCAGGCGGGCCACCGCGCCGTCGATCTGGATGATGTGGATGGCGTCGTGATCGGCGGCGGCGATGACATCACGCCCACGCTCTACGGCGGCGAGCTGTCGGTGGGGGTGCGGCTTGACCCCGCCCGCGACGATCTGGAACAGGAGGTGCTGCGCGGCGCCTTTGACCGGGGCCTGCCGATCCTCGGCATCTGCCGCGGCGCGCAGATGCTGAACGTGGTGCTGGGCGGCACGCTGCATGCCGATGCCTATGCCGTGCACCCCTCGCGCAAGTTCAACACGGTGCTGCCGCGCAAACGGGTGGACGTGACGCGGGGCACGCTGCTGGCGCGCACCACGCGGGCGATCTGCCTGAACGTGAACGCGCTGCATTCGCAGGCGGTGGATGATCTGGGCAAGGATCTGCGCATCGCCGCCCGCGACGAGGGCGGCATGGTGCAGGCGGTGGAACGGATGAGCGACCCCTTCGCGCTGGGGGTGCAGTGGCATCCGGAATATCTGGTCTACCGCCGCGCCCACCGGCGCCTGTTCCGCGCGCTGGTCGCGGCGGCGCGCGCCCGCCAGAGCCGCGCCAGCCAGATGGACGCGGCAGAGGCGATGGCGGCAGAGCCGCGCGGCTAGCGGGGCCGCGCAACGCCGCGCTGTGGATCACTCGGGCGTCAGCATGTCGCTGGCCAGCGGCGCGGTCTCCAGACCCGCCAGTGTCACATCCAGCACCACATGGCCGCCCCGCTCCGCCTCGGCGCGCGTCACCAGTTCGAACATCGGCACGGCGCGCTGGCGGTGGCCAAAAAGCTTGCCATTGTCGACGACGATATGGGTCAGCTCGCCCGCCACCGGATCATAAAGCAGATCCGACACCGTGCCCGCCTCGCCGTCGCGGGCAAAGACCGGATGGCCCAGCCAGTCGCCCAGCCGGTCATAGCGCGCCAGCGCCGCCTGTGCGCGCGGATCGGGCTCGTCCTCGCCGGGGCGTTCATGCTCGGGCATCAGCAGCGGCGCAGAGGGCGCGCCAAACGGCCCGATCACCATGGGGGGCATCGCGGCCAGCATCGCCACCATCTCGTCATGGCCGCCGCCACAGCGGGGCGCACGGTCCAGCTCGTCCTCGCGCAGGTGCAGCGGCATCTCCTGCGCCTCCGCCTCGGGCACCCCAAGCGCCGAGGCCGCGATCAGCACGCGGTCGCCGGGGGCCAGCCCCGCAGGTTCCACCATGACATAGACCAGCCTGCGCGTTTCGGCCTCGAACAGCAGGTCGTGCAGCGCAAGCCGCCGCTCTCCCGCGCGTACGCGCCACGACAGCAAGTCCGTCAGACTGATAAGCATAGATCCGCCCCTTCCTCGATTTGTCTAATCCAACCGGGCAATGCGGGAAATGGTTCCGGAACTGCCCTTGCCCCGGCGGCGTTCCTGCTGTGACTGCAAAGGGAGACAGCCATGTCCGTCGATATCTTTATCGTGGGGCTGGCCGCTCTCATCGTCATCGCGATCCTTATTCTGGCGCTGACCGACGCCGACCGGGGGGACGAGGATTCGCGCTGATCGCGTGACATGCCCCGGCTGGTGACCGGGGCGCAACTCACCAGCGGCCTGTCCCTGCGCATGCGTGCATCCGGATGGCGGCTCCCCAGCGGGAGCCGCCATCCCGGTCCGGCCCGAGAGAGGCCGAAAACCCCGCTGCGGGCCCATCATGCCTTGACGGCACGGGCTTCGCCTCTGGTATACCATTTTTCGAATCCCCCGGGCTCCGGTCCGGGTCCGCCACAAGCGAAAGGAATACGACCACATGTCCGACCAACCCGTTTTCACCCCTCATGGCAAACATCTGATCGCTGGCGCATGGGTCGCGGGCGACACGACCTTCGCCTCCGAACCGGCGCATGGTCCGGTGCATCAGTTTTCCGTGGGCACCCCGGCGCTGGTCGATGAAGCCTGCCGCGCCGCGGAAGAGGCATTCTGGACCTATGGCTACACCACGCGCGAGGCGCGCGCCAAATTCCTGCACGCCATCGCCGACGAGATCGAAGCCCGCGCCGCCCAGATCACCGAGATCGGCACGCAGGAAACCGGCCTGCCCGAAGGCCGCCTGAACGGCGAACGCGGCCGCACCACCGGCCAGCTGCGGCTTTTTGCAGAACATATCCTGAAGGGCGATCATCTGGACCGCCGTCATGACAGCGCGCTGCCCGACCGTCAGCCGCTGCCGCGCCCGGACATCAAGCTGGTGCAGCGCCCGATCGGCCCGATCGCGGTCTTCGGCGCCTCGAACTTCCCGCTCGCCTTCTCCACCGCAGGCGGTGACACCGCCGCAGCGCTGGCCGCAGGCTGCCCGGTTGTGGTCAAGGGCCATTCCGCCCATCCCGGCACCGGCGAGATCGTCGCCGAAGCCGTGCACGCCGCCATCGAAAGCTGCGGCATGCCCAAGGGCGTGTTCAGCCTGATCCAGGGCGGCAAGCGCGATGTCGGTCAGGCACTGGTCCAGCACCCGCTGATCAAGGCCGTGGGCTTCACCGGCTCGCTTGGCGGTGGCCGCGCGCTGTTCGATCTCTGCGCGCAGCGCCCCGAACCCATCCCCTTCTTCGGCGAACTGGGCTCGGTCAACCCGATGTTCCTGCTGCCCGAAGCGGTCAAGGCCCGCGGGTCCGACATCGGCAAGGGCTGGGCAGGCTCGCTCACCATGGGCGCGGGCCAGTTCTGCACCAATCCCGGCATCGCCGTGGTCCAGACCGGCCCCGAGGGCGACGCCTTTGTCGCCGCCGCCGCCGAAGCCCTGAAAGGCGCCGCACCGCAGGTCATGCTGACCGACGGCATCGCCAAGGCCTACAAGGACGGCAAGGCGCGCTTTGACGGGCGCAATGCCGTGGAGCCGGTGCTGACCACCGACAGCGAAGGCCGCAACGCCGCCCCCAACCTCTACCAGACCGATGCCTCCAACTACCTGCAGGATCACGCGCTGGGCGAAGAGGTGTTCGGCCCGCTGGGTCTGGTGGTGCGCGTCTCCGGCGCGGACGAGATGGAAACGCTGGCCCGCGGCTTCGAAGGCCAGCTGACCGCGACGATCCACATGGACGAGGGGGACACCGCGCTGGCACAGCGCCTGATGCCGGTGCTCGAACGCAAGGCAGGCCGCGTGCTGGTCAACGGCTTCCCGACTGGGGTCGAGGTCAGCGATGCAATGGTCCATGGCGGACCTTACCCCGCCTCGACCAATTTCGGCGCCACCTCCGTGGGCACCATGTCGATCCGCCGCTTCCTGCGCCCGGTCAGCTACCAGAACCTGCCCGACGCGCTGCTGCCGGACGACCTGAAGTAACGCTGCCGCCCGGACCGCTCCGGCGCGTCCATCGGCTGCAAATATCCCGGGGGAGTCCCCGCAAGGGGACGGGGGCAGCGCCCCCGCACTGCCCGCCCCGCCGCAGCAGCGGCAGCGGGCGGCCCCCCTCCGGACCCGAAAGGGCCGACCGCATCGCCGGTCGGCCCTTTCGCCTTGGCGCAAAATGCGCTACTCGACCCGCTTGGAATCATGGAGCG
Organism: Salipiger marinus; assembly: GCF_900100085.1. Taxonomy (GTDB): domain Bacteria; phylum Pseudomonadota; class Alphaproteobacteria; order Rhodobacterales; family Rhodobacteraceae; genus Salipiger; species Salipiger marinus. The sequence continues at coordinate 11,179 of NZ_FNEJ01000019.1, forward strand.
CAGCTGATGTCCTTCTCCCTTGCCATCGTCGGCCGCCCCAATGTGGGCAAGTCCACGCTGTTCAACCGTCTTGTGGGCCGACGGCTGGCGCTGGTCGATGACCAGCCCGGCGTGACCCGCGACCTGCGCGAAGGCGAGGCGCGGCTGGGGGATCTGCGGTTCACCGTGATCGACACGGCGGGTCTGGAAGAGGCCACCGACGAAAGCCTGCAGGGCCGGATGCGCAAGCTCACCGAGCGCGCGGTGGACATGGCCGATATCTGCCTCTTCATGATCGACGCGCGGGTGGGCGTGACCCCCACCGACGAGATTTTTGCGGAAATCCTGCGCAAGCGCGCCGCCCATGTGATCCTTGCCGCCAACAAGGGCGAAGGCTCCGCCGCCGATGCGGGCGTGCTGGAGGCTTACGGGCTGGGCTTGGGCGAACCGGTGCGGATTTCGGCGGAACATGGCGAGGGCATGCCCGAACTTTACGCCATGCTGCAGCCGCTGGCCGATGCCTTTGACGAACGCGCCGAGGCCGAGGCCCCGGAAACCGAGGTGGACCTGGACACCGATGGCGAACTCGCCGAGGGCGAGGAGGCCAAGCTGGTCCTGCCCACCGCCAGCAAGCCGCTGCAGATCGCGGTGGTGGGGCGGCCCAATGCGGGCAAGTCCACGCTGATCAACGCCATTCTGGGCGAGGAACGGCTGCTGACCGGCCCCGAGGCGGGCATCACCCGCGATGCCATCTCGGTCCGGCTGGACTGGGAAGGCGTGCCGATGCGGGTCTTTGACACCGCAGGCATGCGCAAGCGCGCCAAGATTCAGGAAAAGCTGGAAAAGCTCTCGGTCTCCGACGGGCTGCGCGCGGTGAAATTCGCCGAGGTCGTGGTGGTGCTGCTCGACGCGGCCATCCCCTTTGAACAGCAGGATCTGCGAATCGCAGACCTCGCCGAACGCGAGGGCCGCGCCGTGGTGGTCGCGGTCAACAAATGGGATGTGGAAGACAACAAGCAGGAAAAGCTGCGCGATCTCAAGGAGGCCTTCGACCGGCTGCTGCCGCAGCTGCGCGGCGCGCCGCTGGTCACGGTTTCGGCCAAGACCGGGCGCGGGCTGGACCGGCTGCAGGCCGCGATCATGAAGGCGTGGGAAGTGTGGAACCGCCGCGTCACCACCGGGCAGCTCAACCGCTGGCTGGAGGCGATGGTGTCCTCGCACCCGCCGCCCGCGCCGCAGGGCCGCCGCATCAAGCTGCGCTACATGACGCAGGCCAAGACCCGCCCGCCGCATTTTGTGGTGATGTGCTCGCGCCCCGAGGACATGCCGGACAGCTATTCGCGCTATCTGGTCAACGGCCTGCGCGAGAGCTTCGACATGCCCGGCACGCCGATCCGGCTGGTGCTGCGCGGGCAGGGCGACAAGAACCCCTACAAGGGCCGCCGCGAACGCAATGCCGGCGCGCTGAAGAAGCATCTGGGCAAGAAGGGCTGAGCCCGCTCCCAAGGGAGGGGGCGCTGCCCCCTCTGCGGCTTTGCCGCATTCACCCCCGGAGTTTAGGGGCAAGATGAAGGGGCAGGGCCGCGCGCCCGCCCCTTTTTTTCGGGTCAGCTCTGACGGTCGAGCGCCTTGCGGAAGGCCTCGGCGAGGCTGTGTTCCGAAAATGGTTTCTGCACGATCTCGCAGGGCGGGTAGGCCGCGATGATCTCCTGCGCCTCGCCATAGCCGGTGGCGACGACGAAGGGGATGCCCAGTTCCGCCAGCCGTTCCGCCACCGGCACCGACTGTTCCTTGCCCAGATTGACGTCGAGCAGCGCAAAATCCGGCGGTCCGGCGGCGATGGTCGCCAGCGCTTCGGAGACCGAGGCGCAGATGGTGACCTCGGAGGCGCCTGCCGCTTCCAGCGTGCTCTGCGCGTCAAGCGCGATGATCAGGCTGTCCTCGACCACAAGACCGCGCCCCTCCAGAGCCGCAGGGGCGCGGGGGGCCCTTGCTTGGGGGGCTGCGGCGGGCTGCTGGTCCTCGGGCAGGAAGGCCGTGACATGGGCGGGCGGGATGCGGAAGCGGGCCTCGAGCCCGGTGACGTGATAATCCACCTGCGCGTCGCCTTTCAGCTCGTGCGGGATCGAGGTTTCGATGATCGTGGTGCCGAAGCCGCGCCGTCTGGGCGGGCTTACCGGCGGGCCGCCGCGTTCCACCCAGCGGATCTCCAGCGCGCCGCCCCTGTCTTCGGAGAGGGTGATCCGCACCGATCCCGAATTGTCGCAGAGCGCGCCGTATTTGACCGAATTAGTGGTCATCTCGTGCAGCACCAGCGCCAGCGCCGTGTAGGCATTGGGGCCGATCAGCGCATCGGGCCCGTCGATGCGCAGCCGTCTTGCGCCGGGCTGGGCATAGGCGTCAAACTCGCAGGTGATCAGCGATTTCAGCGAGGCGGGCTCCCAGCGTTCGGCGGTCAGCTGGTCATGGGCGCGGGCCAGCGACTGGATGCGCCCGTCTAGGTTCGCGGTGAATTCGCCAAGGCTGCGCGCGCTGCTTTTGGTCTGCGCCACCAGCCCGCGCATCAGGTTCAGGATATTGCGCACCCGGTGGTTCAGTTCCGAGATCAGAAGCTGCTGCTGCTGCTGGGCATGGCGGCGTTCTTCGGAGGCGGCATCGGTGATCTTGAGGAAGATCTCCAGCAGCACGGTGCGCAGCAGGTCGGCGGCATGGCGGGCATGGGGGGACCATGGCGCGGAACGGCCGCGCACGGTTTCCTGCCAGACTTCGAAGCTTTTGCGCGGGGTCAGCCGCACACCGTTGGGGCCGAGCGTCGCGGGTTTGGCGGGATCGCCCGCCCAGTCCACCGTGGTCACCTGTTCGCGGCGGCAGAGGGCAATGTAATCGCGCGGGCGGCGCGAGATCGGGATCGCAAGCACCCCCGCGCAGCGTCCGGCGTAATCCGCGGCGGGGGGATGCACCTCGGCAAGATGTTCCGAGGCGAAGACGCCCGAGCCGATGCTGCGGTCGAAGACGCGGGCAAGGGCGCGGAATTCTTCTTCGGTGGGGGTGTCGCCGGTGGCATGCACATGGCCGTCGGTGAACAGCACCATGCCGTCATGCGGGATCACGGCGCGCAGGTCGTCGGACACCGACAGCAGCGTTTCGGGCAGGGCCGCGCCATTGGCCATATGCGCCATGAGACGGCTCTGCAGCTGCGCCATGTCGGCCTGCGCCTTGGCCTTCTGCCGCTCCAGATGGCGGCCCAGTTCATAGGCGAAGAGATGGGCGAACATCTCTATGGCGGTGCGGCGTTCGAAATCGATGTAGCGCGGGCTGTCATGGTGGCAGGCAAAGAGCCCCCACAGCTCGCCGTCGCGCATGATCGACACCGACATCGAGGCGCGCACCCCCATGTTGCGCAGATATTCGATATGGATGGGCGAGACCGCCCGCGTCACCGACAGCGACAGGTCGAGCGGCGCCCCGGTCACGGTCTGCGGCGGCAGGATGGCGGCGCCCGGATCTTCGGTATCGGCGATCAGCCGCAGCAGCGCCCGGGCATAAAGCGCGCGGGCCTGCGCGGGAATGTCCGAGGCCGGAAAGCGCTGGCCCATGTAGCGCGGGCCGCGGTCGGCGCGGTCTTCGGCGATCACCCGGCCCGACTGGTCGGGCTGGAATTCATAGACCATCACGCTGTCAAAGCCCGACAGCGCGCGCAGGCCGCGCGCCGCCTCGCGGGCAAGATCGGCGAGACCCGCCTCCGGGGGCAGGGCGCGGATATGCGGATAGACCTCGCTCATCACGTCGCCGCCGCGGCGCGGGGTCTTCGGCTCCAGCTCCACGATCAGATGCGCGCCGCTGTAATGCATCGACACGTCAAAGCCCTGTCCCCGCGCGGTCAGCACCACGTCAAAAAGCCGCGTGGTGCCGTCCTGCTGTCCGGCGGCGCGCAGGTTGCTGCGCAGCCGCTCGAACCCGTCGCTGACGATCAGATCCGACAGCGGACGGCCCAGCAGGCTGTCTTCGGGCAGGCCAAGCAGTCCGGCTGCGTTTTCCGAACAGTGCTGCACGATCCAGTCCTGCGACACCGCCAGCAGCGCGCCATAGGATTGCACGCGGCCCAGCTGGTGGATCGGTTCACGGTCGCAATTGGTCAGGTCGACGGGCGCCGTGCCGGTTTCGGGGGAAAACGTGTCAGCCAAGAAGAAGGTCTTTCCGTGTCTGGGCGGGGCGCGGCGGGGCTTGCCGCGGGGGAGATGCCGCTGGGGGGGCCTGCGCGGCCAGCGCGAAGATCTGGAAGGCGCGCCGCGCATCGGCGCAGATCCGGGCGGCGCGGGGGCTGGCGGGGTCGATGCCGTCGAGCAGGGTGCAGAGCGCGCGCCACTCTGCCGGGGCCTGCGTGGCGGTGAAAGAGCGGGGCAGCGGGGCATGGCCCGCCTCGGTCAGCCGTCGCCGCAGCACCTCCGTGCCCAGCCGGGATCCGGTCGCGATATACTCTGCCGCAAGCGGGTCCAGCCGGTGGGGCGCGGCAAGGCGGGGCACAGCGAGCCCGCGCGCGGCACAGTCGGCCTGCAGCACGTCCAGCACCTGCGGCAGCACCGATCCGCCGGGCAGATCGGGCGCGGCCTGTCTCAGCGCGGCGAAGCCTGCGGCCTGCGCCTGCAGAAAGCGGTCCAGATGGCGGACCGGATCCGCCAGCATCGGGGCAAACAGCTTCTCGACGCGATCATGGTCGCGGGCGGTGCTGCGGCGAAGGAGGTGACGGAAGCTCTCTGCTGCGGGGGCAGGCGGGCAGGCGGTCGGGGCGATGGTGGTCGGCGTGATCTGGTCGTTTCCCTGTCTTGCGGCATCGTGACAAAACCCCGGCAAAAAGCCGGGGCACGCTGCCACATTTCCCCGTAAACGCGGGAACAGACCCGCAGGTTCCCGGAAATACGAGATTTTTTCGTGATCTATTCTGCGGGCTGCAGGGCGGGCCGGATCTGCAGCAGGGCCGCCATTCCCAAGCCCCCCGCAGCGATGGCCGCCAGCGCCAGAAAGGCAGCGAAGGACAGGGTGGCGGTGCCCGACAGGCCCGCACCCACGGTGCAGCCCCCGGCCAGAACGCCACCCGCGCCCATCAGCACCGCACCCGCCAGATAGCGTCCGGTCTCACGCGGGGAGGAGAAGCTTTGCCACTGGAACCGGCGGCTGACCAGCGCGGAGCCGAGCGCCCCCAGCAGCACGCCGCCCACCAGACCTGCGCCAAAATTCGCGGGCACGGCAGTGCCGGCGATGGCCCAGAACAGGCTGTCCGCCATGCTGGAGGTGAAGGCGAGGCTTTCCACCGCGATGGGGTCGAATTCATCCTGCAGCACCAGCCCGGTGCCGACCCAGCCCAGCGGCACCAGCAGACCCAGCGCCGCCGCCTGCACCAGCAGCGCGGGCCGCGCGCCGGAGCGCAGCGCCAGCACCAGCGCGCCCGCCGCCAGCAGCGCCGTCCAGACCAGCGGGCCGCCGGGCAGGGCGGCAAAGCCGGTGAGCGTGCCCAGATCCAGCGTGACGCCGCCCAGCGTGGTGCGCAGCGGCGCCAGCAGGCCCTTCAGCGTGGCATGGGCGGTGACGGCAAAGACCAGCACCACGGTCAGCGCGCGCAGGTTGCCCGAGCCGGTGAGCACGGTCAGCCGCGAGATGCAGCCCCGCGTCAGCACCATGCCCGCGCCAAACATCAGCCCGCCCGCAAGGATGGCCGCCACCGGCAGGGCCTGCGCGTAAAAGCGGTGATCGTCGAAGCTGATCCAGCCCAGAGCCACCGCCGCCTGCGTGCCGAGCAGGGCCGCGGCAAAGCCCGCGAGCCAGACGCCACGGGCCTGCGGGGCGTCCTCGCCCACCAGCGCGCGGCGGAAACAGAAGGCGGTGCGTTCCGCCAGCAGGCCAAACAGCAGGCCAAGCCCCACGCCAAAGCCCACCGCAACCTGCGGCGCTGTCAGCGACTGAAAGCCAAGGGTTTCGAACATGGCGCATCCTCCGGGGTCTGGAACACCGGACCAGATGGCCGAGCCTGTGCGGCTTGGCAAGGGGGGCGGGGCGAAGGATTTCCCGCCTGCCTGCCTTTGGGGCGAACCGCTGTTCCGCCGGATGCGGAACGGGCGGGGGATGGTCCGTCCCCCGCCCGTGCCTGCGATGCGCGCGTTCCTATTTTTCAGCGCCCGCGGATTCTTGGGTCCAGCGCGTCGCGCAGCCCGTCGCCAAGGTAATTCACCCCCAGCACGGTCAGCGAGATGGCGATGCCCGGCAGCAGCACGCGTTCGGGGAAATCCTCCATCCGGGCGACGGCATCGGCCAGCATCTTGCCCCATGTCGGGAAGTCCGACGGAAAGCCCACCCCCAGAAAGGACAGCGCGGATTCGGTGATGATCGCCGTGGCGAGCCCCAGCGTGGCCGAGACCATGATCGGCGACAGCACGTTGGGCAGCAGGTGGCGGCGGATGATCTTGAAGGGCCGCGTGCCGATGGAGCGCGCCGCCAGCACAAATTCCCGTTCCTTCAGCGCAAGGATTTCGCCGCGCACGATCCGTGCCGTGGGCATCCACGAGGTGATGCCGACCACGGCCACGATCAGGATGAACATCCCGCCTTCAGGGCCGAAATTGGCGCGCAGCGGCTGGCGGAACAGCGTCACCGCCACCAGCAGCAGCGGCAGGATCGGCAGCGACAGGAACAGGTCCGTGAGCCGCATCAGCACGCCATCCGCCTTGCGGAAATAGCCCGCCATGACGCCGATGCCGGTGCCGATGATCAGCGACAGCAGCATCGCCGCCCAGCCTACCGCCATGGACGCGCGGCCCCCCGCGATCAGCTGCGAAAGGTTGTCGCGGCCCAGCTGGTCAGTGCCCAGCGGATGACCCCAGCCGGTCTTGGCGGTGCTGTCCCAGAGGGCTGTGTAGATGGGGCGCATGTCCTTGGCGCGGATGTCCAGCCGCTGCGGGTCCAGCGTCCAGAGCCATGGCCCGAACAGCACGCCCAGCGTGATGATCAGCAGGAAGGCGGCCCCGACCATGGCGCCCTTGTGCTTGCGGAACTGGCTCCAGACATCGCGCCACTGCGACCGGGGCGGGCGGTCCGGCCCCTTGTCGCGAAGGGCCTCGATCGGAGCGGGGGAGGAGGGCACGGGTTCAGTCATAGCGGATCCTCGGGTCGAGAAGGCCGTAGAGGATGTCGGCGATCAGGTTGAAGAGCACGATCAGCATCGCGAAGATGAAGGTCAGCGTCATCACCATGGGCAGGTCATTGGCAAAGAGCGCGGTCAGCAGCAGCTGGCCGATGCCGTTCACCTTGAACACGTTTTCGGTGATGATGGCGCCGCCGAAGATGGCAGGCACGCCAAGCGCGATCACCGTGACCACCGGGATCATGGAATTGCGCAGCACATGGACCATGACCACCACCGCCTCCGACAGGCCCTTGGCGCGGGCGGTGCGGACGTAATCCTGATTGAGGTTGTCCAGCATCGAGGCGCGCATGTAGCGCGACAGCTGCGCCGTGGTCTGCAGCGCCAGCACCATGACCGGCATCACCATCTGATAGATCTGCACCTTGAAGCTGGCCCAGTCGTTGACGACATGGGTGGTGTCATAGATCGACGGGAACCAGCCCAGATAGACCGAGAAGATCACGATCAGCAGCGGCCCGGTGAAGAAGGGCGGGATCGAAAAGCCGATCATCGTGACAAAGGTGCCCGCCTGATCGAAGACGGAATACTGCCGGTAGGCGGAATAGATGCCGATGGGCAGCGCGATCAGCACCCCCACCACATAGGCAAGCCCCACCACCCACAGCGTCTGCGGCAGGCGCTGCAGCACGATGTCCATGACTGGCGAGCGGGTCTGCCACGAGATCACCCGCAATTCGCCCTGATAAAGCTGCGTGTCGGGCAGCCAGCCCAGCAGCAGGCTGTCGCGGGTCAGCCAGTCGATGAAGATCTTGGGCTCGGTCCAGAACACCTGCACCAGCCATTTCCAGTACTGCACCAGCACCGGTTCGCCCAGACCCAGCGCCTGACGCATCTTTTCCTTGACCTCGGGCGGGACGGTCAGCGGCACCTGCGCCATGGGATCCCCCGGCGCCAGCTGCAGCAGCATGAAGATCACGAAGCTGATGAAAAACAGCGTGGGAATCGCCAGCACAAGGCGGCGGACGGCAAAGGTCAGCATGGGGTGCCCCCCGGTGACTGCGGGTGAAGGTGGGGGCAGGCCGGGAAATGCCGCGGCCTGCCACGTCGCCGCAAGGCGGTGCAGGGTCTGGTCGTCATATCGTCCTTGTCGGATGTAAGAGGGCCGAAGGGGCGGGGCAGCCAGCGCCGAAAAGCGAAACCGCGACCGCCGGATCGGCAGGCCCCGAAGTCGTGGCCGGGTGGGGTCCGGAGGAAATCCGTCACGCGCTGTCCTTCCAGAAAACCGGCCCCCGCAGGCGCGGGGACCGGTGTGTCAGAAGGACGTCAGCCGTCGATGCGATACCAGTCGGCAGCGTTCCAGAGTTCGCTGTCCCACGTGTTCAGCACCACACCGCCCAGCGTGTTCGACTTGGCGGAAACGCGGCCCCGGTCCACCAGCGGCACGATGGTCATGGTTTCCTTGGTGATGATGTCATTCAGCCGCTTCGCGATCTCTCCGCGCTTTTCCAGCTCGCCGGTCTGGGCCAGCTCGTCGAGCAGCGCGTCATATTCCTCGTTGCAGAAGCGGTTGATGTTCTCACCCTGCCACTGGCTGGACGGCTTCGGCTCGTTGCCGCAGCGATACATGGACAGGTAGGACTGCGGATCGGTGCCGTCGAAGTTGTTGGCGTACATTTCCACGTCGGCATAGAATTTCTGGAAGGTGTCGGGCGAACCCGGATCCCCGCCGAAGAACACCGACGAATCGACGTTGCGCAGTTCGGTTTCCACGCCGATCTCTTCCCACCACTGCTTGATCAGCGCCTGGAAATCCTGACGCACGGCATTGGTGGAGGACTGGTAGAGCAGCGACAGCTTCATGCCGTCCTTCTCACGCACGCCGTCGCCGTCGCTGTCGGTCCAGCCGGCCTCTTCCAGCAGCGCCTTGGCGCCTTCGAGGTCTTGGGTCAGGCATTCGGTGTTGGTTTCAGAGGCGTAAAGCTCGGGCGCGGGCACGAGGTTGCAGGTCGGACGACCGGCGACGCCATAGCCGATCTCGGTCAGCAGCGCGCGGTCGATCGCCATGGACAGCGCCTTGCGCACGTTGAAATCCGACAGGATCGGGTGCGGATGAGCGACGGTGGACCGCTCGCCCTCGGGCAGGGAGGGCGAGGGATCGGTCATGTTCATCTCGATCCGCTCGACCAGCGTGCCGAACGCGGTGATGGGCTCGCCGGTGCCGCCTTCGGCCATGGAGGCGATGACATCGGGTGCCAGCTGCAGGTTCCACGCATAGTCGAATTCGCCGGTCTGCAGCACGGCGCGGGCGGCGGATTCGGCATCGCCGCCGCCTTTCAGCGTGGCGGTCGCGAAGGCGGGCTTGGCCGGGTCGCGGTAATTCGGGTTGGCGGAAAGCGAGATCACGTCATTAGGCTTGAACTCGTCCACCACGAACGGGCCGGTGCCGATCGGGTTGAAGTTGGCCTCGGTGCAGGAGGAGGCGTTGGCGCCCTTGCACTGCTCGAACTGCGCCTTCTGCAGGATGGGCGACTGGTTGCCCATGAAGGGGCCGTAGGGGTTCGGCATCGGCTTGTCGAAGGTGACCACCACGGTCAGATCATCGGGGGTGTCGATGCTGGCCACGTTGGAGAATTTCGCCAGCTGCGCGCAGCCGCCTTCGGGATCCATGCAGTAATCGGCGGTGAATTTCACGTCAGCCGAGGTCACGGGCGTGCCATCGGACCACAGCAGGCCCTCTTTCAGCTTCCACGTGATCTGGGTCAGATCCTCGGACACGCCGCCGTTTTCCACGGTGGGGATTTCTTGGGCCAGATAGGGCACCAGCGCGCCGGTCTGGTCGTAGCGGCCCAGCGGCTCCAGCACCAGCGACGCGGCTTCGATGTCCTTGGTCCCGCCCGACAGGAAGGGGGTCATGATCGACGGCGCCTGCCAGTAGATGATGTTCACATGGCCGTCTGAGCCACGCTCTGCAAAGGCGGCGGGCGCCAGCGAAACGCCAGCGGCAGCCCCGAGCAAGAGGGTCTTGAGCTTCATGGATCTCTCCTTGTTGGACATCAGTTGATCTGAGTCGTCTCTGTTTCGTCGAAGGGGGCAGCGTTTTTCCCCGGCCCATTCCCCCGGGCGCCGGTTCGCGCCGCTCTCCTTGCCGAATATCGAAACAGAACGGAAGGAAAATGCAAGCATTGCCTTGGAGTAAGCAGGGTCAGGGGTTTGACAGTTCCGCGCCGCTGCCCTTAGCGTTTGCATCTGACAAGCACGGAGAGCTCATATGCTGGACAGCGCCCCCGCGCAGCCCATCGCCCGCATCGAACGCCTGCGGGTGCAATTCCAGACCAAGGACGGCCCCGTCACCGGGGTCGAGGACGTGAGCTTCGACATCGCGCCCGGAGAGACGGTCTGCGTCGTGGGCGAATCGGGGTCGGGGAAATCCGTCTCCTCGCTGTCGCTGATGCGGCTCATCGAATATGGCGGCGGCGAGATTGCCAATGGCCGCCTGCTGTTCGACCGCAAGGAGGGCGGGCAGGTCGATCTGGCGCAGATGGATCAGGATCTGATGCGCACCATCCGCGGCAACGAGATCGGCATGATCTTTCAGGAACCGATGACCGCGCTCAACCCGGTCTTCACCGTGGGCCGCCAGCTGACCGAAGGGCTGCGGGTGCATCGCGGCATGTCGCGCCAGCAGGCGGAGGCGCGGGCGCTGGAACTGATGCAGCAGGTGCGCATCCCCGAACCGGAGCGGCGGCTGAAACAGTATCCGCATGAACTGTCGGGCGGCATGCGGCAGCGGGTGGTGATCGCCATGGCGCTGGCCTGCAAGCCGCGCCTGCTGATCGCGGACGAGCCGACCACCGCGCTTGACGTGACGATTCAGGCGGAAATCCTTGCGCTGATGGACCGGCTGAAGCGGGAAACCGGCACGGCGGTGATGTTCATCACCCATGACATGGCGGTGGTGGCGCAGATGGCCGACCGCGTGGTGGTCATGTTCCGCGGCACCAAGGTCGAGGAAGGCACGGTCGAGGAGATTTTCGAGCGGCCCAAGCATCCCTATACGCAGGCGCTGCTGGCTGCCGTGCCCAAGCTGGGCGAGATGACCGGCAAGGCGCTGCCCGAACCGATGAAGCTGCTGGGCCGCGAGGCCGAGGTGCCCAAGCCCATCCCCGGCAGCGACAAGCCGCTGCTGACCGTCGAAGGTCTGGTGACGCGCTTTCCGGTGAAGGGCGGCTTTTTCCGCCGCACCATCGCCAATGTCCACGCGGTGGAGAATGTGAGCTTTACCGTCAACAAGGGCCAGACGCTGAGCCTTGTCGGCGAATCGGGCTGTGGCAAATCCACCTGTGGCCGGTCGATCCTGCGGCTGATCGAACCGCAGCAGGGCCGCATCGTGCTGGACGGGGTGGATGTGATGGGGCTTGGCCCCGAACATCTGCGCGACGCGCGGCGCGACATGCAGATGATCTTTCAGGATCCCTTCGCCTCGCTCAACCCGCAGCAGAAGCTGGCCGATGCAGTGGCCGAGCCCATGCGCAATTTCGGCACCCACAAGGGATCCGAGGTGATGGACCGCGTGGCGCATCTGTTCGACCGGGTGGAACTGCCGCGCAGCTACATGCGCCGCTATCCGCATGAACTGTCGGGCGGGCAGCGCCAGCGCATCGCCATCGCCCGCGCGCTGGCGCTGAACCCCAAGCTGATCGTCGCCGACGAGGCGGTGTCGGCGCTGGACGTGTCGGTGCAGGCGCAGGTGCTGAACCTGATGATGGAGCTTCAGGCCGAACTGGGCCTGTCCTACCTGTTCATCAGCCATGACATGGCGGTGGTGGAACGGGTCAGCCATCGGGTGGGGGTCATGTATCTGGGCCGCATCGTGGAAATCGGGCCGCGCGCGGCGGTGTTCGAGAACCCGCAGCACCCCTATACGCGGGCGCTGATGCTGGCGGTGCCGGTGGCCGACCCGCACCGGCGCAAGTCGGAAAAGGATCTGAACTTCAAGCCGATCCCGTCGCCGATCCATCCCGTGGGCTATGAACCCGCGCCCAATGTCTATGACGAGGTGTCGCCCGGACATTTCGTGCTGACCTCGGACAGCGGCTACTGAGCCTGCGCTCCGGCGCTCCGGCGCCCTGCGCGCCCGGAAAATAGGCATCAGCCCCCGCCTGCAGCGTCTGCGGGCGCCCGGACAATAAACATCCCCCCGCCCGCAGCACCTGCGGGCGGGGGTCTGCGTTCAGCCTTCGCGGTAGTAATAGCTGTAGCCGTTGAGCGCGGGCGCGCCGCCCAGATGGGCGTAAAGCACCTTCGATCCCTTGGGGAAGAAGCCCTTCTTCACCAGATCGATCATGCCCTGCATGGATTTGCCCTCATAGACCGGGTCGGTCATCATCGCCTCGGTGCGGGCGGCAAGGCGGATGGCCTCGTTGGTCTCTTCCGAGGGCACGCCATAGGCGGGATAGGCGTAATCTTCGTTGATGACGATTTCATCGTCCCGCACCGGGCGGCCGAGGTCGACCAGCTCCGCCGCGTTGTCGACGATCTGGCGCACCTGCGCCCGGGTCTGCTCGGGCGTGCCCGAGGCGTCGATGCCGATCACCCGGTCGGCGCGGTCCTGTGCGGAAAAGCCCACGATCATGCCCGCCTGAGTCGATCCGGTGACCACGCAGACCACGATGTAATCGAACTGGAAGCCCAGATCGGCCTCCTGCTGCGCCACTTCCTCGGCAAAGCCGATATAGCCCAGTGCCCCATATTTGTGCACCGAGGCGCCAGCGGGGATGGCATAGGGCTTGCCGCCGCGGTCCTTGACCGACTGGATCGCGTCTTCCCAGCTTTTGCGGATGCCGATGTCGAAGCCATCCTCGACCATGCGCGATTCGGCGCCCATGAGCCGGGTCATCAGGATGTTGCCGACGCGGTCATAGACGGCATCAAAATGCGGCACCCATTTTTCCTGCACCACCACGCAGTCCATGCCCAGTTTTGCGGCAGTGGCCGCCACCATCCGCGTGTGGTTGGACTGCACGCCGCCGATCGACACCAGCGTGTCGGCGCCTTCCTTCAGGGCGTCGGGCACAATGTATTCCAGCTTGCGCAGCTTGTTGCCGCCCATGGCGAGGCCGGAATTGCAGTCGTCGCGCTTGGCATAGATCTGCACGTCGCCCCCCAGCGCCTCGGTCAGGCGGGGCAGGTGTTCGATGGGGGTGGGTCCGAAGGTCAGGGGGTAACGGTCGAATTTGTCCAGCAGCGACATGCGGCAGCCTCCTTGTTGCGATGGGCGGCAGACTAGCGCCGTATCCCTGAAAGGTGCTTGCAAACTTGGGGCTTGGTTTTTGTGATCTGTGGGGAAATAACGGAGCAGGGTCGCAGCTTTGCCAGACAGGAGCCGCTGGAATGGAAGAATCTTCCACACAGGATCTGGACCGAATCGACCGGTCGATTCTGCGCCATCTGCAGCGCGACGGGCGGCTGACCAATGCCGAGATCGCGCGGCTGGTGAATGTCTCTGCCGCCACCTGTCACCGGCGCACGCAGCGGCTGTTCGATCTGGGCCATGTCATGGGGGTGCAGGCGCGGGTGGCGCCGCAATCGGTGGGGCTGGGGGCGCTGGTCATGGTGGGGGTGGTGCTGGACCGGTCCACCCCGGACAGCTTTGCCGCCTTCGAGGGCGCGGTCAGCGCCCGCAAGGAGGTGCTGGACTGCCACCTTGTCGCCGGAGATTTCGACTACCTGCTGAAAATCCGGGTGCGCGACATGGCGGATTTCAACCTGCTGCACGGGCGCATGCTGATCGCGCTGCCGGGCGTGCGCCAGATCCGCACCTTCTTCGTGATGAAGGAGGTGAAAGAGAACGCGCCGCTGCCGTTCTGACCTGCCGTTCCGGGGGTCAGAGCCGCCTTGCGCCGGGGGACAGCGCGCGGGTCAGCTCATCCTCGCGCCCGTCCATGATTTCTGCCAGCAGCCGCCCCGTGGTGGGGCCAAGGGTAAATCCCTGATGGCCGTGGCCAAAATCGAACCACAGCCCGCGATGGCGCGGTGCTGCCCCCACCAGCGGCAGCATGTCGGGCAGGCAGGGGCGGTGGCCGTGCCAGATGCTGTCCGGCACAGGATCGCCCAAGGGGACAAGCTCCGCCGCCGCCTGCGCGCCGCGCTGCAGCTGGCGCAGGTCGCGCGGCGCGGCAAGCCCGGTCAGATGCGCGCCCGTGGTGATGCGCAGCCCGCGCGCCATGCTCGACAGCACGATGCCATTGTCCACATCCACATAGGGCCGCGCCAGCGTCGCGGGGCTGGCGAAATGGCCGTGATAGCCGCGTTTGGTCACCATCGGCACGCGGTAGCCCAGCCGTTCCAGCAGGGCGGGCGACCAAGGCCCAAGCGCCACCACCACGTCCGAGGCGGTGACCTCTCCGGCGCTGGTGTAAAGCCGCCAGCCCGGCCCGCGATTCGACAGGGACAGGATCTCTGCCGTGACGATCCGCCCGCCGCGCGCGGTCAGCAGATCCGCATAGGCGCGGCAAAGCGCGCCGGGGTCGCTGCTGCTCCAGCTGTCGGTCCATGTCAGGATGCCCGCAACGGGGGCATGCAGCGCGGGCTCGTCAGTGGCGAGGGTGGAGGCGATGCCATACCGCTCCCGCATCAGGTCGGCATGGCGGGCGGCGGCCTCCAGCGTGGCGGGCTGGCGGTGGATCTCGCCCAGTCCCGTGCGCCGGATCAGCGCCTCGCTGCCCGAGGCGGCGATGAGCGGCGCGTGGTCGGTCGTGGCGCGGGCCACCAGCCGGGCATAGCTTTGCGACAGCGCCTGATGCCGCACCGGGCTGGAATTGCCCCAATAGGTCCAGAGCGCTGCCGCCTGCCGCAGCACCCCGCGCGGGTGCCACAGCAGATCGTTGCTGCGCCCCCGCGCATAGGTCCAGAGCGTGGCGAGATCGCGCGGAAAGGCATAGGGTTCCGCCGCTTCCGCCTGAATCGCCCCCGCATTGCCGTGGCTGGTTTCCGCACCGGGGCCGGTGCGGTCGATGACGGTGACCGCATGTCCGGCCTCCTGCAGGGCAAGCGCGGCGCCCAAGCCCGCCATGCCTGCGCCCAGAATGACAGTCTCCGTCATCGGTCTGCCTCAGCCCTTGGCGATGACGGTGATTTCCACCTTCGCGTCGATCATCAGCGCGCAGCCGATGGTGGTGCGCACCGGAAAGGGTTCCGGAAAGCGCGCGGAATAGACCGCGTTGAAGGCGGCAAAATCCGCAGGATCGGTCAGGTAGCAGGTGCAGGAGATCACGTCGGCCAGCGACTTGCCCTCCTTGGCCAGTGTCGCCTCGATATTGTTAAGGCACTGTTCGGTCTGCGCGGTGATGCCCTCGGGCAGGGTGCCGTCAGGGGCAAAGCCCAGCTCGCCCGACAGATAAAGCGTGTCGCCGTGGCGGCGGGTCTTGGACAGGGGGATGGCCATGGATGGTCCTTTCAGGATCAGTCGAAGGTGTAAAAGCCGGGTGCGTCGCGCAGCGCCGGGGCCGCGCGCAACAGTGCAAGATCCGGGCGGCGCGGGGCAAGGGTGGAGCTGCCCGCGATGACGGCCTCCAGTTCGGCGGCGATGGCCAGCACCTCGGCATCGCCATGGCGGCGCCCGGTGATCTGCAGCCCGAAGGGCATGCCATTGGCGTCATGGCCGCAGGGAATGGTGATGGAGGGATGGCCGGGGATGGTGGTGGCATAGGCCAGCGCCAGCCAGTGGTAATAGCTTTGCGTGGGCGTGCCGTCGATCTGGGTGGGGTAGAACTCGCGCCACGGGCGCGGGCTGATGGTGACGGCGGGCGACAGCAGGATGTCGTGATGGTCGAAGAACCCCTGCCACGCGCGGTGATATTCCGCCTGCCGGTGCAGCGCCCAGGAAACGTCCTCGGCGGAATAGCGGCGGCCTTCGGCGACGTTGTCGGTGACGTTGGGGCCCACCTTGTCGGGCATGGTGTCCACAAGCTGCGCGTGTTTGCCCAAGAACTGCACCGCGCGCAGGATGGCAAAGATCCGGTCGGCTTCGGTGCAGTCGGGGGTGGTGTGGTCGAGCCGCCCGAACTGCGGCTCCAGCTCGGCCAGCGCCATCTGGAAATGGCTGCGGATCATTCCTTCGACCGGGGCAAAGCCGAAATCCTCGGTCGCGGCCACCCGCAGCGAGGACAGATCCCGCGCGGGCAGGGTGGCAAAGCCCGCCGGATCCCACGGTGTGCGCCCGTCCACCATCACCGTATAGGGATCGCGCCGGTCGGGCCGGGCCATGACCGACAGCATCAGCCCCAGATCGCCGACGCTGCGCGCCATGGGTCCGGGGGTGGGCAGCGGGATCAGCGCCGTGCCCCGGGTGTCGCCCGGCACCACGCCGGGGCTGGGACGGAAGCCCACCACGCCGCAATAGGCCGCCGGGTTGCGCAGGCTGCCGCCGGTATCCGACCCGGTGGCGAGCGGTGTATAGCCGCAGGCCAAAGCCACCGCCGAGCCGCCGGAGGATCCGGCGCAGGTGCGGCTCAGATCATAGGGGTTGGCGGTGACGCCATTGACGGTGTTGCGGGTGTTGGCGCCCGCGCTCCATTCCGGGGTGTTGGTCTTGCCCATGGGCAGCGCCCCCGCGCCGCGCAGCGCCACCACCATGGCATCGTCGCCGGTGGCGATGTTGTCGCGGAACACCTCTGATCCGTAGGTGGTGGGCAGGCCCGCCACATCCACCATGTCCTTGACCGCGAGCGGCAGCCCGTGCAGCGCCCCCAGCGGCGCGCCGCGCATCACCGCCGCCTCGGCGCTGCGCGCGCCTTCCAGCATGCCGTCAAAATCACGCGCGATCAGCGCGTTGACGGCGTGATCCACCGCCTCGGTGCGGGCGATGCAGGCCTCGGCCAGTTCCACCGGCGACAGCTGCTTGCGGGCGATCAGGCGGCGGGCGGCAAGGGCGCCCAGATCGGCGGGATCGGCGGGAAGGGAGGTGCTCATGGAATATGGCCTTTCATGGATAAGGAGGGGCTCAGCCCATCACGCCCTTGCGCAGCATGTTGCCCGCCAGCACCAGAACGGTGACGGCAAACACCACCCGCAGATGCGCGGGGCTCAGCCGGTGGGCAAGCCGGACGCCCAAGGGCACGGTGACCAGCGTGGCAAGCGTGACCAGCGCCACGGCGGGCAGGTTGACATAGCCCACGGTGTAGGGCGGCTTGCCGGTGATCTGCCAGCCGGTCAGCAGGAAGGTGATGAACGCGGGGACCGAGATCAGCAGCCCGAACCCGGGCGAGGTGCCCACGGCGCGATGCGGCGGCACGTTATAGGCGGTCAGCAGCGGCACGGTGAAAGACCCGCCGCCAATGCCCATCAGCGCCGAACAGAAGCCGATGAACCCGCCATAAACGGCGCTGAGCGCGCGCCCGGGCAGATCCTGCGCCAGCCGCCAGTGGCGCGGGCCAAAGGCCATATAAAGCCCCAGCGTCACGCCGATCAGGCCGAACACCACCTGCAGTTCGCGCGACCGCAGGGCGGCGGCGGCAAACACCCCCGCCACGGCGCCCACGGCGATGAACGGCCCCCAGCCCCGGATCAGGTGGGCGCTGACCGCGCCGCGCCGGTGATGCGCCAGAACCGACCGCAGCGAGGTGAAGATGATCGTGCCGGTCGAGGTGGCCACGCAGATCTGCATGAGCTGGTCGGGGTGATAGTCCAGCGCCTCGAAGACGTAATAGAACACCGGCACCAGCACGATGCCGCCGCCCACGCCCAGAAGCCCCGAAATGATGCCCGCCACCCCGCCTGCGGCGGCGATCAGGACCAGGAGCAGCAGCGCCTCCTGCATCACGCGGCCCGCCCGGGCAGACCGGCGCCTGCGGCGATCTCGGCGAAAAGCCCGGTCATGCCGATCAGCGCCTGCCGCGCCAGCGGCTTCAGGATATGTTCGTTGGGCGCGTGCTGCGAACAGCCCGCATAGGAATGCGGCACCCAGATCGTGGGCAGCGCCAGCACTTCGGCAAAGCAGTCATTGGGCAGCGATCCGCCCAGATTGGGCAGGATGTCCGGCGCGCGGTCGGTGGCGCGCTCCAGCGCCGCACTGGCAAAGCGCACCCACGGATGATCGGGGTCAAGCCGCGTGGCCGGAAAGCTGCCGCTGTCGGCAGCCTCGATGCGCACCTGCGTAAAGCCCTGCGCGTCCAGATGGCGGCGCAGCGCGGGCAGGATGTCCGCAGGATCGGTGCCCACCACATAGCGCAGCTGGCAGGTGGCGCGGGCATGGCCGGAAATGGCGTTGACCGGCGCCTCCGGCACGCCCGATTTCATCGCAAGCACCGCGAAGCTGTTCCAGCCAAAGACCCGTTCGGCGGGGCTCAGGCTTTCTTCGCCCCAGTCAGGGTCGAGCGCGATCCCGGCCTCGACGGCGGGCAGCACCGCCAGCACCTCGCGGATGCGCGGAGTCAGGCTGTCGGGGCGCCATTCCGGCACCCGGATCTGGCCGCGCGCATCGGTGATGCAGGCCAGCGCATGGGCAAGGATCATCGCCGGATCGGCCAGAAGCCCGCCGAAATTGCCGGAATGATGCGCGCCCTCGCGCAGATCCACCACCAGATCGAACATCGCGCCGCCGCGCGAGCCGGTAAAGATCGTGGGCCGGTCCGGGGTCAGGCGCGGCCCGTCCGAGGCGATGAACACATCCGCCGCCAGCAGACCGGCATTCTCCTCGCAGAACTGCTTCAGCCCCGGCGAGCCCGCTTCCTCGCCCATCTCGATCAGCAGCTTGGCGTTGAAGCCCAGACGGCCCTCCGCCTCGATCAGTGCCGCCATGGCGCGCAGGTTGATGAGATGCTGGCACTTGTTGTCGGCGCTGCCCCGGCCATAAAGCCGCTCGCCCTCTTCGGTCAGGGTGAAGGGGGTCAGCCCCGCGCGCCACTGGTCGGTCTGGGCGCGGATCACGTCGCCATGGCCATAGGTCAGCACGGTGGTCAGCGCCGGATCCTCGATCCGCTCCGCCGTCAGGATCGGGCCTGCCCCCGCCGGGTTGGCATGGATGCGGCAGGCAAAGCCCATGGCCTGCAGCATAGGGATCATCGCCTCGTCCAGATAGGCGCGCAGATGCGGCGCGCCATGCGGCTCCTGGCTTTCGGTGGGAAAGGCCACCAGCCGCGCCAGATCGGCCTGAAAGCGGCCCGTGTCGAAATAGTCTGCGCTGATCGCCAGCGCCGCGTCATGAGAGGTCATCGGATCGGTCTTTCAGGACAAAGGTTCGGCCACCCCATCGCCCCAAGGCGAAAAGGTCTCGGTCGTGCCGGAATTGACATCGCCTGTCCGCATCACCCCGGCGGGGCAGGCGAAGGCATAGGGAAAGGGCAGGCGCTGGGCGGTGGCGGTGGGAAAGCGCGCCGCCAGCGCCCCGGTCACCGCGCCCGCCAGCCGTTCGTCGGCGATCACCACATCGCCGCCCGACACGTCGAGCCGGGGGGCCTCGATCGCGTCCTGCAGGGTCATGCCCTGTTCGATCAGGTGGCCCGCGATCTGGCCCACGGCGGGCATGATCTTGCGCCCGCCGCTGGCGCCCAGCGCAAAGCGCCGCCCCGGCGCCTCGCCGATCACCGGGCAGACATTCATCAGGCAGCGCTTGCCGGGTGCCAGCGAGTTGGGCTTGCCCGGTTCCGGATCGAACCACATGATGCCGTTGTTGAGCATCAGCCCGGTCTGCGGCGACAGCGTGCGCGAGCCGAAGATCGACAGCAGCGTCTGGGTCATGGCGACCATGTTGCCCTGCCGGTCCACGATGGAAAAATGCGTGGTGCAGCCGGGGGCCTTGGCCGCCTCGTGATCGCCCATGCCAGCAAGCCGCGCCTCATAGGCGGCGCGCAGGGCCGTCGCGCGGGCCACATGCGCCTGCGGGCTTGCGGCCTCCGCTGCGGCATAATCCTGCTGCCAGCGCGCCACCGCATCGGCGAGCGTCGGCCCGGCGCTGAAGCTGGGCACCGCCCACAGCCCGCCGTCGCGGAAGGGGATGTGCAGCGGCGCCTGCCAGTCGGCGCGATAGCTGGCCAGATCGCCTGCGGTCAGGAAGCCGCCCTTGGCGGTCACATCGGCCACCAGCGCCTGCGCGATGTCGCCTTCGTAGAAATCGCGCGGGCCCGCCTCGGCCAGCCGGGTCAGGGTCGCGGCCATGGCGGACTGATCGAGCCGCAGTTCCGACTGCGCCGTCCAGCCAAAGATCTTGGGCCATGTGCCTTGATCCAGAAACAGCGCCGCCGCATCGGGATCGCGCGACAGCGCCTGCGCCGAGGAGGCGATGATCAGCGCGGCATACCAGTCGACCAGCATCCCCTGCTTGGCAAAGCTGATGGCCGGGGCCAGCAGGTCGGCCCATGGCATCCGGCCAAAGCGGCCATGCACCTCTGCCGCGCCCGCCACGGTGCCGGGCACCGCCACCGAGGATCCGCCGATGACGTTGCGATCCTCCACCACCGCTTCCCAGGGGAACAGATCCCCCGTGGCCTTGCCGGTGCCCGCCAGCGGGTAATGGGCCGGATCCAGCGCTTCGGACGCGCACATGCCGTAATTCACCGCATAGGCGCGGCCTTCGTCCTCGCGCCACAGCATCATGGCGCCGCCGCCCATGGGGCCGGACATCCACGGTTCCAGCACCCCGATGGCGAAGCTGACCGCCACCGCCGCATCGACCGCGTCGCCGCCTGCGGCCAGCACCTGCGCGCCTGCTTCGGCAGCCAGCGCATGCTGTGCCGCCACCACCCCGCCCGAGGTCGCGGTGACCCCCGGCTTGCGCACGCTTTGCGAACGCGAAAACGATCCGCTCATATCAACCCTCCCATGGCATCAAGCCGCGCGGGGGGCAGGGAGGCGATGTCGGGCACCTCCCAGGCCTGACCCGGCTGCGCGGCCAGCAGTTTCTGCGTATAGGCGTGTTTGGGGGTGCCGAACACCTCGTCGACGGTGCCGCGCTCCACGATCTCGCCTTTCTGCATCACGATGAGCCGGTCGCAGACCTGTGCCGCCACCCGCAGGTCATGGGTGATGAAAAGCACGGTCAGCCCCATGCGGTCGCGGATCTCGTTGAGCAGTTTCAGCACCTCTTTCTGCACCGACACATCCAGCGCCGACACCGCCTCGTCGGCGATCAGCACCTTGGGTTCGACCATCAGCGCGCGGGCGATGCAGATGCGCTGCCGCTGCCCGCCGGAAAACTGGTTGGGATAGCGGTTGAGCGCCTCCGGCTCCAGCCGCACGATCCGCATCAGCTCGCGGGCGCGCGCCATCACCTTGGCGCGCGGTTCGCCGAAATTGGTCGGCCCCTCGGCCAGCTGGTCGCCGATGGTGCGCCGCGGGTTGAGCGAGCCATACGGATCCTGAAAGACGATCTGGATGTCCTTGCGATAGGGGTGCAGCGCCCGGCGCGAATAACCCGCGATGTTGGTGCCCTCCACCCAGACCGCGCCGTTGTCCGGATCCTCCAGCCGGATCAGGCATTTGACCAGCGTCGACTTGCCAGAGCCGCTTTCGCCCACGATGCCCAGCGTTTCACCCCGGCGCACGCCGAATTCGATATCGCGGCAGGCATGGACGGTGCGGGCGGGGCGGAACATGGTGCCCCGGATGTGATAGGTCTTGTCCAGCCCCGCCACGCGCAGGATCTCTGGCGAGCGCGACAGATCCTGCCCCACGGCCCGGCTGCGGCGCGGCACGGCGTCGATCAGCAGGCGGGTATAGGGATGGCGGGGGCGGGTCAGCACCTCTTCAGCGGGGCCCTGTTCGACGATGCGGCCCTGCTTCATCACCACCACGCGGTCGGCAATCTCTGCCACCACGTCGAAATCATGGGTGACGAACAGGATGCCGGCGGAGTGTTTTTCGCGCAGATCCTTCAGCAGATGCAGGATCTGCGCCTGTGTCGACAGATCAAGCGCTGTGGTCGGCTCGTCCGCGATCAGCAGCGCCGGATCCAGCGCCAGCGCCATGGCGATGACGATGCGCTGGCGCTGCCCGCCCGACAGCTGATGCGGGTAGCTTTCGTAGATGCGCGGCGGGTCGGGCAGCTGCACCTCGTCCAGCAGATGCAGCGTGCGGGCGCGGCGCTCGGCCTTCGACAGCGTGGTGTGCTGTTCGAACATCTCCTCGATCTGGTCGCCCACGGTGTAGCAGGGATTGAGCGCCGACATCGGCTCCTGAAAGATCATCGCCATGCGGCGCCCGCGCAGCTTGGCATGTTCGGCGGCGGGCAGGGTCAGCAGGTCGCGCCCTTCGAACAGCACCTCGCCGGAACTGGGGGTCAGCGCCTTGGGCAGCAGCCCCATGGTGGTGAAGGCGGTGATCGACTTGCCGGAGCCGCTTTCGCCGACGATGCAGACGATCTCGCGCGGCTGGACCTGCAGGGTCAGCGCCTCGACCGCATGGGGGCGGTCGGCGCCGCGCGGCAGATCCACGGTCAGGTTGCGGATGGACAGGATGGGATCGGTCATCAGTTGCGCCCCTCGGGGGCGGTGACATCGCGGATGCCGTCGCCCAGCATGTTGATGGACAGGACCAGCAGGAACAGCGCCACGCCGGGAATGGTGATGAGCCACGGCTCGAACAGCAGCATTTCCTTGCCTTCGGAGATCATCAGCCCCCAGGACGGCGTGGGCGGCTGCACCCCCAGCCCCAGAAAGGACAGCGCCGCCTCAAGGATGATGGCATGGGCCATTTCCAGCGTGAAGATCACGATGAGATGGTTCATCACGTTGGGCAGGATGTCCTTCCACAGGATGCGCGGCAGCGAGGCGCCCAGCACCTCGGCGGCGGCGACATATTCCAGCTTGCGCACCTGCATGGTGGCGGCGCGCAGCACCACGGCGAAGCGGTCCCACAGCAGCAGGCCCAGCACGGTGACCACCACGGTCAGCGATCCGCCGAAAAGCGCCACCACCGCCAGCGCCACCAGCACCACGGGCATGGCGAGCCGCACGTTGATGAGAAAGGTCACCGCCATGTCGACGCGCCCGCCGAAATAGCCCGCAAGGATGCCAAGCGTCGATCCGATCAGCGCCGAGATGGTGGCGGCGAACAGCCCGATCATCAGCGACACCCGGGCGCCATGGGCCAGACGCGACCAGTAATCGCGCCCCAGCGCATCGGTGCCCAGCCAGTGCGTCGCCTCGCCGCCCAGAAAGACCGGCGGTTTCATCCGGGCCATCAGGCTTTGCGCATAGGGGCTGTGCTGGCTCAGCAGCGGGGCGAAGATGGCGATCAGCAGGATCACCAGCATCACCGCGCCGCCAAAGAGCAGGCCGCGATGGCGCAGCGCGCGGCGCAGCATCATCTGCCGGGGGCTGGGCTGGACCTCGCGCACGGGGGGGACGGGCGGGGTATGGGTCATGGAACTATCCGTCATGGTCATGACCTTTCAGCCGACGCGCAGGCGCGGATCCATCCACGCGTTGAGCAGGTCCGCCAGAAAGGTGAACAGGATGTAGAACATCGAGAAAACGAGGATCAGCGCCTGCATCACCGGCAGGTCATTGCGCGAGATGCTTTCCCACGCCAGATACCCCGCCCCGTGCAGCGCAAAGATCGATTCCACCACGATGGAGCCGCCGAGCATGAAGCCCATCTGCACCGCCGCCAGCGAGATCACCGGGATGATGGCGTTGCGCAGCGCGTGCTTGAACAGGATCTTGCGGGTGTCGAGCCCCTTGGCGCGGGCGGTGCGGATGTAATCCGCCGACAGCACCTCCAGCATGCCCGCGCGGGTCAGGCGCATGATGGCGGGGGTGGCGTAATAGCCCAGCACCACGGTGGGCAGGATGAAATGTTTCCAGCTGGCCGAGCCCGAGGCGGGCACCAGCCCCAGCTTGATCGAAAACACCACGATCAGGATCAGCCCGAACCAGAAGGACGGGATCGCCTGACCCACCACCGACAGGAACAGCGCGGCGCGGTCGATCAGCGAATTGGGCCGCACCGCCGCCGCCACCCCCATGGGAATGGCAAGGATCAGCGCAAAGCTGATGGCCAGCGCCCCCAGCGTCACGGTGACGCCCAGCCGGTCGGTGACGATCTGCGTCACCGGCAGGTCGAAATACCATGACCGGCCCAGATCGCCGGTCAGCGCCCCGCCCAGCCAGTCGGCATATTGCACCAGCAGCGGCCGGTCGAAGCCGTATTGCGCGGTGATGGCGGCGATATCCACGGAGGAGGCGTTTTCGCCCGCGATGGCCACCGCCGGATCGCCCGCCATATAAAGCAGGCCAAAGCTGATCGCGGACACGGTCAGTGCCACGCAGATCGCCAGCCCGAAACGTTTGAGAGTGAATAGCAGCATGTAAGGCGCCCTTTTGCCGGCCATGCGGGGCCGGGCATCCCGCGAAACCGTGCCGGGCCGGAAGGCGGCCCGGCACGGATCCGGTCATTTCCAGTCGAAGGCGAAGAAGCGCACGATCTCGTCGTCGGTGGGGGTATAGGCGATGTCCGGCCCCAGCACGTAGTTCACGTTGTAGGTGAACAGCGGCACCCAATAGGCTTCCTCGACGATCTTGGTGAGCGCCTGCTTGTAATGCCCTGCGCGCTTTTCCTTGTCGGTGGTGGAATCCGCCTGCTGGATCCAGTCGATGATCTCGGGGTCGCGGGCATCGTCCTGCGGGCCGCCGGTGAAGAATTCGGCGGTCATGGCCGAGGCATCGGCCACCGAATTGGAGCCCCATGTCAGGAAGGTCATCGGCACCTCGCCCTTGCGGTGCTGTTCGCGCAGGGCGGCGTATTGCATGTAATTGAGGTTGGTCTTGATCCCCACCGCATCCAGAAAGCCCATCATCGCCTCGGCATAGGGGCGGTCGCGATAGGCGTAGAAATCGATGGTGAACCCGTCGGCATAGCCCGCCTCGGCCAGCAGCGCCTTGGCCTTTTCGGGATCATACTCATAGCTCGGCAGATCCTGCGCGCAGGCGGTCTGCACCGGGGCGCAGGCGCTGTCGACCACCTTGGAGCTGCCCTTCACCAGCGCGTCGAGGATCGTCTGGCGGTCGATGGCGTGATAGATCGCCTGCCGCACCCGCTTGTCGGTCAGCGGAGACTCCCCGGACCGGCCCGCCGCGTCCATGCTGATATAGCCCACGCGCATGGCGGGGGCGTTCACCACCTCGTAGCGGCCCATCGCCTCCAGCTTTTCGGCCTGATCGGCGGGGACGTTCCACAGGAAATCCAGCGTGCCGTTGAAGAATTCGGCGATCTGGGTGTTCACGTCGGGAATGGTGCGGATGTCGATGCGGCCGATGGCAGACGCGCCCTTGGGCCCGTCGAAATAGGCCTCGTTCGCCTCCAGCACAAAATGTTTGCCCGGATCCAGTTCTGCCACTTTCAGCGGGCCGGTGCCGATGGGGGCCACGCCCATGCCCTGCGGGCCGACTTCGGCATAATATTCGTCGGGATAGATCGCGACGGGACCGGCAAGGAAATCCTCTGCCGCCGGGAAGGGCGCCTTGAGGATCAGCCGCACGGTGTGATCGTCGATCTTTTCGGCGCGCTCCATCCACATGACATTGGCGAGGTTCTTCACGCCATTGTCAGGGTTGGTCACATAGTCGACGGTGTAGACCACGTCATCGGCGGTGAAGGCTTCGCCATTGTGGAAGGTCACGCCCTCGCGCAGCTTGAATTCGATGGTGGTGGGGTCGATCCATGTCCAGTCGGTGGCCAGATTGCCCTCATAGGCGCCGGTTTCGGGGTTGCGGTACAGCAGCCCGTCCCAGATCGCATGGTTGAGCAGCAGGCCTTCGCGGGCGGTGTTGAAATAGACATCCGCCGTCTCGACCTCCTTGGAGAAGGCAAGATTGAGCGTGCCGCTGGCTTGATCGGCGTTGGCCATGCCCGCGCAAAGCGCAAGACAGGTGGATCCAAGCAGCATCCGTGCAGGGGTCATCTTGGGATTTTCCTCTCTGTTACAGGCAGTTGGCTTGCCTTTGTGAGTTGCGTTATTTTTTCTATTTTTGTATACAATCACGATAGCGTTGTATTGGGTCAAGGAAAATCCTGATGCCAGAGAAATCCCGCGCCGCTGACCGCATCTGCTCGGAAATTGAGCAGGCCATCGCGATGGGTGCGTATGAGGATGGCGAAAAGCTGAACGAGGTCGCGCTGGCCCGGCAGTTCGACGTGTCGCGCACGCCGCTGCGCGAGGCGCTGCAGAGCCTGCAGGCCATCGGGCTGGTCGAACTGATTCCCAATCGCGGCGCCTTCGTGCGGCGCCCGTCGATGACCCGGCTGGTGGAGATGTTCGAACTGATGGGCGAGATGGAGGCGCTGTGCGTGAAGCTTGCCACCAAGCGCATCACGCCCGCGCAGCGGCTGCGCCTGCAGGAGGCCGCGCGCGGCTGCGAGGAGGCGCTGTCAGAGGGCCGGGCGGATGACTATTACGCCGCCAACGGACGCCTGCACGGGGTGATCTACGAGGCCTCGGGCAACGAGTTTCTGGCCGAGGAGACCCGGCGCCTGCTGCGGCGGCTGAGCCCGTTCCGGCGGCGGCAGCTGGATGTGACCGGGCGCCTGCGCGCCTCCATGGGCGAACATGCCGCGATCCTGGAGGCCATGGACCGGGGCGAGGCGGAGGCGGCGGCGGATCTGATGCGCGTGCACATCACCGCGCTCAGCCGCACCTACGACCAGTATATCGCCGCAGTCGGCCCGCGCGCCGAGGCGGGCTGACCCGCGCGCGGGCGGTAAAGGGGCCGGGGGCGCTGTCTGGCCGCCAAGTGCAGCGGTCAGGCGCCCTTTGATCCAAAGCCGCGCGATGGGTTTCGCCGACGAGCCTGCATCAGGCCGTTCACGCAGGCTCCGCACAGAAAATCCTTGCGTCTCGGTCGGTTACGGCGTTCCTGAAGGCATGGGTAAGCTGGTCCTCTTGCATAAGGCCGACTCGATCTACGAGGACGAGCCGGACATCGTCTATGATTTTCCGCGCTCCTATCTCAGGGCAGTCGAGGAAGCGGTTGGTGACTGGATCGTCTATTACGAACCGGTCAAAGCCGGGCCGCGCGGTTATTTCGCGGTGGCGAAGATCGAGCGGGTGATCCCGAAACCGGGCGCCGCGGGCCGGTTTCTCGCCATGATCGAGCCCGGGAGCTTTCTTCCTTTCGACCGTGAGGTGCCGCGGCTGGTCGAGGGGCGGCCGATGGAGGCGTCGCTGACCGAACCGGACGGAACGCCGAAGAAGGGTGGCGCCGTGCAGCTGGCCGTCAGACGCCTGCCTGACGCGGATTTCGCCCACATCGTCAACTTGGGGCTTCCTCAGGATCTGGAACGGATCGAGGCGACGCGCTACGACCCGCAGCCGGCAGAGTTTGACGATGGCGCCGAACTTTTCGAGCGACCGGTGCTTGAGCGGCTGACCCGGAGACCCTACCGCGACGTCGCGTTCCGCCGGAAGGTGCGGGACGCGTATGGCTATCGCTGCGCCATGTCCGGCCTGATGCTGCGCAATGGCGGCGGGCGGCCCGAGGTGCAGGCAGCGCATATCCGGCCCGTCGAGAGCCTGGGAAGCGATTCCGTGCGCAACGGGCTGGCGCTTTCGGGCACGCTGCACTGGATGTTCGACCGTGGCCTGATCTCGGTTGCAGCTGACTGCGAGACGATTCTCGTCTCTCACAACAAGGTGCCCGGTGATGTCGTGGGGCGGCTTCTGGCGCCCGGCGGCAAGCTTGTCAGGCCTGTGGATCCGCGAAACGCGCCGCACCCGGAGAACCTGCGCTGGCACCGCGAGAACATTTTCGGTCGGTCCTTGCCGGACGACGCCGCGCCGTTCGGGTAGCCGTCCTTTGTCCCTGCGGCCCTTGGCCACCGGACCCCCTAGTCACCTGATTTCCGGCGGGAGGAGGGCCGCTCTTGCAGCAGATCCAGCGCGTCGGAGTTTTGGCGGCCCCAGTCGTAAACCAGATCGACCAAGCCAACGAAACGGTGTCCAAGCGAGGTCAGGCTGTATTCCACGGCTGGCGGAACCGTGCCCTTGACGTGGCGGTCGATCAGGCCGCTGCGCTCCATCTCGCGCAGGGTCTGGACCAGCATCTTCTTGGAGATCCCGGGCAGGCTGCGATGCAGCACGCCGGTGCGCGCCCGCCCGTCATGAAGCGCATGGAGCGTGTGCAGGATCATGCTGGTCCATTTCGTCGAAAAGATCTCGAGCACGCGGCGCGGCGCGCAATCCTCGCGCCATTCCCGCTCGTCTGTGCCGGGTTGCATGGTGGTTACCTCATGGTGCCTATGTCCCAATTCGGTGCCGTCTACCCGAAGTGCCGGCTCGCGCCTAGATGTGGCGTGGAAAGACAAATTGGAGAGCGAGATGACGAAACGCGCATTGGTGGTGGGCGCCACCGGCATTCAGGGAAGCGCCGTGGCCGAGCAACTTGTCGGCGATGGCTGGACGGTCTTCGGCCTTGCCCGGACGCCCGGAGAACAGGATGGCGTGACGCCAGTCGCGGCGGATCTGCTTGATCCTGACACCCTTGGCGCAGCCCTCGCGGGCATTGATCCCACGCATGTGTTCCTTACGACATGGCTGCGGAAAGACACCGAAGCCGAGAATATCCGGGTCAACGCCGCGATGGTCCGCAACCTGCTTGACGCGCTGCGCCCTGCGGGCTCTGTCGAACATGTAGCGCTGGTGACGGGCCTCAAGCATTACCTCGGCCCGTTCGAAGCTTATGGCAAAGGCACCCTGCCCAAGACGCCCTTCCGCGAGGATCAGGGTCGGCTCGACGTGGCGAACTTCTATTACGCGCAGGAGGATGTGGTCTTCGCCGCCGCCAAACGCGACGGCTTCGGCTGGAGCGTCCACCGCCCGCATACCGTGATCGGAAAGGCGGTCGGCAACGCCATGAACATGGGCACGACGCTGGCGGTCTATGCCGCGATCTGCCGGGAAACCGGGCGCCCGTTCCGCTTCCCCGGGTCGAAGGTGCAATGGGAGAGCCTCACCGACATGACCGATGCGCGCCAGCTTGCAGCTCAGGCAGTCTGGGCTGCGGTCACCCCGGAGGCTCGCAACGAGGATTTCAACGTGGTCAACGGCGATGTCTTCCGCTGGAGCTGGATGTGGTCGCGCATCGCCGGCTGGTTCGGCATTGAGGCGGAGGAGTTCGACGGCACCGAGCGTCCACTCGCAGAGCAGATGAAAGACGACGCGGAGGTCTGGTCCGACATGGCCGCCCGCCACGGCCTTGCCGAGGCCGACCTCGCCCGGCTCGTCTCGCCATGGCACACTGACGCCGATCTTGGCCGTCCGATCGAGGTGGTGACCGACATGTCGAAGAGCCGCCGGATGGGCTTTACCGGCTACGTCGCCACCGACGCCGCGTTTTTCGACCTCTTCGAACGCCTTCGGGCTGACAAGCTCATTCCGGCCAGCTGAAACCGGTGTGTCCTGGCCACGGGGTCGGCATCGACCGGCGCCGTGGCCTCGCGCCACGACCGGCTTTCATTCTGGCCCATGCCCGTCAGACGGAACTGAGTGACCTACGGCATACTGCGGCAGGCATGAAGGGCCGGGGTTCAGTGTTGCTGCGCTTCGGGTTCCGTGGGCGTGCGGACCGGCGGCTCTGGTCGGAGAGCGTAGTTGCGAAATTCCGCCTGCAGGAAGTCCAGGAAGGCCCGCACGGATGGGGTGCTTCTTCGGCTCTCCGGCCAGATCGCGGTGATCGCGCTGCGCTCGACGGCGAAGGCACCAAGCACGGGAACAAGCGTGCCACGCGCGACGTGGGGCGCAGCAAGGAGCGTCGAGGTCATGCCGATCCCCGCACCGGCAAGCAGCGCCTGGATCAGGGCATCGCTGGCATCGACCGTGATCGCGGCCTCGGGCAGGATTTCGGTCGTGCGGTCGCTGGTCCGGAAGGGCCAGGGCATCAGCATCCCCGAACTCTGGTAGCGCAGCGCGACCGTCTCGTGCGCCTCGAGATCCGCGGGGCGGCGCGGCTCGCCGCGGGCGGCAAGGTAGTCGGGAGAGGCAAAGCAGCAGAGCGTCTGCACCGCCAGCTTCCGCGACAGCAGACGGGACTCTGCAAGCTCGCCGATCCTGACAGCGAGATCGACGCCTTCCTCGACCAGATCCACGAACCTGTCGCTCAGCCGCAGATCGAGGACAACATTCGGGTACTGCGCGCGAAAGCGCGGAAGGGCCGGCGCAATCACGTGGATGCCGATCGGCAGGGGTGCCGCGATCCGCAGCCGCCCGACAGGCTCGGACCGGAGGGAACTGGCCGTCTGCTCGATATCCTCGGCCGCTTCGATCAGGCGCAGGGCACGCTGGTGCAGCTCCTGCCCTTCGGTCGTCAGGGCGATCGACCGTGTGGTGCGCGTGAAGAGCGCGATGCCCAGCTGGTCTTCCAGCCGCCGGACGCTCTTGCTGACCGCAGAGGGCGACACCGACAGCGACCGGGCAGCGGCAGAGTAGCTGCCGAGCGACGCCGTCCGGGCAAAGGCGATGAGGCCGGTCAAGCGCTCCAGTCCGATCTGTTCCATGAGGGCACAACTCAACTGACTTTCGGGTTTATTATAAACCCAAGGCGAGGCGCGTATCTACCCGTCATCACAGACGGCCCTGAAAGGACCCCCAAGATGACCGAAATGATGAAAGCCGTTCGCCAGCATGCCTTTGGCGGACCCGAGGTCCTGTCCTACGAGGACGCCCCGATCCCCAGACCCGCCCGGGGCGAGATCCGCATCCGCGTTATGGCCGCGAGCCTCAATCCTCCGGACTGGTATCTGCGGGACGGCTACCGCGCGCTCCCCCCGGAATGGCGGCCCGAGGGGGCGTTCCCCTTGATCCTCGGCACCGATGTCTCGGGCGTGGTCGATCTGGCCGGAGAGGGCGTGACCGGCTTCGCCCCCGGAGACGAGGTCTACGCCATGGTGCGCTTTCCCGATGCCCTCGTGGAGGGGGCTGGCGCGCATGCCGAATATGTCACCGTTCCTGCCAATCAGGTCGGCCACAAGCCGGCGGGGATCGGTCACCAGCACGCCGCCGGTGCGCCCATGTCCCTGCTGACCGCCTGGCAGTTCCTGGTCGAGCTTGGGCATGACGCCGCGAACCCGTTCCAGCCGCAGGCCCATGCGCCGGTCCCGCTTGCGGGCAAGCGTGTTCTGGTCAACGGCGCCGCTGGCGGCGTCGGGCATCTGTCGCTTCAGATCGCCAAGTGGCGGGGCGCACATGTGATCGCGGTTGCCTCAAACCGGCACGGGGATCTTCTGCGCGGGCTCGGCGCGGACGAGGTCATCGACTATACGCAGGCGAAGCCCGAAGCGGTCTGCGCGGATCTGGATCTCGTGCTCGACTGTGTCGGCGGGGCCGCCGCTGCTCGGTTCCTGGGCTGCCTGAAGCCGGGCGGGGCGCTGTTCATCGTCAATCCGCTGGGATTCGACGGCCATGCCGAGGCGGACCGTCTTGGCGTGACCGTCTCCTCGACGCAGGTGCGCTCCAGCGGGGCCCAGCTTGATGCCGCGGCGCGTCTGCTGGACGACGGCACGCTCCACGTGGTGATCGACACCGCCTTCCCGCTTGCCGACGCGGCGCATGCCCACCTGCGCGCCGCCGAGGGGCATATTCAGGGCAAGATCGTCCTGAGCGTCGCCTGACCGAAACGCGCCTCCGGGGCGAGGGGCAGGGCCCTTTCCCCGGAGGTCGAGCAAAGGAAATCCGCCATGACATCCAAGATCAACCATACTGCGGGCAGCCACGACTGGCTGACCATGGTCGGAGAGGTCCTGCAGGCTGCCGCGCGGTCAGCGGCCCTGCCTGACGATCTGAACCTGTCCTTGGTCGAGCACTACATCGACGGGTTCGAACTTTCACCGGGACTTTTTCAGGGACTCCGGTTCGACATCAGGAACGGGGTGCCGGGCTTCTGCGTCGGTGTGGCGCCACATGAGCTGGGGGACATTACCATCAAGGTGACCGCCTTGGTGGCGCAGAGGCTGAACCAGATCTACAGTTCCGACCCGGCCTATGCGCAGGTCCAAGAGGAAGCCCGAGCAAGCGGTGAGCTTTACGTAAGCGGAGATCCCTCCAGGCTTGGCGCCTGGTTTGCCGCAGCCCATGACGACATCGTGCGCCGGACCGCAGGCTCGCCCCCGGCAGCGCCACGCGCTGCACCCTAGGTCTGGTTGCCGCTGCCACGCGAAGGAACCCCTAGCGGCCCGCGTCGGGCGCGTCACGCCGAAGCGTGAGCCGCGGGCCGACTTCGGCTTGGTGGCCGACAATGCGACAGACCTCACCGCGCATCGCGCTGCCACCGGCGTTGCAGGGGATCCCGCATGATGTTCTCGCAACGCGAGTCTGCCGCATAGTCACGGGGAGAAAACGCCACTTGATGGCCGGGCCGGGGGCTCTGCCCCCGTCTGCGCGGGGCGCAGACTCCCCCGGGATATTTCTGGTCAGAAGAAGCGGCGGTCAGCTTTCGGGGCTGGCGCGGGGTTTGCGCGGGGCCTTCGCCTTGGCGGGTTTTTCGGCGGGCGCGGCCTTGGCGGGTTTTGCCGACTTGGGTTTTGCCGCCTTTGGTGCCTTAGGGGCCTTGGCCTCGGCGGTCTTGCGGCGGTGGGGCTTGGCGGCGAGGGCCGCTTCGGCTTCGGCCCAGTGTTCTGCGGCGCGGCCCTCGGGGCGGCCTTCGGCGAGCCAGAGGAAATAGGCGGCCTCGGCCTGAGCCTGCGGGGAGAGCGGCGGCGGGGTTTCGCGGGAGGAGTGCGGATCGGACATGGGCGTGTCTTTCTGCTGGGGCGGCATGGGAAGGGCAGTCTGCCGGAAGGATGAGGAAAAAGACTGGCGCGGGGCGGGCGCGGGTCAATGCCGCAGGGCAGGCGTGCGCGGCCGTCGGCGGGGCTTTGCCGAAGCGGGTGGCGGGGGCTGCGGCTTTGGGCTAAGCCCGGGCGCGGAGCGACGGGGCAGCGGGGACGGACATGCAGGCCAATATCTTCTGCATCAAATGGGGCACGGCCTTCGGGCCGGAATATGTCAACCGGCTCTATTCCGGGGTGCGGCGCAACATGGACCGCCCGGTGCGCTTTTTCTGCATGACCGAACACGGCGCCGGGCTGCATCCCGAGATCGAGGTGCTGCCGCTGCCGGTGGAGCCCTTTGCCGGGCCGATGGCGGCGGCGCTGGCTGTGGCCAACCGGCAGGGCGCCATGCGCAAGGTGTCGCTGTTCCGCCCCGGTCTGGTGCCCGATCTGGAGGGGCCCGTGCTGGGCTTCGATCTGGATGTGGTCATCACCGGGCCGCTGGGGCCGCTCCACGATCTGGCGCCGGGCACGGTGGCCATGCGCCATGACTGGGTGGAAAAGCGCAAGGGCCGCCCCACCGGCCATGGCTCGGTCTTTCGCTTCGATCCGGCGCAGCACGGCTTTCTTTACGAGGATCTGGCCCGCGCGCCCTATGCCGAGGTGGAACGCGCGCGCGGCTCCGAACAGCGCTATACCAGCCACAAGGCGATGGACCGGGGCGTGTTCACCTATCTGCCGGATCCGTGGGTGGTGTCGTTCAAATATGACTGCAACCCGTTTCCGCGCAACTGGATCCACCCGCCGCGCCTGCCCGCCGAGGCCCGCGTGGTGTGTTTTCACGGTCATCCCAAGATGACCGAGGCGCTGGAGGGCTGGAACGGCAGCCTGATCCGGCATTCGAAGCCCTGCGGCTGGCTGCGGGAGCACTGGATCGACAGGACACGGGCGGATCTTGGCCCGGACTGGGCGTGATGACGATCAAGACTAGGTCAGGACTGATCCTGACCCTGCGCATGGACTTGCCCCGCGCGCCGCGCACGGGGTAAGAGCGGGATCAACGTGAGAAACTTGAGGGAAGGGCTTAACGATGCGTCGCGTTGTGGTCACAGGGCTGGGGCTGGTCACGCCGCTGGCGGACGGGGTCGAAGAAAGCTGGGAACGGCTGCTGGCGGGGCAGTCGGGAGCCGGGCCGATCCAGCAGTTCGACACCGAGGGTCTGACCACGACCTATGCCTGTGAGGTCAAACGCGGCTCCGGCCCCGGCGAGTTCGATCCGGACCGCTACATGGAGCCCAAGGAGCAGCGCAAGGTCGACACCTTCATCCTGTTCGGCATGGCCGCCGCCCAGCAGGCGGTGGAGGACAGCGGCTGGAAACCCACCGCCCCCGAGGATCAGGAACGCACCGGCGTGCTGATCGGATCGGGCATCGGCGGGCTAAATTCCATCGCCAACACCGCCGTCATGATGGAAGAGAAGGGCCCGCGCCGCGTCTCGCCGTTCTTCGTGCCGGGGGCGCTGATCAACCTGATCTCCGGTCAGGTGTCGATCCGCTACGGCTTCCGCGGGCCGAACCATTCCGTGGTCACCGCCTGTTCCACCGGGGCCCATGCCATCGGTGATGCGGCACGGCTGATCAGCTTCGGCGATGCCGACGTGATGGTGGCCGGGGGCGCCGAGGCGGCGATCTGCCGGATCGGCATTGCCGGGTTCAACGCCTGCAAGGCCCTGTCCACCAAGCGCGCGCATGAGCCGGAAAAGGCAAGCCGCCCCTATGATGCCGACCGCGACGGCTTCGTGATGGGCGAGGGCGCGGGCATCGTCGTGCTGGAAGAATACGAACACGCCAAGGCGCGCGGCGCCAAGATCTATGCCGAGGTGCTGGGCTATGGCATGTCGGGCGACGCCTATCACATCACCGCCCCTGCCGAGACCGGCGAGGGCGCGGAGCGGTCGATGCGCGCGGCGCTGCGCTCGGCCAACCTGCAGCCGCAGGACATCGATTACATCAACGCCCATGGCACCTCGACCATGGCGGATGTGATCGAGCTTGCGGCGGTGGAGCGGCTGATGGGCGATCACGCGCAGAACGTCACCATGTCCTCGACCAAATCCGCCACCGGCCATCTGCTGGGGGCGGCGGGCGCGATCGAGGCGATCTTCTCGATCCTTGCGATTCGCGATCAGGTGGCGCCGCCGACCATCAATCTGGACAATCCGGCGGTGGAAACGCCCATCGACCTTGCCCCCAATGCCAAACGTCCGCGCAAGATCGACCTTGCGCTCTCCAACAGCTTTGGCTTCGGTGGGACCAATGCCAGCGTGATCTTCGGAAAGGTGCGCTGAGATGTGGCGCCACATCGCCTCCAACGCGCTGACCTTCCTTGTCGTGCTGGTGTTTCTGGCGGGCGGTGTGCTGCTCTGGGCGCAAGAGGAATACAGCTCCGAAGGGCCGCTGGCGCAGCCCATCTGCCTGCAGGTGGCGCGCGGGTCCAACATGTCCCGCGTGTCGGAAGATCTGGCCGGGCAGGGGGCGATCTCGTCCGACGTGCTGTTCCGGCTGGGCGCGGATTACGAGAAAAAGACCGGCGATCTGAAGGCCGGATCCTATCTGGTGCCCGAACGCGCCTCGATGTCGGAGATTCTGGGCATCGTGACGCGCGGCGGCGCCTCGACCTGCGGGACCGAGGTGGTCTACCGCATCGGCGTCACCGCCGCCGAAGTGCAGGTGCGCGAGCTTGACCCCGCCACCGGGCGTTATGCCGAGGTGCTGGAATTCGATCCCGGCGCGGGCGAGGCCCCGGCGGAATACGAAAGCTTCAAGACCGGCTTGGGCACGCGGTTCCGCGTGGCGCTGGCCGAAGGCGTGACCAGCTGGCAGGTGGTGCAGGAACTGGGCCAGATCGACGTGCTGGAGGGCGAGGTGGCCGAACTGCCCGCCGAAGGCGCGCTGGCCCCCGACAGCTACGAGATCACGCCGGGCGACAGCCGCGCCGATCTGCTGGTGCGCATGCAGGAGGCGCAGCAGGCGATCCTGACGCAGGCATGGGAGAACCGCGCCGAGGGCCTGCCCTACGAGACGCCGCAGGACGCGCTGACCATGGCCTCCATCGTCGAGAAGGAAACCGGCGGCGCCGAAGAGCGCCCGCTGGTGGCCAGCGTCTTCGTCAACCGGCTGGAGCGCGGGATGCGGCTGCAGACCGACCCCACGGTGATCTATGGCATCACCAACGGGCAGGGCGTGCTGGGGCGCGGCATCCGGCAGTCCGAACTGCGGGCAGAGACGCCGTATAACACCTATGTCATCGCGGGCCTGCCGCCGACGCCCATCGCCAATCCGGGCCGCGCCAGCATCGAGGCGGCGCTGAACCCGGCGGAGAGCGAGTTCATCTACTTCGTCGCCAAGACGCTGGATCCGGCGGACGGGCATAACTTCGCCACCAATCTTGACGA
Source organism: Salipiger marinus (assembly GCF_900100085.1). GTDB lineage: Bacteria > Pseudomonadota > Alphaproteobacteria > Rhodobacterales > Rhodobacteraceae > Salipiger > Salipiger marinus. Next base: position 47,478 of record NZ_FNEJ01000019.1, read on the forward strand.
CCATAACAGCAATGTCGCGGCCTATCGGCGGCTGGAGGCGGAACGCGCGGGCCAGTAAGACCCGGGCCACAGCAGGCAAGCGGGGCCCTGCGGGACCCCGTTTCCCCTGCCACGCGCGGGCCGGGGCGCGGGCTTTACGCGGCGCGCGGCGCAGGCTAGGGTCGGGCCATGACCCAGCACCTGATCCTCCCGATCTGCTGCATTACCCGCTGATCTTTCGGCGGGCCGGTCTTCTATTCCCATCCAGAAGCGAAGTTGCTACTCCCGCCGCGACCCCGTGCGAAGGAGCGCGCCATGGACATCTTTCTGACCAACAGCCGCAGCCGGACGAAGGAGCGGTTCACCCCGCTCGATCCCGCCAATGTGCGGGTCTATGTCTGCGGACCCACCGTCTATGACCGCGCCCATCTGGGCAATGCCCGCCCGGCCATCGTCTTTGACGTGCTGGCGCGGCTGCTGCGCCATGTCTATGGCGCCGAGCATGTCACCTATGTGCGCAATTTCACCGACGTGGATGACAAGATCAACGCCCGCGCCGCCGAGACCGGGCGCGACATCGCCGAGATCACCGAAGAGACCATCGGCTGGTATCTCGACGACATGGCGGCGGTCGGCGTGGCCGAACCCGACCACATGCCGCGCGCCACGCGCTATATCGCGCAGATGGTGGCGATGATCGCGGATCTGATCGCCAAGGGCCATGCCTACGAGGCCGAAGGCCATGTGCTGTTCGCCGTGGAAAGCTATGCGGACTATGGCGCGCTGTCGGGCCGGTCTCTGGAGGACATGATCGCGGGCGCGCGGGTCGAGGTGGCGCCCTACAAGCGCAACCCGATGGATTTTGTGCTGTGGAAACCCTCTGCCGCCGGGCTTCCGGGCTGGGACAGCCCATGGGGCCGGGGCCGTCCGGGCTGGCATATCGAATGCTCGGCCATGGCGCAGGATCTGCTGGGCGCGTCTTTCGACATCCATGGCGGCGGCAACGACCTGATGTTCCCGCACCACGAAAACGAGATCGCGCAAAGCTGCTGCGCCCATCCCGAAGGCAGCTTTGCCAAGGTCTGGCTGCATAACGAGATGCTGCAGGTCGAAGGCCGGAAGATGTCCAAATCCTTGGGCAATTTCTTCACCGTGCGCGACCTGCTGGATCAGGGCATCCCCGGCGAGGTGATCCGCTTCGTCATGCTTTCCACCCATTACCGCAAGCCGATGGACTGGACGGCGGAGAAGGCGCGCGAGGCGGAGGCGGTGCTGCGCAAGTGGCGCGCGCTGACGGCGGATGTGGCGGCGGGGGCGCTGCCCGAGGCCGTGCTGCGCGCGGTGGCGGAGGATCTCAACAGCGCTGGCGCGATCACCGAACTGCACCGGCTCGCGGCTGCCGGAGATGCCGCCGGGCTGAAAGCCGGGGCGCAGCTTCTGGGGCTGCTGACGGCGGATCTGGGCGACTGGGCCGTGGCGGGCGCCGATCTGTCCGGCCTTGCGGCGCGGCTGGCCGAGATCCGCGCCACGGCCATGGAGACCAAGGATTTTTCCGAAGTGGACCGGCTCAAGGCGGCGCTGGTGGCGGCGGGGGTCGAGGTGCGCATGTCCAAGGCGGGTGTGGAGCTGGTGCCGGGGGCGGGGTTCGATGCCTCCGCGCTGGAGGGGCTGGAATGACCTCTGGCTTCTGTGCGGGACGGGACGCGGGGAGGGGGGCTGTCTGCCCCCCGCTCGGCCTTGCCGAGCCCCCCCGAGGATATTTGTGGCCAATGGAAACCGGGAGAGCGTGATGGGCGGCGAGCGGCTTTATCTTTACGACACCACGCTGCGCGACGGGCAGCAGACGCAGGGCGTGGCTTTCTCCACCGCCGAGAAGCTGCGCATCGCGCAGGCGCTGGACGCGCTGGGGGTCGATTACATCGAAGGCGGCTGGCCCGGCGCCAACCCCACCGACAGCGCGTTTTTCGAGGAGGTGGGCGCGACCCGCGCCACGCTCACCGCCTTTGGCATGACCAAGCGCGCCGGGCGGTCCGCCGAAAATGACGATGTGCTCGCCGCCGTGCTGGATGCGCGCACGCCTGCGGTCTGTCTGGTGGGCAAGACGCATCTGTTTCAGGTGACCGAGGCGCTGGGGATCACCGGCGAGGAGAACCTTGAGGCGATCCGCGCCTCGGTCGCGCATGTGGTGGCGCAGGGGCGCGAGGCGCTGTTTGATGCCGAGCATTTTTTTGACGGCTATGCCGGGGATGCGGGTTATGCCGTGGCCTGTCTGGAGGCGGCGCTGGCGGCAGGGGCGCGCTGGGTGGTGCTCTGTGACACCAATGGCGGCACCATGCCCGGGCAGATCGGCGCGGTGGTGGCGGATCTGATCGCGCGCGGCCTGCCGGGCGACCGGCTGGGCATCCACACCCATAACGACACCGAACAGGCGGTGGCGGGCAGTCTTGCGGCGGTGGAGGCGGGCGTGCGGCAGGTGCAGGGCACGCTCAACGGGCTGGGCGAGCGTTGTGGCAATGCCAACCTGACCTCGCTCATCCCGACGCTGCTGCTGAAGCCGCCCTTTGCCGGGCGGTTCGACATCGGCGTGACCGAGGCGGCGCTGGAGGGGCTGACCCGGGTCAGCCGGATGCTGGACGAGATCCTGAACCGGGTGCCGCTGCGGCAGGCGCCTTATGTCGGCAGTTCCGCCTTTGCCCATAAGGCGGGGCTGCATGCCTCGGCCATCCTCAAGAATCCTGCGACCTATGAGCATGTGGATCCGGCGCTTGTGGGCAACCGCCGGGTGATCCCGATGTCCAATCAGGCCGGGCAGTCGAACCTGCGCCGCCGTCTGGCGGAGATGGGGCTGGAGGTGCCGCGCGACGCGCCCGCGCTGGGGCGCATCCTTGAGCGGATCAAGGCGCGCGAGGCGGAGGGCTATACCTATGACACCGCGCAGGCCAGTTTCGAGCTGCTGGCCCGCGAGGAACTGGGCTGCCTGCAGGAGTTTTTCGAGGTGGAGCGCTACCGCGTGACCATCGAGCGGCGGCGCGACGCGCAGGGACGCCGGGTGACGCTGTCGGAGGCGGTGGTGGTGGTGCGCATCGATGGCGAGCAGACGCTGTCGGTGTCGGAAAGCCTTGATGCGGCGGGCTGCGATCAGGGGCCGGTCAATGCGCTGTCAAAAGCGCTGGCCAAGGATCTGGGCCGCTACCAGTCGGTGATCGACGACATGCGGCTGGTGGATTTCAAGGTGCGCATCACCCAAGGCGGCACCGAGGCGGTGACCCGGGTGATCATCGACAGTCAGGACGGCATGGGGCGGCGCTGGCAGACCGTGGGGGTCAGCGCGAACATCGTCGACGCCTCGTTCGAGGCGCTGCTGGATGCGGTGCGCTGGAAGCTGATCCGCGACTGCGGCGCGGGGCCTGCGGCATGAGCGGGACTTTGGGGTTCGATGCGGATGTGACCGCCTGTGCGGGTCTGGTGGAGCGGGGCGATCCCGACCGGTTCGCCGCCGTCATGGCGGCGCCTGCGCCGCAGCGGCCCGGGCTTTTTGTGCTTTATGCCTTCAACCTTGAAGTGGCGCGCGCGCCCTGGGCCACGCAGGAGCCGCTGATCGCGGAGATGCGGGTGCAGTGGTGGGCCGATGTGCTGGCGGAGATCGCCTCGGGCGCGGGGGTGCGGCGGCACGAGGTGGCCACGCCGCTGTCGCGGCTGCTGGATGCCGAAGGCGCGCGGCTGCTGATGCCGGTGGTCGAGGCGCGGCGGCGCGATGCCGCCCGCGAGCCGATGGCGGATGTGCCGACCCTGCGCGCCTATCTGGCCGAGACCGGCGGCGCGCTGCTGTGGGCAGCGGCGCGGGCGCTGGGATCGGCGCAGGAGGCGCGGGCCCGCGCGGCGGGAACACGGTCGGCCCTGGCCAATTACCTGCTGGCGGTGCCGGAGTTTCTGGCGCGCGGGGTCAATCCGCTGCCCGCGATGACCGAGGCGGAGTTTGCGGCGCTGCTGCGCGGACATCTGGAGGGCGTGTCGGGGCAGGCGGACCGGCCGCTGAGCATTGCCGAGCTGGCCTGCTGGCGCGCGCCGGGGATCCTGCGCCGGGCGCTGCGCGATCCGGCGGCGGTGCCCGAGGGTCGGCTGGGCGGCCCGGAGGTGCTGCGCCGCCTGTCGCTGCTGCGCCGGGGGCTGCTGCTTTAGCGGGCTCAGCTCTGGGGGGCGCTGTCGCGCGGGCGCAGCACCAGCCAGATCAGCGCGGCGCCCGCCAGCACCAGAAACGGCGCCATGGCGAGGTTTACGGCGGTCCAGCCCGCCTGTGCCGTGCCGCCCGAGCAGTTCATCAGCCCGCCCGAGGCGAGCGAGGCGAAGGTGACGCCGCCGAAGACCAGAAGGTCGTTGAGCCCCTGCATCCGCCCGCGCTCCGCCGCCGTATGCGCCCCCGCCAGCATGGACGTGGCGCCGATGAAGCCGAAATTCCAGCCGATCCCCAGAAGCACGAGGGCCACGAAGAAATTCTCGAGCGCGACGCCGGTCAGCGCGACCCCGCCCGCAGCGGCGAGAATCATCAGGCCGATCGCCATGATGCGTTCGACGCCGAAGCGCGCGATCAGATGGCCGGTGACGAAAGAGGGCGCGAACATCGCCAGCACATGCGCCGTGACCACATTGGCGGCATCCGAGGTCTCGTAGCCGCAGCCCACCACCGCCAGAGGGGTCGAGGTCATCACGAGGTTCATCAGCGCGTAGCTGACCATGCCGCAGATCACCGCCACGGCGATGCGGGGTGTGGCCAGCAGTTCCAGCGCGCTGCGCCCGCGCGGGGCATCGGCATCGGGCTTGGGCGGGCGCGGAATGTCGAGGAACAGGAAGAGCAGCGAGCCCACGAGGTTGATGGCAATGACCGCGCCATAGGTGCCCAGAAACGGCACCACATAGGCCCCCGCCGTCAGTTTCACCAGCTGCGGGCCGATGATGGCCGAGGCGAGCCCGCCCGCCATGACATAGGAAATGGCCTTGGGGCGGAAGGCCTCGGGGGCGGTGTCGGCGGCGGCGAAGCGGTAAAAGCCCTGTGCCGACATGTAGAGCCCGGTGAGCAGGCTGCCCGCGAGGAAGATCGGGAAGGAATGCAGGTAAAGCCCCACCGCACCGACCACGCCGCCCAGCGTGCCACCGAGCGTGCCGAGCAGGAAGCCCGCGCGCCGTCCGAAGCGCTGCATGAAGGCCGAGACCGGCGTCGCCGACAGCATGGAGCCCAGCACGATCAGCGAGATCGGCAGGGTGGCGAAGCAGGGATTGGTGGCCAGCGACTGCCCCGCCAGCCCGCCGATGGTGAAGATCATCGGCATCTGCGCGCCCAGCAGAGCCTGCGCCAGAACAAGCACGGTGACGTTGCGGGTGGCGCGGGAGGGGGATTGGCTGCTCATGCGCATATCGGTAGGCGCAAGCCGCGGCTGGAGCAAGAGCCATGGCTGTGCGAAGGTGCCGCAGGCTGGGGCCGAGGCCGGGGGCGCTGCCCCCGGACCCCCGGGATATTTGAGGTCAGAAGAAAAGGAGCGGACATGGCGGGCCGCATCATCACCAGCGAGGCCTGCGTCGCGGAGGGGGCGGCGTGGCTGGCGGCGGCCGAGCCGCGTTTTGCCCATGCGCTGGATCTGACCGGGCCGCTGCCGCTGCGGCGCCGGGAGGACGGGTTCGCGCAGCTTCTGTCGGCCATCGTCAGCCAGCAGGTCAGCGTTGCCTCGGCCCGGGCGATCTGGGCGCGGCTGGAGGGGGCGGGCATGGTGACGCCTGCAGCGATCCTTGCGGCGGATCCGGAGGCGCTGCGCGGGCTGGGCCTGTCGCGGCAGAAGGCGGGCTATGCGCAGGCGCTGGCGGCGGCAGGCATTGATTTTGACGCGCTGCGCGAGGCGCCCACCGAACAGGTGGTGGCGGATCTGACGGCGGTGAAGGGCATCGGGGTCTGGACCGCCGAGATCTATGCGATGTTCTCGCTGGGTCATGCCGATGTTTTTGCGCCCGGCGATCTGGCCCTGCAGGAAGGCGCGCGGCTGCTTTTTGATCTGGAGGAGCGGCCAAGGGAGCGCGGCCTGCGCGCCATGGCCGAGGCGTGGAGCCCGTGGCGGGCAGTTGCGGCGCGCGCGCTCTGGGCCTACTACCATGTGCAAAAGCAGAGGGAAGGGATAGCATGACCCGTGTTCTGAAGGCTGGCCGCAAAGAGGCCCTGTCCGGGGAGACCCGGTCCTGCGTGGTGTTCCTGCATGGCTATGGCGCCAATGGCGCCGATCTGCTGGGGCTGGCCGATCCGCTGGCGGAGCATCTGCCCGACACGCTGTTTGTCGCCCCCGACGCGCCCGAGGCCTGTGCGGGGGCGCCGTTCGGGTTTCAGTGGTTTCCGATTCCGTGGATCGACGGATCCTCGGAGGAGGAATCGATGCAGGGCATGGCCCGCGCGGTGCGGGATCTGGATGCGTTTCTGGATGCGCTGATGGTGGATCAGGATCTGATGCCGGAACAGGTGGCGCTGGTCGGGTTTTCGCAGGGCACGATGATGGCGCTGCATGTGGCGCCGCGCCGCGAGGACGAGCTGGCGGGCGTGGTGGGCTTTTCCGGGCGCCTGCTCGACCCCGAGTCGCTGGCGGACGAGGTGCAGAGCCGCCCGCCCGTGCTGCTGCTGCATGGCGACGAGGATGACGTGGTGCCGGTACAGTCGCTGCCCGCCGCCGTGGAGGCGCTGCAGGAGGCGGGCTGGAAAGAGGTCTATGCCCACGTGATGCAGGGCACCGCCCATGGCATCGCGCCCGACGGGCTGGGTGTGGCGCTGGCCTTCCTGCGCGACAAGTGCGGTTTCTGAGCCTCACGCCCCCGGCATTGGCCCTGTCTTGTCATGCCGCTGTCATGGGCATGACCTATCCACAGGGCAGTCACCGCATATAGCGAGGCTTGCCAGAAGTCTCCCGCGATATATAGTGGCTGGGATGCTGGGGCGGGTGGTCCCGCTCTGGTGCTTGACGGCAAGCAGACAGGGCGGGGGACGAGTCACCCATGGACGGCGATTTCAGAACACATTTCGTGAGGGAACCGGCGGCGCTGCGGAACCACCCGGCGCTGGTGCTGAACGCGGATTATCGGCCGCTGTCCTACTATCCTCTGTCCTTATGGCCTTGGCAGGAGGCGGTGAAAGCGGCCTTCCTCGACAGGGTCGACATCATCGCCGAATATGACGAGGAGGTGCGAAGCCCCTCGATGACGCTGAAAATTCCCAGCGTCGTGGTGCTGAAAGATTACGTCAAACCCAGAAAGCGCGTGGCCTTCACGCGCTTTAATCTTTTTCTGAGGGATGAATTCCGCTGCCAGTATTGCGGCAGCAAGGGCGATCTGACCTTTGACCATGTGGTGCCCCGCGCCAGTGGCGGCATCACCAGCTGGGAGAACGTGGTGGCGGCCTGTTCGCCCTGCAACCTGCGCAAGGGGTCGAAATCGCTGCGGCAGGTGGGCATGAGCCTGCGCAAGCCGCCGCGCCAGCCCGGCGCCTCCGAGCTGATGAATGTGGGCCGGAAGTTCCCGCCCAACCATCTGCACGAAAGCTGGATGGATTTCCTGTACTGGGATGCCGAACTGCAGGCCTGAACGGCCCGCAGCCGCGGGTCATGCCTGCCGGCAGGGGAGGGGGGCCGCGCGCCGCATCCGGGCTCGGCACATAAAAACGCCGGGCAGGGCCCGGCGTCTGACGTCTGGTCTGTGGCGGGCTGCCCTCAGGCGGCAGGATCCGACGGGGCTGCGGCAGGCGCGCCTGCGGGTGCTGCACCACCTTTGCCCTTGCTGGACAGCGGATCGTCGGCGCGCTGCACGGAGCCTTCGAAATGGGCGCCGGATTCGATCGCGATGGTCTTGTGGATGATGTCGCCTTCGACGCGCGCGGTGGCGGTCAGGCGGACCTTCAGCCCGCGCACCCGGCCCACGATGCGGCCATTGACCACCACGTCATCGGCGATGACCTCGCCCTTGATGGTGGCGGTTTCGCCCACGGTCAGCAGATGGGCGCGGATGTCGCCCTCTACCGTGCCTTCGACCTGAATGTCGCCGGTGGTCTTGAGGTTGCCGGTGATGTGCAGATCGCTGGACAGGACCGAGGCTGCCGGCTTCGGCTTGGGTGCGGACGGCTTGAAATCGGACCCGGAGCGCGGCGGCAGATCCGGCGTCGCGGTCTTGACCGAGCTGTCCTCGGTCTTGGGTCCGGGCTCGTTGATCTTGCTCTTAGAAAACATCGTTTGCAGCCTTGATGTAGATCATGGGATTGACAGCTTCACCGCCGACACGAACCTCGTAATGGAGATGGGTGCCCGTCGAGCGTCCTGTATTCCCCATAGCACCAACCTGCTGCCCGCGCGAGACCCTTTCCCCCACCTTCACGGTGATTTTGGACATATGGGCATAGCGAGTCTCGATGCCGAACTCGTGCTGGATCTTCACCAGACGGCCATATCCGGACATCCAGCCCGCGAAAGTGACCACGCCATCAGCGGTGGAATAGATCGAGGTGCCGTGCGGAGCGGCAAAATCGGTGCCTTCGTGCATGCGGCCCCAGCGGCGGCCAAAGCCCGAGGTGAAGCGGAACGCATCTTTCAGCGGCACGGCGAAGGGCGCCTTTTCAGCGGCGATGCGATAGAGGTTGAGCCGGTCCATCTGCCCCAGAATGCGGTTGGCGCGTTCGGTATCGGCAGAAGGTTCCTCGCCCCGGGTCGAGAAGGTCAGCGGGGTCAGCGGGCCGCCCTGACCGGTATAGCCCTTACGCACTTCGGAAATGATGCGGTCGGGATCCATGCCTGCGGAGGTGAACATCTTGTCCAGCGGCTTGACCGAGACGGTCATCGCCTCTTCAAGCTGGCGGAAGATCAGGTCGTTCTTTTCTTCCATCAGCTTGAGGTCGGTGGCCATCTGGTCGGCGCGCACCAGCGCGTCCTGCGCGTCGGCCACCACCTGATCGCGCTCCTGCGCGGTGCGGGCCAGCGCCTCGGACAGAAGGTCCATGGTGCCGTCGGCTTCGGCGGCGGTGGCGGTGCCGTCCTGCGTTTCCGCCTCAAGCGCTGCGACGCGGCCTGCGGCATCCTCGCGCTGTTTCATCGCGGTGCGCAGCGTGGTCTGGATCACGTCGATCCCGGTTTCCAGTTCGCGGCGGCGGGTTTCGCTGTCCAGAAGCTGCGACTGCATTTCCGACACCTGCGTCAGCGCGGTGTTGAACCGCTCCTGCGCCGCCAGCGCTTCCGCGGCGCGGCGGTCGCGTTCGCGGGAGATTTCGTTGAGACGCTGCTGGTAGGTCACCTGATCGCGCCGCGCCTGTTCGCGGAAATTCCCGGCGCTGATGCTGTCCATCAGCAGGATCGCGGTGGCGATGATGGTCCAGGAGACAAGAAGGCCTCCTCCCGCAAAGGCCAGAGCCTGTGTGCCCGGCCTCAGGCGGATGAAACGAGTGTCGGAGTCCGATCTAAGAAAGAGCCGACGTTCCGGAAAGAAGCGCTCCATGATTGCATGGAGTCGTATCGCGAGCCGCGTTCGCACCTGTCTGTCCCTTGTTCCGTCCCTACCTTCGGTGCTCGGTTCCCCAAAAACTCCGGCACCTTGGGAAAAGGGCAGTATCAGACAGAGGGCATTACGCAAGAATTTTGGACCTGTGGCGCGGAAGTGACGGCAGATCCGCGCCTAGGCGGCGAGAATCCGCCGAAATCACGCATTTATGACAGAAACATGATGTCTGCTCAGGCGTCCGCCGACTCGACCAGCGGCCAGTAGAAATCCAGGGGCAGCCCCGCCTCGGCGCGCTTCTCGTCATTGAAAGGCGGCTTCAGGTTGCCGTGGAAATAGGTGCGCACCAGTTTGTGGAACACGTCGCGCGGATCCAGATCGTGCCTGCCGCAGAGAAAATGGAACCATTTGGAGCCATAGGCGACATGGCCCACCTCTTCGGCATAGATGGTTTCCAGCGCGGCAACGGCGCCGCTGTTGCCCGCCTTGCGGAAATGTTCGATCATGCCCGGCGTCACGTCGAGCCCGCGCGCTTCCAGCACCATGGGCACCACGGCAAGGCGGCCCATCAGATCCTCAGCGGTGTCTTCGGCGGCGCGCCACATCCCGGCATGGGCGGGCAGGGCGCCGTAAAAGCTGCCCTCCGCCTCAAGACAGTCGCACATCAGGTTGAAATGCTTGCTTTCCTCGTCGGCGGCTTTCACCCAGTCGTCATAGAATCCGGGCGGAAACGGCACATGGGTAAAGCGCGCAAGAATGTCCCAGTGCAGATCCACGGCGTTGAGTTCGATATGCGCCACCGCATGCAGCAGGGCGATGCGGCCCTGCGGGCTGCCGGGCTTGCGCTTGGGCACCTCGCGCGGGTCCAGCAGGGCTGGCGCCTCGGGGCGGGCCGGGCGCAGCGGCGGCGTGGCCTGCCCCACCGGCAGCGGCGTGCCCGCCGCGCGCGCGGCGAACCACGCGGCGGCATGGGCGCGCGACTTGGCGGTCTTTTCGCGGCCATCGGCGGTGGTCAGAACGTCCACCGCCATCTCTGCAAGGCTGGTCATAGGGCTTTTGCCGCCTCCAGCACCGCCTCGGCATGGCCGGGCACCTTCACCTTGCGCCATGCCTGCGCGATGCGCCCCTCGCCGTCGATCAGGAAGGTGGAGCGTTCGATCCCCATGAAGGTCTTGCCATACATGCTTTTCTCTTTCCACACGCCATAGGCGGCGCAGGCCGTGGCGCCTTCGTCGGACAGCAGCGGCACGGTCAGCGCCTTCTTGCGCATGAATTTTTCGTGGCTTTCCAGACTGTCGGCAGAGATGCCAAACACCCGGATACCGGCGGCATCAAACTCGGGCAGCAGGCGGGTGAAATCCTGATTTTCCACGGTGCAGCCCGAGGTGTCGTCGCGCGGATAAAAAAACAGCACCACCGGCGCAGGGCGCAGCGCGGACAGCGTGACCGTCTCGCCCCCCGTGGCTGGCAGGGTGAAATCGGGGGCCAATTCGGACGTGATCTCGGACATGGGAAGCTCCAACACTTGGGTCGCAAGTTCCGGCCTATGGGCTAGAACGGATGGGAGCAAGTGTAACCGCGAAAGACGGCATTTCCAGTGACGGACCACCCTTCTCCTGTAAAACTTAGCCCGCGCCGCCGCTGGCACTGGCGTCTGATGAAAGGCTGCCTGCTGGGGGTCGTGCTGCTGGTGGCGCTGGCCACGGGGATGCTGTGGTATGCGATGGGGCGCACGATGTCGGCGCCCGTCTGGCTGCGCGACCAGATCGAGTCGCGGCTGGCCGTGGCGCTGCCCGGCTTTCAGGTTGATTTCGGCGATCTGCGCCTGCAGCTGCAGGGCGAGGGGCTGACCCGCATCGCGCTGAGCGATGTGGCGGTGCGCAGCCCGACCGGCGCGCAGATCGCGGTGCTGTCCGATCTGGAGGTGGGGCTGGCGCCGACGCGGCTGCTGCTGGGCCAGTATGAGCTGCGCGAGGTGCGGCTGACCGGCGCCATGCTGACCATGCGCCGCGACGAGGAAGGCCGCATCGGGCTGGCGCTGGGGGATGTCTTCGCCGCCGACACGCCCGCGCCCGATCTGCCCACCATCATCGCGCAGCTGGATCAGCTTGCCGCCGATCCGCGGCTGGCGGGGCTGTCCTTGGTGGCCGCCGAGGCGCTGACCATCCGGTATGAGGATGCGCGGGCCGGGCGCGGCTGGACGGCGGATGGCGGGCGGCTGCAACTGACCCGCGACGCGGGGTCGCTGCGGCTGTCGGGGGATGTGGCGCTGCTGGGGCAGGGCGATGTGGCGGCGACGCTGGCGCTGAATGCCGACAGCCTGATCGGGCAGACCAGCGCGCGGTTCGGCATGAACCTTGAAGGGCTCGCGGCGCAGGACATCGCCAGCCAGAGCCCGGCGCTGGCATGGCTGAACGGGCTGCGCGCGCCGATCTCTGGCGCGCTGCGCGGCGAGATGGCGGCGGACGGCGCGCTGGGGGCGCTCAGCGCCACGCTGCAGATCGGCAAGGGCGTGCTGCAGCCGCGCCCCGAAACCCGCCCGATCCGGTTCGAGGGCGCGCGCAGCTATTTCTCCTATGATCCGGCCACCGCCACGCTGCAGTTCGACGAGATCTCGGTCACCAGCCGGTTCGGCACGCTGGTCACCGATGGCCGCGCGGTGCTGGGCGACATCCGCCGCGGCATGCCGCAGGAAATGGTGGGGCAGTTCCGCATCTCCCGGCTGGAAGCGGATCCGGCGGGGGTCTTTGCCACGCCGCTGAAACTGGCGGGGGCGGAACTGGACTGGCGGCTGAGCTTTGCGCCTTTCCGCTTTGAACTGGGCCGTCTGCGCATCGCTGATGCCGCGCTGCCGCTGCGCGCCAGCGGCGTGCTGGCCGCAGAGCAGGGCGGCTGGCGGCTGGCGGTGGATGCCCGGCTCGACAGCGCCACACCCGAGCAGATCCTTGCGGTCTGGCCTGCCAGCGCCCTGCCGCCCACGCGCAGATGGGTGGCCGAGAACATCCATGCCGGGCGGCTGCGCGACGCGCTGGTGTCGCTGCGGCTGGAGCCGGGCGGCACGCTGGAGCCCTATCTGGACATGCGCATCGAAGGCGTGGAGCTGAGCTATTCGCCCTCGCTGCCGCGGCTGATGGAGGCCGAAGGGCAGGTCAGTTTCTATCAGAACCGTCTTTCCGCCACGGTGGACAGGGGCCGCCTGATCCCGCCCGAAGGCGGCGAGATCGACGCGTCGGGATCAAGCTTTGTCATCCCCGACCTGCGCGAGCGGCCCAATGTCGGCGAGGTCAATGTGGTGGCCCGCGGCCCGCTGGTGGCGGCGCTGTCCTATCTTGACCAGCCGCCGCTGGAGATCCTGACCAAGGCCAACAAGCCCGTCACGCTGGGATCGGGCAGTGCCGAGATCACCGGGCAGGTGGTGCTGCCGCTGGAGCCGCATGTCCCGCGGGAGGCGGTGACGGTCCGCGCCACCGCCGTGCTGCGCGATGTGCAAAGCGACCAGATCGTGCCCGGCCGGGTGCTGCAGGCCGAGCGGCTGGATGTGGCGGTGGATGACACGCAGGTGGCGATCACCGGCAGCGCCGATCTGTCCGGCGTGCCCTTCACCGGCACATGGACGCAGCCGCTGGCGCCGGGGATGGCGGGCCGGGTCGAAGGCGATGTGGTGCTGTCCGATGCGGTGGCCCGCGCGCTGGGGATCGGCCTGCCTGCGGGCACCTTTTCGGGGCAGGGCGTGGGCCGGGTGGGCATCGACCTGCCCCCGGGCGAGGTGCCAAGTTTTGCGCTGCGCTCCGATCTGGCGGGGCTGGGGGTGGCGCTGCCGCAGATCGGCTGGCGGCTGTCCGAAGGCGGCACCGGCACGCTGGAGGTGGCGGGCCGTCTGGGCGCGCCGGTGACGGTGGACCGGCTGGCGCTGCAGGCGGCGGGGCTGCGCGCCGAAGGCTCGGTCACGCTGAACGCCGATGGCAGCTTTGACCGGCTGTCGCTGCCGGTGCTGCAGGCGGGCGACTGGCTGCAGGGCGGTGCGGTGCTGACCGGGCGGGGCCGCAATGCCGTGCCCGCCGTGGCGCTGCGCGGCGCGCTGCTGGACATGCGCCGCGCCCCGCTTGGCGCGGGCGGGGGCGGTGGCGGCGCGGCGGGCGGCCCGGTCGAGGTGGCGGTGGACCGGCTGCAGGTGACGGACAACATCGCGGTGGAGGGGTTTCAGGGCAGCTTTGACACGTCGGGCGGGCTGACCGGCAGCTTTACCGGGCGTGTCGGCGGGCGGGCCCCCATCAGCGGCGATGTGGTGCCGCGCAACGGCGCCAGCGCGTTTCGGATCCGCAGCCGCGACGCGGGCGATGTGCTGAAAGGCGCGGGGATTTTCCAGAACGTGCAGGACGGTCTTTTCGACATGACGCTGGTGCCGGTGACGGGGCAGGCGGGCACCTATGACGGGCTTCTGCGCATCGAAGGCGCGCGGCTGCAGAAGAACAACGTGGCGGTGGCGCTGCTGGACGGGCTGAGCATCGTCGGCATCCTCGACCAGCTGAACGGGCCGGGGATCTTCTTCAACGAGGTGGAGGCGCGGTTCCGCATGACCCCCGACCTTATCACCCTGACACGGGCAAGTGCGGTGGGCCCGTCCATGGGCATCTCGATGGACGGCTATGCCAATCTGGGCACCGGCATGATGGATCTGCAGGGGGTGCTGTCGCCGATCTATATCCTGAACGGGCTCGGGCGGGTCTTTGCCCGCAAGGGCGAGGGGCTGATCGGGTTCAATTTCAACCTGCGCGGCGCCATGACCCAGCCGCAGGTCAGCGTGAACCCGCTTTCGGTCTTCACCCCCGGCATGTTCCGTGACATCTTCCGCCGCCCGCCCCCCACGATAGACCAAGGGAACTGACCGCGATGCTGCTTTCGGATTTCGACTTTCCGCTGCCGGAGGATCTGATCGCCACGCGCCCGGCCAGCCCGCGCAGCGCCGCGCGCCTGCTGGTGGCGGAAGGCGCGTGCCTCACCGATGCCGTGGTGCGCGACCTGCCCGACTGGCTGCGCCCCGGCGACCGGCTGGTGCTGAACGACACGCGGGTGATTCCCGCGCGGCTGTCGGGGCTGCGGCACCGCCATGGCGCGCAGGGCGACACGGCGGCGCAGATCGAACTGACCCTGCTGGAGCCGCGCCCCGGCGGGCTTTGGGCCGCACTGGTCAAGCCGCTGAAAAAGCTGCGCGAGGGCGAGACGGTGGTGCTGTCGGACGAGCTGTCCGCCACGCTGGCGGGGCGCGAGGACGGGCAGGGCCTGTTCCGCTTCAACCTGACGGGCGAGGATTTCGACGCGGCGCTGGCGCGGGCCGGGGCGATGCCGCTGCCGCCCTATATCGCCGCCAAACGCCCCGCCGACGAGCAGGACAAGACCGATTACCAGACCGTCTGGGCCCGGCATTCCGGCGCCGTGGCCGCGCCGACCGCCAGCCTGCATTTCGACGCGCCCCTGCTTGCGGCGCTGGAGGCGCACGGCGTGAGCTTCACCCATGTGACGCTGCATGTGGGGGCAGGCACCTTCCTGCCGGTCAAGGTCGAGGACGTGACCACCCACCGCATGCATGGCGAATGGGGCGAGGTCACGGCGCCGGCCGCCGCCGAGATCGCCGCGACCAAGGCGGCGGGCGGGCGGGTGATCCCGGTAGGCACCACCGCGCTGCGCCTGATCGAGACGGCGGCGCGCGACAGCGGGCAGGTCGTGCCATGGCAGGGCGTCACCGACATCTTCATCTATCCCGGCTTCACCTTCCGCGCCGCCGACGCGCTGATGACCAATTTCCACCTGCCCAAATCCACGCTGATGATGCTGGTGGCGGCCTTCATGGGCAAGGCGCGGATCGACCGGGTCTATGCCCATGCGCTGGCGGAACGGTATCGCTTCTTTTCCTATGGCGATGCCTCGCTGCTGATCCCCTGACAGCACCACGCGGCGGATCCGCAGCGCCGCCGGAGGGCAAAACGGCCAAGATGCGACGCGCGCTGGCTTTTCCCCGCCCTGCGCTCCGTCCCGCCCGCGCCGCTGCCGCGCCCGCTTTGCACGATGCTGCTATTGCGGGCAGTTCGGGGTTGCGCCGGGGCGCGGGCACAGGCAGGCCTGAGGGCGGACAGCCCCGGATTCGGGGAAACCTGCGGCCCGCTTGCAAACGGAGACAGACATGCGCGAGGTTCTGAGAAACTCCTGGGCCCTGCTTCTGGGCATCATGCTGCTCATGGTCGGCAACGGTCTGCAGGGCTCCCTGCTGGGGGTCCGGGGCGGGCAGGCGGGCTTTTCCGCCCTGTCCATGTCGCTGGTCATGTCGGGCTATTTCGCGGGCTTCCTTGTCGCGTCGCGCATGACGCCGGGGATGATCCGCCGCGTCGGCCATGTGCGGGTCTTCGCCGCGCTGGGCTCGTTCATCTCGGCGGTGCTGATCCTTTATCCCGCCTTTCCGCATCCGGCGGTCTGGATGGTCGAACGCATGATCATCGGCTTCTGCTTCTGCGGAGTCTATGTCACCGCCGAAAGCTGGCTCAACAACGCCTCGACCAACGAGAACCGGGGGCAGGCGCTGTCGGCCTACATGATCGTGCAGATGGTCGGCATCATCTCGGCGCAGGCGATCCTGCTGATCCCCGACCCCTCGGGCTTTCTGCTGTTCGTGATTCCCTCGGTGCTGGTGTCCATCGCCTTCGCGCCGATTCTGCTGTCGATCTCGCCGACACCGGCCTTTGACAGCACCAAACCCATGAGCCTGCGCGAGCTTTACCGCGTCTCGCCGCTGGGCGTCACCGGCATGTTCCTGCTGGGCGGCGTGTTCTCGGCGCAGTTCGGCATGGCGGCGGTCTATGGCTCCGAAGCCGGGCTGCGGCTGGGCGAGATCTCGATCTTCGTCGCCAGCTTCTATGTGGGCGCGCTCATCACACAATATCCGCTGGGCTGGCTGTCGGACCGCATGGACCGCCGCCAGCTGGTCGCCATGGTGGCGGCGGTGGGCGGGATCGCGGCGGTGGTCGCGGTCACGGCGGGCGGCAATTTCCCGGTCCTGCTGGCGGCGGCCTTCCTGATCGGCGGCGCCTCCAACCCGCTCTATTCGCTGATCATTGCCCATACCAACGACTTCCTGAAGTCCGAAAACATGGCCTCCGCCTCGGCGGGGCTGCTGTTCATCAACGGCTGCGGCGCCATCGCGGGCCCGATCATCACCGGCTACATGATGGAACTGATGGGCCCGGGCGGCTATTTCGTGCTGATCGCCGTGCTGATGCTGGGGCTGACCGCCTATGCGGGCTGGCGGATGACCCGCCGCGCGGCCCCTTCGGTGGAAGAAACCAGCAGCTATACGCCGGTGGCGCCCACCGGTTCGCCGGTTGCGCTGGAAGTGGCGCAGGAAGTGGCGATCGAGGCGGCGGAATCCGCCGCAGAAGCCGCCGAAGCCGCCGCCGAAGCCGAAAATACCCGCGCGCAGCCCGGCCAGTAGCGCCTTGGCCGGGGTCCGTCGCAGGTTCTGTCGCAATTGACAGAAAACGTGACTTCTGATGTTGGCTTGGAAAACTGTAAACTTTCCATGACGACCATCAGGCATTGCAAAAAAGGACCCGGACAGGTGGACAACGTGAAATCGCCCGAGGAGATCCTCTCGTTCTGGCTCGACGAGGTGGGAGAGGCGAAATGGTATGTGGCAGAGGAGGCGCTGGACGCCACGGTCCGTGACCGGTTTCTGACCACATGGGAGGCGGCGATGGAGGGCCGCTTCGGCCTGTGGCTGACCCATCCCACCGGCGCGCTGGCCTATGTCGTGCTGCTGGACCAGTTCCCCCGCAACATGTTCCGCGACAGCGCGCGCGCCTTTGCCTCCGACGGGGTGGCGCTGGCCGCGGCCAAGCAGGCGATCCATCGCGGCTGGGATCTGCGGATCGACGAGCCCGCGCGGCAGTTCTTCTACCTGCCGCTGATGCATTCGGAAAACCTTTGTGATCAGGACCGCTGCATCCGCCTGATGAAGGAACGGATGCCGCAGACCGGCGCCTCCAACCTGCTGCATGCCCGCGCGCATCGCGAGGTGATCCGCAAGTTCGGGCGCTTCCCCACCCGCAACGCCGCGCTCTCCCGCCCCTCCACGGCGGCGGAATCCGGCTATCTCAGCGATGGCGGCTATGGCGCCACGGTGCGCCGCCTGCAGGCCGAAGCCGCCTGATCGCCGCGCGAATCCCGACCCGGCCACCTGCGTGGCCGGGTCTTTTTCCCTCCGCCGCCCCGCGCCCTGCCGCAACGCGTTGAAGCCGCGCGGAGGATGGTTTAACGTCAAACCACTTTGACACGGCGGGAGAGAGCCATGGCTTCGCAAGACTTCGACATGATCGTGATCGGCGCCGGACCCGGCGGCTACGTGGCCGCCATCCGTGGCGCCCAGCTTGGCCTCAAGGTGGCCTGCGTGGAACGCGAGCATATGGGCGGCATCTGCCTCAACTGGGGCTGCATTCCCACCAAGGCGATGCTGCGCTCCTCGGAAATCTACCATTACATGGCGCGGGCCAAGGAATACGGCCTGACCGCCGAAAAGATCGGCTATGATCTTGATGCCGTGGTCAAACGCTCGCGCGGCGTGGCCAAGCAGCTCAATTCCGGCGTCACGCATCTGCTGAAGAAGAACAAGGTCACCGCCTTCATGGGCGAAGCCTCGATCCCGGCCAAGGGCAAGGTCACGGTCAAGACCGACAAGGGCACCGAGGAGCTTTCGGCGAAATCCATCGTCATCGCCACCGGCGCCCGCGCCCGCGAACTGCCGGGGCTGGAGGCGGATGGCGATCTGGTCTGGACCTACAAGCACGCCCTGACCCCCAAGCGCATGCCGAAAAAGCTGCTGGTCATCGGCTCGGGCGCCATCGGCATCGAATTCGCCAGCTTCTACAACACGCTCGGCACCGACACGACCGTGGTCGAGGTGATGGACCGCATCCTGCCGGTGGAAGACGAGGAAATCTCGAAATTCGCCAAGAAGCAGTTCGAAAAGCAGGGCATGACCATCCGCGAAAAGACCATGGTCAAGAAGCTGGACCGGGGGCAGGGCAAGGTCACCGCCCATATCGAACAGAACGGCAAGACCACGACCGAGGAGTTCGACACGGTGATCTCCGCCGTGGGCATCGTCGGCAATACCGAAGGTCTGGGGCTCGAAAAGCTCGGCGTGAAGGTCGAAAAGACCCATGTGGTGGTCGACCGCCACTGCCGCACCGGGGTCGAAGGCATCTATGCCATCGGCGACATCGCGGGCGCGCCGTGGCTTGCGCACAAGGCCAGCCATGAAGGCGTGATGGTGGCCGAACTGATCGCGGGCGGCCATCCGCATGCGGTGGAGCCGTCCAGCATCGCGGGCTGCACCTATTGCCACCCGCAGATCGCCTCCGTGGGCCTGACCGAAGCCAAGGCCAAGGAACAGGGCTATCAGATCAAGGTCGGGCGCTTCCCCTTCATCGGCAATGGCAAGGCCATCGCGCTGGGGGAATCCGAAGGCATGGTGAAAACCATCTTCGACGCCAAGACCGGCGAGCTGCTGGGCGCGCATATGATCGGCGCCGAAGTCACCGAGCTTATCCAGGGCTATGTGGTGGGCCGCCAGCTGGAAACCACCGAAGAGGATCTGATGAACACCGTCTTCCCGCATCCCACGCTCAGCGAGATGATGCACGAATCGGTGCTCGACGCCTACGGCCGCGCCATCCACTTCTGATCCTGCGGGACGGCGGCGCACCGGGCGCCGCCGTCCCCCCTCCTGCCGCTGCGCCTTGCGCTTCCAGCGGCCCCAAATATCCCGGGGGGTCCGCGTCAGCGGACGGGGGCAGCGCCCCCTGCCTCCTCTCCGCCCCCGCGTCCCGCTTGCTGCGCCGCGCCACCCCCTCCGCCGCGCTGCGGCGCCATTCTCCTTGACATTGTGCCGCCCATGCCCCACTTGAACGGGGTGCGCCGCGCTGCCGCGTGAGCAAGCCATGCCCCGAGGGGCATAGCGGCGCCCAGACATCTCCGGTTCCCATTCACGCAGGGGTTCGCAGGCAAGGCCAGTCACGCGGGAAACGCCCGTCTGATCCGAGGTCCTGCCACACCTCGTGCGCCACGGCTGGCTTCGTGCCCGCGTGTCCATGACCTCCGCCGGTGCGGGCCGCAGGGTCTTGCCGGTTCAAAGGAACACTCTTGTCCGAATTTCAGTCTCTTGGCCTCGCGGCCTCCCTGATCGAGGCGCTGAACCGCGCCGCCCTGACCGAACCCACCCCCATCCAGAGCCAGGCGATCCCGCTGGCGCTTGCGGGCCATGACGTGCTGGGTCTGGCCCAGACCGGCACTGGCAAGACCTTTGCCTTCGGCCTGCCGCTGATCCATCACCTG
This sequence comes from Salipiger marinus, assembly GCF_900100085.1. Taxonomy (GTDB): domain Bacteria; phylum Pseudomonadota; class Alphaproteobacteria; order Rhodobacterales; family Rhodobacteraceae; genus Salipiger; species Salipiger marinus. The sequence goes on from NZ_FNEJ01000019.1 coordinate 67,335, forward strand.
CTTTCGGCCCAAGGCAAGCCCGCGCCGAAATCCGCCCGCGCGCTGATCCTTGCCCCCACCCGCGAACTGGTGAACCAGATCGCCGACAGCCTGCGCGTGCTGACGACGGGCGGCCATCTGCGCGTCGCGACCGTGGTGGGCGGCCAGTCCATCAACCGCCAGATCGGCGTGCTGTCGAAGGGCACCGACATCCTTGTCGCCACCCCGGGCCGTCTCATCGACCTGATGGAGCGCGAGGCGGTGCTGCTGGGCAGCGTCACCCATCTGGTGCTGGACGAGGCCGACCAGATGCTGGATCTCGGCTTCATCCATGCGCTGCGCAAGATCGCGCCGCGCCTTGGCACGCCGCGCCAGACCATGCTGTTTTCGGCCACCATGCCCAAGCAGATGGAAGAACTGAGCCGCGCCTATCTCAAGGATCCGAAGCGGGTGCAGGTCGCGCCTCCGGGCAAGGCCGCCGACAAGGTCACCCAGTCGGTGCATTTTGTCGACAAGAACGACAAGCCCACCAAGCTGCGCGAAATCCTGTCGCGCGACCGTGACGCGCTGACGCTGGTCTTTGCCCGCACCAAACATGGCGCGGAACGGCTGATGAAGGGCCTCAAGGCCGACGGGTTCAACGCCGCCTCCATCCACGGCAACAAGAGCCAGGGCCAGCGCGACCGCGCCATCAAGGCCTTCCGCGATGGCGAGATCACCGTGCTGGTGGCCACCGACGTGGCGGCGCGCGGCATCGACATTCCGGGCGTGGCCTATGTGGTCAATTTCGACCTGCCCGAGGTGCCCGACAACTATGTCCACCGCATCGGCCGCACCGCGCGCGCCGGGCGCGAGGGCGAGGCGATCGCCTTCTGCTGCGCCGAAGAAGTTGATCTGCTGCGCCAGATCCAGAAGCTGATGAAGATCGACATCCCCGTGGCCAGCGGCGTGATGCCGAAGGCCGTGGCCCCCAGCAGCCCCTCGCGCGGGCCGCGCGGCGGTCAGGGCCATGGCCGGGGCGGTCAGGGGCAGGGGGCAGGCCGGCGCGGTGGCGCCAAGGCGCCTGCGGCCTTCACCGGCGAAAAGTCCGGCGGCGCGCGTCGCCGGCGGGGCCGTTCGGCAGCCTGAGGCGGCGGACGGGACAAGGCTCTTGCGGCGGGCGCCCCTTCGGGTGTAGCCACGCGCCTCGCCGCCAGAGGATCCCGTCATGACCCCCCGCACGCTTGCCATCGACTTTGGCACTTCGAACTCCGCCGCGGCCATCGTGGCGGAGGGCAGGCCCCGGCGCCTGATGATCGAACCGGGCGCGGACACGCTGCCCACCGCCGTGTTCTTTCCCGAGGACCGTTCTGCCATGCGCATCGGTGCCGCCGCAGCGGAGGCGCTGATCGCGGGCGAGGACGGGCGCTACATGCGGGCGCTGAAATCGGTGCTGGGCACCGCGCTGTTCCATGAAAGCCGGATGATCGGTGGCAGGCGCCGCAGCCTCGCCGAGATCGTCACCGAATTTCTGGCCGAAATGAAGGCCCGCGCCGAAGCCGATGCCGGGGGCCGGTTCGATGCGGTTCTGTCGGGCCGTCCGGTGCATTTCCACACCAAGGACGAGGCGCGCGACGCGCAGGCAGAGGCCGATCTGCGCGCCTGTTATCACGCCGCAGGCTTTGCCGAGGTGGATTTCCTGTTCGAACCCGAAGCCGCCGCGCGGGCCAGCCATGGCGGCGCAGAGGGGCTGGGGCTGATCGTCGACATCGGCGGTGGCACCTCCGATTTTTCGGTCTTTCGCAGCACGCCCTCGGGGGCGGAAATTCTGGCCAGCCACGGCATCCGGCTGGGCGGCACCGATTTTGACCATGCCGTGTCGATGACCCATGCCATGCCGCTGCTGGGTCTGGGCAGCGAGCTGCGCCGCGAGTTTGGCGAGGGGCTGCTGCCCCTGCCCAACGCGCTGTTTGTCGAACTGTCGACATGGGCCACGATCCCGTTCCTGTATACCCGCGACACCGAACGCAGCATCGCCGAGATGCTGCGCCTTGCGGTGGAGCCGGAAAAGCTGCGCCGTCTGGCCAGCGTCATCAGGGAACATCTGGGCCATGACCTTGCCTTCGCGGTGGAGCGGGGCAAGATCGACGCCAATGGCGGGCAGGCGGCGCAGATCGCCATGGGGCTGATCGAACCGGGCCTAGCCGCCCCCATCACCCCCGGCACGCTGAACGCCGCGCTGGTGCAGATGCGCGAGCCGCTGCGCATGGCGATGTATCACACGCTGATGATGGCGCAGGTCTCGCCTGCGCAGATCTCCTCGGTCGTGCTGGTCGGCGGCTCCAGCCTGATGGCGCTGGTGGCGGAGGAGGCGGGCACGGTCTGTCCCGGCGCCACGCAGCACCGGGCAGAGGCGTTTACGGCGGTGGTCGACGGGCTGGCGCTGGCGGCGGCGGCGCGCGGCTAGGGCTGGGCGGCCAGCCTGTACCGGATGCCCCACGGATCGGCCAGATCGGTGCCGATCCGGGCGCGCAGCGCCTCGGGCGCCTCCGCCCCAAGGCGCAGTTCGATTTCGGCAATCCCTGTCGCCTTGGGGTCGCGCGGCCCGGCGCCCCAGCTGTTCCAGATATTGGTCGCCAGATGGTGGTGATAGCCGCCAGAGCCGAAGAACAGCGCGCCGCGATAGGTGCAGGTCAGATCAAATCCCAGATCCTCGGTATAGAACTGCCGCGCCGCCTCCAGCGCGCCGGTCTGCAGATGCACATGGCCGATCACGCTGCCCTCGGGCGCACCACGCCACGGCGCCTGCGCACGCGCCGCCAGCGCCTGCAGATCCAGCGGCTGCGTGTCCATCGCAATCTCCGTCCCCTGCCAGCGCCAGCTGGCGCGGGGGCGGTCCGCATAGACCTCGATGCCATTGCCTTCGGGATCGGCGAGATACATCGCCTCGCTCACCAGATGGTCAGAAGCGCCCTGCCAGTGGATGCCGCGTTCCGCCACATGCCGCAGCCATGCCGCCAGATCGTGCCGCGTGGGCAGCAGAAAGGCGATGTGAAACAGCCCCGCTTCCCGGCGGGAGGCGCGGCGGGCGGCGGGATCGGCGCGCAACGCGATCAGCACCCGGTCGCCCACGCCCAGACTGACATGGCTGGCATCGCCCGCCATGGGGTGCAGCCCCAGAACCTCCTGATAAAACGTGCTCATGGCGGCAAGGTCGCGCACGGTCAGCGTCACGCGACCGATTTCGATGGGGGCGTCGCTGCTGGGCATGGCCGGTCTCCCTGTGGCTGTGGCGGATCCGCTCCGTCTCTGGAGATATGGCGCTTGTGATTTGCCAATGAAATGGCGACTGTCGGGAATGACTTTCGCCATTTCGTTCCGAATGAGGCGCGCATGGATCTTGTGACCGGGCTCAAGGCCTTTGTCGCCACGGCGCAGACCGGATCCTTCACCGCGGCTGCCGAACGGCTGGGCGTGTCGAACCGGCTCACCTCGAAATATGTGGCGGAGCTTGAGGCGCGTCTGGGGGTGCGGCTGCTGCAGCGCACCACGCGGCGCGTCGGGCTGACCCCCGCCGGAGAACAGATGCTGGCCCGCGCGCCCGCGCTGCTGGACGATCTGGAGGAGCTTCTGGGTGCGGTCAGCGAGGAAAGCCGCGGCTTTTCCGGCATGCTGCGGATCGCGGCGCCGGTGACGCTGGGAGAGGCGCATCTGGCCGGGCTGCTGCACCGCTTTGCCGCGCCGCATCCGGGCCTGACCATTGACCTGCAGCTGACCGATGCCTTTGTCGACCTTGCCTCGGACGGGATCGACCTTGCCTTCCGGGTGGGGGCACCACCCGCCACGGCGCTGGTGGCGCACCGGCTGGGCCATATCCGCAGCCGGGTGGTGGCGGCCCCTGCCTATCTGGCGCGGCAGGGCGTGCCCGAGCGGCTGGAGGATCTGGACCGGCACACGCTCCTACTGGACAGCAACCGCCGGGGCGGGCCGCGCTGGCAGTTCCAGCGCCACGGCCAGCCGGTCGACTGGCCGGTGACCAGCGCCTTTCACGTCAACAGCGCGCGGGTGGCGCGCGATCTGGCGGTGGCGGGGGCGGGGCTGACGCAGGTGCCGGATTTCGTGCTGGACGAGGCCATCGCCACCGGCCAGCTTGTGCCGGTGCTGACCGAGTTCGAGGGGCCGGGCCATGTGCTGTCGGCGGTCTGGCTGGAAGGCGCGCGGCTGCCGCGCAAGCTGCGCGCGCTGATCGATTTTGCCGAGGCCGATCTGCGGCAGCGGCTTTAGGCGTCAGCCCGCAAGCCGGGCGAGAAAACCGCGCACCTTGGGCGCCAGCCAGTCCCAGAGCACCGGCGCGCCATGGCTGATGCGGGGGGCGATCTTGGCCTCGAACACCGGCCATGTCACCGCGTAATCCACCCAGGATCCGCCCTCTGTGGCAAGGTTCATGTTGGGGGGCTGAAAGCGGTCCAGCGATTTGGCAAAGCGCGCATCGACGGTCTCGTTCGCCTCGAACTCGTCCCAGAGCGCGCGCAGGCTGGCAGCCTGATCGGCGGGCAGCAGGCCGAACAGCCGGGTGGCCGCCGCATCTTCGGCATCGGCGGTGGCGGCGGCATCGACATGGCCGAAGACCGGCACGTCGCCCGCGTCGATCTCCACCAGATCATGCAGCAGCAGCATCCGGATCACCCGGTCGATCTGCACGCCCTCGGGCGCGTGTTCGCCCAGCACCAGCGCAAACAGCGCCAGATGCCACGAATGTTCGGCGGAGTTTTCGAACCGCGCGCCATCGGCGGTACGGGTGGCGCGGGTGACCGCCGAAAGCCGCCCCGCCTCCATCAGAAAGGCCATCTGCGCGTCGATCCGCTGGGTCACAGCCCCGCCTCCCGTTCCATCTGGGTCACCCGCTCCATCAGGAAGGCGCGGGCGCGCTGTTCGGCCATGCGCACGCGGATCGAGGTCAGGAACGCCTCTTCCAGCGTGGTGGAGGAGGCGCCGATGATCGCCGCCACCTCCATGAAGAAGCGGTCATCGCCGCTGGCCTGCATGATCTTGAACGTATCCTCGGCCAGCTTGTCGGCCAGATCCTCGGCAAGTGACATGAGACCCTCCGGCGGTCAGCGGGTGCTTTCGGTCAGGCGCCGTTTGACATAGCCGGTCACCGTGTCGATCATCGGCTTCATGTGCGGATCCTTGAAGAAGTGATCCGAGCCTTCGATCTGCTCGTGGGTGATGGTGATGCCGCGCTGTTCCTTCAGCTTGTTGACCAGCGACACGGTGTCGGCGGGCGGGGCCACTCGGTCACTGGTGCCGTTGATGATCAGCCCCGAAGACGGGCAGGGCGCAAGGAAGGAAAAGTCATACATGTTGGCAGGCGGGCTGACCGAGACGAAGCCGGTGATTTCCGGCCGCCGCATCAGCAGCTGCATGCCGATCCACGCACCGAACGAGAACCCCGCCACCCAGCAATGCTTGGAGTTGTTGTTCATCGACTGCAGGTAATCAAGCGCAGAGGCGGCATCCGACAGCTCGCCGATGCCCTGATCGTATTCGCCCTGACTGCGTCCGACGCCGCGGAAATTGAACCGCAACACGGTGAAGCCCATGTTGTAGAACGCATAGTGCAGGTTATAGACGACCTTGTTGTTCATCGTGCCGCCGAACTGCGGATGCGGATGCAGCACGATGGCGATGGGGGCGTCATTGTCCTTTTGCGGATGGTAGCGGCCTTCAAGGCGACCTTCGGGTCCGGGAAAAATGACCTCGGGCATGGGATGAAAGGGCTCCTGACAGGGTGCGTGATATTCTTGACGAATTCTCTTGGGCACCTTAGAACGGTTCTAAGTCCCGCTCTGACGCGGAACGGGCTCGATTGCAGATAGGCAATCGGCCGCACAAGGTCAATCGGTTGGCGCGGCGGCGCAGGAGGTAAGGCATGAAGCTGAGCACCAAGGGACGCTATGCGATGGTGGCGCTGGTGGACATCGCGCTGCAGCCGCCGGGGGATCTGGTGACGCTGGGCGACATCGCGCGGCGGCAGGACATCTCGCTGCCCTATCTGGAGCAGCTTTTTGTGAAGCTGCGCCGCGCCGGGCTGGTGGAGTCGGTGCGTGGCCCGGGCGGTGGCTACCGGCTGGCACGCGCCACCTCGGAGATCCGGGTGGTGGACGTGCTGGCGGCGGTCGACGAGACGGTGGACGCGATGCACAAGGGGGCGGGCGCCTCGGGCGGCGCCTCGGGGAGCCGGGCACAGTCGCTGTCGAACCGGCTCTGGCAGTCGCTGTCGGCGCATGTCTATGTCTGGCTGCATCAGACCCGGCTGTCGGACATCGTGCAGAACACGCTGGCCCCCTGTCCGGCGGTGCCGTCGCTTTTCGCCGTGGTGGACGAGTCGTGAGGCGCGGGGCCGCAGGGGCGGGGGGGCTGCCGCATTTTAAGGGGGGGGTGCTGCCGCTTCGTGAAGAGGGGGCTCTGCCGCATTTTAAGGGGGGGGCTCTGCCCCCGGCCGCGCTCGCGCGCGACCTCCCCCGGGATATTTATGGCCGCTGGAAGCTGCGGGGCGGGGCATGAGCCGGGTCTATCTGGACTGGAATGCCACGGCGCCGCTGCGGCCCGAGGCGCGGGCGGCGATGATCGCGGCGCTGGACGTGACGGGCAACCCGTCTTCGGTGCATGGCGAGGGCCGCGCGGCCAAGTCGCTGGTCGAACGGGCGCGGGCGCAGGTTGCCTCGGCGCTGGGGGCGGACGGGGCGGATGTGGTCTTTGTCTCGGGTGCGACCGAGGCGGCGGCGCTGGCCTGTGCCGGACGCGGCCTGCAGGCGGGCGATATCGAGCATGACGCGGTGGCGGCATGGGTGGCGGGCGATCTGCCGGTGGACGGGCAGGGGCGCGTGACGGTGGCCGATCCCGCGCGCACGGCGCTGCAGCTTGCCAATTCCGAGACGGGCGTGGTGCAGGATCTGCCCGGCGGGCTGGCCGTGGTTGATGCGACGCAGGGCTTTGGCAAAATCCCCTTCGCCTTTGGCTGGTCGGGGGCGGAGATGGTGCTGGTATCGGCGCACAAGCTGGGCGGGCCCAAGGGCGTGGGGGCGCTGGTGCTGCGGCGCGGCACCGATCTGGCGGCGCAGATGCGTGGCGGCGGGCAGGAGCAGGGGCGCCGCGCGGGCACCGAGAACCTGCCCGGCATCGCCGGGTTCGGCGCTGCGGCGGAGGCGGCGGCCCGGGATCTGGCGGAGGGAGTCTGGGCTCCGGTCGAGAAATTTAGAAACATTCTAGAGAATGTGATTGCGGACGGCGCGACAGGCACTATTTTTGTCGGGAAAGATGCGCCGCGCCTGCCCAACACGTCCTGTTTTGCCAGCCCCGGCTGGAAGGGCGAGACGCAGGTGATGCAGATGGATCTGGCGGGGTTCGCCATTTCGGCGGGATCGGCCTGTTCCAGTGGCAAGGTCCGCGCCTCCCGCGTGCTGCGGGCGATGGGATACGGGGACGAGGTGGCGGGATCGGCGATCCGCGTCAGCCTTGGGCCCGACACGACGGAAGAGGATGTGCTGCGCTTCGCCGAGGCGTGGCTGCGACAGTTCAGGAAACGCCCCGCGCCTCGCGCGTGAGGACAGGCCGGCCGCTTTGGGCGGTCTGCGACGACAGGAGACAAGGCTCATGGCAGCTTTTGACAATGTCACCGTCAAGGACGGTGTCGAACAGGAAACGGTGGACGCGGTCGAGAAGATTTCGACCTATAAATACGGCTGGAACACCGACATCGAGATGGAATACGCCCCGAAAGGGCTGTCGCCGGACATCGTGCGGCTGATCTCGGAAAAGAACGGCGAGCCGGAATGGATGACCGAGTGGCGGCTGGCGGCGTTCGAGCGCTGGACCAAGATGACGGAGCCCGACTGGGCGATGGTCAGCTATCCCAAGATCGACTTTCAGGACCAGTATTACTATGCACGGCCAAAAAGCATGGCCGAGAAGCCCAAATCGCTGGACGAGGTCGATCCCAAGCTGCTGGCGACCTATGAAAAGCTGGGGATTCCGCTGAAAGAGCAGATGATCCTTGCCGGGGTCGAAGGCGCCGAGTCCGCCCCCGCCGAAGGCCGCAAGGTCGCGGTGGATGCGGTGTTCGACAGCGTCAGCGTCGGCACCACCTTCCAGAAAGAGCTGAAGAAGGCGGGCGTCATCTTCTGTTCGATTTCGGAGGCGATCCGCGAGCACCCCGAGCTGGTGAAGAAATACCTCGGATCCGTGGTGCCGGTGTCGGACAACTATTACGCCACGCTCAACAGCGCGGTGTTTTCCGATGGCTCCTTCGTCTATGTGCCGCCGGGGGTGCGCTGCCCGATGGAGCTGTCCACCTATTTCCGCATCAATGCGGAGAATACCGGGCAGTTCGAACGCACGCTGATCATTGCCGACAAGGGCAGCTATGTCAGCTATCTGGAAGGCTGCACCGCCCCCAAGCGCGACACCGCGCAGCTGCATGCGGCGGTGGTGGAGATCGTCATCGAGGAAGACGCGGAGGTGAAATATTCCACCGTGCAGAACTGGTTCCCCGGCGACGAGGAAGGCCGTGGCGGCATCTACAACTTCGTGACCAAGCGCGCCGACTGCCGGGGCGACCGGGCCAAGGTGATGTGGACGCAGGTGGAGACCGGGTCGGCGGTGACGTGGAAATACCCCTCTTGCATCCTGCGCGGCAATGAAAGCCAGGGCGAGTTCTATTCCATCGCCATCACCAACAACCGCCAGCAGGCCGATACCGGCACCAAGATGATCCATCTGGGCCGCGACACGCGCTCGCGCATCGTGTCCAAGGGCATTTCGGCGGGGGTGGCGCAGAACACCTATCGCGGTCTGGTGTCGATGCATCCCAAGGCGAAGAATTCGCGCAACTACACCCAGTGCGACAGCCTGCTGATCGGCGACAAATGCGGGGCGCATACGGTGCCTTACATCGAGGTGAAGAACAATTCGAGCCGGGTGGAGCACGAGGCCACCACGTCGAAGGTCGATGACGACCAGCTGTTCTACTGCCGCAGCCGCGGCATGGACGAGGAAGAGGCGGTGGCGCTGGTCGTCAACGGCTTCTGCCGCGAGGTGCTGCAGGCCCTGCCCATGGAGTTTGCCATGGAAGCGCAGGCGCTGGTGGCGATCAGCCTTGAAGGCTCGGTAGGCTGAGGGCAGGCGCGTGATGCAGGAGCTTGTGCAGCAATCTGCCGGCGTGGGTCTGGGCGTGTTCCTTGGCCTGCTTCTCGGGCTTGGCCTGCGCAAGCGGCAGGGCCGCAGCGGCGGGCTGCTGGGGGGATCGGTGATCCTGACCGCCAGCGCCGCCGGAGGGGTCGCGCTGATCGTGACAATGGCGCTTTATGCCGTGACGGCGGGCTAGGGCGCGGGCCCCGGGAAAGGTGTTGAGGATGGCCAGCATGAGCTTGCAGGGAACGCGCAGGATCAGCGCCATGGCGGTGATCCGGTGAGTGGCGACGCCCTGCCGCGCCCGCAGCTGACCCTGCCCGAGGCGGAGGCGGCGCTGCTGCGCGATGTCTATGCGCGCGCGCGGGTGATCCTTGAATACGGATCGGGTGGCTCGACGGTGCTGGCCTCGGAGATGCGCGGCAAGACGGTCTTTTCCGTGGAGTCGGACATGGACTGGGCGCAGATGATGCGCCGCTGGTTCACCGAGCACCCGCCCGCCACCGGCACCGAGGTAGATGTGATCTGGTCCGATATCGGGCCGACCAAGGAATGGGGCCATCCGGTCGATGACAGCGCATGGCGCAGCTTTCCGGACTATCCGCTGCAGGTCTGGTCGCTGCCGGAATTCCGCCAGCCCGATGTGGTGCTGGTGGATGGCCGCTTCCGCGAGGGCTGCGCGCTGGCCACGGCCTTTCTGACCGAGGCGCCGCTGGTGCTGCTGTTCGACGATTACGGCCAGCGCCCGCAATATCACCGGGTCGAGGAGTATCTCGGCCCACCGCAGATGACCGGGCGCATGGCCCGGTTCGAGATCGTCCCCCAGCCCTTCCCGGTGAAGCGGCTCTTGGGGATCATGAAGCTGATGGTGCGGCCCTGACCGCACGAAGGAGAAAAACATGCTGGAAATCAAGAACCTTCAGGTGAAGCTGGAAGAAGAGGACAAGCAGATCCTCAAGGGTGTCGACCTGACCGTCGAGGCGGGCAAGGTGCATGCCATCATGGGGCCGAACGGGTCGGGCAAATCCACCCTGTCCTATGTGCTGTCCGGCAAGGACGGCTACACGGTGACCGACGGCAGTGCCACGCTGGACGGCGTCGACCTGCTGGAGATGGAGCCCGAGGACCGCGCGGCAGCCGGGCTGTTTCTGGCCTTCCAGTATCCGGTGGAAATTCCCGGCGTGGGCAACATGACCTTCCTGCGCACGGCGGTGAACGCACAGCGCAAGGCGCGCGGGCAGGAGGAAATGTCCTCCACCGAGTTCCTGAAGGTGGTGCGCGAAAAGGCCGCCAGCCTGAAGATCGACGCCGAGATGCTGAAGCGTCCCGTGAACGTGGGATTTTCCGGCGGCGAGAAGAAGCGCAACGAAATCCTGCAGATGGCCATGCTGGAGCCGAAGATGTGCATTCTGGACGAGACCGATTCCGGGCTCGACGTGGATGCGATGCGGCTGGTGGCTGACGGCGTGAACGCGCTGCGCGACGAGGGCCGGGGCTTTCTGGTCATCACCCATTACCAGCGCCTGCTGGACCACATCAAACCCGACGTGGTGCACATCATGTCCAATGGCCGCATCGTGAAGACGGGCGGGCCGGAACTGGCACTGGAAGTCGAACAGAACGGCTATGCCGATCTGGTGGAGGAGGCGTGACCATGGCGCTGCCGCAAGCGAAACAGACCGCGACAGAGGCGCGGCTGGCCGCGCTCAGCCTGCCCGAAGGCGGCTGGTCCGGCCCCGCCCGCGCCGAAGCGCTGGACCGGGTGCGGGCCATGGGCCTGCCCGGGGCGCGCGACGAATACTGGAAATACACCCGCCCCGACACGCTGGTGGCCGCAGAGGCGCCCGTTGCAAAGGTGGTCGCCGATGACGAGGTGCCGCTGTTCGACGGCACCGACCGGCTGTCCATCGTGTTCGTGGACGGGGTGTTTGATGCCGAAGCCTCGGACGATCTGACGCTGGAGGGGCTGACCATCGACCGGCTCGCCGATGCGCCCGACATCCACTGGGCCAAGGATCTGTATGGCCGTCTGGAAACCCATGGCCAGACCCCGGTGCAGCGGCCGCTGGCCGCGCTCAACACCGCCTTTGCCAGCGACGGGCTGCTGATCCGCGTCACCGGCAAGGTGGCAAAGCCGGTCAACCTGATCTACCGCCATGCCGACGAGCGGTCCGACGTGATCCTGCACCATGTGGTGAAGGTCGAAGAAGGCGGCGATGTCACGCTGCTGGAAAACGGCCCCGCCGCCGCGCGCCTGAACAAGGTGATGGAAGTCGACGTGGCCGATGGCGCGGGCTTTCACCATGTGCGGGTGCAGGGGCGCGAGCATGACCGCCGCGCGGCCACGCATATCTTTGCCCGGCTGGGCACGGAAAGCACCTTCAAGACCTTTACGCTGACCATGAACGGCGTGCTGACCCGCAATGACTGCGTGGTGGAACTGACCGGCGATGACGCGGTGGCGCATATCGCGGGCGCCTGTCTGGGCGATGGCGATTTCCACCATGACGACACGGTGTTCATCACCCATGACGCGGTGAACTGCGAAAGCCGTCAGGTGTTCAAGAAGGTGCTGCGCAACGGCGGCGTCGGCGTGTTTCAGGGCAAGATCCTCGTGAAGCCCGGCGCGCAGAAAACCGACGGCTACCAGATCAGCCAGTCGCTGCTTCTGGATGGCGACAGCCAGTTTCTGGCCAAGCCCGAGCTGGAGATCTATGCCGATGACGTGGCCTGTTCGCATGGCTCCACCTCTGGCGCCATCGACGAGGACGGTCTGTTCTATCTGCGGGCCCGGGGTCTGCCGCGCGGCATCGCCGAGGATCTGCTGACCATCGCCTTCATCGCCGAGGCGGTGATGGAGATCGAGAACGAAGATCTTCAGGCCGAGATCAACGCCCGCGTCGAGGCGTGGCTGGGTCGGCGTCGCGGCTGATGTCGCTGTCGCGCGAGATCGTCGCGACCTATCGGGGGCCCGGTGCCGTCATGCGCCGCCTGCTGGCGCAGGGCCCCCGCGAGGATCGCGCGCTGATGTTCATCATGGCCGCCTGCGCGCTGTTCTTCGTGGCGCAGCTGCCCGCGCAGGCGCGGCAGGCGCATCTGGACGGCGTCGATCCGAACCCGCTGATGGGGGGCGCCCTGCTGGGCTGGCTGGTGCTGGCGCCGCTGCTGTTCTACGGGCTTGCCGCGCTCAGCCATCTGGTCGCGCGGGTCTTTGGCGGGCGTGGCACCGGTTATGGCGCGCGGCTTGCGCTGTTCTGGAGCCTTCTGGCCGCCTCGCCGCTGCTGCTGCTCAACGGGCTGGTGGCGGGATTCATGGGGCCGGGGCCGCAGCTGATGCTGGTCGGGCTGCTCTGGTTCGTCATCTTTCTGTGGTTCTGGCTGCGCAGCCTGACCGTGGCCGAACGCGAGGGTCAGGCATGACCATATCCGGATTTCTGCGCCTTGCCGCGCAGACGCTGACGGCGCCACAGGAGGTGGCGCGGCTGCTTCTGGCGCTGAACCTGCCGCGCGAGGTGCTGCTGACCGGCTTTGCGCTGGTGGTGGTGCTGAACGCGCTGCTGGTGGGCGGGATGCAGGCCATGGGCGGCACCGCCGGCGCCATGCCGCTGGGGTTTGGCCCGGGGGTGATGGCGGCGCTGCTGGCGATGATGCTGGCCGCCACCATCTTCTTCATGACTTGGGCGGGCCGGGTGGTCGGCGGCACCGGGCGGATGCAGGATGTGGCCGTGCTGCTGATCTGGCTGCAGGCGCTGCGTGCGCTGGCGCAGCTGGGGGTGGCGCTGGTGGCGGGGCTGTCGGGGGCGCTGGCGGCGGTTCTGGTCATGGCGGCGCTGGTGGCCGGGCTGTGGATCGTGGTCAATTTCCTTGACGTGGCGCATGGGCTGAACAGCCCGCTCAAGGCAATTCTGGTGCTGGTGCTGGCCACGGTCGGCCTGATGCTGGCGCTGACGCTTCTTCTTCCCCTGCTGGGGATCACGCCGGACAGGATGGCTGGTTATGTATGACGTGATGAAAATCCGCGAAGACTTCCCGATCCTGTCCCGGCAGGTGAACGGCAGGCCGCTGGTCTATCTCGACAATGGCGCCTCGGCCCAGAAGCCGAAGGTGGTGATCGATGCCGTGACCCGCGCCTATTCCGAAGAATATTCCAACGTGCATCGCGGGCTGCATTACCTCAGCAACCTTGCCACCGACAAATACGAATCCGTGCGCGGCACCGTCGCCCGCTTTCTGGGCGCCCGCGACGAGGAGGAGGTGGTGTTCACCACCGGCTCCACCATGGGCATCAACCTTGTCGCCTATGGCTGGGCCATGCCGCGGCTGCAGGCGGGCGATGAAATCGTGCTGTCGGTGATGGAACATCACGCCAATATCGTGCCGTGGCATTTCCTGCGCGAACGGCTGGGCGTGGTGCTGAAATGGGTCGATGTGGATGCGGTCGGCGCGCTTGATCCGCAGAAGGTGATCGATGCCATCACCCCCCGCACCAAGCTGGTGGCGATCACGCATCTGTCCAACGTGCTGGGCACGGTGGTGGACGTGAAGACGATCAGCGCCGCCGCCCGCGCGCAGGGCGTGCCGGTGCTGGTGGACGGCTCGCAGGGCGCGGTTCACATGCCGGTCAATGTCGAGGATCTGGGCTGCGATTTCTATGCGGTGACCGGGCACAAGCTTTACGGTCCTTCCGGCTCTGGCGCGATCTGGATCCGCCGCGCCCGCATGGATGAGATGATCCCCTTCATGGGGGGCGGCGACATGATCCGCGAGGTCCACAAGGACCAGATCACCTATGCCGACCCGCCGATGAAATTCGAGGCGGGCACGCCCGGCATCGTGTCGCAGATCGGTCTGGGCGTGGCGCTGGATTACCTGATGGATCTGGGCATGGAGAATGTCGCGGCGCATGAGGCCAAGATCGCCGCCTATGCGCGCGACCGGCTCGACGGGCTCAACTGGTTGAACGTGCAGGGCAAGGCCCCGGGCAAGGCCGCGATCTTTTCCTTCACGCTGGACGGCGCGGCCCATGCGCATGACATCTCCACCATCCTCGACAAAAAAGGCGTGGCGGTGCGCGCGGGCCATCACTGCGCGGGGCCGCTGATGGACCATCTGGGCCTCACGGCCACCTGCCGCGCCTCCTTTGGGCTCTACAACACCGAAGCCGAGGTCGACGCGCTGGTGGAGGCGCTGGATCTCGCGCACGAGCTTTTCGGCTGACCCGCCGCCGCGTGCCGCCCTTGGGCGGCGCTCCCGCAGGGGAGGCATAAAAAAGGCCCCGTCCTGCGGGGCCTTTTCTTCAGAAATTGTCGCCTTCGCCGTTCTGCCAAGGCCGCACGAGGTTGCCGAAGCGGGTGAACCGGCCCTCGAAGGACAGATCCACCGACCCGATCGGCCCGTGCCGCTGCTTGCCGATGATGACTTCGGCCTTGCCATGCAGGCGCTCCATGCGCTCCTGCCATGCCGCCATTTCGTCCAGCCGGTCATCGGAAGGCTTTTCGCGTTCGACGTAATATTCCTCGCGGAACACGAACATCACCACGTCGGCATCCTGTTCGATGGAGCCCGATTCGCGCAGATCCGACAGCTGCGGGCGCTTGTCCTCGCGGCTTTCCACCTGACGGCTCAGCTGCGACAGCGCCACCACCGGCACGTTCAGTTCCTTGGCGATGGCCTTGAGCCCCATGGAGATCTCGGCGATCTCGTTGACCCGGTTCTCGGCGGTGCCGCGCACCAGCTGCAGGTAGTCGACCATCAGCACGTCCAGCCCATGCGTCCGCTTCAGCCGCCGCGCGCGGGCGGCAAGCTGCGCGATGGGAATCGCGGGCGTGTCGTCGATAAAGAGCGGACAGGCTTCAAGGCTTTTTGCGGCATCGACGAAGCGGCGGAATTCGGCCTCGGTCATGTCGCCACGGCGGATCTGTTCCGACGGCACCTCCGCCGCTTCCGACAGGATCCGCGCCGCCAGCTGTTCCGCCGACATTTCCAGCGAGAAGAAGCCCACCACGCCGCCATCCACCGTGCCTTCGCTGCCATCGGGGCGCAGCCCGCGCTTGTAGGCCTTGGCGACGTTGAAGGCGATGTTGGTGGCCAGCGACGTCTTGCCCATCGACGGGCGCCCGGCAAGGATCAGCAGGTCCGACGGGTGCAGCCCGCCCAGCTTCTTGTCCAGATCGACCAGCCCGGTGGACACGCCCGCCAGCCCGCCTTCGCGCTGATAGGCGGCATTGGCCATGTTCACCGCATCGGTGACGGCGCGCAGGAAGGACTGGAAGCCGCCCTCGCTCTGGCCCTGTTCGGCCAGCTTGTAGAGCGCCTGTTCGGCCTCCACGATCTGCTCGCGCGGCTCTGACCGCACGTCGACCCGCGCCGCCTTGGCGGAAATGTCGCGGCCCAGCCGGATCAGGTCGCGACGCACCGCCAGATCATAGATCATCTGCGCGTAATCGCGCACCGCAAAGGACGACACCGCCGCCCCCGCCAGCCGCGCCAGATAGGCGGGGCCGCCCAGTTCCTTCAGCCCCTCGTCCTCCTCCATGAAGGCCTTGAGCGTGACCGGAGAGGCGAGGTTGTTCTTGGAAATCCGCGCCGCCGCGATCTCGAAGATGCGGGCATGCACGGGATCGTAGAAATGCTGCGCGCCAAGGATGGCCGCAACCCGGTCATAGACGTCATTGTTGGTCAGGATCGCGCCAAGCAGCTGCTGCTCGGCCTCGATCGAATGCGGCATGGTTTCGGCCTGTTCGATCTCCACGCCCGTCGGATTGAAGATGCTTGCGTCGTTCATGTGCTCTGCCTCTTGTCCGGATGGCCCCATCCCCGTCCCTACGCCAGATGGCGGTGGTCCACCAAGGGGAACAAGTGCGGGGATAGGGCCGGGAAAACCCTGTGGATAAATCTACGCGCCACAGATAGGGTAGCACAGTCCTGTGCTCCCCCCAAATCTTGACATCTGCCGCGAGTCGCGCCGCCCTGCCGCCTCAGGCGGACTGGCCGTTTTCCGCCTGCCATTTGCGCGGATCGGTCAGGAACGCCTCCACCGCCGTCAGCGTCTCGGCGCTGAAGGTGCCGCGCGACTTGGCCTCGGCCAGCACGTCATGCCAGGTGCAGAGATAATGCAGCGCCACGCCGTGATCGCCGAGCGTCTTTTCGGTTTCGGAGAAGATGCCGTAATAGAAGATCACCGCCGTATGGCCGCAGGTGGCGCCGGTCTCGCGGATCGCGTCGACGAAGGACAGCTTGCTGCCGCCATCGGTGGTCAGATCCTCGACCAGCAGCACCCGGCTGCCTTCGGTCATCACGCCTTCGATGCGGGCGTTGCGGCCATAGCCCTTGGGCTTCTTGCGCACATAGGTCATGGGCAGGCCCATGCGCTCGGCGACCAGCGCCGCAAAGGGAATGCCCGCCGTCTCGCCGCCCGCGACATTGTCGAAGGCCTCGAAGCCCGCGTCGCGCATCACCTTGGCGGTCAGGAAATCCATCAGCGTCGAGCGGATGCGCGGAAAGGAGATCAGCCTGCGGCAGTCGATATAGACCGGCGAGGGTAGGCCGGAGGCCAGCTTGAACGGCTCCTCCCCCATGAAATGCACCGCGCCGATGTCCCACAACATGCGGGCAGTCAGCCGGGCCATGTCTTCGGATGAAGGATGCGAGGTGGGGATCATCGGGCTACTCCTGTTTCGGACCGCGCCCGAC
Organism: Salipiger marinus; assembly: GCF_900100085.1. Classification (GTDB taxonomy): domain Bacteria; phylum Pseudomonadota; class Alphaproteobacteria; order Rhodobacterales; family Rhodobacteraceae; genus Salipiger; species Salipiger marinus. The sequence goes on from NZ_FNEJ01000019.1 coordinate 84,174, forward strand.
TTAGCCCGAATGTGCGCGCCGGAGAAGGCCGGATTGCCGCCTGTGGCTTCTTCTTGGGAAAAATATCCCGGGGGGAGGCCGCGCCCCGCGCGGACGGGGGGCAGAGCCCCCCGCCGACTTTGTCACCGGCGCCGCGCCGGATCAGAGCACCCGCCAGTGCAGCGGGAAACCGGGATCGAAGACGGTGACCGGCCCTGCGCCGGTCTCGATCCGGGCGGGGTAGCTGACCGGCTCGCCGCGCTGCAGCACCACGCGCGCCTCGTTGGCGGGCAGGCCATAGAAGGCCGGACCGTTCAGCGAGGTGAAGGCCTCGAGCCGGTCCAGCGCGCCGTCCTGCTCGAACACCTCCGCCAGAACTGACAGCGTGTTGGTGGCGGTGAAACAGCCCGCGCAGCCGCAGCCGCTTTCCTTGGCGGCGTCCACATGCGGGGCGCTGTCGGTGCCAAGGAAAAAGCAGCCCTCGCCCGAGGTGGCGGCGGCGCGCAGCGCAAGCCGGTGTTCCTCGCGCTTGGCGACGGGCAGGCAGTAATAATGCGGCCGGATGCCGCCCACGAGGATGTGGTTGCGGTTGAGCACCAGATGATGCGTGGTGATGGTGGCGCCCAGATCTGCCCCGCCCGAGCGGGCATAGTCCACGCCCTGTCTGGTGGTGATATGTTCCATCACCACCCGCAGCCCCGGCGTGGCGCGGCGGATCGGGTCAAGCACGCGGTCGATGAACACCGCCTCGCGGTCGAAGATGTCGATCTCCGCATCCACCACCTCGCCATGCACGCAGAGCGGCATGCCGATTTCGGCCATGCGCTCCAGCACCGGGCGCACCTTGTCGAAATCGCGCACGCCGGAGGCGGAATTGGTGGTGGCGCCCGCCGGATAGAGCTTGGCCGCCGTCACGATGCCTTCGGCATGGGCGCGGGCCAGATCGTCGGGATCGGTGGCCTCGGTCAGGTAGAGCGTCATCAGCGGGGTGAAATCGCTGCCCTCGGGCAGGGCGGCGCGGATGCGGTCGCGATAGGCGGCCGCCTCGGCGCCGGTGACCACGGGGGGCACCAGATTGGGCATGATGATGGCGCGCGCGAAATGGCGGGCGGATTCGGGGGCCATGGCGGCCAGCATTGCGCCATCGCGCAGATGCAGGTGCCAGTCGTCGGGGCGGCGAAGCGTGATCTTTGTCATGACGTCTGCGTTACCACGCGCCGCAGGGCCGATCCAGAGGCTTGCGCGGACCCGGGCGGGGCGCGGGCGGAGACGGGGGCAGGGGGCGCTGCCCCCCTCCGCCTGCGGCGGAGTCCCCCGGGATATTTGGGGCCGAAGGAAACGCTAGGGCCGGGGCGCGCGGGTGGCGCTGAGCGCCACGTCCACCGCCACCTCGAACCCCAGCTGGTCCCCGTCGGACATGGTCTCGCCGATGCCGAAGCTGCGGCGGTCGATCACCGTGCTGCCCAGCATCACCGCCTTGTCCCCGTCGAGGCGCAGGGTGAAGGGCAGGTCCAGCGGCTGTTCGACCCCGCGCAGGCTCAGGGTGCCGCGGGCAAGGTAATCTTCGGCGCGGCGCAGCAGAGTTGCCGTGAAGGTGGCGGTGGGAAAGCTGTCGGCGGCGAAAAAATCCGCGCCCATGGCCTGCTGGCTGACCGAGCCCAGCGTCAGCGAGGGGATGGCGATCACCACCGTGACCTCGCCCGCCGGGCCTTCGCTGTCGCGCGGCTCGAAGGTGATGGCGGCGGTCCAGCTGGAAAACTCGCCCTCGATCTCGCGGCCCATCTGGCGCAGGCGCAGCGCCAGCGCGCCTTCGGTCACCTGCCAGTCGGAGGGGGCGGCGGCGAGCGCCGGGACGGGATCGGGCCGGTCGGTGCTGTAAAGCCCGGCTGCCGCACCGCCGCCCAGCACCACCCCCCAGAGCGCCAGCGCCAGCGCTATGGCGGCAAGGCCGCGATGGGGGGCGGGCTGGCCTGCGGGCGTACCGCGCCACATGCGGGCCAGCGTGGCGTCGCGGTCGATGACCGCGTGTTTGACAGCACCCGCCACATGCAGCCCCAGCACCGCCGCGAGCAGCCATTGCGACAGCAGATGCACCGTGGCCGCGCCATGGGCCAGCGCGTCGGATTTCGGCACGAAGGGCAGATCCTGCCCGAAGGGCCAGAGGATGGGGGCAAAGCCGGTGGTGGCGGCATGGGCGATCCAGCCCGACAGCGGCACGAGGATCAGGGCGGCATAAAGCGCCCAGTGCACGGTTTCGGCCAGCAGCGTCTCGATCCGGCGTCCGGGATGCAGCGGCGCGGGCCGGGGCTGGCTGAGCGCCCAGAGCACCCGCAGCAGCGCCACGAGGATCAGCGCCACGCCCAGCGTCTTGTGGATGGAGAACAGCTGCGCCTTGAGCGCAAGCTCCGCCTCGGTCTGCCATGGCGCCAGATGCGCGGCCCAGCCCAGCGGGAACATCACGAGGATGCCGGTGGCGGTGATCCAGTGCAGGCTGCGGGCGATGGTGCCGTAGCGGCGGGGGGAATTGGTCAGGGTCATGGCGGAGTCCTTGGCTGGCGCGGGGCACAGATCGGGGCAAACCGGGCTGCGGGCAATCTCCGTCAGCGCACAGCAGCGGTGCGCGGGCGTTGCGCGGGGGGCTGGGGGCTTGTATGCAGCGCCCCCAAGAGCCCGGAGCGGCAGTTGAGGAGAGAGACACATGGCGCGAGCCTTCATTTTCCCCGGTCAGGGGGCGCAGACCATCGGCATGGGCCGGGCGCTGGCCGAGGCCTATCCCGCCGCGCAGGCGGTGTTTGACGAGGTGGACGCGGCGCTGGGGGAGAACCTGTCCGGGCTGATCTGGGAGGGCGACATCGAGACGCTGACGCTGACGCAGAACGCCCAGCCCGCGCTGATGGCGACCTCGATGGCGGCGATGCGCGCGCTGGAAAGCGAAGGCGTGACCATCGCGGCGGCATCCTTTGTGGCCGGGCATTCGCTGGGCGAATATTCCGCCCTGACCGCAGCGGGCGCGCTGGCGCTGGCCGACAGCGCGCGGCTGCTGCGGCTGCGCGGGCAGGCGATGCAGGCGGCGGTGCCGGTGGGCGTGGGCGCCATGGCGGCGCTGCTGGGGCTTGATCTCGCCACGGCGCGCGAGGTGGCGGCAGAAGCGGCGCAGGGCGAGATCTGCGAGGCCGCCAATGACAACGATCCGGCGCAGGTGGTGATTTCCGGCCACAAGGCGGCGGTGGAGCGGGCGCTGGACATCGCAAAGGCGCGCGGCGCCAAGCGCGCGCTGCTGCTGCCGGTCAGCGCGCCTTTCCATTGTGCGCTGATGGCGCCCGCCGCCGAGGCCATGGCGGCGGCGCTGGCGGAGGTGACGATCAGCACACCCGAGGTGCCGCTGGTGGCCAATGTGCTGGCGGCCCCCGTCAGCACGCCCGAGCAGATCCGCGAGCTGCTGGTGCAGCAGGTCACCGGATCGGTGCGCTGGCGCGAGTCGGTGGAGGTGATGGCCGCCGAGGGCGTGGCCGAGTTCTGGGAGATCGGTGCGGGCAAGGCGCTGTCGGGCATGGTCAAGCGCATCCGCCGCGACAGCGTGCAGCGCAGCATCGGCACGCCCGACGAGGTGCGCGCCGCAGCAGCAGCGCTTGCCGGCTGATCCGGCGCGGGCGGGCGGGCAAGGTTGCCCCGCTGCCTGCGCGATGCCATATGCGGCCAGACCCGCCGCAGAAGATCCCCTGCGGCCAGACCCGCATCGTTTGAAAGGACCACGCAGCCATGTTTGATCTGACTGGGAAAAGCGCGCTGATCACCGGGGCTTCCGGCGGCATTGGCGGCGCCATCGCCAAGGCGCTGCACGGCGCGGGCGCCACGGTGGCGCTGTCGGGCACGCGCGAGGCGCCGCTGCAGGCGCTGGCCGAAGAGCTTGGCAGCCGCGCCCATGTGCTGCCCTGCGATCTGGGCGATGCCGAGGCGGTGACCGCCCTGCCCAAACGCGCCGCCGAGGCCATGGGTGCCGTCGACATTCTGGTGAACAATGCGGGCATCACCCGCGACAACCTGTTCATGCGCATGTCCGAGGACGAATGGCAGCAGGTGCTGGACGTGAACCTGACCGCCAATTTCCGGCTCTGCAAGGCGGTGCTGCGCGGCATGATGAAGGCGCGCTGGGGGCGGATCGTCAACATCTCCTCCATCGTCGGCGCCACGGGCAATCCCGGTCAGGGCAACTATGCCGCCGCCAAGGCCGGTCTGGTCGGCATGACCAAATCGCTGGCCTATGAGGTGGCAAGCCGGGGCATCACCGCCAATGCGGTGGCGCCGGGCTTCATCGAGACGGCGATGACCGACAAGCTTAATGACGAGCAGAAAGCCGCGATCATGGCGCAGATCCCGGCGGGCCGCATGGGCCATGCCGAGGAGATCGCGGCGGCGGTGCTGTATCTGGCCAGCCCCGAAGCGGCCTATGTGACCGGCGCCACGCTGCATGTGAACGGCGGCATGGCGATGCTGTAAGCCGCCCGCAGGCGGGCGGGTGGAAAGCATTTGCCATCCCGCATCCGTATGCTATAGGCGCGCAAAGGAATGAGGCCGGGTAGGTGCGGGTGCCGTGCCACGAGGCCGCTCCCGGTTCTGCCGGGTCTGAGCCGTCCGGAGCCCGGGCGGATGGAGCAGCCACCCCGGTGGGGCGAGGGCAAGAGATGGGTCGAATGACCCGGAGACATGTGAGGACTTAAGAATGAGCGATATCCCTGATCGCGTGCGCAAGATCGTGGTAGAGCATCTGGGCGTCGAAGAGGACAAGGTGACCGAGAGCGCCTCCTTCATCGACGATCTGGGCGCTGACAGCCTCGACACCGTGGAGCTCGTGATGGCCTTCGAAGAAGAGTTCGGCATCGAGATCCCCGATGACGCCGCCGAGACCATCCAGACCTTCGGCGACGCGGTCAAGTTCATCAAGGAAGCCTCCTGAGGCCTTCCGATCCCTCGCGGATTTCACGAGCGGCGCCCTTCGGGCGCCGTTCTTGCGTTTGGGGGCAGCGGTCTGTGTGTCAGCGGTGAGAGGGGCTGCCCCGTCTGCCACAGGGGGACAGCGAACGTGCAGGGGGCTCTGCCCCCGTCTGCCACAGGCGGACAGGGAACATGCAGGGGGCTCTGCCCCCGTCTGCCACAGGCAAACAGGGAACGTGCAGGGGGCTCTGCCTCCCGTCTGCCACAGGCGGACAGGGAGCGTGCAGGGGGCTCTGCCTCCCGTCTGCCACAGGCAGACAGCGAATGTGCAAGGAGGCTCTGCCCCGTCTGCCACAGGCAGACTTGGAACGTGCAAGGGGGCTCTGCCCCCGTCTGCGCGGAGGCGCAGACTCCCCCGGAGTTTAGGGGCAAGATGAAGCCGTGTAGCGGTAGCCGAGGGCGGCTTCGGTTGCGAGGTCGAGATGGCCTGTCAGGAAGGCCAGATCCTCGGGTGCGAGCGCGGGCGGGGTGTCCGGGCGCGGCGTGACGGCGGGGCGGAACCGGGTGCCGAGTCGTCTGGTGACCGGGCGATAGGGGGCGGCGGGCAGCGCCAGCCCGTGGCGCAGGCCGTGCAGGAAGCTTTCCGGCGCCGCCTGCACCGATTCAAGCCGGCAGAGCAGCACCGAGGCGCCGCGATGGAGGAAGCCCAGCAGCGCCTCCTGCTTGGCGCGGCGCAGGGCGAAGAGATTGGCGAAGGGGCGGCCACTGAGCGGGTGGCGGTCCTGCTGCAGCGGCTGGCCCTCGCCGCCTTCGGCGGCAAGCTGCGGGAAATAGCGGGGGCGGTCGGCGATGCTGCGCCATTCGGCGCGCAGGAAGTCGGAAAAGGGCAGGGCCTGCATCTCGGGCGGGCAGTGCCATGGTCTGGCATGCATGGATCTGGCCCAGTCGGCAGCATGGCGGAAGGTGCAGACCACCAGCAGATCCCCGGGCAGGACGGTCATCTGCGGAAAGCCGTGTTTCCAGCCGAAGCTTTCGGTGGGGGCAAGCGCGGTGTTGCGCCCGATCAGCCGCTTGACAAAATTCGTGCCGGTGGAGCGTTCGCCAAAGACCTGAAACCGGGTCAGGCGCGCACCGGTCGGGGCAAGCTGCCAGCCGGTTTCGGGGAAGTCGGGCGCGATCATGGGCTTGTCCTTGGGCGGCGGCTGGGTCAGGCTCGGGCGATCTTGGCCCGCCTGACCGGGGGCCGCAAGCCGGGGAGAGGGCATGCAGACGGTGGCCGCGGCGGTGACCATGGTGCGCGACGACGTCTTTTTCCTGCGCGCATGGCTGCGCCATTATGGCGGGCTGCTGGGGCGCGAGAACTGTTACGTCCTCAATCACGGGCGCGGGGCCGAGGTGGCGGCGCTGGCGGCGGGCTGCAACATCATCGGTCTGCCCGGCGATCCGCATCCCAATTTCGACATGAAGCGCTGGCGGCTGCTGAACGGGCTGGTGGCGGGGCTGCGCGGCTATTACGCCCATGTCATCGTTGGCGATGTCGACGAGCTTGTGGTGCTGGATCCGGCGCAGGGATCGCTGCTGGACTGGCTGGCGGACCAGCCGGGGCGGCGGGTGCTGACACCGCTGGGGCTGGAGGTGATCCACCGCCCCGAGCTGGAGCCCGATCCGGTGACGGAGGTCATCCTTGGCCCGCGCCGTCACGTGCGGCTGGCGCCGCTTTATTCCAAGCCCTGCATCCTGTCGCTGGGCACCAAGATCGCGCGGGGCGGGCATTTTACCCAAGCCAGCAAGCTGCACACGCCCGATCCGCTCTATCTGCTGCATCTGAAATACTGCGATTTCGCCACCTATGCCGAGGTGATGGACCGCCGCAATGCCGTGGCGGCGGCGGCGGGGGTGGCGGTGAAGGAGGCCGCGATCGGGCGGCACTGGTTCGCGCAGGCGCGCGGCGAGGATCGCGCGCTGTTCGATGGGTTTGCCGACCTGCCGCTGCAGGAGGGGTTCGATCTGGGCTGGGTGCGCCGCCGGATGCATCGCAGCTGGCGCGCGCGGGGAGAGACGGGCTTCTGGCAGTTCGACCTGCCCGACTACCGGCAGCAATATCTGCTGCCGGAGCGGTTCTTCGGCATGGTCTGAGCGCCGCGCTCAGGGCTCCAGGGCGCTGAGATAGAGGGTGGCGTCCTGTGACGGACCGGGCAGCAGATTGCGCAGCCTCGCCTCCGTGGCGGCGATTGCGCCGGTTGTCTGTGCCTCGGCCAGCGCAAGGATCTGGCTGCGCACCGGGCCGGGGGTATGCAGCAGCGCGCCCGCCACCAGCACCCCCGCCAGCAGCCCGCCGGAGCTGCGGCGGGCGGGACCGCGGCGCAGGACGCAGCGCAGGCCATGGATCAGGATCATCACGCCGGAGACCGCCAGCATGGCGGCCAGCGTGCCAAGGATGACATCATGGTGCTGGCTGGGCAGGCTGCCCTGCATCAGGCTGGCGCGGATGCGGTCGGGATCGCGGGCCAGCGTGAAGACCACCCAGAACCAGCCAAACCCCAGAAGCGGCGAGAGCACGGGCAGGGTGCTGCGGGGGGTGCGTGGCGCGCTGTGGCCGTGATGGGCGAAATGTGGATCAACCCGCTGCACGCGCAGCATGAAGTCGTCATGGGTCAGCTTGCGAAACGCGTATCTCTGCATGGCCTGCTCCCTGACCAATCGCTGCCGCCGGACAAGGCTGCCGGGTTCCGTTAACCTTTGTCGGAGGATTGTGGCGAATTATGGCGGCGAATAAGGCCTGATCCGGGTTTCTTCGCGGGCATTTTCGACGAGTTTTCCGCAGGATTTTCGGACCTTGCGGGCTTCGGCTGATGTGGGCCGCAGGGCGGGCGGGGCCGCTGGGCCCCGCCACAGAGATTACCGGGAGACGGCGTCCAGCACCCGGGCCCAGCTGCGGATGCCCTTGTGGAAGCTTTCGAGGTCGTATTTCTCGTTGGGGGAATGCAGCTGGTCGTCATCCTTGCCCCAGCCCACCAGCATGGCATCCATGCCAAGGATCTGCTGGAAATAGCCCGCGATCGGGATCGATCCGCCGCAGCCCGCATAGGCGGCGGGCTGGTTCCATTCCTGCGCCAGCGCCGCGCGCGCCTGCTCAAACGCGGGATGCGAGGTGCCCATCTCCGACGCGGCGGAGGCGCTGTAATCGGTGAAGGTCACGCTGCAATCGGCGGGCACCTGCGCGCGCACCCAAGCCTGAAAATTCTCGCGGATCGCCAGCGGATCCTGCTGGCCCACCAGCCGGAAGCTGATCTTGGCGGAGGCCTCGGCGGGCAGCACGGTCTTGAAGCCCGCTCCGGCATAGCCGCCGCGGATGCCGTTGATTTCGGCGGTGGGGCGCGACCAGATCATTTCGATCGGGCTGCGGTCGGATTCGCCCGCAGGCTGCGACAGGCCGACATCGCCCAGAAATGCTGCGGCGTCGAAATCCAGCGCCTGCCACTGCGCCGCGATCTCGGCGGGCAGGTCGGGCACGCCCTCGTAGAACTCGGGCACCTGAATGCGGCCCTTATCGTCGAACAGCCCGCCAAGGATGCGGGTCAGCACGCGGATCGGGTTCATCGCCACGCCGCCATACATGCCCGAATGCAGATCCTTGCTGGCGCCGCGGATCGTCACCTCCTGCCCCAGAAGCCCGCGCAGGCGGGTGATGATGGCGGGGGCCTTGGACTGGAACAGCCCGGTGTCGCAGATCAGCGCCAGATCGGCCTTCAGCTCTGCGGCATTCTCCTGCATGAACGGCACCAGCGACGGCGAGCCGCTTTCCTCCTCGCCCTCGAAGAAGAAGGTGATCTTGCAGGGCAGGCTGCCATGCACGCCCTTCCAGGCGCGGCAGGCTTCCAGAAAGGTCATCAGCTGGCCCTTGTCATCCGAGGCGCCGCGGGCGCGGATCACCTGCCCCTTGGCGGTCTCTTCCAGCGCGGGATCGAAGGGATCGCGGTCCCACAGGTCCAGCGGATCGACCGGCTGCACGTCGTAATGGCCGTAGAACAGGATATGCGGGCCGGGGCCGTCCACATGGCCCACCACCATCGGGTGGCCGGGGGTGGGGCGCTTTTCCGCCGCGATGCCCATACTGGCCAGATCCGCCACCAGCCAGTCGGCGGCGCTGTCGCAGGCCTGCTTGTAGGCGGGGTCGGTGGAAATGGAGGGGATGCGCAGCAGATCCATCAGCCGGTCGAGGGCTGCGGGCATCTCGCCGTCGATGCGGGCCAGAACGGTGTCGAGGGACATGGGGGAGGGCTCCTTCTTTTGGTCGCGGTGACCCTACCAGCCGCGTCCGCCCTGTCCAGAGCCGGGCGCGGGGCAGGCGGGCTGCGCCGAAGGTCTTGATACACATCAAAGCCGCGACGCTTAGTCTCGGTCTAAAGCGTGGACATGCGGCGCCATCGTCGCTAGGTATTCGCAAACGTGAATGCGGCGCCGAAATCCGCAGACACCGCGCAACGTCGCGGGCCAGATGAAGGAAGGAGATGCCGGTGACTTACACCGCAAAGCTCGACGAAGCCCTGAACCGTCTTCATGTCGAAGGGCGCTACCGCACCTTCATCGACATCGAGCGCAAGAACGGCAACTTCCCCCATGCCACATGGCGCCGCCCCGATGGCAGCGAAACCTCCATCACCGTGTGGTGCGGCAACGATTATCTGGGCATGGGCCAGCACCCTGTCGTGCTGGAGGCGATGCACGAGGCCATCGATGCCACCGGCGCGGGATCCGGCGGCACGCGCAACATTTCCGGCACCACGGTCTATCACAAGCGGCTGGAGGCGGAACTGGCCGATCTGCACGGCAAGGAATCGTCGCTGGTCTTTTCCTCGGCCTACATCGCCAATGATGCCACGCTGTCGACCCTGCCGAAGCTGTTTCCCGGCCTCATCATCTATTCCGACGAGCTGAACCACGCCTCGATGATCGAAGGCATCAAGCGCAATGGCGGGGCCAAGCGCATCTTCCGGCACAATGATCTGGACCATCTGCGCGCGCTGCTGGCGGCGGATGACCCTGCGGCGCCGAAGCTGATCGCGTTTGAATCGGTCTATTCCATGGATGGCGATTTTGGCCCCATCGCCGCGATCTGCGATCTGGCGGAGGAATTCGACGCGCTGACCTATCTGGACGAGGTTCACGCCGTAGGGATGTATGGCCCGCGCGGCGGCGGCGTGGCCGAACGCGACGGGCTGGCGCACCGGATCGACATCATCAACGGCACGCTGGGCAAAGCCTTTGGCGTGTTCGGCGGCTATATCGCCGCCTCGGCCAAGATGTGCGACGCCATCCGCTCCTATGCGCCGGGCTTCATCTTCACCACCTCGCTGCCGCCTGCCATCGCGGCGGGGGCTGCCGCCTCCATCGCGCATCTGAAGCGTGACCAGACGCTGCGCGCGCGGCACCAGACGCAGGCCAAGATCCTCAAGCTGCGGCTGAAGGGCATGGGCCTGCCGATCATCGATCATGGCAGCCATATCGTGCCGGTGATCGTGGGCGATCCGGTGCACACCAAGAAGCTGTCGGACATGCTGCTGGACGGCTACGGCATCTATGTGCAGCCCATCAACTTCCCCACCGTGCCGCGCGGCACGGAGCGGCTGCGCTTCACCCCCTCGCCGGTGCATGGCCCCGAGGAGATGGACAAGCTGGTCCGCGCCATGGACGCGCTGTGGTCGCATTGCGCCCTGAACCGGCAGGAGCTGAGCGCCTGAGTCTCGGCGCTAACGGTTTCCTAATTCGCGGCCTTCCGGCGGGATCCAGAAGGCCGCGCTGCGTTGCGGCGTCTGGCTGCAGAAAACCCGTGCAGGCTGGGCAGAACCACGCCGATAAGGGGGCGAACTTCTGTAATTTCAGTTGTGATATGCTAACGTTCCCTCAATAAAGGCCGCGACTCGAATCGCGGACCCGTGATTGGGCAGGCTTAGACCTCTGGGATGTCGGCAAAGAAGGCGGATCGCATGATCGGGCGTAAATCCCCTCGCAAGTCTGAAGACATGGCCGGTGACGGCCCGCGAGGTTTTGACGATTTCACCTTGAAGCTGGGCGATGTCATGCGGGGCGAACGGGCCACGCTGGGCAAGTCCCTGCTGGACGTGCAGCGCGAATTGCGGATCAAGGCAAGTTACATTGCCGCGATCGAAAATTGTGACCCCTCGGCCTTTGACACTCCCGGCTTCATCGCGGGCTATGTGCGGTCCTACGCCCGCTATCTGGGCATGGATCCCGATGAATGCTACGCGGAGTTCTGCGCCGAAAGCGGCTTTGCCGTGGCGCATGGCATGTCCGACCGCGCCTCGACCATGCGCAAGGGTCAGACAGAGCCGCTGCCGCGCCCGGCGGCACGCGACCCCTTCGCCAACCCGCGCATGCCCTTTGCTCCGGCAGGCGAGTCGTTCTTTTCGCGGATCGAACCGGGCGCCATCGGCTCGCTGCTGGTGCTGGTCGCGCTGATCGGCGGCATCGGCTATGGCGGCTATGCGGTGCTGCGCGAAGTGCAGCGGGTGCAGCTTGCCCCCGTCGACCAGACCCCGCTGGTGCTGAGCGATCTTGATCCGGTGCAGCCCGCCGCCGCTGGCCCCGAGGTCGAGGGCGACCAGGTTGCCGCTGCCAGCGGTGCCGGTCCCTTCACCCCGCCCACCGCCGAAGCGATGGACCGGCTCTACCGCCCGCAGGCGCTGGACGTGCCGGTGCTGGTGGCACGGGATGCGCCCATCTCTTCGCTTGATCCGTCGACCGTGGGCGCCTTTGCGCAGGCGGTGCGGCAGCGCATGCCGCAGCCCGTCGCCTCTCCGGATGGTAGCGAGGCGCTGCTGGCCCGCGTCGATGGCGCCCCGGCGCTGCCCGGCTCGGGCGAGATCACGCTGGTGGCCGTGCGTCCGGCATGGGTGCGCGTGCGCGGCACCGATGGCGGCGTGATCTATGAACGCGTGATGAACGCGGGCGAGACTTGGACCGTGCCCGCAGGGGAACAGGGGCCGCTGCTGAACGTGGGCGAATCCGGTGCCGTCTATCTGGCGATGGCAGGCCGCACCTATGGCCCGATCGGCCCCAGCGGCACCGTGACCAGCGATCTGCCGCTGGACACCGAGGTGCTGCAGGCGGCCTACAGCCCGGCCGATCCGCAGGCCGACCGCGATCTGGTCCGGCTGATGGCGCAGCTGGAGCCGGTGCTGGCGCAGTCCCGCCCCGCCGAGCAGGTCGCCAGCGCGGAACCGGGCATGCCCAAGGTGCTGCAGGATGGCGCGCCCGGCGTGACCATGATCGCCGTGCGTCCGGCATGGGTGCGGGTGCGCTCTGCCGACGGGTCGGTGATCTTTGAAAAGACCATGGCGGCTGGCGAGACATGGGTGGTGCCCGCCACGCAGGATCCCGCCACGCTGCGCGTGGGCGAATCCGGTGCGGTGTATTTTGCGGTCAATGGCCAGACCTATGGCCCAGCCGGGGCCCGCGGTGCCGTCACCTCGAATCTCGCGCTGTCGGTGGATCACCTGACCAAGACCTATGAGGTGGCGGATGCCACCAGCGACGCGGATCTGGAACGGGTCTTTGCGGAGCTTTCCGAAACGGCGCTGCGCGTCGACTGACACGCCCGCGTTCACGCAAGCGTGGCGTCACAGGGCCCGGGGGCGATCCCGGGCCTCTGGTGTTGTGGGGGCCACGGGCCTATGCTGTGCGGGAACGGAACTACTGCCCGTGGAGGGGCCTTTTGCGATGAGTCATAACCCGGTCCGACCCTGGCGCAGCATCGCGCGGCGCACGTCCCGCCAGATCATGGTGGGTTCGGTGCCGGTGGGCGGGGATGCGCCGATCAGCGTGCAGACCATGACCAACACGCCCACCACCGATGTCGCCGCCACCGTGGCACAGGTGCAGCGCGCCGCAGAGGCGGGGGCCGACATCGTGCGCGTCTCGGTTCCTGACGAGGCCAGCGCCCGCGCGCTGAAAGAGATCGTGCGCGAAAGCCCGGTGCCCATCGTCGCGGACATCCATTTCCATTACCGCCGCGGCATCGAGGCGGCAGAGGCGGGCGCCGCCTGCCTGCGCATCAATCCCGGCAATATCGGCAGCCCGCAACGCGTGCGCGAGGTCATCGCCGCCGCCCGCGACCATGGCTGTTCGATGCGGATCGGGGTGAATGGCGGCTCGCTGGAAAAGCACCTGCTGGAGAAATACGGCGAACCCTGTCCCGAGGCGATGGTGGAATCCGCGCTGGATCACATCCGCATCCTCGAGGACAACGATTTCCACGAATTCAAGATCTCGGTAAAGGCGTCGGACGTGTTCCTGTCGGCGGCGGCCTATATGGGGCTGGCCGAGGTCACCGACAAACCCATCCATCTGGGCATCACCGAAGCGGGCGGTCTGACCTCCGGCACGATCAAATCCGCCATCGGGCTGGGCAACCTGCTGTGGATGGGCATTGGCGACACGATCCGCGTCTCGCTGTCCGCCGATCCGGTCGAAGAGGTGAAGGTCGGCTTCGAGATCCTCAAATCTCTGGGCCTGCGCCATCGCGGCGTCAACATCATCTCCTGCCCGTCCTGCGCGCGGCAGGGCTTTGACGTCATCAAGACCGTCGAGGTGCTGGAGCGTCGGCTGGAGCATATCAAGACCCCGATGAGCCTGTCGATCATCGGCTGCGTGGTCAACGGCCCCGGCGAGGCGCTGATGACCGATGTGGGCTTCACCGGCGGCGGGGCCGGGTCGGGCATGGTCTATCTGGCGGGCAAGGCCAGCCACAAGATGTCCAACGACCAGATGGTCGACCACATCGTGAGTGAGGTCGAAAAACGCGCAGCCGCGCTTGAGGAAGCCGAAGCCGCCAAGGCCCGGCACGCTGCGGAGTAGGGAAGATGGCGGACGGGACCTTCATTCCGGGTCTCGTTCCGCCGCAAGACCGGCTGCGGGATTTTACCCTGTTCCGCAGGCTGGAGCGGTTCCGCCCGTCGGAACTGCTGGTCAGCGGGCTGATGCTGGGCAGCGTCGTGGCGCTGCTGGCGGTGCATTACGGCCAGCAGCTGATGATCTACTGGTATGGCCTGTTTCTGGTGACCCGCAGCCTGCATTTTCTGGCGGTGGAGACGCTGCCGGACCGGGGTCCGCCCCGGCTGCTGGTCCTGCCCATGGCGACCATGGTGCTGTCTGGGCTGATCTACATGGCGGGGGGGCTGCTGCTCTGGGTGCAGGCCACGCCCGCGCTGCACAGCTTTTCGCTGGGCCTGCTGTTTGTCTCCGTGCTCAACACCCTGTCGATCCGGTCGCATCTGCGGCTGCTGCTGCGGGTGGATCTGGGGCTGATCGCCACCGGCTGCACCGCGCGGGTGGGCTGGCTGTGGCTGACCGATCCGGGCAGTCTGGACACGCTGGGCCTGACGCTGATGATCGGCTTCGGCTTTCTGTACTTCGTCAAGGTCGCGATGGACGTCACCCGCCTGCGCGAGGTGCTGGACGCGCGGGCAGAGCAGGCGCTGCAATCGGCGCGCCGCCGCGCCTTCGAACAGCTCACCGGTGGCGTGGCGCATGATTTCAACAACCTGCTGACCGCCGTTCTGGGCAATATGGAACTGGCGCGCCTGACCGAAGGCAAGGACGAGCGCGAGGAACTGATGGAGGCCGCCGAACAGGCGGCGCGGCACGGCGCCGAACTGACCGGGCGGCTTCTGACCCTGTCCAGCCGCGCGCGGCTGCAGCCTGCCCGGGTCACCCCCGCAGAGGTGGCGCGGCAGCTCGCGGATCTGGCGGGGCCGCTGCTGCATCCGACCCACCGGCTGCGCTGCGATCTGCCGCGCGGCCTGCCGCCGGTGCAGGCCGATCCGTCCAAGCTGACCGCCGCGCTGATGGAACTGGTGCGCAACGCCCGCGACGCGCTGCCCTGCGGCGGAGAGATCACGCTGCGGGCGCAGGCGGGCCGTGGCGAGGTGACGTTCGAGATCGGCGATGGCGGCAGCGGCATCCGGTCCGAGGTGCTGCCCTTGGTGCTGGAGCCCTATTTCACCACCAAGCCGGTGGGGCAGGGATCCGGGCTGGGGCTGGCCATGGTGCGCGGCTTTGCCGAACAGTCGGGGGGCCGGATCGAACTGTCCTCGACCCTTGGCAAGGGCACGCGGGTGCGGCTGATCCTGCCCGAGGCGCCGTCCTGACCCAAAGCCGGGCCGGGACGGCGCGGGCGCCTCAGCCCGCGTCGCGCTGATCCTCGACGATCTGGCGCATGCCCTGCAGCGGCACATAACCGCGCAGCATCTGGTCGCCGATCACGAAGCTGGGCGTGCCGTTGATCTGCAGCTGTTCGGCCAGCGCGCGGGTTTCGCGGATGCGGCGCTCCACCTCCGGATCGCTCATCCGGGCAAGGATCGCATCCGCGTCCAGCCCCAGCGTCTCGGCCAGCCGCCGCAGCACCGGCTCGGTCGGATCCTGCTCCAGCACCATCAGGGCGTCATGCACCTGCTTGTAGGCGTCACCGCCCGCCTCCAACTGCGTGGCGATGGCAAAGCGCGACGAGGCAACCGAGCCTTCGCCAAGGATCGGGAATTCCTTCAGCACGAAGCGGATGTTGCCGTCGCTGGCGATCAGTTCCTCCACCTCGGGAAAGGCGCGGCGGCAGTAACCGCAGCGGTAGTCGGAAAACTCCACCACGGTGATGTCGCCTTCGGGATTGCCGCCCACGAAGGAATAGCCGTCATCCATCAGCGCGTCGCGATGCGCGGCCACCAGATCGCTGTCGGCGGCGCTTTGCTGGTCGGCCTGCCGGGCCTCCAGCGCGGCCACCGCCTCCATGATGACCTCGGGGTTGTCCAGCAGATAGGCGCGGATTTCGGCGCCAAAGGCCTCGCGCTGCGCGGGGGTCATGCTGGCGGGATCGAACTCCTGCGCCTGAGCTGTCGGGGCGGCAAGACCTGCCGCAAGGATCAGCGCGGCTGTGGCGGGGCGGGCAAGGCGAAAGGGCATCGTGTCTCCGTCGGTCAGGGCCCGGATCGGGCGCATCAGCGTTTCTTTTTGGCGCGATCCGCCTCGTCTAGCACATCCTGCGCGCGCCGCCACGGGGCAGAGCCGCGCGGCAAAAGGTCCAGCGCGCGGCGGGCATGGATGGCGGCATCGCTCAGCTTGCCCTCCAGCGCATATCGCTGCGCCGTGGCCTCTGAGGCCATGCCGGGATTGCCGGTCTTGGCATAGGCGGTGGCCAGATCGCGCAGGATGCGCGCATCGGCAAAATCGCGGCCCCGCGCGGTTTCCAGCGTCTGCACGGCGGCGGCGGCATTGCCGCTGGCCAGCTGGGCGCGGCCCAGCCCGCTGAGGATCTGCGCGTTGCGCGGCGCAAGGCGGCTCGCCTCGGTCGCCACGCGGGCAGCATCGGCGGCGCGGCGCGATTCCAGCAGGATCTGCGCCTTCAGGTCGCGGTAGAACGGATCGTTCGGGCGCTGTGCGATGGCGGCATCAATCGCCGACAGCGCGCCGCCCAGATTGGCCTGCCGATGCTGCGCCACCGCCTCGCGCATATGCGCGATATCGGCGGCACCGCTGTCTCCCAGCCGCTGCAGCGTCCAGCCCGGTGCCCGCAGAAAGGCCGACAGCTTGCCCCGGCTGCGGTGGAACCAGTAATCCGCCGTAGCGTCATTGGCTTCGGGCGCGCGGGTCGCGGCCACCAGCCCCTCCAGCGTGCGGAAGCGGTCGCGGGTCAGCGGATGGGTCTGCATATAGGGATCCTGCCGCCCGACGCTCAGCGCCTCCTGCCCGCGAAAGATCTCCTGCACCTCGACGGCGCCGCGCGGATCGATCCCCGCCCGCACCAGCGTGCGGACCGAGGCGATGTCGGCAGAGCTTTCCTCGGCCCGGGTGTGGCTCAGGAAATTGCGCATCACGCTGGACTGCGTGCCGATCATCAGCCCCATCGCCGCCTCGCCGGAACCGGTGGCGCCGCCCGCCGCCGCTGCCAGCAGCGCGCCCAGCAGGGCCGCGTTCTGCGCCGCGCGCTGGTTGCCAAGCCGTCGGCTGATATGGCCGCCGGTGATATGCGCGGCCTCATGCGCGATCACCGCCTGCAGCTGCTTGGCATTGCCAAGCCGCATGATCAGCCCGGAATTGAGGAAGATATGGCTCGTATCGGCGACAAAGGCGTTCAGGCTGTCGTCGCGGATCACCAGAATGCGCACCTGCGACGGGCTCAGCCCTGCAGCGCTCAGAACCGGGGCCGCGATCTGCCCCAGCGCATGTTCCAGATCGGCGTCGCGCAGCAGCACCGCCGCGCGGGCGGGCAGGGCCGCCGCCAGCATCAGCAGAACCAGAGCGGCGCCAAGGAGGCGGCGTGTCACAGCGGGTGCCGGCATTGACCCTCCCTTGGTTCGTCCGGTATCCGCGGCTCAGGCGGAAATCCGGGTCACCATGGGAGAGCGGAATGCGAAACTCAAGCCGGGGGGCGGTTGATCCCTTCATTGTGATGGATGTGATGGAAGCGGCCCGTGCCGCCGAAGCGTCGGGTCGGCACATCATCCATATGGAAGTGGGCCAGCCCTCGTCCCCTGCGCCCGCCGCCGCCCGTCAGGCGCTGGCAGAGGCGATGGAGCGCGAGTCGCTGGGCTATACCGTGGCGCTGGGTCTGCCCGCGCTGCGCGCCCGCATCGCGCGGCTTTACGCGGACTGGTATGGCGTCGATCTGGATCCGGCGCGCGTGGTGGTGACGCCCGGATCCTCGGGCGGGTTCATCCTTGCGTTTTCGGCGCTGTTCGATGCCGGGCAGCGGGTGGCGCTGGGGGCGCCGGGCTATCCGTCCTACCGCCAGATCCTCAAGGCGATGGATCTGACCCCGGTGGAAATCCAGACCACCGCCGCCAACCGCTATCAGCTGGTGCCCGAGGATCTGGCGGGGATCGACTATGACGGGGTGATGGTCGCCTCTCCGGCCAATCCCACCGGCACCATGCTGGGCCTGCCGGAACTGTCGGCGCTGGTGGGGGCGGCGCAGGGGCGCGGCGCGGCCTTCCTGTCGGACGAGATTTACCACGGCATCGATTATGACCACAAACCGGTGACGGCGCTGCAGGTCTCTGACGATGTCTGCGTCATCAATTCCTTTTCCAAGTATTTCTCCATGACCGGCTGGCGGGTGGGCTGGCTGGTGGTGCCGGAGGCCCAGATCCGTCAGGTGGAACGGCTGGCGCAGAACCTGTTCATCTGCGCCTCCAATGCCAGTCAGGTGGCGGCGCTGGCGGCGCTTGACGCCCCCGAGGAGTTGAACGCGAACCTTGCCGTCTATGCCCGCAACCGCGCGCTCATGCTGGAACGGCTGCCGCAGGCCGGCTTCGACCGCATCGCGCCCCCGGACGGCGCCTTCTACATCTATGCCGATGTCAGCCATCTGACACAGGACAGCCGGGCCTTCGCGGCAGAGATCCTCGAACAGGCCGGGGTGGCGGTGACGCCGGGTCTGGATTTCGACCCCGTGCGCGGCGCGGGCACGCTGCGCTTTTCCTATGCGCGCGGCACGGCGGAAATCGAGGAAGGTCTGGACCGGCTGCGCCGCTTCATGGAAACGCGCGGCTGAGGATGCGAATCTGTGGCGCCGCTGCTAGGCTAAGTCGTCAGAGCAGAACAACAGGCGGTGGCAGGATGATCCGGATCGTGGCGGCGCTGCTGGTCTGCCTTGCGCTGGCCCCGATGGCGGGCGCGCAGCAGATGGGCGGACAGGCGCAGTTTGTGGCCGGAGAGGTCCGGGACCGTTTCATGGGGCGGGGCACCGATCTGACCCTGACGCTGAGTCAGGGTGTGCCTTGGCGCGCCTTCACCCTGACCGATCCGCCCCGGCTGGTGGTGGATTTCCGCGAGGTGGACTGGACCGGGGCCGATGCCGACGCCATGGACCGGTCAGACGCGGTGACGGCGCTGCGCATGGGGCCGTTCCGCGAGGGCTGGTCGCGGCTGGTGGCCGAGCTGGACGGGCCGATGGTGCTGGACCGCGCGGGCATGCGCGTCACCGAAAGCACCGGCAGCGCCGCGCTGGAGGTGGCGCTGAGCCCCGCGAGCCTGACCGACATGGCGGCCCGGTCGGGGGCGCTGCGCGATCCGGCATGGGATCTGCCCGCGCCCGCCGCCGTGGCGCCGCCCCGGCGCGATCCGGCGGCACCGCTGCGGGTGGTGCTGGATCCGGGCCATGGCGGCATTGATCCCGGCGCCGAACGCGCGGGCCATACCGAAGCGGCGCTGATGCTGGCCTTTGCGCGCGATCTGCGCGACATGCTGCGCCGCGCGGGCTTTGACGCGGTGCTGACGCGCGAGGAAGATGTCTTTGTCTCGCTGGAAGCGCGGGTGGCCATGGCGCATCAGATGCGCGCCGACCTGTTCCTGTCGCTGCACGCCGATGCCATCGAGGAAGGTGTCGCCCATGGCGCCACGGTCTACACGCTGGCAGAGGATGCGTCGGACGCGGCCTCGGCGGCGCTGGCCGAACGGCATGACCGCGACGATCTGCTGGCGGGGCTTGACCTGTCGGGATCCGATGACCGGGTGGCGAATGTGCTGATGGATCTGGCGCGGCTCGACAATGCGCCGCGCAGCCTTGCGCTGGCGCAGCATCTGGTCGCGGGAATCCGCGGCGCGGTGGGGCAGGTCCACAAGCGCCCGCTGCGGCAGGCGGGATTTTCGGTGCTGAAGGCCGCCGACATCCCCTCGGTGCTGGTGGAGGTGGGGTTCCTGTCCACCGAAGAGGATCTGCGCAATCTGCAGGATCCGGCATGGCGTGCCCGCATGGCGGCGGGCCTGCGCGACGGCATCGCCGCATGGGCGGTGGAGGATGCGGCGCTGGCCCGGCTGCGCCGGCAGTAAGGCCGCGCAGGTTGTGAGGCCTGCGCCCGACGAGGCGACCCGGTCACCGGCGGCGCCTTGCCGGGGTCACGCGCCCTTGTGTTTTGACGCAGGCCCCGCTGCGGTATAAGGGGAGCGGCAATCCAAAGGGGCATCGCGCGTGATCAGGTTCATTCTGTCGATATTCGGAGCCATCTTCAGCGTTCTCACGCTGGGGGCCATGATGATTGCGCTGTCCATGGGCGCGATCTTCTGGGTCTATGGCCGAGACCTGCCCAGCCATGAAAGCCTTGCGCAATATACGCCGCCGACCATCTCCCGCATCTATTCGCAGGAGGGGCAGGTGATCGACGAATTTGCGCAGGAACGCCGCCTGTTCACCCCCGCCGACCAGATCCCCGACATGGTCAAGCAGGCCTTCATTTCGGCGGAAGACAAGAATTTCTATCAGCATCAGGGCTATGACCTGCGCGGCATCGGGGCTGCGGCGGTTGATGCGGTCAAGTCGCGGGGCCGCGACGTGCGCGGCGCCTCGACCATCACCCAGCAGGTGATGAAGAACTTCCTGCTGTCGGGCGACCGTCAGGCCGAGCGCAAGATCAAGGAGATCATCCTTGCCGCCCGGCTGGAGGAAACGCTGAGCAAGGAGAAGATCCTTGAGCTTTACCTCAACGAGATCTTCCTCGGGCAGAACTCCTATGGCGTGACCGCCGCCGCCCAGACCTATTTCAACAAGTCGCTGATGGAACTGGCCCCGCATGAGGCGGCCTTCCTTGCCTCGCTGCCCAAGGCGCCGTCGGATTACCACCCGGTGCGGCAGAAGGAACGCGTGCTGGCGCGGCGCAACTACGTGCTGCGCGAGATGCTGGAAAACGGCTATATCGACGAGCCCACCTACGAGACCGAAGTGGTGCAGCCGCTGAAATCGGTGCAGAACGGCGATTACGATCCCTACCAGAAGGCGCTGCCGCCGCGCGACTATTTCACCGACGAGATCCGCCGCCAGCTGACGCAGGATTTTGGCGAGGGCGAGTTTTTCTCGGGCGGCCTGTCGGTGCGCGCGACGCTGGATCCCGAAATGCAGGTGGAAGCGGCGCGCAGCCTGCGGCTGGCGCTGGAAGACTATGACCGCAGCCGGGGCCGCTGGACCGGCACCGGGATCACCATCCCCGAGGACCGGCTGGGATCGGAGGCGGACTGGCGCGCGGCGCTGTCCGAGGCGGCGGTGGCCCGCGACGTGGATCTGCGCGGCGTCTGGCGCCCGGCGGTGGTGCTGGAGGTGGGCGACCAGCAGATGCGGCTTGGCATCGAGGGCGTGGAGGCGACCGAGGCCAAGCCCTCGGTGGTGCCGCGCAACGACATCGCGTGGATGCGCGGCAGCTTCGTCGACAATTTCGAACGCGGCGACGTGGTGCATGTGCGCGAGATGACCGAGGACGGTTCGGGGGCCTTCCTGCGCTGGTCGCTGCGGCAGGTGCCGGAGGTGCAGGGCGCCTTCATGGCGATGGACGTCAATACCGGCCGGGTCATCGCGATGCAGGGCGGGTTCAGCTATCAGGATTCGGTGTTCAACCGGGCCACGCAGGCGCTGCGCCAGCCGGGCTCGTCCTTCAAGCCCTTCGTCTATGCGGCGGCGCTGGATTCGGGCTATGCGCCCTCCGCCATCATCATCGACGCGCCGATCGAGATCGACACGCCGCAGGGCGTGTGGCGCCCGCAGAACTCCTCCAACCAGTATTACGGCCCGACGCCGCTGCGCACCGGGATCGAACAGTCGCGCAACCTGATGACCATCCGTCTGGCGCAGGAAGTGGGCATGGACACGGTCGGGCGTTATGCCGAACGCTTCGGGGTCTATGACCATATGGGCCGGGTGCTGGCCAATGCGCTGGGGGCGGACGAGACCACGCTTTACAAGATGATCTCTGCCTATGCGATGTTCGCCAATGGCGGCGAACGGGTGGAGCCGACGCTGGTGGACCGCGTGCAGGACCGCTATGGCCGCACCGTCTACAACCACGAGGCGGAGCGCGGCAATGAACGGGTCTGCGTGGACTGCGCCGATCCTAACCTGCCGCCGGGCAAGGGCCCGACCATCCGCAACAACCGCGACCGCATCATGGACGGGGTGACCGCCTATCAGCTGACCTCGATGATGCAGGGCGTGGTGCAGCGCGGCACGGCGGCAAGCGTCATCGATCTGCCGGTGCCCACGGCGGGCAAGACCGGCACCACCAACGACGCCAAGGACGTGTGGTTCATCGGCTTCACCTCCAACATCGTGGCGGGCTGCTATATCGGCTTCGACCAGCCGCGCAGTCTGGGCGAACATGCCTATGGCGGCACCATGTGCGGCCCGGTCTTCCAGCGCTTCATGACCAAGGCCGTGGAGAAATACGGCGGCACCGATTTCAAGGTGCCCGAGGCCTGCGAGTTCATCAACATCGACCGCTTCACCGGCGCCCGTCTGGGCGAAGGCGCTTCGGGGGCGAATGTGGTGGCCGAATGCTTCCGTCGCGGTCAAGAGCCGATGTTCGGCGTGCAGCTTGACGGGGGCTGGGCGATGTCGGGCAATTTCGACCTGATCCAGCCCGATGGCACCACCCGCTCGCGAGAGGTCACCACCTCCACCGGGCGCAAGGCGGTGGTGGGCCCGAAGGCCAGCTTCGGCACGCTGAGCTCGGGCGGGCTGTACTGAGCCCCGAGCCGCGCTCTTTGGAGGGGTTGCTGGGGGGCGCTGCCCCCCGCCTGCCTGCGGCAGGCTCCCCCCGGGATATTTCCACCAAGAAGAAGGGCGGGCGGCGCCTTCTGCGAAAGCCGGGGGGCCGAGGCGATTTGCGATTGCAGCCCGCCGCGCTTTGCCCTAAGAGGACGCGCACCGGCACCCGTAGCTCAGCTGGATAGAGCGCTGCCCTCCGAAGGCAGAGGCCACAGGTTCGAATCCTGTCGGGTGCACCACTTCCCCTAACGGCCCTTGATTTCCTTGGATAATTCGACCGAGTTGGAACTTGGATCGGACCGAGTTGGAACTTCTGTTCCGGAAACGATCTTTCGCAGGTCTGCCGAGCGGCTGTATCTGGTGGCCTCCGCCTCGGTCTCGTGACCCAAGATCGCCATGCGCTGTTCGTTGGTTGCGCCGTTTTCCTTGAAGATCGCGGCCCGGTGTTTCCGGATCCCGTGCGCGCTCAGCTCGGCGAGCCCGGCGTCTGAGCAGGCGCGGCTGAACCATTGCGCCGCCGCCTTGTGGGACC
>NZ_FNEJ01000044.1 GCF_900100085.1 Salipiger marinus
TGGAGGGCGTCCGGCACGGCCCCGCTCTGGTTCAGGGTTTCCATGATGTCCTCCCACAGCCCTGCCAGTGTCCAGCGCCGGAACTGCCGGTAGACGCTGGACCATTTACCGAACTCTTCGGGAAGATCGCGCCACGGCGCTCCCGTGCGGGCGATCCAGAAAATCCCATCAAGAACAAGGCGGTGATTGGTCGGTTTGCGCCCGTTAGGCGCACGGACTGCCAGAATGAACCGTTCAAAGAACGCCCATTCTTCGTCCGACATAAGATTTCGTGCCAAGCTGGTCTCCATCGTAGACACCAGCTTGAATCATGCCTGTAGCACGATGTGAATCCCTTTTGTCAACACGGCCTAGTGGGGAGGCGGCGTTCAGGCTCAGACAATTCTGGAAGTCTGGTAGGGAATCTTCCCTTTTCCCTTTCAGCCTCAGGCTGCGTTACGCCGGAATGGGAGTCTTGATGCGTATTCTTCCCCAATAGGTTGAGGGATGGCATCTCCCCCACCTTATGATTTAAGTTATTTTCGGGGTCCGACGAAAAGTTGCTTCCGAGGGCCCCTTCGGAAACTTTTATCGAAGGGACCATAGCGGACGAGGCTGACCTTACCTCAGGAGCAAGTAAACCAAAGGAATTGCGTGGTCTGGAGTGAGTTGGCGCGCGTTGGGGGAGCAAGTTCTGGACAGGCTCAATGGCCCGCTTGGGCTGGAGCGGTGTCTCAAGCTCAGGCACAAAATTCTGTGCCGAAGCAAGATCGGGCGTTGTTCTGACGAGAACGTCTAAAGGCTGTTTATGGTGATGAACCCGGCCCATGGGCGCGTCTGCCGGAGGAACCTTCCGGAGCTGTAGCGCTTCCTCCGCTCCCACCGACGCCGGGCTCGATGTGCGCAGCGTCACTTGGTTGGCCGTTCCGGGATCGCTGGCGCGAGCAGGCTCGCGTCGCATCTTTGGAACGACTGCCTCGCCGTCGTCGCGAGCGACTTCTGCAATCGCCTGTAATGGCGCCCCTAAGCTGCGTGTGTCAGGGAGATCAATAGGTTGCAAGCGCGACGGTGCCAGTTGAGGCGCCGCTCTGTCGGTCGCTGGATCAAGAGGCTCAGATACCTGCGGCTTCCGAAGCGCTTCCTTCGGGACATCCCTTGGACTCAGGGCGTAGGGCAGGGTCGAGGCCTGCTTGCCCGCTTGCGCAGGTACCTCCTTGGTCGGAGCAGTTCGCGCGGGCAGTGCCTGCAATGCTTGTAGCTCGGGTCGCACCTCAGGTCCCTCTGAACCTATGTGCGGGCCATCAGGTTGGCCATGGCCGGTCGAATGGTCGGGGAGCTGCGGCACTGCGCCGGGCTGCATGACCTTGGAGGGCCCATGGGACTGCCCGGGAAAGCCCGGCACCACGAAAGGGCGAGAATCTACTGCGCGGCTTTTTGACTGGAGGGGTAGAGTTTGCGGGTCGACTACCCCGAATTGCACCTTTGTGCTGGTTTTTGATTCACTGAAGCTGCGCGCAAGCGGAAGTAGACTGCGCTTGTCCTGCCGGCTTTGGGCCCCTTCTTGCTCCCCCTTGACTGATCCCGGACCGAGGCGCCCCGGCACCGCTTCCCGCGAGACCAACTGCCTCTCCGGCTCACCGCCGTCCTGAGCGTCAAGCTCTTCTGCCGGAAGGCCATGGGGCACGTCGGCCAGAGGTAAGGCGTCACGCGAAGATTTTTCCGGCTCCTCCTGCTGTACAGGGTGCGCCGCGGAAACCTCCGTCTGCGCGGGCAGCGGGTTCAGATCTGGAGGTTCGGGCAAGGAATCAGATTCCCCCTCTTCGAAAGGCGAGAAGTCATCAGAATCTGGCGCGTCTTTCACCGTCACCATAGGCTCCACCTCGCCTTCTTCGGGAGAAGGGCCCGCCTCGGCTACGCCGAAAAATACAGAGGCGCTCTGGTCTGCCGAGGGGGCGCTAGCGCGATCAAACTGCTGCAGAACAGAAAGAAAATCAGCGCCCTCGTCCGGTTTTCCCACCCTGTCGACAAGAACCGCGATTCGCCCAAATATGGCAGTGAGTTGTGGCAACATTGATCTGGACCTTCTGTCTTTGTTGTGAACTTAAACAGAACATCCTTACCCATCCTTTACCGACTTCGAGTTGACTTGTCTGAGATGAGTCGAATTGGAGGCAGTCATGAAGATCCCACCCAACCCCGCCGACCCCCTTCGCCAAGCCGCACGCCGGATGGAGGCAGCGTACCTGTCCGAGATGCTCAGGGCCGCTGGTCTGGACAAGGCGCAGTCCGCTTTCGGAGGTGGTGCGGGCGAGGCGCAATTTGCTTCTTTTCTTCGTCAGGAGCACGCGACTGCCCTTGCCGAGCGGGGCGG
Source organism: Salipiger marinus (assembly GCF_900100085.1). Taxonomy (GTDB): domain Bacteria; phylum Pseudomonadota; class Alphaproteobacteria; order Rhodobacterales; family Rhodobacteraceae; genus Salipiger; species Salipiger marinus. Next base: position 2,351 of record NZ_FNEJ01000044.1, read on the forward strand.
AATTGGCCTCGCCGACGCCATTTACCAGTCGCTGAAGGATCGCGCAGATGTCTGAAACATCTCAGCTCGAAGATCTCCTCGACAGGCTGGAATCTCTGGTCGATCGGGAACGGCAAGTGCTTCTGGAGGGAAGGCTGGATCAAATTGCTCAGCTTGTGAGTGAAAAGTCCCTTCTGATCGAAGCCTTACGCGACACAATCCCGGAGACTGCCGAACGGATCGCCCCGCTGCAGCTGAAAATGCGCCGCAATCAGGAGCTTTTCGATCATGCGCTCGCGGGAATCCGCGTCGTATCCGACAGGCTCACCCACCTGAGAGAACAGGGAAAAGTGGTGCAGGTCTATGACGCGCTGGGGCGCCGGGAAACCATCGGCGATGCCGGAGAGACGCGGCTGGAGCACCGGGTCTAGAGAAATTTCGGAAAAATGCGGAGAACCTTCCGCAATGGGATTAGCCGAGCATTAGGGATTGGCCGTCATGGTGTGCTCACATCCGGGTGGATGATGCGGAAGGCGCAAAGCCTTGGCCGCCTTCGTCAGAAAGACGCCCTCACCAGCACTGGTGACCCATAAACATCGGCGCAAAGCGCCCCATGACCTAAAGGACGAACCTCCATGTCTAGCATTCTGACGAACAATGGCGCCATGGTCGCGCTGCAGACCCTGAAGTCGATCAACTCCAACCTGGCAACGACCCAGAGCGAAATCTCTACCGGCAAGACTGTGGCAACCGCCAAGGACAACGCCGCTGTCTGGGCCATTTCCAAGGTCATGGAAGCCGACGTGAAGGGCTTCAAAGGCATTTCCGACAGCCTCAACCTTGGTCAGTCCACAGTGGCCGTGGCCCGGCAGGCTTCGGAGACCGTGACCGATCTTCTGACCGAGGTGAAGGGCAAGATCGTCGCTGCTCAGGAAGAGAACGTTGATCGTGCCAAGATCCAGACCGACATCGACGCCCTGCGCGGCCAGATTTCGGCCGTTGTGGGAGCAGCACAGTTCAACGGCCTGAATCTCATCTCGAACACCGAAAAGACTGCTGGCACTGGCAGCATCAACGTGCTGGCATCGCTTGACCGGTCTGGCACCGGTGTTGTCGCAAGCGACATCAACGTCGCCAAGCAGGACCTTGGGACGGGCGCAAGCTCCATTAACGTTGCCGCCGCCGGTTATACTGCGGCCGCCTCCGACGCGCTCAGTGGCGCGGCGAACACGGCCGCCGTGGCACTCACCGCTGCCGCCACCGCGCCGACCACCAACGCCGTGGTTGGACAGACCGCTGGTGCCGGAACCGCTGCCATTGCCGCAGGCACGGGCTTCACCATCACCATCAGCGCTGGCGCAGGTGTCTTCACCGGGCTGAACACCACCACCACCGCAGGCAATCAGGAGATCATCTACGTTGCTCGCGATGGCGATACCGAAGCCGACGTGGCTGAGGGGCTGGTCAGCGCGTTCAACAGCTACATCAATGGCGACTCCACTGCCGTGGCGGCCGGCATTTCGGCAAGCGTGAACAGCACCAACGCAAACCAGATCGACATCACTGGTCCCAACACCAGCCAAGGCGCCGGCGCCATTTCCGTGCAGTTTGCCAGCACGGCCACAACCGACACCACGATCGGTGGGCGGCTCGAAAAGCTGAGCGAAATCGATGTGACCACGCAGACTGGAGTGGACAGCGCGATCGTCGAGATCGAGGCCCTGATCCAAACTGCCATCGACTCTGCTTCTGCGTTCGGCTCCGTGCAGGGCCGGATCGAGACTCAGGCTGATTTCATCACAGGCCTGACCGATGCCCTGAAGTCCGGGATCGGCACCTTGGTTGATGCAGATATGGAAGAAGCTTCGGCCCGACTGCAGGCGCTTCAGGTGCAGCAGCAGCTGGGTGTTCAGGCGCTGTCCATCGCGAACCAGGCCCCGCAGTCTCTCCTGTCCCTGTTCCGGTAATCTGAAGTTTCGGAGGCTGGATATTCCAGCCTCCGACGCCTTTGAACACCATAGCTCTTTCTCCAGAGTCAGAAGGTTCTGCCGTGAACGCCCAAATCCTGGCGCAGCGCGCCTATGCTCAAAATACCACCAGCACACGCACAGACCGTTCGATCGAATACGAGATGATTGCCCGCGTAACGCACCGGATAAAAGCCGCCGCCGAAGCAGGTCCGATGGCTTATCCCCGTCTCGTGGAAGCGCTTTACGACAACCGGCGGCTATGGACGGCGCTCGCGGTCGATGTAGCCGACCCCGCCAACCGTCTTCCGCCAGAACTGCGTGCTCAAATTTTCTACCTTGCCGAGTTTGTCCAGATCCACTCGGCAAAAGTTCTCGCCAAGAAAGCGCGCCTTGCTCCCCTCCTTGAAGTCAATGCGGCCATCCTGCGCGGTCTTGGCGGGCGGAGTGCGCAGCGATGAGCGGGCTGGTTCTCAAGCTCGGCCCGAAGGAGCGCGTGCTTATAAACGGTGCTGTCATCGAAAATGGCGATCGGCGCAGCCGCCTATCCATCATCACACCGAATGCACATATCTTGCGCCTGCGGGACGCGATTCATCCCGACGAGGCGCAGACGCCCGTACGGCGGATGTGCTATGCTACCCAGCTGGTTCTTACCGGCGATGCCCAAGCCTTGGACATGCGGCAACAGCTCCTCCGCAATATCGAAGAGCTAAGCCGCATCCTTACCGATGCGGACAGCAGGAAACTCCTCACAAGCGCTACAGACGCCGTTCTGGACGGGCAATTCTATCACTGCCTCAAGGCTTTGCGCGCTTTGATCCCCCGAGAGGACAGGCTGCTCGCCGCTGGACGGTCTTAGCAGGTCACAGTCTTGGCTTTATGCATGAGGCCACGAACTTTGGCTTTCCAATAGTTTTCTTGCCAGCACAGCGTCGCTCTTGCGGCAGCCCTCTAGAAATCGAGGCAAGAGCAAGCGCCGTGTCAAATGTCGGCACCTCTCGCTTGGTCTTTCCACTTGGGTTCATGGCCAGTAGTGCCAGACTTCTCATGTCACTTGCGGATCATGTTTGCGACGGTCAGCGGGACAGCACTGTGGATCTTCGCGCGTGCCTCGGCTAAGCCCTGCGGGACTCACCGACATGGAAAGGCTCTGACTCTCATGGCTGAAAACGCAACTCCCGATATTGTGTATACCACGGTAGACGAAGCGCCCGAGCTGGCATCGGCCTCGCTGCTTCCCATCATCCGCAGCTTTGCCGCTGCCGCCGGTGTCACTGTGGGCACGCGTGATATTTCTCTCGCCGGACGTATCCTTGCCGCCTTCGCAGACACTCTCCCCGAGGCGCAGCGTCCGTCCGACGATCTGGCCTGGCTTGGCGATTGGGTGAAGACGCCCGAGGCCAACGTGATCAAGCTGCCCAACATCTCGGCATCGGTCCCGCAGATGGTGGCGGCAATCCGTGAACTGCAGGCAAAGGGCTACGCCTTGCCGGACTATCCGGAAGCCCCCGCCACCGACGCCGAAAAAGCCGCGCGGGCGAAATATGACGCGATCAAGGGTTCCGCCGTGAACCCGGTCCTGCGGGAGGGCAATTCCGACCGTCGCGCCGCTATCGCCGTCAAGAAATACGCCCAGGCCAACCCGCACCGCATGGGGGACTGGACCGCAGAGAGCAAGACCCGTGTCGCCACGATGAAGGGCGGTGATTTCTTCGCAAACGAAGCCTCTGCCACGCTGGACCACGCCGCCACGGCAAAGATCGTGCTGGAGACGGCCAAGGGCGAAACCGTCCTGAAGGAGGCCGTAAGCTACCCTGCGGGCACCGTGGTCGACGCGACCTTCATGAGCGCCGCTGCGCTGGACCGCTTTCTTGAAGAAGAAATCGCAGCAACGAAGGCCGAAGGCACCCTGTTCTCGCTGCACATGAAGGCCACGATGATGAAGGTGTCAGACCCGATCATCTTCGGCCACGCCGTGCGGACCTGGCTCGCGCCGGTCTTCGAAAAGTTTGGCGAGACTCTGGCCGGTCTCGGCGTCAATCCCAACTCGGGGATGGGCGACCTTCTGGACCGGGTGAAAGACCAGCCCGAAATCATGGCCGCCATCGAAGCCGTGCGCAGCGAACGCCCCCCCATGTATATGGTGAATTCCGACCGCGGCATCACCAACCTTCATGTGCCTTCGGACGTGATCATCGACGCCTCCATGCCCGCGCTGATCCGTGCGGGCGGCAAAGGCTGGGGCCCGGATGGCAAAGAACACGACACGGCCTGCGTGATTCCCGACAGTTCCTATGCGCCGGTGTATGACGAGACGATCCGTTTCTTCAAAGAACACGGCAAGCTCGACCCGGCGACGGCAGGCACGGTGCAGAATATCGGGCTGATGGCGCAGAAAGCTGAGGAATATGGCAGCCATCCGACCACTTTCGAGATTCCGGAAGATGGCACCGTCAAGATGATCCTCGAGGATGGCAGCGTGCTGCACAGCCATGAGGTGAAAGCGGGCGATATCTGGCGCTCTGCCTCGGCCCGCAAGGCGCCGATCGAGGATTGGGTGAACCTTGCGATTGACCGGCAGAAGGCTGAAGGTTGCCGCGCGATTTTCTGGCTGGATTCCAGCCGCGCCCATGATGCCGAACTGATCGCCTATGTGAAACCGATCCTCGAGGCGAAGGGTGTCGCCGACAAGTTCGAGATCATGTCGCCGCGTGACGCCACGCGCGCCAGCCTCGAAACGATCACCAAAGGCGAAAACACCATCGCCATCACCGGCAACGTGCTGCGCGACTATCTCACCGACCTGTTCCCGATTCTGGAACTGGCGACCTCGGCCAAGATGCTGTCCATCGTCAAGCTCATGCAGGGCGGCGGGCTGTTCGAAACTGGCGCCGGCGGCTCTGCGCCTAAGCATGTGCAACAGCTGGTGGAAGAAAACCACCTGCGCTGGGACAGCCTGGGGGAGTTCTGCGCGCTTGGCGAATCGTTCAAGTTCCTCGCGGACCAGCGGAACAATGCCAAGGCCCGGGTGCTGGGCGAGGCGGTAGATGTCGCCACGCAGGGCATCCTCGACCATGACCGGTCGCCGTCGCGCAAGGTCGGCGAGCCGGACAACCGCGACAGCCATTACTGGTTTGCGCGCTACTGGGCAGAGGCTCTGGCGGCTCAGGACAGCGACACCGCGCTCGCCGAACATTTTGCCCCGTTGGCCAAGGCACTGGCCGAAGGCGAAGAGGCAATCCTGTCGGAACTGGCCGCAGCGCAGGGCAAACCCGCCGAGCTGGGTGGTTACTACCGAGCCGATCCGGAGAAGGTGACAGCGGTGATGCGCCCCTCGGCCACGCTGAACGCGATCATCGGCTAAGCCTCTGACCTTGAGAACTTTCTACCCCGCTGGATTCGGTCCGGCGGGTTTTTTGTCAGCCGACCCCACGCACGGCGCCCCGTCCGGCACCGCCGCGCGCCGGTGGTCGCGTTGGCCCTGCCACGCCCGACCGGCGCAGCAGCAGCGTGAGACGGGAAAACGCCGCCTCCACCCCATGCGGCGAGGCTTCGGCCAGAAACCCGTCCAGATCCGGCCAGATCCGGATGGCCTGATCGAGAATCGGATCCTCTCCTTCACGATAAAGCCCGGCACGGATCATGGTTTCCGACCGCGCATAGGATCCCAGCAACTGCCGCGCCTTCAGAATCAGCTCGTTTTCCTCTGGCGTGGCGGCTTCCGGCAGGCTGCGCGACACCGAACGCAGCGCGTCCACGGCAGGAAAACGGCCACGTTCCGCAATCTCGCGGCTCAGCACCACATGCCCGTCCAGCACGCCGCGCAGAATATCCGCGATTGGCTCTTCCATATCGGAACCAGCCACCAGCACCGAAAACACCGCCGTGATGTCGCCCTGCCCCGGAACGCCCGGCCCGGCGCGTTCCGCCAACCGCATGATCTGATGGGCGGTCGAGGGGGGAAAGCCGCGCAGCGCGGGCAGCTCGCCTGCCGCAGTGGCCACCTCGCGATGCGCTTCGGCAAAGCGTGTGACGGAATCGGCCAGATACAGCACATGCAGCCCTTGATCGCGAAAATGCTCTGCGATGGTCATCGCCGCCAGCGGGCAGCGCCGCCGCTCCAGCGGCGACCGGTCCGAGGTGGCGGCCACGACCACACTGCGCACCATGCCTTCTGGTCCCAGAACATTGTGAACAAAATCATGCACTTCGCGACCGCGTTCCCCCACCAGCGCCAGAACGACCACATCTGCGGCCAGACCTTGCGCCAAGGCGGCAAGCAGCCGCGACTTGCCCACGCCCGATCCTGAAAACAGGCCGATCCGCTGACCTTGCACGATGGGTAGCAGCGTGTCGAAGACGGCAAGCCCCGTCGGAAGCCGCGGCCCCAGCCCGCGACGCTGCGCAGCGGGAGGCGGGCTGGCGCGGAAAGGCCGTCGCCGCGGCCCGGCTCCAAGCGCGCCCCCGTCGAGCGGCTTGCCATAAGGGTCGAGCACGCGCCCGATCCAGCCATCCGCAGGCGCCAGCGTCGGCGCGCCAAGCACCGCCACGCGATCCCCCTGCGACACACCTTCGGAGCCTTCATCCGGCAGCATCGCCACCAGATCCTCTCGGATGCGCAGCACCTCGCCATCCAGCGGACCAGAGGCGCGGTAGAGCCGCATCCGGTCGCCGATGCAGGCCACATGCGCAAGCCCCCTGATCCAGATCACTGTGCCATCCACTGACCGCACCCGCCCCACGGCGCGCACGGGCTGCACCTGCGCGATCCGGCTGCGCAGGCCGGCAAGCTCACTATGTTCCATCGGACGGTCCCTTCATCTGGCTCAAACCATTTCTAAAGGAATCTCCGTTAAGCCTTGATTGAAGCCAATCGAGGGAGAAGCCCCGATGTTCCAATCACTGGACGTGTTCAGGACGGCCATCGCCATGGCCCGACATGCGGGTACGCAGCAGGCGCTCAGCGCCCAGAATATCGCCAATGCCGATACACCCGACTATCGCGCGCTGGAGATTCCGGATTTCGCCAGCACACTCCGCACGGAGGGGTCCGGCATGCGCGCCACGCGCGACAGCCACCTGCACGGCGTTTCCGCGCTTGGTACCGCCGACCCCGAAACCCGGCGGGAGGCGGAGGATCCTAACGGAAACACCGTCTCCATCGAACTTGAACTGGTCACCGCGACAGAGGCGATGCGGTCCCATGACCGGGCGCTGGCCATCTATCGGTCCAACCTCAACCTGCTGCGCGCCAGCCTTGGCCGCTGATCCGGAGACCTGCCATGAGCGCTTTTTCCGAAGCCCTGTCGGTAACCGCAAGCGGATTGCGGGCGCAGTCTGAACGGCTGCGCGTGCTGTCCGAAAACATCGCGAATGTCGACACGCCGGGCTATCACCGCAAGACCATCCCCTTCGATCTGGATCGCTCCGGTCCCGGCGGGCTGGCCCGGGTGGAACCGGGACGGATCGGCTTTGACCGCAGCGATCTGGAAAAGGTTTATGACCCCGGCCACCCTCTGGCGAATGAGGCGGGCACTTATGACGGGTCCAATGTCGACCTGATCGTGGAGCTTGCCGACGCGCGCGAGGCGCAGCGCAGCTACGAGGCCAACCTCAAGATGTTCGAACAGACCCGGCAGATGTCCTCCAGCCTCATGGATCTTCTGCGTCGTTAACCCACTGAAAAGGTATCCAGAATGGACATCCGATCGCTTTATGCCGCGCAGCGATACGCGGCCACCCTGCCCGCCATGACACCGCAGCCCGGCACCGGCACCGGCACCGTGAAGGAAACCTTTGCCGCTGCGGCAGAGGAGTTCCAACAAACCCTTCTGCAGGCAGAGACCAACGCCAGCACGGCGATGACCGGCGATGCCGACCCCCATGCGCTGGTGCAGGCGCTGGCACAGTCCGAACTGGCGGTCGAAACCGTGGTCACGCTGCGCAACAAGGTCGTCGAGGCCTATCAGGAAATCCTGCGGATGCCGGTCTAGACCATGCTGAACGAGACCGTCTTTTACGACACGCTGCGGCAGGCGCTGTGGGTGGCCACCGTCACCTCGGTGCCGATCCTCAGCGCAGCGCTTGTGGCCGGAATCGGGATCGGTCTTTTTCAGGCCCTCACCTCGATTCAGGAGATGACGCTGACCTTCGTGCCGAAGCTCATGGCCATCGTCGCGGTGTTCTGGATCTCCATGAGCTTCATGACCGACACGCTGATCGGCTTCTTTCAGGGCCGGATCCTGCCGATGATTGCCGGAGGCTGAGATGGAAACCACGGGCTACACCACGCTGTCGCGGCAGCAGGGCCTGCTGCGCGAAATGCAGATGATCGCCAACAACGTCGCCAACGCCGCCACCACGGGCTATCGCCAGCAGGGCATCATCTTTTCGGAATATGTCCGCGACACCCGCGAAGGCTCCGTCTCGATGAGTGCCGCGCATGTGCGCAACACCTCTTTTGCCCAAGGCACCCTGACCCGCACCGGGGGGCAGCTGGATCTGGCCCTCGAAGGCGACGGGTTCTTCATGGTGCAGACCCCGCAGGGGGAAAGGCTGACCCGGGCGGGGGCGTTTGCGCTCAGCAATGCCGGAGATCTGGTGACCCCCGATGGCTTCCCGGTGCTGGACGCGGGCGGTGCGCCGCTGTTCGTGCCGCCCGACGCCAGCGATCTGGCCATCGCACAGGATGGCACGCTCAGCAGCGCGGGCCGTCCCATCGGCCAGATCGGCGTGGTCCAGCCCGTAAACCTGCGCGGGCTCACCCGCGAAGGCGGGGTGCTGTTTGCCGCCGCCGAAGGGGTGGAGCCGGTGGAGGCCCCCAAGGTCATGCAGGGGTTTCTGGAAAGCTCCAACACCGATCCGATCCTGCAGATCTCCCGCATGATCGAAGTCCAGCGCGCCTATGAAATGGGCCAGAGCTTTCTGGAACGCGAAGACGACCGCATCCGAACCGCCATCAAGGCCTTCATCAGATAAGGACCAGCCACCATGCGCGCCCTCAAGATCGCCGCCACGGGCATGAGCGCCCAGCAGATGCGGGTCGAAGTGATCTCGCACAACCTCTCGAACATGAGCACGACCGGCTATAACGCCCGCCGTGCCGAATTTGCCGATCTGCACTATCAGCAGGTGGCGCGGGCGGGCACCATCAGCGCCTCCGATGGCACTGTCCTGCCCACCGGTGTGCAGCTGGGGCTGGGGGTGCGACCCGCTGCCGTGTCGGTTAACCTCGCCCAGGGCGGTCTTTCCGCGACCAATGGCGATCTGGATGTCGCCATCGAAGGCCGCGGCTATCTGGAGGTGACGCTGCCCTCCGGCGAGGCGGCCTATACCCGGGATGGTGGGCTGAAACGCAACGGCGAAGGCATGATCGTCACCTCTGATGGGCTGCCTGTGTCGCCCGAAATCGTCATTCCGGAAGATGCGCAGAGCGTCACGATCAACGCAGAAGGCGAAGTCTACGCCTATTTCTCCGAAACCGTGGAGGCGCAGCTGCTGGGGCAGTTCACGCTGGTCGGGTTCACCAACCCCAAGGGACTTGAGGCCATTGGCAGCAACCTCTTCACCGAAACCGAAGCCTCTGGCGCGCCGCTGCAGACCACCCCCGGGCAGGAGGGGCTCGGAACGCTGCGGCAGGGCTATCTGGAGGAAAGCTCGGTTGATCCGGTCTATGAAATCACCGAACTCATCGAGGCGCAGCGCGGCTACGAGCTGAATTCCAAAGTGATTTCCGCCGCCGACCAGATGCTCGGCGCCACCGTGCAGGTGCGATGATGCTGCGCCTGCTGCTTCTGCTGGCCGCCACCGGCGCCGCCGCCGATACGGTGGTCGCCACCCGCACCATCCGCGCGCAGGAGATCGTGGACCCCGATGCGCTGCGGCTTGATCCCGGCACCGTCCCCGGCATCGCGACGCGCTTCGAAGAGGTGATCGGGCTCGAAGCGCGGGTGACCGTCTATCCCGGACAGGCCCTGCGGCTGGACGCGTTTGGTCCGCCCGCCCTTGTGGACCGCAACCAGATCGTCGAACTCGTGTTTTCCCGCAACGGGCTCTTCATCGTCACCGAAGGGCGCGCGCTGGCCCGCGGCGGGGCGGGCGACCGGGTCCGCGTGATGAACCTGTCGTCCCGCACTGTCCTGACCGGCACCATCACGCCGGACGGGGCCATCAATGTTGCCGGTGAGTGAGTCATGACCCGTTTTTCCCTTGTTCTGATCGGGCTCTTTGCCGCCAGCGGCTGCAGCAGTCTGGATCACCTTGGCAAGCCGCCAAGCTTCACCCCCAAGGCGTCCGGCCCGGAACATGCCGCCATGGCCTATGCCGCGGAGCCCGACCTGACCTTGCCCGACCGGCTGTCCGACAATGCCTCCTTGTGGAGTGGCAAGCGCAGCTCCCTGCTGGGGGACCGGCGGGCGGTGAAGGCGGGCGACATTCTGACTGTGGTCATCGAAATCGATGAGGAGGCAGAGATGTCCAACAGCACCGCGCGATCCCGGTCCGGCTCGCAGACCATGGGGCTTCCACAGCTTTTTGGCGTCCCGCAGCGACATGACCCGAAACTGCCCGACGGAGCCTCGCTGTCCGAGGCCGTGGATGTCAGCGGTCAGAGCAGCGCCAACGGCAATGGCACCGTCCGGCGCAACGAAAAACTGACCCTGCGGGTGGCGGCCACCATCACCAGCGTCCTGCCGAATGGCGTTCTGGCCATCGAAGGGTCTCAGGAGGTGCGGGTGAATTTCGAACTGCGCGAGCTTCTGGTCAGCGGCTATGTCCGTGCCGAGGACATCTCCCGGCAGAATGAAATCACCTATGACAAGATCGCCTCCGCCCGCGTGTCCTATGGCGGACGTGGGCAGATCACGGATGTCCAGCAACCGCGCTACGGGCAGCAGGTGCTTGACGTGATCCTGCCGTTCTGAGGGTCAGCACATGAAAAAACTGCTGCCCGTCCTTCTTGCGCTCTTCGGAACAGGGGCCGGAATTGGCGCCGGTCTGATGCTGGCCCCCGCACCTCCCATGGAGGAGGCTACAGAAGTCGAACCCGCCACAGGCGAGGAAGGTCACGCTGAAGACAGTCACGCTGCCCCGCCCGCCAAAGAGGACGCCCATGCCGAAGACGGTCATGCGGCGGAAGGGACGACCAGCGAATTTGTAAAGCTCAGCAATCAGTTCATCATCCCCGTCGTCGGGCAGCAGCGGGTATCCGCGCTGGTGGTGCTTACCATCAGCATCGAGGCGACGGCGGGCAGCACCGAGGTGATCTATGCGCAGGAGCCAAAGCTGCGGGACGCATTCCTGCGCGCCCTATTTGATCACGCCAATATCGGCGGCTTCGACGGAAATTTCACCGAAGCGCACCGAATGGATGTGCTGCGCCGCATCCTGTTCGAATCCGCCCGAAACGCCCTCGGCCCCCGTGTCATCGACGTTCTGGTGACTGACATCGCAAGGCAGGACAGCTGAGACAGCTGAAACTCTGAGCTACACCCGGCAATAAGTCAGAGAGAAAAGCTATTATTGATGTTTGCTGGCCTTCCAGGACGAGGAAATAAAGACCTAATTGATGAAGAATTCCGGTGCAAAACCCCGTCCCGCGAGGCGCTGGAAATTTCGCAGGGTGAACGCACCGTGCCCGAGTTAGGCCGTGTTGACAAAAGGGATTCACATCGTGCTACAGGCATGATTCAAGCTGGTGTCTACGATGGAGACCAGCTTGGCACGAAATCTTATGTC
>NZ_FNEJ01000025.1 GCF_900100085.1 Salipiger marinus
TGAAGCCCTTAGCTGAAAAATGGTGTGCGATATCGTGGTATCTTCCAGAAATCACGTAATAATCATGTGCTGAAATGGTGAAGAAAATGCGACAGGACCGGCTGCGCCACGCGCTCGCCGCCGAACGCCGCTTTGTCGCGGATGCCAGCCACGAACTGCGCACGCCGCTGACCGCGATCCGCGCCCAGCTTGACACCATCGACCGCGACGGCCTGCCCCCCGACACCCGCCGCGCGCTGGATCAGATCCGCCGCGCCGTCGACCGCTCCAGCCGCCTTGCGCAGCAGCTGCTGCGGCTGGCGCGCGCCGATGCCGCCCCCGCCGCCCCCGCGCCGCCGCTGCATCTGGACCAGCAGCTTGCGGCGATCCTGTCCGATCTGTTCCCGCTGGCGCTGCGCCATGACAACGCGCTGGAACTGGACTGCACGCCCGTGCTGCTGGCCATCGCCGCCGAGGATCTGGAAATGCTGGTGGCCAATCTGGTGGAAAACGCCATCCATCACGGCGGTCCCGGCGGCAGCGTGCGGGTCGGCTGCGGAGAGGACAGCGCCGGCCTCTGGCTGCGGGTCGAGGATGCGGGCCCCGGCATCGACCCTGCGGATCTGCCCCGGCTCTTCGACCGGTTCCACCGCGGCAGCAGCGCGGGGGCGGGCGGCGCGGGTCTGGGGCTTGCCATCGTGGCCGCCATCGCGCAGCGCACCGGCGCGCGGCTGGTGCTGGACCGCGCCCCCGATCTGGGCGGGCTGCGGGTGGAACTGCGATTCCCAAGACACCTGTGATGACCTTTGACCCTACGCCACGAACCTGAGGTTTTCCTGAAGCGCTAAGCTTCTGCCGCGACACGAAAATGTCGATTGCCGCAGGGCGCGCGGGGTGGCAGGCTGATCCTGCTCCTCCTCCCCTGCGCGGGCTCTTTTGCCGCGCGCGCCGCACTGTAAGGACATCGTCATGCGCCTCGCCCGGATTCTGCTGGGGATAGTCCTGATCGCCGGGGCCGGATTTTTCGGCTTCCAGATGACCGGATCCTTTCTGGCCGCCGCCCCGGAGCCCGGACCGGGCGCGGGGCCGGGATCCGGCGCGCCACAGGCGCTGCGGGTGATGACCGAACCGGTGGAGGAACTGGATTTTGCCGAAACCGTCGAAGCGGTGGGAACCACCCGCGCCCGCCGCTCTGTCGAACTGCGGCCCACCACCTCGGGGCGGGTCGAAACCCTGTCCTTCGCCCCCGGCGACGAGGTGACGGCGGGCACCGTGCTGCTGCGGCTGGAGGATGCGTCGGAACAGGCGGCGCTGAAAGCGGCAGAGGCGACGCTGGCCGAGGCGCAGGCCGCCTTTGACCGGCAGGAGCGGCTGCAGGCCTCTGGCAGCGCGTCAGAGGCGGCCTTCGATTCCGCCCGCGCCACCCTGCTGCGCGCCGAGGCCGAACGCGACATGGCCGCCGCCGAACTTGACGACATGGTGCTGCGCGCGCCCTTCGACGGGGTGGTGGGCTTCACCGATCTGGCCGAGGGGCAGCTGGTGGACAGCGCCGATCCCGTCACCTCGCTGGACGATCTGGCGCTGGTGGAGGTGGCCTTCAGCGTGCCGGAACGGGTGATGGGCCGCGTCCGGCTGGGCCAGACCGTCAGCCTGATCTCCGCCGCATGGCCGGACCGGGTGTTCGCCGGCAGCATCAGCGCGATGGACACGCGGGTGGATCCGGCCACCCGCTCTGTCGCGCTGCGGGCCGAGGTCGACAATTCCGACCGGGCGCTGAAACCGGGCATGTTCATCGAGGTGACGCTGGTGCTGAGCGAACGCAGGGCCGCCGCCGTGCCCGAACGCGCGCTGACCGTGTCGGGCGAACAGAGCTACATCCATGTGGTGCGCGACGGGCGCGCCGCGCGCGTCGATGTGGTGGCGGGCCAGAGCATGGGCAGCCGCATCGAGGTGTCCGGCGATCTGGAGCCGGGAACGCTGGTCATCACCAGCAATCTGCACCGGATCAGCGACGGCGCCTCGGTCGATCCGATCGCGCCGCAGCAGGCGCAGGTGGCCACGCCATGACCCTTCCCGAACTGTCCCTGCGCCGTCCGGTTCTGGCCACGGTGCTGAACCTGCTGATCGTGCTGATCGGCGCCGTGGCGCTCAGCCGCCTGCCCGTGCGCGAACTGCCGCAGGTGGATGCCGCCGAAGTCACCGTGCGCGTCAACTATACCGGCGCCGCCCCCGATGTGGTCGACAGTCAGGTGGCCAGCGTCATCGAAGGCGCGCTGGCGGGCATTGCCGGGCTCAGCAGCATGTCCACCGAAAGCGAACGCGGGCGCATGCGCAGCGTGCTGACCTTCGATCCCTCGCGCGACATCGACAGCGCCGCCAATGACGTGCGCGCCGCCGTCGACCGGGTGGTGAACCAGCTTCCCGATGCCGCCAACACGCCGCGCGTGGAAAAGAACGACGACGAAGGCGATCCGGTGGTGCGGCTGTCGCTGTCCTCGCCGAACATGACGCCGCTGGAACTGTCCGATTACGCCGACCGCAACATCGTCGACCGGCTGTCGCGCCTGCCCGGCGTCGCCAATGCCCAGATCTATGGCGAACGCGCCCGGGCCATGCGCATCTGGCTCGACACCGGGCGCATGTCCGCCCATGGCGTGACCCCCGCCGACGTGACCTCCGCGCTCAATGCCAACAACATCGAACTGCCCGCCGGAGAGCTGGAAACCAGCTCGCGCCAGCTGCAGCTTCTGGCGCGCACCCGCCTGACCTCGGTCGCGGAATTCCAGCGGCTGGTGGTGCTGGAGGATGACACCCGCCCGCTGCGGCTTGGCGATGTGGCGCGCATCACCGAAGGCGCCGAGGGCCGCGATTCCATCTTCCGCTCCGATGGCGAGGTGGCGCTGGGTCTGGGCATCCAGCCGCAGGCGCAGGCCAATACCGTGGCGATTTCCGACGCCGTCCATGCGGAACTGGAACGGATCCGCCCCACCCTGCCCGAAGGCATGGTGCTGAAGGTCACCGCGGACGAGGCCGTTTACATCGAAACGACGCTAGAACAGGTGATGCACGTCTTTTTCGAGGCGGTGGGGCTGGTCACGGCGGTGATCTTCCTGTTCCTCGGATCCGCCCGGCTGTCGGCCATTCCGGTCACCACCATCCCCATCTCGGTGCTGGGCGCGGCCATGGCGATGCTGGCCTTGGGCTTTTCCATCAACACGCTGACGCTCTTTGCCATGATCCTTGCCATCGGTCTGGTGGTGGATGACGCCATCGTGGTGCTCGAAAACATCCAGCGGCTGCGCGCGCAGGGGCTCAGCCGGGCAGAGGCCGCCCGGCAGGGCGCCAATCAGGTGAACTTCGCCGTCATCGCCACCACCGCCGTGCTGATCGCCGTTTTCCTGCCGGTCAGCTTCATGGAAGGCGAGATCGGCAAGCTTTTTGCGGAATTCGGCATCGTGCTGGCCGTGGCCGTGTCGGTGTCGGGCTTTGTGGCGCTGACGCTGGCGCCGGTGCTGGCCGCCCGGCTGATGCCGCGCGAGGACAGGCCCAGCCTGCTGACGCGCGGCGTGGCCCGCGTGGTGGGTGCCACCGAACGGGTCTACCGCGCCGGGCTGCGCCGCGCCATTGCCGGGCCAGAACTGGTCCTGGCCCTCACCGCCTTTGCCGTGGCCGCCAGCTTTGCCACCTATCAGACCCTGCCGCAGGAGGTGACGCCCGAAGAAGACCGTGGCGGCATCCGGATGTTCGTCACCCTGCCGCAGGGCAGCAATCTGGCGCAGACCGATGCCGTCACCCGCAAGGTCGAGGCAGTGCTTGACCCGCTGCGCGAGGAAGGTGTGGTCACCAATGTCACCACCATCGTCGGCACATGGGGCGAACTGCGCCGGTCTTTCCTGATCGTCAGCCTTGCGCCTTGGGGCGAACGCGACCGCAGCGTGCAGGACATCATCACCGAACTGCGCGCGCCGCTGTCGCGCATCACCGAAGCGCAGACCTTCATCCGGCCTGCGGGCGGGCTTGGCATCGGTGGCGGGCGCGGCAGTCTGGACTTTCTTCTGGGCGGTCCCGATGCCGCCACGGCGGCGCAATGGGCGGAACAGCTGTCCGACAGCATGGCGGGCGATCCAGATCTGAGCCGTCTGGAGGTGGATTATGCCGCCAACCAGCCCGGTGCCACGCTGAACATCGACCGGCTGCGCGCGCAGGATCTGGGGCTGGACGCGGAAACCGTCTCGGAAACGCTGCAGGCGCTGGTCGCCTCGCGTCAGGTCGGCGAATTCAGCCGCGAGGGGCGGCAGTATCCGGTGATCCTGCAGGCCGAACCCGAAGACCGCGATTCCGCCGCCGACCTGCTGTCGGTGCTCTTGCGCAACAGCCGGGGCGACCTGATCCCGCTCTCGGCCTTTGCCGACATCGAGACCGAGGCGGGCGTGCCCGCGATCCGGCGGCAGGACCGCGTGCATTCCGTCGAGGTGGAGGGCGATCTGCGCGACGGCGCCGATCTGGCCGCCGTCATCGCGCGGGTCGAAGCGGCGGTGCTGGACCTGCCCTCCGGCGCCACGCTGGCATGGGACGGTCAGGCGGCGGATTACCTCGCCTCGTCGGGCAGCATGGCCATGGTGTTCGGCATGGCGCTGGCCATCGTGTTCCTTGTCCTTGCAGCACAGTTCGAAAGCTTCCGCACGCCGCTGGTCATCATGCTGACCGTGCCTCTGGGGCTGGGCGGCGCCGTCGCCACGCTCTGGCTGACCGGGCTCAGCGTCAACATCTACAGTCAGGTGGGGCTGGTGCTGCTGGTGGGTCTCATGGCCAAGAACGGCATCCTGATGGTCGAGTTTTCCAACCAGCTGCGCGAAGAGGGAATGTCGCTGCGCGAGGCGGCGCTGGAAGGCGCCGTGACCCGGCTGCGGCCCGTCACCATGACCTCCATCGCGACGGTGCTGGGCGCGGTGCCGCTGGCGCTGGCCACCGGGGCGGGCGCGGAAAGCCGTCAGGCCATCGGCATGGTCATCGCGGGCGGGCTGTCCGTGGCCTTCGTGCTGACGCTGTTTGTCACGCCGGTGATCTATGTTCTGATCGAAGGCCTTGGCCGCGCCCCCGACACGCCAAAAGCCCCCGCCGAAGTTCCGGCGGAATGACGACATCACCACCAAGGGAGGACACGCGATGAACGATCAGGACCGCAGGCTGACCGCCAAGGATTTCAGCCCCGAACTGCTGGAGCTTTACGATTTCTACGCCCATGGCATGATCACCAAACGCGAATTCCTCGACCGGGCGGGCAAATTCGCGCTGGGGGGCCTGACCGCCGCCGCCGTGCTGGGCATCATGAGCCCGAATTACGCCATGGCCGAACAGGTCAGCTTCAACGATCCCGACATCAAGGCGGAATGGATCACCTATCCCTCGCCCAACGGCCATGGCGAGATGCGCGCCTATCTGGTGCGCCCCACCGGCAGCAGCACCGCGCCCGGCGTGGTGGTGGTGCATGAAAACCGCGGGCTCAACCCCTATATCCGCGACGTGGCGCGCAGGCTGGCCAAGGCGGGCTTCATCGCCATGGCGCCCGACGGGCTGACCCCGGTGGGCGGCTATCCCGGCAATGACGAAGAGGGCCGCGCCCTGCAGCAGCAGGTCGATCCCGAAAAGCTGATGAACGACTTTTTCGCCGCCGTGGAATTCCTGATGGCGCATGACGAGGTGACCGGCAAGGTCGGCATCACCGGCTTCTGCTATGGCGGCGGCGTGTCGAATGCGGCGGCGGTGGCCTATCCCGAACTGGGCGCGGCGGTGCCGTTCTACGGGCGCCAGCCCGATGCCGCCGACGTGCCCAAGATCGAGGCGCCGGTCCTGCTGCATTTCGGGGAACTGGACGAGCGCGTGAACGCGGGCTGGCCTGCCTATCGCGACGCGCTGGACGCGGCGGGCAAGACCTATGAGGCGCATATCTACGCAGGCGCCAACCACGGGTTCCACAACGATTCCACCCCGCGCTACGATGCCGAGGCGGCAGAACTCGCATGGCAGCGGACCATCGACTGGTTCAACCGCTACCTGACCTGAGACAGGAAAGAACTTGCGCCGCCGCAGGAGGGAACACCGCGGCGGCGCAAGGCCGGATCAGCCCTTGCGATGGGGCTTCGGCGCAGGCTTGCCCGCGCCTTTCGGCGCGAACTTGCCTTTGGGTTTGCCGGCACCGGCGGGCTTGCCCGCAGGTTTGGTGCCGGGTTTCGCCATGCCATCCACCCGCGGGCCCTTGGGCTTGGGGCGGGAATGCACGGCGGCATCTTCAAAGCTGCGGCGCGGCTTGGCCGGTGCGTCGCCTTCGGGCGCGCGCCGGGGGCTCGCACCCTCGGCTTCAAGCGTGCGGCGCGGCTTGGCGCCGGGGCCCTTGCGCTGCGCGCCGGGGGCAGACGGCCCGCCAGCGCGGAAGCCGCCGGGACCACCGGGGCGCGGCTTGCGGGCAGCGCCGCGCAGATCGTCGGGCAGACCGTCCACCGGCTCCATCACCAGACCGGGCGCGATCTGCAGATCGGGGCCCAGCGTGTCCATGAAGCCATCGGCGGCGGAATCCGCAATCTCCACATAGGTCAGCTCGTCGGTGATGCGGATCGCGCCCACCTCGTCACGGGTGATGTCGCCCGCCTGACACATCTTCGGCAGCAGCCAGCGCGGGTTCGCATTGCCCTGATAGCCCACGGAAATCGTGAACCAGCGGCTGGCACCAAACGGCGCGGGGGCGGCACTGGCGGCCACCGGGGCCGCATTGACCGGCATCAGCTCCTCGGGGGCGGACCGCTGCCCGCGCCACAGGCGCAGCATGGCCAGCGCCAGTTCCTCGGGGCCATGCGCCTCGACCATCTGCTGCACGCTGGCAAGATCGGCCTCGGTCGCGGGTTCGGTCCAGATCGGATCGGCCAAGAGCCGCGCCTCGTCCCGCGCCAGAACGGCATCGGCAGAGGGGGCGGATTCCCATTCGCAGGTCAGCTTGGCAAAGCGCAGCATCCGCTCGGCCTTCTTGCGGGCGCGCGGCGACACGATCAGCGCCGAAATGCCCTTGCGCCCGGCGCGGCCCGTGCGGCCCGACCGGTGCAGCAGCGCCTCTTCGGACAGCGGCAGTTCGGCATGGATCACCAGATCGAGGTTCGGCAGGTCGATGCCCCGCGCCGCCACATCCGTGGCCACGCAGACCCGCGCCCGACCGTCCCGCATCGCCTGCAGCGCATGGCTCCGCTCCGCCTGGCTCAGTTCGCCCGACAGGCCCACCACGGCAAAGCCACGGTTGGACAGCCGCGTCACCAGCCGCGACACGGTGGCGCGGGTGTTGGCGAAGACGATGGCATTGGGCGCCTCGTGAAAGCGCAGCAGGTTGGTGATGGCGTTTTCTTCATCGCGCTCGGCGACCAGCACCGCGCGGTAATCAATATCGGAATGCTGGCGGCTGGAGCCCTGCACCGACACGCGCTGCGCTTCGCGCTGATAGCGTTCGGCAAGCCGCGCGATTTCCGGCGACACGGTGGCCGAGAACATCAGCGTCTGGCGGTCAGGGGCAGAGGCCTGCAGGATGGTTTCCAGATCCTCGCGGAAGCCCAGATCCAGCATCTCGTCGGCCTCGTCCAGCACGACCGCGCGCAGCGAGGACAGATCCACGTTGCCGCGGCGCAGGTGGTCGCACAGGCGGCCCGGCGTCGCCACAAGGATATGCGCGCCACGGTCCAGCGCGCGGCGTTCGTTGCGGGCATCCATGCCGCCCACGCAGGACGCCATGACGGCCCCCGCTTCGGCGTAAAGCCAGCTGAGTTCGCGCGTCACCTGCAGCGCAAGTTCACGGGTGGGGGCGATGACCAGCGCCAGCGGTGCGGCGGCGGGACCGAAGCGGTCCTCTTCGCCCAGCAGTTTCGGTGCGATGGCAAGGCCAAAGCCCACGGTCTTGCCCGATCCGGTCTGCGCGGATACCAGCAGGTCAGCACCTTCGCGGCCAGGCTCGGTCACGGCCTCCTGCACGGGGGTCAGGGTTGTGTAGCCTTTGGCGGCCAGCGCGGAGGCAAGGGTTTTTTTCAAGGGAACGTCCGACAAGAGAGAAGGGAGCGCGCAGCGGCCTTTCGGCGCACACCGCGGAAACCCGGGGCATATACACCTGCGCAGCCCACGTAAAGGGCTGGTTTGCGCTTAGCTGAAAAGACCCGAGATCGCAAGAAAACAAAGCGCCGACAGCGCCGCCGCTGCGGGCACCGTCACCAGCCACGCGGCGAGGATGGTCAGGAAATGCGACCGCCGCACCAGCTTGCGCCGCTGGCGCTCCTCCCGCGCGATGCGTTTGGCGGGGGTGCGGGTGCGGGTGGCGCGGGTGGCGCGGCGTTCCGCATGCCATTCGCGGAAGAAACCCACGCCGAACACGCCCCCCACCGCGATATGGGTGGAACTGACCGGCAGACCCAGCGCCGAGGCGGCGATGACCGTGACCGCCGCCGACAGCGCCACGCAATAGGCGCGCATCGGGTTCAGCTTGGTGATCTGGTTGCCGACCATGGCGATCAGCTTCGGCCCGAACAGGATCAGCCCGCAGGAAATGCCGACCGCCCCGATCAGCATGACCCAGACCGGCAGCACCACGGCCTCGTCGACGATGCCGCCCTGCAGCGCGCGCACGATGGCGGCAAGCGGCCCCACCGCATTGGCCACGTCATTGGCGCCATGGGCAAAAGACAGCAGCCCCGCCGAAATCACCAGCGGCAGCCGGAACAGCACCTTCAGCGCGCCATTGCGGTTGTCGAGCCCGCGCGCCTGCCTGCGCACCAGCGGCACCGACAGCGCCCCCACCGCCAGCCCGACCAGCGCACCCAGCCCCAGCGCCTGCGGCAGGGTCACGGCGGCGACCCGGCTCAGCCCCTTCAGCGCCAGATAGGCGGCAAAGGCTGCCGCCATCAGCCCGATCAGCACCGGCACCCAGACCCGCGCCGCGGCGATCCGGTCGGGCACATACATGATCCGCCACTTGATGAAGGCCAACACCGCCGCCGCAAAGACCCCGCCCATCAACGGCGAGATCACCCAGCTTGCCATGATGGCGCCGATCATCGGCCAGCTCACCGATCCGACCCCCGCCGCCACGATCCCGGCCCCCAGCACGCCGCCCACCACCGCATGGGTGGTCGACACCGGCGCGCCGATCCATGTGGCGATGTTGACCCAGACCGCCGCCGACAGGCTCGCCGCCAGCATCGCCTGAATGAAGGTTCCGCGCGAGGTCAGCGCCGCAGGCGACAGGATGCCTTCGGAAATCGTGGTGACCACCTCGCCGCCCGCCAGCAGCGCGCCTGCGGTTTCGCAGATCGCGGCCAGCGCGATGGCCCCCGCCATGGACAGCGCCCGTGCCCCCACGGCGGGGCCCATGTTGTTGGCCACGTCATTGGCGCCGATGTTCAGCGCCATGTAGGCGCCGACCGCCGCCGCAAGGATGATGACCAGCCCGCCCGGTTCGGTGCCGCTGGTCAGCCCCGCCATCAGCGCCGCCACGATCACGAAGACCAGCGCCAGCCCCACGCCCACCAGCGGACGCGCGGCATAAAGCGAGGCCGCCTCCAGCCGCGACAGGCGGCCCAGATCACGGTCCAGCGTTTTCCAGTGATGCGTTCCGCCGCGCTGCATGCCGCGCCTGTTCCTTTCGCGCAAGGCGGCGCTCAGGCCGCCGGAAGATCCCGCACAAGGACGGAGGCCCGGCGCAGCAGATCCTGCAGATCCGGCTCGTCCACCGCCGCCGCCGCCTCGTCAGGGCTCATCCAGCGTCGTTCACGCTGCCCCACCTCGGGGTAGCTGTCCTGCAGCCCCGCCACCTCGAAGGCGAAGACATGCACATCCGTGTCCAGCGGCAGCCCTCCGTCCAGCCGTTTGGCATAGCGGTAGCAGCCGATCTTGTGCCCGCGCGGGCTGACGGGCGTCACCCCCGCCTCTTCCCACGCCTCTTCCAGCGCGGCGCCAGCCGCATCCAGTCCCGCCTTCGGCCAGCCCTTCGGCAGCACCCAGCGCCGCGTCTCGCGCGAGGTGACGACAAGGATCTGCAGACCGGATCCGGCATGACGGTAACATAGCGCGGCCACCTGACATTGCGGCGGGCGCGAGAAGAGCAGTCCGATATATTTTTTCCACAGGGTGCGCAACATGGCGCGGAGGGATACACCCACAAGATTACCGACTCAATCTGTTTGCTCTCGAATAATTTGGCGCCGTGCCGCGAATGTGATGGAACCCGCCCCTGCTTGACTGTCGCGGCCCCCTGCCCCAGCTTTCCGGCATCACAGAAGGCAGGAGACCCCGCATGACCCGCAGCCCCATCGACCCCGATCTGATCGACCGCCTTGCCGAGGTGGCGGTGCGCACCGGGGTCAACCTGCAGCCCGGACAGGAACTGGTGCTGACCGCCCCCGTCTCGGCCCTGCCGCTGGTCCGCGCCGTCAGCCGCGCCGCCTATCGCGCCGGGGCCTCGCTGGTCACGCCGCTGATCGCCGATCCCGAGGTGGCGCTGGCCCGCTACCGCCACGCCCCCGACAACAGCTTCGAGGTGGCGCCGGACTGGCTCTATTCCGGCATGGCCGAGGCCTTTGGCCGCGGCGCCGCCCGCATGGCCATCGTGGGCGAGGATCCGATGCTGCTGGCCGAGGCTGATCCGTCGAAAGTGTCGCGCGCGGGCAAGGCCAATTCCCGCGCCTACAAGCCCGCCATGGAAAAGATCACCAATTTCGACATCAACTGGTCGATCTGCGCATGGCCCGGCGAGGCATGGGCCGCCCGCATGTTCCCCGACCTGCCGCTGGATCAGGCGCAGGCGAAGCTGGCCGAGGCGATCTTTGCCGCCTCCCGCGTCAGCGGCGCCGATCCGGTCGCGGCATGGGCCGATCACAACGCCACGCTGCGCACCCGCACCGACTGGCTCAACGGCCAGCGCTTCGCAGCACTGCATTTCCGCAGCCCCGGCACCGACCTGACCGTGGGGCTGGCTGACGATCACGAATGGCATGGCGGCGCCAGCACCGCGCAGAACGGCGTAACCTGCAATCCCAACATCCCCACCGAAGAGGTGTTCACCACCCCCCATGCGCAGCGCGTCGAGGGCACGGTGCGGTCGACCAAGCCGCTGTCGCATCAGGGCAGCCTGATCGACGGCATCGAGGTGCGGTTCGAGGCGGGCCGCATCGTCGAGGCCAAGGCGACCAAGGGCGAAGACGTGCTGCGCGAACTCCTTGCCACCGATGACGGCGCCGCCCGTCTGGGCGAGGTGGCGCTGGTGCCGCACAGCTCGCCGATCTCGCAGTCGGGGCTGCTGTTCTACAACACGCTTTTTGACGAAAACGCCGCCTGCCACATCGCGCTGGGGCAGTGCTATTCCAAATGCTTCCTCGATGGCGCCGACCTTACCCCCGAACAGATCGCGCAGCAGGGCGGCAACAGTTCGATGATCCATGTGGACTGGATGATCGGCGGGGCCGAGACGGATATCGACGGCCTCACCGCCGACGGAACCCGCGTGCCGGTCTTCCGTCAGGGTGAATGGGCCTGATCCAGAAAATCCGCGGCGCGGGCAAGATCGGCGGTGAACTCCGCCCTTGCCCGCGCGGCGGCAGCCTCATCGGGCAGCCGCAGCAGATAGGACGGGTGCAGGGTCAGCAGCACGGCGCCGCCATCCTCCGCCCGTTCCACCGTGCCGCGCCGCTGCAGCAGCCGCTCGCCTGAGCCGGTCAGCGCCAGCGCCGCCGTGGCGCCCATGGCCAGCGTCAGTCTGGGCTGCACCCAAGAGCGTTCCAGCCCCAGCCACCATTTGCAGGCCATCACCTCGCCCGCGCCGGGGCGCTGGTGCAGCCGCCGCTTGCCGCGTGGCGCGAACTTGAAATGCTTGACGGCATTGGTGACATAGGCGCGGCCCCGGTCCAGCCCCGCCTCTGCCGCGCAGGCGTCGAACATCTGCCCCGCCGGTCCCACAAAGGGACGGCCCGCCAGATCCTCGGCATCGCCCGGCTGTTCACCCACCACCATCAGCGCGGCAGGGCGCGGCCCTTCGCCCGCGACACCCTGCGTGGCGCAGCCGCCAAGCGGACAGCGCGTGCAGGCATCCAGATGCGCCTTGAAACTGGCGGGCGTCACATCCTGCGGCAGGCTGTGATCCGGCAGCCGCGCCTGCACCGCCTGCACGCGCGGCGGCGGCAGGGTCGGCAGCTTCGCCCGCATCTCTTCGGCCCGCGCCGGGGCGGTGCGGATCAGCTCGGGGATCAGCCGCGCCTCGGGCAGGTTCTTCCAGTATTTGCGCGGCATTTCCGAGGTCATGGCGCTGACCATCAGCCGCGCCGGGTTGAAGATATGCGCATAATAGGTGCGCCACAGCTCTTCGCCGGCATCCTCGGGCAAGGGCGCGGGATCGCGAGTCTCCTCCACCTCCAGCACGCCATTCACGAAGCGCGCGGTATGCAGCGGCGTGGCGATCACCCAGTCCATATCGCCAAAACGCTTGGCAAAAAACGGCACGGCGGCTTCGGTGATGGGATGCTCCGGCTCGAACCACGCGGCAAAGGCGCGGCGATTTGCCCCTTCGGGCGTCACCTCGCGAAAGCGGACAAAGGCGTGCATCTTGTGAATGTCGCGCCGCACCGCCTTTTCCTGCGCCAGCAGCTTGGCCATGGCGCGGTCAGACCGGTCGCCCCAGCGCAGCCGCCCCTGCGACAGCCGCAGCACCAGATCATAGGCGCGGGCAAAGCGTTCGGGGTCGGAATGATGCAGGGCGGTTTCCATGCTGGCGATGGCGGCGCGCGGCAGGCGCAGATCGGTGGCGGGCCCGCGCGGCGCCTCCTCTGCGGCAAACAGATCCGCCGCGTCCTCCCCCACCTGCCACAGCACCGCCTCGGACGGAATGCCCGCGCGGGCCAGCCTGCGCGCCTCCTGCCGCCACGCCGCGACACTGCCCAGCACCGGCAGGCAGATCCGCATCAGAACAGGCTCAGCTGTTTGGGGGGCGGCGCAAAGCGCGCGCGCAGACCGGCATCGTCAAGCATACCGCGCGGGCTCCAGCCCGGCAGGCTGATGAAGGGGCGCGCATGTTTCAGCACGCAGCCCAAGGGCAGCAGATCCTCATAGCGCAGCGTCCGGTGCCGCCGCGCCGCCAGCATCCGGTCCACCGACCGCGTGCCAAATCCCGGCACCCGCAGCAGCATCTCGCGGCTGGCGCGGTTCACCTCCACCGGGAACTGGTCGCGATGCGCCAGCGCCCAGGCCAGTTTGGGATCCACCTCCAGATCCAGCATCCCCGAAGGCGGCGCGATCTCGGCGGCCTGAAAGCCGTAAAACCGCATCAGCCAGTCCGCCTGATAAAGCCGATGTTCCCGCATCAGCGGCGGCTTGATCAGCGGCAGCGCCTTTGACGCGTCGGGAATGGGCGAAAACGCCGAATAATAGACCCGCCCCAGCTTGTAAGAAGCATAAAGCGTGCTGGCCGACTGCAGGATCTGTGCGTCCTTCGCCGCATCCGCGCCCACGATCATCTGCGTCGACTGACCGGCGGGGGCAAAGCGCGGCGGGCGCTTGCCGCGAAAGCTCGCCTCCCGCCCGGCCTCGCGCCGCTGCCGCACGTCGCCCATGGCGGCGCGGATGCGCTGCGCCGATTTTTCCGGCGCGAACTGCGACAGCGCCTGTTCGGTGGGCAGCTCCACATTGATCGACAGACGGTCGGCCCATAGCCCCGCCTCCTCGATCAGTTCGGGGGCGGCATCGGGGATGGTCTTCAGATGGATGTAGCCCCGGAAATTCTCGCGCTGGCGCAGGGTGCGGGCGATGCGCACCATCTCCGTCATCGTGTCATCGGGCGACCGGATGATGCCGGAGGACAGGAACAGCCCTTCGATATAGTTGCGGCGGTAGAATTCGATGGTCAGCTTGACCACCTCCTCCACCGAAAACCGCGCCCGCTCCACCCGGCTCGACACCCGGTTCACGCAATAGGCGCAGTCATAGATGCAGAAATTGGTCATCAGGATCTTCAGCAGGCTGATGCAGCGCCCGTCCGGCGCATAGGCATGACAGATGCCGCTGCCCCCCGAGGATCCCAGCCCCGAGCCATCGCGCGACCCGCGCTTTTCGCCGCCCGACGACGCGCAGGAGGCATCGTATTTTGCGGCATCCGCCAGAATCGCCAATTTTTCCGTCAGTGTGCGCTGTACCATAAAGTTCATCCTACGTTCACGATTTGGGCGGAACAAGCACCCTTCATTCACGGCTGCGTCAGACGGAACCCCGCGCGGGTCCACCGCGTTGGCTCTGACATCCCGGACGGAGGACAGACGTGCCCCAGACCCAGACCGCGACCCCGGCCCATCCCCGCTGGGGCGCCATCCCCACCCGCGCAGGCCTCTGGCATTTCGGGATCTGGGCTCCCACCGTCTCCGACATCGCGCTGCATCTGGACGGGCGAACCCACCCCATGACCCGGGTGGACGGCTGGGCGCTGGCCGAATGCCCCGCAGAGCCGGGCATGGACTACGGCTTCGTGCTGGACGGCACGCTGCGCCCCGATCCCGCCACCCGGCTGCAGGCGGGCGACGTGCACGGCCCCTCCCGCCTGCCCGACCTGATGACCCCGCACCCCGCATGGTCCGGCAGGCCATGGGACGAGGCGGTGATCTACGAACTGCATGTCGGCAGCTTCACCCGCGACGGCACCTATGCCGCCGCCGCCCGCGACCTGCCGCGTCTGGCGAAACTGGGGATCACCGCGATCGAGCTGATGCCGCTGTCGCAGTTCGAGGGCAATCGCGGCTGGGGCTATGACGGCGTGCTGATCCGCGCGCCGCATCCCGCCTATGGCCCACCCGAGGATCTGCGCCGCCTCATCGCCGCAGCCCATGATCACGGCATCATGGTGCTGCTTGATCTGGTGATGAACCATTTCGGGCCTTCGGGAAATTACCTGCACGGCTATTGCCCCGAGTTTTTCGACGAGGCCCGCCATACCCCTTGGGGCGCCGCCATCGATTTCCACAAGCCGCAGGTGCGGCGGTTCTTTCTGGACAGCGCGCAGGGCTGGCTTAGCGATTACGGCTTCGACGGGCTGCGGCTGGATGCGGTCCACCAGATCGCGGGCATGGGGGGGCGGCAGTTCCTGCGCGAACTGGCCGAACAGCTGCGCGGCCTTGACCGACCGGTGCATCTGGTGACCGAGGATGAACGCAACCTGCCCGACCTGCGCGAGGCGGGATATGACGCCGAATGGAACGACGACTGGCATCACGCGATCCACTGCGCGCTGACCGGGGAATCGCAGGGCTATTACGAACCCTTCGCCGCTGATCCCTTGGGCGATCTGGCCCATGCCATGCGGCACGGGCAGATCGACGAGGGCCAGCCCCGCCCCGGCTCGCGTCCGCCGCGCGGCGCCCCGGCCCGGCACCTGCCCCCCACCGCCTTCGTCAATTCCAACCAGACCCATGACCAGATCGGCAACCGCGCGCTTGGCGACCGGCTGAGCACGCTCGCCCCCGCCGAAGCGCTGCCGGTGATCCATGCGCTGCTGCTCTGCCTGCCGCAGATCCCCATGCTGTTCATGGGCGAGGAAACCGGATCCACCGCGCCCTTCCAGTTCTTCTGCGATTTCACCGGCGATCTGGCCCGCGCCACGCGCGAGGGGCGGGAACGCGAACTGTCCGAAATCGGCATCCCCAAGGATGACATCCCCGATCCCAACGATCCCGACATCCTCGCGCAGTGCTACCCCTTCGGTCAGGATCCGGCGCGCGAGGACCGCTTTGCCACACTCACCGAGCAGGCGCTGCGCCTGCGCAGGGACCGCATCGTGCCGCTGCTGAAATCCGGCCTTGTCGCCGCGCCGGAGGTGACGCGGGACGGCCACGCCCTCAGCGCCGCATGGCGGTTCGACGCGGGCACGCTGCGCATCGGCCTGCGCCTGACCCCGAAAGGCGCCACAGCCGAAGCCGCGCCCTTTCCGCAGCCCCTGCCCGAGGCCGACCTCACCCTTGGCGATCCCGAACGGGACGCCTATGCCCTTGCCGTAAGGATCGACACATGACCAGCCTTGATGCCGGCCTCTCCGCCGAGGCCCTGCGCACCGATGCCGTGGCCGCCGGAACCATGCGCCCGCTCAGCACCACCTACCGCGTGCAGCTGCGCTGCGGCACGGATTTTGACGGGCTGATCCCGCATCTGCCCTATCTGGCGGAGCTTGGCATCTCGCACCTCTATCTCTCGCCGATCTTCACCGCCACCGCCGGATCGACCCATGGCTATGACGTGACCGATCCCAGCCAGATCGACCCCGCGCTTGGCGGGATGGAAGGATTTTCGCGGCTCGCCGCCTCTGCCGCCGCCGAAGGTCTGGGCATCATTCTGGACATCGTGCCCAACCACACCGCGTTTTCGCTGGAAAACCCGTGGCTGCGCGACCTGCTGCGCCACGGTCAGGACTCGGCCTATGCCCGGCATTTTGACATCGACTGGTCCCGCCGCCTTGCCCTGCCCTTCCTGCCCGACCCGTTCGAGGACATGCTGGATCGCGGCGCCTTCTCGCTTGCCGAAGAGGACGGACAGCCGGTGTTCCGCGCCGATCTGGGCGGCGGTGCGTCGCTGTCGGTGCCGCTGGCGCCCGGCGGGCTGCCCTCGGATCCCGGGCCGGACGCGCTGCGCGCGCTGCATGACACGCAGGTCTGGCAGCTGCGCCACTGGCAGACCGAACGCGACAGCGTGACCCACCGCCGCTTCTTCAACGTCACCAGCCTGATCGGCATGCGGGTCGAGGAAGAAGACGTCTTCCACGACACGCATGAACTGATCCTGCGGCTGGTCTCCGAAGGGCTGGTGCAGGGCCTGCGCATCGACCATATCGACGGGCTCGCCGATCCGGTCGCCTATCTGCACCGGCTGCGGCAGGCGGTCGGCCCCGATGTGCCGGTCTGGGTGGAAAAGATCCTCACCGGATCCGAACCGCTGCCGGTCTGCTGGCCGGTGCAGGGCACCACCGGATACGAGGCGGCGCGCCAGATCCTGCGCCTGCTGACCCCCGCCGAAGGTCTGGCGCGGCTGGATGGCACATGGCGCGACGCCACCGGCTTTCAGGGCGATTTTGCCGCCACCGTGGCCGAGGCCAAGGACGAGGTGGTGGTCAACGAACTCGCCGCCGAACTGCACCAGATGATCGCGCTGGCGCAGGCCTATGCCGCCACCCGCCGCGCCGCCCCCGGCCCGGAATCGCTGCGCGAGGCGGTGCTGGCGCTGCTGCGCACCTTCCCCCGCTACCGCGCCTACAAGGTCGATGACAGCTCTGGCGTGGCGGGCGACCGCCGCCTGCTGGATCAGGTCATCGCCCAAGCGGCGGAAACCCCGCGCGACCCCGGCACCGTGCATCTGCTCGGAGAGGCGCTTTGTGATCCCGACACGCCGGAGGCGCAGGATTTCGCCCGTCGCTTCCATCAGGTCACCGGCGCGCTGGTGGCCAAAAGTCAGGAAGACACCGCGTTCTTCCGCTACAACCGTTGTCTGGCCACCAACGAGGTGGGGGCGGAACCCGACCATGCCACGCTGACCCCCGAGGCCATGTCGGACTGGCTGGCCGACCGGCAGGCGCGCTGGCCGCATGCGCTGACCCTGACCTCCTCGCATGACACCAAACGGTCAGAGGATGCGCGGACCCGGCTTCTGGCCGCCGCACAGGCGCCGCAGGATTTTGCCGCCCTCTGGGCCGAAACGGAGCCGCATTTCCCCGAGGAGATGCGCCGCAACGATGGCTGGTATCTGCTGCAATCGGCACTGGCGATCTGGGAAGACGGACGCGACGATCTGGCCGACCGTCTCGCCGATCACATGATCAAGGCGCTGCGCGAGGGCAAGGTCATCACCACATGGCAGCATCCCGACGAGGAGGCCGAAGCCGTGGTGCTGGAGGCCGCCCGCGCGCTGGTGGCCCGCTGGCAGGCCGATCTGCCCGACCCCGCCGCCCGGCTGATCGCCCGCGCGGGCCCGCTGTCGCTGATCCAGCTCGCGCTGAAGATGGTGATGCCCGGCGTGCCCGACATCTATCAGGGCACCGAACTGCCCAGCTACGCGCTGACCGATCCCGACAACCGGCAGCCGGTGGATTTTGCCGCCCTCGCCGATGCCCCCTCCGCCCCCGGCCTCGCAGGGCAGAAGGCCCGGCTGACCCGCAGGCTGGTGCAGCTGCGCGCCGAACACCCCGATTTCTTCGACGCGGCCGAGGTGCGGCTCAGCGCGCAGGACGGCGGGCTGCTGGAACTGTCGCGGCGGGACGGGGCGCGGCATCTGACCCTGCGCTTCCACCCCGAAGGCGGCGGCCCCGGCCCTGTGCTGCCCGGTCATGACCTGCTGCCGGGGGGCGCGGACTGGCCGCTGCGTATGTCCTGTGACATCTGATTTCCGCAGAGTCACAATTGCGCCGCCCTCCCGGGAACCAATGGCAGGCTGTCCTGTTTAGGTTTCGTGCGGTGGGCCTCCCGCCGCGACAAGTTCCTAACAAACTGACAGCGCCGCGCCTTGCGCGGTGGCCATGGGATCCGTCGGTCCCGTGCCTGCGGGGAAATGCACTGATGACACTAGAAACCGTCGACACCAAAGCCTGCCTGCCCTTCCTTCTCGCCGGAGGCCGTGGCTCGCGGCTGTATGAACTGACCGACAGCGAGTGCAAACCCGCGATCCCCTTCGCCGGACAATGCCGGATCGTCGACTTTATTCTGGCCGCCACGCGGGATGCGGGCTTCACCGGCCTGATTGCCGCCACGCAATACGAACCCGATACGCTGCACGCCCATCTGGGCAGCACATGGGCGCCGCAGTTCCGCCGGGGCATCGCCGTGCGGGACGGGCGCAACCTGCCCGCCCCCGGCTTTGTCGGCACCGCCGCCGCCGTCACCGCCTGCATCGACATCATCGACCTGCAGGCCCCGCGCGAACTGATGGTGCTGGCGGGCGACCATGTCACCGACATCGACCTTGGCGCATTGCTGGTCACCCACCGCCAGACCGGCGCCGCCGCCACCGTGGCCGTCACCCCCGTGCCCCGGGCCGAGGCGCGCGCCTTCGGCGTGCTGGCCGCCGAAGCCTCGGGCCGCGTCACCGCCTTTGTCGAAAAGCCGCAGAACCCGCCCGCCATGCCCGGCGATCCGCAGCGCGCGCTTGCCTCCATGGGCATCTATGTCTTTGACTGGAAATGGCTGCGCGCAGCCCTGATCGCGGATGCCATGCGCGCCGGATCCAGCCATGATTTCGGCCATGACCTGCTGCCCAAGGCGATGGCCGAAGGCCTGCTGCAGGTCCACACCCTGCCCGCCCATGCCGATGGCACCCCCGGCTACTGGCGCGATGTCGGCACGCTTGACGCCTACCGCCAATGCCAGCTGGATTTCTTCCAGCGCCCGCCGATGCGCCTGCCGAATCTGACCGCGCCCACCATGCGCCGCCCCGCGCTGGCCAGTTCCTGGGCGCATGACGATACCGGGTCCGTCGCGCTGCCCGGCGCGCAGGCAGGGCGCGGCTGCCGCCTGCACCGCGTGATCCTTGGCCGTGGCGCCTGTCTTCCCGACGGCACCGTTATCGGCGAAGATGCCGAAGAGGATCAGCGCTGGTTCCGCCGCACCCCCGGGGGCACCACGCTTGTCACCCGCGCCATGCTGGCCCGCCGGGCCGAAGCGCGCGCCCGTCTTTATCCCGTGTCGCGACCGGACAGCGTCCGCGCCGTCTCGCACTGACCCTTTCAAGGAGCAACGCCTTTGCCCAAGGATGTTTCGGCCCCCCCGGCCTTTGATCTGTCCGCCTCGCGCCCCGATGCCTTCGGGGCGCGCCATGATGGCGAGGGCACCAATTTTGCGCTCTTCTCCGCCCATGCCGAACGGGTGGAACTCTGCCTGTTTGACGACAGCGGCGACACCGAACTGCACCGGCTCGACCTGCCGCTGATGGAGGGCGGCGTCTGGTTCGGCTACCTGCCCGGCATCCGCCCCGGTCAGGCCTATGGCTATCGCGTGCATGGCCCCTACGCCCCCGAGGAAGGCCACCGCTTCAACCCCAACAAGCTGCTGCTTGACCCCTATGCCATGGAAATGCGCGGCTATCTGAAATGGAATGACGCGCTTTACGGCTATCCGGTGGGCGGGTCGGATCTGGACATGGATCCCCGCGATTCCGCCCCCTTCATTCCCAAGGCGGTGGTGGCCGATCCGCATTTCGACTGGGATGCCGACAAATCCCTGCGCCACAGCTGGTCCGATACCGTGATCTACGAAGCGCATGTCAAAGGCCTGACCATGCGCCATCGCGACGTGGATCCGGATCTGCGCGGCACCTTCCGCGCGCTCGGATCCGATGCGGTGATCGACCACCTGCACCGGATGGGCGTCACCTCGCTGGAACTGCTGCCCATCCATGCCATGGCGCAGGACCGGCATCTGGTCGACCGAGGCCTGTCGAATTACTGGGGCTACAACACGCTTGGCTTTTTCGCCCCCAACCGCACCTACCTGAACTCCGAAAAGGTGCAGGAGGTGAAAAGCACCATCAAGAAGCTGCACGAAGCCGGGATCGAGGTGCTGCTGGATGTGGTCTTCAACCACACCGCCGAAGGCAACCACCTTGGCCCCACCCTGTCCTTCAAGGGTATCGACAACGCCTCTTACTACCTGCTGTCGGCGGAAAACCCGCGCTATGGCTATGACACCACCGGCACCGGCAATACCGTGAACGTGGCGCATCCCATGGTGCTGCGCATGGTCATGGATTCCCTGCGCTACTGGGTCGAGGCGATGCATGTCGACGGCTTCCGCTTCGATCTGGCCTCCACCCTTGGCCGCGAACCGCAGGGCTTTGAACGCGAAGGCGCGTTTTTCAACGCCATCCGGCAGGATCCGGTGCTGGCGGGGGTCAAGCTGATCGCCGAACCCTGGGATGTGGGGGATGGCGGCTATCAGGTCGGCGGCTTCCCGTGGCCCTTCCGCGAATGGAACGACAAGTTCCGCGATGACGTGCGCGGCTTCTGGCGCAACGACCCCGGGCTCTGCGGCGCCATGGCCGAACGCATCACCGGCTCCCCGGTGCAGTTCCACCATTCCGGGCGGCCCGCCACCACCTCGGTCAATTTTGTCGCAGCACATGACGGCTTCACCCTGTGGGACACCGTGTCCTACAACGAAAAGCACAACGAGGCGAATGGCGAGAACAACCGCGACGGGCATGACCACAACCTGTCGCACAATCTGGGCGTCGAAGGCCCGACCGACGATCCCGCCATCCTCGAGGCGCGGATGCGCCGGGTGAAGGCGATGCTGGGCACCGTGCTTCTGGGCCATGGCGTGCCGATGCTGCTGGCCGGCGACGAACTGGGCCAGACGCAGGACGGCAACAACAACGCCTATTGTCAGGACAATGAACTGACATGGATCGACTGGGAAGGCGCGCGCAAAGGCCTGACCGAGGCGGTGGCCCAGCTTCTGGCGCTGCGCCGCGAATGGCGCGACTGGCTGGCGCCGCGCGATTTCGCCTGCGCCCCGGGCGACGACTCGCGCCCCTGCGCCACGCAGGTGGACTGGTGGCATCCCGAAGGCCGCGCGATGGAAGATACGGACTGGCACGATCACGGGCTGCGCGGCTTTGGCCTGCGCCTGCGCCTGCTGGAACGCACCGATCCCGACGCGCCGGAACTGCTGCTGCTGTTCAACGCGGGCGAGGACTGCAATTTCCACATGCCAGAGGCAGAGACCGGCCCTTGGCAGCCGCTGGCCGACACCTCCGCCGATCCGGTGCGCCCCGAAGACCCGTCAGATGTCACGGAATATCTGGCCGCAGCGCAAAGCCTCGTGGTGCTGCGCCGGGGCTAGACAGCAAAAGGGGCCGGGATTTCCCGGCCCCTTTTGTTTTGCGCTCGTGCCGTCAGAGCGACGCGAAATAGGCCGCCAGATCGGCGATATCCTCATCGTCCAGCCACCTCGCCGCCGCCTCCATCAGATGGCCGCGCTCGGTTTCGGGCACCGGACCGTCGCGATACATCAGCAGCCAGTTGTAAATCCAGTATCCGTCCTGCCCGGCAATGCGCGGCGTGTCGGCGCGGCGCGGGCTCAGCCCGTCCGCCCCCTCGCCCAGATGGCAGGAGGCACAGCTGGCAATGTCGTCATGTTCGCTGCCCTGCTGCGCAAGCTCCTCGCCGCGTGCGGCATCGCCCATGGCCAGCGCCCGACCCTGCCAGTCACCGGGCATCGCGGCATAACGCGCGGCCAGCGTGGCGCGGCTGTCCTCGCTCAGCGGTGCGGCGATCGGCTCCATGAATCCGCTCTGGCGGTGATCGCTGGCATAGGCGTCCAGCACCTGCACCAGCCACGTCTCCGACTGGCCCGCAAGTTTGGGCGCGGTGCCGTCGCGGCCCATGCCATCCTCGCCATGGCAGCGCGCGCAGGTTACCTCGGGCGGGATGGCGCCGGGCAGCCCGCCCAGCCGGATCGCATCACCGTCATAGGCCCCTGCCCTGCCAAACGCCGCCTCTTCATAGCTTTGCCGGTCGAAACTGTCATAGCGCATGAGGAAAGCCGCCAGAGCCCAAGGCTCCACCTCGCGCGCCTCGCCGGGCCATGCGGGCATACCGGTATATTTGAACCCGTGCCGCGCGATCCACCAGAAGCCTTCGGGCGTAAAATCCTCCGAGGTCAGCATGGGCGGCTCCGGCTGCATGCCCTGCACAACCGGGTTGCGCGGGATCCCCGGCGCACCATGGCAGGTGGCGCAGCCGGTGGCGAAATGCCCCGCCCCCAGCCGCACCAGCCCCGCATCCGCCAGATCAACCTGCGGCGGAATCTCCACCGCCTCGGCGCGCTGGTTGACGGAATTGCGCAGATACTGGTGCAGCGCCTCGCCCACGCCCGGCAGATGCTCCTGCGAGGCGGCGATGTTATAGGGCGCGAACCAGAAAAACGCGGCCCCCGCCAGCCCAACTCCGCCCGCGGCGGCCAGAATATGCCTGCCCTTCATGCCCGTTCCTCCGTCAGGTGCAGCGCCCGCGCCAGCCGGTGCAGCGCCGCCGCAAGATACAGCGCCCCCCCTGCCCCGGCCATCAGCGCCCCCGCAACCTGCTGTTCCTCCAGCGCGGTCAGCCCCAGATGCCCGGCGCAGATCCCGCCATAAAGATCGCGCGGGCTCAGCCCGATCAGCGCCCCCAGCAGCGTCATGTGCATGGTGGTGGCCAGCAGCACCACCGCACCGCCAAAGGCCCCCGCCCCGCGCACCACCGCCCAAAGCAGGCAGCCCGCGGCAAGGAAACTGCCCTGCTCCAGCACGAAACCCGTCTCGGACAGCCGCGCCCACAGATGCGTCCCCGGCAGATGCCAGCCCCAGACCACCGCCATCTCCGCCGCCGCCGCCAGCACCAGCGTCAGCGGCCCCACCGGACCGGGCAGGCGTGGCGCCAGCAGCGCGGGCACCACCGCCGTCACGCCCAGATGCAGCACCATATGCAGCACCATGGACCCGCCCGCATAGCCCGGCAGCGGCGACAGCCACAGCACCGCCAGCAGCCCAAGCCCGGCAAGGCGCGGCAGGCTCAGCATTGCCCGATCACCAGCCCGGGGATCACCGTGAACAGCACCGCCATCACCGACAGCCCGCAAAGCAGCAGCGTCACATGGCCGATGAACCGGTCCCGCCCGCGTTCAGAGCTTTCGGTGATCTCCTCGAACACCAGAAACTCGCCGCCATAGCGCCGCACCGCGATCACCCCCAGCCCGGCGATGGCGGCGATGGACAGCGCGCCCAGCCCGGCGATCACCCAGCGGATCTCGGCCAGACTCGCGCCTGCGGGCAGCTTGGCGCACCAGATCGCGGCGATCCAGTAGCTCAGCAGGAAATGCCCTGCCCAGATCGACGGCACCGCCACAAGGATCCACACCGATCCCTGATCGATCACGCGGGGGGCGTGCTTGGGTCTCATCCGAACACCCCCATCAGCATCGGGAACAGCGCCAGCAGGCCAAAGGTGGTCAGCCCGGTGATCACCACAAAATGCCCGTACAGCGTCAGGTTGTAATGGTCGGCGCAATACCGCGGCGTGCAGTGCCCTGCGTAAATCCGTGCCGTCACATAAAGCTGCATCACCCAGTTCAGCCCCAGATGCAGGCCCAGCCACAGCACCAGCATCCACACCATCGCGTCGAACGAGGTCCGCGTCGGATCCAGCCCCGCCGCCTGCGCCGCCCAGACAAACCCGCCAAGCCCCAGCGCCGAAGGCACCACCGACCCCGCCAGCGTGACCATGGCAAGCCCGCGCCGCCCCTGCCGCAGCACCTGCCGCGACAGCAGGGTCAGCCCCCAGCCCGCCAGAACGCCCGCCAGCCCCGCCACCAGCCAGCCAAAGACCGGCAGCCGCGCCGCTTCGGGCAGGAAGGCGGGGACCGCCGTCCAGTAATAGAAATAGGAAAACACCAGCCCCATGAACGCGGTCATGTCGCCGGTCATGGTGATGAACACCGCCCACCACCCCGAGGACCGGTTGCCCTGCGCATAGGTGGGCAGCACCAGCCCGCGCCCCACCGGCTTTTCCAGGGTCGCGGGGATCCGCGCCGTGCCGGTCCACAGCCAGTACAGCGTGAACCCCACGAAGCCCGCAAAAAAGATCAGCGTCAGCGCCCATAGATGGAACGTGGCCAGAATGAACACCGTGCCCAGACAGCCCGCCGACCCCAGCGTCAGATAGCTCGGGCCGCCGACGCGCTGCACGAACAGCGGCCGCGCGTCAAGGATGTCGGTCACGATCAGCTCGCGCTCGCCCTCCTCGGCATCGGGCAGGAACCATTCGCCGCGGTCGACCTGCCCGATCAGATCGGGCTGCTCCCACAGCGGATAGCGGGTGTGGATATAGGGAATGGACCGCACGCCCCATGGCTTGCCCGGGATCTCTTCGGACCATTCCATCGTGCCCGCGTTCCAGACATTGCGCGCCACCGGCGCCTGCCGCCCGCGCGGCCACAGCACATTTGCCGCCAGCACCGCAAACCCCGCCGCAAAGACAAAGGCGCCGATGGTGGAGATCATGTTCAGCAGGCCCCAGCCATCCGCCAGGTCATAGGTCCAGACCCGGCGCGGCATGCCCATCACCCCCGTCCAGTGCATCGGCAGGAAGGCGATGTTGAACCCGACAAACAGCAGCCAGAAGCTCCATTTTGCGGTGCGGATGCTGAACATGCGTTCCGTGACAAAGGGATACCAGTAATGGATCCCGGCAAAGAGCGGGAACAGCATGCCGCCGATCAGCGTGTAATGCAGATGCGCCACCACAAAATGCGTGTCATGCGCCTGCCAGTCGAACGGCACCAGCGCCACCATCACCCCGGTCAGCCCGCCAAAGACAAAGATCGCCAGCGCCCCGCCCGCAAACAGCATCGGCACCGAAGGCCGCACCTTGGCCACCAGCATCGTGGCGATGAAACAGAAAATCTGGATGCCGGTCGGCACCGCCACCGCTTCCGAGGCCGCCGAAAAGAACCCCAGCGAGATCTCGGGCAGCCCGGTGGTGAACATGTGATGCACCCACAGCCCGAAGCTGAGAAAGGCGACCCCGATCGCCGACAGCACGATCCAGCTATGCCCCACCATGGGACGGCCCGCAAAGGTGGGCAGGATCGTCGCCACCAGCGCGATGGAGGGCAGAAAGACGATATACACTTCCGGATGGCCAAAAATCCAGAACAGGTGCTGCCACAGGATCGGATCGCCGCCCCGGTCCACATCGAAGAACGCCCAGCCAAAGGCGCGCTCCATCTCCAGCAGCAGATCGCCCGCGATCAGCGGCGGAAAGGCGAACAGGATCATTCCCGCCACCACCAGCACATACCAGCAGTAAAGCGGCATCAGGTTCAGCCGCATCCCCGGCGGGCGCGATTTCAGCACCCCCACGATCAGCTCCACCGCCGCCGCGATCGAGGAAACCTCGATAAAACTCAGCCCCAGCAGCCAGATGTCGGTGCCCAGCCCGCTGTAGTCGGGGTTGGAGGACAGCGGCGCATACATGAACCAGCCGCCATCCGGCGCCACGCCAAAAAAGATCGACCCGCAGACAAACACGCCGCCGATGACAAAACACCAGAAACCGAAGGCCGACAGCCGTGGAAACGGCAGATCCCGCGCGCCAAGGATCTCGGGCAGGATCAGGATCGCCACCGCCTCAAAGATCGGCACGGCAAAGAGGAACATCATCGCCGTGCCGTGCAAGGTAAACAGCTGGTTATAAAGCTCCTGCGAGAACAGGTCGTTGTTCGGCACCGCCAGCTGCGCGCGCATCATCAGCGCAAGGATGCCCGCAAAGGTGAAAAAGCCGAACGACACCAGCAGATACCATTTGCCCACCAGCGAGTTGTTCACGGCGGAAATCTTGCGCCAGCCCTTTGGCGCCTCCCAGACCTTCATCAGCCGGGCGCGCTGCGCCTCGTCGCGGGCCTTGTCATAGGGCTCGGGCGGCGGCAGGTCGCTGAGCTTGATTTCGTCGGTCATTCGAGGCTCATCAGGAAAGTGACAAGCGCCTCCAGCTCGGCGCCCGACAGATGGGGATAGGCGGGCATGTCAACCTCCGGCTTCATGCGGTCCGTGTCGGTGATCCAGCGGCTCAGGTTTTCCGGGGTCATGGCATAGATGCCCGCGCCCAGCCTTTCGCGGCTGGCCATATGGGTCAGGTCCGGGCCGACCGGACCCTGCGCCTCGGTGCCGCGCAGGGTGTGGCAGGCACCGCAGCCCTCGTCCAGAAACACCTGCCAGCCCGGATCATCGGCGGCGATCTCGGCGGGTGCGGCCTCGGCGGCAAGCCATGTCCGGAAATCGTCAGGTGGCATCACGATGGTGTCGAACCGCATCAGCGCATGGGCGCCGCCGCAATATTCGGCACAGATGCCGCCCCAGTTGCCCTGCTCCAGTGGGGTCAGGGTCAGCGACGTCTCGCGTCCGGGGATCATGTCCATCTTGCCGCCAAGCGCCGGCACCCAGAAGGAATGGATCACGTCATCGGCGGTCAGGCGGAACAGCGTGGTCTGGCCCTGCGGCAGACGGATTTCATTCGCGGTGGTGAACGGACCGTCCGGTCCGTCATAGATCACCCGCCACCACCAGCGTTCGCCATCCACCCGCACCGTCAGGTCGCCCTCCTTGGCGGTGATGTCGCGCAGGATGACCATGCCCCAGATCAGCAGGCCACCCACCACCAGCGTGGGCAGGGCCGCCCCGCCCCAGACGATGAAACGCCGCGCCTGCGGCTCCTTGCGCGGCGCAGAGGTCTGATGCGCATAGATGGCAAGCCCTATCACCAAAGACCAGATCACCGCCGCCCCAAGGATCAGAACCCAGAACAGATCCTCCACGGCCTGTGCCTCGGCCCCGGCGGAAGCCAGCCAGTTGTGGCGCCCCGCACAGCCGGTAAGGACCAGCGGGAGCATGGATAGGTGCCAAGGTCTCACTCCGGATCTGTCCCCCGTGCCGCGTCCCTTGGGCCAACCCGGAAAAGGTTCAGAAGTTCCCGAAAAAGTGATCGGCTCAGTCGATGCCGTCGAAGGCCCCGGGCGACAGCTCCTCCCAGAAGGTGGCGATGGCCTCGGCATTCAGGGCCGACATCCAGCCGTGCCGTTCGAAATCGTCCCTCCGTGCCCCGTCGAGCCGGGCCATGAACAGCCGCTTGTCGGCATCCCGCTGGGTCGGCTTGCGGGCGGCGGCCAGATCGCGGATCCGCTCCAGCTTTCGCGCTCTGGTTGTGCTGGGAGCGGCGTTTCGTGGCGAAACCTCCGAGCCATAATCCTCGCGCAGAGCTTTGGTCAGATAGCCCACGGCGTTCTTCACCCCGTCCTGACCCGCGACATAATCGAGCTTCTGCCGGACGTGATCCGCCCCATGCTCCCCCAGCCATTGCCGCGCCAGCCGGTCCGACACCCCAAGCCCGCGCAGCCGCGCATAAAGATCGGTGCTCCGCAGCCCCTCGCCGTCATCAAGATCGAGGATCGACAGCTGCGGATTCTCGGCGATCAGGAAGCGGATGTCGGTGACCGTGCGGCCCATCTTGCGGGTCTCGGGGGTCAGCAGGATGTTCGAGGTCTTGTTCACCTCCGCCACGGCAGGCTTGATGATCTTGGCATTCAGCTGCTTGTAGACATCATAGTAAGGGCTGTCGGCCACCCCCATCAGACGGCGGAACAGATCAAGCGACCACCAGCCGGTGGAGCCGGTCCGCACGAAGCGATAGCAGTTCTCGTAAAGCGCCAGCGCATGGCCAGAGGTGAAGCGCCGCTGGATGTTGAGGTTGATCAGGGCAAACACCTTGGGGTCGTGCAGCTTCTCCGCCAGCGCCGGGGAGTAGGCATATTCGCAGACCCCGCCTTTCAGCTTGGCATAGGACAGCAGCGCCGAAACCCCCCATTCCTGCTGACCCTTCTCGTCCAGCATGTCCCATTCCGCCACCGTTTCGGCCAGCCCGCGCAGGCTGGCCTTCAGCGTCTCCATGTCGTTCGAATTATACCCGATCATCAGGCAGAGCGTGCGCGCATCAATCTGGTGCCGCGGCTGCGAGGTCAGCGTGTCATAGGCATTGAGCAGCAGCACGTTGCTGAGCTTGCGCTGCAGCAGCGTCAGCTTGCCGGACACATGGATCGCCGCCACATGTTTCTTCACGGCACCACGGCGCAGCGGACCGCTGAGCCTGTCGCGGGGAATGTCGTCCATGAACGGCCTTCTGTCTGCTCTGGCCCGGAGGCGGAATGGGGCCGGGAAAGGCTGCGCGAGTCGCCCCTGCTCCCGGTCGCGCCAGTGTCGGGGAAAAGGTATCCGCTGACAAGACCGGCTCTGGCACCTTGAACCGCCCCCGAAAACGGGCACCTTGCGGGAAAGCCGAGCCTCCAAAGGTATCCATTTGCAGGAACCAGCCCCGGAGAGACCGCCGCGATTCGCGGGCCAGAGAGCCTGTTGCGGCGAAAAACCACCCCAAACCACCCCTCAGAGTCAAAAAACCCTCGCCAGACCGGGAATCAGCACCCGTGATCCCGAAAACGGGTGCCCTTGCCCCTGTATCCGGGCGCCCGGAATCCTGTCCACGGGCACCCGTCCGGGTGTAACGCGTTAACTTCTCAGTATTTATCTTGGGCTAAAGATCTTAAAAGACTCAAATATCCTCAAACATA
This sequence comes from Salipiger marinus, assembly GCF_900100085.1. GTDB lineage: Bacteria > Pseudomonadota > Alphaproteobacteria > Rhodobacterales > Rhodobacteraceae > Salipiger > Salipiger marinus. The sequence continues at coordinate 29,157 of NZ_FNEJ01000025.1, forward strand.
CCGATGCTGTTTCGTCTCAATGATCCCGGAAAAGAGCTGCGCCTTGCCAGGCCGATTCACTTCCCGCCCGGCATGTGCCATAGATGGCCGCATATCGCGTCGAACAGCGCACATGGCGAGGCTTCATGGCACATAAACCGGGCACGCCGCCCAAGGCAGACCTGCCACCCTATTTCAACATAGACCCGGCGGAGGCGGCGGAAAAGCTGTCCGCGCCCATCGACACCGCGCGTTTTGCCAAGGCTGCGGCCTTTGCCATGCGCGGGCGCGACGATCTCGCCCGCCGTGGCTACGCGCCTGACGGCACCAAGCGGCTGCGCAAATTCTCCACATGGGAAGTCTGCCGCTACCTGATCCCGGTCAATGCCGCGCATCTACGCCGCGTATTGCGACAGAACCCGGATCTGCCGCAGGGCGAAGGTGAAAGCGGCTCCAAATGGTATACGTTGGGAGAGGTGCTGCGCCTGCGCGACCATTTCGCCGAGGAAGGCGCCAAGGACCGGGAATATCGCGCATGGCGGCCCGAGGGCCTGCCCGCCAAGGTCGTCGCGGTGGCGAATTTCAAGGGTGGCGTCGGCAAGACCTCGACCTGCGCGCATCTGGCCATGTCGGCCGCACTTGACGGCTACAAGGTGCTGGTCATTGACCTGGACAGCCAGGGCTCAATGACCTCGATCATGGGCGGCAAGGTCGAGGATGAATGGCAGACGGTGTTCCCGATGCTGGCCCGGGACTATGCCCTGCATCTTCAGGCGGAAAACGACGTGCGCGCGGCGAGCGGGCAGAGTCCTTACCAATTTGATGAGACGCTGACCGCTGCCTTAGAGGTTTCGCCACGAAACCTTGTCCAGAAGACTCACTGGCCGAACATCGACCTGATCGGTGCGCAGCTGAATCTCTACTGGGCGGAGTTTCAGGTGCCGGTCTGGCGGATGCAGTCGCTGAGTTGGCCGCTCTGGGATGCGCTGACCCATGCGCTGGAGGATGGCGGCATGCTGGCCGAGTATGACATCATCCTGCTCGATACGCCGCCCGCGCTTGGCTATCTGACCATCAACGCGCTGTCGGCGGCGGATATCCTGCTGGTGCCGCTGGGCGCCTCGTTTCTGGAGTTTGACAGCACGGGCCGGTTCTTCGACATGATCTATTCGACCTTCGCCTCGATCGAGGATGGCGAAAATCGCGTGCGCCGCGCCGATGGCCTGCCGGAGATGCGGTTCGAATGGGACGCGGTGCGGGCGCTGGTGACGCGGTTCGACGCGGCGCAGCAGACCGATCTGGCCAATGTCATCCAGGCCTATTTCGGGGATTTCATGACCACCTACCGGCAGGAGATGACCGCGATGGTGGGGCAGGCGGGCGAGCAGGTCTCGGGCATCTACGAGACCGATTACCGCGATTTCAACCGCGACACCTATGTGCGCGGACGCGAAACCTTTGACCGCACATGGGCCGAGGTCAAGGAAGTGATCCTTGGCACATGGTGGCGGGACCAGCAGATGATGGCGGCAGAGCGGGAGGCGGTCTGATGGCAAAACGGCGGAAACTCGAGGCACCCTCGCCGGAGGATCTGACCCGGCTGGAAGAGGAATTCCGGCGCGACAGCGCCCGGGGTCCGATGAGCGCCCCGATTGCGCAGGTGGCCGCCGAGGCCGCGACCCATCACGATCCGCGCCCTGCCCCGCAGCGGGCCGAGGCCGCCAAGGACCGCGCCGATGCGGAACGGCTGCGCACCGCCGAAGGCCGCGGTCTGGTGATGCTGGAACTGCCACTGGACCAGATCGATGCCGATGCGCTGGTGCGCGACCGGGTGGTGCTGGATGCCGAAGAGATGGACGAGCTGAAAGCCTCCATCGCCAAGGGCGGGCTGCGCCTGCCGATCGAGGTCTTTGCCACCCCCGACGATCCGCGCGGCTTCCGCTATGGCCTGCTGTCGGGCTACCGGCGGCTGAAGGCGGTGCGCGACCTGCACGCGCTGACCAAGGATCCGCGCCATGCCACGATCAAGGCGGTGCTGCGCGATCCCGCCGCCATGGGCGGCACCTTTGCCGCGATGATCGAAGAGAACGAGATCCGCGCCTCGCTGTCGCAGTTCGAACGCGGGCGGATCGCGGTGATCGCGGCGCAGCAGGGCGCGTTCGTGAATACCGAAGAGGCGGTGAACGCGCTCTTCCCCATGGCCTCCAAGGCGAAGCGGTCGAAGATCCGCAGCTTTGCGCTGATCTTCGAGGAACTGGGCGACATGCTGACCTTTCCCGATCTCATCAAGGAGAAGGAGGGGCTGCGGATCGCCACGGCGCTGCGCGAGGGGGCCGAGGCGCGGCTGCGCGAGGCGCTGGCGGTGCGCGTGCCCGAGACCCCGGCGGAAGAGGCCGAGATGATTGCGGCAGCCCTGGACGGGGTGGCCCCCGTGGCGGACAAAAGCCGGGGCGGGCGCCCGAAAAAGGCCGCCCCGCCGCCGCGCCCGCGGCCGCTGCGGTCTGGCCTGACGCTGGAGGCGGAGCAGGATCGCGGCGGCTGGCTGATCCGGCTGCGCGGCGGGCGGGTCGACCGGGCGCTGGTCGAGGTCGCGATGTTCGAGCTGGAGCGGCTGCTGGGTCCGGCGGAGGACTGAGCCCGCGGCTGGACATCGCGGGGGCGGGCGGTCATGGTCGGGCGCGTTGATCTGATCCGGAGCCTGCCCATGTCTGTCCTGCCCGACATCGCCGCCTTTGCCGATGACCTGACCGCCCTGCGCCACGATTTCCACCGCCACCCCGAAATCGGGTTTCAGGAACACCGCACCGCCGCCCGCATCGCGGATCTGCTGCGCGGCTGGGGGGTGGAGGTGACCACCGGCATCGGCGGCACCGGCGTGGTGGGGGTGCTGGAGGGCAGCCGTCCCGGGCGCACCATCGGGCTGCGGTCGGACATGGACGCGCTGCCGATGGAGGAGCGGACCAACCTGCCCTATGCCTCGGTCAATCCCGGGGTGTTCCATGGCTGCGGCCATGACGGCCATATGACCATGCTGCTGGGGGCGGCGCGGTATCTGGCGCAGCGCCGCGATTTTGCCGGGCGCGCGGTGTTCATCTTCCAGCCTGCCGAGGAAGGTCTGGGTGGCGCGCGGGCGATGCTGGCGGACGGGCTGTTCGACCGCTTTCCCTGTGACGAGCTGTATGGCCTGCACAATTCGCCCTATAGCGCGTTTGGCCGGGTGTCGGTGCGGCCGGGACCGGCGCAGGCCGGTGCGGGCTTTTTCGACATCACGATCACGGGGCAGGGGGCGCATGGCGCCATGCCGCAGATGAGCCGTGATCCGGTGCCCGCCGCGGGCCTGCTGATCGGGGCGCTGCAGCAGATCGTGGCGCGGCGCATCGATCCCAACCATCAGGCGGTGGTGTCGGTCACCCAGATGCAGGCGGGATCGGCCTATAACGTCATTCCCGACCGGGCGGTGCTGTCGGGCACCACGCGGTTTTTCCACGAGCCGGACGAGCCGCTGATCGTGGCCGAGATGGAGGCCGCCTGTGAGGGGGTGGCGCGGATCTGCGGGCTGGAGGTGGCGCTGGATCACCGCCACATCTTTTCCGTGCTGCGCAACGACCCCGAGCGCACCGCCGACCTGATCGCCGTCGCGCAGGAACTGGTGGGTGATCAGGCGCAGGCCGATGCCGAGCCCACCATGGGATCAGAGGATATGGCCGATCTGCTGGCGGTGGTGCCGGGCGCCTTTTTCAATCTGGGCCATGGCAGCGGGGTGCCGCTGCACAATCCGGGCTTTGTGCTGGATGACGCGATCCTGCCGGTGGGGGCCAGCCTGCATGCGCGGATCGTCGAGCGGCGCGGCGCCGCCTGACCGCTTGACTGCCAAAAACTTGGGCAAAGACGCCCGCCGGTTTGCGCCGGCGGGTTTTTTTCTGCCGGGGCGCGACTTCGGGCTTGCCCTAGCGGCAGCAAATATGCTCCGTTATGCGAAACCATGGTTCCATAAATCCGAACAAACGGGAGGCCCATGTCCACGCTCACCAATGCCGCCGAGGTTCTGCGCCTGTTTGGCTCCGGCTGTCACGCGATCACCGTGACCGAGGTGGGCGCGCGGCTGGGGCTGCCCAAGGCCTCGGCCTCGCGGCTGATGAAGGCGATGCGGGAATGCGGGATGCTGGAGACCATCGGCGACAGCCGACAGCACCGGCCCGGCGCCATGATGCTGGATCTGGCAGCAGCGTTCCGGCAGTCGTCGAGCCTGATGCGCGACGCGGCGGAGGCGGTGGCGGCGGTGACGCGGCAGTATGGCCATACCGGATACATCTCCATCCGCATCGGGCAGGAGGTGACGGCGGTGGTCGATTTCGAGGGCACCGCCGCGCTGCGCGTGGTGTCCAATATCGGCCAGCATCTGCCCGCGCATCTGGCCGCCACGGGCCGGGCGCTGCTGGCGCGGCTGCCCGAGACGGATCTGGCCGCGCTTTATGCCGGGCATTCCGATCTGGACACCATCCTGCCGCGCATCGCCGCCTGCCGCGCGCAGGGCTATTCGCTGTCGATTCAGGAGACCACTCCGGGGGTCGAGGGCATTTCGGTCGCCGTGGGCGACCCCGGGACGGGCGAGGCGGTGGCGCTGTGCCTTGTCTATCCACATGCGGTGGTGACACCGCAGGACCGTGACGCGATGATCGCGGCCCTTGGCGCGCGCGCCGCAGATCTGGCGCAGCGCTTTGGCGATCCGATCTTCCGCGCCCCCGATTTCAGCAACAGGACGACCCCATGACCTCTGCATCTTCCCGCTGGCGCGTCGGTTTCGACATTGGCGGCACCTTCACCGATTTTGTGCTGTATGATGGCCAGAACGCGCAGGTGGCGCTGCACAAGCGTCTGACCACGCCGCATGATCCGTCCGAGGCGGCGCTGCTGGGGCTGCGGGAACTGCTGGAGATGAACGGCATCACCCATGCCGACGTGTCCGAGATCGTGCATGGCACCACGCTGGTCACCAATGCGGTGATCGAACGCAAGGGCGCGCCGGTGGGGCTGATTACCACCGAAGGGTTCCGCGACATCCTCGAGATGGGCACGGAACAGCGTTATGACATTTACGACCTGTTCGTGACCTTCCCCGAGCCGCTGGTGCGCCGCGACATGCGGCTGGACGTGCCGGAGCGGGTGGATGCCGAAGGCCGGGTGCTGACGCCGCTGGACGAGGCGGCGGTGCTGCGCGCGGCGGGCGAGCTGGTGGCGCAGGGGGTGGAGGCGATCGCCATCGCCTTCCTGCATAGCTACATCAACCCCGCGCATGAACAGCGCGCCGCCGAGCTGATCCGGGCGGAATATCCGCAGGTGGCGGTATCGCTGTCCTCGGCGGTGGTGGCGGAGATGGGCGAATACGAACGGGTGGTGACGACCGCCGCCAACGCCTTTGTCCAGCCGCTGATGGTGCGGTATCTGACCAAGCTGGAAGGCGCGCTGACCGAGGCGGGCTTTGCGGGCGCGCTGCGGCTGATGCATTCGGCGGGCGGGCTGGTGTCGCTGGAAACGGCGCGGGATTTCCCGATCCGGCTGCTGGAATCCGGGCCTGCGGGCGGCGGGCTGGCGACGGCGCTGTTCGGCAAGGCGGCGGGGCTGGAGGATGTGATTTCCTTCGACATGGGTGGGACCACCGCCAAGGCCTGCATGATCGAGAATGGCCGCGCCGAGGTGGCGCCGATGATGGAGGCCGCGCGCGTCCATCGCTTTACCAAGGGGTCGGGGCTGCCGATCAAGGCGCCGGTGATCGAGATGATCGAGATCGGCGCGGGTGGCGGGTCCATCGCCGCGATTGACGAGGTGGGGCTGCTGAAGGTCGGCCCGCAATCCGCCGGATCCGATCCGGGCCCCGCCTGTTACGGCATGGGCGGGCTGCAGCCTACGGTGACCGACGCCAATCTGGTGCTGGGCTATTACGATCCGGGCTTCTTCCTTGGCGGGCGCATGGCGCTGGATCTGGACGCGGCGCGGGCTGCGGTGGGCCGCGTGGCCGAACCGCTGGGGCTGGGCATCGAGGAGGCCGCGCTTGGCATCCACAAGGTCGTGGTGGAAAGCATGGCCTCTGCCGCGCGGGTGCATCTGGTGGAGCGCGGCAAGGATCCGAGGCAATATGCGATGGTGGGCTTTGGCGGCGCGGGTCCGGCCCATGCGGTCGATGTGGCGCGGGCCATGGGCATCGGATCGGTGCTGATCCCGCCCGCGTCCGGGGCGGCTTCGGCCTTGGGGTTCCTTGCGGCGCCGCTGTCGCACGAGGATGTGCGGTCGCGGCGGATGGAACTGGCGCCGGGTTTTGACGCCGATGCGCTGAACGGGATTCTGGAAGGGCTGGAGGCGGAGGGCCGTCACCATCTGACCCGGGCCGGGGTCGATCCGCAGGCGCTGGTGGTGGAACGCACCGCCGACATGCGGCTGGTCGGGCAGATGCACGAAATCACCGTGGCGCTGCCCGAGGGCGCGCTGTCGGAGGCCAATCTGGACGAGATCCGCGCGCGCTTTGTCGCGGCCTATTCCGCGCGGTTTGCCGCCCCCTTCGAGGGTGCGCGCATCGAGGCGGTGAATTTCCGCACCCGCGTGTCGGGCCCGGTGCCGGATCTGGCGCTGACCGGCGCTGCGGGCGGCGGCGATGCGGCGGCGCAGATCAAGTCGACGCGGCTTTGTCATTTTGCCGAAGGGGCTTATGAGACGCCGGTCTATGACCGTTATGCGCTGCGCCCCGGCGACACGATCACCGGTCCCGCCATCATCGAGGAGCGGGAGTCCACCACCGTGGTCGGCCCCGCCGATACGGTGGAGATCGACGCGAGCCTGACGCTGTGCGTGCGGGTGGGCGCGCTGCCCGAGGCGGCGGCGCTGGTCACTGCCGACATGAGCCGCGCGCAGGCGGTGGCGCGGATCGAGGCCGATCCCATCGGGCTGGAAATCATGTGGTCGCGGCTGGTCAACGTGGTGGAAGAGATGTGGCTGACCGTCTGCCGCACCGCGTTTTCGCTGGTGATCGCGGAGAGTCAGGATTTTGCCTGCGAGCTGCTGGATGCCGAGGGCGAGACGCTGGCGCATAGCCCGCGCGCCATGCCGGTGTTCAACCTGACGCTGCCGCGCGCGGTCAAGGCGCTGCTGGCGCGCTATCCGGCGGAGACGCTGAAGCCGGGCGACGTGCTGATCACCAACGATCCGTGGCTCTGTGCCGGGCATCTCTTCGACATCGCCATCGTCACGCCCGCCTTCCGCGATGGCAAGCTGGTGGGGCTGATGGGCACGGTGGGCCATGTCTCTGACATCGGCGGCACCAAGGACAGCCTGCGCGCCCGCGAGATCTATGAGGAAGGTCTGCAGATCCCGCCGATGAAGCTCTGCGATGCCGGGGTGTGGAATGACAGCCTGATCGAGCTGATCCGCGAGAACGTGCGCAATGGCGATCAGGTGCTGGGCGACATCTTCAGCTTTGTCGCGGCGAATGATCTGGGGGCGGGGCGGCTTTTGTCCTTCATGTCCGATTACGGGATGGAGGATCTGGGCGCGCTGGCCGAGGTGGTGCAGGGCCGGTCCGAACGCGCGATGCGCGCGGCCATCGCCGCCATTCCCGATGGCGAATACCGGTCGGTCATCACCAACAACCCGCTGGGCGAGGTGCTGAGCTATCCGGTGCTGGTGACGGTCGCGGGCGACAGCCTGAGTGTGGATTTTGACGGGGCGCCGCCGCAGCTGCCGCAGGGCGGGCTGAATTCCACGCTGAATTACACCGCCGCCCATGCCACCTATCCGCTGAAATGTATGCTGACACCGGCGGTGCGGGGCAATGCGGGCTGTTACCGGCCCTTTACGGTGACGGCGCCGGAGGGGTCGATCCTGAACCCGAAACGTCCGGCGGCGGTGAACCTGCGCACGCGCACCGGCTGGTATATCGCGCCCAACATCTTCAAGGCGCTGGCGGGGGCGTCCCCCGGCGCGGTGCAGTCGCATACCGGCCTGCCGACCGTGGCCAATGTCTATGGCACCGACGGGCAGGGGCGGCTTTATTCCGACATGCTGTTTTCGGGCGGCGGGCAGGGGGCTTCGGCGCGGGGCGACGGGGTGTCGGCGCTGCTATGGCCGACCTCTGCTGCCAATACCTCCATCGAGCTGATGGAAAGCCGCGCGCCGGTGCTGGTGCTGGAAAAGGTCTATGCCCCCGACAGCGGCGGGCCGGGTCAGTTCCGGGGCGGTCTGGGCCAGCGCGTGCGCTTCCGCAAGATCGCGGAGGACGGGCTGGAAATGCTGGTTTCCTGTTACCCCGAGGGCGTCAACAACCCCATAGAGGGGCTGTTCGGCGGCAAGCCGGGCGGGGCCGCCTCTGGCCGCATCCTTGACCCTGAGGGGCAGGTGACGCGCGACGTGGGCACCGGCGATCTGCTGAGCATCACCGGCACCGACCAGATCGTCGAGATCGTGCTGGCGGGTGGTGCGGGCTATGGCCCGGCCTCCGACCGGGATCCGGCGGCGGTGTCGCGGGATCTGGCGCTTGGCTACATCACGCCCGACCACGCCCGCAGCGAATACGGGACCGCCGCCAAGCTGGCGGAAGAGGCCCCGGTGAAATGACCCAAAGAAGGGGGCGCAAAGCCCCCCGATCCTTCCCCCGACATGGAGTGAGACACGTGACCCACGCCTTCAACATCTCTCGCCGCGGCCTGCTGGCCATGGCCGGTGCCGGCCTTGCCAGCGCCACGCTGCCTGCCGCGCTGTTCGCGCAGCAGGGGCGCAACATCCTGATCATCGCCTCCGGTCAGGACATCCCCAATTTCGACCCGCATGTGGCCTCGGGCTATTCGGCGTCCTTCCTGATGCGCAACGTCTATGACCCGCTGGTGCGGGTCGCGGGCGAAAGCGCGGAGCCGGTGCCGGGTCTGGCGCAGAGCTGGGAAAATTCCGAAGATGGTCTGGTCTGGACCTTCCAGCTGAACCCCGACGCGGTGTTCCATTCCGGCGCCCCGGTGACCGCCGCCGATGTGGTCTATTCCTTTGAACGGGCGCTGCGGCTGGCCAAGGGCAACAGCTGGATGATCCGGGGCATCGTGCAGCCGGGCCAGATCGAGGCGGTGGACGATCACACCGTGCGCTTCACGCTGGATGCGCCTTTTGCCGCCTTCCTTGCGGTGATGCCGTGGATCTTTGTCGCCGAGCAGGCGCAGGTGGAGGCCAATCTGGGCGAGGATGACGGCCAGACTTGGCTGATGTCCAATGAGGCCGGGTCCGGGCCGTTCACCGTTGAACGGTTTCAGGTCGGCACGATGTATTACCTTGCCCGTGCCGAAAACGCATGGCAGCCCGAGGGCGGCAATCTGGACGGGGTGATCTGGCAGATCGTGCGCGAAACCGCCACGCAGCGGCTGATGCTGCAGCGCGGCGAGGCGCATGTGGCGGTGGATCTGACCTCGGAGGACATGGACGCGCTGGAAGGCGCGCCGGGGGTGGTCCGGGTGATCGAGCCGGAATACCGCACCTTCTCCATCAAGATGAACACCGCGCAGGGGCCGATGGCCGATGTGAACCTGCGCCGCGCGATCAGCCACGCGGTGGATTACGAGGCCATTCTGGCCTCGGCGGGCTATGCCGAACTGATGACCGGGCCGCTGCCCAATGGTATTTTCGGCTTTGACCCCGATCTGGACGTGCCGCGTCAGGATCTGGACAAGGCGCGCGAATATCTGGCGCAGACCGAATGGGCCGAGGGCGGCCTGACGCTGCGCATGGTGCATGTGTCCGGGCTGGAACAGCAGCGGCGCTGGTCGCTGATCCTGCTGGACAACCTGCGGGCGCTGAACATCGGGCTGGAGATCCAGCCGCTGAACTGGCCGGACATGGTGGCGGCCTGCGCTTCGCCCGAAACCTTCCCGGATCTGTTCCCGGTCTATCAGACCGCGAATTACGGCGACCCGGACAACATCGCCTATGCCGCCTATCACAGCTCGCGCAATGGCGGCTGGTCGAATGCGGTCTATGCCAATCCCGAGGTCGACGCGCTGATCGAGGCGGGCCGGGTGGAAACCGATCCCGAGAAGCGCGCCGCGATCTATCTGGAGTTCCAGAAGGCCGTGGTCGCCGATGCGCCCGACATCTTCGGCGTGCTGGAAAACCGCAAGCTGGGCCTGCGCGAGGCGGTGCAGGGTTATCGGTTCACGCCGGTTGCCTCCAACGCCATCGAGGCTTGGCCGCTGTCATTGTGACACCCGACAGGCAGGGGGGCGAGGTTGCTCCCTGACGGACCACCCCTGCCGCGTCTCCGCCCGCTCTGTCCAGGGCGGGCGGAGATTGTATTCCTTGCGCCGCAAGCGACGGAGGCCCCATGATCACGTTCATCCTCAGACGGCTCTTGATGCTGGTGCCGGTCCTTGTCGGGCTGACGGTCATCATGTTTGCCATCGCCCGCCTGCTGCCCGGCGATCCGGTGGGGCTGGCCGCCGGTCCCAATGCCACCGCCGCCGAACGCGCGGCGCTGGCGGCGGAGTTCGGGCTGGACCGCCCGGTCTGGGAGCAATACGGCACCTATGTCGCGGGGCTGGTGCAGGGGGATTTCGCCACGTCGCTGCTGACCCGGCGCCCGGTGGCCGCCGATCTGGCCGCCTATCTGCCCGCCACGCTGGAACTGGTGCTGGCCGCCATGCTGCTGGCGGTGGGGCTGGGCATTCCGCTGGGGCTGCTGACCGCGCTCTGGCGCAACCGATGGCCGGATTACCTGTCGCAGGTGCTGGCGATCGGGGCGATTTCCATGCCGCGCTTTTTCCTTGGGCTGCTGCTGCAGCTCTGTTTCGCCATGTGGCTGAACTGGCTGCCGCTGGCGGGACGGCTGCCGATCATCGTGTTTCCGCCTGATCCCATCACCGGCTTCATCACGATTGACGCCGCGCTGACCGGGCAATGGGACGTGCTGCGCACCGCGCTGCTGCATCTGCTGATGCCTGCGCTGGCGCTGTCGCTGAGCCCGCTTGCCACCATCATGCGGATGATGCGGTCGTCCACCATCGAGGTGATGGGGCAGGATTACGTGATGACCGCCCGCGCGCTTGGCCTGCCGCGCCATCTGATCCTGACCCGCACCATCGCGCGCAACGCGGTGTCGGCCACGCTGACCGTGATCGGGCTTTATTTCGGCTGGCTGCTGGGGGGCACGGTGCTGGTGGAAACGGTGTTCGACTGGCCGGGTCTGGGGCTTTACGCCACCAAGGCGATCCTGTCGCAGGACATGATGCCGGTGATCGGGGTCGCGCTGGTCATCGGGCTGCTGTTCGTCTTCGCCAATCTGCTGATCGACCTTGCCTATGGGCTGATCAATCCGAAGGTCCGTTATTCATGACCGACGCCGTGTCCGTTCCCCCGCGCCCCGACCGTCTGGCCCGTGCGCTGTTCCGGTTCCGCCAGAGCCGCCTGTCGGTGATCGGCGCCGTGATGGTGGCGGTGGTGCTGCTGCTGGCAGTGTTCGGCCCGATGATCGCGCCCTATCCGCAGGACATCGCGGGCGCCGTGTCCACCGCCGAGCGGTTCCAGCCGCCGTCGCTGGCGCATCCCTTGGGCACCAACGAGCTGGGGCAGGACGTGCTGAGCCTGACCTTGGGCGGCACCCGCGTGTCGGTGCTGGCGGGGTTCGGCGTGGTGCTGATCGGCGCCGCCATCGGCACGCTGGTCGGCGCCGTTGCGGGCTATGTCGGCGGCTGGACCGACGAGGCGCTGATGCGGCTCACTGACCTGACGCTGACCATTCCGGGGCTGATCCTTGCCATGGCGATTGCCGCAGCCCTTGGGCCGGGGTTCCAGAACATGGTTCTGGCCATCTCGCTCAGCTGGTGGCCCGGCTATGCGCGGCTGGTGCGCGGCGAGGTGCTGGCCGCCCGCGAGGAGGTCTATGTCACCGCCGCGCGCGCGCTTGGCGCGGGGCCGGGACGCATCCTGTTCCGGCATGTGCTGCCCAACTGCGTGTCGCCGATCATCGTGAAGATGTCGCTGGACATGGGCTTTGCCATCCTGACCGTCGCGGGGCTGGGCTTTATCGGCATCGGGGTGCGCCCGCCCACGCCGGAATGGGGCACGCTGCTGTCGACCTCGCGCGCCTATATGCCGGATTACTGGTGGACCGCGATGGGGCCCGGGCTGGCCATGTTCATCGCCGTCTTTGGCTTCAACCTGCTGGGCGACGGGCTGCGCGACAGTCTTGATCCGAAAGGACGCCGCTGATGACCGTTCCTCTGCTGGACATCCGCAACCTGCATCTGGCCATGCGCAGCTTCGAGGGCGAGGCGCATGTGCTGAACGGGGTGGAGCTCTGCGTGAACCGGGGCGAGATCTGGGGGCTGGTGGGCGAGTCGGGCTGCGGCAAGTCGCTGACCGGGCTCAGCATCTCGCGGCTGCTGCCGGAGCCGCCCGCGCGCTATATCTCGGCCGAGATCACGCTGGAGGGGCGCGACCTGCGCGCGCTGAGCCCGCGCGAGATGCAGGCGCTGCGCGGCAAGCGCATCGGCATGATCTTTCAGGATCCAACCACCAACCTTAACCCCACCGCGCGGATCGGCACGCAGCTGGTGGATGTGGCGCTGGCCGCCGCGCGGCATGATCCCACGATCCTGCCGCCCGCGCGCAGCCGCAGGGCCGGGGCGCGCGCGCTGGCGCTGGACATGATGCGGCAGGTGGGCATTCCGGACCCCGAGGCGCGGATGATGAGCTATCCGCATGAATTTTCCGGCGGGATGCGGCAGCGGGTGCTGATCGCCATGGCGCTGATCGGGCGGCCTGACCTGCTGATCGCGGACGAGCCGACCACCGCGCTCGACGTCAGCGTGCAGGCGCAGATCCTGACCCTGCTCAAGGCCATGGTGGCGGAGCATGATCTGGGCGTCATCCTCATCACCCATAATCTGGGGGTGGTGGCGCAGACCTGCAGCCATGTGGCGGTGATGTATGCGGGCAATGTGGTGGAACGCGGGCCGGTGCGGCAGGTGATCGAACGCCCGGCGCATCCCTATACCCGCGCGCTGATGGCGGCGATCCCCACCCGCGACACGCCGCGCGGCGGCCTGCAGGGGCTGGAGGGCACGGTGCCCGACCTGATCCAGCCGCCCCCCGGCTGCCGCTTCGCGCCGCGCTGCACCCGCGCGACCGAGGCCTGCCGCGCGGCGGTGCCGCCGCTGACCTCGCAGGGACCGGGGCACGAGGTTGCCTGCCTGCACCCGGTGACGGAGGATGCCCCCCATGTCTGAAAGCACATCTGATCCGATCCTGCGCATCGAGAACGTGACCAAGACCTATGCCGGGCGCAGCGGCCTGTTTGGCCGCGCGGCCCCGGTGCAGGCGCTGAAAGGCGTGTCGCTGGACGTCACGCGCGGGCAGAGCTTTGGGCTTGTGGGGGAATCGGGGTCGGGCAAGACCACGCTGACCCGGTCGATCCTGCGGCTGGAAGAGCCTACCTCGGGGCGGATCCTGTTCGAAGGGCAGGACATGGCGAAGCTGTCGGCCAAGGCGCTGCGTGCGCTCCGGGCGCGGGTGCAGATCGTGTTTCAGGATCCCTATGCCTCGCTCAATCCCCGGATGAGCGTGGGGCAGATCGTCACCGAACCGATGGCGATTCACCACGATCTGCTGCGGCTGAGCGCGGCGCAGCAGCGCGAGCGCGCGGCGGAACTGCTGACGCTGGTGGGGCTGGGGCCGCAGCATCTGGGCCGCCATCCGCATGAATTTTCCGGTGGCCAGCGCCAGCGCATCGGCATCGCCCGCGCGCTGGCCTCGGGCCCGGATCTGCTGCTGCTGGACGAGCCGACCTCGGCGCTGGACGTGTCGGTGCAGGCGCAGGTGTTGAACCTGCTGATCGAATTGCAGGACCGGCTGGGGCTGACCTATTTCTTCATCAGCCATGATCTGGCGGTGGTGCGTTACCTCTGCGACCGGGTGGCGCTGATCCATCATGGATCGCTGGTGGAGGAAGGCCCGACCGACCGTATCTTCGACGCGCCGCAGACCGACTATGCCCGGATGCTGATCGGGGCCGCGCCGGAACTGCGGGTGCCCTAGACCCGGCGTCCTACGCCGGGTCGACCACCTGCGGAATGCCGAAGCCGCGTTCCAGCACCTCTCCCGCGTCGAGCGCGTGATCCTCGCGCCAGGGCGGGGCGACCAGCTGCACGCCCGAGGGGATGCCGTTTTCCACGCCCGAGCTGACCGCCAGCGCGGGCAGGCCCAGAAGCGGGATCGCCACCTGCGGCAGCTGCGCCTGCCAGAGCCGCGCGATGGCCTCGGGGCCGTCCAGATCCTCGTCCTGACGGAAGGGCAGTTCGGCGCAGACCGGCATCAGCACCAGCGGCGTGTCGGCCAGAAAGGCGCGCCATGCCCGGATCAGCCCCGACCGGCGCAGCAGCGCATGGCTGAGCGCCGCGCTGTCCCAGCGGGCGGCACGGTCGGCGTAGAAATTCAGCAGCGCGAGCGCGCCCGCGTCGCCTTCCAGCTGCGCCGCCGCCAGTTTTTCGGCATGGCCATCGGCCAGCCAGAGGTCGATCTGCAGATCGAACGCTTCGCGCAGGTCGGGCAGGCTGTCAGGTTCTTCGACCTGCCAGCCGTCGCGGCGCAGCAGGTCGGCGGCGCGGTCGAGATCGGCAAGGATGCGGGGATCAGGCTCTATCCCGCCGGGGCGGCGGACCAGCGCCACGCGGCGGGGCAGGGCGGGGCCGGAAAGCGGGGCAGGGGTGCTGAGCGGATCCTCTGGCGCGTAACCGGACATGGCGGCCAGCCCCAGCCGCAGGTCATCGACCCGGCGCGCCAGCGGGCCCGCCACCGCCATCAGCTGCGGGCCGATGGGGCGGTCGCCGCCCGACTGGTTGAAGGCGGGCACCCGTCCGGGCGTGGGCCGCAGCCCCTGCACCCCGCAGGCATAGGCGGGATAACGGATGGATCCGGCGATGTCGGTGCCATGGGCGATATGGCCCAGCCCCGCCGCCGTGGCCGAGCCCGCGCCGCCGGACGATCCGCCCGGGGTCAGCGCGGCGTTGTGCGGATTGACCGTGGTGCCGTGCTGCGCATTGGAACTGAACCAGCGGTAGGAAAAGGCGGGGCAGTTGGTGCGCCCCACGACGATGGCACCTTCGGCGCGCATGTGGCGCAGGAAGGGGCTGTCGCTGGTGGCGATCAGGTCGCGGGCCAGCGTGGTGCCGTTGGTGGTGGCATAGCCTGTCTGGTCGGCGATCACCTTGATGGTGACGGGCACGCCCGCCAGCGCGCCCGGCTGGTCCCCGGCCCGGATGCGGGCATCCAGCGCCTCGGCTTCGGCCAGCGCGTCGGAGCTGCAATCCTGCACGATGGCGTTGAGCGCGGGGTTGACGCGGGCGATGCGGTCCAGTGTGGCGGCGGTGACCTCGGGCGCGCGCAGGGTGCCGCTGCGGATGGCCTCTGCCAGATCGCGGACGGAGAGGCTGTTGGGATCGGTCATGAGGCGTCTTTCAGGGGCAGGCTGCGGAGCCGGTCGCGGATGGAGCGCACGAGCCGCACCCGTTCGGGGATGCTGGCCACATGCGGGGTGATGAGGATGCGCGGATGCGTCCAGAGCGGATGATCGGGCGGCAGCGGTTCGGTTTCGAACACGTCGAGCGAGGCGCCCGAGATATGGCCCGCATCGATGGCGGCGAGCAGGTCCGCCTCCACCACCTGTCCGCCCCGGCCCATATGGATCAGGGCGGCGCCCTGCGGCAGGCGGTTCAGGAAGCTGCGGTCGATCAGGCCGCGCGTGTCTTCTGTCAGGGGCAGCACGTTGATCAGGATGTCGATCTGCGGCAGCGCCGCGTCAAGCTCCGCCGTGGTGATGTGGCTGACGCCGGGTTCGGGCAGATCGGGCAGGCGGCGCGCGATGCCCACCACCGGATAGCCCAAGGCCACCAGCCCGCGCGCGATGGCGCGGCCCATATGGCCAAAGCCCAGCACCGCCACCCGGCGATGCGTGGGCGAGAGGCCGGTGAGGGTGCGCCGCCATTCGCCGCGCGGCTGCTGCGCAAGATAGGTCGGCATGTCGCGATGGTGCCAGTGGACGTGAAAGGCGGCGTAACCGGCCATCTGCAGCGCCTGATCGGCGTCTTCGACCCGGAACACCGGCACATGGGCGGGCCGCGACGGGCAGGCCATGATCGCATCCACCCCGGCCCCCGCCGAAAAGATCGCGCGCAGGTTGGTCATGCCGGTGAAGCCATCGTCGGGCGGGCGGAAGGTGAAGACAAACTCCACCTCGGCGGGATCGGTGCCGTGCTGCGGGCCGCGCAGGTCCAGATCCGGCGCCTCCTCGGCGAAGATGCCGTGGTAAAGCTGGTGCAGATCCAGCGGCGGCAGCGACAGGGCAAGGCCGATCATGCGGGCAGGCCCGCGTCATGGGCCCAGCCCCCGCCGGGCACGGCGGCCAGCAGCTGCCGGGTATAGTCCTGCCGGGGCGACAGAAAGATGTCATGCACGGTGCCGATCTCCACCAGTTTGCCTTTCTGCATGACCGCGATGCGGTCGCAGAGCTGTGCCGCGACCCGCAGGTCATGGGTGATGAACAGGATCGACAGGTTCAGCCGGTCGCGCAGGTCGCGCAGCAGATCCAGCACCTGCGCCTGAATGGACACGTCGAGCGCGGAGACCGCCTCGTCCGCGATGATGAGGTCGGGATCCATGGCCAGCGCGCGGGCGATGCCGATGCGCTGGCGCTGGCCGCCGGAAAATTCATGCGGAAAGCGGCGGGCGGCATCGGCGCCAAGCCCCACGATCTCCAGCAGGTCCCGCGCGCGGGCCTGTGCCTGCGCGCGCGGCACGCCTTTCTGGATCGGGCCGTCGGTCAGCGCGCCCATGATGCGCTGCCGCGGGTTGAGCGAGGCATAGGGATCCTGAAACACCATCTGCACCTTGTGGCGCTGCGCGCGCAGATCCTGTTCCGACAGCGCCGCCAGATCGACCCCGCCCACCAGCACCTGCCCGCCATCGGGGGTGACCAGCCGCACGGCGGTGCGGCCCAGCGTGGATTTGCCGGACCCGCTTTCGCCGACCAGCCCCAGCACCTCGCCCCGGCCCACGGTGAGCGAGACGTCATCCACCGCGCGCACCTCGCGCACGGGGCGGAAAAGCCCGCCGCCGGTGCGGTAGATTTTGCGCAGCCCCTTGATTTCCAGCGCGGGCGTGTCGGCTTTGGGACGGGCGGGGGGCAGCCTGCCGGTGGGGATCGCGTCAAGCAGGCGGCGGGTGTACTCGTGCTGCGGATCGCCGAGCACCTGTGCTGCAGCGCCGCGTTCCACCACCCGGCCCTCGCGCATGACGATGACGGTATCGGCGATTTCCGCCACCACGCCGAAGTCATGGGTGATGAACATCACCGCCATGCCGCGCCTGTCGCGCAGATCCAGCACCAGCCGCAGGATCTGCGCCTGCGTGGTGACATCAAGCGCCGTGGTCGGTTCGTCCGCGATCAGCAGGTCAGGCTCCAGCGCCAAGGCCATGGCGATCATGGCGCGCTGGCGCTGCCCGCCCGACAGCTGGAACGGATAGGCGCGGATGATCTTTTCCGGATCGGGCAGCCCCACCTCGCGCACCAGCGTAAGCGCCCGCATCCGCCGTTCGGCAGGGGAATAAAGATTGTGGGCGGCGAAGACCTCGGTGATCTGGTCGCCGATGCGCATCAGCGGGTTGAGCGCGGTCATCGGTTCCTGAAAGATCATCGCGATGCGGGCGCCGCGCAGCGCCTGTTTCTGCGGTTCGGGCAGGCGCAGCACGTCCTGATCCTGAAACAGCGCGCGCCCGGCCTTGACCGTGACGCCGGGGGGCAGCAGCCCCATCAGCGCATTGGCGGTCATGGATTTGCCGGAGCCGCTTTCGCCCACCACGCACAGGATCTGGCCCTTGTCGATGGTGAAGGACACGTCCTCGGTGGCGAAGGGCCGGTCGGCGCCGGGAGGCAGGCCGATGGTCAGATGTTCGATGGCCAGCGTGGTCATGGCTTTTGCCCCCTCTGGCGCAGATGCGGGTTCAGCGCGTCGTTCAGCCCCTCGCCGATCAGGTTCAGCGCCAGCACGGTGATGATGATGGCAAGGCCGGGGAAGAAGGACAGCCACCATGCCGAGCGGATGACGGTGCGCGCCGCCCCGATCATGTAGCCCCAGCTGAGCGCGTTGGGATCGCCCAGCCCCAGAAAGGACAGCGAGCTTTCCAGCAGGATCGCGGTGGCCACCATGAGCGAGGCCATGACGATGATCGGCGACACGGTGTTGGGCAGCACCTGAGTCAGCAGGATGCGCGGTTTCGACAGGCCCGCCAGCCGCGCCGCATCGACAAATTCGCGGCGGCGCACCGACATGACCTCGGCCCGGACCAGACGGGCCACGGGGGGCCAGCTGACGATGGCGATGGCAAGCGTGATGCTGGCGAGCGTGGGTTCAAAGATCGCCACCAGCACGATGGCCAGCGCGAAGTTGGGGATGGTCTGGAAGAATTCGGTGAAGCGCATGGCGCCTTCATCGACATAGCCGCCGTAGAACCCGGCCAGCGCCCCCAGCGGCACGCCGATCAGCAGCGCCACCAGCGTCGAGACCAGCCCGACCAGCAGCGACACCTGCGCGCCATAGGCGAGCTGGGCGGCCACGTCCCGGCCCAGCGTGTCGGTGCCAAGCGGCAGGCCATCCACGGCCATCGGCATCAGGAAGGGGCGCTGCACCATCTTCCACGGGCCGTTCGGGAACAGCACCGGGGCCAGCAGCGCCACGGCGATGACGGCGATCAGCAGCACCACGCCGACCAGCGCCGGTCTGTTGGAGGAAAAGCGTTTCCACATGTCAGGCACGCGCTCCGATCCGGGGATCGACGATCCGGTAAACGATGTCGGTCACGATGTTGAACAGGATGACCATGGCGGCGGAGACGAGGAAGACCCCGAGGATGGTGTTGTAATCCCGCGCGGCGAGGCTTTCGAACATCAGCCGCCCGATGCCGGGCCATGCAAAGACGGTTTCGGTCAGCACCGCGCCGCCCACCAGCTGCCCCGCCTGCAGGCCCGCCAGCGTCACCACCGGCAGGATGGCGTTGCGCAGGATGTGGCGGCGGCGGATGGCGGGGCCGGACAGGCCCTTGGCCTTGGCGGTTTTCACGAAGTCCGCCGTCGACACCTCCAGCATGGAGGCGCGGGTCATGCGCATGTAGACCGCCATGAAGAACAGCCCCAGCGTCAGCGCGGGCAGCACCAGATGTTTGGCGATGTCCAGCACGCGGGCGAACCCGCTGTAACTGGCGCCCACGGTTTCATAGCCGAAGCCCGGCAGCCAGCCCAGCCAGACCGAAAACACCAGCACCGCCATCAGCGCCGCCCAGTAAAGCGGGGTGGCATAGAACAGCAGCGCCAGCGTGGTCAGTGCTGAATCCGAGGCGCGGCCCACCCGGGCGGCGGCGGCCACGCCAAGGGCGATGCCGAAGACCAGCGAGATGACAAAGGCGGTCAGCGTCAGCAGCAGCGTGGCGGGCAGGCGGTCGGCGATCAGGTCGATCACCGGCGCGCCCTGCCGGAAGCTGTAGCCCAGATCCAGCTGCAGGATGCCCCAGACATATTTTCCAAGCTGGACGTGAAAGGGCTGATCCAGCCCGAAGCGTTCGCGCAGCTGTTCGATCATCTGCGGATCGGCGGCGCCCGCCTCGCCCGCCAGCACCACGGCGGGATCGCCGGGGGCGGCATGGATCAGAAAGAAGTTCAGCACCGCGATGGCGAGCAGCGTCAGCAACGCCTTGGCCGTCCGCGACAGGATGGCAATAAAAACGGTCATGCGCCCCCGGAAATCTGACGTGTAGGCGCCCCATGGCCGGGGCGGAAAAGGCGGGCCGGTCAGGGCCCGCCGAGGGGGTTACTGTTCGATCCAGGCGTCGCGCAGACCGTCATTCACACCGATGGCGGTGGTCACCAGATCCTGAATTTCGCACCGGTAGATGGTGGGGAATTCCAGTTCCTGCAGCCATGCCACCGGGGCGTCATCGACGATTTCCTTCTGGATCTCGGCATAGGCGGCAGCGCGCTCTTCGGGCGTGACCATGCTGGCGGCGGCTTTCCACTTCTTGTCCAGCTCGGGGTTTTCATAACCCTCGACGTTGTTCCACGGGCTGCCCTTCTGGATCTGGTCCATGGTGTAGTTGCGCGACACGCCAAGCGCCGGATCGCCGTATTGATAGAGATAGGTGAAGGCGAGGTCGTAATCCCATTGCGAGGTCTTTTCGTTCCAGCCCGCCACGTCGGAGCTGTCGATCTCGGCGTTGATGCCCGCCTCGTTGAGGTTCTGGCGCACCGCTTCGGCCCAGCGTTGCCATGTCTCGCCATAGGGAAGGGGCAGAATGCGGACGGTTTCGCCGTCATAGCCCATCTCGGCCAGCAGTTCCTTGGCCTTGTCGGGGTTGTAGTCGTATTGCGTGACCTCGTTGGTGTAGAAATTGGTGGCGGAGGCGACCGGGCCGGTCGCGACCGTGCCGAAGCCGTTCCACACCACGTCCTTCACGAAGTTGCGGTCCATGGCATACATCACCGCCTGCCGGAAGCGCACGTCCGAGGTGGGCCCTTCGCGGTTGTTCATCCACATCCATGCCAGCGGCGCGAAAAACTCCCAGCCCTTGCCGGTGGAGCAGACGCCCTCCAGTTCGGTGAGGCGCGGCACATCCCAGTTTTCCACCGACCCGCCGGGCAGCACGTCCACCTCGCCGGTTTCGAAGGCGACGGCGCGCGAGGCGGCATCGGGGATCACGCGGTAGAACACCTCGTCCAGATAGGGCAGGCCGTCGATGTAGTAATCCTCGTTCTTCACAAGGTGGATGTGGCTGCCCTTGACCCATTCCTGAAACTTGAAGGGGCCGGTGCCGATCGGCGTCGCGTTCATCTCGTTGTTGGCGTAATCGGTGCCGTCGTAGATGTGCTTGGGCACGATGGGCATGGTGCCCGCCTCGAAGGCGTTGATGAAGGGGCCGAAGGGTTCGCGCAGCTGGAACACCACGGTCAGGTCATCGGGGGCGGTGATGCTGTCCACATAGGCCAGCGAGGCGCGCAGCCGGGCATGGGTTTCGCGCAGGAAGACATCGGCGGAAAACACCACATCCTCGGCGGTGAAGGGCGTGCCGTCATGCCAGAGCACGCCTTCGTTCAGGTGGAAGGTATAGGTCAGCCCGTCTTCGGAGATCTCCCACTCCTTGGCCAGCGAGGGCATGGGCGACAGGTCGGAATCGTAGCGCAGCAGGCTTTCATAGATGTCGCCCGCCACCAGCTGGGTGGGGCCGTTCTGCAGCAGGCCCATCATCAGCCCCGGCGGTTCGGGCTGCACGACGATGTCGAGCCGCCCGCCGGATTGCTGCGCGGCCAGCGGCGCCGCAAGCGCTGCGGCGATGAGGAATGTGGTTGTCTTGAGATATGTCATGGAACGTCCCTGTTGTTTTTGTCTGCTTTGCTTTGAAAGTCAGGTGCGCGCCGCCCCCATGGGGGCGGGCACGGCGTCAGGCCCGGAAGTCGGGGGCGTGGCGTTCAAGGCGGCGCAGATGCGCGGCCCATTCCGGATCCGGCTTGCCGCGCAGTTCGATGCCGTCATAAGCGGACTGATACTGGCGCGCGGTGTGTTCGGCGACATCGGCGGGAATTTCCAGCGGCGTCAGCCCCATGCCAAGCGCTGCCACCTGCGCCTTGCACGACCGTTCAAGGTTCAGCGCCAGCTTCACCGCCTCGGCCACCGACCGGCCCAGCAGCAGCGTGCCATGGTTGCGCAGCAGCATGACCTGCCGGTCACCCAGATCGGCGACGATGCGTTCCCGTTCCGCCAGATCCAGCGCGATGCCTTCGTAATCGTGAAAGGCGATGCGGTCATGGAACTGCGCCGACCACTGGTTGAGGCTGAGCAGGCCCTCGCGCACCGAGGACACCGCCACCCCGGCCACGGTATGGGTGTGCAGCACGCAGGCGGCATCATGCCGGGCCATGTGCACGGCGGAATGGATGGTGAAGCCCGCCGCATTCACCCCCGCGCCATAGGGATCGTCGATCACCGCGCCGGAGTCGTCGATGGTCACGAGGTTGGAGGCGGTGACCTCGTCGAAGCGCAGGCCATAGGGGTTCAGCAGGAACCGCTTTTCGCCGCCCGGACCGTCGGGCAGGCGGGCGGAGACATGGGTGTAGATGCCGTCATCCATCCCTTCGAGCGCAATCAGGCGATAGGCGGCAGCCAGATCGCGGCGGATGTCGTGAACAGCGGAGGAAGAGGCTCCGTCGGCCATGGGGGCTCCTTGATCGGTGTCCGCGGCGGCCCGGAACGGCCGCCGGCGGGATCCTGTAAACCGAAGTAAGGCCGCGTGCGCCGCATCGGTCAAGCAAATTGTCGACAAAACTGCAATCCGCCGATAGGCTGGGGAAAATCGAGGCAGCCGTTTCCCCCATGATCCCCATTCCATCTTCTTCCGGTTTTCAGCCGCTTGACCGCGAAGGGCTGGTGCAGCGCGTCGCGCGTCTGCTGGGCAAGGCCATCATCACCGGCCAGCTGGCGCCGGGGGCGCGGCTGTCCGAATCGGTGGTGGCGCGCGATCTTGGCGTCAGCCGCGCGCCGGTGCGCGAGGCGGCGCGGCTCTTGGAAAATTCGGGGCTGGTGACCTATCACGCCAATCGCGGATTTTTTGTGCGCAAGATCTCGGCGGAGGAGCTGGATCACCTGTATGAACTGCGCATCGTCATCGAACTGGCCGCCGCGCGGCGGATGATCGACCAAGGCCAGCCGGAGCCGGTGGCGGCGCTGGCCGCACAGCTGCAGGCGCTGCACCGGGTCGCGGCGCCGGGGGTCGACATGCTGACGCAGGTGGAGGCGGACATGCAGTTTCACCGCCTGCTCTGTTCAGGCAGCGGCAATCCGAAATTTCTGGCGGTGTTCGACCAGATCGCGGCAGAAACCGAGTTTTCCATCATGGTGATCGGGCAGCTTTACGACGATCCGCTGAAGATGGCCGAGACCCACGAGCCGATCCTGGACGCGCTTCAGGCCGGGGATGCCCCCCGCGCCGAGGCGGCGATCCGCTATCACATCGGTGTGGCGCGGGAGATGGTGACCCGGCAGTTCCGCGATCTGGAGACGGGCGCGGGCTAGACCGGGGCAGGGGGGCCTTGCCAGACTCTCAATTGAGATACATATTCCTCCGGTCAGGAAAGGAGTCCTCCGATGCCCGCGCAGACCTCGATGATCCATGTCCGTGTTGATGACCGGCTCAAGGCGCAGGCGACGGATGCGCTGGCCGGGGTCGGGCTGACCCTGTCTGACGCGGTGCGCATCCTGCTGACCCGTGTGGCCGCCGAAGGCGGGATGCCCGCCGGGCTGACCGCGGATCCGGATGTGTATGATGCGTGGTTCCGGGCCAAGGTGCAGCAGGCGCTGGCTGATCCCGCCCCGGCCACGCCCCATGCGCAGGTGATGGACGCGGCGCGCGCCCTGATCGACGCCAAGCGCCGTGCCTGAACTTGTATGGAAGGCGCCGGCGGTGGCCGACCTTCTGGCCATCGTCGATTATATCTCTGA
Organism: Salipiger marinus; assembly: GCF_900100085.1. Taxonomy (GTDB): domain Bacteria; phylum Pseudomonadota; class Alphaproteobacteria; order Rhodobacterales; family Rhodobacteraceae; genus Salipiger; species Salipiger marinus. Next base: position 52,688 of record NZ_FNEJ01000025.1, read on the forward strand.
CGACAATCCCGATGCGGCGCTGGCGCTGATGGCAGAAATCCATGCCAAGGTCGCGCGGCTGCCCGACCATCCCAAGCGCTGCCGCCCCGGTCGGGTCGAGGGCACGCGCGAACTGGTCATCCGCCCGAATTACCTTGTGGTCTATGCCGAAACACCGGAGGCGGTGACCATCCTGCGCGTGCTTCATGCCGCGCAGATGTGGCCCTGATCCGCCGCTCAGCCGCGGCAGGCTGACCAGATGAGGTCGCGCAGCCAGCGGTGCATGGCGGAGGCATTGGTATGCGCGGCCCAGACCAGCGAGACGTCGAACCGGCCCCGGAACGGGCTGGGGGCCAGCGTCAGGGTTTCGGCGTCGCGCGCGCCAAGGCGGCGCGGGATGGTGGCGACAAGGTCCGATCCGGCAATCAGCGTGCCAAGCCCCGCCGGGCTGGGCACGACGATGGTGGGGGTCAGACGGTGGCCCGCCGCCTCCAGCTCGCGCAGGAAGGCGGACTGCCAGCCCGCGCCGTAGTCGATCAGCACGTGGTTCAGCGAAAGGTAGCGGTCGGCATCCAGCGGCGTGCGGGCCAGCGGATGGCCCGGATCCATCAGGCAGGCATATTCCTCGCCATAAAGCCGCCGGGAATGAAAGCCGGATTCCGCCCGTTCGAACGGGCCGATCAGCACGTCGGCCTCGCGCCGCAGCAGCCGCAGATGGCCGTCGCTGAGCGAGCTGATGACCTTGACCGTCATCTTGGGCGCCACCTGCCGGATCGCCGCGACGATGCCGGGGATCAGCAGGACACGTTCGTAATAATTGCAGGCAATCGTGACGTTCTGCGTGGCCTGTCCCGGCGCAAAGGCGTCGGGCTGCAGCATCTCGTCCAGCATGCCGAGCATCTGCAGGGATTTGGCGAGGATCTCCTCGCAGCGGTCGGTGGCCACCTGCCGCCCGCCTTCGCGCACGAAGAGCGGATCCTGAAAGCAGGCGCGCAGCTTGCCGATGGTGTAGCTGACGGCGGACTGGTTGACGTTCAGCTTTTCGGCGGCGGCGGTGAAGGATCCCAGTTCATGCACCACGCGCAGCATGTCGAGCGCGGCAAAATCGATGCTGGCCGGGTTGGGCGGGCTGGCGGGCATCCTGTCTGGTCTCCGGGCGCCATCTGATTTTCTGATGGGATATAACCATTCCATCGTATTGATGCGCAAGCCCTGCATCTTTTAAGCCGGATCCGGAGGAGACTTTGGGAGGAGTTCATGGCGCTTGCACCGCTGGACACGGAGATTACGCTCGATCAGCTCAGTTCGGATCCCTATCCGATCTACCGGCGGCTGCGCGCCGAAAGCCCGGTGCTGCGGGTGGCGGCGACAGGGCGCACCCTGCTGACCAAGGCGGCGCTGACCAAGGCGGTGAAGGACAACCCGGATCTGTTCAGCAGCGACGATCCGCAGACGCCGATGCGGCCCGCCTTCCGCGCCCATACGCTGATGCGCAAGGACGGTGCCGCGCATTTTGTGGAGCGCAAGGCGATCTCCAAGGCGCTGACGCCGAAGATGATCAAGTCGGACTGGGCGCCGCTATATGAAAAGCTGGCCGAAGAGTATGTCGGGCGGCTGCCGCGCGGCGAGACGGTGGATCTGTTCTCTGCCCTGTGCGGGCCGCTGGCGGCGCGGATCCTCGCGCATATCCTTGGCATCCCCGAGGCGAGCGATGCGCAGATGCAGCGCTGGTCGCAGGTGCTGATCGACGGCGCCGGGAATTTCGGCTGGAAGCCCGAGCTTTTTGCGATCTCGGATGCCGCGAACGATGAGATGGACGCGCTGTTTTCGGAACTGGAGGAGCGGCGCCGGACCGAGCCGGACGGGTCGGCCTATTCGGCGATGCTGACTGCCCCTGATCCGATCCCGATGAGCCAGATCCATGCCAATATCAAGATCGCCATCGGCGGCGGCATCAACGAGCCGCGCGACGCGCTGGCCACCATCGTCTATGGCCTGCTCACCAATCCCGACCAGCTGGCCGAGGTGCGGGCGCAGGAGGCATGGGACCGCGCCTTCGAGGAGGGCATCCGCTGGGTCGCGCCGATTCAGGTCAGCTCGCGGCGGGTGACCGAGGACACCGAACTGGGCGGTTTCGAGATCCCCAAGGGCGACACGGTGATGACGGTGCAGGCCTCTGCCAACCGTGACGAGGATCTTTACGAGGATGGCGAGTCGTTTTTCGTCTTCCGCGACAAGAACCCGCATCAGGCCTTTGGCAACGGGCCGCATCACTGCGCGGGCGCCCATGTGGCGCGGCGCACCGTGGGCAAGATCATCCTGCCGCTGCTGTTCGACCGCTTCCCCGACATGCGTCTGCCCGATCCGCAGGCGGTGATCTGGAAAGGCTTCGGCTTTCGCGGCCCGATCACGCTGCCGGTGGTGCTGGCCTGACCCGGCCCATGACTTGAGGAGGAAAGACAGATGATCAAGGTGACCTATGTCGCCCCGGACGGAACCGCGACCACCCTTGAGGCGGAGCCGGGCAGCAGCGTGATGCAGACCGCCGTGGCGAATGATCTCGACGGGATCGTGGGCGAATGCGGCGGCGCGATGATGTGCGCGACCTGCCATTGTTACGTGGATCCGGCGTGGCAGGACCGCACCGGCGCCCGTTCCTCCGACGAGGAGGAGATGCTGGAGGGCGCCGCCACCGAGGTGACCGAGGCCTCGCGCCTGTCCTGCCAGATCCGGCTGGATCCCGCGCTGGACGGGCTGGTGGTGCATCTGCCCGAGGAACAGCATTGAACGGGCAGTCGGTTGTCATCATCGGCGCGGGGCAGGGCGGGCTGCAGGCGGCGGTGAGCCTGCGCCAGAACGGCTATCAGGGCGCGGTGACGCTGGTGGGGGGCGAACCGGGCCTGCCCTATCAGCGCCCGCCGCTGTCCAAGGCCTATCTGCTGGACGGCAGGGCCGAGGCGCTGGTGCTGCGGCCCGAAAGTTTCTTTGCGTCCAAGCAGGTGACCTATCTGCCCGGCACATGGGCGGAGCGGATCGACCGTGCGGCCCGGCGCGTCCGGGTCAGGGGGCCGGAGGGGGAGCAGGATCTGCCCTATGACGACCTGATCCTTGCCACCGGCACGCGCAACCTGCGCCCGCCGATCGACGGGCTGGAACGGGCGCATGACCTGCGGACGCTGGCCGATGCGGCGGCCCTGTCCGCAGCACTGGCCCGACCACGGCAGATCGCGGTGATCGGCGGCGGCTTCATCGGGCTGGAATTTGCCGCCGTGGCCCGCAAGCTGGGTCATGCGGTCAGCGTGATCGAGGCGGCACCCCGGCTGATGTCCCGCGCTGTGTCCGCCGCCATGTCGCGGCATTTCGAGGAGTATCACCGGGCTCTTGGCGTGGTGCTGCATCTGGGCGTGCCTGCCGTCCATGTCGGGGCGCAGGCGGTGGGGCTGGCCGATGGCCGCGAGGTTGCGGCGGAGTTCGTGCTGCTGGCGGCGGGCGTGCGCCCGAATGTGGAACTGGCCGAGGCGGCGGGGCTTGCCACCGGCAATGGCGTGATCGTGGATGCGGCGCTGCGCTGTTCTGATCCGGCCATTTCCGCGCTTGGCGACTGCGCCTCATTCCCCGATCCGCGCAGCGGGCGCCTGCTGCGGCTGGAAAGCGTGCAGGCCGCCACCGACCATGCCCGGCTGATCGCCGCGCGGATCGCGCTGGGGGCTGGGGCGGACTATGCCGCGCTGCCATGGTTCTGGTCCGATCAGGGCGACCAGAAGCTGCAAATCGCGGGCTATGCCGGACCGGAGGCGGAGGAGGAGACCGTCGCCGAAGGGATCGTGGCACGCTTTGACAGCCACGGGCTCGCGGCGGTGGAAACCGTCAACAACGCGCGGATCCACATGAAGGCGCGGCGGCTGCTGGCCTCGGGCGCACCCGTGGATCTGGCGGATCTGGGAGAGGTCATCGCCGCCTGAGCGCGGCAGGACCACGTGCGTCCGCAGGGCGGCGCGGTCCGAAGACAGAGGTTCAAACGGGAGGAGAACCATGAACATCACATCCGTCACCCTTGGTGCGGCCTTTGCCGTCACCCTGGCAGCCAGCGCGCAGGCGCAGGAGCTGAAATACGCCAACTGGGCACCGCCCTTTCACACCATCACCGCCGCGCAGATCGAACCGCTGGCCGAGGCGCTTGACAGCGGCACCTCGGGCGCGGTGACGCTGCGCGCCTTTCACGGCGGCGAGCTTGGGGCGGGGCCTGCCGACCAGTTCGTGCGCATCGTGCAGGGCACGGCGGATCTGGGCTGGGGCCTGCCCGGCTATACCTCGTCGCAGTTTCCCAAGAGCCTGATCCTTGAACTGCCCGGCGCGCTGCCGCTGGACCAGCCCGGCTATGCGGCGCTGTGGCGCGCCTTTGACGGCGAGCTGAAGGCGGAGTTTCCGATGACCGAGGTCATCGCGCTGTGGGGGGCCGAGCCCAACATCCTGATGATGAAGGATCGCGAGGTGCGCAGCCCCGAGGATCTGCGCGGGCTGAAGATCCGCGTGGCCGGATCCATCGCCGCCGAAGCCATGGAGGCGCTTGGCGCCACCCCGGTGCAGATCCCGATGACGCAGGTCTATAACGGCCTGCAGACCGGGCTGATCGACGGTCTGGTCAGCGGCGCCTCCGTGCTGTCGGATTTCAAGCTGAACGAGGTGGTGGGCAGCGTGACCACCGGGCCGAACCTTGGGCGGCTGACCTTCTTCACCGTGATGAACAAGGGGGTGTTCGACGGGCTGTCGGACGAGGCCAAGGCCGCGCTTGACACCATCCGCGGCGAGCCGGTGTCGCAGATGACCGAAGAGGCATGGGTCGCCACCGCCGCCGAGGCGCTGGATGCCGCGCGCGCCTCTGACAGCATCACGGTCAACGATCTGGACGCCGCAGAGAGCAAGGTGTTTGACGACGCGCTGACCGAAGTGACCGATGCCTATGTGGCGCAGGTCGGCGGTGAGGCGGCGCTGGCCGCGATCCGGGGCGAGTGATGCGCGCCATGCTGCACAAGACCGCGGACAGGCTCATCAGCCTGTCCGCGTTTCTGGGAACGCTGGGCCTGCTGCTGGTGGTGGGCGTGATCGTGGCCGATGTGGCGGGACGCAATTTCGGCATGCCGCTTTACGGCGCGCAGGACATCGTGATCATGACCATGGTCATCATCGTCTTTGGCGGCATGGCGCTGTGTGGCCGCGACAATGGCCATATCGTCGTCGATATTTTCGAGCCGCATTTCTCGCCACGGCTGAACCGGCTGATCGACGTGGCGGCGGCGCTGCTGGGGGTGACGGTGTTCGTGCTGATCGCCTATGCGGTGTTCCAGAGCGCGCAGCTGAGCCGGATGCTGAACCTTGCCACCAACCTGCTGCGGCTGCCGACGGCGTGGTTCCAGCTGGCGCTTTGCGCGCTGTCGCTGGTGGCGGCGCTGGCCATGCTGCTGCGCGCCGTGACCGCAGCGCTTGGCCCCCATTCCGCAGCCCCCATAGATCAGGATCCGACATGAGCCCCCTTCTGGTTGGCAGCACCGGCTTCGTGCTGCTTCTGGCGCTGCTGCTGCTGCGCATCCCGGTGGCCTTTGCCATGTTCACCGTGGGCTTTCTGGGGATCTGGATCCTCAACGGGCTGCAGGCGGCCATTGGCCTGCTGTCTTCGGAAACCTTCGCGCTTGCCTCGAATTCCGAACTGATCGTGGTGCCGCTGTTCATCCTCATGGGCAATGTCGCCAGCGTCACCGGCATGAGCCGCAGGCTGTACGAGGCGGCCTATGCCACCATCGGGCAGGTGCGCGGCGGGCTGGCGGCGGCCACGGTGATCGGCTGCGGCGGGTTCGCGGCGCTGTCGGGATCCTCTGTCGCCTCGGCGCTGACCATGGGGCGCACGGCGCTGGCCGAAATGGACCGGTTCAACTACGACCCCAGACTGTCGACCGGGGTGGTGGCCGCAGGGGGCACGCTGGGCATCCTGATCCCGCCCTCCACCGGCTTCGTGATCTATGCCATCCTGACCGAGCAGAGCATCGGGCGGCTGTTCATGGCGGGCATCCTGCCCGGCCTGCTGCTGCTGGGGCTGTTCCTGCTGACCGTGATGCTGCTTTGCACGCTTTACCCGAAGATGGGGCCAAAGGGTCCGGCCACCAGCACCGCCGAAAAGGGCCGCGCCTTTGTCGGGGCCATCCCGATCCTTGTAGTGATCCTGCTGACCATCGGCGGCATCTATACCGGGCTCTTTTCCCCGACCGAAGCGGCAGGGGTCGGCGCAGCGCTGGTCATCGGCATCGGCGCCGTCAGCGGCAGCCTGACCCTGCGCAGCTTCTGGCAGGCGGCGCAAAGCAGCGTGGTCACCACCGCCTCGGTCATGCTGATCCTGATCGCGGCGCATCTGATCAACCCGTTCATCGCGCTGAGCCACCTTCCGGCAGAGGTAAGCCGCCTGCTGGTCACCTTCGATCTGGGCGCCTACGGCACGCTGATCGTGATCCTTGCGATCTATCTGGTGCTGGGCTGCTTTCTGGAAGGGCTCGCCATGCTGGTGCTGACCCTGCCGATCTTCATGCCGGTGATCCTGTCGCTGGGCATCGATCCGATCTGGTTCGGCGTGCTGGTGGTGCTGACGCTGGAAATGGGGCTGATCTCGCCGCCGGTGGGGATCAACGTCTTCATCGTCAAATCGGTGGCCAAGGACGTGCCGCTGGTGGACATCTTCTGGGGCGTGGTGCCGTTCTGGATCGCCATGCTGGTGACGCTGGCACTGCTGGTGGCGGTGCCGCAGATCTCGCTCTGGCTGCCCGGCATGATGTAGGCAGCCGGGGGTCTGCGGGTGATGCCGCAGACCCCCGGTGCCGGATCAGTCCTTGTCCACCTCGTCGTGCGGGGGGGTGCGCCACAGCGGTACGCGGGTGGTGACCGCCGCGCGCCCGATCATATGCGCGGCGATGGGGGCGGTCAGCAGCAGCAGCACCACGATGGCCACCGCCCGGATCCACACCTCGGCCGTGCCGAAATGCACCGCCGCCGCCACGGTGATCAGGCTGGAGGCCAGCGTGCCGATCTTGGTGGAGGCGTGCATCCGCATCAGCACGTCGGGCAGGCGCAGCAGTCCCAGCCCGCCTATCGCCGCGAAGAGCGCGCCGACAGCGATCAGAAGCGCGGTGATCATCTCAGTCATTGTTATCCTCCCCGGCAACATTGCGTTCGGCAAACCGGGCCAGCGCCACGGTGGCCAGAAAGGCCACCAGCGCCAGCACCAGCGACACGTCCAGCACCTGCGGCGTGTCGAAGCGGATCGCCGCCAGACCGCCAAAGGCCACCATCGCCATCGTCATCATGTCCAGCGCCACCACCCGGTCGGGCAGGCTGGGTCCGCGCCAGAGCCGGACAAAGGCCATGGCCAGCGCCAGCACGACCAGCGCAAGGCCGCCCGTCACCACAGCGTCAAGAAAGGCGGTCATGTAAAATCCTCCACGGCGTCGATGACCCAGCGTTCGATGCCCGATTTCAGGCTGGCGATCAGCGCCTCGGGATCCGAGGCGAACATCGCGTGGATCGTCAGGGTCTTGCGGTCCTCCGAGACATCAAGGCTGAGCGTTCCCGGGGTCAGCGAGATCAGGTTGGTCACCAGCAGGATACCCTCGTCGCTGCGCACGGTCAGCGGCATTTCGAGGATCGCGGGATGGGCATGGCTGCGCGGGCGCAGGATGTCCCGCGCCACCTCGATGGAGGAGATGAGCAGTTCCCACAGGAAGAGCGGCAGCAGCCGCCCCCATGCCAGCGCCCGCGCCGGGTAGCGGCTGGGGCCAAGCATGGGCTGGATCACGCAGATCACCACATAGCCCAGCAGGGCGCCGATCACGAAATTCGCCAGTGTCACGGTGCCCGTCAGCGCAATCCATGCGATGGCAAGAAGCACGTTCAGTCCAAAGCTGGTCATTGTTCCTCCCCCAGAACGGCGGACACATAGGCGGCCGGGTCCAGCAGGTCGGCGGCGGCGGCTTCGGCAAAGCGGGCGAAGGGATCGGGCGCCATGCCGATCACCATGGTGATGACGGCCAGACCCGCAATCGGCAGCAGCAGCCCGCGCCGGTCAGAGGCCGACAGCTGCGACAGGCTGGTGTCGCGCCCCTCGGGATGGGGGGACCAGAAGGCGGCGGCCCAGATCTTGGTCATCGAATAGATGGTCAGCAGACCCACGACCAGCGCCACGCCCGCGATCACCCAGCCTTCGACGCCGATGGCGGCCTTGACCAGCAGGAACTTCGCCCAGAAGCCCGAGAGCGGCGGAAAGCCCGCCAGCGAAAAGGCCGGGATGATGAACAGCAGCGCCAGCAGCGGGGCGGATTTGTAAAGCCCGCCGATGCGCGACAGTTCGGTGGATCCCGCCAGCCGCTGCACCGCGCCCGCGATCAGGAACAGGTTCGCCTTCACCACGATATGGTGCACGAGGTAGAAGACCGTGCCCACCAGCGCCAGCGGCGTCATCAGCGCAAGCCCCATCACCATGTAGCCGATCTGGCTGACGATGTGGAACGACAGGATCTTGCGGATGTCGCTTTGCGCGGCGGCCCCCAGAACCCCGGTGATCATGGTCAGCCCCGCCACCCAGAGTAGGATCTGGTGGGTGTAGCCGATGTCATGATCGAAGATCAGGGTAAAGCAGCGGATCAGCGCATAGACCCCCACCTTGGTCAGCAGCCCCGCAAACACCGCAGAGACCGAAAAGGCCGGGGTGTGATAGGCGGCGGGCAGCCAGAAGAACAGCGGAAAGACCGCGGCCTTCATCCCGAAAGCCAGCAGGAACATCATCGCGATGACGCTGAGCAGCCCCGGATCCACGCCTTCGACCGCGCGCGACAGGTCGGCCATGTTGAGCGTGCCGGTGGCGCCGTAAAGCAGACCGACCCCGGCAAGGAACAGCACCGTGGCGATCAGGTTCAGCGCCACATATTTGACGCCGCCATCAATCTGTTCGGGGCTGCCGCCCAGCACCAGCAGGCCGAAGGAGGCGATCAGCATCACCTCGAACCAGACATAAAGGTTGAAGAGGTCGCCGGTGACGAAGGCGCCGATGACGCCCGCGATCAGCACGTTGAAGATCGCGTGATAGCCCAGCTGTTCCAGCCGCGTGTCGATGTCAGCGAGCGCATAGACCGACACCGCCAGCGCGATGATCGCGGTGATCAGCACCATCACCGCCGACAGCCGGTCGGCCACCAGCGTGATCCCGAAAGGCGCGCCCCATCCGCCCATCTGGCCGGCGACCACGCCCTGCGCGTTCACCTCGACCAGCAGCAGGGTGGCCGCGACCAGCAGCAGGGCCGATCCCGCAATGGAAATCCAGCGCCCGGCGGCCCGCCCCTTGGCCAGATAGGCTGCGATGGCGGTCGCAAAGGGCAGCATCAGCGGCGCAACAAGAAGCCAGCTCATTTGGTAACCTTCGGTTCAGCCACCCGCATGTCGTCGCCCTCCAGCGTGCCCAAGGTGGTCCAGGCACGGAAGGTCAGCACCAGCGCAAAGGCGAAAAGCCCGAAGCCGATCACGATGGCGGTCAGCACCAGCGCCTGCGGCAGCGCGTTGGCCACGGTGCCCGCCGGGGCATAGGCGCCTTCGGGGATCAGCGGCGGCGCACCGGGGGTCAGGCGGCCCGACACGAAGATCGCAAGGTTCGCGGCATTGGACAGCAGCACGAGCCCGAAGATGTAGCGCAGCAGTTCGCCGCTCAGCATCAGGTAGACCGCTGCCGCCGCAAGGCCGCCCACGGCAATCGCAAAGAAGGGTTCCATCAGATGTGCTCCTCCATCTCGAAGACGAGGGTCAGCACCGCGCCGAAGACGACGAGGTAGACGCCGATGTCGAACACCAGCACCGAGGACAGCGGCAGACCCTTGCCGCCGTCTTCTGCACCCAGAAACAGCCACTGTCCGGTCAGGAAGGCATCGCCGGTCAGCGCGGACATCAGCCCCGCCAGCAGCGCAGCACCCAGCCCGAGCATGGCCAGCACTTCCGGCGGCAGGCGCAGGGCCTCGCGCGCGCGGTCCGTGCCATTGGCCATGGCCTGCAGGATGAACCCGGTCGCCCCGGTCAGCCCGCCGATGAAGCCGCCGCCGGGTTCGTTATGTCCGCGCAGAAGCAGATAGATCGAGAAGACCAGAAGCAGCCCGGTCAGGTAGCGTGTCGCCACGCTGAGAATAAGGGAATTCAACGGGTCCGTCCTTTCGTACCGCGCAGAAGCGCGAGCGCCGAGAGTGCGGCGATGGCGACCACGGCGATCTCGCCGAAGGTGTCGATCGCGCGGAAGTCGACGAGGATGACATTGACGATGTTGCGGCCATGGGCGTCAGGATAGCTTGCGGCCTCGAAATAGCTGGTCAGGGACAGGTCCAGCGGCTGGCCCAGCACCGAAAGCAGCATCAGGCTGACGCTGGCGCCCACGGCGACCGAGATCACCGCCGCCCCGGGCCGGAAGCGCGGCGCGGGCAGGCGCGGCAGTTTCAGCAGCGCCACCGCCACCAGCACCACCACCAGCGTTTCCACCAGAAGCTGGGTGATCGCGACATCGGGCGCGCCATAGATCAGGAACACGAGCGAGATCGCGATGCCCGAGGTGCCCAGCCCGGCAATGGCGGTGATGCGCGAGCGGGTCAGCAGCACCAGCACGCCCCCCGCCAGCATCAGCGCCGCAACCGCCGCCGGGGCCCAGGAAAAGCCGTCAAGCGTGAAGGCGGGCAGCGGCAGACCGCGCGCCAGCATGGTCACCAGCAGGGCGCCCGCCACGGTGCCGAAGGTTGCCGCCAGATAGAAGCTGAGCTTTCCGGACTGGATCCGGGCCGCCTGCCATTCGGCAAAACCCTTCAGCCCGTCAAGGAAACGGTCCCAGCCCCGGTCAAGATCGGGCAGCATCCCCAGCGTGTGGGCGAGCCCGGCGCGCAGCGGCCTGTGCCCGGCATAAAGCGCAAGACCCAGCGCGAAGGTGGCAAGGCTGAGCAGCAGCGGCAGGTTGACCCCGTGCCACAGCGTCAGCTCCGCCGCATTGGCGGCATCGCCGGTCAGCGCGGCCACGGTGGGGGTGACCAGTGCCTGCTGCAGCGGCCCGGGGAAGATCCCGAAAAGCGTGCCCGCCACGCCCAGCACCACCGGGCCCGCCAGCATCCGCCACGACCGTTCCTTCGGTGCGCGGGGCAGGTCCGCGGCACTGCCCAGCCAGAACGGGCGCAGCGCCACCACGCCTGCCACGGCGAACATCAGCGCATTGGCCAGCACCAGCGCGCCCGCCACCAGCACCGGCGCGTCGGCGGCCAGTGCGCCGGCGTATTTCAGCTCCTTGCCGATGAAGCCGAGGAAGGGCGGCGCGCCTGCCATGGACAGCGCGGCCAGCGCCGCTGCACCTGCGGTCAGCGTCATGCTGCGCCCCAGCCCGCCAAGCTGCGCCACCTCGCGCGTGCCGGTGGCCGCGTCGATATTGCCCACCACCAGAAACAGCGCCGCCTTGTAAAGCGAATGCACGATCAGGAAGGTGGCGAAGGCGGTCATGGCATAGCCCGAGTCCTGCCCCAGAAGCAGGGTCAGCGTGCCAAGCGCCATCAGCGTGGTATAGGCCAGCGCCTGTTTCAGGTCGGTCTGCCGCAGCGACTGCAGGCTGGCAAAGACGGCGGTGGCGGCGCCAAGGATCGTCAGCGTCCAGATCCAGCCGGGCGTGCCGGACAGCGCCGGATGCATCCGGGCCAGCAGGTAGATCCCCGCCTTGACCATGGTGGCCGAGTGCAGGAAGGCCGAGACCGGGGTGGGCGCGGCCATGGCATTGGGCAGCCAGAAATGCACCGGCACCTGCGCCGATTTGGTCAGCGCCCCCGCAAAGACCAGCACCAGAATGCCCGTATAGGCGGCATGGTCGCGCAGTTCGTCCGCGGCAATGATCTCGGAAATGGAGGTGCTGCCCGCCGCGAAGCCCATCAGGATCAGCCCGGCCAGAAAGGCCAGACCGCCCGCGCCGGTGACAAACAGCGCCTGCAGCGCGTTGCGGCGGCTTTTCTCGGCCTCGTGCGAGAACCCGATCAGCAGGTAAGAGGTAAGCGTGGTCAGTTCCCAGAACACGAAGAGCAGGATCAGGTCATCTGCCAGCACCAGACCCAGCATCGCCAGCAGGAAAGAGGTAAGGAACAGCGCAAACCGGGCATATTGCGGATGCCCGGCAAGGTAGCTGTCGGAATAAAGCAGCACCAAGGTGCCGATGCCGGAGATCAGCAGCGCAAAGGTCAGCGACAGCCCGTCCAGCAGGAAGGCCAGTTCGATCCCCTGCGAGGGGAACCATGGCATCGACCAGCGCAGCACCTCGCCCGCCGCGATGGCAGGGATCTGCGCCGCGAAGAACGCAAAAAGGGCTGCAGCCAGCAGGACCGGCAGAATGCCGATGAGGCCGTTATTCGTCTTGTCGGATACTGGTGCCATTACTGCGCCCGCATTTCAGGGGAGCCGGTCAGCGATACCGGCGGAACGAAGCCCTCGGGCTTCACGGTCAGAACGGAGCAGGCCACGCGCTTCAGGATGCTTTCGGCGGTGTTGCCGACCAGCAGGCCCGCAATGCCGGTGCGGCCCATGGTGCCCATCACCACGGTGTCGATGCCGTCTGTCTCCACATGGTCAAGGATCACGTCCGTGGGCGTGCCCTTGATGTGCAGGACGCGCATCATTTCGCAGCTTCCGGCGAAATCTGCGGTCAGGCGCTGCAGCCGCCAGTCGCTCTGGCGCTGCGCATTGGCGACAAGCCGGTCGACCTCGGCCTCCGGCACGCGGGCGCGGCCATAGCGCAGCGCCGATTCCTCGGGCAGGCGCCACGCGTTGACCACATCAAGCCACGCCCCGTCCCGTCGGGCCAGAGCGGTGGCGAATTCGAGGATCTGCCAGTTCAGACGGTCGCGCCGCTCATCCTCGGGGTCGGGATCGACCGCGGCAAGGATGCGGCGGGCGCGGGGTTCGGCGGCGACGTTCAGCACCCAGACCGGGCAGCCGCATTTGCGCAGCAGCTGGATGTCGGGATCCGACAGCATCGGACGCGCGCGCGACCGCTGCGCGCCCTTGATGACCAGATCATGCCCGTCGCGCATCACCTGCCGGATGATCTGCACAAAAGGCGTGCCCAGCAGGACCAGCGTGGTCACCTGTATCTGCTGCTCGCGCAGCGGCTCGGCCAGATCCTCCAGCCGGGCGCGGTGCAGGGCAACGATGTCTTCCTCGATCTGGTGGGCACCGTCGGATCCGGCCCAGGCCCGGAACAGCCGCGACAGATCGCCGGGCGCGCTTTCGATCACGTCCACCAGCGTCACGCGCGCGGCATGCGACTGCGCCAGCCAGCACAGCCGCTCGAAGGCATGTTCGTAGGCACTGTCCTCGTCGCACACGACAAGGATATTGCGAAAGTCGCGCATCACCCGCTCCCTGTTTTGGCTTTTGTTAGAGCTAGAGCGGTAGGGCTTATTGATCCAATCGAATGAAGGCCCATTTTTGATAGAAACTATCTATAAGAGGCCCACATGCCCACGCTCAGACAGCTGCAATACCTCGTCGCGGTGGCAGATCATCTGCATTTCCGCCGCGCCGCCGAACAGTGCCACGTCACCCAGCCCACGCTTAGCGCGCAGCTGCGCGAACTCGAAGAACGGCTGGGCGCGCAGCTGGTGGAACGGACCCGCGCGCGCGTCGCGCTGACCCCGTCCGGCGCCGCCATCGTGGAGCGGGCGCGGCGGGTTCTGGGCGAGGTCGAGGAGATGCGGGTGATCGGGCGCACCGGGCAGGGGGTGCTGGCCTCCACGATCCGCGTCGGTGTGGTGCAGTCGACCGGATCCTACCTGCTGCCGCTGATCGTGCCGCAGCTGCATGCCGACTATCCGCAGCTTCGTTTCTACATCCGCGAGGGTCTGCCCGCGACCGTGCTGCGCGAGCTGGAGGACGGATCGCTTGACCTGCTGTTCTTTCCGCTGCCCGTGCGCCGCGCCGATTTCGAGACGCTGTCGCTGTTCCGCGAGCCGATCCATGTGGTGGCGCCGCATGACCACCGGCTTGCCGCCGAAAACGCCGTCGATCCGGCGATGCTGAAGGGAGAGACGATCCTCGCGCTGGAAGCCGCGCATAACCTTTATGACAAGGTGCGCGACATCGGCAGGGATTATGGCGCCGAAATCTCCCATGATTACGAAGGCACCAGTCTGGACACGCTGCGGCAGATGGTGGCCATGGGCATGGGCATCTCGCTGATGCCCGCGCTTTACGTCCGATCCGAGGTGGAGCCGCAGGACATCGTGGTGGCGCGCCCTTTCCGGGGCACGGCGCCCGCGCGCACCATCGGCATGGTCTGGCGCCGCGGCTCGGCCCGGCACAAGGAATATCTGCTGCTGTCGCAGCTGATCTGCCGGATCCTGAAACAGCGGGTGGCCGAGATCACGGTGCTGGGCTGACCTGTCTGGCTAACGGTCACACGGCGGGCTGGCCCGGTCAGACCCTTGGGTCAAGCCGCCCCTCACCGGGCGCGCGGGCGGAGGTCGGGAGCCTGGTTCCTGAGGGTGGCCAAGGATCATGGAGGGATCGCTGGCCCTTGGTCTGGTGAAATCCGGGCAGGGCGCTCTGCGGGACTGGCGCCCTTCAGCAGGATTTGGCGGTCCTCCAGCGGCACCGGAAACTCGCCACTTGGGCCTACCAGTGCCACCATATTGCTCGGGCAGTGCCACCACATCTTGAGCACGCTCTTGCGAGAGGTCTGCTTTTTGCGAAGCTGGTGCGCGCGGCCTCAGCCGTGGTGCTGGCGTGAAGAGGCTGCCCACATGCTGCCTGATACCTTCCGGCGACAGGAAAATGCCCGCCCCTTCCCCCGGACGCGCACAGACCGGATGATCGGTCGAGGCGGAGGCGGCCCCCTCACCACATGTCAGGCCTGTCTCATGGTCAGGCGCCGCGCCATGGCCATGACCGGCACATGGCCCCATGGGAACAGCCGCCGGATCAGGACATGGTTCGCCAAAGGCTTTTGCCAGAGCCATGCGGCGGATAGGTCTTGGCCACGACGGCAGGCTTTGATGCATGTGGTGTGACACTCTGAGGGCTCCGCGGGTTATTGCGCCTGCACCGCCTTGTTCAGATCGTCGATCATGCTCACCATATGGCCCGACACTTTTTCCTGAGAGGCGGCACAGCTGGAAATCGTCTGGATGGAATTTGCGGTACGGGCCATGGACGCCACGATATCCTCGAAGCTGCGCAGCGCTGATTGAGTTCTTTCGGTCCCCTGACCGACCCTTTCACCAGACACGATGATCAGCTTGCCGATTTCATGCGCGGCTTTCGAACTCCGCTCGGCAAGCTTGCGCACCTCGTCGGCCACGACCGAAAAGCCAACACCATGTTCCCCCGCGCGCGCCGCTTCAATCGCGGCATTGAAGGCCAGAAGGTTGGTCTGGTTGGCGATTTCGCTGATCACCCGGGTGATCTCCGAAATATCCGTCGAGGATTTCTCGATCAGTTTGATGGCCTCGATCGCAGCGCTGAGGAAATCCAGCCCCTGACTGGCGGTCTGGGTAGTATTGTCCGAAGCACTCAGCGAAGCCTGAGTCGCTTCCCCGATCTGGGCAATCGATTTGGAGAGGGCTTCCACAACCTCATCCATCCGTTGCGCCTGCCGTTTGATTTCATGCTCCAGATGAACCTGCTGGGTTATGTCATAGGCATATTTCACCACGCCGATCGGCTGGTTCTGGCTGTCCAGCAACGGCGAGTAGGTCGCCTGCACCCAGACTTCCCGACCGAATTTGCCCATGCGCTTATAGCGGCCGGTCATGAATTTTCCTTCGCGCAGATCCGCCCAAAGGTCGCGATACTGTTCCGAGCGGATCATGTCCTGATCGCAGAACATGGAATGATGCTGGTTCTTGACCTCCCGCAGTGAATATCCCATCACCCGCAGGAAATTGTCATTGGCCATCTGCACATAGCCTTCCATATCGAACTGAACCATGGCCTGACTGCGGTCGATGGCGCGCAGCTTGTTATGAAGGTCCATGTCGGCACGTTTGCGTTCAGTGACATCCGTGGCATATTTGACCACTTTCACCGGAGTCCCGGACAGATCAAAAATCGGGTTGTAGGTGGCCTGAATCCAGACTTCTCGGCCACTTTTGGTCAGGCGTTTGTATTCGCCCTGCATAAATTCACCATTTCTCAAGGATTTCCAGAAATCCTCATATTCTGGGCTTTTGACATAGTCAGGCGCGCAGAAAATCCGATGCCGCTTTCCCTTGATTTCTGCTTCGCTATACCCCAGAAGATCAAGGAAATTCTGATTTGCCGCAAGGATTGTGCTGTCAACGGAAAATTCGATTACGGCTTGACTGCGTTCGATCGCTGCCAGCTTGTTTTTGACTTCCGTCGATTCAATCAGATGGACGGTGATATCTTCGCCTATCATGATGATTTTGTAAACTTTGCCTTCACTGTCGAGCACCGGTACGTATCGCGTGCGCAGCCAGACTTCGCTGCCGTCCCGGCACACGATCGCGTAGACGCCAGAGATGCGCTCTCCCTTTCGCAGTTTCGGCCAGAAATCGCGATAGTCGAGGCTTTGGGTCACGGAGTCCGGACAGATGTCGCGGTGTTTCAGGCCAAGCAAGCTGTCCATGTCATAGCCGCTAAGCGCAAGAAAGGCATCGTTGGTGGCGGTGATCGCGCCCGAGGGGTCAAATTGAAGAAAGGGATTTCCGCGATGCAGCGCATCCTCCAGCGCCCGAAGTTCCGCGCATTGCAGGGTCATTTCGGTCACATCCTGAACGATGCTCAGCACCCGGTCGATCTCTCCGGCCTTGTCTCGGAGCGGCAGAAAAGACGCTGTCACCCAAAGCAGGGCGCCTGATTTTGTGCGACGCTTATAGGTGCCGGTGGCCATCAGTTTTGTGCCAAGCGCCGCCCAGAATTCGGACGCCGCTCCGGCCTTGACGTCCGTCGGCACCCACAGGACACTTTGATCCTCGCCGACCAACTCGTCGGCGGCAAAGCCCGTGATGTCGCGATAGGTGCCGTTCACCGACAGAATCTTGCCATCTCCGGCATATTCAACCACAGCCATGGTGTGATCCACCATATCGGCCAGACAGCTGTCGCGGTCAGCCTGCAGCGACTGCTCTGTGCGGTCCAGCAGGTGCAGGATCACGCGGGTTTCGCCCGACGCCTCGTGGCAATGAAGGACGCTGACCACCGCTCCCAGTGCTTTGCCATTGCCCTTGCGCAGGTCCAGATTCAGGGTCACGCTTTCACCTGCCAGCGCTGTGCGCAGCTGCGTGGCATGAGCTTCGTCGAGGCAGAAGGTGTCGATCCGCGAGCCGGTCAACGCGGCGCTTTCCATGCCAAGCATTGCCAGAGCCGTGGCGTTCACACCGGTGACCTCGCCGATCTGGGTCACTTCGATCACGCCGTAATGTGCGTTGATGGCATCCAGGCAGGGCAGCGGTGCGGCAACGGAAGATGGGGCCGACACCCGCTCGCCCACGAGAAGTAGTTCAAGCGGTTCAGTCTGCGGAATGGGCAGGCTGCGCCCCTGAAACATCCCACCTGAGCGGAGGCCAAGATGGAGGTCAACCGTGGCCTTGGGGTCTGGGTTCAGCGCGGCAGGAAGGTCAAAAATTCCGGTCAGTGCGCAGGGCAGCTGGAGGTCGACCCCCAGCGCCGCCCGGGCCGCACTGGACAAGGCAAGCGCCGTACCATCCGATGGACGCAGCCGTATCGCAAATCCCGAGTCGAGGATGGCTTTGCCGAACTCCGTCAGAGGCAGGTCTTTGGTGAGGTCGCTCATGATCCGCGATGTCCTATGGTGATCCGGCCTGCGCCCTTTGGGCCATCGGCGCCGGGGAAGTTTTTCGTCTTGGCGATCCGCTGCGGCGTCCTGCGGGATCATGCTCAGGGCGGGCCTGACGCTGCCATGGCCGGCTCAGGCGCCGGATCGGATGAAAGGCGGGCTGCCCGCGCGGCCCGTCTTCCGGATCGCATTGCAGGGCCGGGTCAGGTGGCCTGCGGGTCGACGGTGAGGCCAATGGCCTCCGCATATTTCAGCCAGGTCTCGACCGAGGCCACAACGGCGCGGACCTCGATCGAAAGCAATTCGATCCCCACCAGAGAGACCCGCACAAAAGCATCCACAACGATGCCCTTGTCCAGGATGCGGTCCACCACCTCTGTCAGGCTGGTGGATGCCAAAGTCTTTTCAACTGCCATGAGTGTCCCTTTCCTCGTTACATTTGGTCCGCTTGGACCGGGGAATTCCCCCGATGAGTCATCGCCTCGAATTCATAATCCTGAGTGAATTTCCTAGGGCACCGAAGTTAAGATCATCTATGTATTTTAAGCAGAATTGCGCAGTTGGGCCGCCTGCTGGCGTTCCTGGCGCGCAATCATCTCGGCCAGCACCATCGTCATGTCGCGCAGGGCCTCTGGCACCCCGTCCGCAGGGGGCTTCTGCAGATCGCCGAGTCGCTGTTCGATGCGGGCCAGCCGCGTTTCCAGCCCGTGCACCGGCTCCTGCGCTTCGAGTCGCCGCGTTGCGGCATCAAGCCTGTTGAAGATGCTGCCTAACCCGGTCAGAAAGCCTCCCAACGCCTGCCGCTCCGCCTCAAGCCGATGTGACTGTGCCCCGATCTGCGCGGAGAGCCGGTCCACGCTGCGTCCGATCTCAACGCGCAGCGGCGTCAGGTCGGGAGAAGTCGGAGACGAGGCAAGCGCATCAATCTGAACCTGAATCTGGTCGAGACGGGTGCAGACATCCTGCACCGGTCCGTCCTGCGGAAAAGCGGTCGAGTCCGGCGGGCGCGCGGCCAGTTGATCCTGCAGCCCGGTAACCGTCGCTTCCAGCCGCTGGACCGTGGCGCCAAGCGCCCGCTGCAGGGCGAACATGCCCTGTCGCTCTGCATCCCTCCGGTGGTCCAGACTGCCAAGAAGCGCCGCGAGCCGGTCCACGCCATGGGCAAGTTCGTAACGTAGCGGGGTCAGATCCAGCGCCGGTTCTTCGGCGGGCGGGGGCGCCTCGGTCAGGATCTCCAGCCGGATGCGCATGTCCTCCAGCACCTCCGCCAGATGCAGGCTCTGGTCGGACTCGGGCGCGGCCGCCGCTGCAAGCTGCTCAATCACCGTCTCGGTGGCGCGCTGCGCGTCGGTCTGCTGTGCCCGCAATGCGGCAAGACCCTCTGCGAGCCGGTCGAGCCCCAGGCTGACCGCATCTTCGGAGTCGCGAACCCGTGCAAGGATGTCGGGCAGGTTGCGGCCCATCGCGCCGAGGCCCTCATCAATCCGCCCGAGGATCCGTTTTGCCCGGGCGGGAAAATGTGTGTCTTCCCCCATGTCCTCCGGTGGCAGTGTCAGCAGATGCGCCACCTCCATTGTCGCAAGCTCCATATCGTCAAGACGGCGACACAGCTCGCTTTCGCTGTCCGAGATCATCCGCATCAGCGTTGCCATCGCCCCATGCGGGGGCACAACTGGGCGGTAGGTCGGCTGGGGCAGCTCGTCAGTTGGATCGGATGGCACGCAGAAAGCTCCTTTGTCAGAAGAAACCGCCGGAGACCGGCAGTTCCCGCGCCAGATCGAAATGCTGGATAAACTCGCCAGTGTTCGGTTTGCGCAGCATCTTTTCGGCCTCGCGACCGATGGGCTGACAGCGCGTCACCTCCTCCAGCTGCTCCACCGCGGCACCAAAAAGCTGTTCGCCCAGCCGGAACAGCAGCACGCAGGCCTTGTTCTCCTCGTAAAAGGCAAACTCTCCCAGAACGCTGGCGACCGAAAAAATCGGCACGACCCGGGCGCGATGGCTGAGCACGCCCATGTATCCGTCATGGCGTGTTTCGGCGTAAAGCAGGCTTTCGGGCAGCCGCAGGATCTCGACAATGTCAATCAGCCGGCAGGCCATGCGCTGCTGTGCCGAGCGGGACACGAGGTAGAGTTCCGCCGGCCCCAGCGCCTCCACAGCCCCCGGGTCAGACATGTTTTTTGCGGTGGTGGCGGCGAGTTGTTCCAAGGCCTGGTCCCGCAACACGCGTCCGCTGTCCATCACGAGGTAATGGCTGCCATCGGGCCGCATGTGGATGCCGCAAAAAAGGTTCTTCCGGGTTGAGATCACCGACGGCACATCCAGAAGTTCGTCGTTGCGAATATGCACGATGTCAAAAAACCGGTCGATTTCAAAGGCGACATACCCGCCCGCAGGCACCCGCATCGCCACCGAAGCCGAGCGTTCGGGCCTGCAGAAATTGGCGCCAAGGCCGAGAACCTGCAGACTGTCGAGAATTGGAATATCCGCGCCGTGAAGCTGGATCACCCCGTCACAGGGTCCATGGGCAATGGGGCTGTCACGCAGCGTGTGCATCGGAATCGTGGCGTGGATGTCCTCCACCGGGAAGGCGATGCCATGGCCGTTATAGCTGCACAGCAGGCAGGCGGAACGCCCGCCCTGAGCCGCCTGCCGTCCGCCGACGGGTCGGGCGCGCTGGTGGGCGAAAGGCAGTTGCGGCTGGTCAAACAGGATACGCGGATCGAGAATCCCCACGACCAGGCCATCATGTACGAAGCTGCGCCCCCCGGCGAGGAGGGCGGCGCTTCCGACAACCCCCATCTCGGCCAGATGCTGGTCATCAAGGGAGGTCATGCCTTGCAGCGAGTCGACCACAAGGCCGATCATGCGCTGCTGGCTATCGTCCATCAGGATGATGACCACCCGTTCGGACAGGGGCTGTTCAGAGTAAAGGCCCAGAATGGCACCGATATCGGTCAGCGGGATGGTGTCCTGTCGCAGCACCATCGCCCCGAGCAGACCGGGCAGGTCCATCGCCAAGGGGCTGACGTTTCCGGGAAAAGGCACAGCTTCACGGATATGCAGAACCTCGATGGCCACCAATGTGCCGGCAATTCCCACAAGCCCATAGGTTTCAGCGTGAGCAGTGGTGCGGGGGCCGGACGCGGCACCTGCTGCAGTCGGGTCGTCGGCATGAACGGCCTCTGCCTCTGCAGCCGAGGCGACGGTACCGGGGGATTCGTCAAGCGACACTGGTGACAGGCTCCGATCAGGTTTCTATGCATCCTAGAAGTGGCAGCCTAACGTCGGATTAAGGGGACTCAGACGCTGCGCCCCAACGGCCCGAGATCAAGCGACAGATCGCCGGGCTGCAGCCCGAACTGCGCAGCCAGCCGGTGCAATGCCTCCTCCGCCCGCATCAGGGTAAGGCCAAGCCGCTCTTCTTCTTCGGGGGTCAGGCTGCCCGCGTCCATTCTGCGCACCGCCTGCAGTTCCATCAGTTTGCGCAGGAATTCCATCAATCCGAGCACGAGGCGGGCCATGTCCTGTTCCACCCGCTCCGGGTCGATCTTCAGGCGGGAGATCTCCGCCAGCGGCGAGGGCCAGTCTTGGGTCGGGTCGGGCGCGGTCACGTCGGCTCCGTCAGGCGGGCGGTGAGGGCTGCGGCGTAGCCAAAGGCGGGCCATGGTCCCGAGACCCGGCAGTCGACGCCCTCGGGGCAGGCGGCATGCAGCGTTCTGGCATGGGAGTGCATGAGATCCGGCGGCAGCAGCACCGTCGCCTCCACCGGAGCGCCCGGAGAGGTGGGCAGCAGATGGGCGCCGGGCAGGAGATCCCGCAGGCAGTCCTGCATCGCGCGCAGGCGGGCATGCTGCAGCGTCCGTTCCCGCAGCCAGTCCCGTCCCGAACTGGACGGCGGACCCGACCCGGTGGTGTCAGGCTGCAGGGTCACCAGCATTTCGCCCTGACCGGCGAGGTCGTCAAGCGCCGCACTTAAGGCTGCGATGCGGGGCCTGATCCAGTCGCAGGCTGCGGCCAGTTTTGGCGCCTGCCGCGGTGAGAAGGGAAGAAAGGCGCCGAGCTGCTCCTGTGCGGCAAGACAGCGGTCCAGCCGGTCCGTGTCGGTTCCGTCCGGCTGCCAGAGCAGGGCCAGCGGGCCCGTCTGAACGTGATCGAACTCGCCCGCCTCTTCCGCCCGGCAGAGACCTACGGCAATCATGCCTCGCCCCGGAGCAGACGGTCCGGCGTGGTGAGCACTGCCTTGAGGCCCAGATAGACCAGATCGATCCCCGCGACGGTGAGCCAGAGCTCGCCTTCGATCACGCAGCCCCGGTCCAGCACGCGATCCACAAGATCGACCAGCGTCCGGTCGCTGCCGGACAGGGCATGGCGGGGAGATAAAAGCTGAGGGTCAGGCATCCGTCATATCCTCCATGGGCAGGTTCGCAAAGCTGTACGGCGGGAAAGGACCGGTCAGGCGCGCGCTCATTTCCGATGCGGCAGACCAGTCCGGGAGCGAGGTCTGCAGCAGCGTCGCCGCCACCGGGTCCATCAGCAGCGACAGCGACAGAAGCCGTGGGGCCATGACCGGACGCAGGTCGCAGTCTTTCGCCAAGGCACTGGCATGGCTGCGCAGATGCCGCAGGTCTGTGGCGCGCGCCTCTGCCTCAAAGCTGCGGGTGTCGCGCAACTGCTTGCGGGCGCGCAGGAAATCCCGCCCGTTCGCAGGCTGCGGCAGGGGCTGGACCGGGGTCAGAGGCGCCTCCTCGACCACGAGCGCATATTCGGCCAGTCCCGACATCTTGCGCAGCTGCAGTTCCAGATTGGGGAGTTGCGGCGTGATCGCCGCCTGCAGTGCTGCGCCGTCAGAAAAGCATGTGCCCAGCCGAACCGGCAGGACCGGCCCGGTCTTGAGGTAAAGCCCAAGCAACAAATCATGGGCCAACACGGCATGCAGCCCGTCCGGTTCCCCGGGCGGAGTGGTCAGGTCGGACACCAGTGCAGATACCGGACCCAGGGGCACCTGTCGGTGCGCTGGCGCCTCTGCCGGGGTGTCGGCAGGGAAAATCACGCCATGCAGGCAAACCGGGGTCATTCTGGCCTCGCCCATGGCAGAACCGGGGGCGGCAGGCTTGACGGGTGCACCGGTGCCGCGCATCCGTCGCGCCGAACCTCCAGCAGGTGAAGCGGTGGCAGCGGCCCTTCTGCAAGGTCCAGCGCCGCAATCCGTGACAGCAGCGCCAAGGCGTCAGGGTCTGCGCCCCGCATCAGGGCCGTCCGCCGCGCGGTGGCAAGCGCGCGCAGGGCGGAGAGGGTGGGCACTGAGCCAAGCGACATCCCCAAAGCCTGCGCCGCCAGCTGGAGTTCGGACCACGGCAGCGCGCGCAGGGTCGCGAGCGCAAAAGACATCGCCGGGCTGGGCCCCACCAGTTTCAGCCGCAGTCCCTCCGGCCACATGGCGTCAATCCGGGCCAGCGCCAGATCCAGCTGGCTTTCCGAGGCCCCGTCGATAAGGAGCACCCGGTTCAGCAGCATCTCGGGTCCGCTGACCGGGAGGATGATCCTGTCCAGCACCAGCGGGTCCAGCGCTGCCTCAATCTCGGCAACCAGTGTCTGTGCCAGCAGTTCGGGGGGCAGGTCTGGCGCGGTCGCTCGGCGTTCCGCAAAATATGCGCCCAGCCCGGATTGGTCCGCGCAGATGGTCAGCTGAAACTGCACCCTCCCCTCAAGACGGTCGAGCCATGCCGTCAGTTCCCGCTCCCACGGGGCCAGGTCGGCGGGACGCAGGCGGATCCCGGGCGGGACCACCAGCACCGGACCGTATGGCATCATAGCCTCGATCAGGGCCTGTCGTTCTGCGGCGCGGCGCAGGACGGCGCGGCGCCGATGCCGCAAGGCAAAGCCTGTCAGCACCGGGGCAGGGCCTTCCACGAGAGCCAGCGCACCGAAGGGTTTTGCCACAAGGCCTTCGGGAAGGGGCATGCGTGGGCGGCGCAGCAGAGCGAGGGGCTCGGTCATTTTATAAGCTCCGCCGCATGGGCCAGCCGCTGCAGGAGAACATGCTCCGCCGCGTCATATTCTGCTTCGTCGATCATGCCCTGATCGACCGCCTGCTCCAGATCATCCAGGGCTCGACGGAGGCGCGCCGGATCGTAATGTTCGGCCTCTGCGGCGATTGCCACCTGCTTTGTCACCCAGATTGCCCCGGCGAGCGGTGCCGTGACAGGGGCCGTGATCAGCTTGCGCAGCAGGCCCATCACACGACCTCCCTGTCCATGTCGGCATCGGCCAGTGAAAAGGACACGAAGTTGAACGGCGGGGTCGGGTGAACCAGCCGGATCTCTGGGGCGGCATCGGCAAAGCCACAGCAGGACGCCGCCTCCTCGACCGCGCGGGTAAAGGCGGCCACCTCCGTCTCCGGCACCAGAAACGCGGCACGCAGAACCTGAACATCGTCTTCAGGCGCCTGCAGGACATGATCGCGGGCGAGGGGCCGCAGGGTTTTCAGAAGCGCCTTCTGCGCCAGGCCGCGGCGCAGATCCAGCGTTTCCGCCACGCGACGACCAAACGCTATCTGGTCCAGCTGCGAGCCTCCGGCGTGGCTGACAAGCCGGTCGCGCTGCTGACGCAGGCCGTCATCTTGGGCCAGCGTGCTGGCTAGCGCCGCCTCGCGCGGAAAGGCGATGCGCAGGCCAAGCTCGGCATGGCCTTCGAGTCTCTCGAAGGTTGCAGAGATTTCGTCTGCGGCGGCGGTGATGAGGTGATCAATCCGGGCGGCGTCGTGACTGACATGACCAAAGCGAAACGGCAGCAGCGGACCATGAACCATCAAATCTTCCAGAACACGGGCATGGCCTTTGAGAAAACGGCGACGCTGCGGCACGGGTGTCCCGTCGCTCGGTCCATATGCGAGAGACCACTCCCCGATTTTCCGCGCCTCGACGGATCCGGACAAAGCGTCAACCGGCTGTCCGGCGAGCGCCGCGTCAAGATCAGGGCGGCGAAGCAGGCCATAAAGGTAAACCGAGGTCATGCTTCTTCTCCCGTCCGCGGCGCCCGCAGGGTGAGCGTTTCGGCACGGAAGGTCATTTCCATCTGCTCCCGAGCGAGATCCTCCGGCAGCTGAATCGACAGGCGGTGGCGAGGCGTGTCAACCGTCAGCTGTCCGGGGCGGCTGTCGATGCGAATGCTGGCAAGACTTGCGCCGGGAAGGTGAGCTGTCAGGGTCCAGTCGGCTGTGGTCTGGCGCACCTCATGCTCCGGTGCCGGGCGCGACTTGGCGCTGGCGGCCTCCTGAAACTCCGAGAGGCCCCCGACGCGGATGTGATGATCCACATGAACCGTGTCGGCGGCCAGATCCGCAATCGGGCGCAGCCTGTCCGCAAACTCGCGGACTCCGTCAGATACGCTGCTCAGCAGCCCCCCAAGCCGAAGATCGATCTCGGTCAGCCGAGCCTGGACGGCTGCCTCGGGATCGGGCGGGGTGTCGCTCTGGGGCTGATCTTTATGATCTGTCATATGAGTCCTCCAGCGATCTGGCCCTGATCCAGGCGACGCTCCAGCGCCGCAATTCGTTCGATCAGCAACTGGTTTTCCTGCTCCAGCCGATGAGCCTCGGCAGAGAGCCGTGGGTCGCTTTCCCACCAGTTGATGCCAAGCTCTTTGGCCTTGTCGACGGTGGCAATCAGGAGCCTCAGCCGGATGGACAGAAGCTCGATCCCCACCAGAGAAACTGAAACATCGCCCGCGATGACGATGCCCTTGTCGAGAATCCGTTCAAGAATGTCGGCAAGCCCGTCCGGCTGCAAAGCGTTGCGCTGGGTCATGGCTCACGCTCCTCGCGGTGATACCGGCGCAGACGACGGAAACTGAGCAGTTCGCCCTCTGCATCCAGCATCAGTTCGTAGGCTGCCAGAAGGTCGTTGTCGCCAAGGCGGGCAGGGCTTTCGATGACCTCGATCACCACACGCCATCCGGGGCCCTCGCGCTCGGCAGAGGCTATTCCGTCAAAGGGTTGCGTGGTGATGTCGGGCAGTGCGGCGCGGGCCAGGGCCACGGCGGGGGACAGGGAGAGGGGACTTGGCTGCACACGTGCCGAAGAGGCGGGCACGGCCCAATCTCCCTGCTCCGCAGTTTTTCTGGGAGCGGTCATGGCCAGGGCTCCCCTTCCGGCTCGGCCAGTCGCGACAGCAGCTGATCTGCGCGCCGGGTGTTGGTGCGCAACTCCTCTGCAGCCAATTGGCCCCGCCGTTTCAGCTCCATCAGGCCGCGACGCAGCCGGTCACGCTGAAACTCGACCTTGACCAGCTCTACGGCGGCTTCGGTGCGGGTGCGCGGAGGGCGGCGGCAGACAGAATTGGGACGCCGAGGATGGGCGGTTGGGGGACGTTTCATGAAGCCACCTTCATCTCTTGCACGTCGTCTTCGGTCGGCAAAGCCCGCAAGGCCTGCTTCAGCGCGGCCTCGAACCCCTCGGAACCGCCGCGACCATAGCGGCTGCGCAGGACGTCCACACAGATTTGGACAAAATTCGGATCCCGCGCGCTGATCTTCGTCTGCTGCGCGGCCACCAGCCGCCCCAGCAGAAGCGCGGTGCGAATGGACGCCGCCGCACCGGCATCTCCGCGCCGCAGGTCGCGCACCAACTGCACCAACCTGTCCGCCATCTCCTTCGGCAGACCCGTGCGCGCGGCGACAATGCCGCGTTCGGTGTCCGCTGGAATGTCATCCAGATCGAAGGTTACAACCCTGTCGATGAGCGCGTCGGGGGCATGTTCGATGCCGACATAATCATGCGGGTTCGAGGTCAGGATCATGCGGAATTCTGGATGCGCGGGCATATGCTGTCGCCCGGCCCGGGCGTCGTGGAAAACCAGAACCCCTTCCTCAAGCACCGACAGCAGCACCGAATTGGCCTGGGGCGAGGCCCGGGTGAATTCGTCATAGATCAAGGTATGGCCGTGGCGCATCGCCTCCGTGAGGATCGCGTCTTTCCAGTCGGACCGTTCCTGCGTTTCGGTGCGACGGACGCGGCTGATGTAGCTGTCAACGGTCTGACGTGCGGTGCGCCCGATCTCGCGACCCACCATGTCCTCGCGTGTCAGCCATTTGTCCCCGGTCAGAAATGAGACGGGGCGTCCCAGCCGAGCCGCGATGCGCAGCGCAAGCGTTGTCTTGCCCATGCCCGCGGGACCACGCAGATGGACCGGCACCCGCACCGCCAGATAGGCCAAGGCCCGGCTTTGCAGCGACAACAACTCCTCATCCTCGAAGAAGCTGTCGGGGGCCATAGGTGACGTGTCTTCAGGATAAAGCGAATGTGCCAAGCGCGGCTCCTGTTTCTGCGGGGACAACGCATCGGCCCCCCGTCGCACTCGGCATAGCATCCACAAGATGAATGTCTGCTTAACCGCCGAGAGGCATTTCCATCTGATTGGACCAGTCTGTGACTTTGCCGAGCGCGTTGCGTGGCAGACTGGCGCCAAACGCGTAACTGACGGGCCGGGCGGCGGGCGCGTGCTCCGCGTCCATCAGACTGCGCAGCGTGTCTTCCAAGACAAGGGGGTCGACGCCGGGGCAGGGCACGACAAACGCCTTGATCCGCTCGCCCTCTGGCCGGACATAAGCCTGTGCCACGTGCGGATGACGTTCCAGAGTCGCGGCCACGGCTGCCATGGACACGTTGTGTCCACCGATCTGTATGGCGTGGTCGCGACGGCCAAGTACACGGAACTGCTCTGCCTGCCAGCTCAGGTGGTCCTGCAGGTCCAGCCTCTGACCATTCCGGGTTGGGGGATCACCAGCATCGAGGTGTGGCAGTAGCCGGAACAGCGCCCCTGCGCTCCGCCGGGTCCCGACACCGCCAGTTTCGGAAGAGCCGTAGATCTCGGTAAGGCTGGCCAGACCGGCGCGGCGCGCCAAAGTCCAGAGCGTGTCAGGCGCAGGCGCCGTGGAAGATAGGGCATGGGCGGACAGCGGCTTGCCGGAACAGAACGGTAAAGCCCGAGCAAAAAGATGTGGCGTAGCGATCACAAGATCGCCCGCATCAAGGTGCCGCGACAGGGCACCGGGGCCCTTTTCAGACAGATCCAGAACGCTGACCTTCAGACGGGAGGGCAGCAGCACCGTAAAAAGAAAGCCATAAATGTGCTGCGGAGGCACCAGGGCCACGATCCGGGCGGGGCGGTCAACAAAGCTGTGTGCAATATGCACATCTATTTCAGCCAACAAGTCTTCAAGAGGGTGGAATAGTATCTTAGGCGCGCCGGTGCTGCCCGAGGTAAAAAACCCCATAGCGGCAGCAGTCGGCAGCAGACGAAAATGTTCTTCCAGTAGGTCAGCCCAAATATCCAGCTGCGGCTGGATGTACATGTAATCTTCAACACCAGTTGATTGTAGAGAAAACCGGGTGTTGAAAGCTGAAACAAGGTCGATGCGAGCAAGGCTGTCGAATCCAAGGCCGTCCTCGTCCAGCCGCATCGCGGCACCCCACTGCGCGGGGTGCAGGCGTCGGGCGCGATCCGGGAAAAGGCGGAGCAGAGTCTCGAAGATCACCGCCTTGCATAGTCTCAAGGCTTGGTCATGGTGGATCATCGGCGCCTCCTCTTGTCACATTTCAGCATCAAGCTCATGAAGAAATTCGCCCACCAGACTAGCGAAGTGGGCACGCGCTTCGGAGATTTCAGCACGAAGCTGCATCGCGCAGGCTGCAAACTCCGCCGCACTTGCGCTTGGAGAGGGGATAAAGCGCTCCGCCTTCACGTCCTGTGCGGCGTCGTACTTCTCCAGCGCAGTCATTGCAGCGTCCAAGTTATCGAACTCCCACGCTCGACAGTAATCGGTTTCGTCTTCCGATTGATAGAAGCGCTTCACAGTCAGAACAAAACCCTGCGTGCTTCGGAAAAGGTTGAATTCATACCACCACGCCATGTCTGGAGCAAAGCTCATTGCCATTCCAAGTTCGGCGCCAGTGAAGATGAGCGGTCGTGCCCCAATCCGTTTGATGCGGTATTGCATTTCGGCAGAAGCGCGCGGCACCGGGGCCGACGTTTCGTAAAAGGGGACAACCTGCTCAGTCAACTTCGCTTCGGTCATATATTGCATTGCAACTCCTCTCGCCGGACACGCGTCGGCTGATCAGGTTCGGGTGACAGGACCGGAGGCCTAAAGCGCACCGGGAGGGACAGGGGCCGCAGCCTCCCACGATAGACTTGGACCAAGGCAGGCAAATATTGCCGCAAGTTCGCTCGGATCAGCAATGAAGGCCGCCAGATAGCGGGGTCTCGCATCGCTGAGCGAAGCAACCACCTGCATTGCGATGCGATCATCGCTAGCGAGGTAAAAACGCACGCAATCCCCTATTTGCCCAAGTAGAGGCATAGAAAGCAAAAAAAGGCCTTCGAAGCAAAGCGGCCTTAGCCCGTCACGCCGCAACCGGAAGCTATCAGGTTGCGGGCGCGGGGCGCGACTTTGCCGGGTCGCAGCGAAATCATGTGCAGCAGTGACAGTCTCCGGTAGAATTACCCCGCTGCGAAGCCGTTTTAGCTCGGGATCAATCCGGATCCGGTATCGCGTGCCCTCGCCCGGCATCTCCATTTCCGCGGATCATACCCGCTTCACGAACAGCCAGCAGGACTGACCATCGGGTTGCGATTTCATGTGGATCTTCACGTTCGCATCCGTGCCCTTATAGCCGAACTTGTAGTCGAACATGACGTTCACCTGACCCGTACGATGGAATTTGATGAACTCGCCATGGAAGCGCTTGCCCTTAGCGCAGGGAGCAATCTGGTTGAAGAAGTCCATCCCCACCACCTGATCAGGGACGCGGTTCGCGATCAGGCCTTCGGCTTTGATGGTGTGACCGCCCCCCGACGGCATCTAGTGTGCCAAGGTGGGTCAGCAATGATCCACGGGAGGGAGCGGTCATGTCGAAGATTACCACGGTCGGGCTCGATCTGGCGAAGAATGTGTTCCAGCTTCATGGGGCCGACGCGACCGGACGCGCGGTTCTACGACGCAAGCTGCGGCGGGGGCAGGTGCTCGAGGTACTTGCCAGTCTTCCGTCCTGCACGGTGGCGATGGAGGCCTGCGGAGGCGCCCACTACTGGGGGCGGGAGATCGGCAAGCTGGGCCACGAGGTGCGGCTGATCCCGCCGGCCTACGTGAAGCCGTTCGTGCGGCGGCAGAAGAACGACGCAG
>NZ_FNEJ01000020.1 GCF_900100085.1 Salipiger marinus
GGGCTCAACATCAACGACAATTGCGGCTCCACCCGCCCGCAGGCCGCCGCCGAGGCGGTGCTGGCCCATGGCGCGGATGTGGGCATCTGCCTTGACGGCGATGCCGACCGGGTGATCCTCATCGACGAGACCGGCGCCGTGGCCGATGGCGACCAGCTCATGGCGCTGATGGCCGCCCGCTGGGCCGAAGAGGGGCGCCTCAGCGGCGGCACGCTGGTGGCCACCGTCATGTCCAATCTCGGGCTGGAGCGCTTTCTGGACGCGCGCGGCCTGCGGCTCGAACGCACCAAGGTCGGCGACCGTTACGTGGTCGAGGCGATGCGCGCGAATGGCTGGAATCTGGGCGGCGAGCAGTCGGGCCATATCGTGATGACCGATTACGCCACCACCGGCGACGGGCTGATGGCCGGGCTGCAGTTTCTGGCGGAAATGGTCCGCACCGGCCAGCCCGCCAGCACGCTGGCCCGCAGTTTCGAACCGGTGCCGCAGCTGCTGAAGAACGTGCGCTTCGCCTCGGGCAGCGCGCCGCTCGACAGCACCCGCGTGCGCAGCGCCATCGCCGAGGCCGAGGCCGCGCTCACCGGCCATGGCCGCCTTTTGATCCGCAAATCCGGCACCGAACCGCTGATCCGGGTCATGGCCGAATGCGAGGACGAAGCCCTGCTTGCCCGTCTCGTCGACGGCATCGTGGCCGAGGTCGAGGCCGCCGCCTGACAAAGGCCCGTCCCTGCCCCGCCCCCGCGCCTGTGGGGCAGGCACGGACCGCCTCCGGCGGGGATATTTTTAGTCAGAAGAAGCCAGAAGGCAGTTTCACCGTTTCTTCTGACTGCAAATATCCCGGGGGGAGAGGCCGCAGGCCGAGGGGGGCAGCGCCCCCCCTTGCCTCGCTCAGGCGGTGGCGCACCCGTAGATCTGCGCAATGCGTTCCACGGCGGCTTCGGGGGGCAGTTCCTCGCTCTCGCCGCTGCGGCGCGAGGTCAGTTCCACCACGCCGTTCTTCAGCCCGCGCGGGCCCACGGTGATCCGCCACGGCAGGCCGATCAGATCCATCGTGGCGAACTTGCCGCCGGCGCGCTCGTCCCGGTCGTCATAGAGCGGCTCCAGCCCCAGCGCGTCCAGCGCGGCATAAAGCGCCTCGCAGGCGGCATCCGCCTCGGCGTCGCCCTGCTTGAGGTTGACGATCCCGCAATGGAAGGGCGTCACGCCTTCGGGCCAGATGATGCCGCGCTCGTCATGGCTGGCCTCGATGATCGCGCCCAGCAGGCGGCTGACGCCGATGCCGTGGCTGCCCATATGCACCGGCACCCGCGCGCCCGACTGGTCCACCACCATGGCGCCCATCGCGTCGGAATACTTGGTGCCGAAATAGAAGATCTGGCCGACCTCGATGCCACGCGCGACGCGGCGGCGGTCTTCGGGGACCTGCTCGAAGAGGGCGGCGTCATGGGTCTCGTCGGTGCGGGCATAGCGCGAGGTGAATTCCTCCAGCACGGCCTGACACTGCTCCACCGAATCGTAATCGATGGCGCGCTCGCCGAAGCGCAGGTCGGTGATGTCGCTGTCGTAGAACACCTCGGATTCGCCGGTCTCCGCCAGCACGAGGAATTCATGGGTGTAATCGCCGCCGATCGGGCCGCCATCGGCGCGCATCGGGATCGCCTGCAGCCCCATGCGTTCATAGCTGCGCAGGTAGCTGACAAGGTGGCGGTTATAGGCGTGCAGCGCGTCTTCCTTGGTCAGGTCGAAATTGTAACCGTCCTTCATCAGGAATTCCCGGCCCCGCATCACGCCGAAGCGCGGGCGGATCTCGTCGCGGAATTTCCACTGGATGTGATAGAGCGTCAGCGGCAGATCCTTGTAGCTCGACACATGCGAGCGGAAGATGTCGGTGATCAGCTCCTCGTTGGTCGGACCATAGAGCATGTCGCGCCCGTGCCGGTCGGTGATGCGCAGCATCTCCTGCCCGTAATCGTCATAGCGCCCCGACTCGCGCCACAGATCCGCCGATTGCAGGGTCGGCATCAGCATCGGGATATGGCCCGCGCGCTGCTGTTCCTCGTGCACGATCGCCTCGATCCGCTTCAGCACCTTGAAGCCCAGCGGCAGCCAAGAATAGATCCCGGCGGCGGCCTGCTTGATCATGCCCGCCCGCAGCATGTAGCGGTGCGACACGATCTGCGCCTCTGAGGGCGTTTCTTTCAGGACGGGCAGGAAATAACGGCTCATACGCATGGCGGGCCTCCGCAAAAGTTGTCCCGACCGGGTTAGGCGAAGGCTGCGGCAAGGGCAAGAGCCCTGCACCCGCCCTTGATTCAGCCCCGCCAAGACGCAATGTAGGGACAAGCAAGCGAAAGGGACCGCCATGGCACTGCCTGCGCAGACGCAGCTGAGATACTGGGGAATCGCTGCGGTGGTGCTCTCCGTGGTGCTGTGGTTTCTCGGCGACGTGCTGCTGCCCTTCATTCTGGGCGGGGCCATCGCCTATTTCCTTGATCCGGTGGCGGACCGGCTGGAACGCGCGGGCCTGTCCCGCGCCATGGCCACGGCGGTAATCACCGTGCTGGCGGCGCTGCTGTTCGTGGTGGTGGCGCTGGCGGTGGTGCCCGCGCTGGTGCGCCAGACCATCCAGCTGATCGAGACGGCGCCGCAGCTCTTCCGTGACCTGCAGGAGTTCCTGACCACGCGCTTTCCCGATCTCATCACCGAAGGCAGCCCGGTCCGCGAGACGCTGGCCTCGCTTGGCGAGACGGTGAAGGAACGCGGCGGCGAGCTGGCCAATACGGCGCTGAGCTCGGCCATGTCCTTCATCAACATCCTGCTGCTCTTCGTGATCGTGCCGGTGGTGGCGGTCTATCTGCTGCTCGACTGGGACAACATGGTGGCGCGGGTCGACGAGCTGTTGCCGCGCGAACATGCGCCCACCATCCGGGCGCTGGCGCGCGATGTCGATGCCACGCTGGCGGGGTTCATCCGCGGCATGGGTTCGGTCTGTCTGATCCTTGGCACCTATTACGCCGTGGGGCTGTGGCTGGTCGGGCTGAATTTCGGGCTGGTGGTGGGCGTGATCGCGGGGCTGCTGACCTTCATCCCCTATGTCGGGGCCATTGTCGGCGGCGGGCTCGCCATCGGACTGGCGCTGTTCCAGTTCTGGGGCGACTGGATCTGGATCGCGGCGGTGGCGGGCATCTTCCTGCTGGGCCAGTTCATCGAGGGCAATTTCCTGACGCCGAAGCTGGTGGGCAATTCCGTGGGGCTGCACCCGGTCTGGCTGATCCTCGCGCTGTCGGTCTTCGGCTCGCTCTTCGGCTTCGTGGGCATGCTGGTGGCCGTGCCTGTGGCCGCCGCCATCGGGGTGCTGACGCGGTTCATCGTCGGCCGCTACAAGGACAGCAAGCTCTATCGCGGGCTGGACCAAGACCAGTCGCGCGGATGACCCCGCCCGAACAGCTTCCCCTGCCTCTGCCGCGCCGTGCCGCGCTGGGGCGGGAGGATTATTTTGTCAGCACCTCCAACGCGCTGGCGCTGGCGCTGCTGGATGGCTGGCGCGACTGGCCCTCGGGCAAGCTGATCCTTGTGGGGCCGCGCGGCGCGGGCAAGACGCATCTGGCCCATGTCTGGGCGGCAGACTCCGGTGCCGCGATCCTGCCCGCCGACGTGCTGCCCGATCTGGCCATTCCCGATCTGGTCCGGGCGCCGCTCTGCATCGAGGATGTCCCCGCCATCGCGGGCAACCGCGTGGCGGAGGAGGCGCTGTTCCACCTGCACAACCTGTCGCAGGCCGAACGCCAGCCGCTGCTGCTGACCGCCAGCGCGCCGCCCCGGCACTGGCCGCTGGTGCTGGCCGATCTGCAGAGCCGGATGGAGGCCACCCAGACCGCCACGCTGCCGCAGCCCGATGACGTGCTGCTGGCGGCGGTGCTGGCCAAGCTGCTGGATGACCGGCTCTGCATCCCCGCCCCCGAGGTGATCCCCTATCTGGTCCGTCACATGCCGCGCAGCTTTGCCATGGCGCAGCGCATGGCGGCAGAGCTTGACGCGCGCGCATTGGGACGGCCAAAAGGGATCACGCGCACGCTGGCCCGCGATGTGCTGCAGGCGCTGGTGCCCGGGTCATGATCCGCAGGCCGCAGCCCTGTTTGTCCGGCAAGATGAGTCTTCACGAAGATGTCGCAATTTATGGCGCATAAGCCCACCATGACCCTCGCAGATTTTCTCAAAGCCCCGATTCCGCCTGCCCAGGACCTGCCCGATGTCGATCTGACGGGGCCGGGGCGTTTCTTCAACCGCGAGCTCAGCTGGCTCGGTTTCAACTGGCGCGTGCTGGAAGAGGCGGAAAATCCGCGGGTGCCCCTGCTGGAGCGGCTGCGCTTCCTGTCGATTTCGGCCAACAATCTGGACGAATTCTACACGGTGCGCGTGGCGGGGCTGCGCGAGCTGGCCCATGCCGGCAACACCACGCCCGCCGCTGACGGACTGTCGCCCGCCGAACAGCTGGTGATGATCGACGAAGACGCGCGCAACCTGATGAGCCGCCAGCAGAAGGTGCTGCAGAGCCTGCAGGACGATCTGGCAGCGCAGGGCATTTCCATCGTGCCGCGCGACCGGCTTGACGACGGCGACCTGACCTTCCTGTCGGAAGCCTTCCTGACGCAGATCTTCCCGGTGCTGTCGCCGCTGGCGATCGATCCCGCGCATCCCTTCCCGTTCATCGCCAACATGGGCTACTGCCTTGCGCTGGAACTGGAACGCAAGCGCGACCGCCGGGTGCGGCAGGCGCTGCTGCCGATCCCGCATCAGATCGACCGCTTCATCGCGCTGCCCGCGCCCGACGGGCAGCAGCGGTTCATCTTCCTTGAAGACGTGCTGCTGCTGCATATCGACAGCCTGTTCCCCGGCTACCGGGTCAAGGATCATTTCGGCTTCCGCGTGCTGCGCGACAGCGATCTGGAAGTCGAGGAAGAGGCCGAGGATCTGGTCCGCGAATTCGAGGTGGCGCTGAAGCGCCGCCGCCGCGGTGAAGTGGTGCGCCTGACCATCACCCGTGGCGCGGGCCGCAGCCTGCGCGAGATCGTCATGCGCGAACTGCATGTGCAGGAAAACGAGGTCATCGAGCTGGATGGCATGATCGGCATGGCCGATCTCAAGGAACTGGTGCTGGACAGCCGCCCCGACCTGCTCTGGCCGGTGTTCACCCCCCGCGTGCCCGAACGGGTGCAGGATCACGAAGGCAGCATGTTCCGCGCCATCGCGCAGAAGGACATGCTGCTGCATCACCCCTATGAAACCTTCGACATGGTGGTGCGCTTCCTGCAGCAGGCCGCTGCCGATCCGAACGTGGTGGCGATCAAGCAGACGCTCTACCGCACCTCGCGCAATTCCCCGATCGTCGAGGCGCTGTGCGAAGCCGCCGAGGAAGGCAAGTCCGTCACCGCGCTGGTGGAACTGAAGGCACGCTTCGACGAGGCCGCCAACATCCGCCAGTCGCGCCGTCTGGAACGGGCGGGCGCGCATGTGACCTATGGCTTTGTCGACTGGAAGACCCATGCCAAGATCTCGACCGTGGTGCGCCGCGAGGGGTCGAAGCTGGTGACCTACACCCATTGGGGCACCGGCAATTACCACCCGATCACCGCCAAGATCTACACCGACCTGTCGTTCTTCACCTGCGACGCGGAACTGGGGCGCGATGCGTCGAAGATCTTCAACTACCTGTCGGGCTATGCCCTGCCCGAGGGGCTGGAAAATCTGGTGATCTCGCCGCTGACGCTGAAGCCGCGGATGCTGGAACTGATCGCCGCCGAGGCTGAACATGCCCGCAACGGCAAGCCCGCGCGCATCTGGCTGAAGATGAACTCGCTGATCGAGCCCGACATGATCGACGCGCTTTATGCCGCAAGTCAGGCGGGCGTGCAGATCGACTGCGTGATCCGGGGCATCTGCGGCCTGCGTCCGGGCATCCGGGGGCTGTCGGACAATATCCGGGTGAAATCCATCGTGGGCCGCTTCCTTGAACATTCGCGGATCGCCTGTTTCGGCAATGGCCATGGCCTGCCGCACAGCAAGGCGCGGGTGGTCATCTCTTCGGCGGACTGGATGGGGCGCAACCTGAACCGGCGGGTCGAAACCGGGGTGGAAATCCACAACCCCACGGTGAAGGCGCAGATCGTCAGCCAGATCATGGCGGCGAACCTTGCCGACACGGCGCAAAGCTGGGTGATGGAACCGTCGGGCAAATTCACCCGCCACGCGGTGCCCGAGGGCGAGTTTGCCTTCTCCTGCCACCGGTTCTTCATGGAAAACCCGTCGCTGTCGGGCCGTGGCTCGGCAGGGGCCAAGGACGTGCCGCAGCTGACACACGGCGACTGACACCTCCCTTTGGGGCATTTCGCGGCGCTGCCACAGAAATGCCCCAAAACCACCCTCTCTGCGCCACGATTGATTAAGTCACGGTAAATCCGGCCCCGGTTAGGTTTTGTCAGCAAACCCGTGGGCCCCACCATCGGCCCGCCCTGCCCAAGCGGGCGGCAGAAGCCGCGCCCGGTCAGGTCAGCGCAAAGCGCCCCCTCCCCCGGCACAAGGCGCAGCTTCATGTCCAGCATCCTGACCAACACCTCCGCGACCACCGCGCTCCGCACCCTGCAGGCGATCAACGCCAATATCGTCAGCACCCAGCTGGAGCTTGCCACCGGGCGGCGCGTCGCCTCGTCCGAGGACAGCAGCGCCATCTGGTCGATCTCCAAGGCGATGCAGACCGATGTGGCCGGGTTCGACCGGCTGTCGAACAACATCGCGCTGGGGCAGTCGACGATTTCCGTGGCGCGGCAGGCGGCGGAAACCGTGACCACGCTGCTGTCAGAGATGAAGGTGCAGGTGGTCACCGCCCAGCAGGACAGCGTCGACCGTGCCAAGATCCAGAGCGAGGTGTCCAACCTGCGCGACCAGATCGAGGCGGTGGTGGCCATGGCGCAGTTCAACGGGCTGAACCTGCTCAACAATACCGACAGCACCGCCGGAACCGGCACGGTATCGGTGCTGTCCTCGCTGGACCGGTCCGGCGCCACGGTCACCGCCCGCGACATCGACGTGCGCAAGCGCGATCTGGGCACCCGCGCGGGCAGCATCGCGGCAACCGGCGGCACCTTCACCGCCAGCGCGGCCAGTGTCACGCTCAACGCCACGCAGACCGCGACGCTGGATGCCTCGGCGCTGGCGGTGGCGGCGGGCACCGGCTTTGCCCTGTCGGTCTTCGGCACCGATGCCGATGGCTCCGCTTTTGCGCAGGCCAGCTACCGCACCACCACAGGCGCCACGCCGACACAGGCAGAGGTGGCGGCAGCCTCGCTGTCCTATGTCGCCCGCGACGGCGACACGATGGGCGACGTGGTCACCGCCATCGGGCGCAAATGGACCGCCTTCGCGCAGCAGAACGATCTTGATCCGGACGTGCTGACGCTGGGCTTTGCCAGTGGCCGGATCACCGCCACCTCTGGCGTCACCGATGGCACCGACCAGATCGCGCTGACCTTCAGCCGGGTGAGCGCCGATGCGGGCAATACCATCGGCGGCGGGCTCGACATGCTGTCGGGGCTTGACGTGTCCACCAAGGCGGGGGCCGTCTCGGCGCTGGCACGGATGGACGGGCTGATCGCCACCGCCATCGGGTCCGCCGCCGCCTTCGGCTCGGACCAGACCCGGCTGGAAATTCAGGGCCGCTTCGTCAATACGCTCGCCGACACCATGCGCAGCGGCATCGGCACCATGGTGGATGCCGATCTGGAAGAGGCCTCGGCCCGGCTGCAGGCGCTGCAGGTGCAGCAGCAGCTTGCGGTTCAGGCCATGTCCATCGCCAACAACTCGCCGCGCGTGCTGCTGGGTCTTTTCCGCTGACGCGGCTTCCGCTGCGGCACCGGCCCGCCCCACGCGGATTATTTAGGCGGAATCGCTTTTGCCTTCTGCCGCATGCGTGTTAGAGGAAGGGCGCATCAAAGGCCGGGAAAGCACATGGACGGAAACACCGACTCCGCCCAGAGCGATTGGGGCCCGTTCGGGCGTCCGCTCTTTGACGATCCGCAGGCGCGACGGCTGTCGCGGGTGGGCGTCGTGGATATCGGGTCGAATTCGGTTCGGCTCGTCGTGTTTGACGGCGCGGCGCGCAGCCCCGCCTATTTCTACAATGAAAAGATCATGTGCGGCCTTGGCGCCGGCATGCCGGAAACCGGGCGTCTGAACCCCGAGGGCAAGGCGCGGGCGCTGTCCGCCCTGCTGCGGTTCCAGACGCTGGCGCGCGGCATGAACCTGCCGCCGCTGACCGCCGTGGCCACCGCTGCCATGCGCGATGCCGAAGACGGCCCCGCCTTCCGCGCCGAGATCGAAAATGCCACCGGGCTCAAGATCTGGGTGATCGACGGCGAGGAAGAGGCGCGGCTGTCCGCACAGGGCGTGCTGCTGGGATGGCCGGGCGCCGATGGCGTGGTCTGCGACATTGGCGGATCGTCGATGGAACTGGCCGAGGTGACCGGCGGTCAGGTCGGCAAACGCATGTCCTCCCAGCTTGGGCCGCTGCGGTTCAAGGATCTGGAGGGCGGCAAGAAAGCCCGCGAAAAGCACCTGCGCCGCATCATCGGCGGGCTGGCGGAGGATATCAGCGGCACCGGCAAGCGGTTCTTTCTGGTGGGCGGATCGTGGCGGGCCATCGCCCGGGTCGATATGGAACGCCGCGGCTATCCGCTGCATGTGCTGCACGAATACCGCATGGATCTGGCCGCCACGCGCGACACACTGGCCTTTCTGGAAACCGCCGATCTGGAGGCGCTGCGCAGCGCCTGCGGCATTTCCAGCGCCCGCATGAGCCTTGTGCCCTATGCCGCCGAAGTGCTCGCCGAACTGCTCGACACCTTCGAGCCCAGCGAAATCGCCATCTCCTCCTACGGCATCCGCGAGGGGCTGCTTTATGAACAGATGCCGCAGGGCCTGCGCGACCGCGATCCGCTGATCGAGGCCTGCCGCTTTGCCGAGGCCAAGGATGCCCGCCTGCCCGGCTTTGGCAAGAAGCTCTACCGTTTCGTACTGCCGCTCTTCCCCGGTGCCAGCGACGCGCGGCTGCGCATCGTGCGGGCTGCCTGCCTGCTGCATGACGTCAGCTGGCGCGCGCATCCCGATTACCGGGCCGAAACCTGTTTCGACAATGCCACCCGCGCCAATCTGGGCGGGCTCGACCATGGCGAACGGATCTATCTGGGGCTGGCGCTGCTGCACCGCTACCGCAACAAGCGCGAAGGCACCCGGTTCGAGGATTTCCTTGACCTGCTGCCGCTTGAGGACCAGCAGGAAGCCGAAATGCTGGGCAAGGCGATGCGGTTCGGATCCATGCTGTGGATGTCGGACGCCGCGAGCGAAGGCGCGACGCTGGACTGGGATCCGGAGGCGGGGCTGCTGCGCCTGCACCTGACCGCCGAGGCCGCCCCGCTTTACGGCGAGGTGGCGGAGGCGCGGTTCAACGCGCTGGCCCGCGCCATCGGGGCCGACAAGACCGAGGTCGAGACCGAGGACTAGGCGTCAGATCTCGATCTCTTCGCCGGGTTCGGGGGCGCGCATCGGATCGTTGGGCGCGTCCTCCGGGTCCAGCGGTTCCGCATCGGGCTTGCGCCGGATCAGGATGTCGCCATTGGGCAGCATCACCGGCGGCTCGTAGCGCGACCAGTCCTCCACCTCGTCCAGAATGCCGCTCAGGGCGGGGCCCATCTGCTGCAGGAAGCCCTGCAGGGCCGGACCCATTTCGGTGGCCAGATCCTGCAAGCCGCGCAGGGCGGGATCCATCTCGTCGCGCAGGCCGCGCAGGAACAGGTCGGCGCCGCGTTCCATCAGGCTGCGCCCGTCCTCTGGCTCCGCCTCCTGCGCCAGCGCAGGGGGAACCATCAGGCAGGCCACAAGGGCAAGAGGCAATATCCGGGTCATACCCTGACTATAGCGCAGAGGGCGCCTCCGGCCAGAGGTCAGATGTCCAGATCCACCGTCACCGGGAAATGATCCGACGCCGCCAGCAGGGCTGCGCGCAGGTCGGGGCTGTCCCAGCAGTCCGGGTCGTCGAACGGATGCCAGATGCGCCACGCCTTTGCCTGCGGGCGCAGATCCTGCGACACCATGATGTAATCCAGCATGGCCTGCAGGTAGCGCCGCTCTGGCCCGATATAGAACCGGGCCGAGGTCGGCTGCGGCGCAAGCCCGCCCTTCAGCGCCTCCAGCGCGTGCGGATCATAAAGCGGCGCCGCCTCCCCCAGCAGGATTTCCACCGAACTGCGCCCGAACAGATGTTCGTATTCGTCCAGCCCCGGCCCGTCATTCAGATCGCCCAGCAGGATGACGCTGTCCCCCGCCGCCAGCGCCGCGTCGATGCGGCGCCGGATCCAGATCGCCTGCGCCAGCTGCTTGCGGCGGTTGGCGATGGACAGGCGCATGATCCGGTCCGCCCCCACCGCGCCATGCGGCGCCTTGGATTTGAGATGCGCGCCGATCAGCCGCAGCACCCGCCCGCCGGGCGTGACCGCCTCCACCTCCAGCGGCGGCTTGGAGAAGGTCACCCGGTCCTCGGTGGCGTCGATGTCCAGATCGATGCGGAACACCCCGTCAAAACGCGGCGCGTCGGGGCCCGCCTGTGGATCATGGCGCACATTCAGCACGGCGGGATCGTAAAGCAGGGCGAGTTCCTGCTGCGTGTCATTGGCAAAGCCGGTCAGCACGGCACGGCAGCGCAGGTCGAAGGCGGTGGCGAAATGGGTCAGCGCACGGGTGGTGTCGCGCCGCGCATTGGTGTCGGGCGCCTCCACCACCAGCACGGCATCGGCATCTAGCTCGGCAAAGACCCGCCCCAGCGCGCGGGCCTGCTCTGCCCGGCTGACCCCGTGCCGGGCCGAGGGTTCCGCGTCCATGTAAAGCCGCCCCTGATCGTCGAACAGCGCATCGAACCATTCGACATTGTAGGTGGCCAACCGCACCCGGTCAGACCTGCTCGCGCGCCGAGATCTCTTCCCATGCGCGGTTGATGTCGATCAGCCGCTTTTCCGACATGCGGATCGCCTCTTCGGGCAGACCGCGCGCCTGCATCACGTCGGGATGGGTGTTGCGCACAAGCTGGCGCCAGTGGCGGCGGATCTCGGGGAGGGGCGTATCCGGGCTGACCCCCAGCACGCTGAACGGATCGGGCGCGCAGTCGGGGACGAACCGCGCCCGCAGCGCGCGGAACTCGGAATCGGAAATGCCGAAGATCTCGGCCACCCGCTCCAGAAACGCGTCCTCGTCGGGGTGGTAGTCATTGTCGGCCACCGCCATGTGAAACAGCCCTTCCATCAGATCGCAGAGCGGCGTGGCGGTGCCGTCGAACATGCGGCGGATGCGGGCGGCGTATTCCTCGAACCCGGCGACGTCCTGCCGGGCAAGGTTGAAGACGCGGGCGGCGGCGGGCTCGTCCTCGGGGGCGATGGTGAAGACCTCGCGAAAGGCCGCCACCTCGTTGCGGGTCACCCGCCCGTCGGCCTTGGCCATCTTGGCCGAGAGCGCGATGACGGCGATGGTGAAGGCCACGCTGCGTTCCGGCGGCTGGCGCAGCCGGTCGAACACGGCGGAAAGGCCTTCGCCATTGGCGAGGGCCGACAGGGCGTCAGCTATGCGGGTCCAGATCGACATGGCCGCAGCATACGATGCGGCGCGGGGACTGTCAGTGCGACAAAGCGCAGATCACAGAAATTTCTGCATCAGCACAAGATCCATCCAGCGCCCGAACTTGAACCCCACCTCGGGCAGCCGCGCCACCTCGCGGAAGCCGCAGGCGGCGTGAAAGGCGAGGCCCGCCGGGTTTTCCCCCGACACCCCCGCCATCATGGAATGGGCGCCCTGCGCGCGCGCCTCGGCGCAGAGCGCCGTCATCAGCGCGCGGCCCACGCCCCGGCCCTGCGCCTCTGGCGCCAGCAGGATCGTGTGCTCCAGCGTGCGGGCATAGCCCGGGCCGCTGCGAAAGGCGAAGAAGGTGGCAAAGCCAAGGAGACGGCCCTCCTCCTCGGCCAGAAGAAAGGCGGGGCCGCGCGCGGCAAAATCCGCCGCCAGCCCTTCGGGGGTCTTGCGGGTGGTGGTGAAGGTCACGGCAGTGCCGTCGATGACCGGATTCCACAGCGCCGCCACCGCTTCGGCATCCGCGGCCTGCGCGGGACGCAGGATCACTGCAGCACCCGGATGCCGCGCGGCGTGGTGAAGCTGCC
This sequence comes from Salipiger marinus, assembly GCF_900100085.1. Taxonomy (GTDB): domain Bacteria; phylum Pseudomonadota; class Alphaproteobacteria; order Rhodobacterales; family Rhodobacteraceae; genus Salipiger; species Salipiger marinus. The sequence continues at coordinate 12,249 of NZ_FNEJ01000020.1, forward strand.
GCGCAGGGCGGGCACGGCTTCGGTCACAAATTCCACCACCGGCGCGGTCAGATGCGGCACCAGCAGCGCCGCCAGCGCCTCCGCCTCGGGATGGGCGACGCTGAGCCGGTCCAGCCGCGCGCCCGATGCGGGCAGCGCCAGCCCCGGCGGCACCGGGCTTTGCCATTCGATCAGCGCGGGAAACATGCCCGCAAAGGGCAGGATGCCGTCGCGCGGCACCGCCATGCGCCAGCGCAGCGATCCCCGGCTGAGCGACACCGCCTCCCCGGCCATGGGCAGCAGGGCCAGCGCGCGGTCCAGATCGGGCACGCGGCAGACCCATTTGTCGAGCCGGGGCGGCCCGGAAAACTGGTCCAGCCCGAACCAGCGCGCCCGCCCGGGCGTGGCCGCCGCCGGGTCCACCGCGATGGCCTCCAGATAAAGGCCGTCATCCAGGCCAAGAAGCTGATTATGCGTGCCAAAATCGGGATGTTCGCCGCCGGGCAGCAGCGGCGCACCCAGCGTCGCCTCGGTATGGGACACCGCCTCCGCAAGGGTTTCGCCCAGCACGGCGATGTGATCGAGCTCCAGCATCGGGTCTCCTGACCTTTGTTGCACCGGTGCCACGATATCGCCATGGTGCGGGCAGGCAATCCTGAAATGCTCGCGCGCGCGCATTGATTTTTGTAGGCGTAAGAGCCATTTCAAGCCCTTGTAACCAAAAGTTGAAAAATTCGCTTCCACGGGAGACTTTCATGCTGCTGCGCGCCCTCGACAAGTTTTTCAAGCACGAAGCATCGGGGGGCATATTGCTCATGCTGGCGGCGGTGGGTGCCATGCTCGTCGCCAACTCCACGCTGTCCGAGGGCTACCATGGCATGCTCAACACCTATTTCGCCGTCACCTATGGCGGCGAGGGCCTGCAGAAGCCGCTGATCCTGTGGATCAATGACGGGCTGATGGCGGTCTTCTTCTTCCTGATCGGCATGGAACTGAAGCGCGAGCTTCTGGAGGGCAAGCTCAAGAACCCCTCCGACGTGATCCTGCCCGGCATGGCCGCAGTGGGCGGCATGATCGTGCCCGCGCTGATCTATTCCAGCATCAACTGGGGCAATGCCGAAACCATCCGGGGCTGGGCCATTCCCGCCGCCACCGACATCGCCTTCGCGCTTGGCGTGCTGGCGCTGGTGGGCACGCGCGCGCCCTCCTCGCTCAAGGTGTTCCTGCTGACGCTGGCCATCCTTGACGACATGGGCGCCATCATCATCATCGCGCTGTTCTATACCGCCGATCTGAAGCTGGATTACCTGTTCCTTGCGCTGGTCCCGATGGCGGTCATGGCATGGCTGAACTACCGCCGGATCCACCGCGTGGCGCCGCTGCTGATTCTGGGCGCGATCATGTGGTTCTTCGTGCTGAAATCCGGCGTGCATGCCACGCTGGCGGGCGTCGTCACCGCCTTCTTCATCCCGATGAAGGACAAATGGGGCAAGTCGCCGCTGCATTCGGTGGAACACGCGCTGTCGCCCTATGTACTTTACGTGATCGTGCCGATCTTCGCCTTCGCCAATGCGGGCGTTGTGCTGTCCGGTCTGGGGCCGGACCAGCTGCTGGCCCCGGTGCCGATCGGCGTGGCGCTGGGTCTGGTGCTGGGCAAGCAGGTGGGCGTGTTCGGCGTGACATGGATCATGGTCAAGACCAAGCTCGCGCGGATGCCCTCTGGCGCGAGCTGGCTGCAGGTCTATGGCATCGCCTGTCTGGCGGGCATCGGTTTCACCATGTCGCTGTTCATCGGCGGTCTGAGCTTTGGCGAAAGCATGCTGATGAACGAGGTGCGGCTTGGCGTTCTGGCAGGCTCCATCATCTCGGGGATCCTCGGCTATACCGCGCTGATGGTGGCCTCGTCCAAGGCCGCCGCGACCAAGACGGCAGCACCGATCCGCTAAGCCGGTCTGCGGCACAAAAAGAAACCCTCCCCCGCGTGGGGGAGGGTTTTTTGCTGCCCTGTGCTGCCCTGCGCTGAGGACGGGTGTCACAGCGCCTCTGGCCGGGCCTCGCGGATCAGGCGCAGGATGTCGCGCGCGGCATCGGGGATGTTGGTGCCCGGACCAAAGATCGCCTTCACCCCGGCATCATACAGGAACTGGTAATCCTGATGCGGGATCACCCCGCCGCAGATCACCAGAATCTCGCCCGCACCCTGATCCTTCAGCGCCTGCACCAGCTGCGGCGCCAGCGTCTTGTGCCCGGCGGCCTGACTGGAAATGCCCACCACATGCACGTCATTGTCGATGGCATCCTGTGCGGCCTCGTCCGGCGTCTGGAACAGCGGGCCCACATCCACGTCAAAGCCGATATCGGCAAAGGCGGTGGCGATGACCTTGGCGCCACGGTCATGGCCATCCTGACCCATCTTCACCACCAGCATGCGCGGGCGACGGCCCTCTTCCTCGGCGAAGGCTTCCACATCCTTCTGGATCGCGGCGAAGCCTTCGTCACCCTCATAAGCCGCGCCATAGACCCCGGCGAGCGTCTTGACCTCGGCGCGATGCCGTCCGAACACCTTTTCCATGGCCATGCTGATCTCTCCGACGCTGGCACGGGCGCGGGCGGCCACCACCGCCGCCTCCAGCAGGTTGCCGCCTTCGGTGGCGCGGCGGGTCACTTCGGCCAGCGCCGCATCGCAGGCGGCCTGGTCGCGGCTGGCGCGGATCCGCTCCAGCGCGGCGATCTGGCTGTCGCGGACGCGGGCATTGTCGATGTCCAGAATGTCGATCGGATCCTGCTGGGCCAGCCGGTATTTGTTGACCCCCACGATCACATCCTCGCCCCGGTCGATCTGGGCCTGACGGCGGGCGGCGCTTTCCTCGATCCGCAGCTTCGGCATGCCCGAGGCCACGGCCTTGGTCATGCCGCCCATCTCCTCCACCTCCTGCACCAGCGCCCATGCCTTGTCGATCAGATCGGCGGTCAGCGCCTCGACGTAATAGGATCCGGCCAGCGGGTCGACCACCTTGGTCACCCCGGTTTCCTCCTGCAGGATCAGCTGGGTGTTGCGGGCGATGCGGGCGGAGAATTCGGTGGGCAGGGCAATCGCCTCGTCCAGCGCGTTGGTGTGCAGGCTCTGCGTGCCGCCCAGCACTGCCGACAGCGCCTCATAGGCGGTGCGCACCACGTTGTTATAGGGATCCTGCTCCTGCAGGGACACGCCCGAGGTCTGGCAATGGGTGCGCAGCATTTTCGACCGTTCGGATTTGGCGCCGAATTCGGTCATCACCCGATGCCAGAGCGTGCGCGCGGCGCGCAGCTTGGCCGCCTCCATGAAGAAATTCATGCCGATGGCAAAGAAGAACGACAGACGGCCCGCGAACTTGTCCACGTCCATCCCGGCATGGATGGCGGCGCGCACATATTCGCGCCCGTCCGCCAGCGTATAGGCCAGCTCCTGCACGAGGTTCGCCCCCGCCTCCTGCATGTGATAGCCGGAGATCGAGATGGAGTTGAATTTCGGCATCTCGTTCGAGGTGTATTCGATGATGTCCGAAATGATCCGCATCGACGGTTCGGGCGGGTAGATATAGGTGTTGCGGACCATGAACTCCTTGAGGATGTCGTTCTGGATGGTCCCGGACAGCGCCGTGCGGGAATGGCCCTGCTCTTCGCCGGTTACGATGAAACTGGCGAGGATCGGGATGACCGCGCCGTTCATGGTCATGGAGACAGAGACCTGATCCAGCGGGATGCCATCAAAGAGGATCTTCATGTCCTCGACACTGTCGATGGCCACCCCCGCCTTGCCCACATCGCCCACCACGCGCGGATGGTCGCTGTCATAGCCGCGATGGGTGGCCAGATCGAAGGCCACCGACACGCCCTGCTGCCCCGCCGCCAGCGCCTTGCGGTAAAAGGCGTTGGATTCCTCGGCGGTGGAAAAGCCCGCATATTGCCGGATCGTCCAGGGGCGGCCCGCATACATCGTGGCCTTCACGCCCCGGGTGAAGGGGGCAAAGCCGGGCATGGATCCCAGATGCGGCAGCCCCTCCACATCCTCGGCGGTGTAGAGCGGCTGCACGTCGATGCCTTCCAGCGTCTGCCAGCGCAGATCCTCCGCCGTCCTGCCGCGCAGTTCTGCCTCGGCAAGCTTGCGCCAGTCGTCCTTTGTGGCTGTCATGATCTGCTCCTCTCTCTCCTGAAGCCGGGGCCAGCCGTGGCCGGGTCTGTCCCGCTTCGCATCCTTGCTGTGTGGGGGCCGCGCGGGAACGGGGGGCGTGTGCCAACATTTTCGGCATCGCACCGTGTCTGACCCTGTGCAGGGGCCCGGTGGCTGCCTATATCTGCAGACATGAAGCGCCTGCTCCCACTTGTTTCGTTTGTGTATTTCACGCTTGTCGCGGGCTTCGGCCTCGCGCAGGAGGCAGAGCCCCCGCTGGGCAATGCGATCCGTCCCGCCGCAGACGCGCGGCTTTCGGACTTTCTCTGGGTGTCGCGGCCCATCGTGGTCTTCGCCGACTCGCCCGAGGATCCGCAGTACATCCAGCAGATGGAGCTGATTTCCGAACGGCTCGGCGCGCTGGTGGACCGGGATGTGGTGGTGCTGACCGATACCGACCCCGCCGCGCGGAACCCGATCCGGCAGGATCTGCGCGCGCGCGGCTTCATGCTGGTGGTGATCGCCAAGGACGGGGCGATCCTGCAGCGCAAGCCCGCGCCTTGGGACGTGCGCGAGATCACGCGGTCCATCGACAAGCAGCCGCTGCGCCAGCGGGAAATGCGCGACTCGCGCCAAGGCTTGCAGCCCTGACCCGCCTTGCCTATATTTGAGACACGGCAGACCGACACAGACACTGGCAAGGAGAGCATCATGGAAAAGCCCATCATCCCGCTGACTCCGATCCCGGTGACCGGGCGTTCCGGCCCACGTCCGGGCTACTGAACCGCCGCGTCACCGCTTCTGCGCCGGGGGCTCCGCCCTTGGCATAGCCATCAATCAGCGCCAGCGCGTAGCTGCCCAGCTGATAGGCTCTCTGCCGCATCTGCACATAATCCTGATAGATCAGGATCCGACGCCCCTGCGGCAGCTGCGCGAAGCGGTCCGACCGCATGTCTTCGGCCAGCGCCCGGATCGACGCGATCAGGCTGTAATAGGCCACCACCGCGTCGATGGTCTGGCGCGGCAGCACCTCGATTTCATCCAGCAGCGCGGCATAGACCCGGTCATGCACCTCGTTGGGGATGAAGGGCACGAAGCTTTCATCCGCCTCCATCCGGGCCACAAGCTGCGCCGCCTGCGCATCGCCCTGCCCTTCGGAATAAAACGCGGCGAGCGTGTCGCGGATTTCGGCAAAAAGCGCCTTGTGGTAATCGCGCAGCTTTTCGGCCTTGTCGCGCGCCCGCCCGGTTTCGGCGAACATCGTCGTGGTCAGCCATCCCAGCGCGATGACCAGCCCCGCAATCAGCGCCTGCCACAGCCGGTCCTCCAGATCGGCAAGCCGTGACAGCACCAGCAGCGGCAGGCCCAGCAGCAGCGCCACGGGCAGCGCGATGCGGGCAAAGCGCAGAAGGATGCTGCGCGAGATCGCCGCCCCCTCGCCCAGAAGCAGCAGCAGCGCAGCCCCAAGCCCCAGCAGCGCAAGCACGCCCGCGCCGATCCAGACATCAAGGGGCTGCGCCGGGGTCATGGGATCACTCGAACTCCATGATGACATCATCCACGGCCAGACTGTCGCCCGCGCCCGCGTTGATCTTCTTCACCACGCCGCGCCGTTCCGCGCGCAGGATGTTTTCCATCTTCATCGCCTCGACGGTGCAGAGCGCCTGACCGTCCTGCACCTCGTCGCCTTCGGAGACGTTGATCTTCACCACAAGCCCGGGCATCGGACACAGCAGCAGCTTCGACGTGTCAGGCGGCAGCTTTTCCGGCATCAGCCGCGCCAGTTCCGCCTGCCGCGGCGTGCGCACGATGACCTTCAGATCGGCGCCGCGGCTGCGGATGTGGAACCCCGCCGACACCTTGCCGACCTTCAGCACCAGCGGACGGCCATTCACCTCCATCCGGGCCAGCGTCATGCCGGGGGTCCAGCTGCCGGTCACGCGAATCTCGGCGCCATCGGCAAAGCGCACGGTGGATCCCTGCCGGTCGGCGGCGATGGTCACCTCATGGTCCACGCCCTGCAGCGACACGGTCCAGTCGCTGCCCACCTTGCGTTCGTGATTGTCGAGCGTGCCGGAAATGCGGCTGCGCCGGATCTCGGCCACGCGGTTCATCGCGGCGCAGGCGGCGGCGATGTCGCGCAGCGCGGGCTCCGGCAGGGTCACGCCCGCAAAGCCTTCGGGATATTCCTCGGCGATGAAGGCGGTGGTGATGTTGCCGGAGACAAAGCGCGGATGGTCCATCACGGCGGCAAGGAACGGCAGGTTGTGGCCGATTCCCTCCACCTCGAAACTGTCCAGCGCGTTGCGCATCACCTCGATGGCCTGCTCGCGCGTGGGCGCCCATGTGCAGAGCTTGGCGATCATCGGGTCGTAATACATGCTGATCTCGCCGCCCTCATAGACGCCGGTATCATTGCGCACCACGCCGCCCAGCATCTCGCCCTCGGCAGGCGGGCGGTAGCGGGTCAGCCGCCCGATGGAGGGCAGGAAGCCGCGATAGGGATCCTCGGCGTAAAGCCGGTTCTCGATGGCCCAGCCGTCAATCTTGACGTCGTCCTGCGTGATCGTCAGCGGTTCGCCATGGGCGATGCGGATCATCTGCTCCACAAGGTCGATGCCGGTGATCAGTTCGGTCACCGGGTGTTCGACCTGCAGCCGGGTGTTCATTTCAAGGAAATAGAAGTTCTTGGCGCCGTCGACGATGAATTCCACCGTGCCCGCAGAGGTGTATCCCACCGCCTTGGCAAGCGCGACCGCCTGCTCGCCCATGGCGCGGCGGGTCTCGGGATCCAGAAACGGGCTCGGCGCCTCCTCGACGACCTTCTGGTTGCGGCGCTGGATCGAACATTCGCGTTCGTTCAGATAGAGGCCGTTGCCATGGGCGTCGCACAGCACCTGAATCTCGATATGGCGGGGCTGGGTCACAAACTTTTCGATGAAGATGCGGTCATCGCCAAAGCTGCTGGCCGCCTCGTTCTTCGACGACTGGAAGCCCTCGCGCGCCTCCTCGTCCGTCCATGCGATGCGCATGCCCTTGCCGCCGCCCCCGGCGCTGGCCTTGATCATCACCGGATAGCCGATCTGGTTGGAGATGGTCACCGCCTCTTCGGCATCGGCGATCAGCCCCATATAACCCGGCACGGTGTTCACCCCGGCTTCGGCGGCGATCTTCTTGGAGGTGATCTTGTCCCCCATCGCCTCGATCGCCTTCACCGGCGGGCCGACAAAGGCCACGCCCTCGGCGTCCAGCGCCTGCGCGAATTTGGGATTTTCGGACAGAAAGCCATAGCCCGGATGCACCGCCTGCGCGCCGGACTGGCGGATGGCCCCCATGATCCTGTCGATCACGATATAGGACTGGCTCGCCGGGGCCGCGCCGATATGCACGGCCTCGTCGGCCATCTCCACATGCAGCGCGTTCCTGTCCGCGTCCGAATAGACCGCCACCGTCTTGATGCCCATGCGCCGGGCCGTCTTGATGACGCGGCAGGCAATCTCCCCCCGGTTGGCGATCAGGATCTTCTCGAACATCTCCGTCCCTTTCCTAGATGGTCGCGGCCCGCTGGCGCCGGTCCGGCGCTGGCCCAAACACGAAAAAGGCCACCGGAGCCGGATGCTCCGATGGCCAGAAACTCAGACTGTCACATGGCAGACGCGGGCTGGTCAGCGCCGCGTCGCCCTTGGTGAGCCGGGGCTCAGCAGCGCGAGGGGTAGCGGTTGCAATACGCGACGTTGCCGGCTGCGCCGACCAGCGCCCCCGTGGCGAGGTCGCCGTCAACTGCCGCTGCCGTGGCCGCGCCCGCGCCGGCACCGATGATGCCCCGCTCGCCAACCGTGTCGCCACAGGCCGCAAGACCCAGAAGTGCCGCGCCGAGGGTGAGTGCTTTGATCGTCTGCATGGGAAACTGTCCTTCGTGTTCGTCTCTGCCGATGCCGAACTAACCCATGATACCGGGGTCAGGTTCCACCCAAATGCGCACGCTGTCGTGAACCCGGCGAAGGATGGCCGATCCTGCGGTCCGGCAGGCACCTTTGCGCCGACCCCGACCGGACTGCAGGGGAAAGAGACGGGCGACGGGCAAGGGGATGTGCCACGCCGCCCGCAAGGGGAAGGGTTACGGCAGATGCGGCGGACGGAGTCCCGTTCCCCCGCGCCTGCACCCATAACGCTGCCCGAGCGGCCCCCCCGCGCAAAGCGGAGCGTGCCGGACCGGGTCCGGTCGGCCTCTTTCCGCTCAAATCGGCGAGGGAGCGGCAAGCTCACGCCCATTCCTCCGGTGAGTCGAAGGCTTCGGGGAAGGACAGCCGCGCCGCCTTCTCGTCGATGATCAGCAGCGAGTCATAGCTGACCGGATCGAAGGGCGAGTCGTAGGGCAGCACTTCGCGGCCAAAGAGCCATGACAGCCGTCCGGCATCCAGATTGCCCCGTTCAAAGGGCTCGGTGCCAAAATGCGCCCAGAGCGAGGCCATGAAGGCCAGATCGGCGCGTTTGTCGGGGGGTCTGCGGTCACGATACCGTTCGCGCTTGATCAGCGGCGTGGCGCCATCGGGATTGGCGCGGCGGATGGTGAACTGGAAGTCGGTGCCGGGCAGACGGCCGGGGAATCCGCGATGCTTCAGCATGTGCAGCCCTCCACACCGGAGACCTGCAGGCGCTGCAGAAGCGGGACGGACCCTTGCGGGGCCCGTCCCGAAGGCAAATTACTTGTACTTGCCGGTGTAGACGGGTTCAGTGGTGATCGGCTCGGGGTCGACCACAACGAACTCTTCTTCCTGCTGGCCGCCGCATGCCGAAAGCGTGGCAACGAAACCAAGCATGGCAAGAAGCTGGATGCTCTTGGACATCTTATTCTCCTGTCAGATTCGACGGAACCGGCAGATTTCACCGGCCCTCGTCCAGAGGTAACGATTGCTTGGGTGCAATCGTGATCGACCATATCCGAATCGAAAACCGAAAGATATGCGGCCCGAACTGCGGCGCCGAGTTGTGGCAGCAAAGCCTCATGTGTCCTGCGACATGAGGTTTCCGCCCCAAGATATTGTGTAAGCATTAGAATGCCTCCCAGATACAGGTGTCGTCGCGCAACGAGAATGCCTCGAAGATCTGACGTACATCCGGCCTCGGTTGCCCGAATTCAACGGGAGCTTCCATCAGGGAAATGACGATCTGCGCCGGGGGCGCGGCATCGCTGCCCAGATGCGACATTGCGTAGTCTTGACACAGGAACTGCATGTCCGTCACCAGCGCGTCGGGATCATGCGCCATGGTGCTGCCGATCATGGGTGCCAGAAAGCGAAATCGCAGGATCGGCCCCCCGCCAAAATCATCGGTCAGCGTCTCGTAAAGCCGCACCTCCATGCCGGAGGGCACTGCCACGGCGCTCTCCTCAGGCGCCGTGGTCTGGCCCGACGCGGCGGAACCCGCCAGCGCCAGAATCGCTGCTCCCATTTGCTGCAGGCGGCGGGACGTCATGCGGCCCACCGCAGCCAGCGCGCCCGGCGGGCGCCATCCTCCAGCACCGCGGCGATGCGCGCCTCGGCCTGTGCGCGGGGCACCGCCCCCGCAACCTCTCCGCCCGCCAGCAGATGCAGCTGGCCGTCCTGCGGCGTGATCCGCACGCAGGGGGCAAAGCCGCGCAGGTCGCGCAGCGCCCGCCACAGATCCTGCCGCACCTGATGCGCCAGCCGTTCGGGCCGCGCCACCTGCGGCAGAATCGTGCCCACGCCCAGATCGAAGCGCGCGGGCAGACGGCGTGACAGCGTCAGCGTGCCCTCGGCGCGGGTGATGTGCCAGCCGCGGCTGGTGCCCTTGCGGTCTCCCATCCCGGTCACAGCGGAATGTTGTCGTGTTTCTTCCACGGATTGCTGAGCGACTTGTTGCGCAGCATGGCAAAGGCGCGCGCCACCCTGCGGCGGGTCGACCGTGGCTGGATCACCTCGTCGATGAAGCCGCGTTCGGCGGCGACAAAGGGATTGGCGAAGCGGTCCTCGTAATCGGCGGTATGGCGCGCGATCTTTTCCGCATCGCCCAGATCGGCGCGGTGGATGATCTCTGTCGCGCCCTTGGCGCCCATCACCGCGATTTCCGCCGTGGGCCATGCATAGTTCACGTCGCCGCGCAGATGTTTGGAGGCCATCACGTCATAGGCCCCGCCATAGGCCTTGCGGGTGATGACCGTGACCTTGGGCACCGTCGCCTCGCCATAGGCGAACAGCAGCTTGGCGCCATGCTTGATGACCCCGCCAAATTCCTGCCCCGTCCCCGGCAGGAAGCCCGGCACGTCGACAAAGGTCAGGATCGGAATTTCGAAACAGTCGCAGAACCGGACGAAGCGCGCGGCCTTGCGGCTGGAATCGATGTCCAGACAGCCCGCCAGCACCATGGGCTGGTTGGCGACCACGCCCACCGTCTGCCCCTCCAGCCGGATGAAGCCGGTGATGATGTTGCGGGCGAAATCTTCCTGAATCTCGTAGAAATCCGCCTCGTCCGCGACCTTCAGGATCAGTTCCTTCATGTCATAGGGCTGATTGGCGTTTTCGGGGATGATCGTGTCGAGCGAGGTTTCCACCCGGTCCACATTGTCGAAGAACGGGCGCACGGGCGGCTTTTCGCGGTTGTTGAGCGGCAGGAAATCCACCAGCCGCCGCACCTCTGCCAGCGCCACCACGTCATTCTCGAACGCGCCATCCGCGACGGAGGATTTTTTGGTATGGGTAGCAGCCCCCCCAAGCTCCTCGGCGGTGACGATCTCGTTGGTCACGGTCTTGACCACATCCGGGCCGGTCACGAACATGTAGGAGGTGTCCTTCACCATGAAGATGAAGTCGGTCATGGCAGGCGAATAGACCGCGCCCCCTGCACAGGGCCCCATGATGACCGAAATCTGCGGCACCACGCCCGAGGCCAGCACGTTGCGCTGGAAAATCTCGGCATAGCCCGCAAGGCTGTCGACGCCTTCCTGAATCCGCGCGCCACCAGAATCGTTGAGCCCGATCACCGGCGCGCCGTTCTGCACCGCCATATCCATGATCTTGCAGATCTTCTGCGCATGCGTGGCCGACACCGACCCGCCCAGCACGGTGAAATCCTGACTGAAGACATAGACCATGCGCCCGTTGATGGTGCCCCAGCCGGTGACCACGCCATCGCCATAGGGCCGGTTCTGTTCCATGCCGAAATCGGTGCAGCGATGGGCCACGAACATGTCGTATTCCTCGAAACTGCCCTCGTCGAGCAGCAGTTCGATACGTTCGCGCGCGGTCAGCTTGCCCTTGGCATGCTGCGCGTCGATGCGGGCCTGACCGCCGCCGATCCGGGCACCGGCGCGGCGGCCCTCCAACTCCTGCAGAATGTCTTTCATGGCCGTCCCTCTCGTTTGGCCAGACCATACAGAGGCGCCTTTACCGCTCAAGTCAAATTCGGCAAATTTGCAAAGTCTGAAAAGTCGAAGGATTGCAAATAGCAAAGCCGCAAATGCTCCGCTCCCCCTGCGTCCTATATGGACTTTCAGAGACTCCCGTCATACGGGAACTGCATGCAGAGTCAGCCCGCCGTCCGTTTTCTGGACAACACCACGCCACCGCATCTTGTCACACTTGTCCTGCTTGCGGGACTGTCTGCGCTGGCCATGAACGTCTTTCTGCCGTCCCTGCCGCAGATGACGGCCTATTTTCAGACCGAACACACGCTGATGCAGCTTTCGGTGGCGATCTACCTCTGGGTGAACGCCGCGCTGCAGGTGGTGATCGGGCCGGTGTCCGACAAGTTCGGGCGGCGCCCGGTGATTCTGTGGGGGCTGGCGCTGTTCCTGCTGGCCACGCTGGGCTGCGTTCTGGCCACCGACGTGACCGTCTTCCTGATCTTCCGCATGTGTCAGGCGGTGATCGTCAGCGCCATGGTGCTGAGCCGCGCCGTGGTGCGCGACATGGTGGCCGAGGATCAGGCCGCCTCGCGCATCGCCTATGTCACCATGGGCGTGGCGGTGGTGCCGATGATCGGGCCGATGATCGGCGGCGTGCTGGGCGAGCTGATGGGCTGGCAGGCGGTGTTCTGGATGCTGCTGCTGCTGGGGGTCGCGATGATGTGGCTGGCATGGCGCGATCTGGGGGAAACCTCGCGCAGCCGGGGCCTGACGCTGGGCCAGCAGTTCCGCGAATATCCCGAACTGCTGACCAGCCCGCGCTTCTGGGGCTATGCGCTGGCCTGCGCCACCGCCTCGGGGTCGTTCTTTGCCTATCTGGGCGGCGCGCCCTTTGTGGGGTCGGTGCTGTTCGGCCTGTCAGAGGCGGAGGTGGGGCTTTATTTCGCCATCCCCGCCGTGGGCTATTTCCTTGGCAACTTCTTCTCTGGCCGGTTTTCCGCGCGTTACGGCATCAACCGGATGATCCTCTGGGGCTCCATCGTGCTGGCAGGCGGCATGGCGGGCGCGCTGGTGGTCTTTGCCATGGGGATGGGATCGGCGCTGAGCTTTTTCGGCTTCATGTGGTTCATGGGTTTCGGCAATGGCATGGTGGTGCCCAATGCCACGGCGGGCACGCTGACGGTGCGCCCGCATCTGGCGGGCACGGCCTCGGGTCTGGGCGGCGCGATCATGCTGGGCGGGGGCGGCGCGCTGTCGGCGCTGGCGGGCGGACTGCTCAGCGTGCAGTCCGGCGCATGGCCGCTCTTGTGGCTGATGCTGGCCACCTCGGTTGCCAGCCTGATCTGCATCCTGCTGGTGATCCGGCGCGACCGGCGGCTGGCGGGGCTGGACCTCGCGCGCTGAGTTTGCATAGTGACCCTGAAGCCGTGGCAAAGGTGCAAAGCCCTGCCCGGACCGGAGGGGCAGCATGGCGACACGCAAACTTTATGCCGGGGCAAAGCTGCGCGACCTGCGCGGGCGGCTGGGGCTGACGCAAAAGGATTTCGCCGCCAAGCTGGGCGTGTCCCTGCCCTATCTCAACCAGATGGAAAACAACAACCGCCCCGTCTCCACCACGGTGGTGCTGGCGCTGGCGCAGGAATTTGGCTTTGACGTCACCGAACTGGGTCAGGGCGATGCCGAACGGCTGGTTTCCGACATGCGTGAGGCGCTGGCCGATCCGGTCTTTGGCGAACATGCCCCGCCGCTGGCCGATCTGCGCCTGACCGCCTCCAACGCCCCGGCGCTGGCGCGGGCCTTTCTGGATCTGCACCGATCCTACCGGCAGACCCATGAACGGCTGGCGAGCCTAGACGAGGCGCTGGGGCGCGAGGGCGCGCAGCTGCAGCCCTCGCCTTGGGAAGAGGTGCGGGATTTCTTCCATTACTGCGACAATTACATCGACGCGGTGGACCGCGCGGCAGAACATTTTGCCCAGATGCTGGGCGGCGGTGGCCCCGATCTGCGCGCCGCCGTGATTGCCCGTCTGCGCGGGCGCGGCATCGCGGTGGAGATGGCACAGACCCCGGCGCTGCGCAGCTTCGATGCGGCGCGGCAGGTGCTGACGCTGTCCTCGCTCGCGCCTTACGAGACGCAGACCTTTCAGCTGCTGGTGCAGGTGGCGCTGCTGCGGCAGGATCCGCTGCTGGAAGCAACGCTGGATCTGGCGCGCTTCCAGTCCGACACCGCCCGCGCCATCGCCAAGCTGGGGCTTGCCAACTATTTCGCGGGCGCCGCGATGATGCCCTATGGCGCGGTGCTGGCGGCGGCGCAGGAGACGCGGCACGATCTCGATCTGCTGGCCGCACGCTTTGGCGCCTCGATCGAGCAGGTGGCGCACCGGCTTTCGACGCTGCAGCGGCCCGGCGCCAAGGGCATCCCGTTCTTTTTCGCCCGCGTCGATCAGGCCGGCACCATCACCAAGCGCCATTCCGCGACGCGGCTGCAATTCGCCCGTTTTGGCGGGGCCTGTCCGCTCTGGAACGTGCACCGCGCGTTCGAGACCCCGAACACCTTCCTGCGGCAGCTGGCAGAGACCCCGGACGGCGTGCGCTACGTGCTGCTGGCGCGCGACGTGACCAAGCCCGCGGGGCGGTTCGGCGCGCCGGTGCGCCGCTTTGCGATGGCTCTGGGATGCGAACTGCGCCACGCGGGCGCGCTGGTCTATGCCGACGGGATGGATCTGACCCGCGACCGGGCGTTCGAGCCCATCGGCATTTCCTGCCGCATCTGCGAACGCACCGACTGCCACCAGCGGTCGGTGCCGCCGCTGGAGCGGCGCCTGACCATCCGGCCAGACCGCCGCGACATCCTGCCCTATGCGCTGGACTGAGCCCTAGCGCCCTTCGGCCAGCGCACGTTTGGCAGCGAACACCTTTTCGCGTTCGACCCACGGGTAACGCGTGTCTTCCAGCACCGGCCCCCAGTAAAGATCGCCGCCATTGCGCCACGGATCCAGCACGATGCCCTGATCCATCCGCGCGCCTGCGGCACTGGCGATGACGGTGCTGTGTTCGATGCGGAGCGGCGTCATGGCATTGGCGATGGCCCGGTGCAGGTCGATGGTGCGGAAATCCTCCTGCAGCAGCCGCGCCTCCAGATCATCGGCCCATTGGTAGCACAGCCCGCGCGGGCGGGTGCCGTTGTTGACCTTGACGTTATGGATATAGGCGCTGTCGGTCACGTTCCATGCCACCGCCAGTTCGCGCGGATAGTCATAGGAAATGCGGGCCATGCGCGCCGCCTCTTCGGGATCGACATCGGGGCCAAGGCTGCGCAGGGCGGCCGCCAGTTCCATCACCTCGGCGGCGGAGGGCGGCGGCACATGCGGCGAGCGGGTGGCACAGGCAGAGAGCAGGAAAGCGGCCAGCAGAAGCGGCAGCAGGCAGAACCGGGAAAGAAGGCGTGGCACGGCAGGTCCGGACATTGAGGATGTTTCCCCGCGCCTAGCGCGCGCGCGCGACGTTGTCGAGCCGGGCACCGGTGCAGGCCCGCCCTTGCGGATCACGAAACGGTGGGGTCGCGGGCAGGCAGGGGGCTCTGCCCCCGCCCGCGCTGCCGCGCGGGCTCCCCCGGGATATTTGGGCCAAGAAGAAGCGCGGATCGCAAAAGCGTGGGGGCGGCTTGCGAGGCAGGGCCGGGCGGAGTAAAGGCGTTCCGACTGCGACGGACACAGACTGACCGGGGGGATCCCATGTCGATCGACACCAAGACCGCCGCGCGGGTCGCCAAACTGGCGCGCATCCGTGTGGAAGACGAGGCGCTGCCGGCGCTGGCCCATGAATTCAGCGCCATTCTCGACTTCATCGAGCAGCTGAACGAAGTGGATGTGGACGGCGTGGAGCCCATGGTCTCGGTCACGCCGATGCAGCTGAAGCGGCGCGCCGATGTGGTGACGGATGGCAACATCCAGACACAGGTCCTGTCGAACGCGCCCGATGCGCGCGAAGGGTTCTTTGCCGTGCCGAAGGTGATGGAATGAGCGAGCTTGCCAAACTGACCGTGGCCGCGGCGCGCGATGCGCTGCGCGCCGGAGACGTGACCTCGGTGGATCTGACCGAGGCCTGCCTTGGCGCCATCGAGACGGCGGGGGCGCTCAACGCCTTTGTCCACAAGACCCCCGAGATCGCACTGGAGCAGGCGCGCGCGGCGGATGCCCGGATTGCGGCGGGCGACGCGCCCGCGCTCTGCGGCATTCCCATGGGGATCAAGGATCTGTTCTGCACCAAGGGCGTTCCCAGTCAGGCGGCCTCGCGCATCCTTGAAGGCTTCACGCCGGAATACGAATCGACCGTCACCAGCCAGCTCTTCGAAGCGGGCGCCGTGATGCTGGGCAAGCTCAACATGGACGAGTTTGCCATGGGCTCCAGCAACGAGACCTCCTGTTACGGCAATGCGGTCAACCCGTGGCGGCGCGGCAATGACACCACGGCGCTGACCCCCGGCGGCTCTTCCGGCGGGTCTGCCGCCGCGGTGGCCGCCGATCTGTGCCTTGCCGCCACCGGCACCGATACCGGCGGCTCGATCCGCCAGCCCGCCGCCTTTGCCGGCATCACCGGCATCAAGCCCACCTATGGCCGCTGCTCGCGCTGGGGGGTCGTCGCCTTCGCCTCGAGCCTCGATCAGGCGGGCCCGATGACCAAGGACGTGCGCGATGCGGCCATCGTGCTGCAGGCGATGTGCGGCCATGATCCGAAGGACAGCACCTCCGCCGATCTGCCCGTGCCCGATTTCGAGGCGCTGCTGACCGGCGACATCCGGGGCAAGGTCATCGGCATCCCGCGCGAATACCGCATGGACGGCATGAATGACGAGATCGCGGCACTCTGGGACGAGGGCGCGCGGATGCTGGCCGAGGCCGGGGCCAAGATCACCGACATCTCGCTGCCCCATACCAAATACGCCCTGCCCGCCTATTACGTCATCGCCCCCGCCGAGGCCTCGTCGAACCTCGCGCGCTATGACGGGGTGCGCTATGGCCATCGCGCCGCGCTGAGCCGGGGCGAGGGCATCAACGACATGTATGAAAAGACCCGCGCCGAAGGCTTCGGCGCAGAGGTGCAGCGCCGGGTCATGGTGGGCACCTATGTGCTGTCCGCCGGGTTCTACGACGCCTATTACAACCGCGCCCGCAAGGTCCGCACCCTGATCAAGCGCGACTTCGAAGAAGCCTTCGCCGCCGGGGTCGATGCGATCCTGACGCCTGCCACGCCCTCCGCCGCTTTTGGTCTGGGCGAGATGCAGGAGGCCGATCCGGTGCAGATGTATCTCAATGATGTGTTCACCGTGACGGTGAACCTTGCCGGCCTTCCGGGCGTTTCCGTTCCGGCGGGTCTGGACAGGCAGGGGCTGCCGCTGGGTCTGCAGCTGATCGGCAGACCGTGGGAAGAGGGCGACCTGCTCAACACGGCCTATGCGCTGGAACGCGCGGCGGGCTTCTCCCAGAAGCCTGCACAATGGTGGTAATCACTCGGGAGAGTTCTGGGGTGCAACGCAAGATCATGACACGGACCTTCCTCTGCGGCGCGGCGCTCTGCGCGCTGGCCGCCTGCACGACCCCCATTCCGGACAGCGGCACCGGCGTGGGCTTCGATGATTATGCCAGCTACGAGGCGCGGCAGTCCCGCGACGCGGCGCTGGCAGGCGGCGGCGCTGCCACGCCCGTGACGACCACGCCCGCGCCGGGCCCCTCCACCCCCGGCATGATCGGCAACGCGCAGGAAGACGCCGCGATCCGCGCCGCGCTGGACGGCAATTCCGGCGTGGCGCCGGTGAATGCCTCCCCCTCCAACGCTGCCCCCGACGTGGCGGGCAACGGCTCCGGCATTTCGGCGGAGAACGATTTTTCCGCCGTGTCGGCGGAACGCAGCATTCAGGACGATGCCGCGATGATCGCGCAGAACCGCGCGCAATATCAGATCATCCGCCCGACCGACCTGCCGCCGCGCCCCGATTCCTCGGCGCCGAACATTGTGGAATACGCCCTGCGCACCACCAATCCGGTGGGCACGGCGCTTTATCGCCGCGGACCCTTCGCCAGCGCCGAAAAGGCCATCCGCGCCTGCGCCGCCTACAGCTCGCCGGACCGCGCGCAGGAGGATTTCCTTGCCAGCGGCGGGCCGGAGCGCGACCGCAAGTCGCTTGATCCCGATGGCGACGGCTTCGCCTGCGCCTGGGATCCGGCCCCCTTCCGCGCGGTGCGGGGCAGCTGACCCCGCTCTGGTGCCCGTCGGACAATTTCGGGCCGCGCCGGTCTGGCGCGCGGCCCGATCTGGTGGTGCTGCATTACACCGTCATCCCCACGGCCCGCGCCACGCTTGACCATCTGCGCCACCCCGGATCCGGCGTCTCCGCCCATTACGTGCTCGACCGCGACGGCACCTGCTGGCAGCTCGTCACCGAAGAGATGCGCGCATGGCATGCGGGGCTTGGCGCATGGGGCACGGTGACCGAGGTCAATTCCCGGGCCATCGGCATCGAACTGGTCAATACCGGCACCGAACCCTTCCCCGAACCGCAGATCTCGGCGCTGGAGACGCTGCTCGCGGGGATCCTGCGGCGCTGGTCCATCCCCCCCGCCCGGGTCATCGGCCATTCCGACATGGCCCCGACCCGCAAGCAGGATCCCGGCCCCCGTTTCGACTGGGCGCGGCTGGTGCGCCGCGGGCTTGCGGTCGCGGCCGCGCCTGCCGCCCCCGGGGACTTCCTCGGCGCCGCCGCGCGGTTCGGCTACCGCGCAGCCCCCGGCGAGGAAGAGGCGCTGCTTGCGGCCTTCCGCGCCCGCTTCCGCCCCGGCGCCCGCGGCCCGCTCGACGATCACGACCGGGCCCTGATGGCCGGGCTCGCCGCCGCCTATCCCGCCGGCTGACGCTTCATCTTGCCCCTAAACTCCGGGGGTGAATTGGCGCTCCGCGCCAAGAGGGGGCAGAGCCCCCTCCTCCCCTCCCCCCGCGCTTTACCTGCCACGAGGCCGTGCTACCCTCCGGCCCGAACCACATCAGGAGACTGCCTCATGAACATCCTCTGGCTTGGCCACGGATCCTTCCGCATCGACATCGAAGATCAGGTGCTGCTCATCGACCCTTGGGTGCATGGCAATCCGATGATGCCCGAAGACCGCATCGAGGAGGCGCTGCAGGGCGCCACGCAGATCCTTGTCACCCATGGCCATTCCGACCACACCGCCGATCTGGTGACGGTCTCGCAGAAAACCGGCGCGCCGGTCTCCGGCATGGTGGAACTGGCCGGGATGCTGCATGGTCAGGGCGCGGTCGAGGGCCATGCCTTCAACAAGGGCGGCACCGTCAGCTTCGGCGGCGTCCGGGTGACCATGGTGCCCGCCTCGCATTCCTCCTCGCTGCCCGTCGACGGCAAGCCGCATTATGCCGGAATGGAAACCGGCTTCATGATCGCGGGCGAGGGCCATGTGATCTACTTCTCCGGCGACACCACGCTGATGGCCGACATGGGCTGGATGGGCGCCTATCACAAGCCCGACATCGGCATCCTGTCCTGTGGCGGCTATTACACCATGGACATGGCCGCCGCGGCCTATGCCGCCAAGACATGGTTCGACTTCAAGACCGTGATCCCCGGCCATTACCGCACCTTCCCGGCGCTGGAACAGTCGGCGGCGGCGCTGGCAGAGGCGCTGCCCGGCGTGCGCGTGGTGGAGCCGCAGGTGCTGGAACCGATCACGATCTAGGCCAAAACGCCGCCTCCCCGGCTTGCCCGGGGGGCGCGGCATTCCATGGGGGCAGGACAGGGACAGCGGGCGGGCATGACGGCAGGCAGCGGCACACCGCTCAACATCCTCATCGTCGGACAGCGCGGGCGGCTGGCCTATGAGGCCGCGCTTTTTGCACTGTCGCTGGCCGCCACCACCCCGCGCGACGCGGTGCGGCTTTTTGTGGCCGAACCGCAGCCCGGCCCGCTCTGGTCGCAGGATCCGCGCATCGGCGATCCGGCCCTGCTCGACCTGCTGCAGGACTGCGGCGCGACCCTGCTGCCCTTCGCCTCCGCCCATTTTGGCGAGACCTATCCCTATGGCAACAAGATCGAGGCGCTGCTGGCCCTGCCCGAAGGCCAGCCCTTCGTGTTCTTCGACACCGACACGCTGATCACCGGCGATCTGACCACGGTGCCCTTCGATTTTGCCCGCCCCACCGCCTCGCTGCGCCGCGAAGGCACATGGCCCCGGATCGAGCTTTACGGCCCCGGCTATACGCAGATCTGGCGCGCGCTCTATGACCGGTTCGGGCTGGATTTTGCCGCCTCGCTGGATCTGGCTCAGCCCGACGAGCACTGGCGGCGCTATCTCTACTTCAACGCGGGCTTCTACTTTTACGACTGTCCAAAGGTGTTTGGCACCCGGTTTCTGCAATATGCCTTGTCCATTCGCGATGATCCCCCGCCAGAGCTGGTCTGCCAGAGCCTTGATCCGTGGCTCGATCAGGTGGCGCTGCCGCTGGTGATCCACAGCCTTGGCGGCGGGCGCGACACCCTGCCCGAAGGGCTGCTGGATGGGCGGATCAGCTGTCATTACCGCACCCTGCCGCTGCTTTATGCCCGGGAAAGCGCGGCGGTGGTCGCCCTGCTGGAAGAGATCACCGCCCCCAACCGCGTCAAGAAGGTGCTGAAGGGCTACGAGCCGCTGCGGCGCATGGTCTATCAGGGGCTCGGGCAGCGCGCCCGCGCGCTTTTCGACCGCAGCGACCTGCCCCGGCGCGAACAGGCGATCCGGAACCGGCTGAAACGCGAAGGCCTCTGGCTGCGCTAGGGCGCGGGCGCGGACAGCGGGGCGTTGCGGGCCGCGCGGGGATGGCTTACCGCTGGGTCATCTGATCGCGGGAGGAGGCCCAAGATGACCCAGAACCACGGATTCGACACGCTGCAGATCCATGCCGGTGCCCGGCCCGATCCGGCCACCGGCGCCCGGCAGGTGCCGATCTACCAGACCACCGCCTATGTGTTCCGCGACGCGGACCATGCGGCGGCGCTGTTCAACCTGCAGGAGGTCGGCTATATCTATTCGCGCCTGACCAACCCCACCGTGGCCGCGCTGCAGGAGCGGGTCGCGGCGCTGGAGGGCGGCGCGGGCGCGGTCTGCTGCTCTTCGGGCCATGCGGCGCAGATCATGGCGCTGTTCCCGCTGATGGGGCCGGGGCGCAACATCGTCGCCTCGACCCGGGCCTATGGCGGCACCATCACCCAGTTCAGCCAGACCATCCGCCGCTTCGGCTGGTCCTGCAGCTTTGTCGATTTTGACGATCTGGACGCGGTCGAGGCCGCGATCGACGAAAACACCCGCGCCATCTTCTGCGAAAGCATCGCCAATCCCGGCGGCTACATCACCGATCTGGATGCCATCGCCGCAATCGCGCAGCGCGCGGGCCTGCCGCTGATCGTCGACAACACCTCGGCCACGCCCTATCTCTGCCGCCCCATCGAGCATGGCGCGACGCTGGTGGTGCATTCGCTGACCAAATACATGACCGGCAACGGCACGGTGACCGGCGGCTGCGTGGTGGATTCGGGCAGCTTCGACTGGTCGACGTCGGACAAATTCCCGTCGCTTTCGGCGCCGGAACCCGCCTATCACGGGCTGAAATTCCACGAGACCTTTGGCGCGCTCGCCTTCACCTTCCATTCCATCGCGGTGGGGCTGCGCGATCTGGGCATGACCATGAACCCGCAGGGCGCGCATTACACGCTGATGGGGATCGAGACCCTGTCGCTGCGGATGCGGCAGCATGTGGCCAATGCCAAGCGCGTGGCGGGCTGGCTTGAAACCCATCCGGCGGTGGCGAAGGTCACCTATGCCGGGCTGCCGTCGTCGCCCTATGCCGACCGGGTGGCGCGGATCTGCCCCAAGGGGGCCGGCGCGCTCTTCACCGTCACGCTGAAGGGCGGCTATGACGCCTGTCTGCGGTTTGTGGACGGGCTGAAGATCTTCAGCCATGTCGCCAATCTGGGCGATACGCGCAGTCTGGTGATCCATTCCGCCTCCACCACCCACCGGCAGCTGTCAGAGGCGCAGCAGATCGCGGCGGGCGCCGCCCCGGATGTGGTGCGCATCTCCATCGGGATCGAGGATGCCGAGGATCTGATCGCCGATCTGGATCAGGCGCTGAACCGGGCCTGAGCCCGGCGGTGGGGTGGCGGGGGCTCTGCCCCCGTCCGCTGACGCGGACTCCCCCGGGATATTTGGGGCCGCTGGAAACGCAGGACGCGGCGCCGGGGATCCGGCGCCGCGTTTTTTCGGGGGCTCACTCGCCCAGAGCAAATTCCATGGTGACGCTGCTCGACAGTTCCGCCTCGCCTGCGGCCACGGGCACGGAGGCCGCGCGCATTTCCATCATCGGCGCGGGCGGGGCGTAGCCGCCGCCGCCTTCGCTGATCGACAGCACCCGGCCCAGCGACACGCCTGCCGCCTCGGCCAGCACCTGCGCGCGGGCCATGGCATCGGCCACGGCGTCGCGGCGCGCCGCCTCGAGGACCGGATCGGGGTTCTGCAGCCCGAAGCTGAGGCCGGAAAGCTGGTTCGCGCCATCCTCCAGCACCGCCTGCAGCACGTCACCCAGTTTCTCCAGATCGCGCACGCGCACGGTCAGCGTGTTGCGCGCCTCGTAGCCGGTGATGCGGCGGTCTTCGGCGCTGTCATAGCCGCCCGCCCAGAGCGGCTGCAGGCTCAGATCCGAGGTCTGCCGGTCGCGCGGCTCGATGCCCAGCGTGTCGAGCCGGGCAAGGATGGCCTCCGCCGCCTGCGAGGCAGTGTCCATCGCCACCCCGGCCTCGGGGTTTTCGGCGGTGATGCCCAGCGAAATCGTGGCCATGTCGGGGGTGGCGGTGGCGCTGCCATCGCCGGTCACCGTCAGCCGGGGTGCGTCTGGCGGCGTCGGCTGCGCGGTGGCGGCGAGCGGCGCCAGCCCCACGAGACAGGCCGCGGTCAGAAGGGCGGCGGGACGCGGGATCATACGCATGGGGGAACCTCCGTCTTGCGTGTTCGGCGGGCACTGTCCCGCGATCGCGCCGCCGCCGCAAGGCCCCGCCGGGGCTTGATTCCTGCCCTCAGCGGAGAGTTGCTGCCCGCCCCGGACGCCCCTGTTGGGACTCCCATCGCGACGGGAGCAATGGTAGAACGGGCGCATGGGACCCGGTTTCGCGCTTTTCCTTTCCTTTGAGGGCATCACCCTGCTTCGCCGTCTTGGCGAAGGCTGGGTGCCACTGGCCGAACGGCCCTTTGATCCCGACCATCTGGATCAGGCGCTGGCAGAGCTGCGCGACGAGGCGCTGGCGCGGTCTTCCGAAGGCACCACGGTGGCGGTGTTCCTGCCCAACGAACAGGTGCGCTACCTGTCGCTGGCCGATCCCGGGGGCGGCGTTGCCGAACGCGCCCGCGCGGTGCGTGCCGCCTATGACGGGGTCACGCCCTATGCGGTGCTGGATCTGGTGATCGACTGGGTGCCCGCCGAGGGGCGGCTGAAGGCGGCGGCGGTGGCCCGCGAGACGCTGGAAGAGGCCGAGACCTTTCTGACCGCCTGCGGATTCGTGCCGCAGGTGTTCCATGCCGTGGCCGCGGCGCAGGATTTTGTCGGCACGGTGCATTTTGGCGCGGCCCCCGGCTGGTCCGGGCCGGTGCCGCCGCGTCCGGGGCCGTTCCGCCTGCTGGACGAGGCGCCGGAGGCGCCGCCCGCGCCGGTGGAGATCGCAGCGGAAAAGCCCAAGGCTGCGGAGGGGCTGCCGGTGACCGCGCCCGTGGCTCCATCCGTGCCCAAAAAGGGCGCGGATCCGGAGCCCGTGATCCCTGAACCCAAACCTGCGCCCGACCCTGTCGCCGTGCCGGAGCCTGCGCCGGTTGTGCCGCCGCCTGCCAAGCCCGAGGGCGAAGCTCCGCCATGGGAGCGCGACGTGCCGCCGCCTGCCGCCGCGCCCGCGTCCGACGCTCAGGTCCGGTTTTCCAGCATCCGGGCCGCGCGCGACGCCCCGCCGCCGCCGCTGACCGCGCCCCGGCTGCCCTCGGGGCCGCCCCGGTTCACCCCGGCGGTTCCCGCCTCTGCCGCAGCGCGCCCTGCCGCCGCAACGGGCAAGGCCGTGCCGGTCAATGCCCCCTCGGTGGCCGCCGGAAGCAAGCCCGTGGACAGGCCCGCCGCCGCGAAGGCGACCGTTCCCGCGCCCTCGGTTGCGCCCGCATCCCAGAAAGGCGCCACGACAGCCCCTGCCGTTGCCCCGGCGTCCAAGGCGGCAGCCCCTGCCCCGAAGGCGCCCGCGCCCAAGGCAGCACCTGCCCCCGCTGCGGGCACGGGCGGCAAGGCACGTCCTGCCGCCGGGCCGAAACCCGCCCCGGACCGGGCGACGCCGACGCCGGACAAGGTTCCGGCCAAGCCTGCCAAGGCGCCTGCGCCTGCCCCCGCCTCCGCCGCTCCGGCGCGGGTGCCGCCGGCGCTGTCGATGCGCCCCACCCCGCCCGCGCAGCGGCGCGACGCGCCTATCGCCGCCCGGCTTGCCGCGATGCGCCGCGAAGAGCCGGACACGCCCGCCCCCGCCACGCCGCCCGCCGCACTGGATCCGGAGGAGGAGCGGCGGCGGATGACCGTCTTTGGCGCCCGGCGCGAGGAAACGGTCGGCGGCAAGCCCCGGCATCTGGGGCTGATGCTGACCGTGGTGCTGCTGGTGTTTCTGGCCGGGATGGCGGCATGGGCCTCCATCCGCTTCGACACCGGCCTCACGCAGCTGTTTGCACCCGGTCCCGACACCGTGGCGGAACCGGTGGTGGCGGCCCTGCCGGAGCCCGAGCCGGAGCCCGCCCAGCCGGTCGCGCCCCCCTACCCCGCAGAGACCGAGCAGGCCGCACCCGCCGAGGTGCCTGCCCCACCCGCCACGCCTTCGACCAGTCCCGAAGAAGCCGCCGCCACCTATGCCGCCACCGGCGTCTGGCAGCGCGCGCCGGACTCGCCGCTGGAGCCGCCGCAATCCACCACCGACAACATCCACTGGGCCTCGGTGGACCCGAAGGTGCAGCCCTTTGACAGCGTGGCCCTGCCCGATCTTGATGCCACGCAGGAGCGGGATCTGACCCTGCCCGCCGTGGCGCTGCCGCCGGGTCCGGGGGTGCGCTTCGATCTGGACGGGCGCGGGCTGGTGCGTGCTACGCCCGAGGGCGCGCTGTCCCCGGACGGCATCCTGATCTATCGCGGCCAGCCGCCGCAGCTGCCGCCGCTGCGCAGCCCCGCCGCCACGCCGGAGACGCCGCCCGAGGCGGCGGACGATCCCGCCTCCGAGGCGGCGGCCCTGCCCGCCCTGCGCCCGGCGCTGCGTCCCGAGGATCTGGTGGCCCTGCCGCCGGAGGAGCAGGCCGCCCCCGATGCCCCCCCTGCCACCGACGCCTCGCTGGCCGCTCTGGGCGAAATCCGACCCGCCCTGCGCCCGCTGCCCCCGCCCGAGGAGACAGCCGCAGACACCGCGCCCGAGCTGCCCGCCGAAGATCCGGTGGCAGACCTTGAGGCGGTGACGCCGGACATCTCTGCCAGCGATCAGGCGGTGCAGCGCTCGCTGGCGCCGCTGCTGCGGCCCCGCACGCTGGAGGTTGCCCCGCCGCCGCAGCCGGAACCGGAACGGCGCGTGCAGACCGCCTCTGCCGCCAGCACGCGGGCGGCGCCCATGCCCAACATTCCGCAGAACACCAGCGTTGCCCAGCAGGCCACGATGCGGGGCCAGATCAACCTGCGGCAGCTGAACCTGATCGGCGTCTATGGCAAGCCGTCCAGCCGCAGCGCGCTGATCCGGCTGCCCTCGGGGCGCTACCAGAAGGTGCAGGTCGGGGATCAGGTGGATGGCGGGCGCGTCTCGGCGATTGGCGAGGACGAGCTGCGCTATGTCAAAGGCGGGCGTAACATCGTCCTGTCGATGCCGCAGGGCTGACCCACCCGCCTAGCCGAAGCTGGCGCGCAGGGCCTTGCGGCGGATCTTGCCAAAGCCGTCGCGGGGCAGCGCCTCACAGAGATGCAGGCGCTTGGGCTGTTCCGCCGGGGCAAGGCTGCGCGCGCAGAAGGCCAGCAGATCGGCCTCGTCCAGCGCTCGCCCGGCCTTGGGCACCAGACAGGCCACCACCATCTGCCCCCAGTCGCGGTGATCCACGCCAAAGGCCACGGCATCCGCCACGCCGGGATGGCGCAGCAGCGCCGCCTCGATGGTTTCGGGATGGACCTTGACGCCGCCGGTGTTGATCACGTCATCGCGCCGCCCGCCCAGATACAGATAGCCCTCGTCATCCAGCCAGCCGACATCGCCGATGCTCTGGAAGCCGTCGGCATCGCGCTCTGGCTGCGGCGCATCGGGGCCGATATAGGCGCTGCGCCCGTCCAGATCGGCGGGCCGCATGAAGATCTCGCCCAATTCGCCCGAGGGCAGCCGCGCGCCGTCGGGGTCGTAGATGCGGATCTCGGTCTCGAACCCCTGCCCCACCGATCCGGGATGATCCAGCCATTCGCGCCCGGTGATCGTGGTCTGGCCGGTGTTTTCACCAGAGCCATACATCTCTGTCACCCGGTCGGGGCCCAGCACGTCGATCCATGCCTGTTTCAGCCAGCCCGCGCAGGGCGCGCCGGTGTGGTAAAGCGCATGCAGGCTGTCCAGCCGCGCGCCGCTGCCGGGCAGCGCGTCGATCATGCGCACCATCATCGTGGGCACCAGCATCACAAAGCCCACGCCATGGCTGTCGATCGCCTGCAGCGCGCGGGCCGCATCGAAGCGTTCCATCAGCACCAGCGTGTTGCCCTCGAAGAGCCCGTTCTGCGCCCATGTAAACGGCGCGTTATGCGACATGGCCCCACAGACCAGCTGCACCTGATCGGCGCGGAAGCCCAGCCGGGGCGCCACCCGCCCCCAGCTGGCGCCGGGGATGCGGGTGAAGGGCCGCGCGTCGCACATCATCTTGGGCAGCCCGGTGGAGCCGCCCGACAGCACGATCTTGCCCGGGACCGAGACATGGTCGGGCAGCGGCGCGCGGGACGGCAACGCCTCGGCCTCGAAAAGCTCCAGCGGCAGGTCGGGGGCGCCCACCACCAGCCGCGCGCCGCTGCGCGCCCGCATCGCGGCCAGCGTGTCGGGCGGCATGCCCGGATCCAGCACCAGCGTCGTCGCCCCCAGCCGCCAGATGGCCAGCGCCAGCGCCAGATGCTGGGGGATATTGCGCAGCGCCATGCCCACCACATCGCCCTGCCCCACGCCGCGCGCCTGCAACCCGTGCGCGAAGCGGTCCACCAGCGCATCCAGCGCGGCCCAGCTGAGCCTCTGCTCCGGCCCAGAGCCGGGCAGGAAGATCACCGCAGGCGCATCGCCACGGAGCGCGGCAAGCTGGCGCAGCCGCGCGCCAAAGCTGAGGGGGGCGGGTGTCATGCGGGATCAGACCTCTTCGAACCGGATGTCCTGCGCGCCGTCCCACAGCACCTTGGGCCCAAGCTCGGCCAGCTTGTCGAGGTTGGAGGTCAGCGTGATGAAATGGTTGCCCGCAAGCTGCCCCATCTTGGAGGCAAAATGCACGCCGCCATAGGCCAGCAGGATCTCGGTTTCCGAAATGCCGCCCGGATAAAGGATGAACTGCCCCGGCGCCGGATAGCTGGTGTGGTTTTCGTAGCTCACGCCAAAATCGGTCTCGCCCAGCGGGATCCAGACGCCTTCGCCGCTCCAGCGGACATGCACCACCTTGCTGACATAGGGCAGCTGCGCGCGGAAGGCGGCGACGGTCTTGGGGGCGGCGTCCTCGAAACGGGCGTCGAATTCGATGCCGGCGATGGTGACTTTGAGTTTGGTCATGGGATGGTCCTTTGAGATCAGTCGATAAGGCCGAACAGCCGCGGCAGGAACAGCGACAGGCCGGGGATGAAGGTGACGGCGGCCAGCACGGAAAACAGCCCCGCCAGCGGCCAGCCCAGACGGCGCGCCACCTGCAGCACGGGCCGTCCCGCCACGCTGGAGGCGACGAACAGCGACACGCCATAGGGCGGCGTCACGGTGCCGATGGCGCAGTTGAGGATGACCAGCAGCGAGAAATGGATGGGATCCACCCCCATCTGCGCGGCGATCGGCGCCAGAACCGGCACGATGATCAGGATGGCCGCGATGGTTTCCAGAAACATGCCGACAAACAGGAACAGCAGGTTGGCGATCAGCAGAAAGATCAGCGTGCTGGTCGACACACCCGCGATCCAGTCGCCGAGAATCCGCGGCACATCGGCATTGGCGATCAGCCACGAAAACACCGCCGCCGTGCCGATGATCAGCATGACCGCCGCCGACAGCGAGGCGGTGCGCAGGATCAGCCCCGGCAGCGTCGCCAGTTTCAGGTCGCGATAGACGAAGGCGCCGACCAGCAGCCCGTAAAAGCCCGACACCGCCGCCGCCTCGGTGGGGGTGAAGACGCCGCCAAGGATGCCGCCAAGGATCAGCACCGGCATGCCTGCGGCGGGCAGCGCCGCCCAGCCGGTGCGGCGCAGGCGGGCAAGGGTGAAGGCTTCGGTCTCGCGATAGGCGGGGCCGCCCTTGCGGGCCTGAAAATAGGCGATGACCATCAGCATGGCGATGCAGAGCAGCCCCGGCACGATGCCCGACACGAACAGCGCCCCGATGGACACGTTGGACACCACGGCAAGGATCACCATGGTCAGGCTGGGCGGGATCACCTGCGCGATGGATCCGGCGCAGGCGATCAGGGCGGCGCCAAAATCCACGTCATAGCCGCGGCGGCGGAACTGCGGCTGCATGATCGCGGAAATCGCCGCCGTGTCGGCGGAGCCAGAGCCGGAGATGGCCGCCAGCCCCGCCGCCGCCACGCAGGCCACCTGATAAAGGCTGCCCACCACCCAGCCGATCAGCGCCGAGGCGAAATCGACGATCCGCCGCGAAATCCCGCCCGCATCCATGATGACGCCCGCAAAGACAAAAAACGGGATCGCCATCAGCGTAAAGGAGTTGAGCCCGGCAAAGACGCGCTGGCTGACGATGGCCACGGGCACATCGGTGGTGGTGACCAGCGCCAGCACCGCCGAGGCGCCCAGCACGAACACCACCGGCACCCCCAGCAGCAGCAGAAACACGAAGGCAAACGCGAGAAACAGCATCAGACCGCCTCCTCGGCATCATCGACCTGCGGCGGCGGAAAGGGATCGTCCCAGCGCTGCAGCACCGACAGCAGCAGTTCCAGCGCCATATAGGCGGCCCCCATCGGCAGGCAGAGGTAAATCCATTTCATCGGGATGCGCAGCGCGGGCGAGGTCTGGAATTCGCCCATGCGAAGCAGCGGCTGGCTGCCCCATGCCAGCACCGCCAGAAACGTGACGGTGACCAGCGCGATGGCCACCAGCGCCACGCGGGCCATGGGCAGCGGCAGCCTGGCGGGCAGCATGTCGATGGCCACATGCTGGCCCCGCGCCACCGCCACCCCCGCCCCCAGAAGCACCAGCCAGATCTGACTGAAGGTGGCGATTTCTGCCGCCTGCGCGATGGAATAGTTGAAGACATAGCGCCCGGCCACCTGCACCAGAACGGCGGTCATCATGACCGAGAACAGCAGGATGACCACGCCCGAGACGACGCGGCGCAGGGCAAGACACAGGCGTTCCAGCAGGACAATCATGCGCGGCAGGCTTTCGTGAAGGGAAAGGGTCCGGCCACGACAGGCGTGGCCGGACAGTCGGGTCGAACGGGGATCACTCGACCGATTTCAGCATCCCGAAGATCTTCTTCTGCGTGTCGGTGATGACATACTGGTCATAGATGGGGGCCGCTGCGGCGCGGAACGGCGCGTCATCGGGGCGGGTGATGGTCACGCCCACGGCTTCCAGATCGGCAAAGCGCGCATTGTCGCTGTCCAGATAAGTCTTGCGCTGGAACTTGCCCGCGTCCATGCCTGCCTCGTCCAGCGCGGTCTTCACGTCCTCGGGCAGCGCGTCATAGGCCGCCTTGCCCATGATGACCGGCGCCACCAGTTCCAGCCAGCCGATCACCGCCCATTCCGGGGCCACCTCATAGAATTTCTGCGCGTAGAAATTGGTGTTGGCGGCCTCTGCCCCGTCCACAACGCCGGTTTCCAGCGCGCCGTAAAGCTCGGTATAGGCCAGCGGAGTCGGGTTGGCGCCAAAGGCCTTGAACGTATCCACATGCGCGGGGTTCTGCATGGTGCGGATTTTCAGCCCCGAGATGTCCTCGATGCTGGCGATGGGCTTTTTGGTCATGATGTGGCGGGTGCCTGCGGAAAACACCGCCAGCAGGTGAAAGCCCTGTGCCTCCAGCGCGGTCTGCATCTCGTCCAACACCGCCGCGTCGCTCAGCGCGCGGTCCATCTGTTCGGCATCCTTGAACAGGAAGGGCAGCGAAAACACCGTGAGGTCGGGCACAAAATTGGCCAGCGTCTCGTTCGCGGTCACGGCGATGTCCACCGTGCCCATCTGGGTGCCCTGAATGCTTTCCATCTCGTCGCCCAGCTGGGCGTTGTCGAAGACAGAGATCGTGGCCTTGCCGCCAGATTTCTCTTCCAGCACCTCGGCCATGTGCCGCAGGCCCACGCCATAGGGTTCGTCGGCATTGGCGTTATGGCTGGCCTTCAGCGTCACCTCCTGCGCGAAAGCGGGGGTGACAAGCGCGGTTCCCATGGCAAGGCACAGGGCGAGATTGGTCAGTTTCATCGTTTCTTTTCCTTTATGGCTCTCTGTTGGGGCGGTGTGTTCGGCCCGGCGCGGGGCCGGGATCAGGCTTCCGCCAGCAGCCCGAGATCGGTGAGAATGGCGTGCAGTTCGGCGCGCTTGGCCTCTGGCAGCGGCAGGCGCGGCGGACGCGGATCGCCCATCGGCTGGCCGACCATGCCCATGGCCGCCTTGGTGGCCGACACATACAGATCCCCCGCCAGCGCGTTGATCAGCGGCAGGCAGCGCAGATAGATCGCGCGGCCCTCGCCCGATCCGTCCACGGTGCGGGTGAACATGTCGGCCGACAGGCGCGGCGCGATGTTCGACATGACAGAGCTGTAGCCCTCGGCCCCGGCCAGATAGCTTTCCCACGGATAATAGCCCGCAAAGACCGTCATCCGGCCCTGACAGGCCTCCAGCAGTTCGGTGACCCGGTGGACGTTTTTCGAGGTGTCCTTGATGTAGGAAATGTTGTCGACCTGCGACAGCCGCCCGACCAGTGCCGCGCTCAGATCCACATTGGCGGTGAAGGGGTTGTTGTAAAGCATCACCGGAATCGACAGCGCCTCGGCCACCTTGGTGAAATGCGCGACCAGCTCCGCCTCGGTCGGGGAGGAGTAATAGGGCGGCACCAGCATCACGCCATCGGCGCCAAGGCTTTCCGCCTCGCGGCTGAGCGCCACCGCCTCGTCGGTCCATTCGGCGGCGGTGCCGATCAGCACCGGCACCCGGCCCGCCGTCTGGGTGATGACCGTCTCCGCCACGGCGGCGCGTTCGTCACGGGTCAGCGACAGGAATTCGCCGGTGCTGCCCAAGGGGATCAGCCCGTGCACGCCCTCGGCGATCTGCCAGTCCACATAGCGGCGCAGGCTGTCCAGATCGACGCGGCCTTCCGCATCAAAGGGGGTGACGCAGACGGTATAGCTGCCCCTGAAGCTCATATGCGGTCCTTTCCGGCCAGGATCATGTGCGATCCAAATTTCTTGCATTTAGCCAATATCTGATCGGATACTGAGTCAACTGGCAGGCCAACCCGCCCGCCCGACATCCCCCCGTGACCCAAGGAGAGCCCCATGCCCTTCATCGAAGTGATCGACCGCGACGCAGCCAAGGAAATACGGGAGGTTGCGACCCGCGACATGACCGATGGTCTCTGTCAGGCCTTCGGAATCAAGCCGGAAATCGTGACCTGCTATTATTTTTCGGCGCCGCACTATTCCTACGGACATGCCGGAAAATATGGCGAATGCGCTGAAAACTTCCGCATCTTCATAAAGGTCCATGCCTTCCCCCGCCCGCCCGAAGCCAAGGCAGAAGCGGCCCGCGCGCTTACCGATGCCGCAGTGGCCGCCTATGGCACCGATCCGAAGCAGGTGATCGTCTATTTCTTCGACCGTGACCCCGCGGATGCCTTCCATGGTGGCATGGCCTCGGGTTGACCCGCCTGCCGCTCCCGGCATAGCTGAAGATCAGATACGATCACGAACAACCGAACGGAGATCACATTGGATCAGTTCTACAGTGACGAGCAGCGCATGGTCCGCGAGACGGCCCGCAAGCTTAGCGACGCGGTGGTGGCCCCCGCCGCCGCCGCCATCGACCGCGACGACGTGTTCCCGCGCGCCGTCTATGAGGCCTTGGCGGAACAGGGGCTTTTTGGCGTGGCCCTGCCCGAGGCGGCAGGCGGTGTCGGGCTTGACGCCATGGCCGCCTGCATCGTGATGGAAGAGATCGCGCGCGGATCGGGTGCTGTGGGCAATGCCTTTGCCATCCCGGTGGAGGCGGCGCTGTTCCTGCATCACCACGGCTCGGCGGCGCATCACGCGCTGATTCCCGGCATCCTTGAAGGTCGGGTGATTCCCGCCACCGCCGTGACCGAGCCGGATTGCGGATCGGACGTGGCGGCGATGCGCACCACCGCGCGGCGCGACGGCGACGATTACATCCTGACCGGCACCAAGGCATGGGTCACCTTCGGCCAGATCGCGGATGTGATCATGGTCTTTGCCAAGACCGACCCCGAGGCCGGGCATCGCGGCATTTCCTGCATTCTGGTGGAGACCGACCGTGCCGGCGTGGTGCGCGGCAAATCCGAGGATCTGCTGGGGATGCACGGGCTGGCAGAGTGTATGGTCAGCTTCGACGAGGTGCGGGTGCCCGTCACCAACCGCATCGGGCCGGAACATGGCGCCTTCAAGATGGCGATGGAGAATTTCAATTTCTCGCGCCTGATGATGTCGGCCATGGCGCTGGGGATGGCGCAGGCCGCGATGGAGGATGCGCTCGCCTATGCGCAGGACCGTCGCCAGTTCGGCAAGCCGATCTTCGAGCATCAGGCGGTGCAGTTCATGATCGCCGACATGGCCAAGGACATCGCCGCCGCGCGCCTGCTGATCCATCACGCCGCCCGGCTTTACGATGCGGGCCATCCCATCGCGCTGGAAGCGGCGCAGGCGAAGCTGTTCACCACCGACATGGCGCAGATCCATATCTCGAACGCGCTGCAGATCCATGGCGGCAACGGCTATTCGCGGGAATACCGGGTGGAGCGGCTGTTCCGCGACGTACGGCTGAGCCAGATTTACGAAGGCACCAACCAGATCCAGCGCATGATCATCGCGCGTCAGGTGCAGAGGGCTTACGCATGAGCCTGTATTATGAGGACGTGACGACGGGTTCCCGCCATGTCACGCCGGAACACGAGATCACGACGGCGGACATCGCCGCCTTCTGCCGCCTGACCCGCGATTTCCATCCGCTGCATACCGATGACGCCTATGCCCGCGCGCAGGGTTTTCCGGGGATCATCGCGCATGGGCTTTACGGGCTGGCCCTGATGGAGGGGCTGAAGACCGAACTGCGGCTTTACGAGGAAAGCTCCATCGCCTCGCTCGGCTGGAACGAGGTGCGGTTTGTCCGGCCCATCCTTGCGGGCGATGTGGTGCGGGTGGAGATGGAGTTCACCGCCAAGCGGCAGAGCGGCTCGCGCCCGGCGGGGATCATCACCGAAGCGGTGCGCCTGCTGCGCGGCGAGGAGGATCTGCTGATCTCGGCCGAGCACATCTCCTTGATCCGGCTGGCGCCCTGACACATGCTGCGCCCCATGACCGAAGATACCGATGCCACGCTCAATTCCGTCGATCAGGCCACCCGCCTGATCCGCGAGGATATTCTGTCGGGCCGCATCGGCCCCGGCGCCCGGCTGAAGACCGCTGAACTGGCCAAGCGGCTGGGGTTTTCCACCATGCCCCTGCGCGAGGCGCTGCGGAAGCTGGAGGGCGAGGGGCTGGTGGAGATCGAGCCCAATCGCGGTGCCACCGTGCGGCAGCTGGACCGGGCCTATATCACCGACCTTTTCGAGCTGAACACCGAACTGCGCATCTTTGCGGTGCGGCGCGGCATGAACGCGCTGACGCTGGAGCGGATCCGCGAGCTGGAACGGCTGGCGGCAGAGTATCGCGCCCATCTGGCCGCGGGCGAGGACGAGGCCGCCATCGAGACCAACCGCCGCTTCAACGCCCGGCTGGTGGAGTTTGGCGGCAACCGCGAGGCGCTGCGGGTGTTCCTGCGCGGCTGGGACACCATCTTTGCCTTCCGCCGCAGCTATGGCTACGGCACCGGGCGGCGGCGGGTCATGGCCGAGGAAATGCAGCTGCTGATCGACGCGCTGCGCCGTCAGGATGCCACCGCCGCCGAAGCCATCCTGCGCATGCAGAACGCCGCGATGATGGAAGATCTGGTGGCGCGCATCGTGCCCGAAGGCTGAGCGGCGGGCGGATGGGAGGGAGGGGGCTCTGCCCCCTCTTGGCGCTTTGCGCCAATTCACCCCCGGAGTTTAGGGGCAAGATGAAGGCGCGCGGCGATGGCGCGCCCCTGTCCGGGATCAGGCCGCCGGGAAGGCCTGGCTGGTGGCGCGGTCAAGGTAGCGGCCCGTGCCGGGGCTGCCGGTGATGGTGCCGTCAAGGCAGATCGTCTGGCCGCGCAGCAGGGTGCGGACCGGCCAGCCCTTCACCGCAAGCCCCTCGTAAGGCGTGTAGTCGCAGTCGTGATGCAGGATCTGCTGCGACAGCGTCACCTCGCGCGACAGATCCCAGAGCGTGATGTCGGCATCGGCCCCCACGGCGATGGTGCCCTTGCGCGGATAAAGGCCAAACAGCTTCGCCGGGTTGGTGGCGGTCAGGGCCACGAAGCGTTCAAGGCTGATCCGGCCCTTCGACACGCCTTCGGAGAACAGCAGCGGCAGGCGGGTTTCGATGCCCGGGATCGGGATGCCGTTCGGCACCCAGCGGAACGAGGTGCGGGCGCCGGGCACGTCCTTGCCCTCCGGATCGTCGAAGCGGAACGGGCAGTGATCCGAGGAGAAGATGTCGAAGGTGCCGTCGCGCAGCCCCTCCCAGATCGCGCGCTGGCTGTCGGCATCGCGCGGCGGCGGCGAGCAGACGTATTTTGCGCCCTCGAAATCCATGTTGAGGCCTTTGAGATCCTCGGCGGTGAGCGCGATATATTGCGGGCAGGTTTCGGCCCAGACATTCATGCCGCGCCGTTTCGCCCACTGGATCTGTTCCATCGGCTCGCGCCCCGAGACATGCACGATGCAGATCGGCACGTCGGTCAGTTCGGCATGGCTGATGGCGCGGTGGGTGGCTTCGCGTTCGGTGCTCTGCGGGCGGCTGGCGGCGTGGTAATAGGGCGCGGTTTTGCCCGCCTCTTCCAGCCTGCGGGCCATGTAGCGGATGGCGTCGTAGCCTTCGGCATGGACCATGACCAGCGCCTTTTCCCGCCGCGCCACGTCGAAGACATCCAGAAGCTGCGCGTCGTTCAGTACCATATCGTCATAGGTCATGAAGACCTTGAACGAGGTGTAGCCCGCCTTGACCAGCGCGGGCAGTTCCTGCCCCAGCACCTGCGGCGTGGGGTCGGTGATGATGAGGTGGAACGA
Source organism: Salipiger marinus (assembly GCF_900100085.1). Taxonomy (GTDB): domain Bacteria; phylum Pseudomonadota; class Alphaproteobacteria; order Rhodobacterales; family Rhodobacteraceae; genus Salipiger; species Salipiger marinus. Next base: position 47,399 of record NZ_FNEJ01000020.1, read on the forward strand.
GGTGTCGACATGGCATTTGCCCTCGGCCTCGGCGTGATAGGCGCTGACCGCCTCGCGCAGCGACTGGCCCTTCTGCTGCAGCGCAAAGGGCATGACGGTGGTGGTGCCGCCTGCCGCCGCAGACCGCGTGCCGCTTTCGAACCCGTCCGCCATGACCACGCCGCCGCCCTGATGCTGGGCCAGATGCACATGGGCATCGATGCCGCCGGGCAGCGCCAGGAGGCCGGTCGCGTCGATTTCCTCGCGGGCCGGGCCCACGTCTTCGGCGATGGTCACGATGCGGCCGTCGCGGATGCCGATCTGGGCGCGGATGCGGTCAGCGGCGGTGACGATGTCTGCGTTGCGCAGGGCGGTGTCGAGCATGGGAGAATGTCCTTGGAGCGGAAACGGCAGGACGCGGCGGATCCGGGGATCCGCCGCGGGCCTTGATGGGATCGGATCAGTTGGCGGTGAGGGCGGTGAACAGCGCCTTCTGGCCATCGGTGGTCAGGGCCTGCTCGTAAAGCGGCTGCGAGGCGGCGATGAAGGGCGCGGTGTCGGGTTCGGTCACCGTCACGCCATGCGCCTTGAAGCTTTCGACCAGCGGCGCCTCCTGATCCACGACATATTGCCGCTGCCATTGCGCGGCCTCGGCGCCCGCCTCCATCAGCGCGGTCCGGATGTCTTCGGGCAGCGCGTCGAAGGCGGCCTTCTGCATCGTGACCGGCGCGGTCATGTTGAGCCAGCCCACCAGCGCGAAGGCGGGGGCCACTTCGTAGAATTTCATGCCGTCATAGCCGGTGGAGGCGCCTTCGGCCCCGTCCACCACGCCCGACTGCAGCGCGCCGTAAAGTTCGGAATAGGACATCGGCGTGGGATTGGCGCCATAGGCGCGGAACGCCTCCACATGCACGGGGTTCTGCATGGTGCGGATTTTCATGCCCGCCAGATCCTCGATGCTGTTGATCGGCTCGGCGGTCATCAGATGGCGGATCCCCGAGGAGAAGACCGCGACCAGCTGGAAGCCCGCGCCATTGGCCGAGTCTTTCATCATCTGCCAGTTGGCATCAACCTTTTCCCCCAGCGCCGGGATCGACGGGAAGAGGAAGGGCAGATCGAAGACCTTGTAATCCTCGACATAGTTGGACAGCATCGCGTTCGAGGTCATGCCCATGTCGAGCGAGCCCAGCATGACGCTTTCCACCGTCTGCTGTTCGTCGCCCAGCTGGCCGCCCGCATAGATTTCCAGCGTGGCGGCGCCGTCAGTCTTGGCTTCCAGCAGCTCTTTCATCTTCTGCAGGCCCATGTCCTGCACTTCGCCTGCGGCATTGGTATGGGCCACCTTCAGCGTGACATCGGCGGCAAGCACCGGGCTGGCGGCAAGGGCCGTCAGCGCGGCAAGGGTGGTCAGCACTCTGTTGGACATCAGGTTTCTCTTTCTTCTGGGAGAGGTTACAGCAGCACCGACGGCAGCCAGAGCGACACCGCCGGAATGAAGGTCACCAGCATCAGCGCCCCCAGCATGCACAGGAGCGGCAGCCAGACGCGGCGCGACACCTGTTCGATCCGCCGTCCCGCCACGGTCGCCGCGACGTAGAGGCAGATGCCATAGGGCGGCGTGATCAGCCCGATGGACAGGTTCAGCGCGGTGATGATGCCGAACTGCACCGGATTGATGCCGAAGGCCTGCGCCATGGGCAGCAGGATCGGCAGCAGGATCAGCACGGCAGAGATGCTTTCCATGAACATGCCCACCACCAGCAGCAGCAGGTTCACGATCAGCAGGAACACCACCGGACTGTCGGTGATCCCGGTCAGCCAGTCGCGCAGCAGCGCCGGAAAGCCCTGCGTGGCGATGATCCATGTAAAGACCGAAGCCGTGGCCACGATGATCAGCACCGTCGCCGACAGGCTGATGGCACGCAGCAGGATGCGCGGCAGATCGCGCGGCTTCAGCTCGCGGTAGATCACCATGGTGACAAAAAGCGTGGTGAAAAGCGCGACACAGGCGGCCTCGGTCGCGGTGAAGACGCCGCCGACGATGCCGCCAAGGATGACGGCGGGCACCAGCAGGCCGGGCAGCGCATCGATGAAGCCGTCGCGCAGCCGCCGCAGGGTGAAGGGATCGCGGTCACGATAGGCCTCGCCGCCGCGCCGGGCATAAAGCCAGCAGCCCAGCATCAGCCCCGCCATGACCAGCAGGCCGGGGATGATGCCGCCCAGAAACATCGCGCCGATGGACTGGTTGGCGGTGATGGCGATGACGATCATCACGATGGAGGGCGGGATGATCGAGGCGAGCGAGCCCGACGCGGCGATCACCGCTGCGGCAAGGTCGATGTCATAGCGGCGCCTGCGCATCTCTGGCGTCATCACCGCGCTGATCGCGGCGGTGTCGGCGGAGCCCGAGCCGGAGATGGCGGCAAGCCCGGTGCCGGTGACGATGGCCACCAGATACAGGCTGCCGGTGATCCAGCCCACCAGCGCGCTGGCCAGATTGACGAACCGCCGCGCGATGCCGCCTGCCTCCATCAGCAGGCCGGAGGCGACGAAGAAGGGAATGGCCATCAGGGTGAAGGAACTGATGCCGCCATAGACCCGCTGCGCCACGATGGACACGGGCGTGGTGGTGGTCATCTCGATCGCCAGAAGCGCCGCGATGCCAAGCGCCAGCACGATGGGAATGCCCGAGACCAGAAGCAGAAGAAAGCCGCCCGCCGCCCAGATCATGCCACAGCCTCCTCGGCCTGCGGCTGCGAGGCCTCGGGCTGCAGGATGCGCGGCAGGCTGGTCACGGCAAATTCCAGCAGGAAATAGCCAAAGCCCACCGGCAGCGCCATGTAAGGCACGGCCATGGGGATCTGCAGCGCCGGGGATTTGACGATGAAGCCGATGGCCAGCATCGACAGCGATCCCACCACCACAACGCCCAGAAACCAGACGCCCAGCAGGAAGGATACGGTGTTGCACAGCCGCTGCACCGGCAGCGGGGCCTGCCGGATCAGCAGATCGACCCCGACATGCTGGTTGAGCCGCATGGCGATGCCCGCGCCCAGAAGCGTCAGCCAGACCTGCGCGAAGGTGGCGGTCTCTTCGCTCCATGCGATGGAGTAGTTGAAGACATAGCGCCCGATGATCTGCGCCATGATCGCGCAGCCCATATAGGTCAGCAGCAGCAGCGCCACGCCATCCACCAGCCGCCTGACGATCCAGAGCAGCCGTGCCAACGCTCTGACCATGATATGATGTTCCGCGCGCTCTGACCCTGTTACGGCAGAGTCGCTGGACGTCCGGGACTTCATGGACGCACCTCCTTGTTGTGGGCCGAAGGGTGGGATCAGATCGATCTTTCCCGCAGTCCGGCCTGTTTTGATCAGGTTATCGGCAAAGGCGCATCGCGTAAGGCGAGGGTCTATAAATTTGCGGACGGGAAGTATTTAATGCGCAGGTTTCGCGAATAATCTCGAGATTTCCGCGCTAGGCTGGTCCTGAGCCCGATTTCGGGCGCCCTAAAAACAGGCATATCATGGACGCTAGGTCAACTTCTGATCACTTCACAAACCCTCCGCCGGTGGCCCTCGGGCTGGCGCTGTGCCTGCTGGGCCGGGCCGAGGCGGTTCTTCTGGCGCGCGGCGCCGGATTCGATTTTGTCGTGATCGACATGGAGCATGGCCCGCTCGGGCTTGATGCCTTGGGACAGGCGGCGGCGGTGGGACAGGCCGCCGGTCTGCCGGTCTGGGGGCGCGTCACCGGGCCTGCCTCGCCCGATCTGGCGCGGGTGCTGGACTGCGGCGCCACCGGGGTCATCGTGCCGCATGTCGACAGCGCGTCCGACGCCGCGCGGATCGCGCAGGCCTGCCGGTTTGCGCCCAAGGGCCAGCGCGCCCTGCCCGGCCCCCTGCCCGCGCTCGACTTCCGCGTGGTGCCCGCCGCCGACCTGTGCGCCAGCGCCGAACGCGACGTGCAGGTGATCGCCATGATCGAAAGCGCCGCCGCGCTGGCGGAGGTGGAAGCGATCGCCGCCACGCCGGGCATCGACCTGCTGATGATCGGCAGCAACGATCTGGCCGACGGGCTGGGCCTGCGCGGACAGCTTGACCATCCGCAGGTTCTGGCCGCCTTCACCCGCATCGCGCGGGCGGCGCGGGATCACGGCTGCGGCTTCGGGGTGATGGGCCTGCCCGCCGCGCTGCTGCCCAGCCATGCGCTGGCGCTGGGTGCGCGGGTGGTCGTGGCCACCAATGACACCAATCTGATCGTCGAAGGCGGTGCAGCGCTGCTGGACCGGCTGCGCGCGTTCAGCCCTGCGGACGCTGGCTTGCGGCCCTGACCTCGGCGATGCGGGTCACCACCCTGTCGCGGAAGGCCTTGATGAATCTCTGGGTCTGCCGCGACGGGGTCTTGGTGCGCGGCAGCGCCGCGGACAGGTCGAAGCGCAGATCGGGGCCATAGGGGCGCACCACCAGACCGGGGCGCATGGCGGTAAAGGCCGACAGCTCGTCGACCAGCGCCACGCCCCAGCCCTCGCGCACGATGCGCGCGGCGGCATTCATGAACCGCGTTTCGATGCTGGGGCGGTAATCCAGCCCGTTGGCGCGGAAACTGTCGGCGAACATCAGCCCGATGCGGTTGGCGACCTGCGGCCCGACCATGGGACGTTCGGCCAGATCCTTTGGCGTCACCACTTCCAGCCGCGCCAGCGGATCGGCTTCGTCGCACAGGCAGACGGCGCGCAGATCATGCACCAGTTCGTAATGCAGCGCCTGCCGTTCATAGGCGGCGATGACAAAGGCCACATCCGCCACGCCGTTTTCCACCACCTGCAGCACGCTGTCGAGCGGGCGGGTTTCCAGCGAGATCTGGATGCGCGGATAATCCCGCGCGTAATCGGCGATGACCCGGGGCAGCACCGCCTCCGAGATCTCGGCAGTGGAGGCGACGCGGATCCGCCCGATCCGTCCGGCCCGCAGATCCGCCGCCCGCTGGTTCACCGCGTCGCGCAGCAGGAACAGCGGCTCGGATTCCTCCAGCAGGATCAGCGCCTCTTCGGTGGGGGCCAGCCGGTTGCTGACCCGTTCGAACAGCGGAAAGCCCAAGACCGTCTCGATGTGGCGGATGGTGTTGGAGATGGAGGGCTGCGACATGCCCAGCCGTTCCGCAGCCCCCACGGTGGTGCGATACTGCACCACGGCCCGCAGGATTTCGAGCTGCCTCAGGTTCAGCATGTCCGCGATGATCGATGCTCCCATCCGGGCGGATTTCAGCTTTGCGTCAGGCGGATGCGGCGGAAATTGCGCACCTTGTCGCTAAACGGCCCGAACCCTTTGATAGCAGCGAATTCCGGCGTTTCATAGGCTTCGGGCCCGGTGATCGTGTAGATCGCCACATGGCGCGGCCCGCCTTCCAGACATTTCTCGCGCCGCGCATCCAGCCAGCCGGGACAGGCCAGAATGTCGGGCAGATGACGGTTTTCATACCAGTCGTCAAAGGCGGCCTCAAATTCCGGGTCGATGTCGACAAAAACGATATGGGTCTGCATGGCGCTTATCCGATCAGATCCAGACAGGGGCGCAGCGCCGCCATCAGCACATCCAGTTCGTCGCTGTGCAGGCGCGGCGTGGGGGCGCGGCAGGCGGGGCTGTCGATGCGGCCAAGCTCGGCCAGACAGGCCTTGAGCCGGGCCGCCGCCAGATGCCCGGGCGCGCCATAGACCACGCGGGCCAGATCAAAAAGGGCGGTGTGCACCTCCAGCGCCTCGGGGATGCGGCCCGCCGTCACATGGGCGTCGAGCGCCGAGATCAGCTCGGGCACCAGCGCCGACAGGCTGACCGCCGAGCCGTCGCTGCCGATCAGGAAACAGGGGAACAGATGTTCATCCCCCGAGGCCATGACCGCCACGTCGGGGCGCAGCTCGCGCGCGATGCGGCGGGTGGTCTCGTAGGATTTGACCTCCCAGCTGCCTTCCTTGATGCCCGCGACGCTGTCGATCTCCAGCAGGCGGCGCAGGGTGTCGGGGGCATAGGCGGTGCGCCCCGCCCCCACCGATCCCTGAAACAGGTAGACGGGCGCGCCGATGCCTTCGGCAATGCCGCGATGATGCGCCAGAATGGCACGCGGATCGGCCCCCAGCGCCCATGAAAAGGGCGCAAAGACCATGATCGCATCGGCCCCCGCCGCCAGCGCCGCCTGCGCATCCGCCACGGCAAAAGCGGTGTTTTCGGCGCTGACGGCGGCAAGGATGCGGCGCTGGCCCGCGACGCCGCGCGCCACCCGCACCACCTCGGCCTGCTCGGTGCGGCTGAGGTGAATGCCCTCGCCGGCATGGCCGTTCAGCAGCAGCCCCGCCTGCCCCGGATCGGCCAGCACCAAGGCCAGATGCCGTTCAAGGCTGGCATGGTCGAGCGCGCCGCTTTCGGTCATCGGGGTGATGGTGGCGGCGTAAAGCCCGCCGCGCTTGGCCCGCATCACAGCACCTCTGCCGCGATCAGCGCACGGCGCACGCCCTCGCGGATGTCGTCGGACTGCGGCAGCAGCGGCAGGCGCGGGCTTGGGTTGCGGATCACCCCCATCATCTGCAGCCCGTCCTTCATGCGGCTGTGCATGTCGATCACCGGCGCGGGGCCGTAGATGGCGCGCACCACCGGGTAAAGCCGGTCATTGGCGGCGCGCATGGCGGCCAGATCCATCGCCTCGGACGCGCGCCACAGATCGGCCAGCAGCCCCGGCACAAGGCTCGCCAGCCCCGACAGGATGCCATCACCGCCCAGCGCCACCTGCGCAAAGAACCAGTGGAAGTTCGAGGGCAGCATCGCCGTGTCGGGTGACGCCGCCTTGATGGCGCGGCGGTTCTCGTCATAGGCCAGCAGCGTGGCCGAGCCTTCCTTGACCGCGATCACTTCGGGGATCTGGGCGATTTCGGCCAGAACCGGGGTCGACAGGCCAAAGCCGGAGGCGATGGGAAACTGGAAATGCGACAGCGGCATCTGCAGCTCGCGCGCCAGCAGTTCATACATCCGCACGGCGGCGGGAGTGCTGGCATTGCCGCCGCCCAGCGCCTCGGCGGGGAAGATCACCGCGACATCGGCCCCTGCCGCGCGCGCGGCTTCGGCCTGACGCAGCGCGTCGGGAATGCCGGTGGGCACCACGCCCGCCAGCAGCGGACGGCCCGCGCCGATCTGGTCGCGGGTGCGGCGGATCACCTCGGCGCGCTCGGCATCGCTGAGCGCCGTCGCCTCGCCGGCATGGCCGTTGACGAAGACGCAGCTGGTGGTTTCGGGGCGGGCGCAATGGTCCAGAACGGCGGCATAGCCATCCCAGTCGATGGCGCCGCTGTCGTCGAAGGGCAGCACGGTGGCCACCGTGATGCCGCGCAGATCCTTGCCGGTCAGGGTCATGATGTGCCTCTCTTTCGGGGGAATTTCAGCGTGGCATCGGCGCGCAGCACCTCGATGCCGTCTTCGTTGCGGGCGGAGGCCTGCCAGTCCACCGTGCGGTTTTCCACATCGCGGGCCGAGATCCAGATGTCGAAGGTGACGGTGTCGCCATAGCGCACGGCGCCAGTGAACCAGAAACTGTCACGGATCGACACGCCAAGCGTGCCCACCAGTTCGGCGGTCAGCACCGAGGTGCAGATGCCCGCCACGAGGATCCCCGGCGCCAGCCTTTCGCCAAAGCGGGTGCCTGCGGCATAGTCCTGATCCACATGCACCGGGCCAAAATCGCCGGTGGCGGCGATATACATGGCGCCATCGGCTTCGGTGATGGTCTTGGCGACCGAGACCCGGTCGCCCACGGAGAGCTCGTCAATCTGGCGGATGTCATACATCGGGGGCCACCGGGACCATGCGCGCCTCGCCCTCGATCACCTGCGCATCCTGCACATGGCCCGAAAGCTGAAAGGTGAGCGTGCCGTTGGTGGCGCCGACCGTGGCGGTGGCGGCGAGCGTCTCGCCAAGCGTCAGCGCGCGGGCAAAGCGGAAGGAGATCGCGCCAATCCGCCAGTCCGGCCCCGCCAGCCGCCCGAGTGCTGTGGTGAAAAGCGCCCCCGCCACCAGTTCGAACACCGCCATGTCGGACAGGCCCTGCGCCTGCGCCTGCCTGCGGTCGACGTAAAGCCCGCCAAGATTGCCGGAGATGCCGGTGAAAAACCCCTGCTCGGCCACGCTGAGCGTCTTGCGGAAGGTCAGGGACTGGCCGGGTTCGGGACGGGGCTGGGTCATGTCGCGCTTTCAGCTGGAGGGGCGGCAGCGGGGGCCAGCCCCCGCACCCCCGGAGTTTAGGGGCAAGATGAAGGGCAGGCTCAGAGCGTGAGGCCGCGTTTGATGATCGAGCGGGCGATCAGCATGCGGTGCACTTCGGAGGTGCCGTCATAGATGCGGGTGACACGGGCGTCGCGGTAGATGCGTTCCAGCGGCAGTTCCTTGGTGAAGCCGTAGCCGCCGAAGATCTGGATGCCGCGATCCGCGACCCGGCCCAGCATTTCCGAGGCCTGCACCTTGACCATCGACACCTTGTCGCGCGGGTCGAGCCCCTGATCCACCTCCCATGCGGTGTTGAGCACCATCATGCGGGTCGCGAAGATCTCCATCGCGCTGTCGGCGATCATCTGCTGCACCATCTGGAAGTCGCCGATGGGCTGACCGAACTGCTGGCGCGTGGCGGCATGGTCGCGCATCATGTCGAGCACGCGCGACGCCATGCCCACGGCACGGGCGCCGATATGGCCAAGCCGGATGCCGCCGACATTGGCCATCATCACCCGGAAGCCCTGCCCCACCTCGCCCAGCACCTGCAACTTGGGCACGCGCACCTCGTCGAAGGTCAGTTCGGCATGGCCATAGCCGCGATGGCCCATCATCTTCTGGGTGCGGGTGACGCGGAAGCCGGGCGTGTCACGGTCCACCAGAAACAGGGTGATGCCGCCCCGGGCGCGCTTTTCGGCATCGGTCACCGCCATGACGATGGTGTAATCCGCGATGTCACCATCCGAGATGAAATGTTTGGTGCCATTCAGCACCCAGTGGTCCCCGTCGAGCCGGGCATGAGTCCTGATCGCGGCGGCATCCGATCCGGCCCCGGGTTCGGTGATGGCCATGGCGCAGATCTTGTCGCCGCGGACGGTGGGATAAAGATAGCGCTCGCGCAGATCGCCGGTCAGCGCGTCCAGCATCGGATAGACCTGCCCGAAGATGCGCCGGATCAGCGCGTCGGAGGTCTGGCCCAGCTGTTCCTCGACCAGACACATGTCGAGCACCCCCAGCCCGCCGCCGCCTGCCGCCTCGCTCATGTTGAGCGCATAGAAGCCCAGCGCCTGCGCCTCGGCCTTGAGGGCGGCCAGCGCCTCGGGCGGGATCTGACCGGTTTCTTCGGTGACCGTCTCCAGCGGCTGGACCTTTTCGCGCACGAAGCGGCCCACCGCCTCGGTCACCATTTTCATCTCGTCCGAGATCGTGAAATCCATCTGTCCTGCTCCTTTGGGATCCGGAATGCGGGATCGGGCTCAGCCGCGCATCCGGTCGGACTGCACCACCACGCCGGAGGCCAGCAACTGGTCGATCTGGTCCGCCTTGAACCCGGCCTCGGTCAGGATTTCGCGGCTGTGCTGCCCCAGCGCGGGGGGCGTGCGCCGCACCGGCGGGGTCTGGCCGTCATAGCGCACCGGATGGGCCAGCATCACCATGGGCGTGCCCTGCGCGGTCGGCGCTTCGGTGAAGGCGGCCAGATGCGCCACCTGCGGGTTCTGGCGCAGCCCGTCGTAATCCACCACCTGCTCGTGCCAGATCCCCGCCGCCGCCAGCCGCTCCATCGCCTGCACCGTGTCGAGCCGCGCCATGCCGCCCGCCACGCGGCGCGACACCTCGCCCCGGCGGTCGAAGCCGTCTTTTTCGGTGAACTCCATGAATTCCGGCAGATCCAGCGCCCGGGCCAGATCGGCGGGTTTGGACATGGAGATCATCACATGCCCGTCACGGGTGGCGTAGATGCCATAGGGGGCGGGGCTGAACCAGTTGGCCATGCCATCGCTGCCGCGCGGCCCCGCGCGGTCAGCGCCGTTCATCCATGCGGTGATCGATTCCCCCTGCAGATCCATGGCGGCCTGCAGCATGTTGACCTCGACCCGCCGGGCCACGCCGGTGCGTTCGCGTTCGAAAAGCGCCGCCACGATCCCCGCCACGGTCAGCGCCGCCGCGTGGTGGTCGATGGGCACCGAGCCCACGGCAACCGGGCCGCTGTCCATGCTGCCGGTATGGGCGGCAAGCCCCGACATGGCCTGCAGCAGCACATCCTGCCCGGGCCGTTTTGCATAGGGGCCATCGGCGCCATAACCGGTGGTGGCGGCATAGATGAGGCGGGGATTGACCGCGCGCATCTCCGCCTCGGAGAGGCCAAGCTTGTCGAGCGTGCCGGGGCGGAAATTCTCCATCACCACATCGGCGGTCTTCAGCAGTGTCTTCACCGTGGCGATGCCTTCGGGGGATTTGAGGTCAATGGCGATGGAGCGCTTGTTGCGCCCGGTGGTGATGTGATTGACCGAGGTGTCATCGACAAAGCGGTTGGCCACCGCCCAGTTGCGCTGGAACGCTCCGGTCAGCGGTTCCACCGTGATCACATCGGCGCCGATATCGCCCAGATGCTGCGCGGCGGCAGGCCCCGAAAGAAAATGATTGAAGCTCAGAACCCGGATTCCGTCCAGCGCGCCCATATCTGTCCCCTGATGTTGCAGGCCAAGCCTAGGGGAGATGCGGGGGGCTGGGAATATATCGGGCTATGCTATCTGACAGCCAGAGAATTTGCGAAACAAATAGTTCAGCAGACAGGCAAACGCCCGCCCGGAGCGGTCCGGACGGGCGGTTGTAAAAGCGCTGTGGCCTAGGCCCCGGCGGAGATCAGGCGTTCCAAGGCCGGTCGCCCTGCGCGTCCTTGATGCGGGTGGGCAGGCCCATGCCGTCCAGCAAGGTGAAGAACGGTTTCGGATCCATCTCCTCGACATTCTTCATGGTGCCCGCGTCCCATTCGCCGGTCGCGACCAGCATGGCGGCGGCAACGGGGGGCACGCCTGCGGTGTAGCTGATGCCCTGACTGCCCACTTCTTCATAGGCGTCCTTGTGATCGGCGACGTTGTAGACAAAGATCTCGACCTCTTCGCCATCCTTCACGCCCTTGACCAGATCGCCGATGCAGGTCTTGCCGGTATAGTCGGGGGCCAGCGAGGCGGGATCGGGCAGCACGGCCTTCACCAGCTTGAGCGGCACGACCTTCTGCCCTTCGGCGGTGGTCACCGGCTGTTCCGACAGCAGGCCAAGGTTCTGCAGCACGGTGAAGACGTTGATGTAATGCTCGCCAAAGCCCATCCAGAAGCGCACATCGGCCTGCGGATAGTTGGTGGCCAGCGAATGCACCTCGTCATGGCCGGACTGATAGGCGCGCTGCGTGCCCACCACGGGCAGATCCCAGTCGCGCCCGCTTTCGAACATCCGGGTTTCCTTCCACTGCTGGTCTTCCCAGTAATAGACGGTGCCGGTGAATTCGCGGAAGTTGATCTCGGGGTCGAAATTCGTGGCGAAATACTTGCCGTGGGATCCGGCATTGATGTCCACGATGTCGATGCTTTTCACCTCGTCCATGCGGTCGATGGCAAAGCGGGCAAAGGCATTGACCACGCCCGGATCGAAGCCCGCGCCAAGGATCGCGGTCACGCCGCGTTCCGCGCAGAGATCGCGCTTCTTCCATTCGTAATTGCCATACCACGGCGGGATTTCGCAGATCTTGGCCGGATCTTCGTGGATCGCCGTGTCGATATAGGCGGCGCCCGTCTCCAGACAGGCATCGAGCACGGTCATGTTCACGAAGGCCGAGCCCACATTGATGACGATCTGCGCGCCGGTGTCGCGGATCAGCGCGGCGACGGCGGCGCTGTCCATCGCGTCGACCTGATGCGCCTTGAGCACGCCATCAGTTTTCATCGCGGCCTTGTCGCGGACCGTCTCAAGGATCGCCTCGCATTTGGAAAGCGTCCGGCTGGCGATGTGGATCTCGCCCAGCACATCGTTGTTCTGCGCGCATTTATGCGCCACGACCTGAGCGACGCCGCCTGCGCCGATGATGAGAACGTTGCGTTTCAACTCAAGGGACCTCCTTCGTTATGTCCGGTTGGGGTGAAGCTGCGGCCACGCGTCACGACAGCGCGGCAGCAAAATCCTCATAGGTGAAGCCGCGCACCAGACGTTCGGTTCCGTCCAGTTCCCGGATGGCGATGGCGGGCATCTGCACGCCGTTGAACCAGTTCTTCTTGACCATGGTATAGCCCGCCGCGTCGTCGATGCTGAGCCGGTCGCCCGGTTTCAGCGGCTGCGGAAAGCGGAATTCACCGAAAATGTCGCCCGCGAGGCAGGATTTTCCGCAGATCATCCACTCTTCGGGGCCCTCGTTCGGGAGCATCTTGGCGCTTTCGCGGTAGATCAGCAGATCAAGCATATGCGCCTCGATCGAGCTGTCGACGATGGCAAGGTTCTTGCCGTTATGCAGCGTGTCGAGCACCGTCACCTCCAGCGTGGTCGACCGGGTGATCGCCGCTTCGCCGGGTTCCAGATAGACCTGCACCTCGTTTTCGCCCGCGAAGCGCTTCAGCCGTTCGGCGAGCCGGTCCAGCGGATAGCCCTCGCCGGTGAAATGGATGCCGCCGCCAAGGCTGATCCATTCCATCTGGCGGATCAGGGGGCCAAAGCGCTGTTCGATGCGGTCCAGCATGGCGTCGAACCGCGCAAAATCGGCGTTTTCGCAGTTGTTATGGAACATGAAGCCGCTGATCTGGTCCAGCACGGGCGCGATGGTTTCGGGATCATGTTCCCCCAGCCGCGAAAAGGGCCGCGCCGGATCCGCCAGATCGAAGCTGGAGGTCGAGACGCCGGGATTGACGCGCAGCCCGCGCGTATGCCCGCGCGACACCGCTTCGAACCGCTGCAGCTGTGCTGCGGTGTTGAAGATGACCTTGTCCGAAGAGGCCAGCACCTCGTCAATCTCGTGATCGGCCCAAGCCACGGAATAGGCGTGGGTTTCGCCCGGAAACTTTTCACGCCCCAGCTTCACCTCGAAGAGCGAGCTGGAGGTGGTGCCATCCATATACTCGCTCATCATGTCAAAGACCGACCATGTGGCGAAACATTTCAGCGCCAGCAGCGCCTTGGCGCCGGAGGCCTCGCGCAGCGTCGCGATCTTTTCAAGGTTGGGCAGCAGGCGGGACTTGTCGATCAGGTAATAGGGCGTCTGCATGGCGTGGCGCCTCCGGTCATGGGCGGTCGATTGGAAACAGGCGCTATACGCGCTCCTGCACCGCAAAACAATGGTCTGTCATCATGTCAGCGGGGTGACGAAAAAAAAGACAGGTGCCCGGGGGTTTGGGCACCTGTCCTGGTCAGGAGGTCGGCCGGGCCTGTCCGGCCGCCCCCTATGCGATGGGCCGTGGTTTAGTGGCAGAACAGCGCGGTGCGCAGCGGGCGCGGCAGCAGCGGGGCCACGAAGGCGCCGCACAGCGTTTCCGCACCGCGGCGCAGATCCGAGAACCAGCCGCGCGGGCTTTCGCAGAACCCGGCGCAGGCAAGCCGCAGCGCCTGCATCGGCGGGGCGCCCACGCGCAGGGCGCGGCGGGCAAGATGGCGCAGATGGATCGCCTCGGCGCGGCGGTCACTGAAGACGCCGTAGCGCGCGGCGGTGGCCAGCGCCACGCGCCGCCCTTCCTTGACGCCGGTCACATCCATGGACAGGCCCGTCGGATTGGTGCGGAACTGCACCAGCGCCTCGTCCAGACCGACCATGCGGTGTCCGTCCCCCACCAGCCGGATCAGCCATTCCAGATCCTCGGCATGGGTCATGTCTTCGTTGAAGCCGCCGCTGGCGGCCAGCACTTCGGCCCGGACCGCGACATTGGACATGGTGCAGACCGGATTGTCCTGCACCAGCCGCGCCACGGTCAGATCGCCCCCCGGCACGCTGGTCACGCTGCAGATCTGCGGACCGTTGCAGAATTCCACGCGGGCATAGGCGGCATCGATGCTGCTGTCGCGGAACAGCTCGTCCAGACGGGCCAGCTTTTCCGGGTGCCAGATGTCATCCGCGTCGCAGAAGGCGATGATGTCGCCATTGGCGTAATCGATCGCCATGTTGCGGGCCGCCGCCTGTCCCACGCCCTGATTTTCAAGGAAGATGAACCGCGGATCCCCGCGCGAGGCGCAGACCGCTGCCAGCCGCGTGTCGTCGTAGGACGCATCATCAATGATCAGGACTTCCCAGTCCCCCTCGGTCTGTGCGCGCAGACTGTCGATCGTTTCAGAGATGGTGAAAGCGGCATTGTAGCAGGGCACGACGATGGAAAAGCGGGGCATGTCAACAAACCTTTGCGCACAGCAAGCGAACGACGGGATCAGGCGCGAACCGGGTGAGGCAGGGAGCAGGACGGACCCGCCCCCCCGGTTGCGCCAAATATGTGTAGGACGGCACCCGTGGCATTCCGGACGCGACGCTTGGGCAAGCAAGGCCGGGTCCGAAGGCTGGGGCGCATCGTCATGAGGCGGGCTCCGTAGGGCGCGGGCGCCAGTCAGCCCGCCCCCCTTTCTACCAATGCGCGTATTAAAATGTCGTTTGCGCCACTGGAGAGTCTCCACACCCATGCGCACAGCCCCCTACCCGAAGGGGTAGGATCTCCTGCCCATCATGACTTGGAACAAATCCGCAGAATCGGCTTTCCGCCCCTGTTCGCGCGGGATCAGGCGCGCTGCGCGCCAGCGCGTGCGCACGCCTCGAGTCGCCCCGCCCGGCGCAAAACATCAAGCAGCTGATTCCCAAAGAAAAACCGCCCGGATGCGGATCCGGGCGGCTGTCTGGGACATGTCCCGGCAGGCAGAAGTCAGGCGGCGGCCATCCGCGCCTCTAGCTCGGCGCGGCTGCGGTTCCAGAGCGGCTGCAGCGCGGCCAGATCACCCTGCGCCGGCCGCTCGCCCCGCTTGATCCGCGCCTCGATCCGGATCAGCGCCGCACGCATGGCCTCGGCGCCAAAGGTGCCGCAGGATCCGGCGCATTTATGTGCGGTCGCCGCCAGATCCGCCGCATCCGGCCCGGATTTGGCCAGCGTGATCACGGCATCATCCATCTCGTCAAAGAACCGCGCCAGCAGCCGCGCGCCCGCTTCCTGCGGAACGTTGCGATGGAAATGCGCCAGCACCGTATCGTCGATCAGCGGCTCGCTGGCGGGCGCGGCCTCCACGGCGGGGGTTTCGGCGTTTTCCCCGGCAGCGGCGGCACGCAGCGTCGCAAGCAGCTTCTGCCGCTCCACCGGCTTGTTCAGACAGGCCTCCATCCCCAGCCGGTGAAAGCGCGCGCGCTCTTCGGGCAGGGCATGCGCGGTCAGCGCCACGATCGGCGTGTTGCGAGAGGCGCCATCGCCGCCGCGGATGTGCTGCACCGCCTCGGTGCCGTCCATGATCGGCATGGAGATGTCCATCAGGATCACGTCAAACCTGTGCCGCGCCGCCTGATCGACGCCTTCGCGGCCATTCTCCGCCTCGACCACCGAATGCCCCGCCGAATCCAGCATCTCGCGCACGATGAAGCGGTTGATCTCGTTGTCCTCGACCAGCAGCACGTCGAGCGGCGCGCCAGTATCCTCGGGGGCGGACCATGCCTCGACCAGACGTTCGACCACGGCCTGCGTCGGCGCCAGCGGCACGCGGAACCAGAACAGGCTGCCCTCGCCCGGCTCGCTTTCCGCGCCGATCTCGCCGCCCATCAGCTTGACGAACCGCCGCGCGATGCCCAGCCCCAGCCCGGTCCCGCCGGTTTCCCGCGCATAAGACGAATCCAGCGTCTCGAAATCGTTGAAGACGCGCTCCAGATCTTCCTCGGCGATGCCGATGCCGCTGTCGGAGACGCGGAATTCCACCATGCTCTCGGCGCCGGGCAGACATTCCACCTCCACCTCGATCTCGCCCTGACGGGTGAACTTCGCGGCATTGCCGACAAGGTTCAGCAGCACATGGCGCAGACGGCGCATGTCGCCCTCGACCCCGTCGCGCGGCGCGCCCACCCATTGCCAGCTCAGCGTGTTGCCATAGCTTTCCGCAACCGGGCCCGCCGTGTGCATCACCCCGTCCAGAAGCTGCGTGATCGAGAAGGGTTCGGATTCCGCCTTCATCTTGCCGGCCTCGAACTTGGCCAGATCCAGCACGTCATTGACCAGCCCCAAGAGCAGCTCGCCCGAGGCCTGCATCCGCTCCAGCAGATCGGCCTGACGCGGGCTGAGCGGCTGGTCATGCAGCAGCTGCATGGTGCCCAGCAGACCGTTCAGCGGCGTGCGCATCTCGTGGCTCATGACGGCAAGGAATTCCGACTTCACCCGTTCGCCCGCCAGCGCGCGGTCCCGCGCCTCGCGCAGTTCGGCCTCGTCATTCTTGCGGCGCGAGATGTCGCGGATATAGGCGACATACAGCGGCAGCCCCGCCTCGGAACGATCAATGGCGAATTCCGCCGGGAAAAGCCGCCCGTCGCGCGACCGCACCGTCACCTCGAAATGCCGCTCTTCCAGACGCGGACGGCGCAGCTGTTCGGCGAAGGCGAAGGCGCCGTGGCGCTGCGCCTCGGCCTCGTCATGCGGCAGCAGCAGATGCATGGCGGACCGCCCCCGCGCCTCGGCGCGGGTATAGCCGAACATGCGCTCCGCCGCCGGGTTGAATTCGCGGATCGCCCCGGACTTGTCGAACACCACGATGGCATTGGGCGAGGTTTCGACGATGGTCCGCATCCGGCCCGCCGCACTTTCCACCTGATGCGCCCGGCCCTGCGCCAGCCGGAACAGCCGGAACAGCGTGAAGGCCACCATGGCCAGCGCCACGAACAGCACCGCCAGCACGATGCCCAGATAGGCCAGAAGCTGCATCACCCCTTCGCGCCGGTCGTCGGAAATCCCGGCATAGGCGGTCAGCGCCGCCAGCGAGAACGAGCGCACATCCTCGTTCACCTGTTCCGCGCGCTCGGCCAGAAGGGGCAGCGACGCGCGCAGGTCGGCATCGGGGGAATCTATGAAGGGCACGCTTTCAGAGAGAAAATCCCGCACCCGGGTGCGCGGCCCCCTAAACTGCGGATCGTCGCGCATGGCGCGATACATCTCGCCGCTTTCGATGGTGGCCATGCGGCTGTAGAACACGTCAAAGCGGCGGCGCACGCTTTCCAGCGCGGTGGGATCCTCCTCGGCGTCCCGCAGCGCGATCCGGAACCGCAGGAATTCTACGTCCGCCTGCGCAAGGCTCCACTGGACGTTGTCGGAATTTGCGGTGGACAGATCGTCCACCCCGCGCAGGACCAGAAGCGCCATCCACGCGACAAGGGCCACAGACAGAACGAGAGCGGCTGTCGCCGCTCCCGTCTGGACCCATCCGGTCCGGCGGTTGGAAAAATCGTCGTAGCCGGCCAATTCGCTAATCCCGGGAGCATGAAACCTGCCTCCCGGTTTACTCAACCACAACGATGCGGTCCAGTTGCCAAATACTGCGGGAGTAGATGACTTCCGACTGGTAGCTGGCGTTCAGGTCGTAGGGGTAGACCACCCAGAGCGGGCCCTTGTCGCGGACGGGCATTTCCTCGCCGTCGTTGAGATAGGCAAGAATGGGGCCGTCCTGCACCCAGTCCTCGCGCGGGATGTCCACCGCGTAATCGTTGATCGCCGTGGCCTTCATCGAACTGCCCGTGGCGCCCACGGCCTCCATCAGCTCCGACAGCGGCACGCCGGTGAAGGTCTGCGGCCCCTCTGTCCAGATGGTCGAGGTGGTGAAGGTCACCGTCTCCATGCTTTCCAGCATTGCCCGGTCAAAAACCGCAGCTTCGTCTTGATTTGTCACGGAAATTTCTCCCGTGACGGTCAGCAGCGGCTCACCTTCCGGCATGGGCAGGGCCTCCTGCGCGGCCACGGGTGGCGCCACCAGCAGAACCAGCGTCGTGAACACGGTCAGGAAAGGGCGGGCAAGGAGGGACATGGTTTCGGATCCTCTGGGGCTTATTGTCTTTTCGCACAGAACCGTTATTCAGTGTTATAGGTGCAAAGGGACTGTATCCTACCCGAACGGATAGGCACCGCACCTAAAGACCTTGGCAGAACACCATCTTCCTGTCTTGTTCCGCCCCTCTCCACAACGTGGCCCCGGGGTTGCAAAGATCGAACCAGCGCCGGTCGCTGTCTTCCCTGCCGCAAGGATTAACCATAAAATGACCGCATTTGCCTGTTCTGAAAAGAATGTCGTTTACCTTTGACGACCCAGTGATTCGTCCAGTAGGTGCAAGGAGAGTAGTAAATGAATGTTCAGCGGGACGTGCAGGCCATGCAAAAAAACTCCGGCGCAATGCGCGTCCTGATCGCGGACGACCACGATCTGCTGCGCGACACCCTGGAGGTTTTTCTGGAAGGTGAGGGAAATTTCGAGACGGTGACCGTCGCCACCTTCGCCGAGGCCGAAAATCTGTGCCTGCGCGGCGACCGGTTCGATCTGGTGCTGCTCGACTATTCCATGCCCGGCATGAACGGGCTCGAAGGTCTGAAGCGGATGCTGGATCTGAACGGCGAACGCCGCGTCGCCATCATCTCCGGCACCGCCAACCGCGAAATCGCCGAACAGGCGCTGGCGGCGGGCGCCGCAGGCTTCCTGCCCAAGACGCTGTCGGGCAAGTCGCTGGTCAATGCCGTGCGCTTCATGGCCATGGGCGAACAATACGCCCCGCTCGATTTCATGCGCGCCGAGGACGAGGCCGCCAGCAACCCGCTGGCCGAACGCCTGTCGCGCCGCGAGCTTGAGGTGCTGGAAGGCCTGACGCTGGGCAAGTCCAACAAGGAAATCGCCCGCGATCTGGATCTGCGCGAACCCACCGTCAAGCTGCACGTCAAGACGCTCTATCGCAAGATCGGCGCCTCGAACCGCACGCAGGCGGCGATGATCGCCAAGGAGGCCGGGCTGTTCTGAGCCCGCGCCGCCTCAGCGCAGCAGCGGCCCGCGGCGCAGCCGCAGCCGCGCGCGGCGCTCCTGCGGCAGATGCCGGTTCAGCCTGCGGTTGACGATCCCGAAGACCCCCACGATGGCCAGCGTCAGCAGGATGAAATATCCCGCAAGGATCGGATAGGGCACGAAGGGGTTGAAGGTCTTGTCGGCGAAATAGCTGGCATAATACAGCGCGTCGCCGCGCTGCTGCCATGCCGGAAAGCCGGAAAAGAACACCAGCGTCGTGGCGTGGAACAGAAAGATCGCCTCGTTGGTATAGGCGGGCCAGGACAGCCGCAGCAGCGTCGGCCAGATGATGCGCCGGAACCGCGGCCAGCCCGACAGCCCATAGGCATCCGCCGCCTCCACCTCGCCCTTGGGCACCGACATCAGCGCGCCATAGAAGATCTCGCCCGAATAGGCAGCGGTGTTGAAAAACAGCACCAGCGCCGCCCCCAGCCATGCCGAACTGAACGGGTCAAAGACCGGCGACACGCCCTTCAGGCTGAGGAACAGGAAATAGGCAAAGAAGAACTGGATGAACAGCGGCGATCCCCGGAACAGGAAGATCACCCATTCCGCCAGCTTGCGCAGCACGCGCACCTTCGACGCCTTGCCCAGCGCCAGCGCCGTGGCCAGAAAAAACCCGCTCACCAGACTGATCAGGCCGAAATAGATGTTCCACAGCATCCCCGACCCGATCAGCACGACCTGCTGGCACAGCGTGAAATTGTCGCGCGGCAGCAGCCGCTCGCCAATCCCCAGCGACCGCAGCCCGTAATCGGCAATCGTCTCCCAGCAGCTCACGCCCGCCCCTTCTTCTTGGTAAAAATATCCCGGGGGACTCGCCCGCAGGGCGAGGGGGGCAGAGCCCCCTGCCCGCGCGGGCCGCTCACGCGCTTCCCCCCTGCGCCGCACCGCCCAAGGTCGCCTGTCCGCGCGCCAGACGGCGGGTCAGCCGCGCCAGCACCACCTCGGACAGCCGGGTGAAGGCCAGATAGAACACCAGCAGCGCACCGAAATACCACACCCGCCAGTCGGGATGCGGGTAATCGGTGAAGCGCGGCGTCTTGGCCCCGCCCAGTTCCCGCGCCCAGTAGACGATGTCCTCGACCCCCAGCAGGAACAGCAGCGGCGTCGCCTTGACCAGCACCATCCACAGGTTCGACAGGCCCGGCAGCGCATAGACCCACATTTGCGGCACAAGGATGCGCCGGAAGATCTGCCGCCGGGTCATGCCATAGGCCTCGGCGGTTTCCAGCTGCGCCCGCGGCACGGCCCGCATCGCGCCATAAAGCACATTGGCGGCAAAGGCGCCAAAGACGATGGCAAAGGTCAGCACCGCCACCGCGAAGCCATAGACGTCATGCACCCAGCCTGCCGCCGTCGACAGCGGCAGCTTCGCCTCGGCGCAGACCACAAAATCGCTGCCCTGCCAGACCGAGCCCTCCCAGTCCGGGCATTTCCATTCATGCCGGAGCCATTCCAGAAACTGGTCCAGCGCGATGACGAAGAACAGGAAAAACGCGATGTCCGGCACGCCACGCACGATCGCGATATAGCC
Organism: Salipiger marinus; assembly: GCF_900100085.1. Classification (GTDB taxonomy): domain Bacteria; phylum Pseudomonadota; class Alphaproteobacteria; order Rhodobacterales; family Rhodobacteraceae; genus Salipiger; species Salipiger marinus. The sequence goes on from NZ_FNEJ01000020.1 coordinate 67,952, forward strand.
GCGCCCGGCCCAGGCCAGCGGCGGCAGCGGCGACCGTGCCGCCACCGCACCGCCAAACCCGAACAGCAGCGCCGCAGGCGCGGTGATCGCCAGCAGCAGCAGCACCGTGCCCACCGAGACATAGATCGACAGATGCTTGCCCGTGGTCAGGTAGCAGGACAGCCAGCTCAGGCCGGACAGGGTCTCGGGATCGGTGCAGAAGGCGAACATGGGTCAGCACGCGCGGCACGGAGGGCGCAGCCGCCCTCCGTGCCACATCTCTCAGAACGTGGCGCCGATCTGCCATTCCTCAAGCAGCGCGTTCAGCGACCCGTCATCCTTCATGGACTGGATGGCCGCATCAAACGCCGCCCGCAGCTCGGCATCGCTTTCGCGCAGCCCCATGCCGATGCCGCCGCCGATCAGTTCCTCGCGGTCGAGCATGACCAGATCGCCGCCCTCTTCGGCCACCGGCATCAGGAAGGACTTGTCGGCCAGCACCGCATCGGCCTCGCCATTGCGCACCGCCGCCACCGTCTCGTCGGGCGAGGCGAATTCCACCAGCGTGGCGCCGCTCTGGGCCACAAAATTCGCCTGAATCGTGCCGGTCTGCGCCGCGATCACCGCCGCTTCCAGATCAATCTCCTCGTTGCCCGCCATCACCAGATAGGCGGAGGGATCGGGCTGGGTGTAATTCTGGGTGAAATCGATGACCTCGTCCCGCTCCGGCGTGATCGACATGCCCGCCATGATGGCATCGTAGTTGCCGGACACGAGGTTCGGGATGATCGAATCCCAGTCATTGGTGACCCAGGTGCAGGTCAGTTCCGCCCGCGCGCAAAGCTCGTCGCCCAGCACCCGCTCGAACCCGGCCACTTCGCCCGCGTCATCGATGAAGTTGTACGGAGGATAGGCGCCCTCGGTGCCAAGCCGCACCACATCCTGCGCCAGCGCCGCCCCGGCGCCTGCAACCACGATGGCCGTCCCGAGAAGAATCGTTTTCATCTGTCTTGCTCCCTGTCTTGTCTGTTTGGTCGTCATCTCTGCTGGCGCGCGGTCGGCGCCGCACGCGCCATCCCGTCATGCGGGCATGGTGGACCGCAGAAACCCCTGCAGCCGCGCGGACTGCGGCGCGTCGAACAGCCGGTCCGGCGCGCCCTCTTCCTCGATCAGGCCCTGATGCAGAAAGATCACCTGATCGCTGACATCGCGGGCCATCTTCATGTCATGGGTCACGAGAATCATGGTGCGCCCCTCCTCCGCCAGATCGCGGATGACGCGCACCACCTCCTGCTCCAGTTCCGGATCCAGCGCCGAGGTCGGCTCGTCAAACAGCAGCGCCTCGGGCTCCATGCACAGCGCACGGGCGATGGCGGCGCGCTGCTGCTGCCCGCCGGACAGCTGCCCGGGCCAGGCATCGGCCTTGTCGCCAATGCCGACCTTGTCGAGATAACCCCGCGCCGCCGCCTCCACCTCGTCGCGCGGGCGGCCCAGCACGGTCAGCGGCGCCTCCATCACGTTCTGCAGGATGGTCATATGCGCCCACAGGTTGAACTGCTGGAACACCATGGACAGCGTCGTGCGGATGCGCAGCACCTGTTTCGGATCGGCGGGGCGGCGCGCCGCGCCCTGCCCCGACCAGCGTACCGGCTCGCCCTTGAACAGGATCTCGCCCTGCTGGCTGTCTTCCAGCAGGTTGCAGCAGCGCAGCAGCGTGGACTTTCCCGATCCCGAGGATCCGATCAGCGACACCACGTCGCCCCGTCGCGCGGTGACCGACACGCCCTTCAGCACCTCAAGCGGGCCATAGGACTTGTGCAGGTTGCGAATCTCGATGACGGCGTCGGCGGGGGTCAAACCTTACCTCTGGCTGCGATGAAGATCAGGCAGGATGGGGCGCCCTGCGCGCGCTTGTCCATGCCAGAAACGACGCCAATTGCCAGCTTGGCGTAGCGTCAAGCAGAGCTGCCCGGCAAAAAGGCACCCCTCCGGCACCCGGCCCCTCAGCCCGCCCGTTCCACCCTCTGGCGGGCAAGCGCCGAATCGCGGTCGTTGATTCCCAGCAGATTCGCCACCAGCCGCAGCACCGCGTCTTCCTCGGCATCGCGGCTGCCATCGGCCAGCACGACCTGCCACAGCGCCTCGATCACGCCGATGCGGTCCTCATACCCCACGGCATCCTTGATCGCGCGGGTAAAGCGCACGGTGTCCGGCGCCTCGGCCTCCAGATCCTCCGCCGCGCGGCGCAGCGCCGTGGCCTCGAACGGCGACAGCGCATAGCGGGTGGAGAGAATGCGGTCGATGCGCGCCTGCTCCCCGTCATCATAGACCCCGTCAGCGCGCGCCACGCGCACAAGCAGGGCGGACAGCGCCAGCCGCGCATCCGCGTCGGGCAGGGGCTCGGGGTCGGGCTGGACCAGCCGCTTGAGAAAATCTGCAAACATGCACGGGATATAGCGCGCCTGTCCTCCCGCGCAAATGCCGCATCCGCCAAAAAGCGCCTGCCGTTTCCATTGGCTGCAAATATCCCGGGGGAGCCCGCCCATGGCGGGCGGGGGCAGAGCCCCCTGCCCCGGCTCAGCCCTCGCGCAGATCCCGGGTCAGGGCGCCCTGCGGCACGCCCAGCACGGCCTCGGCCAGGACCAGCGCTGCGGGATCGGCGGCCAGCACGTCGCAGAGGCACAGCGCCAGCGCCAGCCGGTCGCGATAGGCCACCGCCTCGCAGAGCAGCGCGGCAAAGATCGCGGTCTCGGGCGCCCAGACCGCCACCGCCTCGCAGGTGGCGCGCATCTCGGCGGCCTCTGCGGCGGTCAGGTCGTGGCGCCGCGCCAGCACCGCGTCGATCAGCGCCGCCTCGCCCAGAACATCGCGGTAGTCGCTGGCCGCCGCGCGCAGCAGCAGCGCCCCCAGCGCCACCGGCACGTCGCAGGGGTCAAGCGGCGAGGCCTCGGGCGCCGCCAGCCAGTATCTGAGTCCGCGCCCCAAAGCCCGCCTCAGCCCGAAGCCCCGCAGGGGTCCGGGAACGGACAGGACGGATGGGGCAGCAGCACGGCGCACATGCGGGGTCTCCTTCCGGTTGGACCTTCACTGTGCGGCAGGATGCGGCGCGGAGCAAGAATTGTAACAGCCCGGTCAGCCGGTGCGGCCCGGCCCCGCCAGCCAGCCGTCGATGCGCGCCATCTCCTCGGCCAGACCCCAGGGCGGATTGACCACGAAAAGGCCCGATCCCACCATGCGATGCCCCTCGCGCACCGGCGGAAAGCGGATCTCGTGGCGCAGCGCCTCCGGAAAGCTCTGCTCCAGCGCCTCCAGCATCGGCAGATGCAGGCCAGAGGTCAGCACCGGATACCACAGCGCCAGAATCCCGACGTTCCACGCCCGGTGGATCGCCGCCAGAAACCGCGGAATCTCGATATAATCCTGCTTCAGCTCATAGGGCGGATCGACCAGCATCAGCCCGCGGCGCGGCTCGGGCGGGCACAGGCTCTGCGCCAGCGCATAGCCGTCCTGCCGGTGGATGCGGATATTGTCGCCGCGCAGCGCCTGCACCAGCGCCGCATGTTCCTGCGGGTGAAGTTCCGCCAGATGCAGCCGGTCGCCGGGCCGCAGCAGCGTGGCGGCCAGCAGCGGCGAGCCGGGATAGGCGCGCGGGCCGTGCTGGGCGCGCACCGCCGCCAGCGCACGGCGATAGGGGTGATCCTCGGCCAGCGCCGCCTCGTGCAGCAGGATGCCCTGCGCCGCCTCGCCGGTTTTCAGCGCCTCTGCCGAGCCCAGATCGTAAAGCCCGCGCCCGGCATGGGTTTCGACATAGCTCAGCGGCTTGTCCTTGCGCAGCAGGTAGTCCAGCATCGCGGCCAGTGCCGCGTGCTTCTGCAGATCGGCCAGATTCCCGGCGTGAAAGGCGTGCTGATAGGAAAGCATGCGCCCGTGCTAGGCCGCGCCCGCGCCGCTGGCAAGCCCCCGCAGCGCTGCCCAAGCACCAAGCATTTGGCCCTTTGCGCCGCCAAAGCCGCCACCGCACCGCTTGTCAGACCGGATTTCCCCCGCTAGGCTACATTTGATCAAATTTCGGAAGTATCATGACCGACCCCAAAACCTGGCTGCGCAAGAACCCTCAGGTGCGCACCATCCGCGTGGCCGCGGCCGATCTGAACGGCCAGCCCCGCGGCAAGCGCGTTCCCGCCCGTTTCGCCCACAAGGTCGTCGAGGACGGCACCCGCTTTCCCTTTTCGGCGCTGAACCTCGACATCTGGGGCGAGGATATCGACGACAGCCCGCTGGTCTTCGAAAGCGGCGACCGCGACGGCGTGCTGCGCCCCACCGACCGCGGCTTCGTGCCGATGCCTTGGCTTGAAGGTCCGACCGCCCTGCTGCCGATCTGGATGTATCACGAAAACGGCAAGCCCTATGAGGGCGATCCGCGCCACGCGCTGGCGCTGGTGCTGAAGCGCTACAAGGCGCTTGGCCTGACGCCGGTGGTGGCTCTGGAGCTGGAGTTTTTCCTGATCGACGACAGCGGCAAGACGCTGCAGGTGCCGGTCAGCCCGCGATCCGGCAAGCGGCGCAAGGCAGCCGAAGTGCTGTCGATCCGCGCGCTTGACCAGTTCGACACCTTCTTCACCGATCTTTACGACGCCTGCGAGGAAATGGACATTCCCGCCGATACCGCAATCTCCGAAGCGGGTCTGGGGCAGTTCGAGATCAACCTCATGCATCAGGATGACGCGCTGCGCGCCGCCGATGACGCGTGGCTGTTCAAGATGCTGGTCAAGGGTCTGGCGCGGCGGCACGGCTTTGCCGCCTCCTTCATGGCCAAACCCTATGAGGATTATGCCGGTTCCGGCATGCACATGCATTTTTCCGTGCTGGACAGCGACGGGCGCAACATCTTTGACGATGGCGGGCCGCGCGGCACCGACGTGCTGCGCCATGCCATCGCGGGCTGCCTGTCGGCGATGCATGACAGCACGCTGGTCTTTGCGCCGCATCTCAATTCCTATGACCGGCTGATCCCGGAAAACCATGCCCCCTGCGGCATCTGCTGGGCCTATGAAAACCGCACCTCGGCGATCCGCGTGCCTTCGGGCAGTCCGGCGGCGCGGCGGATCGAACACCGCGTGGCGGGGGGCGACGTGAACCCCTATCTGCTGGTGGCGGCGATCCTTGGCGCGGCGCTGACCGGGATCGAGGATGCGCAGGAGCCGCCCGAGCCGATCAGCGGCAATGCCTATGCGCAGGATCTGCCCCGGATTCCGGCGGACTGGGGTGCGGCCATGGATGCGTTCGAACAAAGCGCCATCATGCCCCGCATCCTGCCCGAGGATCTGATCCGCAACCTCCTGCTGACCAAACGGCAGGAACTTTACTACATGTCCGAGCTGTCGCCGACCGAACAGGTGGAGATCTATCTGGATACGGTCTGAGCCCTTGCCGCCCCGGCGCGGCATGGGTAGGCTTGGACCATCAACCCTAATGATGTGATCCATGAAAATCGGCATTTTGCAGACCGGACTCGTGCCCGCAGATCTTGCGGCGCAGACCGGCGAGTATCCCGCATTCTTTGCCCGTCTGCTGGACGGGCACGGTTTTGACTTCCAGCCCTGGGCCGTGGTCCAGGGTGAATTCCCCGAAGGCCCCGAGGCGGCGGACGGCTGGCTGATCACCGGATCCCGCCACGGCGCCTATGAGGATCACCCGTGGATCCCGCCGCTGGAGCAGCTGATCCGCGACATCTACGCGGCGGGCCTGCCGCTGGTCGGCGTGTGTTTCGGCCATCAGATCATCGCGCAGGCGCTTGGCGGCAAGGTCGAGAAATTTCCCGGCGGCTGGTCGGTGGGGCCGACCCGCTATCAGTTCCCCGAAGGCGAGCGGGTGCTGAACGCGTGGCATCAGGATCAGGTGACCGCCCTGCCCCCCGGGGCGGAGGTGGTGGCCCATGCCCCCGGCTGCGCCATCGCCGCGCTGCATTATCCCGGCCATGCCTTCACCGTGCAGGCGCATCCCGAATTTGACGACGCCTTCACCCGCGCGCTGGCAGAAACCCGCGGCCCCGGCGTGGTGCCGCAGGACCGGCTGGATGCCGCCCGCGCGGCCTTTGGCACGCCGCTCGACAGCGGCGCGCTTGCCGATCAGTTTGCCCGTTTCTTCAAACAAAAGGCCTTGTCATGACCGCCGACTGGACTGCCAACCTGCCCCCCTCTGCGGTCAGCTACCTTGAGGGGCGGCGGCTGGACGAGGTGGAATGTATCATCGCCGATCTGCCCGGCATCGCGCGCGGCAAGGCCGTGCCCGCGTCGAAATTCGCCCGGCAGAGCTATTTCCACCTGCCGGAATCGATCTTTTACCAGACCATCACCGGCGACTGGGGCGAGGCCGCCGACGAGGAGGTGGGCTTTATCGAACGGGACATGATCCTGAAGCCCGACATGTCCACCGCCACCGCCGCGCCATGGACCGCCGACTGGACGCTGCAGGTGATCCATGACGCCTATGACCGCAAGGGCGAGCCCATTCCCTATGCGCCGCGCAACGTGCTGAAGCGGGTGGTCAAGCTTTACGAGGATCAGGGCTGGCAGCCGGTGGTGGCGCCGGAGATGGAATTCTTCCTTGTGGCGCGCAATCTGGATCCGGCCAAGGAGATCGAGCCGATGATGGGCCGCTCGGGGCGTCCCGCCGCCGCGCGTCAGGCCTATTCCATGACCGCCGTCGACGAATTCGGCCCGGTGATCGACGACATCTACGATTTTGCCGAGGCGCAGGGCTTCGAGATCGACGGCATCACGCAGGAAGGCGGCGCGGGGCAGCTGGAGATCAACCTGCTGCATGGCGATCCGGTGCGGCTGGCCGACGAGATCTTCTATTTCAAGCGGCTGATCCGCGAGGCGGCGCTGCGCCACAACTGTTTTGCCACCTTCATGGCGAAACCCATCGCCAGCGAGCCGGGATCGGCCATGCATATCCATCATTCGGTGATGGACCGCGACACCGGCCGCAACATCTTTGCCGGGCCTGCGGGCGGCGAGACCGACGCCTTCTTCCATTTCATCGGCGGGCTGCAGACCCATCTGCCCGCCGCCATCGCGGTGCTGGCGCCTTATGTGAACAGCTACCGCCGCTATGTGCGCGACAGTGCGGCCCCCATCAATCTGGAATGGGGCCGCGACAACCGCACCACCGGCATCCGCATCCCGCTGTCCTCGCCCGAGGCGCGGCGGGTGGAAAACCGGCTGGCGGGCATGGACTGCAACCCCTATCTCGGCATCGCCGCCTCGCTGGCCTGCGGCTATCTGGGGCTGATGGAGGAACGCCGTCCCTCCAAGCAGTTCCGGGGCGACGCCTATGAGGGCGAGGGCGACATCCCGCGCGTGCTGGGACAGGCGCTGGACGTGTTCGAGGCCTCGCCCGCGCTGCATCAGGTGCTGGGCAAGGAATTTGCGCGGGTCTATTCCATCGTGAAGCGGCTGGAATACGAGGAGTTTCTGGCCGTCATCAGCCCGTGGGAGCGCGAGCACCTGCTGCTGAACGTCTGAGACGGTCGCAGAGGCCGGGGGCGCTGCCCCCGGACCCCCGGGATATTTTGACCAAGAAGAAGGACAAGGGCCGCCATGGACCTGCTGTTTTCCAACGACCGGCGCGGCGCCTATCCGCCAAGCTGGTATGCGGCGACCGCGGAACCGCTGGCGCCATTTGCCGCGCTGTCGGGAAAGACGCGCGCCGATGTCTGCATCGTGGGCGCGGGCTATACCGGCCTGTCGGCGGCGCTGCATCTGGCCGAAGCCGGGCTTGACGTGGTGCTGCTGGAGGCGCATCGCGTCGGGTTTGGCGCCTCGGGGCGCAATGGCGGGCAGCTGGGATCGGGGCAGCGGCAGGATCAGCTGACCCTTGAGAAGATGGTGGGCGAAGGCCCGGCGCGCTATCTGTGGGATCTGGGCGAGGAGGCCAAGACGCTGGTGCGCGACCTGATCGCCCGGCATGGCATCGACTGCCATCTGCGCGACGGCGTGGCATGGTGCGGATCCCATGCCTCCGAGGTGGCGCATCTGCATGACTATGCCCGGCATATGAGCGACAGCTACGGCTATGACATCGAGCGGCTGGACCGCGAGGCGTTTCATGCGCTCTGCCCCTCGCCCGATTATCGCGGCGGCGTGCTGGACATGGGCGCCGCCCATCTGCATCCGCTGCGCTTTGCGCTGGGACTGGCCCGCGCGGCGGCGGGGGCTGGCGCGCGCATTCACGAGGGCAGCCCCGTGGTGGAGCTGACCGAAGGCGCACCCTCGCTGGTGCGCACCGAGGCGGGGGTGGTGCGGGCAGATCACGTCATCCTTGCCGCCAATGGCTATCTGGGCCGACTGGACCGGCGCGTGGCGGCGCGGGTCATGCCCATCAACAATTTCATCGTGGCGACCGAGCCCTTGGGGCCGCGCACGCGCGAGGTGCTGACCCGCGACGTGGCGGTGGCCGATTCGAAATTCGTGGTGAATTACTTCCGGCTCAGCGAGGACGGGCGGCTGCTGTTCGGTGGCGGCGAAAGCTATGGCTACCGTTTTCCGCAGGATATCGGCGCGCTGGTGAAAAAGCCGATGCTGGAGATCTTTCCGCATCTGAAGGATGTGCGGCTGGATTACGCTTGGGGCGGGACGCTGGCCATCACCATGAAGCGCCTGCCCTATCTGGCGCGGCTGGGGCCAAGCCTGCTGAGCGCCTCGGGCTATTCCGGCCATGGCGTCGGCACCGCCGTCCATGCCGGGCGGCTGCTGGCGGAAGCGGTGCGCGGGCAGTCGGCGGGATTCGATGCCATGGCGGCCCTGCCGGTTCCGGCCTTTCCCGGCGGCAGCGCGCTGCGCACGCCGCTGCTGACGCTGGCGATGAGCTGGTACGCGCTGCGTGACCGGCTGGGGATCTGAGCGCGTCCGCGCCGACCCAAGCAACCGGGCCGATTTCACTTGGCTGTTACAGAGCCGGTGTTTAAGATTTCCCGAAGAACCAATTCGGGAAAGTCAAAATGAGCAGCCTGCCCAACATGCACGACGCCGAACCCATCCCCGAGGCGGCGCGGGCCGAGATCGACCGCCTGCTGGCCTCCGGGGATCTGTTCCGCTACACCGCGCCGCAGGATGCGCCGGTGGCGCTGCTGGAGCGGGAATTCGCGGCCCTTCTGGGGGTGAAATACGCGCTGGCGGTGTCGAGCTGTTCCGCCGCGCTGTTTTTGTCGCTGAAGGCGCTTGGCCTGCCGCGCGACGCGCGGGTGATGATCCCCGGCTTCACCTTCGCCGCCGTGCCTTCGGCGGTGATCCATGCCGACTGCGTGCCGGTGCTCTGCGAAGTGGGCATGAATTACCGCATCGACATGGCGGATTTCGAGGCGAAGCTTGACGGCGTGCAGGCGGTGATCATCAGCCACATGCGCGGGCATACCTCGGACATGGACGCCATTCTTGCGCTGTGCGAGGCGCGCGGCCTGCCGGTGGTCGAGGATGCGGCGCATTCGCTGGGCACGGTCTGGGGCGGGCGCAAGATCGGCACGCTGGGCCGGGTCGGCTGTTTCAGCTTCCAGTCCTACAAGCTGGTGAACGCGGGCGAAGGCGGCATCCTTGTCACCGATGACGCCGATCTGGTGGCCCGCGCGGTGATCCTGTCGGGCGCCTATGAGCACAACTGGCGCAAGCACATGGCGCCGGGCGACAATTCCGCAGCGCTGGAGGAGGCTTTCGCCCGCTGGCAGAACCGGCTGCCGCTTTACAACATGCGGCTGTCGAACCTGTCGGCGGCGGTGATCCGTCCGCAGCTGCCGCTGGTGGCGCAGCGGGTCATGGACGGGCGGCGCAACCACGATCACGTGGCCGAGGCGCTGTCCCGCAGCCCGGGGATCGACGTGCCCGCCAAGCTGCCCCCCGAAGAGCGCGCGCCCGACTCGCTGCAGTTCAACCTTGTGGGCATGGATGCGGCGGAACGGCACGCCTTTCTGGCGGCCGCCGCGGCGGGGGGCGTCAAGGTGCAGCTCTTTGGCCTGTCCACCGACAATGCCCGCGCCTACTGGAACTGGGAATTCCTGCCGGAGATGCCGGAACTGCCCGCCACCCGCGCCATGCTGGAAGTGGCCTGCGACACCCGCCTGCCCGCCCGGCTGACGCTGGCGGACTGTGACGCGGTGGCACGGGTTCTGGTAGAGGCGGCGGAGCAGGTGATGGGGCAGCAGCGCGCCTACGGCACCTGAGCCCAGGGCAAGGCGCGGGGGCAGAAGGCGCCGCCGCGCCGCCCGGTTACTTGTTCAGCTTCGACAGCTTGGCCTGCAGTTCTGCCAGCTGTTTCTTGATCGCGTCCAGATCCTCTTCGGGCTCTGGCTGTTCCGGGGCCGACCAGCCCTTGCTCATATTGCCGGTCATGGCCTTCAGAAAGGCCTCCTGCTGGGCCTGCATCGCCTCCAGACCCGGGATCTTGGGCATCATCGGGTTGATCTGCGTCATGCTTTCCGCCCATTTCGACTGGCTCTCGCGGAACATGTCGAAGCTCGCGGCCAGAAACTGTGGCACGCTGGAGGTGGCATGGGTGGTGTAGCTGCGCACCAGATCGGTCAGCACGTTGATGGGCAGCACCGATTCGCCGCGGCTTTCATGTTCGGCCACGATCTGCAGCAGATATTGCCGGGTCAGATCATCGCCGGATTTCAGGTCGATGATCTGCACCTCGCGCCCCTCGCGGATGAAGCCCGCGATGTCCTCCAGCGTCACGTAGTCGCTGGTTTCGGTGTTGTAGAGCCGCCGGCTGGCATAACGCTTGATCAGCAACGGTTTTCCCATGTCGGCCATGTCAGCGCCTCCCCTCATGCGTTGCAGAAAAGCCTATGCGAGCGCAGAATAAAAGGAAAGCACTAGATTCCGGCACAACTTGCTGATTCTGCCCGAAACTTCGACAGGGCAGCGGGGCGGGCGCGCGGCTCAGGGTTTCTGCGCCGCGGCATAGATCTGGTCGATGAACGCCTGCGTGCCCCGGCAGAATTCCAGCGGCAGCGGGAAATCCGCCTGCCCCAGCGCTGCGGCGTTGAACGCCTCCACCTGCAGGACGTAATGATTGTCGCCGGGCCAGCGCCATGTCCGCGTCTCAAGCCCCGGACCGAACAGCTCCAGCGTCGCCGGGCCAAAGACATTGACGTTGAACGGCACCGACAGGCGCATCACGCCGCGTTCGCCATGCAGCAGGATTTCCTGCCACGGCGCGGCGCGGGTCGAGACGCGCCCGGTATACAGAAAGTCCGGAAACCGCGCCATGACATGCGCGGCGGTGTCCACCCCGCCCTCCCAGTCCAGATGCGCGGCGAGGATCTGCTGCGGATCCTGCCCGGTGATCAGCCGCACGCTGCCAAAGGCATAGATGCCGACATCGGGCAGCGCGCCGCCCCCCGCCGCCGCCTGATTGCGGATATTGCCCGGATCGGCGTTGTAAAAGCTGTGGGTGCTGTCGACCCGCACCAGCTTTCCCAGCGCGTCCTCCTGCAGCAGCTCGCGCGCCTTGGCGAATTGCGGGTGATGCGCGATCATCCACGCCTCCGCCACCAGCTTGCCCGACCCGTCGCGCAGGGCGATCAGCGCGTCGATCTCGGACGCGGTCATGGCGATCGGCTTTTCGCAAAGCACATGCTTGCCCGCCTCGACCGCGCGCCGCGTCCAGTCCACATGCATCGTGTTGGGCAGCGGGATATAGACCGCGTCGATCTGCGGATCGGCCAGCAGCGCATCGTAACTGTCATGCACCCGCAGTTCGGGGGCAAAGGCGGTGAATCCCGTAGCCTTGGCCGGGTCAGAGGTGGCCAGCGCCGCCAGCACGCCACCACGCGCCGCATGAATCGCCGGGGCCATCTGCGTGCGCGCAAAATTCGCCGCACCCAGCACACCCCATCTCAGATACTCCGCCATGTTCCGCTCCTCTCCTGCTGGCGCCAAGGTAACCTAAGTATCGGGCGCTGCAAGCAGAACGCCCGCCGGTAAGGGCGGGCGCAAAGCAGGCGGCAAGGCTTCAGGGGCTCAGGCGGTGGCCATCATGCCCTGTTCGGTGGCCAGATCGCGCATGCGCTTCTGCAGCTTCTCGAAAGCGCGCACCTCGATCTGGCGGATACGTTCCCGGCTCACGTCATAGACGGAGGACAGATCCTCCAGCGTCACCGGCTGTTCGGCCAGACGGCGCTGCGTCAGGATGTCGCGCTCGCGCTCGTTGAGCACGTCCATCGCCTGCTCCAGAAGGGCCCGGCGCGCTTCCATCTCGTTGCGCTCGGCATAATCGCCCGCCTGATCGGCGCCTTCATCCTCCAGCCAGTCCTGCCATTGCATGGTCCCTTCGCCTTCGGACCCGACCGTGGCGTTCAGCGAGGCATCGCCCCCCGACAGCCGCCGGTTCATGGAGATGACCTCGTCCTTGGTCACGCCCAGATCATGCGCGATCTTTTCCACATGCTCGGGGCGCAGGTCACCCTCTTCCAGCGCGCCGATGCGGCTTTTCGCCTTGCGCAGGTTGAAGAACAGCTTCTTCTGCGCCGAGGTGGTGCCAAGCTTCACAAGGCTCCACGACCGCAGGATATATTCCTGAATGGAGGCGCGGATCCACCACATGGCATAGGTGGCCAGACGGAAGCCCTTTTCGGGATCGAAGCGTTTGACCGCCTGCATCAGGCCCACATTGGCCTCGGAAATGACCTCCGCCTGCGGCAGTCCATAGCCGCGGTAGCCCATGGCGATCTTGGCGGCGAGCCGCAGATGCGAGGTGACCAGACGGTGCGCGGAGTCAGAATCCTGATCCTCCACCCAGCGCTTGGCCAGCATATACTCCTCCTCGGGCTCCAGAAGCGGGAACTTCCGGATTTCCTGCAGATAGCGGCTGAGTCCGGCTTCCGGCGACGGAGCCGGGAGATTTGCATAGGTGCTCACTTGTCCCAGATCCTCCAATGTTTCGGGCGTTAACATGCATATGGATGCGGCCCGGGTGGGTTTCAAGCGTCGATGACGCTTCATGCTTGTTACGGTGTTAACGCAAAACTCCGTCGCCCGGATCCGCAAAACGCCCGGCTCACGCAGATGGGAAAACCATGTCAGCCGGCGTGTGCCGCACCCCGCAGCGCGGCAACCAGCGCCTCCATATCTGCGGGCAGCGGGGACTCGAACCGCATCATCTCGCCGCTGACCGGATGCGCAAAGCCCAGAACGGCGGCATGCAGCGCCTGCCGGTCAAATCCCTCGACCTGCGCCAGCACCTCGGCGGGCAGCGCGCGGGCGGCGGCGCGGCGGCGCCCGCCATAGACCGGATCCCCCAGAAGCCCGTGCCCGGCATGGGCCATATGCACCCGGATCTGATGGGTGCGCCCGGTTTCCAGACGGCATTCCACCAGCGACAGGGTCGGCGGCTGACCATAACTTTCCAGCACCCGCGCGCGGGTCACCGCATGGCGCCCCTGCCCGTCGAAATAGACCGCCTGCCGCTGCCGGTCGGTCTTGTGCCGCGCCAGCCCGGACTGGATGCGCACCACCTCGCCCGGATCCATCGACACGCCGCGCGTGCCGCGCAGACGGGGATCAGCGGCAGAGGGCACGCCATGCACCAGCGCCAGATAGGCGCGTTCGGCGCTATGGGCTTCGAACTGCGCGGCAAGGCCATGATGCGCCCGGTCGGATTTCGCCACCACCAGCAGGCCGGAGGTGTCCTTGTCGATCCGGTGCACGATGCCGGGGCGCTTGCGCCCGCCCACCCCCGACAGCGCGCCGCCAAAATGATGCAGCAGCGCATTGACCAGCGTGCCCGAGGGCGTGCCGGGCGCCGGATGCACCACCATGCCCGCAGGCTTGTCGACCACCACCAGATCGGCATCTTCCCAGATCACGGTCAGCGGGATGTCCTCGGGGCCGATATGGCTGTCCTCGGCGGGGGGCAGCGCGATCTCCAGCACGTCGCCCGCCTCGACCCGCGCCTTGGGATCGCTCAGCACCGCGCCATCCCGCGTCACCGCCCCTTCGGCGATCAGCCGCGCCAGCCGGGTGCGCGACAGCGCCGCCTCCTCTGGCACATCGCGCGCCAAGGCCTTATCAAGGCGCGGCGGCGGGGTCTCCCCGATGACGATGCGCAAAGGCTGGTCCATGTCCGATACTCCCGATCCCGAAAAACTGCCCGAGCCCGCCAACCTGCGCCTGCTGCGGCGGCTGGTGCTCGTGCTCATGGGGGTGATGATCGTGGGGCTTGTAACCCTGCTCGGCCTGCTTGTCATCCGGCTCACGACCACCCGCGCGCCCCTGCCCGCAGAGATCACCCTGCCCGACGGCGCCACCGCCACGGCCTTCACCCAGGGCCCCGACTGGTATGCCGTGGTGACCCGCGATGACAGCATCCTGATTTTCGACCGCGCCACCGGCGCGCTGCGCCAGACCCTGCAGATCGCGCCCGCGCCCTGATCCCGCCCCGCGGCGGCGTTCCGGCGTTCCAGCGACCCCAAATATCCCGGGGAGTCCGCGCGCAGGCGCGGACGGGGCAGAGCCCCGGATCGGGGCCCGCAGCCAGCGCGGCCCGGTGTCATCATGTCCCGAAGGATGGTACCGCCTTCCCGGTTCGAACGGGAGACCTCTTGATCCACAATCAAGCGCTCTAACCTACTGAGCTAAGGCGGCACGCCGGTGGGCAATACCGCCGCTTCCCCACGATTGCAACCCCAAAATCCGCCCTTGTGTCCCAGCATTGTGCCGCATGCTTGCAAATGCCCAAGCGCGGCTTTAAGGCCGCTGCAGGCACCCGGACGGAGGCGATCATGGGGATCAACAGCGAACGCGACATCGAAGCCAACCTGCAGATCGGTCCCACCGATCTGGGCATGGTGCGGCTGTTCATCTTCGCCGGGGACATGGAAATCCCGATGGATTTCGACCCCGAAGAAGCCGAGGAAATCGCCGAGGAACTGCGCGCCGCCGCTGCCGCCGCGCGCAAGGTCAAGCCGCGCCGCTGACCCCGCTCAGCCCCAGGCGTCCAGCCGCGCCTCGGGGTCGCGCAGGGCCTGCAGCCGCCGCGCCGCATGTTGCGCGAAGCGGCGGGTCAGCGCCGTGCGCCGCGCCCCCGCCAGCCGCACCTCGGGGGCCATGCGCAGAATCTCTGCATCATAGGCATCCGCGATGATAAGCCCGGTGCCCTCGGGCAGAAGCTCGGTCGGGAACATCTCGTCCACCGCCCAGAAATACCGGTCGCACCAGTCCAGATAGCCGGTCCATTTGCCGTCCGACAGGAAGTCGGCGCGCGAGCTTTTGCACTCCACCACCCAGATCTCGCCCTTGGGCCCCAGCGCCATCACATCGACGCGGCGCCCGCGTTCGGGCACAAATTCCTCGACCACGGCAAAACCGAGGCTGGCCAGATGGCGGCAGACTCCGCGCGCCAGCGCTTGGCCGGGCATCTGCGGAACGGAGGGCGGGGGCATATCTTCAGCAAAGCTCATGCACAAATTATGAACAGGTCGTGAACGAATGCAAGCCGGGCGCCGGACACTCTTTTTTGAGCGCGCGCGACGCTTACCTGTTGACGCAATGCAGCAAGGGGCCCGCATGACACAGGACACACGATCCCAGACCGCGCAGGCGCGCGGCATCCGCCATGCGCGCGATCTCGAGGCGCATCTGACTTGGCTCGACAGCTTTTCCGGCACGGCGCTTGGCGTGCTGTCGGTGGCCTCGGGCATCTACACCTATCTTGGCGTCTCCTCGCTGCTGGAGGAAAACGGCGCCTTCGCGGTCTTTGCCGCCATCGCCTATTCCGTCGCGGTCTCGGTGGGCATCTTCGTCTTCTGGTCCTACATGATGCGGCTGTTTCCCGCGATCCGCACCGCCCGCGCCCGCGCCGGGCTGCTGGGGGCCATGGCGCTGGGATCGCTCGCCATCGTCGCCATGTCCTCCTGGCTCAACGCTGCGGCGCTGGCAGGCTCGGCAGCGGTGGAACAGCATCTGGCCAAGACCGTGCAGGATTATCAGGGCGCGCTGGAACGCACGCATGAGATCGCCCTGACCGGGCAGGCGCTGGAACGCGACGTGGCAAGGGTGCGGCAAAGCTTCGAGGATCTGTCCGAACAGGAGGCGCAGGGCTCGCTCTCCGGTCTTGCCGGGCGCGGCGCGGTGTTCCGGGTGCTGCGGCAGAAGGCGGCGGAGCTGACCGCGCTGGAGGCACAGATCGCCCAGCAGACCCCGCTGGTCAACGAGGCCTTTGCCCGGGGCAACACCATCCTGTCGCGGATGCGCGCGCTGACGGTGGAACCGGGGCCGGTGGAGCCGCGCTCGGTGGAATTTTCCGAAGCGGCGGTGGAACTGCAGGGGCTGATCGCGCAGCTGCGGCAGCTGTCGGTGGCGCCGCTGGTGGAACGCGCGGCGCAGGATCTGGCGGCCTCGGTGGTGCTGCCGGAACTTGACGGCCAGAACGAGACCGACCGCGGCAATCAGGCCGCCACCATCACCTCGGTGCTGGAGGTGCTGGCGCAGCGGGCCACCACGCTGGAAGGGGCGGCGCAGAACGTGCTGGCGCTGCAGCCCGCCGCCGAAGTGACCTATACCCCCGTTTCCGCCGCCGATGCGGTGATCCTTTACGCCCGCAACTTCGTGCCGTCCTGGGCCGGGGCCATCGCCATCGACCTGCTGCCCGCCGTGCTGGTGCTGATCCTTGCCGTCACCCATGGCGCCATCCGCGAAGGCCGCGACGGCGCCGCCATCGAGGACACGCTGACGCTGGCCGAACTGCGCGCAGCGCTTCATGCCATGCGCGATGTCGAAGAGACGATGGCGGCCATGCCCAAGGGCCAGAAGCCCGACCCTGCCGCCGAGCCCGGGCCGGACCGCACGGCGCCGCGCATGGGTCCGGTGGCGCCGGAGCCCCCGGCGGACCGGGGCGCCGCATGAAGGCGCCGACCATTGCCCGCGTGCTGACCGGCGTTCTGGTCAGCCAGCTTGCCCTTGGCGCCTTTCTGGTGATCAGCGATCTGGCCGGGGCGGGGTTCCGGATGCCGCAGTTCGGGCCACAGATGCCGCGCCTGTCGGATCCGGTGCGCCCCGGCGACCAGCGCCGCACCTTCAGCCCCGACCGCGACCTGCCGCCGCTGTCGCCGCTGCGCGATCCGGACGACCTGCCCGACCGTCTGACCCTGACCCAGATCGAAGGCGGCACATGGCGGCTGGAGGGCGGCATCGCCGCAGGCGACGGCGCCCGGCTGACCGAACAGATCAGCGCCGCCGCACCGCCGGTCGAGACGCTGATCCTGCAAAGCCCCGGCGGATCGGTGCAGGACGCGCTGGCGCTTGGCCGCCACCTGCGCGAACAGGGCATCGCCACGCAGATGCTGGAGGGGGAGTTCTGCTATTCCGCCTGCCCCTATCTTCTGGCCGCAGGCAGCCCGCGCAGCATTGCTGACGGTGCCGCCGTGGGGGTGCATCAGCATTATTTCGGCGAAAGCACCCTGCTGCCCGCCTTTGTCGCCGTCTCTGACATCCAGCGCGGTCAGGGCGAGGTGATGGTCTATCTCGACGAGATGGGCATCGACCCCATGGTGATGAGCCATGCCATGACCACGCCCGCCGATGAAATCTACATCCTGCTGCCGGAGGAGCTGGCCCGCTACGGCTTTACCGAGGCCGAAACCGAAGCCGCCGCCAACTGAATTTTGCAGGCCCCCTTGCCGAAGCCGCGCGCAGCCCCTATCTCGCGATCAGGCGGGTTCTGGGCATCTCGTGTAGGGTTGCATTCCGGTGGCCTTAAGCAATTCCGAGGGAGTTGGCTCTGTCCGGGCCCTGGTTCGGTTACCTGACGCCCACCTGTACATACAGGTCCTCGGGAATGAGAGAACCCCACGGATGTCTCGGTTCCCGCCACTTACCCCTTCCCCAAGACACAGAAAAGCGCCCCTTGGGGCGCTTTTGTCGGTCTCTGGGGCAGCACCTTTACAGCAGGCGGCGCTTGCGCGGCTTCTCTGCCCGCACGGGAATGGGACGCAGCTGCAGGCGCGCGCCACCGGATCCGCCTTCGTCTTCGCCCATGCGCATGATGCTGATCGCGAACTGCACGCTGCCGAAGACCAGCCCGTTGAACAGCCACAGCAGGGAGACCGCCAGCAGCCCCGCCTCCGAATGGCTGACCAGATGCTGCAGGTTGGCCACGTTCTGCCACAGCAGCAGGCCGGTAAAAAGGCTCGACAGGGCGAAGCCGGAAACGCATTGCGTGATATAGAGCCGCACAAGCCGGGGCATGTCTCTCTCCTCTGATCCTTGCATGAAGCGTAACGCGTCATCGCCACTTGGCAAGCCCGACGCGACGTTCAGGTCTCGGAATCAGCATGAAAGAGATGTGACGCGCCCGCAAGGCGCAAATGCGCGCAGCCCCCTGCCCGCCCGGACGGCGTTTTGCCTTCTTCTTGGTCAAAATATCCCGGGGGAACGGCGCGGCACGCGCCGTGGGGGCAGAGCCCCCTGCCCGAGGCCGCCCCAGATCAGAACGCTTCGGGTCTGGCCTCGCGCGCCATGTGGTCCAGCACCGCGTTCACGAAGCTGGGCTCGCGGCCATCGGGGAAAAACGCCCGCGCCACGTCGACAAATTCGGAAATGACCACGCGCGGCGGCGTGTCGCAGGCCACCAGTTCGGCCCCCGCCGCGCGGAACAGGCCGCGCAGCGTCGGATCGATCCGGTCAATGGGCCATTTCGCCACCAGCGCCCGGTCGGTCATCTGGTCGATGCGCGCCTGCCAGTTCACTGCCTCCGAGACGAGGCGCGTGAACAGATCGACATCGCCCTCCATCAGATCCACACCTTCTTCGACCTCGGCGCCAAAGCGGTAGTCGATGAACTCGCGCGTCACCTTCTCGGCGGTCTGGCCGGACAGCTCCATCTGGTAAAGCGCCTGCACGGCATAAAGCCGGGAGGCGGATTTCATCTGGCGCTTGCGATTGCCGGAAGGCGCGGCGGGCGTGGTCATGCGGTGTCTTTTCCTCTGGAAGCGCCCGCAATCTGGATCTCGTCGCGGGCGGGCACGAATCCCACCCCCTTGCGGGCGCCGCCCCACCTACGGGCCAGCGCGACCAGATGCAAGGCCGCCGCCGCCGCACCGCCGCCCTTGTTCTGGCCTGCGACCTCGGCGCGCACCTGCGCCTGATCAAAATTCTCGACGGTCAGGATGCCATTGCCAATGCACAGCCCCTGCAGCCCCAGCAGGGTGATCCCGCGCGAGCTGTCATTGCAGACCGTGTCGTAATGGGTGGTCTCGCCGCGGATCACGCAGCCAAGCGCCACGTAGCCGTCAAAATCCGACAGACGCTCGGCGATGCCGATGGCGGTGGGGATTTCCAGCGCGCCGGGCACCTCGACGGTTTCGTGAAACCCGCCCGCCGCCTCGATCTCTGCACGGGCCCCGGACACCAGCGCATCGGCGATGTCCTTGTAATAGGGCGCCACCACGATCAGGATCTTCACCGGACGGTCGAATTCGGCGCGCGGCAGGGTGTAATGCGTTTCGGTCATGGCCATCAGTGATCTCCGATTCTGCGGGTTCCGGTGATGACCAGCCCGTAAGCCTCCAGCCCGACGATGCGGGGGGTCGGCGAATTGGTCAGCAGCACCAGTTTCGACAGGCCCAGCGAGGACAGGATCTGCGCGCCAAGACCATATTGCCGCAGCGTGCGCGGCGACACGTCGTCATGCAGTTCCAGCTTCATCGAGGTGTCGCGCAGCAGAACGACCACGCCGCGCCCCTCTTCTGCCACCGCCTGCATGGAGGCGCGGAATTCATCCGCCCGTCCGCCCGGCCCGGTGCCCACGATGTCCAGCATCGGATCCAGCGCATGCATCCGCACCAGCACCGGCGCCTCGCCGGAAATATCGCCCCGCGTCAGCACGATATGCTCGTCGCCATGGGACTGGTCCACATAGATGCGCATGTTCCAGTCGCCGCCGAATTCCGACCGCACCACCTCTTCGGAGCGCACCCGCACCAGATTGTCGTGGCGGCGCCGATAGGCGATCAGGTCGGAAATCGTGCCGATCTTCAGCCCGTGTTTCTGCGCGAAGCCCACCAGTTCGGGCAGGCGCGACATGGTGCCGTCCTCGTTCATGATCTCGCAGATCACGCCCGCCGGGTTCAGCCCCGCCAGCCGCGCCACGTCCACCGCCGCCTCGGTATGGCCCGCGCGCACCAGCACGCCGCCATCCTTGGCCCGCAGCGGGAAGACATGGCCGGGGGTCGCGATGTCCGCCGCCCCCTTGGAGGCGTCGATCGCCACCTGAATCGTCCGCGCCCGGTCCGAGGCGGAGATGCCGGTGGTCACGCCCTCGCGCGCCTCGATGGAGATGGTGAAGGCGGTTTCATGCCGGGACGAATTGTTGACCGACATCAGATGCAGGCCCAGTTCGTCGATCCGCTTGGAGGTCATGGACAGGCAGATCAGCCCGCGCCCATGGGTCGCCATGAAATTGATGGCATCGGGCGTCGCCCATTGCGCGGGGATCACCAGATCCCCCTCGTTCTCGCGGTCCTCGTGGTCGACAAGGATGAACATGCGCCCGTTGCGGGCATCTTCAATGATCTCTTCCACCGAAGAAATCGCGTCCTTCCAGTCTTCCTGAACCGGACCCGGCGTTTCGTAATCCGTCATGGCGCCTCTCGCTTCTGCCCCTGCCAGATACGTCAGCGCGCCCCGAAAGACTAGGGCGCAAATTGTGCGCGCACGCGCGCGTGGCGTTCAGGGACGCGCGGCATAGAGCGCCACGGCGGCGGCGTTCGACACGTTGAGCGAGCCAAATCCCCCCGCAAAATCGATGCGCACCAGCTGGTCCACCGTCTCTTTGGTTTTCTGGCGCAGGCCCGGGCCCTCTGCCCCCAGCACCAGCGCCACGGCGCGGTCGCGCCGCCCGTCCAGCGCCGCCTCGATGCTGGTTTCCGCTTCACCGTCGAGCCCCAGCACCACATAGCCCATGGCCTGCAGCGCGGTGATGGTGTCGGCAAGGTTGCGTTCGCGCAGATAGGGCTGGCGTTCCAGCGCGCCCGAGGCGGTCTTGGCCAGCGCCCCGGTTTCGGGGGCGGCGTGATGCTGCGTGCCGATCACCGCCTGCGCGCCGAACACCTCGGCAGAGCGCAGGATGGCGCCGACATTATGCGGATCGGTCACGCGGTCCAGCAGCACCAGCCGCGGCGGGCGGATGCCATCCCCCAGCGCCACGTCCTGCAAGCGCCCCCAGTCCAGCGGCTTGACCTCCAGGGCGGCGCCCTGATGCACCGACTGCGGGTCGAGCGGCGCACCGAATTTGCGCGGGTCGTGAATCTCTGGCGTGATCCCCGCCCCTTCCAGCGCATCGGCGAGCTTGGTCTGGGCGTTCAGCGTCAGGATCAGCCGCAGCTTTTCCCGGCGCGGGTTCAGCAGCGCGTCGCGCACCGCATGCAGGCCGAACAGCCAGACGGTTTCCGCCGCCCCGGCCTTTTTCGCCTGTTCCTTTTCCACCACCCATTTCGGTTTCTTGACCATGGCCTGCGTCCTTGTCCTGAGCCGCGATCTCTGCATCGACAGCCTGCGGGCTGCAAGGATTTTTCCTGTTGACGCCGGATTGGCCCGCAGGTAATCACCCCGCACACCGGCGGTGCCGGTGGAAAGTGGGCGACAGGCCGCAAGGTGTGGCAGGGGACTGTAACTCCCTCGCGGAGACGCACGCCTGGTTCGATTCCAGGGTCGCCCACCACTTTCCCTTAGAACTCAACTAGATGGCGCTGCGGCGCAAACATCCGTCGCTGTCGCAAGGCGGCGCGCGGTCACCTGTCGCCAGCATTGCACAAAGGCTGGCGCGTGGTGCGCTGTCCATCCCCCGCCCTTCGGCAGACCCGCGCGGCGATCTGCCCCCCCGCGCGGCCTGAACGCGTTACTGCGCCGGTTCGGGGCAGTTCTTTGCCCGTGCGACCTGCTGTGCCTCACGGATATAGGCCTGCGTGGCGGGTGCGTTGAGCGGGTTGATGTAGCCCATGCGCGCGCTGGCCATTTCACGGGCCAGTTCCTCGCAGCTTTGCCCCTCGAACCGGCTGCGGTTTGCCGTGGCCGACATCTTTCCCGCCACCGCATTGCCCGCCACCGCCGTGCCCACCGTCCCCGCGACGCTTGAACATCCGGCCAGCCCAAGGGCGGCGCCCGTAATCACAATCGCAAAAAGGCAAGATTTCATAAGGCATACTCCGTGAATGGCTTTAAAGAGCACCAGCCATGCCCGCTCCGCCCGCCAGCGTCTCCCCCCTGATCGGGGGTGATTCACAAGCTGCCCCTTTTCAACAAATGCCAAAACGCCCGCATGACGCGCCGCCTTGCCGCGTCAGACACGAGCCCGCGATTCGCCTCTCGGCGCGCCAAGCTTCCTTAGTAAAACGCACCCGAGGCCCGGCGCGTCAGCGCGCCGGGATGGCTCTGCGCCGCCGCCGCACCCACTGGACCAGCGACAGGAGCAGCAGACCCGCGATCGCCACCACAAAGGCAGCCGAGATCGGACGTTCAAGGAACACCATCGGATCGCCCCGGCTGATCAGCAGGGCGCGGCGCAGGTTGGTCTCGATCAGCGGACCAAGCACGAAGCCCAGAAGCAGCAGCGCGGGATTGAACCGGGCCAGCGCCAGAAGATAGCCGGCAAGGCCGATCCCCGCGACGGCCACGATGTCATAGGTCAGGCCGCGCACGGAATAGACGCCAAGGCAGATGAAGATCAGGATCGCGGGATAAAGCCAGCGGAACGGGATGCGCAGCAGCGCGACCCAGACGCCGATCAGCGGCAGGTTGAGGATCAGCAGCAGCAGGTTGCCGATCCCGAAACTTGCGACAAGCCCCCAGAACATCTCTGGCCGCGCCTCAAGCATCATCGGCCCGGGCTGCACGCCATGGATGACCAGCGCGCCCAGCATCAGCGCCATGATGGGATCGCCGGGGATGCCCAGCGTCAGCGTGGGAACAAAGGCGGTGATCGCGGCAGAGTTGTTGGCCGCCTCCGGCCCGGCCACGCCTTCGATGGCGCCATGGCCAAAGCGTTCCGGACGGCGCGCAATGCGCCGCTCCATCGCGTAGCTCAGGAAAGACGACAGGGTCGATCCGGTCCCCGGCAGCGCCCCGAAGAAACTGCCCAGCCCGCTGCCGCGCAGGGAGGGAAAGACCATGCGCCTGAGGTCATCGCGGGTGGGGGCCATCTGGCGAAAGCCGATCTTTTCTGTCACGGCCTGACGTTCGGGATCGCGGACATTGCCGATCACCTCGGCCACGCCAAAAAGCCCCATGGCCAGAGCGACAAGGTTCACGCCGTCCAGAAGTTCGGTCTGCCCGAAGGTGAAGCGCATGGCGCCCGAATTCACATCGGTGCCGATACATCCCAGAAGCATGCCAAGCACGATCATCGCAAAGCCCTTGGCCGGGCGGGCGCTGCCGATGGTGGAGGCGGCGACCAGCCCCAGCACCATCATCGCCGCATAATCCGCCGCGCCAAACGCCACAGCGACGCGCGACAGCCAGCCCGCCAGAAGGACCAGCACGACGATGCCGATGATCGATCCCGCGAAGGATGACACCATCGCGGCAAAAAGCGCGGCCCCTGCGCGCCCGTCGCGCGCCATCGGATAGCCGTCAAGCGCTGTCACCGCCGATTGCGGCGTGCCGGGAAGCCGCATCAGGATGGAGGCCACGGCCCCGCCATACTGCGCGCCGTAATAGACCCCCGCCAGCATGATAAGCGCGGCTTCGGCGGAGATGTAATAGGTGATCGGCAGCAGCAGCGAAATCGCGGCCATCGCCCCGATGCCCGGCAGCACGCCGACAAAGGTGCCCAGCAGCACCCCCAGAAGGCAGAAGATCAGCACCCCCGGCTGCAGGGCGAAGTTCAGCCCGGTGACAAGCCCTTCCCAGGTTCCCATGCGCGCCTCAGATCCAGACCGGCCAGAGCGGCAGCGACATCTGCAGCCCGGTGCGGAACACCAGAACCGTCAGCAGGGTCACCACGCCCGCAAGCATGAGCCGCCATGTCACCCCGCGCCGCGGCGCGGGCAGCGAGGCGACAAGGACGCCAAGGTAGGCCGCAATGACCAGCCCCAGCGACCTCAGACCAAAGCCGAAGACAAGGATCGAGGCCAGCACGGCAAGCGCGGACCATGGCTCGACCGGCACCGCCTCCCCGGCCCGGCGCAGGGCAGGCACCGCCACGATCAGGCCGATGACCGCCAGCAAAAGCCCGAGCCCCACGGGAAAGGCGCCCGGCCCCATCTGCCTGAGCGAGCCCAGATCGTAATGGAGCGAGGCCCAGCCCGCCGCCCCCGCGCCGATCAGCGCAAGGGCGAGGCCGCCGAAGATATCGGTCCAGTCGCGCTGCATGCCTGCTTACTGCGCCTCGATCCGGTCGATCACCCCGCCCCACATCTGGGTGTCGGCCGTGATGCGTTCCTGCATCTCCTGCGCGGTGCCGGGGGCCGCCTGCCAGCCGATGGCCAGAAGCTGTTCCTGAACACCCGGATCCGCGAGGATCTCGGTGATCTCGGTGGTCAGCCTTTCGACCACCGCCGCATCGGTGCCAGAGGGCGCGATGAACCCGTTCCAGAGTTCGGCCCGGAAATCTTCGGCAAAGCCCGCCTGACCCGCGATGACCGGAACGTCGGGCGCCTGTGCGGAAGGCTCAGACGAGGTGATCCCGAGGATCCGCATGTTGCCGCCCTCCACATGCGGCATCGCTGCCGACGGGGCCATGAAGCCCGCGTCGATCTCGCCGCCCATGATCGAGGTGGTCACCTCGGCATAGCTGGTGAAAGGAATATGGAGCATCGTCACGCCCGCCTCATCGGCAAAAAGCTCTGCCGTCAGATGCGCGCCCGACCCCTGACCGACCGAGCCATAGGCGATGGCTTCCTCCTCGGCCCCGGCTGCCGCAACGAAGCCTTCCAGATCCTCAAGCCCCGACTGGCTCGACACGGCCAGCACCAGCGGCGAAGTGGCGATCAGCGTGACCGGCGCGATGTCGGCGGCCACGTCAAAGCCGGTATCGCCCATCATCCGCGCGGCGGTGGTCACCGGGCCATTGATGGTGGTGCCGAAGGTCAGATCGTCGTCACCGGCATTGGCCAGCATCTGCTGGATGCCGATCACCCCGCCCGCGCCCGGACGGTTCTCGATCACCACGGGCTGGCCCAGACGTTCGGCCAGCGGCTCCGTGATGATGCGGGCCAGCGTGTCGGGCGACGAGCCTGCGGGGAAGCCGACATAGACATGCAGCGGCCCGGTGGGCCAAGCGTCCTGAGCAAATGCGGGCGCGGCAGCAAAAGCCAGCACGCATCCGAACGCCGCGCGGCGCGGGATGTGGGTGGTCATGGGCAGATCTCCTCCTATTTTGCGCGCAACGAACACTAACTTGGCGCACAGGGCAATACCTGCAGACCCCCGCGCCCCGGACTTTCCGTGCAGAGCCGGGGCGGCGCCATCACGGATCTGCGTGATTTCAGAATGAACCGGTCAGCTTCGCGAGGACAGACAAAGCCGGTCGCCGATCCCGGGGCGGCACGGACACCAAGGGATCTGTTGCCCCCGCTTAGAGGCTGATCCCCTGAGGAAACCGCATCGCACCGGGATTATGACCAGCCCGAAATGTGGCGTAGCCCCCCAAATCGGGGAAGCCCGGCAAGGTGACGCAAGACAGCGCAGACGCCTCTCGGTCCGTGACAAAAGGGACGGACCGCGATCCCGCCTCGGGACGCGACAGTCCGGCTCACCGGCATGGCAGGTGGCCTTGCCAGCCCGATAGCGGAGCCTGCCATCCTGATCGGGCTTCTCCTCCCGGGGATGTGTCAGGGTCCGGAGGTTCTGCTTCACCTCCTTGCCACCCGGGCAGCTGAAGACATCGCTGGCGGCAACATAGGTGACGTCACCGCGCTCCGTCATCCCGTCCCGTCCCTGCGGCCTGACGTGTCGAATACCGGGATATGGGCCGCGCTGCCGGTCCAGCCAGTCCAGCATGACGCCGGAGCCACAGGCGGTGTCCGCGATCAGCCGGTTGGGCGCGATGTCAAAGGTCTCATTCGCCCGGTCGATCAGGGCCGCACCGATCCGTCCCCGGCCAGCCGGATCGACCGGCGGCTTCCATATCGTGGATCACGCCATTGCCTGTGTCGATCAGATGGTTGGTGAAACGGGCAAAATAGGCCGCCCCGCGCCGGTCCATCGCGAATCCGGATCGGACGGCAAGGTGGCCCTCGGCCCGACCGGGTTCGCTGGCATCATCAAGCGTTTCGCGATGCGCCCTGACAGCCCGAGGCACATCTGCGGGATCAATGCTGTCGGGCTGCCTTTCCAACCTCGGCCTCGGCCTTCATGATACTGGCATCTGCGGCGAGGTGCTGGCCGCTGGCCAAGCCCTCTGCGAGACAGTGCCACGACCGGGCCGGTCAGATCGCGGCGCGGAACCAGCGGCAGGCGGGGTTGAGGTGACCCTCCCCGCAGGCGCAGCGCTTGGACCGTTCGATGCGCTTGCTCGGCTCCACGATCGCCTCTCAGCCCATGAGGCAACCGGCCAGCAGCACCCGAATCAACAGTTCCGGATCAATCGACGGGCCATCCGGCGGAACTGTGGAAACGCGCCAGGTGCTGCCGCATGCCTGCCGGGTCGGCGCATTGCTCGCCCGATCTGAACATGTGGTCAGGCGGGACATGCGCTTTGATCAAGACCTCACAGAACCGAACACCTTGCGCAAGCGGCCGGGGCTCATCATCGCCCTCCACCTCAAGCTGCCGCAGCCAAATTGCATCGGCGGAGGGCCCTGAAGGCGTGCCATGTTCTTCACCGGAACGGGCGCAAAGCTGCCATGCGGCGGCGGAACCGGTCATGCCTTCAGCGGTGCCTGCCGTCCGTCGCTGTCGGCCCCCGGGCTGCCGGTGATCCAAGTGACCGGCACCGCAGTGCAGATTGACCCATACGGACATGTCCGTGCCAAAACGGACGAGCCCCCCAAGCGCCTTGGTCCGGCAGCGGGCTACGGCAAGCTAGGCCGCGCCCTTCCACGAGTCTGGCGCAATGTAGACGACGCTCTCATCGACGCTGACCATCACCTCGCCGTCCTGGATATTGACTTGCAGCTTCATCGCGGGGCTGGCCAGCTTGGCCAGGGCGGCAGTGTCGGTCTCGGAGAAACTGATCACCCGCAGATTGTCGAAACGGGTGGTGCCGTTCTTGACCTTGTCCCACCAGATTTCGGCGGTCTTGCCGCCATAGGGGTAGACAATCACCTTCGCGGCTTTGCTGCAGGACTGACGTATGACCTTTTCGCTCGGAAGCCCAAGCGCCACCCACACATCGATCTCGCCGCTCAGGCTCTTCTGCCAGATGTCGGGCTCGTTATCCGTCGACAGTCCCTTGGTCAGCTCCAAATGCTCGTGAGCATTCAGGGCAAAGGCGACGATACGGACCATCAGCCGCTCATCGGTCTCCGAAGGATGCTTGGCAACGGTAAGTTTATGGGTCTCGTAATAGTGGCGATCCATGTCCGAGACCGACAGCTCGATTTTGTAGATGGTGGCATTCTGCGCCATGTGCGTCCCAGCCCTTCCAAGGATCGGGCTGCCTACCGCGTCCGGTCCTCCTTGGGAAGCAGATATAAGGGCCGCAGATGATCCCCCCATGAACGAGGCCCCGCCTCCGCCGCCGCGCCGAACGAGAGAGGGTCGACCGAGATCGCCCTCATCAGGCGCCTGCAATGGGATGGTGCCAATGAAGCATAAGTTTGCACACCCGGATGATTCGGGATCGATGTTCTTGGAAAATTCACAATATATTCCAGAGTGTTGAGAGTTCCCCCATAGCGCCGCAAGGCATAAGCATGCACAGTTGACACATAAGCATGCACGGCGGCGGCCAAAAAAAGGGCCCGCAATGCGAGCCCTGAAACGTCCATACCGGTATTGGCCAGCCGCTATTCGTCCAGCACCATCTCCATGAGCTTGTCGCCGTCGATCATGTCGCGATAGCCGGGTGCGGTGAAGGGGCACAGGCCCTGAGGCAGGCGGGAGTTCTGGGCATAGGTCTCGGAGAACATTTTGACCGTGGCGGTCTTCTGGCTGCGAAGTCTGCACAAGCCGAAGGCGCGGATCAGCAACTCGATGACGAGGCCCCACCTGGAGGCGCAGGCAAAATCGAGGCGCTGCAGAAAATCGACGTCTACAAGGTCTTCGACATCGATATCGGCGCGTTCGGCAAAAGTGTAGACGAGCTTGTTCAGTTCGATCATGTCGGGATCCCTTGTGGGATCAGCGAACCTGCCGAGATTGATTTTATCGAAATGAATGTGGGAGAGGAGATGGGCAATCTGCTCTTCAGAGTTCACATGGCGGGCCAGAACCGGGACGCCTGAAAGGATGAGCATCAACGGCCATTCCGGTTCCTTCACCAGCGCCTTGAAACGGTCGAGGAGCTTTTCGTTGGACTTTGGGCCCGACGTAAATGCGTGTTGGCATTCGTCATAGTAGAGGCCGATGACGCCCTGTTCGCGGCATTGATGGCGAACCATGTTCCACAATTCACCCTGGGTGCGCCGAGGATTCGCAGGGTAACCGAGAGCTTCGAGCGTCTTGTGACCCAGATCCTTCCAGCTGATCGACCCATCCAGCTTACAGTAGATGAACTTACCCGGCTTCCCATTGGGCATCGTGAGCTGCTGCCGGTTTCGTGGACAGCAGGTTAAGCTAGCATAGCGCGGGCCTCGAACTCCATCGGGCTGAGGTAGCCCAGTTTCGAATGCCGT
>NZ_FNEJ01000012.1 GCF_900100085.1 Salipiger marinus
TCTTTCAGCCGGATGGCTTCTTCGACGGCGATCTCGTCAAACGGGTTCATCGACATCTTGACGTTGGCGAGATCGACACCGCTCCCGTCCGATTTGACCCGGACCTTCACGTTGTAATCGATCACTCTTTTTACGGGGACGAGCAGTTTCATGGGATCAATGCGTCTTTCCTGTTGCAGTCCGCTGCGGGCCCTTGGCGTGGGGTCAGGCGGGCCGGGCCGTGGCGAGGATATGCCGCGCCCGCAGCCGCACCGGGTCGTCGATCATCGCGCCGTCCAGCGCGACCGCGCCTTCGCCGGAGGCCAGCACCCGCCGCGCCCAGTCGATTTCGCGGTCGGTGGGCGCAAAGCCCCGCAGCACCTCCGGCACCTGCCGCGGGTGGATGCAGAGCTTTCCGGTCATGCCAAGCGCGCGCGCATGTTCGGCATCGCCCCGCGTCTCGTCGGGATCGTCGAGCCGGGCGGTGACGCCATCGACCGGGCCGGGCCTGCCCGCAAGGCGCGAGGCAAGCACCAGCTCGCTGCGCGCGGGCAGCAGGATGTCGCGCTCATGCGCGCAGCCCAGATCGGCGCAGAAATCGATGGAGCCGAAGATCAGCCGCGCCACGCCGGGCAGCGCCGCAAGGCGCCGCGCTTCGGCAAGGCCGCGGGCGGTCTCGATTAGGGCCAGCACCGGCACCCGCGCGCCAAGCTGGCGGCAGAGCGCGTCCACCACCGCCGCATCTTCGGCCTTCGGCAGCACGATCCCGGCGACCGGCAGCGCGCTGACCGCCGCAAGATCGGCCTCGTGCCATGGCGTGCCGCTGGCATTGATCCGCACCAGCACGGGTTTTGTGGTGAAATCGCAGCGCAGGGCGCGGCGCGCGGCCTCCTTCGCCTCGGGGGCCACGGCATCCTCCAGATCGAGGATCACCGCATCGGCCTCGCTCGCGGCGGCCTTGGCGAAGCGTTCGGGCCGGTTGGCGGGCACAAAAAGCGGGGCGCGGATCAGATCAAGGCTCACCATTCCGCCCGCGCCTCCATCGCCACCGGACCCTCGGGGCAGGCGGTCCAGAGATCCAGCGCATCCCCGGACGCGCGGGCGTTGAGCAGCAGCGTCGCGCCGCCAAAGACCGGCGACAGGCTGCGGAAGCGGAACCGGGCCGGGGCGGCGCCGCGCAGGTCGGCGGCATAGTGCACCAGCAGCATCGCCTGCAGCGGCCCGTGCACCACAAGGCCGGGATAGCCTTCTTCGGCGGTGGTATAGGGCGCATCGTAATGGATGCGGTGGCTGTTGAAGGTCAGCGCGGAGTAGCGGAACAGCCGCGCGGGCGCGGTGTCGATGCGGCGCTGCTGTGCGCCCGCCGGAGCAGGCGGCGGCGGCGCGGCGGGTGCCGTCCCCGCCGGGGGTTCGTCGCGATAGACGATGTCCTGCCGTTCGGTCAGCATGTCGCGCCCGCCGCTGCGGAAATGATGGGTCACCGTCACGAAACAGAGCCGCCCCGACCGGCCCTGTTTCAGCGTCACATCCTCCACCACCGAGCGCCGGGTCACGGTTTCGCCGATCCGGGGGGCGGTGCGGAAGGTGAAGGCGCCGCCCGCCCACATGCGCCGGGGCAGCGGCACCGGCGGCAGGAAGCCGCCGCGCTGCGGATGCCCGTCCGGGCCAAGTGCGGCGGTGGGGGCGGTCGGCTGGCACAGGCAGTGATGGACCAGCAGCGGCGCCTCGGCACCCTCCCCGGTGGGGCCCTCGCGGTCGAGCGTGGCGTAAAGCCGCGCGACCAGATTGGGCGTCAGCGGTTCGGAGGCATGCTCTTCGCGGCCGATCCAGCCGCGCAGATGGTCAAGATCGAAATCCGGTGTGGCGGGCATGGTCAGCTCTCCAGCGGGTTCAGGGCAGGAACGGCGCCATAGGCGCGGGGCGCGTCGTCCCAGACCGGGGCGGGCGCGGGATAGGAGACGGGGCCGTTCGGGGTGTCGACCGTGATGCGCCGCAGATGCGGGTGGGCGGCAAGCCCCGCCATGTCATTGACGAGGGCCAGCGCGACATCGGCGCGCAGCAGCGTCTCCACCGCCTCGGCGCCGCTGCGGCGGGCAAAGGCCGCCGCGACCAGCGCATCGGTTTCGGCCCGGTGTTCCACCCGCAGCACGTTGCTGCAGAAGCGCGGATCGTCGGCCAGATCCGCATCGCCCAGAAACAGCGCGCAGAGCTTGCGCCATTCCCGGTCGCTTTGCACCGACAGCAGAACCTGCGCGCCGTCCTTCGCAGTGAAGACGCCATAGGGGGCGATGGAGGGATGCGCGAGCCCGGCCCGTTTCGGGCTTTTGCCGCCCTCGTGGTTGAGCAGCGGCACGGTCAGCCAGTCGGCCATCACGTCGAACATGGAAATCGCGATGCTGGCGCCCTGACCGGTCCTGCCGCGCCGGATCAGCGCTTCGAGGATGGCCGACTGCGCGGTGGCGCCGGTGGCGATGTCGACCAGCGAAATGCCGACGCGGGCGGGTTCCGACGGGCCGCCGGTGATGGAGCAGAGCCCGGATTCCGCCTGCACCAGCAGGTCATAGGCCTTGCGGTCGGCCATCGGCCCGCCTTCGCCATAGCCCGAGATCGCGCAGGTGATCAGCTGCGGGAAGTCGCGCGCCAGCCGGTCGGCGCCAAAGCCAAGCCGGGCCAGCGCCCCGCGCTTGAGGTTCTGCACCAGCACGTCGGCGCTGGCGAGAAGCTGCGCCAGATCCTCCTGCCCGGAGGCGGAGGCGAGGTCGAGCGTGCGCGACTGCTTGCCCCGGTTGAGCCAGACGAAATAGCTCGACTGGCCCTTGGCCACATCGTCATAGCCGCGCGCGAAATCGCCTTCGGGGCGTTCGATCTTGATCACCTCGGCCCCGGCATCGGCAAGGCGCGAGGTGCAGAACGGCGCCGCCACCGCCTGTTCGATGGCGACGACCCTGATCCCTTCGAGGGGCCGCATCAGAAGCTCCGGGGCAGGCCGAGCACATGTTCGGCGATGTAGGAAAGGATGAGGTTGGTGGAGATCGGCGCCACCTGATAGAGCCGCGTTTCCCGGAACTTGCGTTCGATGTCATATTCGCAGGCGAAGCCGAAGCCGCCATGGAACTGGATGCAGGCATTCGCCGCCTCCCAGCTGGCCTTGGCGGCGAGATATTTGGCCATGTTCGCCTCGGCGCCGCAGGGCTGGCCCGCGTCATACAGGCGGCAGGCTTTCTGGCGCATGAGATTGGCGGCCTCGATCTCGATATAGGCCTCGGCGATGGGGAACTGCACGCCCTGGTTCTGGCCGATGGCGCGGCCAAAGACCTGCCGTTCAGAGACATAGCGCACCACGCGGTCGGTGAACCAGTAGCCGTCCCCGATACATTCCGCCGCGATCAGCGCGCGTTCGGCATTGAGCCCGGTGAGGATATATTTGAAGCCCTTGCCCTCTTCGCCGATCAGGTTTTCCACCGGAATCTCGAGATTGTCGAAGAACAGCTCGTTGGTCTCGTGGTTGACCATGTTGGGGATCGGGCGCACCTCCATGCCGGAGGCCATCGCCTGCCTGATGTCGACAAGGAAGATCGACAGGCCTTCGGATTTCTTCTTCACCTCCGACAGCGGCGTGGTCCGGGCGAGCAGGATCATCAGATCCGAATGCTGCACGCGGCTGATCCAGACCTTCTGGCCGTTGATCACATAGCGGTCGCCCTTCCGCACGGCGGTGGTCTTGAGCTGGGTGGTGTCGGTGCCGGTGGTGGGTTCGGTCACGCCCATGGACTGCAGGCGCAGCTCGCCGCTGGCAAGCTTGGGCAGGATGCGCTGGCGCTGCTCCTCGGATCCGTGCCGCACCAGCGTGGTCATGTTGTACATCTGCCCGTGGCAGGCGCCGGAATTGCCGCCGGCGCGGTTGATCTCTTCCATGATGACCGCCGCCTCGGTGAGCCCGAGCCCCGAGCCGCCATAGTCTTCGGGGATCAGCGCGGCCATCCATCCGGCCTTGGTCAGGGCATCGACGAACTCTTCGGGATAGCCGCGGGCCGCGTCGATCCGGCGGTGATATTCGTCGGGAAAACTGGCGCAGAGCGCGCGCACCGCGTCGCGGATGTCCTGATGGTCGTCGCTGATCTGGTCGTACACCTGTGCCTCCTCCGGGTCTCGGGACATGGGGTTCCCCCCGTGTTTTCCCGATCATCCACCCCGGCAAGCCATAAATCAAATATCTGAATGGACTTGCTGAAATGCCGAAAATGCATGAATGGCGCGGCGCGCGGGGCGGCACGGAAAAGGCGGCCCGACCAGAGCCGGGCCGCCCCTGCGCGGCTGGAGTGGTGCAGGCCCCGGGGTCAGACCGGATCCCAGCAGAATACGTCCGCCGAGACGTCAAGCGGCACGTAGCTTGCGCGCAGCGCCGGGATGGCATGGCTCGCGACGCTGTCGAGCGACCAGCCCTCGCTGCGCTGCACCGAGCGGACCGGGCGCGGCTGCGAGATGAGGAAAATCTCGTTGTTGCGCACGGCAAAGACCTGCCCGGTGGTGTCGGCGCCCGCGTCCGAGGCAAGATACAGCGCGACGGGCGCGATCTTTTCCGGCGACATCTCCTTCATGCGGTTCACCCGCTCTTCCTGTTCGGGGCTGTCGACCTTGATCGAGGAGGTCATGCGGCTCCATGCGAAGGGCGCGATGCAGTTGGAGCGGATGTTCCAGCGCTGCAGGTCAAGTGCCAGCGATTTCGACAGGGCGGTGATCCCCAGCTTGGCGGCAGAGTAATTGGCCTGCGCAAGGTTGCCGATCAGGCCGGAGGTCGAGGTCATGTGGATCAGGCTGCCCGATCCCTGATCGCGCATCACGTCGGCAGCGGCGCGGCTTACGTTGAACGTGCCATAAAGATGGACCTTCACCACCGCGTCGAAATTTTCATAGGTCATCTTGTGGAAGAAGCTGTCGCGCAGGATGCCCGCGTTGTTCACCACCACATCCAGCCGACCGAAGGCGTCGGTCGCCTGCCGCACCATCGCCTGCGCCCCGGCGGGGTCGGTGACGTCATCGCCATTGGCGACGGCGCGCCCGCCCGCCCTGGTGATCTCGGCGACCGTGTCCTGCGCGGCGGCGCTGGAGGAGCGCTGGCCGTCCAGCGAGGCGCCGATGTCATTGACCACCACCGCCGCCCCGGCTTTCGCCGCCTCCATCGCGATGGCGCGACCGATGCCGCCGCCCGCGCCGGTCACCAGCATGACCTTCCCGTCTAGGGGTTTCATTTCAGACATGTCTCCTCCGTCTTGTCTTGAACCTTAGGTGTCAGGGTCTGCGGGGCGGCCGAACAGGCAGCGTTCGATCTGGGCTGCGGCCCCGGCAAGGGCTGTGGCGATGGCGGCAAGGCTTTCATCGGTCTGCTGCCCCGCGATGGTGATGCTGCTCATGCCCAGCCGGGGCACGCCGCCTGCGTCGCGCGCCAGCGACGCGACGATGTCGAGCCCGCGGAACAGCTGGCTGCGGTCGCAGGCGGTGCGGGTGTCGCGCGCCTTCAGCACATCGGCCCAGTAGCTTTCGAAACTCGGCGCGTCCTGCCAGCGCACGGTGGCGAAACCCTTGCGGGTCTGGGCCTCGGTCAGGCCCTTGGTGGCGGCGTAGCAGCGCCCGATCGCGCCGGAAAATACCGGCAGGCGGCTGTTCTGGGCCAGCACCGCGTGCAGGATGTTGGGCGCGGTGAAGCGGTCGGTCAGCACGATGCGGTCGGTCGGGGTGATCTGCCAGAGCGCGATCATGGTCTGATGGTCCTGCGCGATGGCGGTCAGCGCCGGGCGGATCACGTCAGCCGGGTTGGCCCCCAGCAGCGGCACCGCAAATTCCAGCAGCCCCATGCCCATGCGGTAGGTCTTGGCCGCGGGGTCGAAGCTCAGCAGCCCTTCATGGCTCAGCGTCCTGAGGATGTTGAAGGCGGAGGAGACGTTCAGCCCGGTTTCCCGCGCGATCTGGGTGGCACCCATGGGGCGGCCCTGCGCGGCGACCAGACGCAGGATGCTCATGGCGTTCTGCACCGCGGGGACGAGTTTCTGTCCGGTATCGTCGACCATTCCATTCCTCATGTAGAATTGCATTTACTATACAGAATGATCTTGCTAGATCAAGGCCAGAACGGAATTGTGCCGAGGGAGGAAGGAACGATGCCGGCAGGTGTGGATCGTGATGTATTTGAACAGCTTGTGGACAGCGTGGAGAGATTCGCCCGCGAGCGGCTGATCCCGGCGGAGCGCCGCGTCGAGGAAGAGGACGCCATCCCCGAAGAGATCGTGGCGGAGATGAAGGAGATGGGCCTGTTCGGCCTGTCCACGCCCGAGGAATTTGGCGGCATCGGGCTCAACGTGCCGCAGGAGGCGCGGCTGATCGAGACGCTGTGTTATGCCTCGCTGACCTTCCGCTCGCTGATCGGCACCAATGTCGGCATCGGCTCGCAGGGCATCGTGATGGACGGCACGCAGGCGCAGAAGGAACGCTGGCTGCCCGGCGTGGCCAGCGGCGATGTCATCGCCTCCTTCGCGCTGACCGAACCCGACAACGGGTCTGATGCGGGCGGCATCCGCACCTCGGCGCGGCGCGATGGCGGCGATTTCGTGATCAACGGCACCAAGCGCTACATCACCAACGCGGTGCGCGCCGGGGTCTTCACGGTGTTTGCCCGCACCGATCCCGAAAAGGACGGCGCCGATGGCGTGTCGGCCTTCATCGTGCCGGCGGACACGCCGGGCATCACGGTGGCCAAGCCCGACCGCAAGCTGGGCCAGCGCGGCACCAAAACCTCTGACGTGATCTTTGACGATGTGCGCGTGCCGGACAGCGCCATCCTTGGCGGGCCGGACCGGCTCCATCAGGGGTTCCGCACCGCGATGAAGGTGCTTGACCGCGGGCGCATCCATGTGGGCGCGATGGCCGTGGGGCAGAGCCAGCGCATGCTCGACATTGCCACCGATTACGCGCTGGAGCGCAGGCAGTTCGGCAAGCCCATCGGCGAGCATCAGCTGGTGCAGGGGATGCTGGCGGACTGTCAGGCAGAACTGCACGCGGCGCGCGCGCTGGTCCGGGCCAGCGCCGACACCTTCGACCGCGAGGGCAAGGCGATCATCGAGGCGGCCTGCACCAAGTATTTCTGCACCGAGGCGGCGGGCCGCATCGCCGACCGCGCGCTGCAGATCCATGGCGGCGCGGGCTATATGGCCGACTACGATATCGAACGGCTTTACCGCGACATCCGCCTGCTGCGCATCTACGAAGGCACCAGCCAGATCCAGCAGCTGGTCATCGCCCGGCGCACGCTGGCGCAGCGGGCCGCCTGAGCGATGGCGGCGCAAAGGCCGCGCAGCCTTGCCGACATG
Source organism: Salipiger marinus (assembly GCF_900100085.1). GTDB lineage: Bacteria > Pseudomonadota > Alphaproteobacteria > Rhodobacterales > Rhodobacteraceae > Salipiger > Salipiger marinus. The sequence goes on from NZ_FNEJ01000012.1 coordinate 7,341, forward strand.
CCGCCGCAGTCGAAGTTCTCGATCCTTCTGGGGATCGAGATCCTCCGCTGCACGCCGGAGGAGGTGGTCTGCACGATGACGGTGACCGAGGACATGTCGAACCGCAACGGGGTGCTGCATGGCGGCGCGCTGATGACGCTGTCGGATACTGCGGCGGGGACCGCGTCCTTCATCTGCAGCCCGGCAGAGATCTCCAACACCACGGTCGAGGCAAAGACCAATTTCATCCGCCCGGTCAAGCTGGGCGACACGGTGACCGCGCGCTGCGTGCCGGTCCATGTGGGCCGGGCAACCTCGGTGCTGCAGGTCACCATGACGCGCGGCGACGGCAAGGTCGTTGGCGTGACCAGCCAGACCCACCTGTATCTGGGCTGGAAAGACTGAAAAAAGCGCGAAAGGGGAGGAGCGATGACGGAGATCACGACAGGCAAGGCCGGGCCGCAGGCCACCTATGAGGCCTATCTTGCAGCGGGGCGGTTCATGATCCAGCGCGCCGACAGCACCGGCGAATACGTGTTCTGGCCGCGCGTGCTGGCGCCTTCGGGGGCGACCGATCTGCGCTGGGTCGAGGCGAAGGGCACCGGCACGGTCTATGCCATCACGGTGAACCGGTCGCGCGGCGGGTCGTGGAACGTGGCGCTGGTGGATCTGGATGAGGGCGTGCGCCTGATGTCGGCGCTTCCGGCGGTGGAGACCGCGAGCATCGGCGCCCGGGTGAAGGCGCGGATCGAGACCACCGAGGACGGCCCGCGCGTGGTCTTTGACCTGATCGAGGAGGGCGCGGCATGAGCGACCGGACCCTGCGGGGCAAATCCGCCATCGTCGGCATGGCAACGGCGGGTGTCGGCGAGGCGCCCGGCTTTTCGGCGATGGAACTTCTGGGGCAGGCTGCCGTGGCGGCGGTGGCCGAGGCCGGGCTGAAGATGCAGGACATCGACGGCGTCTTCGCCGCGACAAGCAGCCATGCCTTCCCCACGATGAGCGTCGTGGAATATCTTGGCCTGAAGCCGAAGTTCTTCGACGGCACCAATGTCGGCGGCTCGAGCTTCGAGATGCATCTGCTGCAGGCGACGCTGGCGCTGGATGCCGGGCTCTGCGATGCGGCGCTGGTCTGCTACGGGTCGAACCAGCGCACCGCAGGCGGGCGGCTCGTGTCGATGAGCGAACCGCAATGGCACGAAACCCCCTACAGGCCGCGCCATCCGATCACCGCCTATGCGCTGGCGACCAGCCGGCACATGGCCGAATACGGCACCACGCGCGACCATCTGGCCGATGTGGCGCTGGCGGCGCGGGACTGGGCCAATCTCAACCCCGAGGCTTTTGCGCGCGGCCCGCTGACACGGGACGACATCCTGTCGGCGCGGATGATCTCTGACCCGCTGACCAAGGCCGACTGCTGTCTTGTGACCGATGGGGCTGCGGCCTGCGTGCTGGTGCGGGCGGATCGGGCGAAGGATCTGCCGGGCAAGCCGGTCTATTTCCTTGGCGCGGGGGCGGCGAACCACCACCGTTCCATCGTGGCGATGCCGGATCTGACCACCACCGCCGCCGCCGAAAGCGGCCCCCGCGCCATGGACATGGCCGGGGTGCGGCAGGCGGATCTGGATCTGGTGATGGTCTATGACGCCTTCACCATCAACACGATCCTCTTTCTGGAGGATCTGGGCTTCTGCCCCAAGGGAGAGGGCGGGCGCTTCGTTGCGGACGGGCGCATCGCCCCCGGCGGCGACCTGGCGGTCAACACCAATGGCGGCGGGCTGTCCTGCGTGCATCCGGGCATGTACGGGCTTTTCCTCATCGCCGAGGCGGTGGCGCAGATCCGCGGCGTGGCGGGGGCGCGGCAGATCGCGGACTGCAGCCTTGCGCTCTGTCACGGCAATGGTGGCACGCTGTCCAGCCAGTGCACGGCCATTCTTGGATCGGAGGCGGCGCTATGAGCGATCTTTCCCATATCGACGGGCTGATCGCCCCGCGCTCCGTGGCGGTGATCGGGGCGTCGGACGATGTCACCCGGATCGGCGGGCGCCCCATCGCGGCGATGCTGCGCGCAGGCTTCGCGGGCCGCATCCTGCCGGTCAATCCCAAACGCGACAGGGTGCAGGGCCTGCCCTGTTACGCCAGCGTCGACGACCTGCCCGAAACGCCCGATGCCGCGCTGATCGCGGTGCCCGCGAAGCTGGTGCCCGAAACGATCGAGGCGCTTGGCCGCAGGGGCTGCAAGGCGGCAACGCTGTTTTCGGCAGGCTTCGCCGAGACCGGGGCAGAGGGCGAGGCGGCGCAGCGCGCGCTGGTCGCCCGGGCGCGGCACCACGGCATGCGCCTGCTCGGGCCGAACACGCTGGGTGTCTACAATGTCGGGATCGGCTATTACGGCACCTTTTCCTCCTCGCTCGATACCGGGATGCCGCGCCCGGGCAATATCGGCATCGCCAGCCAGTCCGGGGCCTTTGGCGCGCATCTTGGCGCGCTGGCGCGGGATCAGGGGCTGGGCTGTTCGGTGCTCATCACCACCGGCAACGAGGCCGACATCACCGTGGCCGACGCGATCCGCTGGATGGCCGAAAGCGACAGCACCGACGTGATCTGCACCTATATGGAGGCGATCAATGACGCCCCCGCGCTGCTGGCGGCGCTGGACGCGGCGCGCGCGGCGGGCAAGCCGGTGCTGGCGCTCAAGTCCGGCCGCTCGGCGGTCGGCGCCCGTGCGGCGGCCTCGCACACCGCCTCGCTGACCGGGGATGCGGTGGTTGCGGATGCGGTGCTGTCCGATCATGGCGCGATCGTCCTGCGCGACCCCGAGACGATGATGGACATCGCCTATGCCGCCTCCAAGAAGGTGTTTCCGGCGCGGCATTCGCTGGGGGTCGTCACGGTCAGCGGCGGCGCGGGCATCGTGGCCAGCGACGAGGCGGAACGGGTCGGCCTGCCGATGCCCGCGATGCCAGAGGCGGCGCAGGCGGTGCTGAAGGCGGCGCTGCCCTATGCCTCGCCGGTCAATCCGCTCGACTGCACCGCGCAGGCGCTGAACGATCCCTCGCTGCTGGACCTCTTCACCCGCAGCGGGCTGGAAGAGGGCGGCTACGGGGCGGTGCTGTGTTTCCTGACCTATGTCGCGGGCAGCCGGGCCATGTCTGACGTGATCCTGGAGGCGATGGCGCCGTTGCGCGCGGCCTATCCCGACCGGATCATCGCCTTCTGCGCCTTGGGAGAGCGCGAGGTGCTGCAGCGCTATGACGATGCGGGCATTCTGGTCTTCAACGATCCCTGCCGCGCGGTGCGGGCGCTGGACGCGATCCTGCGGCTTGGCGCCGCGCAGGCGCGCGGACCGGGGCCCGCCCTGCCGGAGGTGGTGCCGGTCGCGCTGCCCGAGGGCCCGCCGGACGAGGCGCAGGCCAAGGCGCTGCTTGCCGGGGCCGGGATCGCCGCCGCCCCCGAACGCGCGGTGCAGAGCGCGGAAGACGCCGTGGCGGCGGCGGAGTCCTTTGGCTTTCCGGTGGTGATGAAGATCCTGTCGCCGGACATCCTGCACAAATCCGATATCGGGGCGGTCAAGCTCAACATCGGCAGCGCCGAGGCGGTGCGCGCCGCCCATGCCGAGATCCTGTCGGCGGCGGCCACCCATGCGCCCGGCGCCGTGGTGACCGGCGTGCTGGTGGCCAAGCAGCTGTCGGGCGGGGTGGAATGCCTGATGGGGATCAGCCGCGATCCGACCTTCGGGCCGGTCGCCGTGTTCGGGCTTGGCGGCATCTTTGTCGAACTGCTCAACGATGTGGCGCTGCGCGCCTGTCCCTTCGGGCCGGAAACCGCGCGGGAGATGATCCTGTCGATCCGCGCCGCCGCGATCCTGCAGGGCGCGCGCGGGCAGCCCCCGGCGGATATCGATGCGCTGGCGCAGATGCTGTCGCGCCTGTCGGTGTTTGCGGCGGGGGCGGGCGCGCGGCTGGTGTCGATCGACCTCAACCCGGTGCTGGCGATGCCCGAAGGGCAGGGGGCCTTTGCGCTTGACGCCGTGATCGAACTCGACGGGCAGGAGGAGGCGGCGCATGGCCATTGACTATGACCACCTGAGGGCCTTCGACATTCCCGAGGTCCGGCAGAGCTATGGCCCGGCGCAGGCCGCGCAGTATGCGCTGAGCATCGGCATGGGGCAGGATCCGATGGATCTGCGGCAGCTGGCCTATGTCGGGGCGCTGGCCGAGGACCGGCGCGCCATGCCCGCCATGGTCAACATCCTTGGCCATCCCGGGTTCTGGCTGGGCCGTCCGGAGACCGGGGTCGACGCGCTTCGGCTGGTGCATGGCGAACAGGGCATGACGCTGCACCAGACCCTGCCCCCCGAGGGCACGGTGATCGCCAAGACCCGCGTGACCGGCCTTGTCGACAAGGGCGAAGGACGCGGCGCGCTGCTGTATTCGGAAAAGCAGATCCGCGAGGCGGAGACCGGCACGCTGCTGGCGACCTGCCGTGGCACCACCTTCCTGCGCGGCGATGGCGGCTTTGGCGGGCCGGACGGGCCGGTGAAACCGCCGCACCCGCTGCCCGACACCGCGCCCGATCATGTGTTCGACACGCCGACCCGGCCCGAGCAGGCGCTGCAATACCGCTGGAATGCCGATCCGAACCCGCTGCATCTGGATCCGCGTGTGGCGGCCAAGGCCGGGTTCGACCGTCCGATCCTGCACGGGCTCTGCAGCTTCGGCTGTGCCGCCCATGCGCTGCTTGCGGTGCTGTGCGATTACGACGCGGACCGATTCGGCGCGATGGACGGGCGGTTCACCGCCGTCGTCTATCCCGGCGAGACGCTGCGGACGGAGATCTGGCAGGACGGCTCGTTCCGCACGCGGGTGCTGGAGCGCGACAAGATCGCCATCGGCAACGGGCTATTCAGGCAGAGGGAGACGGCATGAGCATCGAGACGCAGAGGGGCGAGGACGGGCTGCTTGTCCTTACGCTGAACGAACCGGATCGGCGCAACCCGGTCGGCCATAAGGCACGGCAGGCGCTGTCGGCGGCGCTGTCCGGGGCGGCGGCGGACGATGCGGTGCGCGCCGTGGTCATCACCGGCGCGGGCGGGCATTTTTCCGGCGGGGGCGACATCCGCGATCAGGGCGAACGCAGCCTTGGCGCGCATCGCGAACGGTTCGCGGTGATCAGCGACGTGATCACCCGCATGGCGCGCTTTCCGAAGCCGCTGGTCGCCGCGGTCGAGGGCTGGGCGGCGGGCGGCGGCTTTGCGCTGGCGCTGGCCTGTCCGACCATCGTCGCCTCGCGCGAGGCGCGGTTCGTCGCGAGCTTCACCAAGATCGCGCTGATGCCCGACATGGGGCTGCTGAGCACGCTGCCCGCCCGGATCGGGCCCGCGCGGGCGCGGCGGCTTATCCTGACCAACCGCGTGGTGGGCGCGCCCGAGGCCGAGGCGCTGGGGATCGTCGACGAGCTTGCGGAACCGGGCGAGGCGCTGCGCGCCGCCTCTGCCCTTGCGCTGGCCGAGGCGGAGGGCGCGGCGCTGCCCCGGCAGTTCATCCTTGACTGGTTCGCGCGCGATCTTGCCGAGGCGCTTGAATACGAGCAGACGCTGCAGCCCCTGCTGCTCAACAGTGCGGATGCGGCGGAAGGGCGGGCGGCCTTTGCCGAGAAAAGACCGCCGCGCTTCCGGGGATGCTGAGCCTCCGGGGGCCGCTGTCCCCCGGACCGGCGGCGGCCCCCGCGCCGCTGCCCGTGACCCTGCGCCGGATCGCCATGACGGTGGTCATGGTGGCGGCGCTGCTGCTGATCTTCATCGACTCGCGCGCGCTTACCGCACTGGCGGCGGGCGCGCTGGTGCTGTTCCTGCTGCTGGCGTGGCGGCAGTTCCGCACCGGCACATGGGTGCCGCTGCTGCTGTCGCTGGCGGTTCTGGCGCTGGCGCTCTGGCGGGGCGTTCCCGCCGGGGTGCTCTGGCAGGCCGCCGACCGGATGATCTTTCTTGCCGCGCTTATCGCGATGCTGGGCACGCTGCGGTCGGCAGCGGCCATCGCCCCCGAGGTGCTGCAGGCGGGGGCCTATGTCACCAGTCAGCCCGCCTCACGCCGCTACCTTGCGATGACCTTCGGCGGGCATCTTTTTGGCGTGCTGATCAATTTCGGCGGGCTCGCGCTGCTGCTCGACCTTGCCAAGCGGTCGATGACCGCCGAGACGGCGGCGCGTCTGCCCGAAGAGGCGGTCGAGGCGCGGCTGCGGCGCATGACGCTTGCGGTGGTGCGGGGGTTTTCGATGATCTCGCTCTGGTCGCCCTTCGGCTTTGCCACCAATGCGATCCTGATCGCGCTGCCGGGCGCATCCTACATGGATTTTGGCCCCGCTGGCCTTGCCATGTCCTTTGTCTTTGTCGCCATCGGCTGGGGCTTCGACCGGCGCGACGGGCGCCGGTTCCGGCGGCTTGGCCTGCCGCGCCCAAGCCCGCCGCCGGGCAGCTGGCGCGGGGCTGCGGCGCTGGTGGCCCATGTGCTGGCCTTGGGCGCCGCCGTCTTTGCGGCCCATGCGCTGACGCCGCTGAGTTTCCAGCAGGGACTGATCTGCGCCGTGCCGGTCTATGCGCTGCTTTGGGCCGCCTCCGCCGGGCGGCGCGGCATGGGGCGGGCCCGGGCCGGGCTGGGTGCCGCCGCGCGCGCAACATGGGCGCGGCTTTCCGATCTGGGGGCCGAGGTGGGGGTGTTTGCCGCTGCGGGCTTCCTGCCGGTGCTGCTGCTGGCGCTGCTGCCGACAGAGGATCTGCGGGCGGCGATCCTTGGGCTGGGGCTGGGCCCCATCGTGCTGGCGCTGGGGCTCTGCCTGCTGACGGTGGTGCTGGCGCTCTGCGGCGTGAACCCGATCGTGACGGCGTCGGTCTTTGGCGCGATTGCCGCACAGCTGGCGATGCCGGGGCTGAGCAATACCGCGATCGCGCTGGCGATCACCGGCGGCTGGACGGCGGTGATCGGTCTTTCGCCCTTCATCACGACGCTGGTGGTCGCCGCCGCGATCATGGGGCGCAGCACCGCCCGGATCGGGCTGGTCTGGAACGGCCCCTACTGCCTTGCCATCCTGCTGGTCTGGCTGCTGTTTCTGGCGGGCCTGATGGCGGGCGGCCTGATCTGACCTGCCATGCCGGGCATGGCTGACCTCTCCGGCATGCCGGAGGGGCATGATGCCCGTGTCAGAGCGTCGTTCCGGGCCACTGCCCGGTGGCCACCATCGCATGCACCTCTGCGGTCAGGAATTCCGCAAAGCTGCTGGCCAGCCGGGATCCGGGCCGGTTGAGCGGCGTCATCAGCACCAGCGTCCGGTCGATGGTGCGCTGCACGATGGGCCGCGCGATCAGCCGCCCGTCGCGCACGTGATCGATCACGCTCACCAGCGGCAGGATGGTGCTGCCAAGCCCGCGTTCGACAAAGGCAAGCATGGTCGACAGGATGTCGATTTCCAGCACCACGTCGAGCGCAATCTGCTCTTCCTGCGAGATCGCCTCGACCCGTCCGCGCAGGCCGTGTTCGGGGTTGGGCAGGATCAGCGGTTTGCCAAGCGCGTCGCGCACCGGGATGGGCACGCCGTCGCGCCCGCCTTCGGTCTGTGCCGACTGGATCAGGAAAAGCTGTTCGATGATAATGGGTTGCGCCCGGATCGACGGGGATTTCTGCCCCTCATAGGCCACGCCCAGATCGATCTTGCCGCGCAGCAGCCAGTCCTGCACATGGCCGCTGAACCCCGAGATGACGCGCAGCTTCACGTCCGGAAACCGCGTCATGGTGCGTTCGATCATGTGGGTCGCCAGAATCTCGGCCACCGTGGGCGGCAGGCCCAGCGTCACCGTGCCCGACAGCGGCGCGCTGTTGCCGGAGATGTCGCCCGCCATGTCCTCCACCTCTTCGAGGATGGCCTTGGCGCGCCGGGCCAGCCGGATGCCTTCTTCGGTGGGCATGACGCCGCGCCCGTGGCGGCGCAGCAGCGACACGTTCAGTTCATCCTCCAGCGCCTTGACCTGACGGCTGAGGGCGGGCTGGGCGATGTTCAGGCGTTCGGCGGCGGCGGTGATGCTGCTCAGCTCGACCACCTGGATGAAGTTGCGCAGCTGACGGAAATCCATTCATGCCTCATGGGTATCTCTGATATATGTATAATGCATTTGAATCATGGCTGCCAGTTCGCCAAGCTTGAACCCGGAGGAAGACGTAAATCCCGCAAGGCATGCCACGCGCATCCCCGGGAGGCAGGTCACAGGAGGAGTGACCCGCCCACGTTTTCGGATGCACAGGGAGGAAAGCATGAAAACCGGATTCAAACTTGGGGCCGCTGCGGGCGGCCTGATGGCACTGAGTGCCTTTGGCGCGGCGGCACAGGATCTGCCCGATACGATGGTCTGGACATCCTATGACGTGGGATCGGCCGGATATGCCGAAGCCTCGGCCATCGCCGACGCCTTTGGCAAGGAATTCGGCACCCGCGTGCGGATCCAGCCTTCGGGCAGCGGCATCGGCCGCCTGCAGCCGCTGCTGCAGGGGCGGGCCGATTACGCCTTCCTTGCGACGGAGGCGTTCTTCGTCTCCGAAGGTGCGTTCGATTTCGCGACGCCCGACTGGGGCCCGCGCGCGCTGCGCGCCGTGGCCGGTCGTCCGGCGGGGATCACGCTGATCGCGGCGGGGGATGCCGGGATCGACACGGTGGCCGATGCCCGTGGCAAGCGCATCGCCTTTGTGGCGGGCAACCCGTCGGTGAACGTGAAATGCGAGGCGATCCTCGCCTTTGGCGGGCTGACGCTTGACGATGTCGAGGTCATCACCTTCCCGACCTATGCGGCGGCGATGTCGTCCATGACCCGCAACGAGTCCGATGCCACCTGCACCACGCCGACCACCAGCCAGCTTTACGAACTGGCGGAAAGCCCGCGCGGCATCCATTACGCCCCGCTGGAGGCGGAGAACGCGGCGGGCTGGGAGGGCCTGCTGAAGGTGCTGCCGATCATGGGGCCCTCCGACGAGGATGTGGCCGCCGGTCTGGCCGAGGGCGAGATCGCCAAGATGGCCGCCTACCGCTACCCGGTGATCACCACCACGACCGAGCAGACGGCGGACGAGGTCTATGCCTTCATCAAGGCGCTCGACGAAAGCTATGACCTTTACAAGGACGGCACTGCCACCATGTCGCGCTGGTCGCTCGACATTTCCGGCAGGCCCGCGATCGACGTGCCCTTCCATGACGGCGCCATCCGCTACCTCAAGGAAAAGGGCATCTGGACCGAAGAGGATGACGCATGGAACGCCAAGCGGACCGAGCGCATGGACGCGCTGCTGGCCGCATGGGAGGAGTTCAAGCCGCAGAATGACGGGCTGTCCGAGGACGAGTTCGCCGAGGCATGGATGGCCCGGCGCGCCGAGGTTGTCGCGGGCCTGAACTGACCCGCAGGCCGCTGAATCTCCCCGGCGCGGTCCGCGCCGGGGCACGTCCTGCCTTGGATCGGGAAGAGACCATGGTTTCCGAAAAGACCACAGATGCCGCATTGCCCGAGGGGCAGGGCGCAGGGGCCCGCCCCATCCTTGCCGACCAGACAGCCCGCCGGGTGATCGTCATGGGGCTGGGCGCGCTCGGGATCGTCATGGCGATCAACCAGCAGTTCCTGCTGAACCTTTTCGGGTTCCAGCCTCTGGGCAACGCCTATCTTTATTACCTCATCGGCATCTTTCTGGCCGTCGCCTTCCTGACCCTGCCCGCCAGCACCCTGCATCCGCGCCGCCTCCGCTGGCTTGATCCGGGGCTTGCGGTCGCGGCGCTGGTCAGTGCCGGATGGCTGGGGCTGCACGGGCTCGACATCATCCAGAAGGGCTGGGAATACGACGCCCCGCCCATGGCCGATCTCATGGCCTCGGTGCTGATCGTGCTGGTGCTTGAAGGGGTGCGGCGCGCGGGCGGGACGATCCTGCTGGTGACCGCGCTGCTGTTCGGCACCTATCCGCTTTATGCCGATTACATGCCCGGCTTCCTGTGGGGCACCGAATATTCGCTGATCGGCACCGTCCGGGCGCATGTGCTGGGGGTCGAGTCGATCATCGGCATTCCGATGCAGGTCGTCGCGGAACTGGTGATCGGCTTCGTGATCTTCGGCTCGGTGCTGGTCGCGACCAAGGGCAGCGATTTCTTCATGGAACTGGCCTCGGCGCTGCTCGGGCACAGCCGCGGCGGCCCTGCCAAGGTGGCGGTGATGGGCTCGGGCATCCTTGGCTCGCTGTCGGGCAGCGTGATCTCCAACATCCTGACCTCGGGCCCGTTCTCGATCCCGACGATGCGGCGGGTCGGCTATCCCGCGCATTACGCCGCCGCGGTCGAGGCCTGCGCCTCCACCGGCGCCACGCTGATGCCGCCGGTGATGGGCACCGTGGCCTTCGTCATGGCCTCGTTCCTTGGGGTGCAGTATTCCAGCATCGTGGTCGCTGCGGTCATCCCGGCGCTGATGTTCTACGTGGCGCTGCTGTTTCAGGTCGACATGTACGCGGCCCGCCGCGGGCTGAAGGGTCTGCCGCGCAGCGAGATGCCCGCGCTCTGGCCGGTGCTGAAATCCGGCTGGCCCTATCTGCTGAGCCTTGCTGTGCTGATCTTCGTGCTGATGGGCCTGCGCATGGAAGCGCGCTCCCCCTACTATGCCTCGGTGGTGATGCTGGTGGCGACGGCGTTCAACAAGGACACCCGCCTGACGCTGGCCCGGGCCAAGGCGCTGCTGCTTGACACCTCGGCGAATGTCGCAAACCTTGTCGCCGTGCTGGCGGGCATCGGTCTGGTGGTCGGCGGCCTGTCCTATACCGGCGTGGCGGGCGCGTTTTCCCGCGAACTGCTGCTGTATGCGGGCGGCAACACCGCGCTGATGCTGATTGCCGGGGCGGTGACCAGCTTCGTGCTGGGCATGGGGATGACGGTCACCGCCTGCTACATCTTCCTGTCGATCCTGCTGGCCCCGGCGCTGGTGCAGGCCGGGCTCAACCCGATCGCCAGCCATCTGTTCATCCTTTACTGGGGTATGCTGTCCTACATCACGCCGCCGGTCGCGCTGGCCGCGATCACCGCCGCGAATGTCGCGGGATCAAAGCCGATGCAGACCGGGCTTCATGCCATGCGCCTTGGCATGCCGCTTTTTGTGCTGCCCTTCATCTTCGTCTACGACCCGGCGCTGATCATGGAAGGCACATGGCCGCAGATCCTCGAACGGGTGGCGCTGACGCTTGTGGCGATCTGGGCGATCACCTCCGGGTTCGAGGCATGGATCTACAAGGTCGGTCGCATCGGGGTGCTGAGCCGCATCGCCTTCGCGCTTGGCGGCGTGCTGATCCTTGTGCCCGAACTGACCACAAGCCTTGGCGGGGCCGGGGTGCTGGTGGCGGTGATCGTGGTGAATCTCGGGCTCGGGCGCCGCAGAAGCGCCGCCAAGGCGTGATCCAGACAACGGGAGACCTGCAGATGGACAAAACTGTGACGGACCTTGAAAGCGCGGTGGCCCCGATCCCCGACGGCGCTTCGGTCATGATCGGAGGCTTCGGATCCTCGGGCATCCCCTTCGGGCTGATCGACGCGCTGCTGGCGCAGGGGGCAACGGGGCTTACGGTGATTTCCAACAACGCGGGCGCCGGAGAGACCGGCATCGCCAAGCTGCTGAAGGCGGGGCGGGTGGCCAAGGTCATCTGTTCCTACCCGCGCTCGCCGGGGTCGATCTGGTTCGAAAAGCGCTATGAGGCGGGCGAGGTCGCGCTGGAAGTGGTGCCGCAGGGCACGCTGGCCGAACGCATCCGCGCCGCCGGGGCGGGGCTGGGCGGCTTCCTGACGCCAACGGGTTACGGCACGCTTCTGGCCGAGGGCAAGGAGACCCGGATCATCGACGGGCGCGGCTATGTGCTGGAGGCGCCGCTGCCTGCGGATTTTGCGCTGCTGCGGGCCGACCGTGGCGACCGCTGGGGCAATCTCAGCTTCCACGCCACGGCGCGCAACTTCAACCCGGTGATGGCCATGGCGTCGAAACATGCGGTGGCCGAGGTGCGGCAGCTGTCCGACACGCCGCTTGATCCGGAACGGGTGGTGACGCCGGGCATCTTTGTCCAGAGCGTGGTGGAATACGGGGTGCGGCCATGACGACCGTCTTGAACCTGAACGGCGCGCGGCTGACCGCGCTGGAGGATGCCGAACTTGCCGCCCGCGTGGCGCAGGACATCCCCGATGGCGCCTATGTGAACCTTGGGATCGGCAAGCCCACCCATGTCTCGGCCTATGTGCCCGAGGGCCGCGAGGTGATCTATCATTCCGAAAACGGGATCCTCGGCGTGGGTCCGACCCCGCCCGAGGGCGAAGAGGATCTTGAGCTGATCGACGCCAGCAAGCGCTATGTCACCGCAGCACCGGGGGCCGCCTATTTCGAGCATTCCGACAGTTTCGCGATGATGCGCGGCGGCCATATCGATATCGCCGTGCTTGGCGCCTATCAGGTGGCCGAAACCGGCGATCTGGCGAACTGGGCGACGCTGGACGAAAAATTCCCCCCCGCGGTTGGCGGCGCGATGGATCTGGTGGTGGGGGTGCCGCGGATCCTCGTGATGATGCGCCACGTCAACCACGACGGCACGCCCAAGCTGCTGAAACGCTGCACCTATCCGCTGACCGGGCTTGGCGTCGTCAGCCGCGTCTACACCGATCTGGCCGTGCTCGACGTGACCCCCGGCGGCTTCCGGGTCGTCGAGCTGACCAAGGGCAACAGCCTTGAGGACGTGCAGGCGGTGACCGAAGCGAAACTTCTGACCTGAAGGAAAGACCATGCCCAAACGCAAGGACAAGCTGACCTCGGACATCGGCTGGAGCACGCCCGACCAGATCACCGTGCGCGGGCTCGACCTGCCGAGCGAGATCCTTGGCGAGATGAATCTTGGTGATCTGGCCTTTCTGCTGACGGCGCATCGCAAGCCCTCGCCGGAGGAATCGAAGGTGTTCAACGCCATCGTCATCACGCTGGTGGAACACGGCATCACGCCTTCGGCCATGGTCGCCCGCCTGACCTATATGGGCGCGCCGGAATCGCTGCAGGCGGCGGTGGCGGCGGGGCTGAACGGGCTTGGCACGGTGTTTGTCGGATCCATGGAGGGTGCCGCGCGGCTGCTTTACGAGGCGCTGCCCGCCGAGAGGCTGGGCACCGGCGCGGATCTGGAGGCAATCGCGAAAGAAGTGGTGGCCGATCATGCCGCGCGCGGGCAGATCCTGCCGGGGCTTGGCCATCCGCTGCACAAGCCGGTCGATCCGCGCACGCCGCGCCTGTTCGAGATCGCGGCGCAGAACGGGCTGTCGGGGGAATATGTCGCGCTGATGCAGTGCCTTCAGCGCGAGGCCGAGGCGGCGCGCGGCAAGGCGCTGCCGATCAATGCCACGGGCGCCATCGGCGCGATCTGTTGCGAATTCGGCTTTCCCTGGCAGATCGTGCGCGGCTTCGGGGTCATGGCGCGGTCCATCGGGCTTGTCGGGCATATCCTTGAAGAACGCAGCGATCCCATCGCCTTTGAACTGTGGCAGCGGACCGAGGAGGAGATCCTGCGCAATTCCGGCCCGCAATCCCGCTGATTTCGGCGCCACCGCATCTGCCGGACCCACGGGAGCCCCCTCATGGACATGACCCGCCTCAGCGACCAGACCCCGAGCTTTCCGCTGTTCGTGTCCGCGGCGCGGCCCGACAGCTTTGCCGCGGCCTGTGCGGCGGGGTCGGACATGGTGGTGATCGATCTGGAGGATTCGGTCGCCCCCGACAGCAAGGCGGCGGTGCGGCGCATCCCGCAGCGCGCGTTGCCGCAGGACCGGTCGGTGACGCTTTACCTGCGGGTGAATGGCGCGGGCACGCTGTGGCACCGCGATGACCTTGCCTTTGCGCGCATGGCCGGGGTGGACGGGATCGTGCTGCCCAAAAGCGACAGCGCCGAGCAGATCGCAGCGGTGCGCGGCGCGCTGCGTCCGGGCCAGAAGATCATCGCGCAGATCGAAACGGTGCGCGGCCTGTCGCGGGTCGAACAGATCGCCGAACTGGCGGACCGGCTTGCCTTCGGGTCGATCGACCTTTCCGAGGATCTGGGCTGCGCGCATACCCGGCTTTCCCTGCTGCCGCTGCGCAGCCGTCTTGTGCAGGCGGCCCGGCTGGCGGGGGCTCCGCCGCCGCTGGACGGGGTGACGGTCAGCGTCACCGATGCGGCGGCGATTGCGGATGACGCGCGGCATGCGAGCGAGCTGGGCTTTGGCGGCAAGTGCCTGATCCACCCCCGGCAGCTGGCCCCGGCGCGCGCGGGCTTCCGCACCACGCCGCAGGATCTGGACTGGGCGCGCCACGCGCTGGCGGCGGAAGAGGACGCGCTGCCCGATGCCGAGGCAGAGATGCTGCGCTCTCCGGTCGTGGCGCGGGCCCGGCGGCTGTTGCTGCGCGGTCAGGCGCAGATGGCGCCCGCCGCCGGACCCGAAGCCCCGGCCCGCCGCAGGCCGTCAGGCCCGACCCCATCAGGAAAGTGAGGATCGCATGACCGAGCAACGCCACACCGCGCCGAAGGACCGCCTTGCCGGGCTGCGGGCCGGGCTGAAACTGCCGCTGATCGGGGCGCCGATGTTCCTTGTCTCCGGGGTGGATCTGGTGGTGGCGCAGTGCAAGGCGGGCATCATCGGCACCTTTCCGGCGCTGAACGCGCGCCCCGCCGACCAGCTTGACCTCTGGCTGACCCAGATCCGGACCCGGCTTGAGGCGCACCGGCAGGACACCGGCGAAACCCCGGCGCCGTTCGGGGTCAACCTGATCGTGCATGACTACAACACCCGGCTGGAGGAGGATCTGGCCACGCTCGTGCGCCACGAGGTGCCGCTGGTCATCACCTCGCTTTCGGCGCCCGACAGGGTGGTGGCGGCGGTGCATGGCTATGGCGGGCTGGTCTTTCATGACGTGGTCAAGGCGCGCCATGCCCGCCGCGCCGTGGCGGCGGGGGTGGACGGGCTGATCCTTGTCTGTGCCGGGGCCGGGGGCCATGCGGGCACGCTGAGCCCCTTTGCGCTGGTCGAGGAGGTGCGCGCCTTCCATGACGGGCCGCTGGTGCTGTCGGGGGCCATCGCGAATGGCCGCGCGATCCTCGCCGCCGAGGTGCTGGGCTGTGATTTCGCCTATGCCGGCACGGTCTTCATCCCCGCCGAAGAGGCGATCGCGCCAGAGGGCCACAAGCAGATGATCGTCGCGGCGGCGTCGGACCAGATCCTGTATACGCCGCTGTTTTCGGGCACCCCGGCCAATTACCTTGTCCCCAGCATCGAGGCGGCGGGCGTCGATCTGGAGGAGGCGCGGCTGGCGCAGCCGCGCCGCATGGGGGCGAAGTCCGATCCCGACAGGCCGCGCGCGTGGTCGCAGGTCTGGAGCGCGGGACAGGCGGTGGCGCAGTCGCAGGCGGTTGAACCTGCGGCCCGGATCGTGGCGCGGCTTGACCGCGAGTACCGTGCCGCCAAGGCGGCGCTCTGCGGCTGAGGGGGGCGCATCATGACCAGACCCAGCGCAGGCCCCGTTCCCGACAGCCGGGGCACGAACGCCTATCACGCCGATCCGGCCTTTGCGGCCCTGCTGTCGGTCTATCTGCCCCCCGACCTGCACCCGGTGCTGGAGCCGCAGCTGGCGCGCATGGGCGCGCTGGTCGGGGACCGGCTGGAGCAGCTGGCCCTTGCCGCCGACAGGAACCCGCCCGTGCTGGTGCTGCGCGACCGGACCGGCACGCCGGTGCAGCGCATCGACAAGCATCCCGCCTATGAGGCGCTTGAACGCCATGCCTTCGGTGAATTCGGCCTTGCCGCCATGTCGCATCGGGGCGGGGTGTTCGGGCAGGCGGAGCCGCTGCCGCCCGTGGCGAAATATGCGCTGGTCTACCTGTTCGTGCAGGCGGAATTCGGGCTTTGCTGTCCGCTCAGCATGACGGACTCGCTGACGCGCACCCTGCGCAGGTTCGGATCGGAAGACCTGATCGCGCGCTATCTTGACCGGCTCACCAGTCAGGACATGGACCGGCTGTTTCAGGGCGCGATGTTCATGACGGAACAGGCGGCAGGGTCGGATGTGGGCGCGGTGGAGACCGTGGCGCGCCCGCAGGACGGCGGCTGGAGGCTTTACGGCGACAAGTGGTTCTGCTCCAACCCCGATGCGGCGCTGGCCATGGTGCTGGCGCGGCCCGAAGGCGCCGAAAGCGGCACCCGCGGCCTGTCGCTGTTCCTGCTGCCCCGGCACCTGCCGGACGGGCGGCTCAACCACTACCGGATCATCCGGCTGAAGGACAAGCTGGGCACGCGGTCGATGGCCTCGGGCGAGATCGTGCTGGACGGGGCAGAGGCCTATCTGGTCGGCGCGGCGGGGCAGGGTTTCAAGCAGATGACCGACATGATCAACATGTCGCGGCTTGCCAATGGCGTGCGCAGCGCCGGGCTGATGCGGCGCGCGGTCGGCGAGGCGCTGCACATCTCGCGGCACCGCCGGGCCTTTGGGGCGCGGCTGATCGACATGCCGCTGATGCGGCGGCAGCTGGCCAAGATGCTGCTTGCCGCCGAGCAGGGGCGCAGCATGGTGTTCCACACCGCCCGCGTGCTGGAGGCGGCGGACCGGGGCGATGCCGATATGGCCCGGGTGCTGCGCATTCTTACGCCGCTGGTGAAATTCCGCGCCTGCCGAGATGCCCGTCGGGTGACGGGGGACGCGATGGAGGTGCGCGGCGGCTGCGGCTATATCGAGGAATGGTCCGATGCCCGCGTGCTGCGCGATGCGCATCTGGGCTCGATCTGGGAAGGCACGAGCAACATCGTGGCGCTGGACGTGCTGCGCGCGGCGCGGCGCGAGGGTGCCTTCGACGCGCTTGCGGCGCATCTGCGCACCTGCCTTGCCGAGGTCGAGGCGCCGCTGGCGGAGCAGCTTGGCGCGACGCTGGACCGGGTGGCGGCGCTGCTGCGCGCGGTCTCGGGGCAGGACGGCCCTGCCGAAACCGCAGAGGCGCGCCGCGCGGCGAGTGCGGCCTATCACATCGCCTCGGCGGTTTTCCTTGCATGGGAGGGTGCCCGGCTTGCGGGCAGCCATGCCGCCATCGCCACCGACCGCCAGCGCCTTGCCGGGCTGGTGCTGACGGAAAAGCTGGGCCCCCGCGATCCGCTGGCGCCCGCAGAGCCCGAACCCGACTGGCTGCCGGATCTGCTGGCCCGGGCCGGGCGCGACACCGAACCCCCCCAGACAGCCACGGAATGAAAGACGCCATGACCCTTGCACAGACCCTTGCCCGTTTTGCTGCGGGCCCCGCCACCGGGGACGCGCGGATGCGCAGTTTCGTGCGGCTGTCGCTGTTTGACTGGGCGACGGTCGGCCTTGCGGGCAGGCAGGAACCGGTGGCCCGTGCCGCCCGCGCCATGGCCCGCGACAGCGCCGCCTCTGCCGGGGGGGCCACGCTGATCGGCGGCGGGCGCGCCCCTGCCGCCGCCGCCGCGCTGGCCAATGGGGCGGTGAGCCACGCGCTGGATTACGACGACACGCATTTTGGCCATATCGGCCATCCCAGCGTTGCGGTTATCCCCGCAGCGCTCGCAGCCGCGGAGACGGCGCAGGCGGGGGCTTCGGAGTTTCTGGATGCGGTGGCGGTGGGGCTGGAAACCGCCTGCCGGATCGGCGCGTGGCTGGGGCGGCCCCATTACGAGGCGGGGTTCCACCAGACCGGCACCTCGGGCGCGTTCGGGGCCACGGCTGCCGCCGCGCGGATCTGGGGCCTTGATGCCGCGACCATGGCAGAGGCGCTGTGCCTGACCGCAACCCGGGCGGCGGGGCTGAAAAGCCAGTTCGGCACCATGGGCAAACCGCTCAACGCGGGCTTCGCCGCCGAGGTGGGCGTGACGTCGGCGCTGCTGGCGCGGGCGGGGGCGACATCGGCACCGGACGCGATCGAAGGTCCGCAGGGCTTCGGGCCGACCCATGCGGGCAGCGCGGAAGCGGCGGCGCTTGACGGTCTTGGCACGGACTGGGTGTTTCCGGGCATTTCCTACAAGTTCCATGCCTGCTGCCACGGCCTGCACGCGATGCTTGAGGCCGTGCGGATCCTGCGCGCAGAGGGGCTGCGCCCGGAGGAGGTCACGCAGCTGACCATCCGCACCCATCCCCGCTGGCTGGCGGTCTGCAACCTGCCCGAGCCCGCCACCGGGCTGCAGGCCAAGTTCAGCTACCGGCTTGCCGCCGCGATGATGCTGGCCGGGGTCGATACCGCCGCGCTGGACGTCTATAGCGAGGAAACCTGCGCCCGCGCCGATCTTTGTGCGCTGCGCGACCGGGTGGTGGTGGCGCCGGACAGCAGCCTGAGCGACAGCGAGGCCCGGGTGTCGGTGACCACGCGCGACGGGATCCGCGAGGCGCATCACGACATCCTTGCCGCAGGGGATCCCGAAAGCCTTGCGCCACGGCTGCGCGCCAAATCGGCCACGCTGCTTGGCGTCGGTCCTGCCGAGGATCTGTGGTCGGTGGTCGCAGCACTTGGGGAGGGCGAGCCGACGCTCGCCGCGCTGGTGCAGCGGATGGGCGGCGGTCAGGGGACGCGCTGACAGCGGGCTGACGCCGTGCCATGGGTGAGGGTTACATTACATAACTCTGATTATGGGCATAAACCCCCGCCGCCACGCCCGGCGGTCGGGGCCAGCCTTGCCGGTCCGGTCCCCGTGCGGCAATGGTCTGGCGCGGCCCGGGTGCCGGGGCCGCGCCGTCTGCGGAAACGGGCCGCTCAGCCCTTCCAGGTCTCGCCCGCCGGATCCTGCGTGCCACGGATGCGGTAAAGCCCCGCCTCGCCGGACATGCTGGGCTCCAGCGTCACCGGCAGGTCTTCCGGCACGCTCATCGTGTCGCCCGGGGCAAGGATGGTGCTGCCGCCCTCCCAGACCACGCGCCAATGCCCGAAGACCGGCATCAGCACCGAGGGCCGCGGCTCGGTCACGGGCGTGGTCTGGGCAGAGCCGCGCGTCACCAGTTCAACCTCGAAGCCGGGGCGGTCGGGCAGGCGCCCGGTCTCGCCGATCACCGTGACCGGCGTCTTGGCCGCCATCGCCGAAAGATCGCGATAGCGCGCCACATGGCGCGGCAGCACCTCCAGCGCGCTGGGTTCGGGGAAGGCTTTCAGCTCTTCCTCGCTGAGCACCGGCATGGGAGCGATGCCGTCGGGCAGGGTCTGGCCCTTCTTGCTGTCGTAAAGCTTGCCATTCTCGCCCAGAACCAGCCCGTGATCGCGCGCGTCCTCGATCACCTGCGGCGCCCAGATCACCCCGCCGCCCGCATCATCGCCCCCAAGCACGGCCATGATCATCCCGTAATCGGTGCCGACGTTTTCGAAGCCGCGGAAGATGCCGGTGGGGATGTTGATGATGTCGCCGGGTTCAAGGATCACCTCGCCCGCCGTGCCCCAGCGGCCCCAGAAGAAGCGCCAGCGCCCGGACAGGACAAAGAACACCTCGGCAGTGCGGTGCGAATGCAGCGAGTTGCGGCAATGCGGCGGCTGGCCGGCGGCGCCGATGTTGAACCCGTGCGGCAGGCTGATATGCACATGCTGGTCGGCGCTTTCCGACACGCCGCCGCCGATGATGGTAAAGTTTTCCTTCTGGTTCGAGCCGGGCGTATGCGCGTCGATGAAGGCGGTGCGGCAGGGCTGCAGTTCGCCGTAGCGCACGATGCGCGCGGTCATGTCCATGGCGGGGGTCATTCAGATCTCCTGTGGTGGTTCGGGTTCGGGGGGGCTCCAGCCCTCGGGGATGCGGGCGGACCCGCGCAGCACCAGCGGCGCGGGCATGCGGATCGGCTCCGAAGAGGCCTCGGCGGGGGTCTCGATCTGCGCAAGCAGACGCTCGACGGTGCGCGCCACCATGGTTTCGGCATCCTGCCGCACCGTGGTCAGGTCATAGGCGGGCCATGCGGCGGGGGGCACATCGTCGAACCCCACCACCGAGACATCGCCGGGCACCTTCAGGCCAAGCTCGAAACGCAGCACGTCCATGACGACGAAGGCCATGTGATCGTTGGCGACAAAGACCGCATCGGGCCGCTCCGCCTCGGACTTGCCGGCAAAAAGCTGGCGTGCCGCCGCCTTGGCCGCCGCCGCCTCGTAATTGCCGACGGCGCGGGCAAACAGCGTCTGCCCGGCCTCGGCCAGCCCCTGCAGGAAGCCCGCCTCGCGGTCGCGCTGGGTCGAGGCCTGTTCCCACCCCGCCACATAGGCGATGCGGCGATGCCCGGCGGCGGTGAACAGCCGCGCCACCTGCCGCCCGCCATCGGCATTGTCGGAGGTGACACAGGTCACGCCCTTGCCATCCTGCGCGCGGTTGAACAGCACCACCGGCACGCCAAGCGCTGCGCAGCGGGTGGAGAGTTCGGAGGACAGCGACACCGAGGCCGTCACCAGCCCCGCCACCTGATAGTCGAGGATTTCCTGAATGACGTCGTCCACCGTCTCCGACCCCTGCGAGGACATGAAGACCAGCACATGATAGCCGCGTTCCTGCAGCGCCTTCGACAGCTTCTCCAGCACCTCGGGGTAGAAGTAGTTTTCGAGATAGGCGATCACGAGCCCGATGATCCGGCTCTGCCCGGTGATCAGCGACCGCGCGAGGATGTTGGGGCGGAACCCCAGCGCCTCGGCGGCGAGCCGGACCTTCTCGGCGGTCTTTTTCGACACGGAGGCCCCCGGCGTGAAGTATCTGCTGACTGCGGACCGGCTTACGCCGGCCTTTGCGGCCACTTCCGCCATCGTCACCTTCTCGATTGTCATGCTGCGCGCCTCTTGCGTGTCGTCCAAGGTCACGCCGCCCCGGCCACAGGTCCGGGACAGCCCGCGCATCATAGGCGCGGGCGTGCCGATTGTCCCGTGGGCGGAAGGGGTTATCGGACGACGCAAGGTCACTCTGTCCTCTCTTGCAGCATTGGCGCGACGGGGCCGGGTCAGCCGCCATAGTCCAGAAAGATCCGCGGCAGGCCGAGCGACAGCCCCGGAAGGAAGGAGATGATCAGCAGCGCTACGATCATGGCCAGCACCCAGGGCAGGATGCGCCGCGCGATGGCATCGAACGGGATCCGCCCCACCTGCGCGGCCATGAACAGGTTCGCGCCAAGCGGCGGGGTGACAAAGCCGATGGCCAGCGCCACGATCATGATGATGCCGAAATGCACCGGATCGACGCCCAGCTTCACCATCACCGGCAGCAGCACCGGGGTCAGGATCACGATGGCCGCCAACGTTTCAAGAAAGGTGCCGACGATCAGCAGCAGCGCCAGCGCCGCCAGCAGCACGAGCACCTTCGACTGGGTGAGCGACAGCACCAGCGCGGACAGCGCCTGCGGGATCTGTTCCAGCGCGATGATCCGGCCAAACGCGACCGAGGCGCCGATGATGACCAGCACGGTCGAGACCAGCAGCGCGCTTTCCAGCATCATCCCCGGCAGGGCGCGCAGCGGCAGTTCGCGGTAGACGCAGACCGACACCACCAGCGCATAGACTACGGCCACTGCCGAGCTTTCGGTGGGGGTCACCAGCCCGCCATAGATGCCGCCCAGCACCACGGCGGGCATCAGCAGCGCCAGCTTCGCCTCGTTCAGCGCGGCCAGCAGCGCGCCGCGCGACGGCGGCTCCACCACCACCGGCGCGACCTTGCGGCGGTTCAGCCAGTTGTAGACGATGAGCGTTGCCGCGATCACGAGGCCGGGCACGATCCCGGCCATGAACAGTGCCGTGACCGAAACCCCCGCCTGCACCGCATAGACGATCATCACCACCGAAGGCGGGATCATCACGCCAAGCCCGCCCGCCGAGGCGACCATGGCCCCGGCATAGGCCCGGTCATAGCCGCGCGCGACCAGCGCCGGGATCATTGCAAGCCCGATGGCCGCGACGGTGGCCGAGCCGGTGCCGGAGATCGCTGCGAAGAAGAGGCAGGCCATGATGGTGACGGTGCCCAGATCGCCGGGTGCCCGCCCGAAGGCAAGATCGGCGACCCGCACCAGCCGGTTCGAGATGCCGCCCTGGCTCATGATGTTGCCGGCAAGGGTGAACAGCACGACCGCGATCAGGGTGAAGCTGTCGATCCCCGACACCAGCCCCAGCGCGTAAAGGTCGAAGTTGAGGAAGGGGATATAGGCGATGGCGATCAGCGAGGCCGCGCCAAGTGCGATGCCGATGGGCACGCCGATGGCGAGCAGCAGGAAGAAGCTGCCGAAAAGCAGGGCCGAGGTCATGTCAGACGTCCATCTGCGGAGAAAGCTGCGCGTCGCCCGTCACGGCGATGCGCCAGATCTGCTGGCAGAGCCGCAGCACCGACAGCGCGCCGGTCACCGCGATCACACCGTAAAGCACGGCGGTGGGCCATTCGGTGGCCGACAGGATCTTGCCGCGCGCCGCCGCGTTCTGGGTGATGACGACCCCCAGCCAGCAGACCGCGAGCGAATAGACCAGAAACACCGCCTCGGCCAGCAGCAGCAGCCAGCGGCGCAGCCGGGGCGGCGCCATGTCCACCAGAACCGTGACCCGCATGTGCCGCCGGTCGCGGATCGCGTAGCTGACCCCGAAATAGATCATGTAGACGAAGGCCAGCCGCGCCACTTCTCCCGCCCATGCGATGGAGGTGGAAAAGGCGAACCGCGCCACCACGTCGGCGAAGACGAGGAGGATCACCACGGCCAGCGCCGTGACGATCACCACCGGCTCGGCCCATTTCTCGAGCTTTGCGAGCATGGCCTCCCCCGTTACTGCAGCGCGGACATGAACTGGTCGTAGACGGCGTCGCCGACCTTGCCGCGGATGTCTGCCTCGATGGCGGCATTCATCATCGCGCCCATTTCGGCGCGGTCCTCGGCGGGCAGTTCGTTGACGGCAAGCCCGGCCTCTTCCAGCTTGGCCAGCGTCGCGGCATTGGCCTCGGCGGTCAGCTCGCGCTGCAGGGTCACGGTCTCCTGCGCGGCGGTGTCGATGATCTCCCGCTCCG
Organism: Salipiger marinus; assembly: GCF_900100085.1. Lineage (GTDB taxonomy): Bacteria > Pseudomonadota > Alphaproteobacteria > Rhodobacterales > Rhodobacteraceae > Salipiger > Salipiger marinus. The sequence goes on from NZ_FNEJ01000012.1 coordinate 30,354, forward strand.
CCTCGGACAGCCCGGCATACCAGTCGGCATTCGCCATCCAGAGTTCCGGCCAGTAGATATGCCCGGTCAGCGAGACATAGTCCTGCACCTCGAAGAAGCGTTCGACGATCATGGAGGAAAGTGCCGATTCCTGCCCGTCGATCAGCCCCTGCTGCAGCGAGGAATAGATCTCGCCCCATGCCAGCGGCACCGGCACCGCGCCGATGGCACGCCATGCCTTGATCTGCACCGGGTTGTCGGCGGAGCGCATCCGCAGCCCCTCGAAGGCGGCGAGGCTGTCGAGCGGCGCGCGCGAATTGGTGAAGGAGCGGAAGCCCAGTTCCATGAACCCGACCAGATGCAGGTCGCGGCTTTCCATCGCCTTGCCAAGCGCGTCGCCCGCCGCGCCGTCCAGCACCGTGCGGGCGTGGGTTTCGTCGTCAAACAGCAGGAACTGGTCGAGCACGCCAAGCTCCGGCACGGTGGCGGACAGATGCACCGAGGCGCCGGTGGTCATGGTGATGTTGCCGGACTGGACCAGCTCCACCATTTCCTGCACCGATCCGATCTGGCCGCCGGGGAAAATCTCCACCGTGATGTCGCCTTCGGAGCGGTCTTCCACGGTCTGCTTGAACTGCAGCAGCGCCTTGTGGATCGGGGAATCCTCGGGGGTGGCATGGCCGATGCGGATGGTCTCGGCCATCGCGGGCATGGTGACGGCGCAGAGGGCTGCCGCCATGGTGGTGATGAACTTCATGTCTCTCCTCCCTGCCCTGACGGGCTATTCCTGTCGGAGCGCGCAGCAGACCGGGGCGGGCCTCCGCCCGGATCTGGCCGTGGTGATGGGATCGCTGCGCTCCTGCCGTCTCGAGCAGGCGCCTCCTCCGGCCCCCTTTGCACTCGATTGCAAAATGGGTAGCGCGGGAGTCACCTTTGCGCAAGAGATTTTTGCAAGCGAGTGCAATTTTGAATTGTGCGAGATCTGTCAGGGGCTTGAGTGTCAAAGCCACCCCTGCCCCGTGCCGGACATGACGCCGCGCGCCGGGGGTTCAGGCCGGATTTGGGTGGTCGAATCGCGGCGCGGGCCTAGCGCTGCGGGCTGGCCTGCTGCCGGTCAAGGCGCAGCTGCGCCGCGCGGCGGTGCCCTTCAAGCGTTTCCGACGCGGCCTGACGCGCGGCGGGCGGCGCCACCTGCCGCACGCCCTCTTCGGTCAGCCACTGATGCGTGACGGTCTTGATATAGGTGCCGACCCAGAGCCCGCCGGTATAGCGCGCCGCGCCCATGGTGGGCAGCGTGTGGTTGGTGCCCGAACATTTGTCGCTATAGACCACCGAGGAGTTGGTGCCGATGAACAGCGAGCCGTAATGCCGCAGCCGCCGCGACAGCCCGTGCGCGTCTTCGGTATGCACCTGCAGATGCTCTGCCGCGACGATGTCGGAATAGGCGATCATCGTCGCCTCGTCGGGGCAAAGCGCGATCTCGCCATAGTCGCGCCATGCCTGCCCGGCGGTTTCGGCGGTGGAGAGGCTGGCAAGCTGGTGCTCCACCTCGGCCAGCACGGCATGGGCCAGCGCGGCATCGGTGGTGATCAGCCCGACCCGGGTGCGGATGTCATGTTCGGCCTGCGCCAGCAGATCGGTGGCCAGCATTTCCGGATCGCCGGTGTGATCCGCAAGGATGAAGATCTCTGACGGTCCGGCCAGCTGGTCGATGCCCACCGGGCCGAAGACCTGCCGCTTGGCCTCGTTCACGAAGGCATTGCCGGGGCCCACGATCTTGTCCACCGGCGGCACCGTCTCGGTGCCAAAGGCCATGGCGGCGATGGCCTGCGCGCCGCCGATGCGGAAGATGCGGTGCGCCCCGGACAGATGGCAGCCCGCGATCATCGCCTCATGCGCGGTGGGGGGCAGGCAGGCGATCACCTCCTCGCAGCCCGCGACCGCGGCGGGCACCAGCGTCATGACCGGGGCCGACAGCAGCGGATAGCGCCCGCCGGGCACATAGCAGCCGACCCGCTGCAGGGGGATGTTGCGATGCCCCAGATGCACGCCGGGGCGCAGTTCCACCTCGATCTCCGACAGCGCGCCAAGCTGCGCCTCGGCAAAGGCGCGCACATTGGCGATGGCGAATTCGGTATCGGCGCGGGTTTGCGGATCAAGTGCGGCAACCGCCGCCTCGCGCTCTGCGGCGCTGACCTCGATCCGGTCGGGCGTGACCCCGTCGAACCGCGCCGTATAGTCCCGCACGGCGGCATCGCCCTCTGCCCTGACCCGCGCGATGATTTCGGCCACCAGCCCGGCCACGGCGCCGGTATCGGCCCCCGCGTCGCGCCCCGGCGCCTTGATGAAACGGAGGGTCTCGGGCAGGGGCAGGCGGGTCATGGCGTCCTCGTCAGGTGCGGGCTTTCTCGAAGGCGGTCCAGGCGGCTTCGAACTTGGCGAAATCGAACCCCGGCGCGCGCGCGGCGTCGAGAACAATCGCCTCTGTCGCCTGCATTTTGCCGATCGCGGCGGGAAGTTCGGCCAGATGCGAGGCAGGAATGACCAGCGCGCCGTGACGGTCGGCATGGATCCAGTCATCCGGACGCACGGTCAGGCCAAAGACCGTGACCGGACCGCCAACCTCGGTGACATGCACGAACCCATGCGAGGGGCCGATCCCGCCCGCCAGCACCGGAAAGCCGGGGGCAAGATCACCCAGATCGCGCATCACGCCATTGGTCAGCGCCCCGGCAAGGCCGAAGCCCTTGTGCACCGCCGTGTTCAGCTCGCCCCAGAAGGCGCCGATGGCCGCCTCCCCGTCCACATCCTCGACCACGGCAAGGCGTGGCCCCTGCCCCGTGGCCATGTGGCGGTAATAGTCCATCCGCCGGGCGCGCACGGTTTCCGGCGCCTCGGGCGAGGGGGCCAGCGCGCTGATCTTTGCGGTGCGCGCCTGCCCGACGATCACCCCTGTGGGATCGCTGGCCAGCAGCGTGCCGCGGGTGAAGGCATCAAAGCCGCGCCTGCCGTCGATCACCTCGATCGCGTTGCAGACGGTGGGGGTGTCGACGCGGCGCAGGAGCGCCAGAAGATCGGTCAGCTCAGCCATTGGCGCAGCGCCTCCGTGACGGTTTGGGGGGTTTCCAGCGTGGGCAGATGCCCCGCGCCGGCAATCACGTGCAGGGCGGCATGGGGCATCAGGTCGTGCATCAGCCTGTGGCGCGCGACGGGGCAGAGCCGGTCCTCGGCGCCGCAGAGGATCAGCGCGGGCCCGTCATAGCCGCGCAGGGTGGCGCATTGGTCGGGCCGGTCGCGCAGGGCGCGGCTTTGCCGGGCAAAGACCTGCGGCCCCAGATCGCGGGCCATGGCGTGGCAGGTGGCCTCTATGCCGGGATCGGGCGTGGCAAGGTAGCGCGGGATGAAGGTGTCCGCCATCATCTGCGCCAGCTCGCCGCGCGCGGCGCGGTCGATCTGCCCGGCCCGCCCCGCCTGCACCTCCGGCGTTTCGGCCAGCGGATTGGTGTCAAGCAGGGCCAGCCGCGCCACCCGGTCCGGCGCCTGCCGCAGCAGTTCCATCGCAAGGATGCCGCCCATCGACAGCCCGGCCAGCGCGAAGCGGCGCGGCGCGTCGGCCAGAACCATGGCGGCCAGATCCGCCATGCTGTCGGCCCGGGACAGATCGGCGCAGATCAGGCTGCGACCGGCGGAAAGGGCCGCGATCTGGGGCGCAAACAGCCGGGCATCGCACATCATCCCGGGCAGAAGGACCAGCGGCAGGGTCATGACCTGCCCCGCCTCTGGCCGCGCGCTGTGATCCGGTGACGCATGTGACCCTCCCCTGCCGCCTGCTGCCCTTGCACTCGATTGCAACAGCGATAGCGGCAGGCCGCGCGCGGTGCAAGAGCCTGGGCGCCCCGGTCTAGCTCAGGGCAGCCGCGCCAGCGCCTCGACCTCCACCAGAAATTCGGGCCGGGTGAAGCCGCTGACGATCATCAGCGTGGAGGCGGGCAAAACGGGCAGATGTGCCACCCGCGCATCGCGCACCGCCATATAGGCCGCCATATCCTCGCGCCGGGTCACGAAGGCGGAAAAGCGCAGCACATGGGACAGATCCGCGCCCGCTTCGGCAAGAATGGCGGCGATATGGTCGAAACACAGCTCGGCCTGCGCCTGCACGCCCTCCGGAATGGTGCCGTCAGCCGCCAGCGCCAGCTGCCCCGAGGTCGTAATCAGGCCGCCGGAGTCGACGCCATGGGAATAGGCGCCAAAGGGGCGCGGCAGGGAATTGGGAATAAGGGCTTTCATGACGCGCGCTCCGTGTCGCTCAGGCCGCAGCGCAGCAGGAACAGCTGGATCGCCTCTTCGGAGATGCGCGCGGCATCAAGCGGCGCGTCGGGGCCGGTGCCCATCAGCATCCGCGCCTGCATTTCGTAATCGGCGTAATGCTGCGCCACCGCCCAGATGTTGATCTGGAACAGCAGCGGATCCACGGGGGCAATCTTGCCCTCGGCGATCCAGCCCCGGATCACCTCGGCGGCTTCGTCCACCGCCGCGCGGAGTCCGGGCCAGTGCTTGGCCATTTCCGGTGCCCCCCGCGCCATTTCCCGCGCAAACAGCCGCGAGATTTCGGGATGGTCCAGGGCCTGCTGGATCTTGCGCTGGATATAGGTGCGGATCGCCGTCCTTGGATCGTCGCGGTTGGAGGAAAGCAGGAAAATCTCGCGCCATTCGGCAAGGATATGGCCCAGCACCTCCTGATACAGATCCTCCTTGCTGGAGATGTAATAGTGCAGCTGTGCCTTGGAAATACCGGCGGCATCGGCAATCGCCTGCGTCGAGGTGCCGGAGAGGCCGTTGCGCGCGAATTCCCGAATGGCCGCGTCGCGGATGGTTTCCCGCATCCGCGTGCGTTTTGTCTCTACGATGGTCATCGGTTTCCGCATCCCCTCCCGCGCCTGCATGGGGCGACCCCCGCAAGGGTCGGCCCCGGTCTAATTCGTGCCCTTCGCCCGTGGCGACGGTCAGTCCGCGGTCAGCGCGGCCTTGATGTCAAGCCCGTGACCCTTGTTGACGAAGCTGGTATCGGCCACCTTGGACAGATCGACCGAGCCTTCCTCGATGATGCCCGAGGCAATGGCGAGATCGTAAAACGCCTTGACCCGCTCATCGGTCAGCGCGCCAATCCCAAGCGTTTCGGCATCGCCCACGTCGATGATGCCCAGCTTTTCGAACTGCGCCACTTCCTTGTCGAGCTTTTCCACCGTCATTTCCGGATTGGCGGCCATGATCGCCTCATAGGCAGCGGTCCGGTCGCCATAAAGGAAGTTGTTCCAGCCCTCGATGGAGGCATTTACGAAACGCTGCACCAGTTCCGGGTTTTCCTCCACCAGCTCCTGACGGGTTTCAAGCGTGGCGGCATAGGTGCTCCAGCCGTGATCGGCCAGCAGGAAGGTGTCGACCTCGGCGCCCTGATCGGCGGCATAGATCGGCTCCGCCGTGCCATAGGCCTGCTGCACCACGGCCTCGTCGCTCAGGAACTGCGCCAGATTGAAGCCGTAGGGGCGCAGCTGTTCGTCGCGGAAGCCGTGGTCATCGACCAGCCACTGCCAGAAGCTGAATTGCCCGTCCTTGGAAATCAGCACCGTCGGCGCCTCGGTCAGAGCCGCGAAGCTGTCATATTGCCCGGCATGGGTCATCAGGGTCTGCGGGTCTTTCTGGTAAAAAGCCGCGACGACTGTGGTGGGAATGCCGTTGCGCACATTGTCGAAAGACAGCAGCAGATTGCCCGCCATCAGGAAATCGAGCCGCCCGGCGGACAGCATGGGGCGGTTGTTGACCTGCGGACCGCCGGGCTGGATCTCCACCTCCAGCCCGTATTTTTCGTAAGTGCCGTCGACCAGCGCCTGATAAAAGCCGCCATGTCCGCCCTGTGCCAGCCAGTTGGTGCCAAACACCACCGGATCGGCGGCCCATACCGCACCTGCCGCCCATATCGCGCCAAAGGCGCCAAGGACCGTTGTCTTTGCAAACATTCTAGTTCTCCGTGTTGGGGTCTTCGCCGCGCGCCATGTCGGCGGTCCAGCCCCGGGTTTTTCCCGGGTTCATCAGGCCATAGGGATCGGCCAGTTTCTTGAAGGCGATCTGGCTGTCGTCGATTTCCTTCATGCCGCCATCCTCGATGGTGACGACATGGGGATCAAAGATCGTGCAGCCGTCCTTTTCCTCCAGCTCCGCGATCAGGTCATACATCGCGTCCTTGCCGCGATAGCGCACCAGCGGCAGCGCGAAGATCTGGATCTCGCCATCCATGCGCGCCATTTCGTGATGCCAGAACAGATCCTCGCCATGGCGCTGCATCTGCCGCATCACCAGTTCGGGATCAAAGGGCCGGGGATAGGCGACCTGAAGATAGGTCCAGCCCTTGTCCATCTTCAGCGCCTGCAGCGTGGTGTGATTCCAGCCGCATTCATAGGCGGGCTGCAGCCCGGCCTCCTGAATTTCGGTCTTGGTCATGGCAAAGGACACCCGCCCGCCCTTGGCCTCGACATCGGCGCGGAACCGGTCCATTTCCTCGGGCGCCACCATGGCGAAGATCGCGTCGCGATCCGCCGGGAAATAATCGCCGAATTTGCGGTAATAGGGCGCAAAGCGCCGCTCCACCGCCGACAGCAGATAACAGTCAAGCCCGTCCTGCTGCACGTCGATGGCGAAATCGAGCGCGCGGTCATATCCGTCAAACAGCGCTGCGGTGTGAATCCAGTCGGTCGCCTTGGTCAGCGCCAGCCCGATTTCCACGACAATGCCATTGGTGCCATAGGCGTGCTGCACTTTCTGGATCTCGTCCCCATGCAGTTCGATGACCTGCGGCTCCGGCTCCACCGTCACCACCTTGACATAGGAGATATTGCCGGGATCGCGCAGCATCCCGTGCCGCAGCGAGCCGATGCCGCCGGATCCGCCCGCCAGAAAGCCGCCGATCGTCGCCATCTGCCGGGTGGAGGGATACATCAGCAGTTCCTGCCCGGTCTCCCGCGCCGCATCGTCCAGCCGCGAGATCCGCGCCCCCGCCTGCACCCGGGCATGGCCGGGCGTGATCTCGATCACCTCGCTGAGCCGGGTCAGATCCATGATGACCCCGCCCTCCAGCGGCACGCATTGCCCGTAATTGCCGGTGCCGCCGCCGCGCAGGGTCAGGGGCACCCGGTGCCGCGCCACCAGCGAGGCGACATGTTTCACCTCCTCCACGGTCTGCGGCATCACCAGCAGTTCGCCGCGCAGATCCTTCAGCTGGTCGTTGAGGATGGGGCTATACCAGAAATAGTCATGCGACCGCGCCGCGAGGTATTTCTCGTCGGCATGGACGCGGATCTTGCCCAGTTCGGCGGTAAAGGCGGCCTGATTCCAAGTCTTCGTCATGCGTGCTCTCCTTGAATTCCCGGCATCCGCCTGCCGTCCTGCCAGATCTCGCGCGCAGCGCTCGCCCGGCTCACCGCATCCGCCGGGCCGCTGGCCGCGATGCGGATGAACGAGGCGGGACCGCCCTCGCGCAGGCTCAGATCGCGGCCCATCCAGCGGGCCGGCGTGGCGCTGATCGCGTCGAGCCATGTTTCGGGATCGAGATGCCCGGTCAGGACTGCCAGCCGGTAGAGATCCCACAGGTCATAATCGCCATAGGGGAAGAAGCCGTCGCGGACATTGTCCGACCCCAGCATCACCGGCACCCCGGCATGGCGCGCCTCCTGCAGCGGGGCAAGGCCGCGCAGGCGTGGCGTGCGGCCCGCGCTGGCATCCTGCAGATAGCTGTTGGCGCCGGGCAGCACGGTCAGCCCCACGCCCGCCGAGGCCGCGCGGTCCAGCAGCCGCTGCACCTCTGCGGCATCGCGCACCGACAGCGCGCAGCCATGCCCGCAAAGCACGCGCCCCGCCATGCCGCGCCGCGCCGTCTCGGCGATGATGGCGTCGATGCCCTGCGCTTCGGGGTCGAGCCCTTCGTCCACGTGGAAATCCAGATCGAGCCCGTGCCGTTCCGCCAGATCGAAGACCGTGGCCAGCTTGGCGGGCAGATCGTCGTTGCGATAGACAAAGGCGCCCATCACGCCGCCTTCGGCTTGCAAGGTCTGCGCCACGGCGGGGCCGATGTCCTGCAGCGCATCAAGCGGCGTCAGCGAGGCGAGCTGCAACTCGATCCGGTCTCCCCAGTCCTGCGCCAGTTCCCGCAGGACGTGCCATGCCAAGGGCGGCGCGGCCTTGTGCCAGTCGACATGGCTGCGCATCAGACGGGTGCCATGGGCGGCGGCGCGCGCCAGCCCGGACCGCGCCCGCTGCCGCAGATCGGCTTCGGTCCATGTTTCGGCATCCGCCGACATCATGTCGATGGCGTCAAACAGCGAGGCGGCGCGGTGCGGCATCCGCTCGGCGGTGAAGGTCTTGTCGAGATGGACGTGAATGTCCGCAAGCGGCGGCATCACGAAGCCGCCGCCGCTGCTGGCAGAGGGGCGGAGCGCGGTGATCCGGCCCTCGCGATGGGTCAGATCCCAGTGCCCGGCGCGGCCCGCCAGCGTAAGGCCGGTCAGGGTGGCGCCGGATCCGTCGGGCGTGGTCATTTGGGTCATCCTTCGCGCTTGATCTCGCTCTCGTGCCAGTGGCCGAGAACGGCGCGGGACAGCCACGAGGTCGCGAGGAAAATGATGACGCCCAGCACCGACACCAGAAACAGCGCCGCGAACATGCGCGGGATTTCATTGCGGAAGCTCGATTCCAGAATGCGCGAGGCAAGCCCGGTATTCTGCCCCGCCGTGCCCGCGACAAATTCGGCCACCACCGCGCCGATCAGCGCCAGCCCGCCCGCGATCTTCAGCGCGGCCATGAAATAGGGCAGCGCCGAGGGGATCAGCAGATAGCGCAGCCGCTGCCACGGCGTCGCCTGATAGAGCCGGAACATGTCGCGCAGGTTGTGATCGGCGCTGCGCAGGCCGATGGCGGTGTTGGACAGGATCGGAAAGAAGGCGACGATCCATGCGCAGATCAGCAGGGCCGCGAAGGTGTTGCTGACATAGATCAGGATCAGCGGCGCGATGGCGACCACCGGCGTCACCTGCAGGATCACCGCAAAGGGAAAGAGGCTCATCTCGATCGGGCGGGACAGGGCAAAGACCATGCCCAGCGACACGCCGCCGATGATGGCCAGCGCCAGCGACAGCAGGGTAAGCTTGACGGTGAACAGCGCGCTCTGCATCAGCGACGCGCCGTCGGTGACCAGCGTCTTGGCGATCAGGCTCGGCGCCGGGATCAGGTAATGCGGCACCTCGTGATACCAGACCAGAAATTCCCAGAGCCCGATGGCGCAGCCAAGTGCCGCCACCGGCAGGATCAGCTGCAGCCGCCGCTCCCGCCGTTCGCGCAGCAGGCGCGGGTCGGGCGCGTGGAGGTCGACGGCAAGGCCGGTTTCGGGGTCAATGGTTGAGATCGACATGGGTCATGGTCCCTTCCAAGGCGGTGCTGACCTGTTTGCAGGTCTCGGCATAGGTGGTGGACATGCGGTAATCGGCGGTGCGCGGAATGTCGGTGGCCAGCGGGATGTCATGCACCACGCGCCCGGGCCGGGCCGCCATCACCACGACGCGGCTGGACAGGTAGACGGATTCAAACACCGAATGCGTGACGAAGATCACCGTCAGCCCATGCGATTTCCAAAGCGCCAGCACCTCGTCATTCAGTTTGGACCGGGTCATTTCGTCCAGCGCCGCGAAGGGCTCGTCCATCAGCAGGAGCTTGGGCCGGGTCACCATCGCCCGCGCGATGGACACCCGCATCCGCATGCCCCCCGAAAGCTCGCGCGGATAGGAGGTGGCGAAGTTCGACAGCCCGACCATGGCCAGCGCCTCGTCGACCCGTTCGCGGGCTTCGGCCTTGCCCAGCCCGTGCAGCTTCAGCGGCAGGTGGACATTGTCGAACACCGTGGCCCATGGCATCAGCGTCGCCTCCTGAAAGACGAAGCCGATATCGCTGCCGTCGCGGCTTTGCCCGGCGGGGTGGCCGTTGACGGTGATGGCGCCCTTGGAGACGGACAGCAGCCCCGCGATCATCTTCAGCGCCGTGCTTTTGCCGCAGCCCGACGGGCCCAGAAAGCTGACGAATTCGCCCTGTTTGATGCTCAGCGACATGCCGCGCAGGGCGATGGTGCCGTTGCTGAACACCTTGTCGACATCGCGCATGTCGATCAGATCGGGCGCGGTCGCGCCGTGCGGAAGCGTGCTCATCGCTCAGATCTCCGGTTTGCGGTCAAGCCAGGACAGCGGCAGGCTGTCGATCTCCGCCATGGCGGCGACCAGCTTTGTCACGGCATGGGCAAGCGTGGCCTCGCCCTTTTCGGCGCTGGCCAGATGCGCCTCGCCACAGGCGCCGCTGGTGCTCAGATCCTGCGTTTTCCAGCCGGGTTTGACGGCGCGGCCCAGACCCAGATGCTGCGTCTGTTCCGCCAGATCCTGCCCGCGCGAGCGGAAATCGCGGGCAAGGCTCATGTCCACATTGGCAGGATCCAGCGCCAGCATGACCGAGGTTTCCATGTCGCCCGCATGGATGCCATGGGCAAGCTCGGTGCCGGAATAGATCCCCTCCGGCATGCCGAAGCCGAACCAGTTGGCCGAGAACGCCATCATGCCATGGCGGATGCGCAGATCCCGCGCGGCCATGTCCATGGCGGGGATATTGCCGCCATGCCCGTTGAGAAAGACCAGCTTGCGCACCCCGGCCCGGGCCACGCTGGCGCCGATCTCGCGCAGGACATGGCCGAAGGTTTCGCCGGTCAGGGTCAGCGTGCCGGGAAAATCGATGTGCTCGTCGCTTTTGCAGATCGCCTGCGTGGGCAGGATCAGCACCGGGCTGGTGTCGGGCAGCGCCGCCGCCAGCCGCTGCGCCACATTGTGCACGGTGCAGGCATCCACCGACATCGGCAGATGCGGGCCATGCTGTTCGATGGCGCCGATGGGCAGCACCGCGATCAGGCGGTCATGGTCCAGTTCCGCAAAGGCCTGTCTGGAATAATCGGCCCAGAACCGCTTCATCGGGCCCGCCCCGCCGTAGGGGGTGTCTGGTTGGTCTTGGTCATTCTGGTCTCCCTCGGGGAAACAGTAGAAAAAAAGATAGCAAATGGTCAAACTAATTGGTCAGTTTTTCGGGCAGGTGTGGGCGGCTGCATGTTTTTCGGGCAGTTGCCCCGGACGCGCGCGACCAGCTTGGGGCAAAAACCGCTTGCACGACTCAAATTGGTCTGACCTATTACCAATATGACCGAGCCCGTCCTCTCCCCTGACCCCGTCTCCGACGATCTGGCCGCCCTGCCGCCGCTTGGCCGCAGCCGTCAGATCATGGATGCGCTGGCGCGCTACATTCAGGCGCGCAACCTGCAGCCGGGCGACCGGCTGCCGCCCGAACGGGAGCTGACCGCAGCGCTCAAGGTCGGGCGCTCCAGCATCCGCGAGGTGGTGAGCCAGCTTTCCGCGCTTGGCATCGTCGAGGCGCGGATCGGCTCCGGCACCTATCTGCTGCGCCAGATCTCCGCCGAAACCATCTACATGCCGCTCAGCCTGTCGGCGGACGGTCTGGCCGAGGCGCTGCTGATGACGCTGGAGGTGCGGCGCGGCATCGAGATCGAGGCCTCCATCGCCGCCGCGCGCCGCCGCACGCCCGAAGACATGGCGCGGATGCAGGAGGCGCTGGAAGAGATGGAGCGCACCCATCACCGCGAAGGCGGCAGCGGCAAGGCGGATTTCGCCTTTCACATGACCGTCTATGACGCGGCGCATAACCCGCTGTTCCGCCAGCTTCTGGAACAGATGCGCGACATCTTCGAACGGTTCTGGGACCGGCCCTTTGACCGGCCCGATTTTGCCGCCCGGTCCTTTCCTTATCACCGCACCCTCTTCAACGCGATCTGCGCGGGAGACACGGCGGCTGCGGCAGAAGAAACCCGCAAGATCCTCGACGTGGTCGAGGAGGACATCAGGAACATGCGTCCATGACCGACCTCTACGAGGCCTCCCGCCTGATCGTGGCCCACGATGCCGAAAGCCTGCTTGGCGCCGTGGTGCCGCCCATCGTGCAGACCTCGCTGTTCACCTTCGACAGCTATGACGAGATGATCGCGGCCTATCGCGGCGAGATCACCCGCCCCATCTACAGCCGCGGCCTTAACCCCACCGTGCGCGCCTTCGAGGTGAAGCTGGCGGAGCTGGAACAGGCCGAAGACGCGCTCGCCTTCGCCTCGGGCATGGCGGCGATCTCGGCCTCGGTGCTGGCCAATGTGGCGCCGGGCGACCGGATCGTGGCGGTGCGCAACGTCTATCCCGATGCGTTCCGGCTGTTCGGCACCCATCTGCAGCGCATGAAGATCACCGTGGACTATGTGGACGGCACCGATCCGCAGGCGGTGGAACGGGCCCTGCCCGGCGCCAAGCTGCTGTATCTAGAAAGCCCGACAAGCTGGGTGATGGAGGCGCTCGACGTGGGCGCGCTGGCGGCGGCGGCACAGCGGCATGGCGTGTTTTCGGTCATCGACAACAGCTGGGCCACGCCGGTGTTTCAGAACCCGCTGACGCTGGGGGTCGATCTGGTGGTGCATTCCGCCTCCAAATATATCGGCGGGCACAGCGATGTGGTGGCGGGCGTCATCGCCGGATCCAAGGCGAATGTCGACCGGGTGCGGGCAGAGATTTACCCCTATCTGGGCGGGCGTATCGCGCCGATGGATGCGTGGCTGCTGCTGCGCGGGCTGCGGACGCTGCCGCTGCGGGTCGCCGCCCATCAGGACAGCGCGCTGGAGATCGCGCGCCGCCTGCAGCAGCTCGACTGTGTCGACCGCGTGCTGCATCCGGGCCTTGCGCCGCTGCCGCCGGGGCTGCGCGGCACCACCGGCCTGTTCTCATTCCTTTTCCACGATGGCATCGACCTGCGCCGCTTCTGCGACGCGCTGCGGCTTTTCAAGCTGGGCGTCAGCTGGGGCGGGCATGAAAGCCTCGTGGTGCCCGGAGATGTCGTGCTCGAACAGAAGGCCAGACCCAACTCGGCCCATGAATTCGGCATCTCCGCCCGCTCGGTCCGGCTGCATGTCGGGCTGGAGGGGACAGAGGCCCTCTGGGCCGATCTGACTGCGGCCATCGCTGCCGCGCGGTGACGGCCCATCCCGGGCCGACACGCACCGACCGCCGTTCAACAGGGAGAGAAGACCATGAAAAACCTTATCAGCGCCAGCACGCTTGCGCTTCTGGCGGCCAGCGGGGCGGCCAGCGCCGACACCACGCTGCGCCTTGTCGAGGTGATCACCAGCCCGGCCCGCACCGAAACGCTCCGCCAGATCGTCGCCACCTTCGAGGAGGCCAATCCCGGCACCACGGTCGAGATCATCTCGCTGCCCTGGGGCGAAGCCTTCCAGAAATTCGCCACCATGGTTTCGGCGGGCGATCTGCCCGACGTGGTGGAAATGCCGGACACGTGGCTGTCGCTTTATGCCAATAACGGCCTGCTCGAAAGCCTTGAACCCTATCTTGCGGATTGGGACACCACCGCCGATCTTACCGACCGCGCGCTGGAACTGGGCCGCGATGTCGATGACACCGCCTATATGCTGCCCTATGGCTTCTATCTGCGGGCGCTGTTCTACAACAAGGATCTGCTGGCCGAAGCCGGGGTGGAGCCGCCGACCACGCTCGCCGAATTCCGCAGCGCATCCGAGGCGATTTCCGAACTGCCCGGCAAATCCGGCTACTGCATGCGCGGCGGGCCGGGCGGGCTCAACGGCTGGATGATGGCCGCCGCGACCATGGCGGGCGACAACCGCTATTTCACCGAAGACGGCACCTCTACCATGGACAGCGAAGGCTGGGCCAAGGGGATCGAGTGGTATGTGAACCTTTACAAGGACGGGCTCGCCCCCCGGGACAGCGTGAACTGGGGCTTCAACGAGATCGTCGCGGGCTTCTATTCGGGCACCTGCGCCTTTCTGGATCAGGATCCCGATGCGCTTATCGCCATCGCCGAACGCATGACCGAAGACCAGTATGGCGTGATCCCGATGCCGAAAGGCCCGGATGGCAAGTCCTTCCCGACCATCGGCTATGCGGGCTGGTCGATGATGGCCGCGTCCGAACACAAGGATCTGGCATGGGATCTGATCGCCACGCTGGAAGGCCCCGAGGGCAACATCGCGTGGAACAAGACCATCGGCGCGCTGCCGGTGCTGAAATCCGCCGAAGAGGATGAATTCTACGCCGCCCCCGCCTTCGAGGGCTGGTTCGACGCGCTGGCGGACGAGGACGTGGTGCCCACCACCATGCCGACCTATCTGGAAGAATTCGCCTATTTCAAGGACTCGCTCTCCATCGCCTCCGGCCAGCGGGCGCTGCTGGGAGAGATCACGCCGCAGGAGCTTGCCTCCGAATGGGCGGCCTATCTGACCAAGGCGCAGCAGAACTTCCTCGCCGACTGATCCGAGGCCGGGGCCGGGCGCGCGCGTCCGGCCCTTCCCCCTTTCCGGAGGACCGATGACCGCCACGCCCATCCCCATCCCGACCCGGCGCCCGCTGCGCCAGCGCGTCGCCCTGACGCTGGAGCCATGGCTTTACTGCGCGCCGGTGCTGATCCTGATCACCGCCGTGATGCTGGTGCCGCTGATCCTTGGCATTTCCTACGCCTTCCGCGACATCCAGCTGCTCAACCCGTTTTCGGGCGGCTTTGTCGGGCTCGACCATTTTCAGGCGCTGGGGCAGGACGCGGCTTTTCTGCGGGCGCTGCGCAACACCCTGTGGTGGACCGGCGCCAGCGTCTTTCTGCAGCTGAGCTTCGGGCTGATCCTCGCGCTGCTGCTCAACGTGCCCTTCGCCGGGCGCGGCATCGCGCAGTCGCTGGTCTTCCTGCCATGGGCGGTGCCGACCTTTCTGGCCGGGCTCAACTGGGCGTGGCTGTTCAACCCGGTGATCGGGCCGATCCCGCACTGGCTGACTGCGCTGGGGCTGATGGAGGAGCCGTCCAACATCCTGTCCGATCCGCAGATCGCCATGTGGGGGCCCATCGTCGCCGCGACATGGTGGGGCATCCCCTTCTTTGCCATCACGCTGCTGGCCGCGCTGCAGTCCATCCCCAAGGATCTGTATGAGGCCGCCTCCATCGACGGTGCCTCGCCGATCCAGCGCTTCTTCTCCATCACCCTGCCCTATCTGGCGCCGGTCATCGCCATCACCGTGCTGCTGCGCACGGTCTGGGTCGCCAATTTCGCCGACCTCATCATCGTGATGACCAATGGCGGACCGGCGGACCGCACGCAGACCGTGGCCAGCTACATCTTCACGCAGGCGTTCCGGCGGCTGGATTTCGGCTATGCCTCCGCCGTGGCGCTGGTGCTGCTTGCGCTGCTGCTGGCCTATTCCATGGTCATCCTCGTCTTCCGCCAGAAGCTTTCCAACAGGGACAGGTGACATGACCGCGACCCGCATCTTCGGCACGCTGGCGCATCGCGCCGCCATCCTTGCCTTCATCACCTTCGCGCTGTTTCCGCTGTTCTGGCTGCTCAAGGTCTCGGTCACGCCCAACGACCTGCTCTATTCCGAAGGCGTGCGGCTCTGGCCCTCGGCCACGACGCTGGACCATTTCCGCTTCGTGCTGGCCAACAGCGAGTTTCCCCGCTTCTTCGCCAACAGCCTCATCGTCTCGGGCACCACCGCGCTTGTCTCCACCGTGCTGGCAGCCCTCATGGGCTATGCGCTGTCGCGCTTCCGGTTCCGGGGCAAGATGTGGCTGGCGGGCCTGCTGCTGGTGACGCAGATGTTCCCGCTGGTCATGCTGGTGGCGCCGATCTTCAAGATCCTGTCGCCGCTGGGGCTGACCAACAGCCTGACCGGGCTGATCCTTGTCTATACCGCCTTCAACGTGCCCTTCGCGTCCTTCCTGATGCAGGGCTTTTTCGACGGAATCCCGCCGGATCTGGAACAGGCCGCGATGATCGACGGCGCCGACCGCTTCACCGCCTTTCGTCAGATCATCCTGCCGCTGGCGCTGCCGGGGGTGGCGGCAACGCTGGGCTTCGTCTTCACCGCCGCATGGTCCGAGATGATCTTTGCGCTGATGCTGATCTCTGGCAGCGAAAAGGCCACCTTCCCGGTGGGGCTGCTGACCTTCGTGTCGAAATTCTCCGTCGATTACGGGCAGATGATGGCGGCGGGCGTGCTGGCGCTGATCCCCGCCTGTCTCTTCTTCCTGCTCATCCAACGCTATCTGGTGCAGGGCATGACCGCCGGCGCCGTGAAAGGATAACCCCATGGCCACGATGGAAATCCGCTCCGTCAGCAAGAATTACGGCACGATCCGCGTTCTGGACGACATCAACCTGCAGATCGGCGACGGCGAATTCATCGTGCTGGTCGGGCCTTCGGGCTGCGGAAAATCGACGCTGCTGCGCATGATCGCGGGGCTGGAAGAGATCACCGGCGGCGAAATCCGCATTGATGACCGGGTGATGAACACGCTGCCGCCCAAGGGACGCGACATCGCCATGGTGTTCCAGAGCTACGCGCTTTACCCGCATATGAGTGTGGCCGACAACATGAGCTATTCGCTGCGGCTGCGGAAGACCGACAAGCCCACCATCACCCAGAAGGTGCGCGCGGCCTCGGTCAAGCTGGGCCTCGACGCGCTGCTGGAGCGCAAGCCGAAGGCGCTGTCGGGCGGGCAGCGCCAGCGGGTCGCCATGGGCCGGGCCATCGTGCGCCAGCCCAAGGCGTTCCTGTTCGATGAACCGCTGTCCAACCTTGATGCCCGGCTGCGCGAACAGATGCGGGCCGAAATCCGCAAGCTGCACCGCGAACTTGGCGCCACCTCCATCTATGTCACCCACGATCAGGTAGAGGCGATGACCCTTGCCGACCGCATCGTTGCCATGCATGGCGGCCATATCCAGCAGGTCGGCACGCCGCTTGATCTGTATGACCGGCCCGCGAACCTGTTCGTGGCGGGGTTCATCGGCTCGCCGGGGATGAATTTTCTGGCCGGTGACGTGGCGGGCGGGGTGCTGCGCCTGTCCGACGGGCGGCAGGTGGCGCTGCCCGAGACGATGCCCGCCGCCATGGGCGGGGCGACGCTGGGCATCCGGCCCGAACATGTGCTGCCCGCCCCCGCCGGGCAGGGCGCGCTGGATGCGACCGTGGATCTGGTGGAACCCACCGGGCATGGCATCATCCTGCATCTCACGCTGGCGGGCGCCGTGTTCAAGGTGCTGACCCATGACCGGCGCTGGCTGTCGCCGGGTCCGGCCATCGCGGTCAGCTTCCCGCCCGAGGCGCTGCATCTGTTCAATGCCGAAGGGCTGCGGGTCTGATCCCGCGCCCGCGCGCCCTGGCTCAGATGATCGCCTGCCGCACCCGTGACGACACCCATTCGCTCAGCACCACGGTGCCAAGGATCAGCAGCAGGATCACCGACACCTGACTCCATGCAAGGGTGTTGAGCGAGCCCTGCAGCTTCAGCCCGATGCCGCCCGCGCCGACCAGACCAAGGATGGTGCTTTCGCGGATGTTGATGTCCCAGCGGAAGACGGTGATGCCCCAGAAGGCGGGCATGATCTGCGGCACGATGCCATAGCTCAGCACCTGCGCGGCGCTGGCGCCGGTCGCCTCGATCGCCTCGATCTGGCGGGCATCGGTCTCTTCGATCGCCTCGTACAGCAGCTTGCCCACAAAGCCGATGGAGCGCAGGGCGATGGCCACGATCCCGGCCAGCAGGCCCGGCCCGATGATCGCCACCAGCAGCAGCGCCCAGATCAGCGAATTGATCGACCGCGACGCCACGATGATGAACAGCGCGACGGGCCGCAGCAGCGTGACCGACGGCGTGGTGTTGCGCGCGGCAAAAAACGCCACCGGCACCGCCATGATGACCCCGCCCAGCGTGCCCAGCGTCGCGATGTTGAGCGTGTCCCAGAGCGGCTGCATCAGTTCGGGCAGGTAGGACCAGCGCGGCGGCAGCATCCGCCGGCCGATATCGGCGGCCTGCTGCGGCGCGTCGGCGACGAAGAACCAGATCGTGTCCTGCGTCATCACCTGCCAGCACCAGACGAACAGCGCCACCAGCGCCAGCCAGCCCGCCCACAGCAGCAGCCGCGCGCGCGGGGTGCGGTGCGACCAGATCTGGCGGTAATGGGAGATCTCGGTCATTGCAGGAACTTCCGCAGATAGCTGGAGCTGTATTCGGCGATCATGACGATGCCGATGATGATCAGCAGGATGGCTCCGGCGCTGTCATATTCGTAACGGTCGATGGCGGTGTTGAGCGTGGCACCGATCCCGCCCGCCCCCACGATGCCGATCACCGCGCTTTCGCGGAAGTTGATGTCCAGCCGGTAGAGCGACAGCCCGATCAGCCGGGGCATCACCTGCGGCTGCACCGCGTAATTCACCAGCTGCGCCCATGACGCGCCGGTGGCGCGCACCGCCTCCACCTGCGCCTCGTCGATCTCCTCGATGTCATCGGCCACCAGCTTGGCGATGAAGCCGATGGTGGCAAAGGACAGCGTCAGGAAGCCCGCGAAGGGGCCAAAGCCGAACATCGCCACGAAGAAGATCGCGATGATCACCTCCTGCAGCGCGCGGCTGACCGCGATGATGGCGCGGCAGACATAGTAGACCCAGCGCGGCGCAAGATTGCGGGCCGCCCCGATGCCGATGGGCACGGAAATGGCGACGCCGATCACGGTGGAGGTCAGCGTCATGGTCAGGCTTTCCACCAGACCCTGACTGATGTCGCGCCAGCGGCTGGTGAAATCGGGCTGCAGGAACCCCATGACAAAGCGCTGGCCGCGCTCCAGCCCGTCATAGACGCGGGACCAGTTCACCTCGACCGTGCCGATGGCAAGGAAAAGATAGACCACGATGCCGATCTGGATCGCGATCCGCCAGCGCCGGTCCTTGAGGATCTGCGGCGGGCGGCGCCATGTGGTGGGATAGCGCTGCGTTGTCATCGGGCCAGCGCCGCCATGCGGTCGCGCGCCTCTGCCTCGGCCTGCGACTGTTCGTCATCGCCCTGCCGCATCGCGTTCCAGTCCTCTTCGCCATAGATCGCGGTCAGCGCGTCATGGGTCAGCTGGTCGGGTGCGCCATCGAACACCACGCGGCCCGCGCGCAGCCCGACGATGCGCTGCATGAACTGCTGGGCCAGCGGCACGTCATGGATGTTGACGATGGCGGGCAGGCCGCGTTCGGCGCAGATCTCGGTCAGCAGGCGCATGATCTGGCGGCTGGTCTTTGGATCAAGGCTGGCGGTGGGTTCGTCCACCAGCAGCAGTTCGGGATCCTGCGCCAGCGCCCGCGCGATGCCGACCCGCTGCCGCTGCCCGCCGGACAGCGCATCGGCGCGCTTGTCGGCATGGTCGATCAGCCCGACCCGGTCGAGCAGCTGATAGGCGCGCTGGATGTCGGGGCCGGGATAGCGGCGCAGGAAGCTGCGCCAGAACGGCACATAGCCCAGACGGCCCGACAGCACATTTTCCATCACCGTCAGCCGTTCGACCAGCGCGTATTCCTGAAAGATCATGCCGATGCGGCGGCGCTGGCGGCGCAGGTCGGCCTTGCCCAGTCGGACCAGATCCACATCGCCCAGCAGGATCCGCCCCGCGGTGGGATCGACCAGCCGGTTGATGCAGCGGATCAGCGTCGACTTGCCCGCGCCGGAGGGACCGATCAGCCCCATGATCTGGCCCTTGGGCACGCTGAGCGACACCTCGGTCAGCGCGGCGTCGCCGGTCTTGTAGGTCTTGGACAGACCTTCGAGGGTCAGCATCTTGGGCACTCCGCAAAAAAAGTCATGGGCAGCAGAGTGCCGCCCATGAGCATTCAGGACTGTCGGGGGATTATTCGCAAGCGTAGACGACGCCGGTGGCCTCGTCGATCGTGCGGATCACGGCCCAGTCTTCCTGGAAGGTGATCGGGATGAACTTCTCTTCGCCCGACTTGCTGAACTCTTCGGCCAGCGCGGAGCCTTCCCAGTCAAAGCTGAAGAAGGCTTCCTGAATGGACTCCTGCAGTTCCGGGGTCAGGTTGTAGGCGGTGCCGTAGCCGGTCGTCGGGAAGGTTTCCGAGGTATAAAGCGTGACAAGCTGGTCGGGGGTGACCACCTCGCGCTCGATCATGCGGGCCTTGACCGAATTGGCGATGGCGGCGGCGGGGTAATCCTTGTTGGCGACGCCAAGGATCGAATTGTCATGCGCGCCCGAGAAGACCGGTTCGAAATCCGCGCCCGCGCTCATGCCGAATTCGGCGGAAAGGATCGCGGAAGGTGCCTTGAACCCCGAATTCGAGGTTTCGGAGGTGAAGGCCATCTGCTTGCCCTTGATCGCCTCGATGCTGTCGATGCCCGAGTCGGGGTAGGTGATGATTTCCATCTCATAGCCGAAAGAGCCGTCTTCGGCGGCCATCATGGCAAAGGGGCGGAAGCCCGCGCAGGCCACGGCCAGCGGGTTCGACCCGGTGTTGAAGCCCGCCACATGCAGGCGCCCGGCCCGCATCGCCTCGATCTGGGCGGCGTTGGACTGGACCGGGAAGAACTGCACGTCCTTGCCGGTGACTTCGGCCATGTGGTCAAGGAACCCCTGCCAGACCTCGGCATAGACCGCCGGATCCTCGACGGGGGTATAGGCGAAGATCAGCGTGTCGGGATCGACCTGCTGGGCCGCATCGCTGGGAATATCGGCGATCAGATCGCCATCGGCATCGGTGAACCGGCTGTCGAGCGCGAATTCGGCATGGGCCGGGATTGCGAGTGCGAGCGTGGCGGCAGCCGTCAGAGTGCAGAGAGCTTTCATGTTTTTCCCCATATTTTGCGTTTGGCCCGGGGGTAGCGGGCTTTGGTGACAGTCCTGTGACGTTGCGGAACAAAGATACGGCACCTGCGGCCATTCCCCCAAACGCTTCGGCCGCAGGCGGCGGACAGTCCTTTGTGGGGGCTTTTTGCGCGAAAGCGGGCTGCTTTCTGGCGCTCCGCCTCTGCTGCCAGTCGTGCCCCCCATCCCCAACGTGGCCCCGGTCCCCGTTTTCCGCACCGTGCCTTCCATAAGGTCAGGCCGGGAGGTTCCGTTGAAATCTTGTCCGGACCACATCGAAGTACGGGGGGACGCTGACGCCAACCAAAGGCGCATCAGTTCCGTGATGCGCTTTTCCGCCGCATCAGGCCAAGGCTCTGCCCGGTCTCGCCCTTGGCGCATAACAGGACGAGCGCGGGATCGACATTGAGGTTTTCAGCCGCAAGCTGGCACGCGGCCTGAACGCGCGGTGGGGGATGAACCTTGCGGATGCGGTCGAAAACCTGTGGGCTGGCATAGACGCCAAGCCCGAACCTCCAGCTTCCGGCGATCCAGGATCAACAGGCGGGGCAGGTTGCCCCCTGTGCCCCTGTGCCCCTGCGGCCCAAAATCCATGGAGATGACGCAACTGTCACGGCCCGACCCGGCGCCGCTGTGCCCGAGGCTGCCTGCAGGGAATTCTGCCATGGCCAAGAAAGGTCGAACCTTGTTACAAAACTGTCACCAATAATTTGCATAAGGATTACCGAATCCACTTAGCGGTCGGACCGAGGTCAATGACTGGCCGCAACCGTTGCAACAGGAGCATCCACATGCAATCCGTCAAACTCGCAGTCTCGGCTCTGGCGCTCGCCGCAGCATCGGCCACCGCTGCCGCTGCCCGTGACAACGTTCAGGTCGCCGGTTCGTCGACCGTTCTGCCTTACGCCTCGATCGTGGCAGAAGCTTTCGGCGAAAACTTCGACTTCCCGACCCCGGTGATCGAATCCGGCGGCTCCTCCTCGGGTCTGAAGCGTTTCTGCGAAGGCGTGGGCGAAAACACCATCGACATCGCCAACGCATCGCGCGCCATCCGTGACAGCGAAGTCGAAGCCTGCGCCGCCAACGGCGTGACCGACATCATGGAAGTCCGCATCGGCTATGACGGCATCGTCTTCGCCAGCCAGAAGACCGGCCCGGATTTCACCGCGTTCGAGCCCGCCGACTGGTTCAACGCTCTGGCCCCCAAGGTCATGGTTGACGGCGAACTGGTCGACAACCCCCACACCATGTGGTCGGATTTCAACGCCGATCTGCCGGAAGTCGAAATCGCCGCCTTCATCCCGGGCACCAAGCACGGCACCCGTGAAGTGTTCGAAGAGAAGGTTCTGGCAGCTGGCTGCGAAGAAACCGGCGCGATGGAAGCCATGATCGCGGGCGGCATGTCCGAAGACGACGCCGAAGGCGCCTGCCTGCAGGTCCGCACCGATGGCCGTTCGGTCGACATCGACGGCGACTACACCGAGACCCTGGCCCGTATCGACAGCAACACCAACGGTGTGGGCGTGTTCGGTCTGGCGTTCTACGAGAACAACACCGACAAGCTGAAGGTTGCGACCATGTCCGGCGTCGCCCCCTCCACCGACACCATCTCCACCGGTGAATACCCGGTGTCGCGCCCGCTGTTCTTCTACGTGAAGAAAGCCCATATCGGCGTGATCCCCGGCCTGAAGGAATATGCCGAGTTCTTCGTCTCTGACGAGATCGCCGGCCCCTCCGGCCCGCTGTCCAACTATGGCCTCGTGGCCGACCCCGAGCTGGGCGACACCCAGCAGAAGGTCGCCGACGAAGTGACCATGGGCGAAAGCATGTAATCGGAAATTTTCCGATGACCGGAGGGCGGCACGCTGCCGCCCTCCGGTTGCGTTTGGTGATTGTCACCGAGACCTGACCTGGGGGCCCAATGCCTGTTCTCTGGCTGATCCTGATCATATTCGCGCTGGCCGTGGCGGGATATTTCGCCGGACGTGTCCGCGCGATCTCCTCCGTCGGCGGCAACAGCCGCAACCTGCATTCCCTGCCCAATTATTATGGGTGGAACGTGGCCATGAAGGTGATGACCCCGGCCCTGCTGGCGCTGGTCATCTGGCTGCTGGCGCAGCCTTTCGTGGTCAACAACCAGGCCGCACAGCAGCTTCCCCAGACCGCAATTCCCGAAGGCTCCACGCTGGGGCTGGTGATGTCGGACGTGCGCCGGGTGGCGGACGGGCTCGATCTTGCCGTGTCGCGCGGCCTGATGGGGCAGGAGCAGGCCTCCTCGCTGCGCACCGAATTCACCGATGTGCGCGAACGGCTGGCGGAAGCGGGCATCGCGCTTGGCTCCAATGTCAGTCCGGACCTGCTGCGCGCCGCGCAGACCTACCGCTCTGTGAACGCCACCGGCGGGCTGCTGATGACCGTGGTGGTTCTGGCGCTGGCCGCAGGCGGGCTCGCGCTGGGTGTCCGGGAATCCCAGGGGGAGTTCCGCGCCCGCAATGCCGTGGAAAAGGGCGTCCGCGCCCTGCTGCTGGCCGCCGCCTCCATCGCGGTGCTGACCACCATCGGCATCGTGCTGTCGCTGATCTTCAACACGGTCGAATTCTTCCGCGTCTATCCGGCCGCGAAATTCTTCGGCTCCTTCACATGGTCGCCCTCCTTTGGCGGCGGGTCCGAGCTGGGCATCTGGCCGCTGCTCTGGGGCACGTTCTACATTTCGCTGATCGCGCTGCTGGTGTCGGTGCCGATCGGGCTTTTTGCGGCGGTCTACCTGTCGGAATATGCCGGGCCGAAGCTGCGGGCATGGGCCAAGCCGCTGCTGGAACTGCTGGCTGGCATCCCCACCATCGTCTACGGTCTGTTTGCGCTGCTGACCGTGGGTCCGCTGCTGCTTGAGGTCTTCGGGCGCGAGGGTCTGGGCTGGATGCAGTCGGGCACCGCCGTGATGACCGCAGGGCTCGTCATGGGCATCATGCTGATCCCCTTCGTCTCCTCGCTGTCGGATGACATCATCAACTCGGTGCCGCAGTCGCTGCGCGACGGCTCTTACGGGCTGGGCGCCACCAAGTCGGAAACCATCCGCGAAGTGATCCTGCCCGCCGCCCTGCCGGGCATCGTGGGCGCCGTGCTGCTGGCCGCCTCGCGCGCCATCGGCGAGACGATGATCGTGGTGCTGGGCGCGGGTGCCGCCGCGCGGCTGTCGCTGAACCCCTTCGACGCCATGACCACCGTCACCGCCAAGATCGTCAGCCAGCTGACCGGGGATGCCGATTTCTCCAGCCCCGAGGCTCTGGTGGCCTTCGCCCTTGGCATGACGCTGTTCGTCATGACGCTGGGGCTCAACGTCTTCGCGCTTTATATCGTGCGCAAATACCGGGAGCAGTACGACTGATGACCGACGCAACCCATTCCGGTGCCGCAGCGCCCGCCACCGGGCTGCTGGCCACCGATGCCCGCACCCGCCGCCGCAACGCCGCCGAAAAACGCTTCCGCGCCTATGGTCTGGCCGCCATCGGCACCGGCCTGTTCTTCCTTGTCGTGCTGCTGGGGTCGATCCTTTACAACGGGGTCGGCGCCTTCCAGCAGACCTTCATCAACGTGCCGGTCTATCTGGACCCGGAACGGCTGGACAAGACCGGCACCGGCGACATCGCGGAAATCCAGAAAGTGTCGACCTTCGGCTATACGCCGCTGGTGCAGGAAGGCCTCTGGGCCGTCGTGCAGGAGCAGGGCATCACCACAGAGCTTGCCGATGCCAATGACATGAAGGCGCTGCTGTCGCCCGCCGGTCCCGCCGAAATCCGCGACTTCGTGCTCGCCAATCCCGACCGCATCGGCGAGACGGTGGAATTCCGGCTGCTCGCCTCCTCGCGGGTGGACGGCTATCTCAAGGGCCGGGTCAGCCGCGAAGGCATCGCCGATGACCGCAACATCGCGGTGGAGCATCTGGACCTGACCGACGCGCTGCGCGACGCGGGCGTTGTGCACAAGGGCTTCAACTCTGCCTTCATCTTCGGCGCCGACGCCTCGGAAAGCCGGGCAGAGCAGGCCGGGCTTGGCGTGTCGATGATCGGCTCGTTCTTCATGATGCTGACCGTGCTGCTGCTGGCGCTGCCCATCGGTGTCGCCGCCTCCATCTATCTGGAGGAATTCGCGCCGCAGAACCGCATCACCGACATCATCGAGGTGAACATCTCCAACCTCGCAGCGGTGCCGTCGATCGTGTTCGGGATCCTTGGCCTTGCCGCCTTCATCCAGTTCGCGCATCTGCCGCAATCCGCGCCGCTGGTCGGCGGTCTGGTGCTGACCCTGATGACGCTGCCGACCATCATCATCTCCACCCGCGCCTCGCTGAAGGCGGTGCCGCCCTCGATCCGGGACGCGGCGCTGGGGGTC
This sequence comes from Salipiger marinus, assembly GCF_900100085.1. Classification (GTDB taxonomy): domain Bacteria; phylum Pseudomonadota; class Alphaproteobacteria; order Rhodobacterales; family Rhodobacteraceae; genus Salipiger; species Salipiger marinus. Next base: position 55,561 of record NZ_FNEJ01000012.1, read on the forward strand.
GGGGCCTCGAAGATGCAGTCGGTGTTCCACCATGTGCTGCCGCTGGCCATGCCCGGCATCCTGACCGGCACCATCATCGGTCTGGCGCAGGCGCTTGGCGAAACCGCCCCGCTTCTGCTGATCGGGATGGTGGGCTATATTGCCACCAACTACCCCGAAGGGATCGCGGCCGGCTTCATGTCGCCCAACTCCGCCATGCCCGCCCAGATCTACGAATGGGCAAAGCGCGCGGATCCCGCCTATTACGAACGCGCCTGGGGCGGGATCATCATTCTGCTGGTGTTCCTGCTTGCCATGAACGTGATCGCCATCGTCCTGCGCCGCAAGTTCGAGCGCCGCTGGTAACCCGGGTAAAGGACAAGACACATGTATGACTCCCCATTGAGGAAGACCGAAGTGGAAGCCACGGACACCAAGATTGTCGCCAAGGACGTGCAGGTCTATTACGGCGAAACCCACGCCATCAAGGATGTGAACATCGACATCCTCGACAAGACCGTCACCGCCTTCATCGGACCGTCGGGCTGCGGCAAGTCCACCTTCCTGCGCTGCCTGAACCGGATGAACGACACCATCGACATCTGCCGCGTGCAGGGCCTGATCGCGATCGACGGGCAGGACATCTATGACAAGCGGGTGGACCCGGTCCAGCTGCGCGCCAAGGTGGGCATGGTGTTCCAGAAGCCGAACCCCTTCCCCAAGTCGATCTATGACAACGTGGCCTACGGGCCGCGCATCCACGGCATGGCCAAGAACAAGGCCGAGCTGGACGAGATCGTGGAAAAGGCGCTGCGCCGCGGCGCCATCTGGAACGAGGTCAAGGACCGCCTGCAGTCGCCGGGCACCGGGCTTTCCGGCGGGCAGCAGCAGCGTCTGTGCATCGCCCGCGCCGTGGCCACAGAACCCGAAGTGCTGCTGATGGACGAACCCTGTTCGGCGCTTGACCCCATCGCCACGGCTCAGGTCGAGGAGCTGATCGACGAGCTGCGCACCAACTATTCGGTGGTGATCGTCACCCACTCCATGCAGCAGGCGGCCCGCGTCAGCCAGAAGACCGCGTTCTTCCATCTGGGCAATCTGGTGGAATACGGCGAGACCAGCAAGATCTTCACCAACCCTGTGGACCCGCGCACGGAATCCTACATCACCGGACGGATCGGATAAGCCATGAGCGACCTCAAACAACACATCGCCTCTGCCTTCGACCGGGATCTGGAGGGGATTCAGGCCCAGATCCTCAAGATGGGCGGTCTGGTCGAGGTGGCGATCCACGACGCCGCCAAGTCGCTGGAAACCCGCGACGAGGAACTGGCCGAACAGGTCCGCTCCGGCGACAAGGCCATCGACGTTCTCGAAGAGATGCTGAACGACGAGGCGGCGCGGGTGATCGCGCTGCGCGCCCCCACCGCAGGCGACCTGCGGGTGGTGCTGTCGGTCATGCGCATGTCTGCCAACCTTGAACGGATCGGCGATCTGGCCAAGAACATGGCCAAGCGCACCAGCGTTCTGGCGCAGCTGCAGCCCATCGGCAGCTCGACCTCGGCGCTGCGCCGCATGGCCCGCGACGTGGAGCACATGCTGAAGGACGCGCTCGACGCCTATATCAAGCGCGACGAGGCGCTGGCCCGCGACGTGATCGACCGCGACAGCGACGTGGACCAGATGTACAACACGCTGTTCCGCGAATTCCTGACCTTCATGCTGGAGGATCCGCGCAACATCACCTCCTGCATGCATCTGCATTTCATCGCCAAGAACATCGAACGCATGGGGGATCACGTCACCTCCATCGCGGAACAGGTGGTGTTCCTGACCTCCGGCGCGCTTCCCGTGGAGGACCGCGTCAAGGGCGACCGCACCTCGTCGGATCCGAAGCTGTCGACCGATTTCGAACTGGAGTAAGACATGCCCGCCGATCAACCGACGGTGCTGGTGGTCGAGGACGAGGCGGCGCAGCGCGAAGTGCTGCGCTACAACCTCGAGGCGGAGGGATTTCGTGTCGCCTCCGCCGGCAATGGCGAAGAAGCCATGGTCCTGCTGGATGAGGAAAATCCAGACGTCATCGTGCTGGACTGGATGCTGCCGAACCTGTCGGGCATCGAGGTCTGCCGCCAGATCAAGACCCGCCCCGAAACCCGGGGCGTGCCGGTCATCATGCTGTCGGCCCGGTCCGAAGAAGTGGACCGGGTGCGCGGGCTGGAAACCGGCGCCGATGACTATGTGGTCAAACCCTATTCCCTGCGCGAACTGATGGCGCGGGTGAAGGCGCAGCTGCGCCGGGCCCGTCCCGCCGCCGCCGGGCTGCGGCTGGAATTCGAAGACATCGTGCTGGATGCCGAAACCCATCGCGTGACGCGCGGCGGGCAGGAGCTGAAGCTGGGGCCGACCGAATTCCGCCTGCTGTCCACCTTCATGGAAAAACCGGGCCGGGTCTGGTCGCGCGAACAGCTGCTGGACCGGGTCTGGGGGCGCGACATCTATGTCGACACCCGCACGGTCGACGTGCATATCGGTCGGCTGCGCAAGGCGCTTGGCGTGCATGGCGGCGAGGATCTTCTGCGCACCGTGCGTGGAGCAGGGTATGCACTGGGATGACCCCGGTCTCATCCTCGCCCCTCTGACCACGGACAGGACGGGCGGCGCCCTGATCCTGTCCGCCGACGCGACAGTGCCCGGGGCGGTGGCCTCGGCGCTGGTGCTGGCCGGATTCCGCCCCGGCTTTGAACGCGATCCCGACCGGGCGCTGGCCCGGATCGCCACCGAAAAACCCGATCTGGTGCTGTGCGTCATGGCGGATCTGGGCCGCGATCCGCGCGAGCTTGCCGCCCAGATCGATGCCGCGCGCGCAACCGAAACCCTGCCGCTGCTGGCCCTGACCACGGACGCGGTCAGCTGCGCGCGCATGGCCCGGCTTGATCCCGCCTGCACCGAGGCCGAGGCCTTTCTCAACATCCGCGCGCTGGTCCGCCGCGAACGCCCCGCCTCGCTGCGCGGCACGCGGCAGTCGGGCCGGTTCGAACTGGACGAGGGCCGGTTCCGGATCAGCTATGACGGGCGGGTCGGCAGCCTGACCAAGATGGCGCTGTGCCTGCTGGGGCCGTTCTTTGACGTGCCCGATGCGGTGTTCGACCGTGCGACGCTGGAAAAGCTGGCCTTTGGCACCCGCAGCTGGGAAGAGGGCGCGCGCAACATCGACGCCTATGTCAGCCGCGTGCGCCGGGCCATCCGGTCGCAGCTGGGCCATGACCCGATCCGGTCGGTGCGCGGCATCGGCTACCGGCTCAACCACGATCCGGCGCCGGGGCTCTGACCCGCGCCGCCCGCGTCAGGCGCTGACCGTCAGCGCGCCCGCCCGGTCGATCTGGCGGCGCAGCATCACCAGCGCCAGCACCCCCGCCAGCGCCACGGCCAAGGCTGCGCAGATCGCGGCCTGCGCCCCAAGCTGCGCCATGGCCCATGCAAACAGGAACGGCGCCGAGGCCCCCAGCACGCTGCGGATCGCGGCAAGCCGTCCCAGCCGCTGCCCCAGCCCCGTCACCCCGAAGAGCGCCACCGGCACCGATCCGCGCACGATGCTGGACAGGCCCCCCCCGGCCCCGAAACACAGCGCAAAGGCAAAGGCCAAGAGCCCCGCAGGGCCCGGCACCAGCAGCAGCGCCAGCGCCACCGGGATCGCCGCCGCCGACACCACCGCCACCTGCAGCGGGTGCAGATGCCGCCACAGCGTCGCGTCCACCAGCCGGATCAGCACCTGCGCCGGACCCATGACCATGGCGGCCAGATAGGCGGTCTCTCCCAGCCCCCGCGCCAGCAGCACGGGCACCAGATGCACGCCAAGCGCCGAAATCGCCATGCCGGTCAGCGCAAAGCTGAGCCCCAGCAGCACGAAGGCCTGCCGTGCCGCCGCACCGGTCAGTGGCGGCGGCAGCGACAGCGGCGGTCTGACGACGGGCTGCGGCGCGGCCTCCCGGCGCGGACGGGCGGCCAGCGCCAGATGCAGCGGCACCGCGATCCCCAGATGCAGCGCGGCAAAGATGCCCTGCGCGCCGCGCCAGCCCAGATGGTCGACCAGCCAGCCGGTCAGCGGCCAGAACAGGGTCGAGGCAAAGCCCGCGATCAGCGTCAGCCGGGTGATGGCGCGGCGGGTGTCCTGCGGCTGGCGCTGCGCCAGCGTGGCAAAGGCCGCGTCGTATAGCACGGTAAAGCTCAGCAGTTCGATCAGCAGCAGCAGCGCGCCATACACCGGCAGCGACGGCGCCAGCGCCAGCGCCGCACTCAGCCCCGCCATCAACAGACTGCCCGCCGCCATGACCCGGGGCGCGCCCATGCGGTCCAGAAGCCCGCCCAGCCGGGGCGCCGCCAGCCCGCCCAGAAGCAGCCCCGCCGACAGCAGACCAAAGAGCAGCGGCTCGCTGACGCCAAATTCCTGCGCCACAGCGGGGGCCATGATCGGAAAGGCGTAATAGAGCGAGCCGTAGCCGATGATCTGCGTGACCCCCAGCGCCGCGATCATCGCCAGCGGCGATCTCATGCCCGGTCCCCCGCATCGACGCAGCATTCCGCCGCCAGATCCGCCAACAGCCCCTGCATCACCGGGTAGTTGGCGCGGCACAGCACGGTGGTGCCCTGCCGCTCCTGCAGGATCAGCGCCACCTGCACCAGCGCGCGGCAATGATGGCTGAGCGTGGAGCCGGGGATGCCCAGCTTGTCCTGCAGCTGCCCCATGCTCAGGCCCGGATCGCCCGCGCGCACCAGCAGGCGGTAAATCCGCAGCCTTGTGGCATTGCCAAGCGCGCCCAGCCGGGCGGCGGTCAGGTCGAAATCCATGGGCGGCGCTCCTGTTTCGGTATTTCTAGCAATATCGAAACAGGGCGCAAGCCCGCATCTCAGCCGTCAAGCACGGCGCGCAGGAATTCCTGCGTGCGCGGCTGCTGCGGCGCGGTGAACAGATCCTCCGGCGCGCCCTCTTCATGCACCGAGCCCTTGTCGATGAAACACACCCGGTCCGAGATCTCGCGCGCGAAGCGCATCTCGTGGGTCACCAGCAGCATGGTCAGGTCATGTTCATAGGCCAGCTTGCGGATCACCTCCTGCACCTCGCCCACCAGTTCCGGATCAAGCGCGGAGGTCGGTTCGTCAAACAGCAGGATGTCGGGGCGCATGGCCAGCGCGCGGGCGATGGCGACGCGCTGCTGCTGGCCGCCCGACATCTGGTGCGGGTATTTTTCGGCGTGATCGGACAGCCCCACCATGTCCAGCAGACCCATGGCGCGGTCCTTGGCCTCGGGCTTGGACAGGCCCAGCACCTGCACCGGGGCTTCGGTGATGTTGCGCAGCACGGTCATGTGCGGGAACAGGTTGAAGCTTTGGAACACCATGCCCAGCTTGCCGCGCATCTTGTGCAGATGCGCCTCTGACGCAGGTTTCAGCGTGCCATCTCCGGCTTTTTCGTGCCAGAGCGGTTCGCCATCCACCCAGACGGTGCCGTCGGAGATATCCTCCAGCGTCATCAGGATGCGCAGGATGGTGGATTTGCCCGACCCCGAAGGGCCGATGATGGTGACTTTCTCGCCGCGGCTGACGGTGAAATCCAGCCCGTCCAGCACGGAGATGTCGCCAAACCGCTTGGCCACCTTGTCAAATCGGATGATGGGGTCGGTCATTTCAGCGGGATTCCCGTCTTTGGCAGCGCCCGGTCCAGACGCCGCACGCCCTGCGCCGCAACCAGCGTCAGGATCAGATACAGGCCGCCCACCATGGAGAGCGGCACGAGATAGTTGAAGGTCCGGTCGCCGATAATCTTGGCGACGTTCAGCATCTCCAGCACGGTGACCACCGACAGCACCGGCACGTCCTTCATGATGGAGACAAGGTAATTGCCCATGGCGGGCACGATGCGCGGGATGGCCTGCGGCACCACGATGCGGCTGAAGGTCCGGCGCGGCGCAAGGTTGAGCGCGCGCGCGGCCTCATGCTGGCCGCGCGGCACCGCCTCGATCCCGGCGCGGTACACCTCTGACAGATAGGCCGAATATTGCAGCCCCAGCGCCACCGCCCCGGTCAGGAAGGCGGGCAGGATGATGCCGAATTCCGGCAGCACGTAATAGAGGAAGAAAAGCTGGATCAGCAGCGGCGTGTCGCGCAGGAATTCCGAAACCCCGCGCGCGGGCCATGACACCAGCCGGGAGGGTGCGGCCTTCAGCGCGGCCAACACCAGCCCCAGCACCATGGCGATGGCAAAGCCAAGCACGGTGGCCTGCAGCGTGACCCAAAGCCCGCGCATCAGGATCGGCAGGATCGACACCGCCAGCGTCCAGCCGTTGGTCGTGTCCCATTCAAAGCCAAAAAGCATGTGTTACCTCTGTGCGGGGCGCCAGCGGCCCACCATCGACGACAGCCCGCGCATGAAGGCGGTCAGCACCAGCGCCATGCCGAAATACATCAGCAGAACAAGCGTGTAGATGGTGGTGCTGTCTTGGGTGTAATTGCGCAGCTGTTCCGCCCGCATCGCCAGATCGGCGAGCGAGATCAGCGACACCAGCGCCGTGTCCTTCAGGTTCTGGATGGCCAGATTGTCGAAGGGCGGCATCATCTCGGGGATGGCCTGCGGCAGCGCGATGCGGAACAGGGTCTGGCGCGGGGTGAAATTCAGCGCGCGGGCGGCCTCGTATTGCTGGCGCGTCACGGCCTGCACCGCGCCGCGCACCACTTCGGCGCCATAAGCCCCGATATTCAGCGACAGCGCCAGAATCCCCGCCGTGACCGGCGGCAGCCGCAGGTTGATGCCGATGGCCTGCCCCACCAGCGGCAGGGCGAAATACAGCCAGAACAGCTGCACCAGCAGCGAGGTGCCGCGGAAAATCTCGATATAGGCGACGGAAAGCCCGCGAACGGCGGCGTTGCGCGCGAGCTTGCCCAAGCCTGCGGCAAAGGCAAGAAGCGCGCCAAAAAGCGTGGACCAGACGGTCAGCTGAACGGTCACCCAGGCGCCCTGCCCCAGCACGGGCAGGTAATCCAGCCAGGTCATCTCATCCATAAAGGCATATCCTCAAAAGTCGTCCGGGCCGGCGCGGGGCCGGCCCGGCGCTGGCTTACATGGCCTCGGCGGCGCACAGATCCTCGGTGGCGCGGGTGCCGGATCCCTGCACATCCGCGTCGGAGAAGCCGTAGGAGGTCAGGATTTCCGCCCATTCCTCGGTTTCCTTGAACGCGGTCAGCTCTTCGTTCACCGCGTCGCGCAGCGATTCGGAGCCTTCGGCAAAGGTGAAGGCGCCCCAGCTGCGCACAGGCTCGCCGCCGATGACGGGGTCGGTGAACTCTGCCGCGCCTTCCACCTGATCGGATTTGTCGGCAAGGCTCGCCACGGTCAGGCTGGTGGCGGCATAGGCGTCCGCGCGGCCCGTCGACACGTTGGAAATCGCGTCGGAATTGGCGGCCAGCGTCACCATGCGGTCCTCGGGCACACCCAGTTCCTGCAGCATTTCCAGCTGGTCGGCACCCGCCATGATGGCGACGGTCAGGTCGTCATTCTCCGCAAAATCGGAAAAGGCGTGGATGTCCTTGGGGTTGCCAGCCGCGACCAGCAGGCCCTCGCCATAGGAGGTGTTGGGCTCGGAAAACAGCACGCTTTCACAGCGTTGCGGCAGCACGGCCATCTCTGCGGCGACCATGTCGAAACGGTCCGCCTGCAGGCCGGGGATCAGCGAGGAGAAATCGGTGGTCACCCATTCGATGTTCTCGACGCCCAGTTCTTCCATGATGTGCTTGGCCACGTCCGGACCCGCACCCTGGGCGTTGCCCATGGGGTCGACAAAGCCATAGGGGATCTCGTTGGCGACCGCGATGCGGATGGTGCCGCTGTCCTGAATTTCCTCCAGCGTGGCGGCGGACAGCGCGGTGGTTCCCAGCAGGACAGACCCGGCAGCGAGGGTGGCAAGACGTTTGATGGTCAAAGCATTTTCTCCCAGATTGTTTGTTTTCATGCTGAATAACCTATAGTGTATCTAAGCAATGTCAAAGCGGACCCCGGATTTTTACCCGGCGCCCCTTGCGACAGGGGCCGGATTTGGCGTCCGGGGACCGACTTTGGACAGCGCGGGCAGGCCCAAGGGCCGCCCGGCGCAAGCAGTCTAAAAGGAGGAAACCCCATGAACGTCACAACCGGACCCGCGCAGTTCACCGATCCCGACGCCTACCCCACCCGCCTGCCCGATGCAGAGCGGATGACGGCCCGGCGCGACCCGGTGCTGTGGTCCGACTGGACGGACAAGGCCCCCGTCTCCCGCGAGGAGGCGGAGTTTTACGCCGAAAAAGGCTATCTGGTGCGGCGCGACCTGTTCACCCCCGAAGAGGTGCGGCTGCTGATCGACACTTCGGCGAAGCTGCGCGCCAATGGCCAGCAGATCCGGTCAGAGGATCTGGTGACCGAACCCGGATCGGATGCGGTGCGCACCGTGTTCCGGCTGGACGAGCATGACGCGCTGTTCGCGCGGCTTGCGGCGGACAGCCGTGTGGCCGATGTGGCGCGGTTCCTGCTGGGGGATGAGGTCTATCTTCACCAGAGCCGCCTGAACTACAAGCCGGGCTTCACCGGCAAGGAATTCTACTGGCATTCCGATTTCGAGACTTGGCACGCCGAGGATGGCATGCCCCGGATGCGCGCGGTGTCGGCCTCGGTGCTGCTGACCGACAATTCGGCGCTGAACGGGCCGTTGATGCTGATCCCCGGCTCGCATGGCCGGTTCATCGCCTGTCAGGGCGAGACGCCGGAGGCGAACCACGAATCCAGCCTGAAGAAGCAGGAGGTCGGCGTGCCCTCGCAGGCGGTGCTGGAACAGCTCGCGGCAGAGGCGGGCATCGATGCCGCGACCGGCCCGGCGGGCACGGTGATCTTCTTTGAATGCAACACGCTTCATGCGTCCAACGGCAATGTCACGCCGTTTCCACGCTCGAATGCGTTCTTTGTCTATAATGCCGTGTCGAACCAGCCGAAGGCCCCGTTTGCGGCAAGCGCGCCGCGTCCGGCCTTTCTGGCGCATCGGGGGGAAGCTTCACCCCTCCGCGTGGTCAGCGGCGACCTCTGTCGCGGCTGACGGTGGGGACGGATGGTGGGGGCCTGTCCCCTGCCCCTGCCTGCGGCCTGCAGCGCCCTTGGGGCGCGGGCCGCAAGGCCTCAGCAGTCTTGGTCGTTCTGGTTGCGGCGCGAGAAATAGTCCTGAGCAAACTCGACAGCGGCAGCAACGGCGATCAGGGCAACAAGGATTTCAATGTAACCAGTCATTTGCGTCTTCCTCTTAATCAGTGTCGTCTTCTGAGGATGAATATAGACAGGCGCCCTGTCTTGGGCGAGCGGGCGGAGGGATCGTTTCTAAACCCGGTGGAATAATCCCCTACCCCAAAGGATAGGGTCCGCACCCCTTCCGCCCAATTAACTGCGTCAAATCAGGCAGATAGTCAGATCCACAGCCCCAGAAACGCCACAATCATGCCACAAACGATCAGGCCCACGCGCATCGGCCACGGCCTGCGCCCGATCAGCCCGTGCGACAGCAGCGCCAGACCCAGCGCGAGCCGGGCAAAGGCGAACAGGGCCAGCGCGGGATGGCTGGTCAGTTCCAGCACATGGGGGTTGGCGATCATCCCCAGCGGAATGATGTAAAGCCCGACGCCAAGCGCCATGGCGGTCAGCGCCACCTTGACCCAGCTTTCCCCGATCATCCCCGCCGCGATGAACACCGCGCCGCAGACCGGCGGCGTGATGGTCGACAGCAGCGCGAACCAGAACACGAACAGATGCGCCTGCAGAGGCTCCAGCCCCAGCTGCGTCAGCGCGGGCCCCGCCACCGACACGCAGATCACATAGGCGGCGGTGGTCGGCACCTCCATGCCCAGCACCAGACAGGCGAGCGCGGTCAGCAGCAGCGACGGCCAGAGCAGCCCGCCCGAGCCTGACAGGATCAGCGAGGTGATCTTGACCCCCAGCCCCGTGACCCCCAGCACCCCGATCACGATCGACGCACACAGGATGATGGCCGCGATCATCGACACCTGCCGCGCCGAGGCGAGCAGCGCCAGCCCCAGCCGCCTGCGGGTTTCGGCGGCATCGAACCTCAGCCGGGCATTGGTCAGCAGCAGCACCGCCCCGGCGAGGATCGCGAGACAAGCGGCATATTGCGGCGTGTATCCGGCGGCGAACATGCCCAGCATCAGCACGGTGAAGGGCACAAGGAAGAACAGCGAGGTGATGACCACGTCGCGCCGCGCGGGCTGGTCGCCCGCCTCGATCCCGCGCAGGGGATAGCGCGAGGCATAGGCGTTGATGCCGACCCAGACCGCCCAGAAGTACAGGATGGCGGGCAGGATCGCCGCCGCCATGATCTGCGTATAGGGCGTGCCGGTCAGCTCGACCATGACGAAGGCGCCCGCCCCCATCAGCGGCGGCATGATCTGCCCGCCGCTGGAGGCCACCGCCTCGACCCCCGCCGCCAGCCGCTTGGGATAGCCGAGCCGGGTCATGGCGGGCAGGGTGATGGCGCCGGTGGAGGCGACATTGGCGCTGGCCGAGCCGGAGATGGAGCCGAAAAGCGCCGAGGAGATGACAGAGACCTTGGCCGCCCCCCCGGTCAGCCGCCCCGCCGCGGCGGCGGCAACGTTCATGAAGCCCTGCCCGGCCTCGCCCGCGTTCAGCACCGCGCCGAAGATGACGAAGATCGACACCACCCCCACCGACACGGCGGTGAGCGAGCCCCAGATGCCGCCTTCGGCAATGGTCATGGTGCCAAGGAACGAGGCCATGGGCAGCCCGGCATGGCCGAATTCGCCCGGAATGTGCTGGCCCCAGACCGCATAGGCCAGCGCCGTCACCGCCACGATGGGCAGCGGCCAGCCGATGGCCCGCCGCGCCGCCTCGATCACCGTGGCGAGCAGCACCACCGCGACGCCGATCTGGAACGGGCTTTCCAGAAACCCGTACTGATCGCCCAGCATGTCATGGTTCAGCGCCACCCACAGCGCCGCCGCCATGCCGAAGCCGGTCAGCACCGCGCCGGTGACCAGCGACAGACCGCGCGCCCCGAACAGGAAGATCCACGGCAGCACCACCGCCAGATGCAGCGGGCGGCTGACGAGGTTGGGCACCAGACCCCAGAAGATCAGCCCGATATGGTAGATCACCAGCAGCGCCGCCGCCCCGATCCAGAGCCCGCGCCCCAGCGGGCTGCGCGGCAGATCCTGTTCAGGCCCCATGCCCGTTCCTTTCGCAATAAAGGAGGGGCCGGACAGATGCCCGGCCCCCTGTTTCTCTCCGCGCCGCGCTTACTTCTGCGCGTCGGCGACCGGCATCCCGGCCTCTTCGTAATAGCGCACGGCACCCGGATGCAGCTTGCCGCGGACATTCTCCAGCAGCTGCGGGTTGACGCTGGTCCACCATGCGGATTCTGCGCCCATGCGTTCCTTTTCCTCCCAGAAGGTGCGGGTCATCTGATAGGCGGTGTCCTCGTCCATCTTGGTGGTGGCATAGGCGACCACGGGCAGCGAGGTGGTGACCACGTCGCTGTCCTGCCCGGCATAGGTGCCCGCCGGAATGACCAGCTTGGCGCTGCCCGCCTTGGCCAGCTCCTCCTCGGTCATCGACAGCAGGGTGACGGGGACCGACGCGGCAGCCTCCACCACATTCGGGGCGGGCCAGCTTCCGGCGGTCACGAAACCGTCGATCTGGCCGTTCTGCAGCGCGGGCACGGCGTTGGACAGTTCCACATCCGCGATCTCCACCTTGCCGTCCAGACCAAAGGCGGTGAGGTATTTCGCCCCTTCGCTGGCGCCGAAGCTGCCCTTGCCCAGAAGCAGGCTGTGGCCTTCAAGCCCGGCATAATCGGTGACACCGCTGTCGGCGGACATCACGAAATGCATGGTCAGCGAGGGCAGCGGGAACAGGGCGCGGATCTCGTCAAAGGCGGGGTTGCCCTTGCCGTCAAAGGCGCCGGTGCCGGACTGCGCGGCGGCCACCAGCGCGGGCGGGCTGGTGAAGACGTAATCGGCGCCGCGCGCGCGCACCTCCATCACGTTCTGCTGGCTGCCCTGGCTTTCCTCGACGGTGACGCTGATGGCGCCATCGGTGCCCGCCTTCATCGCCTCAGCCACCTGCACGCTCATCTGGTAATAGGACGACCCGGTCTTGGCCGCCTTGAACGTCACCCGCGTTTCCGCCTGCGCGGGCAGCGCCAGCACCAGACCCGCCGCCAGCGTGGCCTTGAAAAGATGTCGCATCCCCTGATCCTCCCTCGGAAATTCTGCGGCGGACTAGAACACCGCAGCCGCGCCGGGGTCAAGGCAAAGCCCCCGGCGCGGTGCGGGGCTCAGATGCGGCTTGCCGCCAGCCCTTCGGGGGTGGCGGTGTCGGGGGTGGCGGGGCGCGCACGCGGCACGCCCAGCATCAGCACGATGTTCTTGGCCACATAGATCGACGACCATGTGCCCACCACCACGCCGAAGGTGATGGCGAAGACAAAGGCGCGGATCACGTCGCCGCCCAGCACCAGCAGCGCCACCAGCGCGATCAGCGTGGTGAGCGAGGTCATCAGCGTGCGGCTGAGCGTTTCATTGGCCGAGAGGTTGAGCAGGTCGCGCAGCGGCATCACGCGGTATTTGCGCAGGTTCTCCCGCACCCGGTCAAAGACCACCACCGTGTCGTTGATGGAATAGCCAAGGATGGTCAGCAGCGCCGCCACGATGGGCAGATCGAAGCGGATCTGGAACAGCGCGAACACCCCCAGCGTCACCACCACGTCATGCACCAGCGCCGCCACGGCCCCCAGCGCGAACTGCCATTCGAACCGCGCCCAGACATAGATCAGGATGCCCAGGGTCGCCGCCCCCACCGCCAGCAGCGCCGTGGTCATCAGCTCCCCCGACACCTTGCCGCCCACGGTTTCCACCGAGGTGAAGCTGACCCCGGGATCGGCTGCGGCCAGCGCGGACTGAATCTGCGCCAGCGTCTGCGGCGGCAGCGCCTCGTCCCCCGGCTGTGCCTCGATCCGCAGCGTGGCGACATGCTGGTCGGCGGCGAAGCCCGGATCAAAGATCTGGGTGATGGTCACATCGCCCAGATCCAGCGGCGCCAGCGCCTGCCGCCAAGTGCCGATGTCCAGATCCTGCGTGGTTTCGGCCCGGATCGCGGTGCCGCCCTTGAAATCGATTCCCAGATTGAGCCCCATGCTGAAGATCAGGAAGACCGACACCACGACCGCCAGCGCCGAGGCGCCGAAACTTGCCCATTGCCAGCGGAAGAAGTTGAACGTGGTCTGCGCGGGCAGCCACGCCAGCACGCCCCTCAGATGCAGGGTGCGGGGGCGTCGCCATTCCAGCCAAGCCTGCAGGATCAGCCGGGTCAGCCAGACGGAGGTGAACATCGAGGTGAGGATCCCCAGCCCCAGCGTCACCGCAAAACCCCGGATCGGCCCCGAGCCCAGCCAGAACATCAGCGCGGCGGTCAGAAGCCCGGTGACGTTGGAATCGAGGATGGCGGAAAAGGCGTTGCTGAACCCGCCCATCACGCCTTTCCATGGCGAGGCGCCCTGCCGCAGTTCCTCGCGGATGCGTTCAAAGATCAGCACATTGGCATCCACCGCCATGCCCATGGTCAGCACGATGCCCGCGATCCCCGGCAGGGTCAGCGTGGCCCCCACCAGCGACAGCAGCCCCACCAGCATGCAGAGGTTCAGCACCAGCGCCGCCGTGGCCACCAGCCCGAAGCCGCCGTAACAGGCCAGCATCAGCGCGCAGACCGCGACAAAGCCGGTGATCGCGGCCAGCCCCCCGGCCTGAATGCTGTCCTGCCCCAGTTCCGGGCCAACGGTGCGTTCTTCCAGAAACTGCAGCTCCGCTGGCAGCGCGCCCGCGCGCAGCAGCGTGGCAAGCTCGGTCGACTGGTCGATGGTGAACTGGCCGGAGATGATGCCCGACCCGCCGGGAATATGGCTCTGGATCACCGGGGCGGAGATCACCTGATCGTCAAGCACGATGGCGAAAGGCTCGCCGATATGGGCGGCGGTGAACTCGCCAAAGGCCCGCGCGCCCGCGCTGTCAAAGCGGAAGGTCACGGCGGGGCTGCCGTTCTGGTCGAAGCTCGGCTTCGAATCCACCAGCTCCTCGCCGGTGACCACGGCGCGCGGATCGAGCGTATAGCTGGTCTGCGGATTCTCCGCCGAAGGCAGGGTCAGGCTGTCCGGCGCCGCCTTCGGCAGCACGGGGTGAAAGGACAGATGCGCGGTGGTGCCGATCAGCGATTTCAGCGCCTCGGCACTGTCGAGCCCCGGCACCTCGATCAGGAGGCGGTCTTCGCCCTGCCGCAGGATGGTGGGTTCGCGGGTGCCCGCCTCGTCGATGCGGCGGCGCACGATTTCAAGGCTCTGCGCCATGACCCGGTCGGTCAGCGCGGCCAGCCCCGGTTCGGTGAAGGCGACGGTCAGCCGCCCGTCCTTGGCGCTGACGCTCAGCTCGCCGCTGCCGTCGCGCTGCACCAGATCGCGCGCCACCTGCAGCGCGGCGGACATGCCCTCGGGCGCGGTGACGGCCACCGACAGCGTGCCCGCAGGCGCCTCGAGCCGGCGCACCGGGCCCAGCTGAGCGCGCAGCGGGCGCAGCCCGTCACGCAATTCGGGCCAGAGCGCGTCCATCTGGCGGGCGGCGACGCTGGTCACGTCCACCTCCGCCAGCAGATGCGCGCCGCCGCGCAGATCAAGGCCAAGGTTCACCAGATCATCGGGCAGCCAGCCCGGCCAGATCTGGCTTTGGGTCTGGGCGTCATGTGACGCCTCGACCCGGGTGTAAAAGGCATTGGGCAGCGCCAGCCACAGGCACAGCGCGCAGACGCCCCAGAGACAGAGGCGTTTCCACAACAGGATACGGTGCATGAGTTCATCCTGAACGCGCCCCGTCCGCACGCGGCGGCGGGGCTATGACATGAGAATGACGCCCCTTGGGGCGCCGCAAAGGTCAGCGGTCAGGCGAAGGGGGCGGCGCGGGGCGGATGCGCGCGGGGCCGGGTGGCGGGGCGCGGCGCGTCCTGTGGGACCGCGCCCTCGGGCCGCGTCAGGGCAAGCGCCACCTCCTGCACCCGGGGCGCAGGCAGCAGCGCCAGCGGCCCGGGCTGGGGCCCCTTGGCAGGCGTTTCGGCGGAACGGGCGCGCAGGCCCGCCTCGCCCATGCCCGACAGGCTTTCCCCGGAAAGCAGCGTGGCAAAGCGCGCCCCGTCGCGCGCGGCGTCAGGGCGGCTGTCCGACAGCAGCGCCAGCGCAAGCACCGCCAGCAGGGACAGGACTGTCCGCAAGGGCTGGGCAAAGGAGGCGAGGGCGCTGCGCATGGCGGATCCTTTCCACGCCGCGCGGGCAAAGTCCATCACGCTCCGCAGGGTTCAAGCTGTCGTGATGCTTGACGGCAGATTTTCGCGGGTGAATACTGTGTTTCGGATGCGAAAGGATGCGCGATGACCCCGCTTTATGACCGGATCGCGGGCGACGGCCCGATCCTGCTGAACGTGCCCCATGCCGGCACCGACCTGCCCGAGCCGCTGCGGCAGCGCCTGCGCCCCGACGCGCTGGTGCTGCGCGACACCGACTGGCACATGGACCAGATCGCCCGCGAGGTGCTGCCAAAGGGCGCAAGCC
This sequence comes from Salipiger marinus, assembly GCF_900100085.1. GTDB lineage: Bacteria > Pseudomonadota > Alphaproteobacteria > Rhodobacterales > Rhodobacteraceae > Salipiger > Salipiger marinus. The sequence continues at coordinate 71,223 of NZ_FNEJ01000012.1, forward strand.
TGCTGGCCGCCCGGCCCTCGCGCTATGTGGTCGATCTGAACCGGCCCCGCGATGACGTGCCTTTGTATGCGGGGGCGACCACCGGGCTGATCTCCACCATCGATTTTGACGGGACCCCGCTTTACCGCGACGGCGCCGAGCCGGACGAGGCCGACCGCGCGCAGCGGCTGGCGGAGGTCTGGGATCCCTATCACGCCGCCCTTGCCGCCGAGATCGCGCGCATCCGTGCCGCGCATGGCTATTGCCTGCTGCTGGACGTGCATTCGATCCGCGCCCATGTGCCGCGCCTGTTCGAAGGCCGGCTGCCCGACCTGAACCTTGGCACCAATTCCGGCGCCGCCTGCGCGCCTGCGCTGTCCGATGCCGCCTTTGCCGCGCTGACGCAAAGCGGGCTGTCGGCGGTGCGCGACGGGCGGTTCAAGGGCGGGTTCATCACCCGGCATTACGGCCAGCCGCAGCAGGGCGTGCACGCGCTGCAGATCGAGATCGCGCAGGACTGCTACATGCTGGAAAGCCCGCCATGGACCCTGCGGCCCGAAGGGGCCGAGCATCTGCGCGGCGCGCTGCGCGGGCTGCTGGCGGCCATGGCGGGATTCACCCCGGAGGGCGCGGCATGACCCGTCTGGCCGGTGCCCATCTGAAACAGGCGCTGACCCCAGAGGGCTGGCAGCGCAACCTGTCGGCGGAGTTTGCCGCCGATGGCACCATCGCCACGCTGGTGCAGGATGACAACCCGCGCGGCCTGCCGGTTTATGACAACCCGGTGGTGCCCGGCATCACCAACCTGCACAGCCACGCCTTTCAATATGCCATGGCGGGCCTGTCGGAGGTGCGGCGCAACCCGGTGGACAGTTTCTGGTCATGGCGCGACATCATGTATTTCTTCGCGCTGACCCTGTCGCCCGAGGACATGCGCGCCATCGCGGCGCGGCTTTATCTGGCGCTGCTCAAGGGCGGCTATACCGGGATCGTCGAATTTCACTATGTCCATAACGATCTGGACGGCAGCCCCTATGCCCGCCCCGAAGAACTGTCGCTGGCGATCTTCGACGCAGGCGAGCAGACCGGGCTGGAGCTGACGCATCTGCCGGTCTTCTACGCCCATTCCAATTTTGGCGGCCTGCCCCCCACCGACGGGCAGCGGCGCTTCATCACCGATGCCGACCGCTACGCCGCGCTGCTGCAGGCGCTGGCGCCGCGCGCGGAAAGGGCCGGGCACCGGCTGGGGATCGCGCCGCATTCGCTGCGCGCCGCCACGGCGGAGGACATCGCGCGGCTGATGGATCTGCGACGCAGCCTGCTGCCGGGCTGTCCGGTGCACATCCATGTCGCCGAACAGGTCAAGGAGGTGGAGGATGCGCTGGCTTTCGGGCAGCGCCGCCCGGTGGAGATGCTGTTCGATCACGCCCCCGTCGATGAGGCATGGTGCCTGATCCATGCCACCCATCTGTCGGATGCCGAGGTGAGCCGGATCGCCCGGTCGGGCGCCGTGGTGGGGCTGTGCCCGATGACGGAATCCAATCTGGGCGACGGCATCTTCCGCGCGCCCGACTATCTGGCGCAGGGCGGGCGGTTCGGCATCGGGTCGGATTCCAACATCGCCACCTCTGCCGCGCGGGAACTGGAACAGCTGGAATACAGCCAGCGCCTGCGCGACCGGCAGCGCAACGTGCTGGCCGCCGAGACGCAGCCGCATGTGGCCGCCAACCTCTGGACCCGCGCGGCGGCGGGAGGCGCGCAGGCGGCGGGGCGTCCCATGGGCGCGCTGGCCGTGGGCGGCATGGCAAGCTTTGTGGAACTGACCAGCCCCGAACCCGCCGCCATGGCGGTGGTGGGTCGCGACATGGCGCTGGATTACCACGTCTTTGCCGGGCGCGGGCTGCATGTGGGCGATGTGGTGGTGCGCGGGCGCCGCGTGCTGAGCGCGGGCCAGCACCCGGAGGAGGAGGCGATCCTGCAGGGCTATGCCAAGGCGATGGCCCGCATCGGCACGCGGCTGGACGCGCGCTGAGCCATGGCGCGCGAGGCAGACTATCGCGCCAATGCGCTGGTGCGGGGGCTGGCGATCCTGCAGGGCTTCACCCCGCGCCAGCCGGAACTGACCCTGTCAGAGATCGCGGCAGGACAGGGCATCACCAGCTCCGCCGCCTATCGCGTGGTGGTGACGCTGGAACAGGAAGGCTATCTGGCGCGGCAGGGCAACCGCTACCGGCTGGCGGCGCGGGTCATGGATCTGGGCTATCGCTATCTGGGCTCGCTCGATGTCTGGGATCTGGCGCGCGCCCCCGCCGAGGCGCTGCGCAACGCCACCGGGTTCACCGTGCATGTGGCGGTGCTGCAGGGGACCGAAGCCGTCTATATCCACCGCGCGCTGTCGGAGCGGGCCATGGTGTCGAACGTGCCGGTGGGATCGCGGCTGCCCGCCTGCCAGACCACCATGGGCCGGGTGCTGCTGTGTGATCTGCCCGGGGCCGAGCTTGACGCGCGGTTCGCGGGCTATGCGTTCGGCCCCGCCCCCGACAGCCTTGCCACGCTGAAGGCATGGCTGGCCAAGGACCGCGCCCGGGGCCATGTGGCGCAGGCGTCGGATCTGGCGCCCGGCACCTTTGCCATCGCCGCCCCGATCCGGTCGCGGCAGGGGCGGCATGTGGCGGCGATCAACCTGTCCGGCCATGTCTCGCAGCTGGGGGCGGAGCCTGCGCTGGTGGCGCAGGTGCGCGCGGCGGCGGATCAGATTTCGGGGCTGCTTTAACCGTCTTCGGGCAGCAGCGCCTGCAGGTCGAGCCCGCGCTTCTGCCCGCTGTCGCGCACCGCCTGCCGCAGCTTGGGGCTGCGTTTCAGCAGCCGGACAAACCGCGTCTCGTCCAGTTCCAGCAGGGTCGAGGGCGCGATCGCCCGCACATGCGACTTGCGCGGCCGCGCCATCAGGATGGCCAGCTGTCCGCACATCTCGCCGCGTCCCAACCGCCATGTCTGGCCTGCGGTTTCCTGTTCCAGCGCGCCGGAGGCGATGAACCACACGCTTTTCGGCGGGCTGTCGCGGCGGATGATGACATCGCCGGGCCCGACATAGCGCGCGCGCAGCACCCGCGACAGGCGGCGCAGCTCGCCCTCGTCCAGATCGGCGAACAGCGGAAACTGCCGCACCAGTTCGGTGCGCTGCACATCCAGATCCAGGGGCGGGCGCCGTTCGGCGCGGGTGCGGCGCGCGGCCAGATCCTGCGTCAGCGCGGTATAAAGCTCGGGCCCGATCAGCCCGTCCTCGCGCATCGTGGCATATTCGCGCTCCTCCAGCCGCAGGGCGGTGCGGCGGATGAAGCGGCGCTCCAGCTCTTCGGCGTAACCGGGATATTGCAGGCGCAGCGCGTCGAGCGCGGTTTCCGCCGCCTCCTGCCGCCGGGCCAGCAGATCATGCAGCAGATCGGCGACGCGGCGGCCATGGATGCGGCGGATGCGCCCGTCGATGAATCCGTCCAGATCGCGCAGGATCAGCCGCTGCGACAGCAGCAGATCGAAGCGGTCCGCCGTCATCCGCGCCAGCGGGCCAGAAAGCCGCAGCCGGTTATGCGCGAACAGCGCCGAGCGCAGCGCGGGACCATAGGCCAGCGCCCGGCGCGCGGCGCGCTGATAGCCCAGCCTGCCGCCGCTGCGCGCGCCCTCGATCAGCCGGTCGCAGTCGCCAAGCGCGGTCTGCGCCAGCCGCAGCGACAGGGTGCGGTCGCGGATGCGCTGCGTGGTGGCATCGCGTTCCGCCCCCGCCAGCGCGATCAGCCCCAGCGTCACCCGGTCGCGGTCAAGGATTTCGCGGGCATCCTCCGCCGCCTCCACCGCCTTGTCGAGCCGGGCGGCAAAGCGTTTCGCCTCGCCGCGCACGATGTCGCGGTCCAGCTCATAGGTTTCGGTGGTGCGCGCCACTTCCTCGCGCACGGTCTGCAGGGCCACGGCGATGACCTGATCGCTCAGCGCCTGATCCAGCGGCGCCAGCCGGTCCAGCCCCAGCCTGCCGATCACCCAGCGCAGCGAGGTGCCCTGCACGATCAGCGTGAACAGCGTGAACCCGGTGGCAAGGATGCCGACCACGCGCTTGATCTCCAAAGGCACGCGGAAACTTTCGGTGACCGCCAGCGCCAGCGCCAGCGTGACCGCGCCACGCAGCCCGCCCCACAGGATCGCGGCGCGGTAGGGCCGTTCCACCTCGGGCGACAGGCGCAGGCGGCAGAGCAGCGGCAGCAGCCCGAACAGCACCACGGCGCGGGCGGCGATGGCGGCGCCCACCACCACGCCGACCAGCAGCAGATCGCTCCAGCGCACGTCATCCAGCAGGCGCGGGATCAGCAGCGCGGCAAGGATGAAGATCAGCGCGCCCGCCCAATGCGCCAGCAGATCCCAGACCTCGTTGAGGTTGGTCCATGCGGCGGGCGGCATCCGCCCCGGCGCCACGAGGTTCAGCGTCAGCCCCGCCGTGACCACCGCGATCACCCCCGAGGCGCCGAAAAGCTGTTCCGACGCGACATAGGCCAGATAGGGCAGCGCCACCGACACGCTGATCTGCGCGCGTTCATATTGCGCCAGCCCCGACATGGCGATGACGCCCGCCTGCGCCATGACCCAGCCGGTCAGCGCCCCCGCCCCCAGCAGATAAGGGAACCGCGCCAGCGCGCTGCCCAGCGTCGGATCCGGCACGCCCATCATGACAAAGCCCATGAACAGCCCGAACAGCGCAATGGCGGCGGCATCGTTGAGCAGGCTTTCGCCTTCGATGATGCGGACCAGACGGCGCGGGGCCGCGATGGAACGGAATATGCCCACCACCGCCGAAGGGTCCGTGGTCGACACGATGGCGCCGACCAGCAGGCAGGCCATCAGCGGCAGCGTGCTGGTATAGGCCAGCGCATAGCCCACCCCCAGCGTGGCCACCACCACGGCCACCACCGCCAGCACGAGGATCGGCACCCAGTCATCCAGCATCCGCCGCAGGTTCATGCCCAGCGTTGCCTGAAACAGCAGCGTCGGCAGGAAGACATAGAGGAAGACGTTGGACCGGATCGGCAGGTTGATGATGACCTCGGCCACCGGGTTCAGCGCGTCGGTGATCTCGGTCTGCAGGAAGAAGATGGCACCGCCGCCGATGAGGATGCCCAGTAGCGCCAGAATCGCGCTGTAGGGCAGGCGCAATCGGGCCGCCAGCGGTTCCGCCGCCGCGATGACAAGAAACAGACAGGCAATGACAGCGGTGACAAGAACGACATCCATGCCGATCTGATACTGCGCCTTTGCGCCTCAGAGAACAGGGTTTTGCCGAATATTTCGTGATATGTCAGCGGGCTGGCGAAAGGGCGCGCAAGCGCGCGCGCCCCTGCCCGCTCAGGGGGCGGGAAAGCTCAGATCCAGCCGGGTTTCGGCGCGGTCGCCGGGGCGCAGCACCGGATCGGGCGCACCCCAGTCGGCGGGCATGTTCACGGCATTGGGCCAGTGCTGCGGTTCCAGACAGATGGCATCATGACGGCGCGGCGCGTGGCCCGCCTTGCCGGGCACGGATCCGTCCAGATAGTTGCCGGTATAGACCTGCAGCCCGGGCAGGTTGGTGTGCATCACCATGCGCCGCCCGCTGACCGGGTCGGTCAGTTCGATCCGGTCGCCGTCAAGACACAGGCAATGGTCATAGCCCACCAGCGCCCCCGACCGCATCGCGGTCAGCGGCATCCGCCCCTCGCGGAAATCGAAGGGCGTGGCCCCGACCGAAGCAACGCCGGTGGGCAGGCTCAGATCATCCACTGGCAGATAGTGCGCGGCGGGCACGGTCAGCCGCATTTCCAGCGCGGAATTGGGCCGCGTCACCAGCGTGGCAACCCCGGCCAGCGCAAAGAAGCTGTGATTGGTCAGCGACACCGGGCAGGGCGCGTCGCCTTCGGCCTGCAGCGTGATCGTCAGCCGGGGCGTGCCCTGCGGATCCTCGCGCAGCGCGTAATGCGCCGTCACCCGCAATTCGCCGGGAAAGCCCTGATCGCCCTCGGGGCTGACCAGCCCCATCACCACCTCATCCTCGCCCATCCCCAGCAGCGTCCAGTTGCGGCGGTCGAACCCGTCCGGCCCGCCATGCAGGGTGGTGCTGCCTTCGTTGGTCAGAAGCTGGTGGTCGGCCCCGTCCAGCGTGAAGCGCCCGCCCGCGATGCGGTTGGCGACCCGGCCCACCGTCGCGCCGTAAAAGCGGCGATGCGCCAGATAGGGGGCAAAGTCGTCATGGCCCAGCACCACATCCTGCAGGTCGCCGTTGCGGTCGGGCAGATCCAGCGACTGCAGCGCCGCGCCATAGGTCATCACCCGCGCCGTCACGGCGCCCGCGCGCAGCGTGATGCGGGTGACCGGGCTGCCATCGGGCATATGGCCAAAAGTCTCGGAGACGGGATCAGTCATGGAAAGGCTCCGTCATCTGGCGTTCCCCCAGCAGGAAGGCATCGGCCACCAGCTGCAGCGGCGCCAGATCGACATCGCGCTGCCCGGCGGCGATCAGCTCGGCGAAGCGGGCGTAAAGCCTGCGGTATTCGCGATCTTCGGCGCTGATCCGCGCCGCGCCATCGACAAAGAGCTTGGCCCCGCCTTCGCGCAGCAGCACCTCCGGCCCGTCGGTTTCCACATGGATGTCCCATGTCTGCGGCCCGGTCTGGCGCCAGTCAAACTCTGCCTCGACCGGCGCGCCGCGGCTGGTCTGCAGGGACAGGCGCGCGGCGATGGGGGCCTGACAGTTTTCCGGCACCTCCAGCAGCGCCGACAGCGGAAAGACCGGATCGGGCAGGATGCGGGTCAGGATCGACAGCGCGTTGATGCCGGGATCAAAGACGCCCAAGCCCCCCGCCTGCCAGATCCATTGCTGGCCCGGATGCCAGTGCCGCACATCCTCTTTCCAGTCGATGCGCACGCGGCGGATCGTGGCGCCTGCCAGCAGCGCGCGGGCCTCTTCGACCGCGGCCGCCTCGCGCGAATGCCATGTGGCGAACAGCGTGACGCCCTGCGCCTGCGCCAGCCGGTCCAGCGCCATGACCTCGGACACGCTGGCGCCGGGGGGTTTTTCCAGCATCACATGCTTGCCCGCCCGCAGGGCCGCGGCGGCCTGCGCAAAACGCCCCTGCGGCGGGGTGCAGAGCGAAACGGCGCCCAGATCCGGCTCTGCCGCCAGCATCGCGTCGATGTCGGCATAACCGGGCAGACCGTCAAGGCTGGCATTGCGGCTGGCGATGGCGGCCAGACGGAAGGCGGGCACATCTTCGAGCGAGGGCAGATGCTGGTTGCGGGCGATGGTGCCAAGCCCGACAAGGCCCAGCGGGATGGCATGCGTCATGGTCTGTCTCCGGTGAGCAGAAAGGCGGGTTCGGCGCGGCCCTGTCCGGCCTGCGGCAGCGCAAAGGTGGCCCCCGACAGCGGATGTTCGGCCCGCGCGGCATCGGTCAGCCCCTGCGTGGCAGAGGTGACGTAAAGCGTGGTCAGATCGGGGCCGCCAAAGGCGGGGCAGGTGCTGTGCGGGGCGGGCAGCGTGACCCGGTCCCCCAGCGTGCCGTCCGGGCTGACCCGGATCACCGCACCCTCCCCCCAGAGCGCGACCCAGAGCGTGCCCTCGGCATCGGTCACCGCCCCGTCGGGCGCGAGGCCAAGGCGCGAGAAATCCACCAGCACCCCCGGCGCCTTGACCGGCCAGCCATGGTCATCCAGCCGGAAGCGGTAAAGCAGCCCGGCGGCGGTGTCGGCGAAATAGGCGCGGCTGCGGTCGGGGGCAAAGCAGATGGCATTGGGGATCGAAAGCCCCGCCGCCAGCCGCCGCAGCTCACCCTGATGAAAGCGGTAGAGCGCGCCCGCCCCGTGTTCGGCGGATTTGCCCATGGTGCCGATCCAGAACCCGCCCCACGGATCGCAGCGCCCGTCATTGGACCGGGTGACGGGATTGTCCGCCTCCAGATCCACCAGCGGCGTCAGCGCGCCGTGGCGCAGATCCAGCACCAAAAGCGCGCTGTCAGAGGCGACCAGCAGGCGGTCGCGGTCGATCCATGCGGCGGCGGAACACATCTGCGGCAGCGCAAGATCATGCCGCGCGCCGCTTTCCGGATGGTGCGACAAGAGCCGCCGTCCGGTGATGTCGAACCAGAACAGTTCCTGCCGGAGAGGGTGCCAGAGCGGCCCCTCCCCCAGCGCACAGATCCTCTGGTCGAAAGGCTCCATCAGTGGCTGTCCTTGCCCACGTCATTGCCCCGGCAGCCGCGCAGGAAATCCAGATCCGCGCCGGTATCGGCGCCCGACACATGCGCCTGATGCAGCCACGCATAGCCGCTGGCGGGCAGGTCATGCGACGGCGCCCATGCCGCCAGCCTTTCGGCCAGCTCTGCCTCGGGGATGTCCAGATGCAGGCGGCGGTTCGGCACGTCGACCTCGATCATGTCGCCGGTGCGGACCACGGCCAGCGGCCCCCCGGCGGCAGCCTCGGGCGAGGTGTGCAGGATCACCGTGCCATAGGCGGTGCCGGACATGCGCGCGTCGGAAATGCGCACCATGTCGGTGATGCCCTTGCGCAGCACCTTGGGCGGCAGGCCCATATTGCCGACCTCGGCCATGCCGGGATAGCCCTTCGGCCCGCAGTTCTTCAGCACCATGACGCAGGTCTCGTCGATCTCCAGCGCCTCGTCGTCGATCTTGGCCTTGTAGTCGTCGATATCCTCGAACACCACGGCGCGGCCGCGATGGGTCAAAAGGTGCGGCGAGGCGGCGGAGGGTTTCAGCACCGCGCCCTTGGGCGCCAGATTGCCCTTCAGCACGGCGATGCCGCCCTGCGGGGTCAGCGCGCGGTCCAGCGGCAGGATCACGTCTTCGTTGTGGTTGACCACATCCTTGACCTCGTCCCAGATGGTCTGGCCCGACACGGTCAGCGCGTCCTTGTGCAGCTGCCCGCCCTCGCCCAGCCGTTTCAGCACGACGGGCAGGCCCCCGGCGTAGAAGAATTCTTCCATCAGGTATTTGCCCGAGGGCATCAGGTTGACGATGGTCGCCACGTCGCGGCCGCAGCGGTCCCAGTCTTCCAGCGTGATGTCGACGCCGACGCGCCCCGCAAGGGCCAGCAGGTGGATCACCGCATTGGTGGATCCGCCGATGGCGCCATTGGTGCGGATGGCGTTTTCGAACGCCTCCTTGGTCAGGATGTCGGAGGGTTTCAGATCGTCCTTGACCATCTGCACGATGCGCCGCCCCGACAGCTGCGCCATGACGCGGCGGCGGCTGTCCACCGCCGGGATCGCGGCATTGCCCGACAGCGCCATCCCCAGCGCCTCCGCCATGGAGGCCATCGAGGACGCGGTGCCCATGGTGTTGCAGGTGCCCGAGGAGCGCGACATGGACTGTTCCGCGTCAAGGAATTCGTCCTGAGTCATCTCTCCGGCTTTGACCATCTCCGAGAATTTCCACAGATGCGTGCCGGATCCGACCCGCTCGCCCTGGAAATAGCCGTTGAGCATCGGCCCGCCGGTCACCACGATGGAGGGCACGTCGCAAGAGGCGGCGGCCATCATCAGCGACGGCGTGGTCTTGTCGCAGCCGACCAGCAGCACGGCGCCGTCGATGGGCTGGCCGCGCAGCTGTTCCTCGATGCTGAGCGCGGCAAGGTTGCGGAACATCATCGCCGTGGGGCGGAAGGTGTTTTCCGAGGCGCTGAACACCGGCACCTCGACGGGGAAACCGCCCGCCTCCCAGACGCCCGCCTTCACCTTTTCGGCCAGTTCGCGCAGATGGCCGTTGCAGGGGGTCAGATCCGACCAGGTGTTCAGGATGCCGATGATCGGGCGCCCGTCGAACAGGTCATGCGGATAGCCCTGATTTTTCAGCCAGCCCCGGTGATAGATCGTGTCGCGCGAGGTGCCGGAATACCAGTGCGTGGACCGCAGCTTGCGCGGCCATGGGGCGGGGGTGAAGGTCTTGGACATGGGTGCTCCGGTAAGGAGGGACCGGGACAGGAGTCCCGGCCCGTGAGATCGGGCAGGCGGGGGTCAGCCCTGCTTCTGCCGGTTGTAGACGTCGAAGATCACGGCGGCGAGCAGCACCAGCCCCTTGATCATCTGCTGGTAATCGATGCCGATGCCCATGATCGACATGCCGTTGTTCATCACGCCCATGATGAAGGCGCCGACCACGGCCCCCACGATCTTGCCAGAGCCGCCGGACATGGAGGCCCCGCCGATGAACACCGCCGCGATCACGTCCAGCTCCATGCCGAAGCCCGCCTTGGGGGTCGCGGTGTTGAGCCGCGCGGCAAAGACCAGACCGGCCAGCGCCGCCAGCACGCCCATGTTGACGAAGGCAAGGAAGGTCAGCCGTTCGGTCTTGATCCCCGACAGCTTCGCCGCCTTGCGGTTGCCGCCAAGCGCGTAGATGCGGCGCCCGATCACGGTTTTCTGCGTGACGAAGGCATAGATGATGATGAGCACGCCCATGGTGACCAGCACGTTGGGCAGGCCGCGGAAGGTGGCGATCTTGTAGCTGAGAAACAGCAGCGCCCCCAGCACGATGATGTTGCGCACCCAGAAGAAATTGATGGGCTCGCCTTCGATGCCATAGGCCTTGTCGCGGGCGCGTTCGCGCAGCCCCAGCCAGACGATGACGGTGGCCACGATCACGCCCAGCCCCATGGCCAGCACGTTGAAATTGCGCACGCCGAACAGCTCTGCCAGACCCGCCGTCGCCTCGCGCGGCAGGATGTCGGGCACGAAACCGGTGGACAGCAGCTGGAATTCCGCCGGGAACGGCCCCACCGACTGGCCCTGCAGCAGCAGCAGGGAGGCGCCGCGGAACACCAGCATCCCCGCCAGCGTCACGATGAAGGACGGGATCGCCCAATAGGCCACCCAGTAGCCCTGCGCCGCGCCGATCAGCCCGCCCAGCACCAGCGAGGCGAAGATGGTCACCGAAATCGGCATGTCCCATTCCACCACCATGACGGCGGCAAAGGCCCCGATGAAGCCCAGGACCGAGCCCACCGACAGGTCGATATTGCCCGACACGATGACGATGAGCATCCCCAGCGCCATGATGATGATGTAGCTGTTCTGCAGGAACAGGTTGGTGATGTTCACCGGGCGCAGCAGCGTGCCGCCGGTGACCACCTGAAAGAACGCCATGATCGCGATCAGCGCGAACAGCAGCCCGTATTCGCGCATGTGGCGCCGCAGATAGGAGCGCAGGCCCTGCGGCTCTGCCTGTCCCGTGCCCTCTGCCGTGTGCATGGTCATAACCCTGCTCTCCTTATTCCGACACGATGAGCGACATGATCCGCTCCTGGCTGGCCTCGGCGGCGGAAAGCTCGCCCACGAAGGCCCCTTCGTTCATCACATAAATGCGGTCGCACATGCCCAAGAGTTCGGGCATCTCCGACGAGATCATCACCACCGCCTTGCCCTGTGCGGAAAGGTCGTTGATGATGGAATAGATTTCGTATTTCGCGCCCACGTCGATGCCGCGCGTGGGTTCGTCAAGGATCAGCACCTCGGGGCTGGTGAACAGCCACTTGGCCAGCACCACCTTCTGCTGGTTGCCCCCCGACAGGTTGCCCACCTCCTGCATCACCGAGGGCGTGCGCGTGGCCAGCGCCCGGCGGTAGCGTTCGGCCACCTCGGTCTCCTCGGCCTCGTTCAGCACGCCGCGCGCCGACACGCCGTCCAGATGCGCCAGCGTGGTGTTGAAACGGATGGTCTCGTCAAGGATCAGGCCCAGCGTCTTGCGGTCCTCGGTCACATAGGCAAGCCCGGACTTGATGGCGCGGTCCACCTTGGACACGTCCACCGGCTGGCCATGCAGCCGCACCTCGCCCGAGATGCCGCGCCCCCAGCTTTGCCCGAAGATCGACATCGCCAGTTCGGTGCGCCCCGAGCCCATGAGCCCGGCGATGCCCACCACCTCGCCCGCGCGGACGTTGAAGGAAATGTCGTGGATCACCTGCCGTTCGGCATGTTCGGGGTGCCAGACGTTCCAGTCCGCCACTTCCAGCACCGTTTCCCCCGCATGGCGGGGCCGGTCGGGATAGCGCTGCGACATGTCGCGCCCCACCATGTCGCGCACGATCTGGTCTTCTTCCAGACCCTGCGCCGCATCCAGCCGCGACACCGCCATGCCGTCCCGGATGACGGTCACGGTATCGGCGACATAGCGGACCTCGTTCAGCTTGTGGCTGATGATGATGCAGGTGACGCCCTGCGCCTTCAGCTCCAGCATCAGATCCAAGAGCTTGCGGCTGTCGTTTTCCTGCAAGGCCGCGGTCGGCTCGTCGAGGATCAGCAGCTTCACGTCCTTGGACAGCGCCTTGGCGATTTCCACCAGCTGCTGCTTGCCGACGCCGATGCTGTCGACCAGCGTGCCGGGCGCGTCGCGCAGCCCGACCTTGGCCAGAAGCTCCTCGGTGCGGCGGAAGGTTTCCTGCCACTGGATGACGCCGCCGGTCTGGCGTTCGTTGCCCAGAAAGATGTTCTCGGCGATGGACAGCTGCGGGACCAGCGCCAGTTCCTGATGGATGATGACGATGCCGCGATCCTCGCTGTCGCGCAGGGTGCGGAACTGCGCCAGCGCGCCGTCATAATGGATTTCGCCGTCATAGCTGCCTGCGGGATAGACCCCCGACAGCACCTTCATCAGCGTGGATTTTCCGGCGCCATTCTCGCCGCAGATGGCGTGGATTTCGCCCTTGCGGACCGAGAGATTCACCCGGTCCAGCGCCTTCACCCCGGGAAACTCCTTGGTGATCTCGCGCATTTCCAGAAGCAGCGTCATGGGGTTGCCTGTCCTTGCGCCCCGGACCCGCGCCGGGGATGGGGGACTCCGCCCGCAAGGGGCGGAGCCTTTGGGATCACTTGATCTGGTCTTCGGTGTAATAGCCCGAGCCGATCAGACGCTCTTCCCAGTTCGACGCGTCGACGGGCAGCGGCTCCAGCAGGTAGGAGGGCACGACCTTGACGCCGTTGTCATAGGTGGTGGTGTCGTTGACTTCGGGCTCGGAGCCTTCCATCACCGCGTTGACCATGCCCACGGTGACGCGGGCCAGTTCGCGGGTGTCCTTGAAGATCGTCGAATACTGCTCGCCGGCAAGGATCGACTTCACGGACTGCACTTCGGCATCCTGACCGGTGACGATGGGCATCGCCAGATCGCCGGAGCCATAGCCCACGCCCTTGAGCGAGGAGAGGATCCCGATGGACAGGCCGTCATAGGGGGCGAGCACGCCGTGCACGTCCTTGTCGGTGTAGTTGGCGGACAGGATGTTGTCCATCCGCGCCTGAGCCACGGCGCCGTCCCAGCGCAGCGTGCCGACCTTGTCCATGCCCATCTGGCCGGACTGCACCACGATGTCGCCCGCGTCGATCAGCGGCTGCAGCACGGACATGGCGCCATCATAGAAGAAATAGGCGTTGTTGTCGTCCGGGCTGCCGCCGAACAGTTCCACGTTCCACGGCTTGCTGTCGGGGAAGCGCGATTCCAGACCCTCGACCAGCGAGGTGGCCTGCAGCACGCCGACCTTGAAGTTGTCGAAGGTGGCGTAATAGTCCACATCGCCGCTGTCGCGGATCAGCCGGTCATAGGCCACGATGCGCACGCCGGAGGCGGCGGCATTGGCCAGCGCGTTCGACAGGGTGGTGCCGTCGATGGCGGCGATCACCAGCACGTCGACGCCCTTGGTCACCATGTTCTCGATCTGCGCGAGCTGGTTGGGGATGTCATCCTCGGCATATTGCAGATCGGTGGCATAGCCCGCTTCTTCAAGCTGCTTGACCATGTTGTTGCCGTCGTCGATCCAGCGCGCCGAGCTTTTGGTCGGCATGGCGATGCCCACGGTGCCCTTGTCCTGCGCGAAGGCCGGAGCGGAGATCGCAGCAAGGCTGACCGCGAGCGCGCCCGCGAGTTTCTTCAGTTTCATCGGTATCCTCCCTAGGGGCCGCCCTCACGGCCCGAGACTCCCTGACGGGGTGACGCCGTTTTAGCCTTGCGCGACATACCGACCAAATACCAATATCGGCAATCTGTATAACAGAAAGGATATGCACATGGCGGGATCGCTGACCGACCTCCGGCCCGCGCAGGCGCGGCTGATCGCGGCCATCGCCGATCACGGGCAGCTGCAGGTGGCGGCCTCGCTCTGCCGGATGACCCAGCCTGCCGCGTCGCGGCTGCTGACCGATCTGGAACGCCAGCTTGGCACCAAGCTGTTCCAGCGCACGCCCAAGGGGATGGAGCCCACGCCCGCGGGCGCCCTGCTGGCCCGGCACGCGCGGCGGCTGCAGCACGATCTGGCGCGGCTTGCCGATGATTTCACCGACCTGCGCACCGGGCGCGGCGGCGTGGTGCGGGTGGGGGCGGTGACCGGCCCCGCGCTGGGGCAGCTGGTGCCTGCGGTGCAGCAGCTCAAGACGCAGACGCCCTCGGTCGACGTGTCGATCGAGGTGGCGCCCTCGCTGACGCTGGTGCAGGCGCTGGACCGGGGGGAGCTGGATTTTGTGCTGGCCCGGCTGCCGCCGCAGATGGACGAACAGGATTTTGTCGTGGAACCCGCCCGCGACGAGATCGTGCAGCTGCTGGTGCGGGCCAGCCATCCGCTGCTGGACCGGGGTCCGGTGGGCATGGCGGCGCTGCGCGACATGCGCTGGATCCTGCAGGTGCGCGGCGCGCCGATCCGCAACGCCATCGACACCGCCTTTCACGATGCGGGGCTGGCAGCGCCGCAGGACGTGATTTCCACCTCCTCGCTGCTGGCGATCATCGCGCTGCTGAAAGACAGCGACGCCGTGGCGCCCATGTCCAAGGAGGTGATCGACCTGATGCTGGAACCGCCCGTCTCTGCCGATCTGCGGCGGCTGGAACTGGACCGGCTGCTGACCGTGGCGCCCTATCTCATCATGCAGGCGCGCGGGCGGGTGCTGCCGCGCGCCGCCGAACGGCTGCTGCTGCTGGTGCAGGCCAGCATCCGCCAGATGTGAGGGTCAGAAGATCTCGATATCCGCCGCCGTCACCTGCGCGTTCTGCTCGAACGTCGCGACCAGAATCTGGTCGGCGGCCCCGGTGCCATCGGCATCGAACCAGAGCTGCCCCGAGGCGCGGTCAAAGATGAAGCGGTCATCGTCCTCCTGCGCCCGGGGTCCGGCCACGAACAGATCCGCGTCCAGCAGCCCCGCCGCCAGCCCGCCAAAGAGCGCGCCCTTCATCTTCAGAAGATCGCCCTCGTTCGCCTCGTTCACGTTGAAATCGATGATGCGGTCGACATTGCCCGCCCCCGGCGCGCGGTCGAAAACGAAACTGTCGGCGCCGCCCTGCCCGTTGAGCGTATCGCGCCCCTCGCGCCCGGCAAGGGTGTTGGCAAAGGGCGTGCCGACAATGGTGTTGGCAAGCCCGTTGCCGATGCCGTTGACCGCCACCACATCGCCCGCCGAGCTGCGCACCACCTGCAGGAACAGGTTTTCCACATTCGCCTCCAGCGCGTGAGAGCGGAAGGCGCGCACGGTGTCGATGCCCTCACCGGCCAGTTCCACCGCCGTGTCGCCGGGGGCGCGGATGAAATAGGTGTCGTTGCCCAAGCCCCCCACCAGCGTGTCGACGCCGCGCCCGCCATCCAGCAGGTTGTCCATGGCATTGCCGGTGATCACATTGGCCAGCGCATTGCCCGCGCCCAGCACCGCCTCTCCGGTCAGGGTCAGGTTTTCCACCCGCACCGCGTCCAGCCGGAAATCGATGCTGGCCTCGATCGTGTCGGTGCCGGTGGCGCCGCGGCCTTCCCGCACCTGATCGCCGATGTGATCGACGCGGTAAAGATCGCCGCCATCGCCGCCCACCAGCACATCCGCCCCCGCGCCGCCATCCAGCGTGTCGGCCCCGGCGGACCCCACCAGCGTGTCGTCAAACTCCGTGCCCTCCAGCCCCTCGAAGCCCGACAGATGCAGCAGGCCGGTGGCTTCGGCGGTCGGCTGCTGCGCCGTGCCCTGCGGGGTCAGCGACAGGCTGACCGCCGCACCATACCCCGCCAGCGACAGCGTGTCGGCGCCCGTGCCCCCCAGCAGCACCATGCGCGCGGCGGCATCGATGGGCGCCAGCGTCACGCGGTCATCCCCCTCGCCCAGCGACAGGCTGCCCAGACCCCGCGCGCCCAGGCTCACCACATCGTCGCCGCCGCCCAGCTGGACCGCCCCCGCGCCCCCCGTCAGCACCAGCGTGGTGCTGGCGCGGCCCGTGACCTGCAGGCTGCCGACATAGCCTGTGGCGGCGATGTCCTGCACCGTGCCGTCGCCCGACAGGGTGATCTGCTGCGCCCCGCCCGCCCCAAGGCGCAGCGTGTTGTTGCCCAGATAGGAGTAGACGGATTCGACATTGCCGCCCGCCGTGGTCAGCACATTGTCGCCCTGCCCCAGCTTCAGCATGAAGATCCGCGCGGTGCCGCCCAGCACCACCGTGTCATCGCCATCGCCCATCTGCAGGCTGTTGATGCGCGCAGCGCCCCCCAGCGTGACCGAATTGCCGCCATGGCCCAGCTGTGCGGTGTCGATCCACGCATCGTCGCGCAGCGCCAGCACCGCCCCGCCCCATGTGGTCAGGCCCGACAGGCTGGCCTGCGCCGTCAGGGTCACGCTGTCGCGCCCGTCGCCCAGATCGGCGCTGCCCACATAAGACGCGCCCTCCAGCAGCAGGGTGTCGGCGCCGCCATAGCTCAGCACCTGATTGACCTGCGCGCTGTCCGACAGGTGCAGGCTGTTGTCCCCCTCTCCCAGCTGCAGGCTCTGGCTGCGGCCGGTGCCGGTATAGCGCGCGGTATCATCGCCGCCAAAGGCGGTGACCGACCAGACAAAGCTGCCCGCTGCCACCTCCAGCAGGTTGTCGCCGCCGCCAAGCTGCGCGGCATTGGCGCTGCCGCCGCTGCGGATCTGCAGCGTGTCGTCGCCCTCTCCCAGCCCCAGCTGGTCGACAAAGCCGCCCGCCACCACCACCCGGTCGCGCCCGCCGCCCAAGGCCACCGCCCCGGCAGAGGCGCCCGCCGCCACCGTCACCACGCTGTCGCCCGCGCCGCTGACCGAGGCGGCAAACCCCGCCATCACCGCCAGCGTATCGCTGCCGGTGCCAAGGCTGACGCTTTGCGCGCCCGCGTTCAGCGTGACCGTGTCATCGCCATCGCCGGTGACCAGCGCGCCCAGAAAGCCGCTGCCGCCGATATAGGTGTTGTCGCCTTGCCCCATGCGGACCGAGCCCAGAAACCCCGCCCCGCCGCGCAGCAGGTCATCGCCAGCGCCAAGGCTGACCGACCCGACGCTGCCCGCGCCGGTGGTGATGTCATGATTGCCGTCGAACAGGTCGATGGCGCTGACCGGCTGGTCGCCGGTGCGCAGCGTCACGTCGCGGTCGCCGCCGGTGATGAACCGCACCTGCGTGGCCTTCAGCGTGATGTCCTGCGCGGCGCCGCCCAGATCCAGCGTGGTGATGCGCCGCGTGCCGCTGGCACTGTCGGTCAGCGTGACGCGGGTCTGCGGTTCGGCATCGGTGCGCAGGCGCAGCAGCCCGATATCCCAGTCGCCGGTCAGATCCAGCGTCACGCGGTAGGACGCATCGCCCAGAAACCCCGCCAGCGACAGCGCGTCGATATTGCCCGCCGTCCAGGGCGTGGTGGTGCCAAAAGCGCTGACCGGAGTGACGCCGTCCAGCGCAAGAGTTGCCGTGGCCATGTGGTCCGTCTCCCGCAGGGTGCCGGGGCTGCCTGCCCCTGCGGGGATAATGCCCGGATTTTCCAGACATTCGAGCCCCTATCGACGGGGCGTCAGACGAAGAAGATGTCCTCTGCCGTGACCACGGCCCCCTGATCGAAGGTCATCAGCAGGGTCTGCGCCCCGCCGCCGCTGCCATCGGCATCATACCAGAGCCGCCCGCTTCCCGCGTCAAAGATGAAGCGGTCACTGGCATCCAGCGCACGATCCCCCGCCACGAACTGCGACGGCGCAAGCCCGCCCGCCCCGATCCCGTCGAAGAGCGCGCTGCGGAACAGCAGGCTGTCGCCCTCATCCGCCGTGTTGGTGTTGAAATCCAGAATCCGGTCGACATTGCCCGCACCGGGGGCGGAGTCGAAGACGAAGGTATCGGCCCCCGCCTGCCCGCGCAGCGTGTCATTGCCCTCGCGGCCGGCGATCACGTTGTCATAGGGATTGCCGATGATGACATTGTCGAGCGTGTTGCCGATGCCGTTGATCTGCACCGCCTCCCCCGCCTGCGTCAGCACGCTTTGCAGATACAGCCGCTCCACATGCTCGGGCAGCAGGGTGGAGCGGAACGCCTTGACGGTATCGGCCTCCCCGCCGCCCGCCGCCTCCACCACCGTGTCGCCGGGGCTGCGCACCAGATAGGTGTCATTGCCCGCGCCCCCGATCAGCCTGTCCACGCCCTTGCCGCCGTCAAGGATGTTGGCGCCGCCATTGCCCCGGATGACATTGTCGAGCCCGTTGCCGATGCCGCGCACATCCGCCGTGCCGGTCAGCACCAGATCCTCGATATGCTGGCGGCCCATGAGGAAATCGACGCTGGAATAGACGGTGTCATGCCCCTCCCAGCGGTAGCTTTCCGCCACCCGGTCGCCCGGATTGTCGACATAGTAGGTATCCGATCCGGGCCCGCCATTCAGGATGTCAGCCCCCGCGCCGCCGATCAGCACGTCATCGCCCGCATTGCCGTACAGCGTGTCATTCCCCGCCTCGCCCTGCAGGGTATCGTTGCCCTCGGCGGCGTGCAGCGTGTTGCGCCCGGCATTGCCGATCACGAGATTGTCCAGATCATTGGCCACGATCACCGCATCGGCGCTGCCGGTCAGCTTCATGCGTTCCACCGCAGCACCGCGCAGGTTCATGGACACGGTGCCAAAGGCGCGGTCGATGCCCTCGTGCTCCAGCCGTTCCACCACCACATCGCCGGGATGGTCCAGATAATAGATGTCGCCGCCATCGCCGCCCACCATCACATCGGCGCCCGCCCCGCCGTCAAGCCGGTCTTCGCCGGTGGTGCCAAGCAGCAAGTCATCACCCGCGCCGCCCTCTGCCCGCGCGCCGTCGCCGGTCAGCCGGATCAGGTCGCTGGCCGGAGTGCCGGTCACATCCTCCCCCGACAGGCGGCTGTCGGGCAGCGCGCCAAAGCGGAACACCGCCGCATCCTGACCGCCGCCCGCCTCGCCCAGCGTCTGCGCCACGATCACGCCGCCCCCCGGACGCGCGGTCAGCGCCACGGGCCGCAGGTCACGGCCCAGCGGGCTGTCATCGGCAGACAGATCTCCCGCCTCATAGGACAGCAGCACCGCCCCGGCCGTGTCGCGCCAGTCCAGCACCGTGGCATAACCGCTGGGAAAGAAATCGTCGAAGCTTTCATAGATCGGCTGCTGCCACAGCAGGGCATAGCTGTCCGGCCCGGCGGCGGCGATGTCGAAGGGCGTGCTGTCATAGAAGCCCACCTCCAGTTTCGGGGTGGCGGCGCTGCCTTCCGCGTCAAACCGCTGCCAGTAGGTGCCGCCATAGAGGCTGCCCCAGAACGCCGCAAAGCTGCCATCCGGGGCCGCCGCCACGCTGGGGTCATAGGCGCCGCTGCCTGCAACCTCGAAGGGGAAATCGCCGGTGATCTCGATCCGGTCGCCGACAAAGGCGCCGCTGGCATCAAGCCGCTGCAGATAGGCATTGGTCAGCGCGGAGCTGGTGGCCGTGTCATCCTCGGTCGTCTCGGTATAGGCGATGACAAAGCCGCCGCCCGCCAGTTCGGCCATGTCGCTGATCCGGTAATCGGCACCGTCCATCTGCGGCAGGGCCACGGCGGGCCCCTCCGGCTGGAAGGTGGCATCCAGCCGCTGCGCCGCGATCTCTGCCCCGGCCTGTGCGACGACGGTGCGCAGCAGCAGGTAGCCGCCGCCGTCCAGCGCCACCAGACGGCTCTCCGCCGCGACGGTCCGTCCGGGCAGGTCAAGCGTGATGTCCTCTGCGGCGATCTCGCCACTGGCCGCATAGCGTGTCACCGTCGCGCGGGTATCGGCGCCCGCCGCGGCCAGCGTCATCACCGCAAAACCGGCCCCCGGCGCGGCGGCAATCGCCACATCCGGTGCGCCAAGATCAAGACGCCCGGAGACGAAGGCGCCCGCCCCGGTCAGGACGCGGCCATAAAGCGTGCCGCCCTCCTCCCATGTGGCCAGCAGGCGCGACGATTCGAGCGGCACAAGACCCTGCGCCTGCTGGTCGCCGGTCTGGGGAAGGCTGGTGCGGATGGCGGTGGGATAAAGGTCTTTGAAAGGCATAAAACGTCCTCCAAGAAGCGGGTCATAAAATCCTGAAGGAGGATGCATGGCGGCGCGGGGCAAGTCCAGCGCCCTGTGCCGCGCCTCGGTCGGGCCAGCGCCGAATTGCGATTGAATGCGCATTCAATAAGATCTAGTCTCCGCCGCAAGACAGCGACAGGAGGCCCGCCGTGGCATTCGACATCTCCCGCAGGGCCCCACGCCCCGGCCCCGGCGCCCTCTCGGCCGGGGTGGGTCGATTCCGGTCGCAGACACAGTGTCTTTCCGGGACATCCCGCCAGACCGGGCCCGTCGCGCCGCCCCCGGCGCGGCCCTTTCCATGCGGAGGGGTGGCGGCGCTGCAAGCGTATTCGACAGGCGGGCGCCCGCAGGGCCCCACAGATCCAGAGCACCGAGACGGAGGACAACAGGGATGAGTGAAGATCTGGGCGAAAACTACGCCCGCGCCTATGGCGGGCGGCTTGGCTTCGGCAAAAGGCCCGCGCTGATCCTGATCGATCTGGTCCGGGGCTATTTCGACCGGGACTGCGATCTCTGGGCCGATTGCGACGACGCGCTGGCCTCGGCGATCCGCCTGCGCGACGCGGCGCGCGCGGCAGGGGTGCCGGTCATCTATACCAATGTCGTCTATCACCCCAAGGCGCTGGATGGCGGGCGGTTCTACCAGAAGGCGCTGCCGCTGCGGCATTTCCTGAAGGGCAGCCCATGGGCGGACTGGGCCCCCGGCCTGACCCCCGCCGAGGATGAACTGGTGATCTCCAAACAGCATGCCAGCGCGTTTTTCGGCACCTCCCTCGCCCCGACCCTGACCACATGGGGCGTGGATACGGTCATTCTCAGCGGCGTTTCGACCTCGGGCTGCGTGCGCGCCTCCTGCGTCGATGCCAATGCGCATGGCTTCATCCCGATCATCCCGCGCGAGGCGGTGGGCGACCGCCACCCCGCGCCCCACGAGGCCAACCTGTTCGATATGAACGCCAAATACGGCGATGTCGTCTCGGAGGCCGAAACACTGACCTATTTTGCAGGAACGACAGCATGAAGAAGACCAGCCTGAAATCCGCCCTCGCCTCGGGCAAGTTCGTGGCGGCCCCCGGCCTGCATGACATGATCGCCGCCGTGGTCGCCAACACGTTCGACCTGCCCTTCGCCTATGCCTCCGGCTACTGGACCACCGCGTCGGCGCATGGTCTGCCCGATGCGGGCATCGCCACCTATTCCGAAATGCTGGACCGGGTCACCACGCTCTGCCGGGTCAGCAATGCCGCGATCATCGCCGATGCCGATACCGGCTATGGCGGGCTTCTGAACGTGCATCACACCGTGCGCGGCTATGAACAGGCCGGGGTGGTCGCGATCCAGATCGAGGATCAGGAATTCCCCAAGAAATGCGGTCACACCCCCTACCGCCGCGTGGTGCCGGCGATCGACATGGTCGAGAAGATCAAGGTCGCCTGCGAGGCGCGCAGTTCGGACGAGACGCTGATCATCGCCCGCACCGATGCCCGGCAGAGCGAAGGCTTTGAAGGCGCCGTCAAACGTGGTCTGGCCTATGCCGAGGCAGGGGCCGATGTGGTCTTCCTTGAATCGCTGGAAAGCACCGAGGAAATGCGCGAGGCCTGCCGCCGCATCACCGCGCCGATGATGGCGAACATGGCGGATGGCGGCCGGACCCCGATCCTGTCCGCGCGGGAGCTGGAAGAGATCGGCTATGCCATGGCGATCTATCCGTCGATGACCGGGCTTGCGGCGGCGCAGGCGGTGCAGACCGCGATGGCGGCCTTTGTCGAACATGGCACCTCGCAGACCCCGGCGCAGCCGCTGTTCGATTTCTCGGAATTCAACCAGCTGATCGGCTTCCCCGAGGTCTGGGAATTCGAACGCCGGTGGGCGCGCGACCGCAGCGCGGGCTGAGCCGCCACCCCCCTCCCCCCGCTGCGGGGGAGGGGATCACAGGTCGACCGGCCTTGGAATGGTGCTGCGCCAGACGATCCGGCCCGGCACCTTGATGTCGATGCCGGGCTGGATGGCGGCGCCGGGATTGTCCAGATCCAGCAGGTTCAGCGCCTCTTCGGTCATCTCGTCGACGGGCTGGCGCACGGTGGTCAGCCGGTAGGGCCAGCGGTCGGCCTCGTCGATATTGTCAAAGCCGCCCACCATCAGATCCGCCGGGATCTTCACCCCCATCTCGCCGCGCAGCGCGTCCATGGCGCCCATGGCCATGATGTCGTTGATGCCGAAGATCGCATCGGGGATCGGGTGGCGCTCGTCCAGAAAGGCGCGCAGCGTCGCGGCATGGCCGCCGTCATAGGTGGACTGCCCCTCCAGTTCCAGAATGTCGGCGGGGGGGATGCCGCGCTCCAGCAGGCAGTCGGTGAAGCCGCGCTGCCGGTCCTGACTGGTGGTGCCGTTGGGATCGCCCTTCAGCAGCGCGAAACTGCGCGCCCCCGCCCCCAGCAGCGCCTCGGCCATCAGCCGCCCGCCCGCCGCATTGTCGCAGCGCACCCCCGAGGCGGAGGATCCCGGAATGTAGCGGTTGAAGAGCACGATGGGGATGCCCCGGTCATGGCAGATGCCGGTCATCCGGGTCGACAGCTGCGCCGAGGTCAGGATGATGCCATCCACCTGATAACGCAGCACCCGCATCAGCGCGTCATCGCTGTTGGAGCCGTTCTTGACGGTGAAGGTCAGGATCTGCACGCCGCGCGCCTGCAGCCGGGTGATCAGCGCCTTCAGCACCTGCACGTAAAACGGATTGTCGAGATTGCCGAGGATCACCGCCACCATATTGGTGCGCCGCGTCGTCAGGCTGGAGGCGATGGAATTGGGGACGTAGTTCAGCTTCAGCGCGGCGTCGAGGATCGCCTTGCGCTTGGCCTCGGAAATCGACGAACCTTCGGTGAAGGCGCGCGAGACCGCCGATTGCGACACGCCCGCCAGAGCTGCGACATCAAGCGAGGTAACACGGCCGGACAGGGGCTTCATCTCGGTCTCCTTGCCAAGGGAGGCCAGAATATAGGCCCCGTTCCGGCGGTGCAACCGTATTCAAAAACCGCCGCCGCCCTGGCCCCTAGATCACCGGAACCGCGCCGCCATCTGCGGCGATCACGGTGCCGTTGAGCATGACCGCGCCGTCACCGGCAAGGAAATGCACGATCTCGGCCAGCTGTTCGGGGGTCGGCACGGCACCTGCGGGCAATCCGGCGGTGACGGCGCTCCGCGCCGCCTCCGCGCTGATGCCGTCCTGTGCGGCGCG
This sequence comes from Salipiger marinus, assembly GCF_900100085.1. GTDB lineage: Bacteria > Pseudomonadota > Alphaproteobacteria > Rhodobacterales > Rhodobacteraceae > Salipiger > Salipiger marinus. Next base: position 94,781 of record NZ_FNEJ01000012.1, read on the forward strand.
CGCGGCCAGAAGCTGGTCGAACCGCGCGGTGGCCACCGGGCCGGGATTGACCCCCACCACCCGGATCCCCGACGCGGCATAGGCATGGCCCAGCCCCGAGGTCAGCAGCATCAGCGCCGCATTGGCCGCACCCCCCGGCAGATGCGTGGGGGAGGCGACCTTGCCCCCCATGCCGATCACCGGCACGATCACGCCGCGCCCGCGCGCCGCCATGCCGGGCAGCGCTGCCATGATGATGTTGGCATAGGGGAAATATTTCGCCTCCATCCCCTCGCGCAGCGCGGCGGCATCGAGCGCGCTGGTGGGGGCCTGCCGTGCGGCCCCTGCGGTGCAGACCAGCACATCGGTCGGGCCCTGCGCCGCCTCCGCCTGCTGCAGCGCTGCGGCAACCGCCCCGGCCTCGCGCAGGTCGACCCGGATCCCTTCGCTGCGCGACAGCACGCTGACCCGGTCGCCTGCCGCGGCGAAGCGGGCAGCACAGGCGGCACCGATCCCCCGGCTGCCGCCCGCGATCACCACATGGCGCGGCGTCATGACGACACCTCCGCCCGGACCGGCGCGGCCTCCCGGCGGGCCGAGAGCAGATGCGCGCCCAGCACGACGGCGGCAGCGGCGGCGACGCCATATTCGGCCAGCGGGCTCAGCATCTGGCTCAGCGGGATGATCACCGCGATCCCCAGCAGCACCCACAGCGCCCGCTGCGCCAGCGACAGCGCCTTGTGGCCATGGCCCAGCACGCCCCCCGCGATCAGCGCCAGCGACACCGCCGTGGAGACGAAGACATAGGCCGATTGCATCCATGACGTGTCCATCAGCAGCCCCGGCTTGTAGATGAAGTAGAAGGGCAGGATATAGGACGCCCAGCCGAACAGGAAGGCGGCAAAGCCGGTGCGGTACTGGTCCGCCCCGCCGATGCTGGCGGCGGCATAGGCGGCGATGGCGATGGGCGGCGTGATCATCGACAGCATGCCGTAATAGAGCAGGAACATATGCGCCGACATCGGCGGGATGCCAAGCTGCACCAGCGCCGGGGCGGCCAGCGTCGCCAGCAGCAGGTAGACGGCGGTGGTGGGCAGGCCCAGCCCCAGCACGACCCCGATCACGGCAGACAGCAGCAGCAGCAGGAACATGCTCTCTGACCCGAAGGACATCAGGTAATAGCTGAGCGTGAAGCCAAGCCCGGTCAGGGTCATCAGCCCGATGATCATGCCCGCCGCCGCGCAGATCAGCAGCACGTCGCAGGTGGACCGTCCGGCCTCGATCAGCGCGGCCAGAACCTGCCGCGGGCTCATCGCGCCATAGCGCAGCTTCAGCGCCCATGCGACCAGCGCCAGTGCGACGATGATCAGCGTGGCATAGACCACCGAAATCTCCGCCGCGAGGTCGAAGCCGAAGATGCCGCCCATCAGCGCCACGATGGCAACAAGACTGACCCAGCCTTTCAGCAGGATGCTGGCGAAGCTGCCCTGCACCTCCTCCCGCGCCGAAGGCAGGCGGTCGCGCCGGGCGATGAAATCGATCTGGATGTAGAGCGACAGGAAATACAGCAGTGCCGGCAGGGCGGCGGCCACGATGATGTCGCGATAGGGCACCTGCAGGAATTCCGCCATCAGGAAGGCGGCAGCCCCCATGATCGGCGGCATCAGCTGCCCGCCGGTGGAGGCGACCGCCTCGATTGCCGAGGCATGGGTGGCGCTGAAGCCCGCGCGCTTCATCACCGGAATGGTGATGACGCCGGTGGTCATCACGTTCGACACGGCACTGCCAGAGATCATGCCGGTAAGCCCCGAGGCGGTCACCGCGACCTTGGCGGAGCCGCCCGGACCCTTGCCCGAGATCCGCCCCGCCACGCTGGAAAAGAAATCCGACCCGCCGGTGCCCATCAGGAAGGCGGCAAAAAGCACGAACAGCACCACCACAAAGGCCGCGATCTGCAGCGACTGCCCCCATGTGGCCGAGGAATCGGTGCCCAGATATTGCAGCACGTCACCGATCGGCTGCGGACGGCCCTGCAGCGCGCCGGGCACCCATTGCCCCGCCACCGCGTAAAGCACCAGTGCCGCGAAGATGATGATCAGCGTGATGCCGATCACCCGGCGCAGCCCCTCCATCACCAGCAGGATGACCGCGACACCGACGGTCGCCGCCTCCACCGGGTGATCCCATGCCCGTTCGGACAGGACGGGAAAGCGGACGAAGACATGCGCGGCCAGCGCCAGCGAGGCGGCGGCCAGCAGCCGGTCCAGAAGGCCAAGGCTGGTGCCGGGCCGGGGCCGCAGGAAACAGACGGCCAGCGACAGCCCCAGCATCAGCGCCACCATCTGCTGCGGAAAGATCATCAGCCCGGCGCGCTGCGGCAGCGCCAGAACCCATGCCATCGCCAGCAGCGGCACCGCCACCGCCAGCACCGCCGAGACATGCCGCCCCGGCGCGGTGTGTGTTACGGAATCGTCCATTCCAGCCCTTCCCTGTCATAGGTAGATGGACTGCCCGCCCGGGCCGCCGGGCGGATGCCCGCCACGGCCTGCCGGACGGGCAGGATGACGCGTTACTGCTCGGTCCAGATGCCGCGCTCGCGGAAGAACGCCTCGGCGGCAGGGTGATAGGGCAGCGTGGTGACCCGCGCCAGCTGGGTTTCGTCATATTCCGACCACAGCGCCCCGCCCGCGCGCGCCGCATCGGCGCTGGTGTAAAGCGCCTCGAGGGCTGCGGTCACCACCTCGTCGGGCACGTCCTTGTGGGCGAACAGGGTGTAGTCATAGAACAGCACCACGGTGTCGGGGGTGACACCCGCCGCCTCGCCGCGGTCGCCCCATGTGGTCAGGCTGGTGCCGGGCAGATAGCGCGACAGGATATCCTCGTCGCCTTCCTTGAAGGACAGATACCGCACCTCGCCGCGCGATGCCTCCACATCCATGATCGACTGCGCGCCGACAGACCCGATGGTCACGTCGGTCAGGCCGGACTTGATGTTGTTGAACTGCTCGCCAAAATTCGAGGTCGGCACCGGCTTCACCTCGTCATAGCTGACGCCGCCCGTTTCCATCGCGGCGGTGAAGAAGAACTCGCCCAGCGAATTGGCCGGAAAGCGCGGCACGGCTTGGCCTTCCAGATCGGCAAGGCTTTCGATCCCGGTCTCGACCGGCACCACCAGCCCCGCGTTGAACGGCAGGATCGTGGCGATCATGCGCAGGTCGGGATTGGCCGAGCCTTCGGACATGCCGATGCCTTCCATGGCATGGGCGACCTGCGGGTAGTTGGCGATGCCGAACTCCACCCGCCCGGCATTGACCATGGGGATGTATTGCGAGCTGTTGGCCATGACCTGCGGACGGATCACCAGATCGCTGTGATCCGACAGCACGGTGGCCAGATGCAGGCCGATCTGTTCGGTGGCGCCGCCGGTAGTGGTGGCAAGCCCCACCATCTGGGCCGATACCGGTGCCGCCGCCATCAGTCCCGCCGTCACGACTGCGGTTTTGAGGATATGTTGCATGGTCTTCTCCTTGTTGGGGTCTTGTCGTTTCTTGTTCAGGTCGTGTGGCGCGGGCCGGGGCCCGCCGCCGTGCCGGACGGGCCGCAGCCCGTCACGAGGCCGCGAACAGCCACGGCTGGCGGGCGCGGTGGCCCGTCTCGAAGTCGCGGATGCTGTCCATGTCGCGGTTGAGGATCACGTCAAGCTCGTCCCAGCCGTTCAGGAACGCCTCCTGCGCCTCGCGCGCAAGATCAAGCCCGCAGACCAGACGCCCGCCCACGTGCAGGGTCTGCGCCCGCATGTCGAGCGTGAAGGTCTCGCCCGCCTCCGCCTGCTGGCCAAGCCCGGCGCAGGTCTCGGGCGGCAGGCGCAGCACCAGAAGCCCGTTCTTGACGGCATTGCCCGCGAAGATCTCGCCAAAATCGGGGGCGATGACCAGACGGATGCCGATATCGACCAAGGCCCAGACCGCATGTTCCCGCGACGAGCCGCAGCCGAAGCCCGCGCCGCCCACGATCACCTGCGCGCCGCGCCAGCCGTCGCGGTTCAGCGGAAATTCGGGGTTTTCGGCGCCGTCCTGCGTAAAGCGCCGGTCGGCGAAGGCACAGTCGCCCAAGCCCTCGCGGTCGGTGCGCAGCAGGAAGCGGGCGGGAAAGATGATGTCGGTGTCGATGTTGGTGTCGGGCAGATGCACGGCACGCGAGTTGAGATGGATCAGGGGCGCGCTCATGTCAGGATCTCCAGCTTGCGCACATCGGTCAGATGGCCGGTCACGGCGGCGGCGGCGGCCATGGCGGGGCCCACCAGATGCGTGCGCCCGCCCCGGCCCTGACGGCCCTCGAAATTGCGGTTGGAGGTGGAGGCGCAGCGCTGGCCCGGCTCGATGCTGTCACCATTCATGGCCACGCACATGGAACAGCCCGCGTCGCGCCATTCGAAGCCCGCATCGCGGAACACCTGCGCCAGCCCGCGCGCCTCGGCCTCGGCCTTGACCAGACCGGAGCCCGGCACGGCGATGGCGCGCACGCCCGGATGCACGCGGCGCCCGCGCAGCACCTCTGCCGCCGCCTCCAGATCGGCGAGCCGCCCGTTGGTGCAGGATCCGATGAACACCACATCCACGGCGAGCCCGTCCAGCGCCTGCCCCGGTTCCAGCCCCATATAGTCCAGCGCCCGCTGCCGCCGCTGCGCCCGCCGCGCGTCATCGTCCTGCGCCGGATCGGGCACGGTGCCGGTGATGGGCAGCGCATCCTCGGGCGAGGTGCCCCATGTCACATGCGGGGCAAGCGTGGTCAGGTCCATCTCCACCACGCGGTCATAGCGGGCCTCGGGGTCGCTGCGCAGGGTCTGCCAATAGGCCACCGCCGCGTCGAAATCGGCCCCCTTGGGCGCCATGGGCCGCCCGCGCAGCCAGTCGACGGTGATCTGGTCGGGGGCCACCAGCGCCACCCGCGCCCCCGCCTCGATCGCCATGTTGCACAGGGTCATGCGCTGTTCCATGCCCAGCCCGGCAAGGGCGGCGCCGACATATTCGATGGCATGGCCGCTGGCGCCATTGGCGCCCAGCACCGCGATCAGCCGCAGCGCCAGATCCTTGGTGGTGACGCCAAGGGGCAGATCGCCGCTCAGCCGCACGCACATGGTGCGGGCGCGGCGCTGCACCACCGCCTGTGTCGCCATGACGATGCCGCATTCCGACGCGCCGATGCCGAAGGCCAGCGCGCCAAAGGCGCCATGGGTGGAGGTGTGGCTGTCGCCGCAGGCCAGCGTCATGCCCGGCAGGGTGAAGCCCTGTTCGGGGCCGATCACATGCACGATGCCCTGCCGCCGGTCATCCAGCGGAATATAGGGGATGTTGTGCTTTGCCACGTTGCGCTGCAGCAGCGCGGTCTGCCGCGCCGCCATCGGGTCGGCAATGGGCCGGTCGCGGTTCAGGGTCGGCACGGCGTGATCGGCCACCGCCAGATTGGCCTCGGGGCGGTGGACCGACAGCCCGCGGGAATCGAGCGCCTGAAAGGACTGCGGGGTCGACACCTCGTGCAGCAGGTGCCGGTCCACATAGATCAGCGCGCTGCCATCGTCATAGCTGCGGACCACATGGCTGTCCCAGAGCTTGTCATAAAGCGTGCGTGGCAAAGGATCCTCCGGATGTTCAGGGATGCGGGGTCTGGGGCTGCGCCAGAAGCCGCCCCGCCCCGGCAAGTGCGTCACCGATCCCGGCGCGGCGCAGCGCCGCCCACAGGGTCGCGGTGTTGGAACTGACCACCGGGATCCCCAGCGCGGCTTCCAGCGGCGCGATCAGCGGCAGGGTGGGAAAATCGGTGCAGGTCAGCAGCAGCGCCTCCGCCTCGGGGCGGTGGACGCGATGCGCCAGCGCCTCCACCTCCGGCAGGGGCGTGCGGGCGATGCGCGGGAAATCGACGGGGCCGTTCGCGCCCAGCCCCAGCCCCTCGATGGCAAGCGTGGTCACGCCATGCGCCGCCAGAAAGGCCACCTCGTGATCGTTGAGCGCCTGATGATAGGGTGTCGCGATCGAGACGCGGCGCACCCCCAGATGGCGCAGCGCCGCGACGATGGCGGCGGCGGTGGTCAGCACCGGGCGGCCCAGCCGGTCGCTGGCCGCCTGCGGCAGGCTGTCGGCGGGCGTCACCATGGATCCCGCCGTGCAGGCATAGGCCACGACATCGACATCGGCGCGCGCCAGAATCCCGGCGCTGCGGGTGATCTGGTCCAGCAGCGGTTCGCTGTCATGTGCATCCGCATTCATATCAATGCGATGGCTGTGACAGGTCACGCCCTCGGGCAGCAGCCGCGCCCATTCCGCCTCGTTCACCGTGTTGGTGGCGGGGGTCAGAAGGCCGATCTTGGCGCGGTAGCTGTAAACGGAGTGGTGCCGCATTCTGGTGCTTGCTCCCTTCGGGCGGGCTATGCCTGCCCCGGCGCGGGGCGCCGGGGCGATTCATTTGCATACGCTTTCAAAGATGACCCTAATCGCGCCGCCCCGGCGCTGTAAAGGCCCCGGCCCGCGCAGGGGCCCAAGACGGACTAGTGATGCGTCAGAAGCGAGCCGAAGCCCTGCACCTTGTCTTCGATGCCGTTCATGCGCAGCGCGTGCCAGTAGGTCGCGGTGTTGATCGCCACCACCGGCTTGTCGAGCCAGAATTCCGCCATCGCCCCGACCCGCGCCATGGCAAGGTTGGTTCCGGCCTGCACGATCGCCTCCACCGAGGGGTCGTTCACCTCGATGATCGCGTCGCGCAGCGTCTGCTCGGTCTCATGCGCGATCAGCATCGGGCTCTGGCATTTCAGGCCCTTGATGGTCACCACCTCATAGCCGCAATCGGTGAAGAAGCGCCGCACCTGCTCGTCGCCCACCGGCATGTAGGGGGTGATGACCGCGATGCGCTTGACGCTGCCGAAGCGCGACAGCGCCGCCTGACAGGCATCCGACCCCATGGCGACCGGCATGCCCGCCCGTGCCTCGATCTCGCGCTTCAGGTCATCGGCGCGCTCCTTGCCGTCCCAGAAGGTTTCCGCCGACATGCCCATGACCAGCGCGCCGGGCGAACAGGTCTTGACCGCGTCGATGGCATCCATGGTGGCGGCGCGGATGCGCAGCACCAGCTCGTTGAAATCCGCGTCCGACTGCACCGGATCGTCGGGGATCACGATCCGCGAGAAATGGTTGGTCACGCCCACCGGGCGCATGTCGTCGAATTCCGGCTGGACCGAGGTGTTGGTGGAGGGCGCGATCACGCCGAACTTCATGCGGTAGCCAAGACTGTCTGTCATCGTTCAAACCCTTCGTGGTCAGATGTTAGGCGATCTGTTCAAGATCCTGCAGCGACTGGATCATGGAGGAGCGCATCAGATACGCCTTGTGCCGCACCGGATCGGCGGCGATGGCGCGCAGCTCGTCGTGATGGGCGGCCCGCGCGGCGGGGTCGTTTTCCGCCATGATCTTGCGGTTGCGCAGCGACTGTTCCTGCACGGTGTCGATGGCCACCTGCCGCCGCTGCCGCTCGTAGCGGGTCATGCCCTCCAGCGGGGCGCCGTTCCAGACCTCGATCAGCTTTTCGGTCAGGTTGATGGCGTCATGGATGCCGCCATTCATCCCCATGCCGCCCAGCGGGTTGTTGAGATGCGCGGCATCCCCGGCAAGGAAGATGCGCCCCTCGACATAGCGTTTGGCGACGCGCTGGTGGACGCGATAGGCGGTGGCGTGCACGATCTCGTACTTGCCCTCGCGCGGGCAGATCTTCTGCAGGCGCTGCTGCATCACCTCCGGATCCTTGATCTCGGCCTCGGACAGGCCCGGATCGGTGGGCAGCAGCACCCGCCACAGGCTGGGCGTGCGCAGCAGCACCGCCCATTCGTTGGGATCGGTGATATAGGCGATGGGGGCCAGATCGCCGAAAGCTTCGGCAAAGTCGTAATCCGTCGACATGGACAGGAAGATCTCGGGGATGGTCAGCCCCTCGAATTCGATGTCGAGCGATTTGCGCACGGCGCTATGCGCGCCATCAGCGGCGATCAGGTAGCGCCCGGTCAGGATCTCGGTCTCGCCCTCGGGGGTTTCCACCGTCAGCGTCACGCCATCGGCATCCTGCGTCACCGCCTGCGCGCGGGTGTGATAGCGGATCTGCACGTCGCTGCGCCCTTCCATGCGGTCGCGCAGCGCCTCGCCCAGCTTCCACTGCTCGCATTGCAGCCGGTAGGGGTGGCGCGTCTCGTCGCGCAGCAGGCCAAGGTCAAACTCCGCCACCACCCCTTCGGAGCGGTCGCGGAACTGCCATGTCGGGCAGACCAGCCCGCGCGCCACCAGCTCGTCAGAGATGCCGAAACGGTCCAGCATATCGAGCGTGGGCGGATGGAAGGTGGAGGCGCGCAGATCCTTCGGCACCTCGCCATGGGCCTCGACCACGGTGACGGGGATGCCCGCCTCGGCCAGACACAGGGCGGCAACCAGCCCGACCGGCCCGGCCCCCACGATGATGACGGATTGCTGGCTCATGGACGTTTCCCTTTGTTCTTTGTCATGTCTTCGCCTTGTTCAGAAAAGCGGCGCAGGCCGGAAGCCGCCGCCATGGCCGCGCACGCGCAGCCCCAGCGCCCCGCGCAGATGGGCGGGGATCAGCGCCAGATCCTCCGCCACCGCCTGCTCCAGCAGGGCGCGCCGGGTGCGGCGGGCCTGATCGGGGTCGTGGCAGAAACGGCTGCTCCAGTCGGGGCGGAAGATCTGCAGCGGCGAATGGATCGCGTCGCCGCAGAACACCACCCGCCTGCCCTGCAGGTCGAGCGCAAGCCCGGTCTGGCCGGGGGAATGGCCGGGCAGCGGCAGCACGCTCAGCCCGTGATGCAGATCCGCGCCATCCTCGACCAGATCGGCCTGCCCCGCCACCACCACCGGCAGCACGCTGTCGGCATAGGCGCCGTGGTTGTGCTGGCCGGGGGCCTGCGCCTCGGCCTTCTGCCAGTGGTCGTGTTCCGCCCGGCCCATCACGTAGCGGGCGCGCGGAAAGGTCGGCACCCAGCGGCCATCCTGCAGCCGGGTGTTCCAGCCCACATGATCGGCGTGCAGATGGGTGCAGAACACCATGTCGATGTCTTCGGGGCCAAGCCCCGCCGCCGCCAGCGCCGCAAGATAGCCCTGCGCCTTGCGCGCATGCCATTCGGGCCGGGCCGGGCGCGGCTTGCAGGCGCCGACGCAGGTGTCGATCAGCACGGTCAGCCCGTCGAGCCGCAGCAGCAGGCTATGCACCCCCAGCAGCACGGCGCCCGCGTCGAAATCGTAATGCCACGGCGCCAGATCGGCACGGAACGGCTCCAGTTCCTGCTGTCGCGCCTCGGGGAACAGCAGCGACAGCGGCAGCGCGAACCGGTCCAGATCGGTGATCCGGCGCAGATGCGCGCCGCCAAGATCAAGGTGATCGGGGCTCATCGGGCCCTCCCTGTCATCCGCATGTCTGTGCCGCTCACATGATCCGCGGCTTGTCGACGGGCGGGCTGACCGCCGCCGCATCGGGGCCGGGGCCCGCGCCCCAGTGCGCCGCGATGAACCGCCCGCCGGTCACCGCATCCGAGGCGGGCGAGCACAGCCAGACGATGCCGCGCGCCATCACCTGCGGCGACAGCAGCTTGCCATCCGCGCCTTTCTTGTCGGGGGCGGGCGGCAGCAGATCGGTGTCGGCGGCACCCCCGGGCAGGAAGACATTGACGGTGACGCCGGTCCCCGCCAGATCCTGCGCCCAGACCCGGCTTGCCGCCTCCAGCGCCGCTTTCGACGGGCCGTAGGGCGCATAGCCGCGCCGCACCATGGTCTGGTCCGAGGTCGAGATGTTGATGACCTTGCCCTGCCCGCGCGCCACCATGCCCGGCACCAGCGCCCGCGCCATGTAGAAGGGCCCGTTCACATTGGTGTCGATCACCTGCGCCCATGCGGCGGGATCGCTTTCCCAGAACCGCGTCGGCACGGTGTTGAACGTCTCGGAAATCAGCCGCATGCCGCGCCCGGCATTGTTCACCAGCACGTCGACAGGGCCCAGATCCTCGGCCGCGCGCTGGCAGGCCGCCGCATCCGACACGTCGAACAGACAGGTCCGCACCTGCGCCGCGCCCGCCTCCGTGCAGTCGCGGACGGTCTGCGCCAGCGCGTCAGAGGCGGTGGCGCCGGTCAGCACCAGCCGCGCGCCGCAGGCGGCCAGAGCCCGCGCCATGGCCCGGCCCAGCCCGCGCCCGCCGCCGGTGACGAGGATGGTCTTTGCGGAAAGGTCAGTCATCGGCAGGGGCCTTCCGGAACGGTTTGGTGGAAATCACATGCGCCTTGACCGCCGCCTCCGCCCAGTCGGGATTGCCGCTGGCAAGGGCGCGGTGAATCTCGCGGTGCTGGTCGTTGGAGGCGCGGATGCCGATGGACTGCGCCATGATATGCCGCTTGAGCAGCGCCACCGGCGCCGACATCACCGGACGGATCATCATGCGCAGCTGCGTGGACCGGGTCGCCTGCAGGATGCAGTTGTGAAAGGCGTCGTTCAGCACCAGAAATTCGTCTGTCGCGTCGCGCCCGCCCGCCATGTCCAGCGCGTCGATCTCCGCGATCAGCCGGGCCAGCTCGTCCAGTTCGGGGGCGGTGATCCGGCTGGCGGCAAGCCGCGCCGCATAACCTTCAAGGCGGGCGCGCAGGTCGAACATCACCATGATTTCGGAGGGCGAAAAATCCGCCACATAGCGGCTGCGGTTTTCCTCCACCGCCAGCCCCTCGGCCACCAGACGGCCAAGCGCGTCGCGCACCGGCGTGCGGCTGGTGCCGGTCATGCTGGCCAGCGTCTCTTCGCGCAGATGCGTGCCGGAGGCGAGTTCCCCCGACAGGATCGCGTCGCGGATGACCAGATAGGCCCGCACCGCCGGGCGCAGCGCCCCATCCTCGATCTGTTCGGCTTGTGACATGGGAGACCCTTTCCTTGTGCACAAACAGCGCGGCCTGTTCGGTGCCATTTCCGGAGTTTGTGCACAAAGATTCGGGTATGCGTCAAGCCCCCGAACCGGATCAACAGGCGATCAGATAATTTTATTGCCGAAATCGGGCATCTTGGCACCCGATAATTCCAAAATATGGGCATATGCGCTGCGAAGATGACCAGAGATGCATCATTTATTCACGTTTAATGCCGGACAGCCCTTGACTCAGCGCGGAGCCCGTGCAGGCATGTGTCCAAAGTTCGTATACAAGGTGGATCAAAAAACACCGCGGACTTTCCATCCCCCCAACGGAGAGGTTCCCATGTCGATACTGAAGAATTTTGCCGCGGCCGCCGCCCTGTGCCTTGGCACCGTGCCGCTGGCCCATGCCCAGAACGTGGCGCTTGGCACGCTCAGCGGGGCGGCCACCGGGCAGATCGGGATCGCGATCGCCAGCGTCGCCTCCAGCGCGGGCGAGATCCGCGTCATCCCGCAGGAAACCGCCAACACCGCGCAATATATCCCGCTGGTGGATCAGGGGCAGCTGGAGTTCGGCATCGCCAACTACCCGCAGACCTATTTCGCCATGACCGGCACCGGCCTCTCCGAAGGCCAGCCCGCCGACAACCTGCGGCTGGTCGCCTCGCTGATGGATTTCACCTCCGGGATGCTGGTCATGGACGACTCGGGCATCGCGACGCTGGAGGATCTGGCGGGCCGCAACGTGCCGCGCTTCCCTGACAATTCGCTGGGCGACTATGTGATGCGGGCGGTGATGGCCACGGCGGATCTGACCTATGACGACGTGCGCGCGGTGCCGACTGCCAATTTCCTGTCCATGTATGACGGGTTTCGCGACGGCATCCTCGACACCTCCATCGCCACCATCGGCTCGGCCTTCGTGATGGACATGCAGGCCAGCGTCGGCAAAGTGCGCTATCTGCCCCTGTCCGAAGAGGATGAGGCGGTGATGGACGAGATCCTGCCCGGCACCCGCATCTTCGACGTGTCCGGATCCGGCGAGGCGGCGGTGACCGAGGATACCAAGGTCTTTGGCTATGAATACCTGCTTTTCGCCAATGCCGACGTGCCGGATGCGGTGGTGACCTCGATGGTGCGCGCGCTGCATGACGGGCGCGAGGATCTGCTGGCCACCAGCCCGATGTGGGAAAGCTTCGTGCCCGAAGGCATGGCCCGCGCAGGCGGCATGACCTATCACCCCGGCGCGCTCGCCTTCTATCAGGAACACGGGATCCCGGTCGCGGAATGACCGCGACCCGCCCCTGCCTGTCCTTCTTTCCTTTAGACACCGGGATGAGTGATGACGCTGTTCACTGACACCCCCCTGATCCCGCGGATCGCCCAGATACTGGGCGCCGCGGTGCCGGTGCTGGCGCTGATCTGGGTGCTGCGCCTGCCGATGCGCGCCGGGATGCTGGTCTTTCCCGAACAGATCGCGGCGGTGATGCTCGCCATCTCCATGGCGGCGATCTACCTGCGCACGCGGGGCACGGCGGGCCTGCCCGTCTGGCTGGACATGGCGGGGGCGCTGGCCTCGCTGCTGATGGGCGGCTGGGTCTATGCCCGCTTTCAGGTGCTGTCGGAAATGGCCGCCTTCCACCCGACCGAGGCGCTGATCCTTGGCGTCTGCGTGGTGCTGCTGGTCATGGACGTGCTGCGCCGGGTGGTGGGCTGGACGCTGGTCGCCATCTTCGCGGCCTTCTTCGCCTATGCGCTCTGGGGCGACCTGATCCCCGGCCCGCTGTCGGGCCGGGCCATCCCGCTGGCGCAGGTGTTCCGCTATCTGGGCACCGACAGTTCCGCGACATGGGGCGCCTCGCTGCAGGTGGGCGCCTATGTGGTGGCGGTCTTCGTGCTGTTCGGCGGCTTCCTGATCGCGGTGGGAGGAGGCGATTTCTTCACCCAGCTGTCGATGCGGGTGGCGGGCAAGGGGCCGGGCGGCTCTGCCAAGATCGCGGTGACCGCCTCGGGGCTGTTCGGCTCGGTCTCGGGCAGTGCTGTGTCCAATGTCATGTCCACCGGGGTCATCACCATCCAGATGATGATGCGCACCGGGTTCAGCGCCCGGCAGGCGGGCGCCATCGAGGCGGTGGCCTCCACCGGCGGGCAGCTCATGCCGCCGATCATGGGGGCGGCGGCCTTCCTGATGGCCGAGATCATTCAGGTGCCCTATCGCGACATCCTCGTGGCGGCCCTGCTGCCTGCGTTCATCTATTACCTGTCCATCTTCATCCAGATCGACTTCCTGTCGCGGCGCGACGGCGTGGGCACGCTGGCGGGGGAACGGCGGGTCGCGATGCTGCGGGTGCTGGCCAATGGCTGGACGCCGATCCTTGGCTTTGTCGTGCTGCTGTCGGGGATCTTCATGCTGAACCTGCAGGCGCAGGTCGCAGCGACCTGGACGATCTTCGTCCTGCTGGGCGTGGCGCTGCTGGCCCATGTGCTGCGGCCCGGCATGCCCGGATCGCTGTCGCCGCGCGCGGCATGGGACGCGCTTGCCACCACCGGCATGGCCACGGCAGAGGTGCTGCTGGTCACGGCGGCGGCGGGCATGATCGTGGGGATCCTGTCGGCCACCGGGCTTGGCTTCTCGCTGTCGATGATGCTGCTCGACATCGGCGGCGCCTCGCTGTTCGGGATGCTGGTGGTCACGGCGCTGGTGGCGATCCTGCTGGGGCTGGGCCTGCCCACCACCGCCGTCTACCTGCTGCTGGCCTCGCTGGCGGCCCCGGCGCTGGTGCAGCTTGGCATCGCCCCGATCCCGGCGCATATGTTCGTCTTCTATTTCGGCATGCTGTCCATGATCACGCCGCCGATCGCGCTGGCCTCTTTTGCGGCGGCGACCATCGCCGGGGCGGGGCAGATCCAGACGGCGGTGGAATCCTTCCGCGTCGGCTGGGTCGCCTATCTGCTGCCCTTCCTGTTCATCTACAAGCCCGCGCTGCTGATGGAGGGCAGCTGGCCCGAGATCCTGTATGTCGCGGTCTCCTCGGTGCTGGCGCTGGCGCTGGTCTGCGGCGGCTGGCTGCGCCACGGCTTCGTGCCGGTCGAAGGTCTGCTGCGCCCGGTCTGGATCATCGTCGGGCTGCTGACCATCACCCCGCTGTCGCAGATGGGCGGCTACGGGCTGGAACTGGGCGTCTCTGCCCTTGGCGCGGGGCTGATGCTGCATCACCTGATGGCGGTGCGGCGGCACAGGCAGGTTCCGGCCTGACCCCTCCCCCGGCCGGACCCAAAGGCCGCCCCACCCGGGGCGGCCTTTCTGCATCGGCGGCTTGACAGGCCCCCCCATCTGCGCGACCCGGTCTGCCGGACCGGCACGGCGCCGGAGGCAGGCAGGAGCAGGACAGATGGGCATTCGTGCAGGGATCGTGGGCATCAGCGGGTTTGGCGGCGGCGAGGCGCTGCGCCTGATCGCGGCCCATCCCGCCTTTGATCTGGTCTATGCTGCGGGCGAGGGCAGCGCGGGCAGCCGGCTGGTGGACCGCTATCCGGGGGTGCCTGCCAGGCTTGCCGGTCTGGTCATCGAAAAATGGGATCCCGACACCCTGCCAGAGCTTGACCTGCTCTTCGCCTCGCTGCCCACCGGCACCTCGGCAGAGGCGCTGGCGCGGGTGCCGCCGCAGGTGAAGATCGTCGATCTTGGCGGCGATCACCGCCATGTCGAGGGCTGGACCTACGGGCTCGCCGATGTCTGGCCCGACCGGATCAGCGGACAGAGCCGCATCGCCAATCCCGGCTGCTTTCCCGCCGCCACGCTGACCGCGCTGGCGCCGCTGCTGTCCGGCGGGCTGATCGCCCCGGACCGCATCGTGATCGACGCCAAGACCGGCATTTCCGGCGCGGGACGGGGCGGCGCCGACACCCGCTTCGGCTATGCCGAAACCAATGAAAACCTGCAGCCCTATGGCCTGCTGCGCCATGTACACATGCCCGAGATGGCCCACACCATCGAAGCGCTGAGCGGCGGCAGCGCCGCAGGGCTGGTGTTCACGCCGCATCTGGTGCCGATGACGCGCGGCGTGCTGGTCACCATCTACTGCCGGGGACAGGCCAGCACCGACCAGTGCCTGACCGCCGCGCGGGAGTTTTATGCCGACCGTCCCTTCGTCCGGGTGACCGACCGCCCGCCGCAGACCAAATGGGCCAGCGGGTCGAACCTTGCCTTTGTCAGCTATGCCGCCGATCCGGAGCGCGATCTGGTCATCGCCATGGGCGTGGTCGACAATCTGGGCAAGGGGGCCGCAGGCCATGCGGTGCAGAATGCCAACCTGATCTGCGGCCTGCCCGAAACCGCCGGGCTGGACGGCGCGCCCGTCTGGCCCTGACCCGTCTGGCCCTGACCCGGCAAGGAGGCCGCCCCGCCGGAGGGGGGCGGCCCGTCTCTCAGCCCGGCAGGCCGATCTGGCGCAGGGTCACGGGGCGGTCGGGGATCGTGACGGTCTTGACCTCGGTATAAAACGCCTCGCAGGCGGCGCCGCCCTCGCGGCCCACGCCGGAATTCTTGTAGCCGCCAAAGGGCGCGCGCAGGTCGCGGGTCATCGGCGTGTTGACCCAGACCACGCCAGAGCGCAGGTCGCGCGACGCCGCCTCCACCGTGGGCAGGTGATCGGACCAGACATAGGACACCAGCCCGAATTCGGTGTCATTGGCCATCTGCATCGCCTGATCGTAGCCTTCGAAGGTCAGGAAGGTGGCGAAGGGGCCAAAGATCTCTTCCTGACAGACCCGCGCCGCGTTGGAGGGGGCAAGCACCGCCGTCGGCTCGATGAAATAGCCGCCCGCCAGATCACCCGCCATCTGCGGCACGCCACCGCCGGTCAGCAGGGTCGCGCCATCCTCCTGCGCGACCTTGACATAGGACAGCACCCGGTCGCGATGCGCCGCCGATCCCAGCGGACCCATTTCGGTGCTGTCGAGCATCGGATCCCCGATGCGCAGCTGCCGGGCGCGGTCGACAAAGCGGGCAAGGAAGGCCTCGCTGATGGATTTCTCCAGCAGGATGCGCGACCCGGCAAGGCATTGCTGGCCATTGCCGGAAAAGATCGCCAGCAGCGCCGCATCCAGCGCCCGGTCCAGATCGGCGGAGGCAAAGATGACATTGGCGCTTTTGCCGCCCAGTTCCAGCGAACAGGGTTTCAGCCGCTGCGCCGCCCCGGTCATGATCCGCCGCCCGGTTTCGGTGCCGCCGGTGAAGCTGACCAGATCCACGCCCCTGTGCGCCACCAGCGCCTCGCCCGTCACCGAACCGCGCCCGTTCACCAGATTGACCACGCCTTCGGGCAGGCCCGCCTCGTGCAGCAGTTCCACGAAGCGGCGCAGCGCCAGCGGTGTCTGCTCTGACGGTTTCAGCACGCAGGTATTGCCGAAGGCCAGCGCCGCCGCCACCTTCATCGAGGCAAGGGCGGTGGGGGCGTTCCATGGCGCGATCAGCGCCGCGACCCCCACCGCCTCGCGCACCACGACCGACCGGTAGCCGGTCACCTGATCGTAAACCTCGCCGCTGCGCTGGCCCAGATATTCCGCGAAGAAGCGGAAGTTGTAGGCGGCGCGGGTCATCTGGATCTGGCGCAGTTCGCGCAGCGAGATGCCCAGATTGTAGCATTCCAGCAGCGCCAGTTCATCGGCATGGGCCAGCAGCGTTTCGCTGATGGCGAGCAGCAGCGCCTGCCGCCGCTCCACCGACCAGCGCGGCCAGTCGGTGGTGTCGAAGCTGCGGCGCGCGGCGGCCACGGCCAGATCGACCTCGGCGGCATCCGCCTCGTGCAGGGTGCTGATCTGCGCGCCGGTGGCGGGGTAATAGACCGGGATGCGGTGGCCGCTGCCGGTGACGTCCTTGCCGGCGATCAGGCTGCCGACGCTTTGGGGAAGGGTATGCGTGTTCATCATTTCTCAGGCCATGAAGGTGCCGCCATTGACGTGCAGGGTCTGACCCGTGACGTAGCCGGCGGCGGGGGAAAGAAGGAAAAGCACCGGACCCACCACATCCTGCGGTGTGGCAAGCCGGGCCAGCGGGATGCTGCGGACATAGGCCCCGACATCCAGATGGCTGTCGGCGCGGTCCTCGCCGCCGCGCCCGGTGCCGCCGCGCAGGAAGGCGGTGTCCACGGCAGAGGGCGCCACGGCATTGACCCGGACCTGCGGCGCGTTCTCCTGCGCCAGAACCCGGGTCAGCGCGAGGATCCCGGCCTTGGACGCGGCATAGGGGCCGTAACCGGGCGTGGATTTGACCGCGAGTCCGGAGGAGATGTTGACCAGCGAGGCCGCGTTGCTGCGCCGCAGCAGCGGCAGCGCCGCCCGGGCCAGAAAGAAGGCGGCCTGCAGGTTGCCATCGATCATCTCGGACCAGAGGTCATCGGGGGTTTCGGCCAGCGGCGCGGGATCCCGGGTGAAGCCGACAAGGTTCACCATGCCGTCAAGCGCGGGCCAGTCCTGCGCCAGCGCGGCAAAGGCCGCCTCGACGCTGGCAGAGCTTGCGGCATCAACCGGATGGCCGCGCACCGGGGCGGGCGGGGGGTGGCGCGTCAGCGACTGCGGCAGATCCAGCACCGCCACCTGCGCGCCTGAATCGAGCAGCGCTGTCACCACCGCCCTGCCGATGCCGCCGCAGCCGCCGACGACCGCGATCTTCTGTCCTGCGAGGTCTGCCCAATGGCCCATGCCTGTCCCCTGCCCTTTCCGAACGCTGGCCGCTGCGGGATGCGCCGGGCCGGGCTGGCCCGGATGCGGCCGGTTTTCCGCACAGTTTATGAATACGCTTGCAAAGGCAAGAGACCGCGAGGCGGAGCGGCGTTTTCCTGTGCCCTCTGCCCAAGGCATGGGCATCTGCCCCCTGCCCCACGCCCGACAAGCCTTGCCAAGCCGGGCATTATCCCGGAAACTCCGCGCAGTTTTGCCGGACCGGGCGCGGGGATGGCGGCGCGGCGTCACAGGCCGCCCCGGGACCAGGACCGCCGCCACGTGCCCCGGCGCCGTGAATACAAATGCAAGCGCCTTTCCCGGCGCTTTGACCCCATGCCATGACCCAAGGAGAAGATCATGACCGATGCCCGCCCCAGCTACAGCTTCGACACGCCCGGATCCCTGCTGGTGGACTGGGGCGGCGCCCGGCGGCTTGGCCCGCTGCTGGCGGAAAGCTTTGCCGAACGGCGGATCCTGATCGTCACCGACGCCTTCCTGCATCGCAACGGGCTGCTGGACCCGGCCAAAGCCTCGCTGCAGGAGGCGGGGTTTGCGGTGACGGTGTTCGACGATGTGGTGGCCGATCCGCCCGAAGCCATCGTGCTGGCCTGTGCGGACATGGCGCGCGCGGCTTCGGTCGATATCGTGCTGGGGCTTGGCGGCGGATCGTCGATGGACATTGCCAAGCTGGTGGCGGTGATGATCCGCTCTGACCAGCCGCTGGCGGATCTGTATGGCATCGGCAAGGTGCGCGGCAGCCGCACGCCGCTGGTGCAGGTGCCCACCACCGCCGGGACGGGATCCGAGGTGACCAACATCACCATCCTGACCACCGGCGAGACCACGAAAATGGGCATCGTCGCGCCGCAGCTTTACGCCGACCGGGTCATTCTGGATGCGGAGCTGACCGTGGGCCTGCCGCCGCTGCAGACCGCCGCCACCGGCATCGACGCCATGGTGCACGCCATCGAGGCCTTTACCGGACGGCACCGCAAGAACCCGCTGTCGGATCTCTTCGCCAAGGAGGCGCTGCGGCTGATGGCGGCAAACCTGCTGCGCGCCTGCGACACCGGCACCGACCGCGCCGCGCGCGAGGCGATGCTGCTGGGGGCGACGCTGGCCGGGCAGGCCTTTTCCAACAGCCCGGTGGCGGCGGTGCATGCGCTGGCCTATCCGCTGGGCGGGCATTACCACCTGCCCCATGGCCTGACCAACGCGCTGATGCTGGGGCCGGTGCTGCGCCACAACATGACGGCGGCGGCAGTGCACTATGCCGAACTGGCCGATGTGGTGCTGGGCACGTCGGGGGGCGATGTCGCGGCGCGGGCCGAAGCCTTTGTGGAGTTCATGGACGATCTGATGACCCGCTCCGGCGCGCCGCGCCGTCTGCGCGACTGCAAGGTGGCACAGGATCACCTGCCGGTTCTGGCCAAGGACGCGATGCTGCAGACACGGCTGCTGATGAACAACCCCGTGGAGGTGACAGAGGCCGACGCGCTGGCGCTGTATCAGGCCGCCTACTGACCGCTGCGCGGGCCCGCAGCCGCCGCGCTGCGGGCCCCGATCCCGCCCGGTGATCCCGCGCCTTTTGCCGCAAAGCAGAGCCGGTTTTTCGCTATTCGCCGCAGCGTTGCAATTTGCGCAATTCCCGGGAATTTGTTGACGTTGGGCCGGAGTCTGGATAATCTCGACAGTAATTAGAACCAAGTTTTTCCGATTCCGGTGACGGCCCAATTTTCACGGTGCAGACCGGGCTTTCACACAAAATGACGGGGGCGGGTCGCGTTGTCTGGCCCCCTGTTCGCCGATAAGGCTTCTTGATTTCCGAGGGTCGTTCGGGGTCGTCCATATGTGTGTAAATGGCGACCCCGTTGTGGTTTATCTTGTAAAGACGGGAGAAGGGGCAATTTCATGTCACCGACCGGCTCCGAAGACTCCGGCTTTCGCCGCCAGGAGTTCATTCAGCATCTGTGCCTCTGCGCGGAACTGCCCGCGCTGCTTATGGGGTTTTACGACAGCGCCACACGCCGGATCAGCGAAAGCTGGGCGGCAGGCACGGACGGGGGCCCCACCCCCGCCGAGATGATCCGCGCCGCAGAGGCGCGGCTTGCCGTGCAGACCGCGCTGACCGCCAATGGCCCGCCACAGGACGCGCCCGAGATCTGGCTGGCCGCCGGACCGCTGGCGGTGGGGATGGGCAAGCCGGTGGCGCGGCTGGTGCCGGTGCTGGTCTGCACCGCGCCGCTGCCGCTGACACAGCCCGGGCTTGCGGCGCTTTTGCGCATGGGGCTGGCCTATGCCCATCAGCAGCTGACCGAGGACGTGTATTCCCGGCTGATCTGGCCCGAAGGTCTGGTGGAGGCGACGCTGCGCGTGCTGTCCATCGAGGTGTTTCTGGTCACCGCCACCGGCGAGATCCGCTATGACGGGCGCAGCCCCGGTCCTGTGGGCGCCGATGAGCCCGACTGGCTGATGGTGAACGGGCGGCTGAGCCTGCGCGACGATGCCTGCCGCGCGCAGCTGCAGCGCGCGCTGGCCGTGGCCACCGGCCCCGCGCCCTCCGCCTCCATCGTGTCGGTGCCGGCGCGGTCGGGGCTGATGCGCATGGCGGTGGTGGCGCCACTGCTGGCCAGCACCCCGCCGCAGGCCATGGTGCTGTTCGAGGCGCCGCGCACCGATCACGCCGCGCTGCGCGAGCATTTTTTCGCCACGCACGGACTGACCCAGTCGGAAAAGCTGGTGGCGCAGGAGGTGCTGGACGGCAAGACGCTTAACGAAGCTGCTGAAAACACTCGGTTTTCGCTGTCGACAGTGCGCAGCTACATGAAACAGATCTTTGCCAAGACCGGCGCGCACCGGCAGAGCGAGCTGATTTCCATGTATTACACCGCGATCCTGCCCGTGGGCACCAGCATCGCCAGCGCCGAGGCCCGGCGCAGCCACTGACCCCGAACATCATGCGCCCCGCCTGCCGGATCAGCGGCGGGCGGGGCGTCACGCAGTGCAGGCCGGGAACCGGGGCGCCGAAGCACCGCCCCATGTCTGGAACGGTGCCCCGGAGAACGGACCGAGGATGGGGTCTTGTCCGTGGTCCGGTTCTTCTCCGGCAGAGCGCCCCTTGCGGGGCGCTCCTGTTCTTGGACCGATGGACCGGCGCTCACTCGGCGGTCAGGTCGATATACAGAGACCCGTTCTGGATCGACACGTTGGCATCTTCCTCCACGAACAGATCGGCGATCTGCAGTTCGGTGGCGTTGATGGTCGTGTCGCCCACCTTGTCGGTGCTGAGCGGGGTGATGCAGACCGGCGTCGGCACATAGGGTTCGGGGCAGTAGACCTCGGCCTGATCCGGTTCGCAGACGAAGGGCGTGATGCACTTGTCCTCGAAGCTGATGATGCCTTTGCCGTCGCCATCCTCGCCCTGCTTGGTCAGGAACTCAATCAGCACCGATTCATCAAAGAACGGATCGGTGGGGTCGATGCCCTCAAGCTCGCTCACCAGACCTTCGATCAGCACCGACCCGCCAAGGCTGGAGGTGATGAGCACGTCATCGCCCACGATCGAGGCAGAGAGCGTGCCTTCGAAGTCGGTGTGGAACACCACGCGGTCTTCCTGATCGGCGTCGAAGTCCTTGATGACGTTGTAATCGATGGTCAGGTCGGTGCGGTCGCATTCGCCGTCGCCATCCTCGTCGATCTCGTGGCCGAAGACAAAGTCATCCCCGTCCGCGCCCCCGATCAGCACGTCCTGTCCGCTGTCCGCGATCAGGCAGTCATCATCCTTGCCGCCTTTCAGCGTGTCGTTGCCGACGCCGCCAAGCAGGGTGTCGTTGCCGCCGCGGGTTTCACCAGCGTCGCCGCAGACCACGTCGTTGCCCTTGCCGCCGAAGACAAAGTCATCGTCCCGGCCCCCCGTCAGCTTGTCATGGCCGGTGCCGCCATCGATGCGGTCGTTGCCATCGTCGCCCTTGACAAGGTCATTGCCGTCGCCACCGGCCATGCAGTCATCGCCCACGCCACCATACATGCTGTCCGACCGGGCGCCGCCGTCCATGACGTCATTGCCGGCATCGCCGCACATGGTGTCAAAGCCGTCATTGCCCTGCATGTGATCGTCGCCGTCGCCGCCGGACATGAAATCCTGTCCGTCATTGCCCGCGAGCGTGTCATTGCCGGTCTGGCCATAGATCGCGTCGTCCCCGGTATCGCCGGTCACCACGTCATCATCTTCACCGGCATAGATGGTGTCGTTGCCCGAACCGCCGGAGATCGAGTCGCTGGCCTCGCCATCGGCGGGGTTGCCATCGGCATTGTCGCCATAGACGGTGTCGTTGCCGTCGCCGCCCGCGATGCAGTCGGCGTTGTCATTGCCTTCGATCAGGTCGTCGCCGGTGCCGCCCCAGATGTGGTCGTCATCCGCCCCGCCCTGGATATTGTCGTTGCCTTCGTTGCCCCAGAGGCTGTCCTGACCGCGCTGGCCAAGGATGGCATCGTCATCCGCCCCGCCCAGCAGTCTGTCATCGCCATCATAGCCGCGCATCGTGTCCGCGCCGCTGCCCCCGAAGGCAAGGTCATCGCCGTCGCCGGCGTTGATGTAATCGTCACCGGCGTTGCCCGCCATGGTGTCGTTGCCGTTGTTGCCATAAAGCGTGTCATCGCCCAGACCGCCCGACATCATGTCGTTGCCGCCCTGGCCGTTCAGCATGTCATCGCCGTCCTGACCGGCCATGCAGTCATCGCCCTCGCCGCCAAGCAGCTTGTCATCGTCGCTGCCGCCCAGCACGACGTCATTGCCGTCGCCGCCAGTGGCCCAGTCGTTGCCGGCCCCGCCGATCAGCAGGTCATCATCTGTCCCGCCGTCCATCTTGTCGTTGCCGCCGCCGCCCGCCAGCACGTCTTCGCCCGTGCCGCCGGTCAGTTCATCATCGCCCTGATCGCCGCTCAGCTCGTCTCCCATCAGGATGTCGTTGCCATTGCCGCCGAACAGGTAGTCATCCCCCGCGTCGCCGCGCAGGAAGTCGTTGCCGTTGTTGCCAAAGATGGCGTTGGCATTGGCATTGCCCGCGATGTGGTCATCACCCCCAAGGCCCTTGCCCCGGTTCACGCCGGGAATGTCCTTGAAATCACCGTTGTCGGTGTTCGGAGTGCCGCCCAGCCAGGGAGCGCCCCCGACAAGGGCCCAGGCTTCGTTTGCGGATTTCATGGTCATGATCTTTCCCCCAAATAAGGATTGCTAATCAAATCCCCCCGGATGTCCGGTCTCTTCCGGTCTCATCGGGGCCACCACGGTGCGGGTCTCAATTCTCCCGAACCTGCCCCAATTCAGCCATAGTCGCCCGAGTCCGGATACCCTCATTTGGGGGCAAACGTCATTGCGCAAAAACATCCAATGCAGACATAAATAAAATGGCGCTATTGCGCCCCCCGTCCTTTATTCAGCCGGACAGGCCGCGCAATAACGCCATTCAATTCGGATCAGGGCCCGGGTTTATTCGGTGAAATCCGGCAGAGGGGGATATATGGGGATGATGGGCCGCTCCTGTCAGCTGTCGTCGCGCATGGCGCGATCCAGATAGCGCGTCAGTGGCGCGGTCAGATAGGCCAGCGGCGTGTGTTCGCCGGTGCGGATGAAACTGTCCACCGGCATGCCCGGGATCAGCACCTGATCCGCGGTCAGCTTGGAAAGCTCGGTCTTGGGCAGCTCCACCTCCACCCGGTAATAGGGCCGCCCGGTGGTCGCGTCGGTGAAGGCGTCGGGCGAAACCAGCATGACCTGCCCCAGCAGATCGGGCGTGTTGCGCATGTCGAAGGCCTGCACCCGCACCACCACCTGCTGCCCCGGATGCACGCGGGTCACATCGATGGGGTCGACCTGCGCCTCGATCACCAAGGGCCGGTCCTGCGGCACGATGTAGAGCAGCGGATCGGCGGGGCGCACCACCGACTGCGCGCCGAAGAGCCGCAGATCATAGGCCACCCCCGCCACCGGCGCGCGGATCAGCATCCGGTCCAGCTGGGTCTTCAGCGCCGCGCGGCGCTCGCGGGTTTCCATCTCCGAGATTTCCAGATCGCGCAGCGTGGTGATCGCCTCCTCGCGGCGCTGGGTCTGCAGCTGCAGCAGTTCGATGCCGATCTCGGCGATGCGCTCCATCGCCTCGGCGCGGCGCGCCACCAGTTCGCCGCGCAGACCGGCCAGCCGCGCCTCTTCGCGCTGCAGGTTCAGCACGCGCGAGCTTTGCGCCAGTCCCCGGTCCAGCAGGCCCTGCTGCACCGCCGCTTCCTGCCCCACCAGATCCAGCTGCCGGTCCAGCGCCACCATCTGCGCGTCGATGCCGCCGATCTGGTTCTGCAGCTGCAGCTGCTGGTTCTCCAGCTGCGTCACCGCCTTGGACAGGCTGTCCTGCCGCGCCTCGAACAGGCCGCGCTGGCCCTCGACCAGCCGCGCCACCTCGGGCGCGCTTGCCGCCGCCAGCAGGTCGGGGTCAAAAACCACCGCGCCCGCATCGTCGCGCTCTGCCTCCATCCGGCCGCGCCGCGCCATCAGCTCGTAAAGGCGGCTTTCGGTGATCGCCAGTTCCGACAGCGCCAGCGTCGGGTCAAGCCGCACCAGCAGCGCGCCCGCCTCGATCCGGTCGCCTTCCTTGACCAGCACCTCGGCGACCATGCCGCCATCCAGATGCTGCACCGCCTGCCGGTTGCGGTCCACCACGATGCGGCCGGGGGCGATCACCGCCCCGTCGATGCGCGCCGAGGCGGCCCATGCGCCAAAGCCCCCCACCAGCGCCACCAGCGCCAGCCCCCCCGCCAGCGCGGGCAGGGTCACGGAAAACAGCGGGTTGCGATCTGATTTGCCCATCATGCCAGCCCTCCGACGCTGGTCTTGGCCACGTTGCGGCGGATGACCTGCACATTGGACAGCATGTCCGACATGACCTCTTCACGCGGGCCCCATGCCTTGCGGGTGCCATCCTCCAGCACCAGCAGCTTGTCGCATTCCTTGATGGCGGCGGGGCGGTGCGCCATGATGATGACGGCATGTCCCGCCGCCTTCATCGCCAGAACCGCGCCGTTCAGCGCCACCGAGCCTTCGTTGTCGAGGTTGGAATTGGGCTCGTCCAGCACCAGCAGCACCGGATCGCCATAAAGCGCGCGGGCAAGGCCGATGCGCTGGATCTGCCCGCCCGAGAGCTGCGTGCCGATGGTCTGGACCGGGGTGTTGTAGCCCTTGGGCAGCTTCAGGATCATCTCATGCGCGGCGGCACGCTGTGCTGCCTCGATCACGCGGGTGCTGTCGAAACTGGTGGCCAGACGCGCGATGTTTTCCGCCACCGTGCCGTCGAACAGCGTCACGCGCTGCGGCAGATAGCCCACATATTCCGCCAGACGTTCCGGGTGATACTGTTCGATCGGCGCGCCATCGAGCCGGATCTTGCCCGCCCCCGCCGGCCAGACGCCGGTCAGCGCCGAGGCGAGCGTGGATTTGCCCGACCCGCTGGGGCCGATCACCCCCACCGCCTCGCCGGGGGCCACGGCAAAGCTGACCTGCCGCAGCGTGGGCGCATGGCCCTGCGGCGGCGTCACGGTCAGGCCCATCACCTCCAGCCGGGCGCGCGGACGCGGCAGCGTCACCGCCACGCGGTCTTCGGGGATCTCCGACAGCAGGGCCGCCAGATTGTCCCAGGCGCGGCGGGTGCGCTGCACCGTGCTCCACTGGTTGACGATGGTCTCCACCGGCGCCAGCGCGCGGCCCAGCAGGATCGACGAGGCGATCATCAGGCCGGGCGTGATCTCTCCGCGCAGCACCAGCCACGCGCCCAGACCAAGGATCGCCGATTGCAGGAACATCCGGAACACCCGGCTGAGGCTGGCGAAATTGCCGCCCATGTCGCTGGCGCGCAGGCTCAGATCCAGCGCACGTTCCCGCGATTTCGCCCATTTTTCAAAGGCATTGCTCTGCATGCCCAGACTGCGGATCGTCTCTGCCTCGTTCTGCAGCTGGTCGGAATAGCGGTCCGCCACATAGGCGGAGACCTGCGATTTCACCGCCGCCCCCCGCGTCAGCATCTGGTTCAGCAGCGCCGACAGGATCAGCAGCCCGCCGCCCACCGTGGCGAAGAGCCCGATCATCGGGTGGAACAGCCCGAGCCCGACCAGAAACACCGGCGCCCAAGGTGCGTCGAACAGCGCGGCAAAGACCGGCGAGCCATAGAACCGCCGCATCGCCTCCAGATCCTTGAGCTGCTGGCCCGCCCCGGTGGTCTCGTCGATGCTGTGGTCGCTGGCGGATTTTTTCAGCAGCGCGTCGAACACGCGGCGGTCAAGCCCGGCCTGAAACCGGGTGCCGATGCGGTTCAGCACCCGCGCCCGGGCCCAGTCCAGAATGCCCATGATAAGAAACATGAAAACCATGACGCTAAAGAGCGCCACCAGCGTCGGCTCTGACCGGGCCGCCAGCACGCGGTCATAGGTCTGCAGCATGAACAGGGGGCCGGTCAGCATCAGCAGGTTCACAAAGATGCTGAACCCCGCCGCAAGCCACAGGAGCTTTCGCAACCCGCGCCGCGCTTCTTTTAATTCAGACAGTCCTTCCAATAGGTTACCCGCCATGTTCTGGCCCCCCTCGTTAAAAACACCATGGCCCTGAAAACAGCGGGCCTTTGTAACAATCGGCTCAGCGGGCCGGGGCAAATCCCGGTCGGGGTTCTCCGCGTCAAGGGGTGACCCCACCCTCTGAATGCCGTGTCAGCTTACTCCAGAAGGTGATTTTCGTCACTTCTGATTTTGGCACAGGCAAATGTGTTAAGAATTGGGCGCAACCCTATGAAATTACGGTCGACGCGCATCCGAGGCAGGCTGACGCTCTTGCGCATCACCCCTGAATCTGTCTTGGCCAAAACGAATCGAGGACCGGCGGAGCAAGGGGGCGCCAAAAATTCCTGATTGAATCTGTCGGCTACAGGATTAGAAGGGGCGCAAAGACACGAGGCAGGCATGATCTCCCCCCGCACCGCCCCCCGCCCCCCCGGCCCGCTTGCCGCGGTCTCTGACGCGCTGGCCTCGGTCGAGGCGGCGGCGGCGGGGCTGATGCTGGCGGGGGTGCTGGGCATCTCTGCGGCGGGGGCGGTGGCGCGCAGCGCGGGCGCGCCGCTGGTCTGGGCCGACGAGGCGGCGATTGCCGCCATGGTCTGGGCCGGGTTTCTGGGGGCGGCGGCGCTGTTCGGGCGCGCGGGCCATATGGCGATCACCCTGCTGCCCGAGCATCTGCCGCCCCGCGCCCGTGCCGCGCTGGATCTGGTCACCGCACTGATCCTGCTGGGATTTTTTGCGGGGCTGGCGGGGCTGGTCTGGCGCTGGTTCGACCTGCCCGGCCTGATCCGCAGCGGATCGGCACAGGCGCTGGCGCAGGACAGTTTCAACTTCCTCTATCTGGAGCCGACGCAGACGCTGGGTCTGCGCAAGATCTGGCTCTGGCTGGTGCTGCCGCTGTTCACCCTTGGCGGGCTGGTCCATGCGCTGGCGGGCGTGGCGCGGGCGGCGGCGGCATGGCGGGTGCTGTCATGATGGCGCTGGCCGGATTTGCCGGGCTGCTGACGCTGGCCCTGCCGATCGCGGTGGCGCTGGCGCTGACCGCCGCCCTGCTGATCTGGCAGCGCGGCGACGTGATCCTGTTCGACAGCCTTGCGCAGCAATATGTCACCGGGCTGGAAAGCTACGGGCTGCTGGCGCTGCCGCTGTTCATCCTGCTGGGCGAGGCGATGAATGCGGGCGGCGCGGGGCGGCGGCTGGTGGCGCTGGCCGCCGGGCTGGTGGGGCCGGTGCGCGGCGGGCTGGCGCATGTCAGCCTTGTGGCCAATGTGATGCTGGCGGCCATTCTGGGATCGACCGTGGCGCAGCTGACCGTGATGATCCGCATGGCGGTGCCGCAGATGGTGCGCGCGGGCTATCCCCGTGCCGATGCCGTGGCGATCACCGCGGCGGGGGCGATGCTGGCGCCGGTCATCCCGCCTTCGATGCTGTTCATCCTGTATGGCGTGATCGCGCAGGTGCCGATTGGCGATCTCTTTACCGCGGGGCTGATCCCCGGCGCGCTGATGGGGCTCGCGTTTTTCCTCCTGATCGCGCGGCGGGCGCGGCGCGCGGACTGGCCGGTGGGCACGGCCGACCGAGACCTGCCCTTGCGGCAGGCCCTGCCTGCGCTGGCGATCCCGGTCTTTGTGGTCTGCTCCATCGCCTTCGGTCTTGCCACACCGACCGAGGCAGGCGGGCTTGCCGCCCTGCTGGCGCTGGCGCTGGGGCTGTGGGTGTTCCGCGACATGCGGCTTGCCGATCTGCCGGGCATCTTCACCCGCGCGGCACTGGGGGCGGCGGGGGTGCTGTTTCTGGTGGCCTCGGCGCAGCTTCTGGCCTGGATTCTGGCCTATGCCGGGATCCCGGCACAGGTGGCGGCACTGCTGGCGGGGGCCAGCGACAGCCCGGTGCTGTTCCTGCTGCTGCTGAACCTGCTGCTGCTGGGGATCGGCATGGTCATGGATCCGATCCCCGCGCTGCTGCTGACGGTGCCGGTGATCCTGCCGCTGGCCACCGACCAGTTCGGGCTGGACCCCATCCATATGGGGCTGGTCATCTGCATGAATCTTTCGCTTGGCCTGCTGACGCCCCCCGTGGGCGCGGGCCTTTTCGCCGCCGCCAGCCTTTCCGGAGAGCCAGCCGGGCGCATCGCGGTCAGGGTGCTGCCCTATCTTGCTGCGGCGTTTGCCGTGCTGATCGGGGTCTCGCTCTGGCCGGTTCTGATCTGACAGGAGACGGGAATGGACCGCAGAACGCTTCTTGGCTCGGGGCTGGCGCTTGGCCTTCTGGGCCCGCAGCAGGCACTGGCGCAGGGCGCGCCCTCGCTTCGGCTGGGGCTTATCACGCCCCCCGCGCATCAATGGACGCAAAGCGCCATGGCGCTGGCCGACCGGCTGCGCGCCTCGGGCCTCACGCTCGCCGTGCATCCGGCGGGGCAGCTGGGGGCAGAGGCGCAGATGCTGCAGCAGCTGCAGACCGGCGCGCTGGATCTGGCCTTTCTGACGCTGGGAGAATTCACCAACCGCGCGCCGGATTTTGGCGCGCTGACAGCGCCTTATCTGGTGCGCGACATTCAGGGCGCGCAGGCGCTGCTGGCGGGGGAGGTGGCGCAGACCCTGTCGGCGCGGCTGGCGGAGTTCGGCCTTGTCGGGCTGGGCTTTGGCATGGCGGGGATGCGGCAGGTGCTGCTGTCGCGGGCAGCGCCGCAGGTCGGCGATCTGGCCGGGCGCAAGATCCGCACCGTGCCCTTGGCGCAGGAGCTGGATTTCTGGGAAAAGCTGGGCACCGCCCCCACGCCGCTGCCGCTGCCGGCACTTTATGACGCGCTGGCCAATGGCCAGATCGACGGCATGCAGATCGATTTCGAAGGCACATGGAACAGCCGGTATTTCGAGCTGGCGGGAGAGATGCTTGCCTCGGATCACATGATGTTCCCGATGGTCGCCGTCGCCTCGGCCCGCCGCTGGGGGAGGCTGGACCAAGGCAGCCGCGCCGTGCTGGAGACAGAGGTGGCCGACACGCTGGCCCAGATCCGCAGCGCCTATGAAGGGATCGACGCCGCCACCCGCGCGCAGATCGAGGCGGCGGGCTTTCCCGTGCGCACCGTGGGCCGCGACTGGTTCGGCGGCGCGGTGGAGGCGTGGTATGACGACTGGCGGAGCCGCACGCCGATCCTTGCCGATCTGGAGGCGGAGGCGGCGCGGCTGTAAGGGCCGCGCATCACGGGGTGCGGGCGGCTTAGCGCCGTCCGGCCATCCGCGCCAGCGTGCCGTCGCGCCAGACCCGTTCGTGCAGCACCACCATGGCGACATGGCCCAGCACCAGCACCCCAAGGATCCATGCCAGTTCGCCATGCAGCAGATTGGCGGGGGTCGTGGCCCAGCCCAGCTCCACCTCGCGCCCCGGGAAAACCGGGATGCCAAAGGGCGCAAAGGGCCGCGTGCCACCCCATGCCCGCAGCAGCGCCAGCGACGGGATGGCAAGCATCATCAGATACAGCAGCCCATGCCCCGCCTGCGCTGCCATGCCCACCAGCCCCGCGCTATGGGACGGGCGGCGGCCCCGGTTGGCCAGCGCCCAGCACCCCCGCAGCAGGATCAGCGCAAACAGCAGCGTGCCCACCGGCGCATGGGTGCCGACAAAGAAGCTGACCAGCGGCGTGCGCCCCAGCAGCAGCCGCAGCCCCATCCCGACAAACTGCCACAGGATCAGCGCCGCCATCCCCCAGTGCAGCGCCCGTGTCACCAGCCCGTAGCCGGTATGCGTGTCACGCCAGTGCATCTTCTGTCTCCGTGTTCTGGGACAAGCCGTCCACCATCACCATCACCCGGCCCGCCGAGCAATGCTCGACCCGTGCCCGGATGCCGTAAACCTGTGCCAGCCGCGCGGGCGTCAGCACCTCGGCCGGCGGGCCGGAGGCGGCGAGCCTGCCGCCTTCCAGCAGCACGATGCGGTCGGCCCATTGCGCGGCCAGCGCCAGATCATGCAGCACCGCGATCACCACCCGGCCTTCGCGGGCAAGCGCCCGCGCCTCTGACAGCAGGTGGAACTGCCGCGCCAGATCCAGCGCCGAGGTCGGCTCGTCCAGCAGCAGCAGCTCGGGGTCGCGGATCATCGCCTGCGCCAGCCCCACCGCCTGCCGCTGCCCGCCCGACAGCGCCGCCATGGGCCGCAGCGCCAGATCGGCAAGGCCGAACCGCGCCAGCACCGCCACCGCGTGGCGCGTCGCGGCGGGCCCGCGCAGCGCCCGGCCCGCCAGCCCGCCGCCTGCGTTCATCGCCACCACCAGCGCCTCCAGCACCGACAGGGCAGAGCGGCTTTCCAGCACTTGCGGCATGAATCCCACCCGCCGCGCCTGTTCGGCGCGCGGCAGCCGCGCCAGATCGTCGCCCTCCAGCGCCACCCTGCCGCTGGCGGGCAGCAGCCCCGCCACCGCGCGCAGCAGCGTCGATTTGCCAGCGGCGTTCGGCCCCGCGATCACCGCAAATTCACCCTTGGGAAAGGCGGGCAGCGTCAGCCCGTCGATCACCCGGCGCGGCCCCCGCGCCACGCTAAGGTCTTGCACCACAAGGCTCATCGCAGATCCCCCTTGCGCAGCACCAGCGCGAAGAACACCGGCAGCCCCACCAGCGAGGTGACGATGCCCACCGGCAGCAGGATGCCCGGCACCAGCAGCTTTGACGCAACCGAAGCCAGCGACATCAGCAGCGCGCCGGTGAACAGGCTCGCGGGCAGCAGGAACCGGTGATCCTCGCCCACGGCCATGCGCGCGATATGCGGCCCGGCCAGCCCGACAAAGCCCACCACGCCGACCATGGACACCGACGCGGCGGCGAGCAGGCTGACCCGCACCAGCGTCCAGCGCCGCAGATGCGCCACGTCCAGCCCAAAGCCCTGCGCCTGTTCCGCCCCCAGCCGCAGCGCGGTCAGCCGCCAGCTGGCCGCCAGCGAAAACGGCAGGCACAGCGCCAGCACGGCGGCCAGCACCGCGATGCCCTCCCACCGCGCGTTCACCAGACTGCCCATGGTCCAGAACACCAGCTGCTGCAGCGCGTCGGGCGAGGCCACGAATTGCACCAGCGCCAGCAGCGCGGCGGCGGTGAAGTTGACGGCGATGCCCAGCAGGATCACCACCTCGCTGCCGCCGCCGCGCAGGGCAGAGGCAAGCTGCAGCAGCCCCAGCGCCAGCAGCGCAAACAGAAAGGCATTGCCCGACACGGCCCAAAGCGCGGGCAGCCCCGGCAGCGCCAGCCCCAGCACGATGGCGACCCCGGCGCCAAGCGCGGCTGCGGCGGAAATGCCCAAGGTGAAGGGTTCGGCCAGCGGATTGTCGAGCACGGTCTGCATTTCCGCCCCCGACAGCGACAGGCAGGCGCCGACCAGCAGCGCCATCACCGCGACGGGCAGACGCACCTGCCAGACGATGACCTCTGCGGCGCGCGGCACCTCGGCGCCGCCCAGCGTGGCCAGAACCTGCCCCAGCGGCAGACCCGAGGGGCCAGAGACCAGATCCAGCAGCACCGAGGCTAGGGCCCCCAGCCCCAGCGCCGCCACCAGCGCGACGCGGCGTCGGGTGCGGCGGCCCTGTTCGGCCAGAATGCCGTCGGCCACGGTCATTGCTGCGGGATCCAGTAGGTGCCCGGCATCGACACCGGGGAAAACCGCGCCTCGATCTCGGCCAGCGTCGCCCTCGGGTCGAGATCGGCAAAAAGCTCGGGATGCAGCTGCTTGGCCAGCGCCTCGATCGCGACGATATGGATGGGGCTGTCGTTGAACAGATGCCAGAGCCCCATGGCGCGGCCCTCCGTCACCGCGCGCAGCCCGGCAAGGCCGGGCGTGGCGGTCAGCGCGTCAAAGCTGGCCTGCGCCGCCCCGGCCTCCACCCCTGCGCCCAGCACCAGCCCGCCGCGCGCCGCCATATGCGCGCCCCCGGTGGCAAGATAGACGTCGGGATCGGCGGCCAGCACGTTTTCCAGCCCCATATTGCCCATGACCCCGGGCACCACCTCGCGCCCGATGTTGATCGCCCCAGCGGCGGTGATGAAATCATCAAACACCCCCGGCCCCACCGTGGCGCAGCAGCCGGTGGGGGCCGCATGCACATGGATGAACACGCGCGGGCGGGCGGGATCGGCCTCGGCGATGCGGGAGGAGACCACCTCCAGATGGTCGGTGTAGAAGCGGGCAAACTCCTCTGCCCGCGGTTCGGCCCCGGTCAGCGCCCCCAGCAGACGCAGGCTGGGCAGGGTATGATCCAGCGGGGCGGTGAAGAAATCCACAAAGGCCACCGGGATCCCCGCCGCATCCAGCTGCTGCAGCGGCATGGCCATCTGCGGATCGCGCGCGTCAATCAGGCTCAGGATCACCAGATCCGGCATCAGCGCGATGGTGCGTTCCACCGACAGCAGCCGGTTGCCCGCCCCTACCGCCGCCACATCCGCCAGCGCCGGAAACCGCGCCAGATAGGCCGCCTCGGTCGCGGGATCGAGCCCCTTGTCCTGCCGCCAGCCCGCCACCAGCGCCACCGGATCGTCCTGCAGCAGGCCCAGCACCGTCAGGTGCCGCCCGTCGCCCAGCACGATTCGCCGCGCGGGCTCGGGCAGAACCACCTCGCGTCCGGTGACATCGGTGCCGCGCACCTCTGCCACAGCCGACAGGGGCAGACCTGACAGAAACAATAGGCCAAGATGCAGCAAGGTGGTGAAAAGACGGAACGTCACAACTCTTCCTTTCCGTAGGGGCAGCGCGGCCCATTGCAGCGGCGCGCACAGCCTTTTAGGTGGACGGCGCACCCGACCGACCTTTGCGAGAGATAAAAGACATGGACAAAACCGTCCGACAACGGGATCTCCCCCCCCACCGGGGGCGCGAAGCGCGGCTTGAGATCCTTGGTGCGCCCGTTTCTACCCACCGCGTCGAAACCTATGTCCTGCCCCGCGATACCTGCGGGCCAGACGATGCCACTGCCCCGGCCACCCGGGTGTTTCTGGCCCTGCCCAAGGCAGCGCCGCTGCGCCGGGGCTTTCCCGTTCTCTACCTGCTCGACGGCAACGCCGCCTTTGACCACCTGACCCCGGCGCTGCTGGAGGCGGTGCCCGATCTGGTGGTCGCGGGCATCGGCTATGACACCGACCAGCAGTTCGCCCGGGCCCAACGGACCTTTGACTATTCGCCGCCCGTGGCACCGGGGGCCGCACCGCGTCCCGATCCGCATCACCCCGACCGCAGGGCGGGCGGCGCGGAGCAGTTTCTGGCCCGGCTCACCGGCCCGATCCGGGCCGAGGTCGAATCCCGCCTGCGGATCGATCCGGCGCGGCGGATGCTGTGGGGCCATTCCTTTGGCGGGCTCTTCACCTTTTACACGGCGATGACCCGGCCTGACGCCTTTTCGCGCTATGCCGCGATCAGCCCCTCGATCTGGTGGGACGAGGATCTGGCCGCCGGTCTGGTGCGGGCACGCCGCCTGCAGCCGCGCCAGCGCACCCGGCTCTGCGTCGGGCTGGGCGACAGCGAACAGCGCACCGGCAGCTCCGCGCCCGCCCGCAAGGGACCGCCGCCGCAGACCATGGCGCTGCTCAACACGCTGTGCAGCCTCGACGGGCTGGAGATGCAGCTGACCATCTATCCCGAGGCGGTGCACATCGCGACGCTGGGCGCTTCGCTGCCGGAAACGCTGCGGATGGCGGCAGCCTGACCCAAGGCGGGATGCGGCGCGGGTCATGCGCGCCGCATCCGCTGGCCGGTCCGCGCCTCGGCTTCGGCCATGCGCGCGGACAGATCCGGCCCCAGCCGTGCGGCGGCGGCGGCGGAGACCATGTCGGGGTGCAGAAGCGGCAGGTCGATGGCCTCGACCGCAGCGGCATGGGCTTGCCACAGCGCTGCGACAAAGCCGCGCCCGGCA
The DNA here is from genome assembly GCF_900100085.1 of Salipiger marinus. Classification (GTDB taxonomy): domain Bacteria; phylum Pseudomonadota; class Alphaproteobacteria; order Rhodobacterales; family Rhodobacteraceae; genus Salipiger; species Salipiger marinus. The sequence goes on from NZ_FNEJ01000012.1 coordinate 128,884, forward strand.
TGGTCGCGCGCGGCGCGCACATGGGTCAGCAGGCCGGGATAGGCGCGGTGATGATGCGCGCGGATCAGCGCGTTGGTGCCAGAGACCAGCCGCACCACCGCATCCAGCGCCGCCCCCGGCAGATGCCCCATCGGCGTGCCGCCCCGGCGCAGGAAATCCACCACCGCCGCGCGGCTGTCGAGATCGGCATGGGCGTCGGGATCATGCCCCGCGATGGCCAGAAGCGCGCGCAGCGCCTCCGCCTCGGTCAGGTCGGGTTCGGCCCGCCAGACCTCGGCGGGATAGGCATCCAGCAGCGCCACCAGCCCCAGCTCGCGCCCCTGCGCGGCCAGCGTCACCGCCACCTCCTGCGCCAGAATGCCGCCCACCGACCAGCCCGCCAGATGCACCATGCCCTGCGGCTGCGCGGCGGTGATGCGGGCGGCATAGTCCTCGGCCATGGCTGACAGGGTCGCGGGCAGCACCGCGCCCGTCAGCACCGGCGCCTGCAGCGCATGGACCGGGCGGGCGGGGGCCAGCGCGCGGGCGAGCCTGCGATAGCCCCAGCCCAGCCCCCCCGCAGGCGGCAGCAGCCAGAGCGGCGCGCCCTGCCCTTCGGCCAGCCCCAGCAGCGGCTGCAACCCGGCCCGGGCGCTGTCCGCCAGATCCAGCGCGCGGGCCAGCGGGGCCAGCCCCGGTGTCTCGAAGATCTGCCCCAGCCCGGGATCGGTGCCAAACACCTCGGCGATGCGCAGGCTGAGCGTCAGCGCCGACAGGCTGTCGCCGCCCAGATCGAAGAAATCCGCCTCGCGCCCCGGGGGCTGCGGCAGATGCAGCACCTCGGCGTAAAGCTGCGCCAGACGCAGTTCCACCGGACCCAGCGGCGGGGTGCCGGGGGTCATGTCCAGCACCGGCGCGGGCAGCGCCTTGCGGTCAAGCTTGCCGCTGGGGGTCATCGGCCAGCGCTCCAGCGCCACCACCGCCGCGGGGATCATGTGGGCGGGCAGACGGGACGCGAGTTCGGCCAGAACCGGGGTCGCGTCAAAGCCGCGCCCCGCCAGCACATAGGCCACCAGCCGCACCGCACCGTGATCGGCCCGCGCCAGCACCAGCGCGTCGGACACCAGACCCGTGGCGCGGAGCACGGCCTCGATCTCGCCGGGTTCCACCCGCATCCCGCGGATTTTCACCTGATGATCGGCGCGGCCCTGATAGATCACCGCGCCATCGGGGCGCAGTTCCGCCAGATCGCCGGTGGCGTAAAGCCGCTCTCCGGGGGTGAACGGGTCGGGGATGAAGCGTTCGGCGGTCAGCTCGGGCTGGCCAAGATAGCCGCGCGCCAGCTGCACGCCGCCAAGGTAAAGCTGCCCGCGTACCCCCGGCGGCAGCGGGCGAAGCCGGTCGTCCAGAACCAGAAGCCGGGTGTTCCAGACCGGAAAGCCGATGGGCAGCGGGTCGGAGGTGTCGCTGGCCGGCGCGGGCCAGAAGCTGACATCCACCGCCGCCTCGGTCGGCCCGTAAAGATTGTGCAGCTGCGCGGTCATCCGGGCGTGGAAGGCCGCGCGATGCTCGGCGGTCAGCGCCTCGCCAGAGCAGAACACCCGCCCCACCGCCAGCCCGTCAGAGGCCGGATGCGCCAGAAACGCCGCGAGCATGGAGGGCACAAAATGCAGCGTGGTGATGCCCTGATCGCGGATCAGCCCTGCAATCGCCGCCGGATCGCGATGCGCGCCGGGCGGCGCCATGACCAGCGTCGCCCCGCAGAGATAAGGCAGGAACAGCTCCCACACCGACACGTCGAAGGTGATCGGGGTCTTCTGCAGGATCACGTCCGCGGCGCCAAAGCCGTACTGGTCGCGCATCCACAGCAGCCGGTTCACGATGGCGCGGTGATCGATCATTACGCCCTTCGGCTCTCCGGTCGAACCGGAGGTGAAGAGGATATAGGCCAGATCGCCGGGCGTGGTGCCGGGATCGGGGGCTCTGCCCTGCTGCGGCCAGTCCTGCGGCGCAAAGGGCACGGTGCCCCCGGCATCCAGCCCCGGCTCGGCCAGCAGCACGGCAGCGCCGGTGCGATCCAGCAGCCGGGCCAGCCGGGCGGGCGGGTTGTCGGGATCAAGCGGCACATAGGCCGCCCCCGCCCGCAGCACCGCCACCAGCGCCACCGCCAGATGTTCGGACCGCGGCAGCGCCACCGCCACCACGCCGCCCGGCCCCACACCCCGCGCGCGCAGCGCCGCCGCCAGCGCGGCGGAGCGACGGTCCAGCTCGGCATAGCTGAGCGTGGTGGCGCCGAAGCGGACCGCCGTGGCCTCGGGCGTGGCGCGCATCTGCGCGGTCATGAGGTCGGTCAGCGTGACATCGGGCAGCGGATGGGGGGTATGGGCGCCCTGCAGCACGCGGCGGGTTTCGTCCGCATCCATCAGCGGCACATCGGCCAGCCGGTCGGCCAGCAGCGCGCGGCCAAGATAACCCGCCAGCCGGTCACACTGCGCCTGCCCTTCGGCGGCGGTGTAAAGTGCGGGGTTGCTGTCCACCTCCAGCGACAGGGCGCGCAGCGCGTCGCCGCGATAGGTCACGGTCAGATCGTCGACGGCGCCTGCGCCAAGGATGTGCAGCCCCACCTCCAGCCCGGCGAAGCGCGGCGGCATGTCAAAGGGCTGCACGTTGATCATGGGCCCGTAAAGCCGCGCCTCCATCGCGCTGCGGCGCAGATCGCGGCGCATCTGTTCGGCACGGTAGCGGCCATGGCGGCGCAAGCGGGCCAGCCGCGCCGTCGCCTCTGCCACCACCTGCGCCAGCGGCGCGTCGGGGTCGGGATCGCAGCGGAAGGGCAGCACGTTCATCCACATGGCGGGCACGCGGGCGGCGCGGGTGCCCATGCGCGCCATGAAGGGCAGGCCCCAGACCCGGTCACCTTCGCCCGACACGCGCGACAGATACGCGGCGGTGAGCACGGTCAGCAGGTCGGGCCAGCCCACGCCCATCTCCTTGGCGCGCACCAGCAGCAGATCGCGGGTGACGGGCGGCAGATCGCAGCGCGCCCGGTCGAACCTGTGCGCAGTGACGGCGCGGCCCCGGGCGGGGCTGGCGACGTGATCGAGGCCGCGCAGATCTGCGCGCCAGAAGGCGGCATCGGTGGTCCGGCGGTCGGAGGCGCGGTAGGCGGCATCCTCCTCCAGCACCTGATCGAGCGGCGGAAAGGGCGGCGGCGGCGGGTGGCCCTGGCACAGCGCGGAATAGATCTCGCCCACGCGGTTGGTCAGCAGCACGATGCCGAAACCGTCCGTCGCAAGGTGGTGGATGCGCTGATACCAGAAGGCCCGGTCTTCGCTCAGCCGCAGCAGCACGAAGCGGGCGAGCGGATCGCGGGCAAGATCAAGCGGTGTGGCGCTGTCCTGCGCCATCATGGCATGGGCGGTGGCCTCTGGGTCCGGATCCGAGGTCAGATCAAGCAGTTCCGCTGCGGGGGGCGTGGGGTGCAGCCACTGTTCGGGCCGCCCGTCGCGCAGCGCGAACCGCAGGCGCAGCGCCGGGGCCTGCGCCACGGCCTCAGTCACCGCCTGCTGGAAGGCTTCCGGATCCAGCGGGCCGCGCAGATCCAGATATTGCCCGGTGTTCAGCACCGGGCTGCGCGGATCAAGCGCCTGCGCGATCCACAGCCCCTCCTGCGCCTCGATCAGCGGAAAGGCGGCCATGTCAGGCGCCCGCCCCCTGTGCCGCCAGCGCCTGCTGCCAGTCGGCCAGCGTGGCGCTTTCCCAAAGCAGGGTGAAATCAAGCGCGGGTTCAACCTCCTGCCAGCGCATCACCAGCGCCATCAGCCGCATGGAATCAAGGCCCAGATCAAACAGGTTGTCCTGCGGCGCGATCTCTTCGGGTGCCATGTCCAGCACCTCGGCCACGTCGGCGCGCAGCCGGTCCAGCGTCAGGGTCATGCGCCCTCTCCCTTGTCCAGATAACGGGTTTTCAGGGCCGCACGCAGCGCCTTGCGGCTGATCTTGCCCACGGCGGTGGTCTCGAACCCGGGGACGAAGATCACCTGATCCGGCACCTTGAACTCGGCGATGCCGCGCCCGCGCACAAAGGACTTGAGCTCGCGCGCCTGCGCCTCGGCGCCTTCGGCCAGCACCACGAAGGCGCAGCTGCGTTCGCCCAGAAACGCATCCTCCACCCCCACCACGGCGGCATCGAACACGGCGGGATGGGCGAGCAGATGATCCTCCACCTCCTCGGCAGAGATCTTTTCGCCCGCGCGGTTGATATGGTCGCCGGCACGGCCCCGCACCTCCAGATAGCCGCCGGGCAGGCGGCGCACCACGTCGCCGGTGCGGTAGAACCCGTCCGGGGTGAAGCTGCGGGCATTGGCGGCGGGATGGTCGTGATAGGCGCGGATGGTGTAGGGCCCGCGGGTGTAAAGGTTGCCCGGCTCCCCCTCGGGCACCGGGGCGCCCGCATCATCCAGCACCAGCACCTCGTCATCGGGGCTGATCGGGCGGCCTTGGGTGGTGGTGATGATGTCGTCGGGATCATCCAGCCGGGTGTAATTCACCAGACCTTCGGCCATGCCGAACACCTGCTGCAGGGTGCAGCCCAGCACCGGGCGGACGCGGGCGGCGGCTTCGGCCATGAACTTGGCGCCGCCCACCAGCAGCACCTGAAGGCTGCGGAGATCGTGTTTCGTGCGCGGCGCCGCCTGCAGCCAGAGCAGCGCCAGAGGCGGCACCAGCCCGGTGAGGGTCACGCCTTCGCGGGCGATCAGGGCGAAACACGGCTCCGGCTGCGGATTGGGCGCCATGACCACGCAGGCCCCCACATGCAGCGCGCCCAGATAGCCGGGGCTGCTCATGGGGAAGTTATGCGCGGCGGGCAGCGCCACCAGAAACACGCTGTCCGGCCCCAGCCCGCAGATTTCGGCCGAGGCGCGGATGCTGTAAAGGTAATCGTCATGGGTGCGCGGGATCAGCTTTGGCAGGCCGGTCGATCCGCCGGAGATCTGCAGAAACGCCACCCCGCGCGGATCGCGCGGCACCGGGGCGGGCATTTCCTCGGGTGCAAAGCCCGAAAGCGGCAGGAATTCCGCCGCCTCCCCCGCCACCACCACGCGCAGCCCGGGCAGATCGGCGGCAAGGCGGCGTGCCAGCGGCAGGTAATCGAAGCCCTCGTGCCGGTCGGCGCAGACATAGGCGCGCGCCTCCGACCGGGCGGCAAGGTGGCGCAGTTCGGTTTCCCGATGCGCGGGCAGGGCATAGACCGGCACCAGCCCGGCATGGAACAGGCCAAACACCACCGACAGGAACTCGGCGCGGTTGGGCATCTGCACCAGCACCCGGTCGCCGGGCACCAGCCCCAAACCGGCAAAACCCTGCGCGCACCGCCGCGCCTCGCGGCCCAGATCGGCATAGCTCCAGCGCGTATCACCCGCGACCACGGCGGTGCGGGGGCCGAACTCCCGCGTGATCCGGTCCAGCATCTGGCCAAAACTTTCGCCGGTCCAGTAGCCTTGGGCCACATAATGCGCGGCCAGATCCTCGGGCCAGATCTGCTGGGGATGGGTCATGGCGCCTCGCCTGCTCTGCCGTGTCTCAGCCCGCCCGTAGCAATCTCTACAAAAACAATCAACTTAGAACCGACGCCCCCCGACCCAGCGCCGGGGGGCTGGCAAATGCGGGAAAAGCCGTCATCCTAGGCGGAAACCTGGACATGCTGCTAATGTGTATTAATTTTCTCAGGTATTGAGCCTCACGACAGTGTGTGCCAAAGAAGCCCCCGACCCGCAGCCCCTGCTGTGGCCCACAGACCGCAGCCAGCGGACCGCACCCCGGCCCGCAAGCCCAATCCCCGAACGAACGGAGACGCCCGTGCCGCGCCTGACCCCCAAAGCCCTGATCTGGTTGACACTTTCCATGGTTCCGCTGCAGGCCGCAGCACAGGACGCAGCAGCGCCCGGCCTGTCGGTGGAGCTGAACGCGACGCAGGCCGTCGAGCAGGGTTGCCAGCTGAGCTTCCTGATCCGCAACAGCCATGACACCGACATTGATTCGGCGGTGTTCGAGACGGTGCTGCTGGACAAGGGCGGGCAGGTGGACCGGCTGACGCTGTTCGATTTCGGCCAGCTTCCCGCCGGGCGCCCGCGCGTGCGGCAGTTCGTGGTGCCGGGCACGCAATGTGACGGGCTGGGCCAGATCCTCATCAACGGCGCCAGCCGCTGCGAGGCGGGGGGTGCTGCCTCCAGCCTGTGCATCGACGGGCTGATGCTGAACTCCCGCACCGAGGTGGAGGTGATCGGATGATCGATCTGGTGAAAGAGGCGATCCAGCGCGCCGCCGATCTGGGCGGGCCGGTGGTGCTGATCCTTGGCGCGGTGTCGCTGGTGACGCTGGCGGTGGTGATCTACAAGCTGTGGCAGTTCGCGGCCTCCGGCGTGGGGCGGCATGCGGCGCTGCGGCAGGCGGTGGAGGCCTGGGATGCGGGCGACCGTGCCGGGGCGCGCGCCGCGCTTGACCGGTCGCGCAGCTATCTACGCCCGGTGATCGACATGGCCATGTCCGGCCAGCGCGACGCGCAGCGGCTGGAGGCGGAGGCAGAGACGCGCTTTGCCCGGCTGGAAAAGGGCTTTCGCCTGCTGGATTCCGTGGCGCAGCTGGCGCCGCTGCTGGGGCTTTTCGGCACGGTTCTGGGCATGATCTCGGCGTTTCAGGCGCTGCAGGATGCCGGATCGCAGGTGGATCCGTCGATCCTTGCCGGCGGGATCTGGGTGGCGCTGCTGACCACCGCCGTGGGTCTGGTGGTGGCGATGCCGACCGCCGTGATCCTGAGCTGGTTCGAGGCGCGGATGGAGGCAGAGCGCGTGCTGGCCGAACGCGCCGTGCACACCATCCTTGCCCCCAATGGCGACGCGCAGCGCGCCCCCGCCCGCAGCAGCGCCGAGGCCCGGCCGCGCCATGCGTAAGGCGCGGCGCAGACGGCGGCTGTCGATGACCTCGCTCATCGACGTGATCTTTCTGCTGCTGCTGTTCTTCATGCTGTCCTCGACCTTTACCCGCTTTGCGGAGGTCGATCTGGACGCCGCCGGGTCGGGCGCGCAGGTGGCGGCGGACACCCGCCCGCTGTTCCTGCAGCTGAGCCCCGACCGGCTGAGCCTGAACGGCGCCGACACCGCGCTGGAGGATCTGCCCGCCACGCTGGCCGAGCGGATCGCGGGCGCCGAGGCTGAAACCGCGACGCCGCTGATCATCGCCCTGCGCGGCGAGGTGACGGCGCAGCGGCTGACCGATGTGCTGGTGGCGCTGCGCGGCATCACCGGCCTGCGCGCCACCGTTCTGGGAGCAGGCTGATGCGCAAGGCCCGGCAGAAAACCGAACGCGAACCGACCATCGCGCTGATCAACATCGTGTTCCTGATGCTGATCTTCTTTCTTGTGGCGGGCACGCTGGCGCAGCCGCTGGACAGCACGCTGAACCTTGTGCGCACCGCCGATCTGGAGGGCAACGCCCCCGCCGATGCGCTGGTCGTGCATCCCGACGGGCGCATGAGCCTGAAAGGGAAGGAAATATCCAGCGTCGCCGAGTATATGGCGGGCATCGGACAGGAGGCGCCAGAGCTGGTGCGGCTGGTGCCCGACCGCGACGCCTCGGCGGCGCAGCTGGTGACGCTGGGGCGCGAGCTGCGCGCGGCGGGTGCGCAGCGCGTCGTCATCGTGACCGAAAGGGGGCTGGAATGATCGCCACATCCCGCAAGGTGAAACTCGCCGCCGCCGCCTTGGCGCTGTCGGCGCATGGCGGCATGCTGCTGGCGGTGATGCCCGCAGAGCCGGTGATGATCGAAGGCGCCTCGGGCGGCAGCGACCTGCGGCTGGGATCGGATTTTGCCGATATGGCGGCGGGCACGCTGAGCGCCGAGACCCCAGACGAGATCACCGAGGCCGAACCGGTGGTGCCGCCGCAGGCCGAGCCCGTGGAGACGCCGCAGGCGGAACCGGTGACGCCGGAGATGGCGCAGCCTGCGCCGCCGCAGCCCGTCACCCCGCCCGCGCCGCAGGAAACCCCGCCCGACACCGCCACCGCCGCCCTGCCCGTGGCGCCGCCCGTGGCCGCCGATGCGGTGCTGCCGCAGATGCCGGAACAGGTGGAGCCGCCGGAGGAGACCGAGACAGCGGAGCCGGAGCTGCTGCAGCCCACGCCCCCCGAAGAGCCGGAGGTGGCGGAGGCGCCCGAACCCGAAGAGATTGCGCCCGAACCGGAGCCAGACCTGGCCGAGGCGGTGCAGAGCAGCGCGCCCGAACAGTCGCTGCGTCCGCAGCAGCGCCCCGAACGCCGCCCCGAGCCCGAGCCGCAGCCGGAACCGCGCCGCGCCGAACGCGCGCCGGAGCCGCAGCCGCAGCGTCAGGCCGCCCCCCAGCCGCAGGGCAATGCCGACCGCAGCGCCCGCGCGGGGCAGGCCACGGGCCGGGCCGAGGGCACATCGGCCACCTCCGGTCAGGGCGGGCAGGCCAGCACGGCGGGCAATGCCGCCGCCAGCAACTATCCCGGTCTGGTGATGCGCAAGATCTCCCGCGTGCCGCGCCCGAGGGTGGGCAGCCGGGGCGAGGCGGTGGTGGCCTTCCGCATCGCGGCCAATGGCGGGCTGGCGGGGGCGTCGCTGGCGCGCAGTTCCGGATCGGCGGCGCTGGACAATGCCGCACTGCAGGTGATCCGCCGCGCCGCGCCCTTCCCGCCGCCGCCGCGCGGCGCGCGCAGCGATTACACCATCACCATCAAGGGCCAGTAGGCCGCGCCAGACGACAAGGCACAGCCGCCGCGGGTCACCCTGCGGCGGCTTTCCCGTATCCCCCCTGCCCCGCCGCAGGCGCGCAGCAAAAAGGGCAGCGGGGGATGTCCCCGCTGCCCCTGTCCCTGCCCCGTCAGCCGGGCCGCAGGCTTAGCCCTTCGGCACGACGTGGCTGATCTGATCGCCAGAGGGATCTTCGGCGCCCCGGCTCTTGTTGACCACATAGACCCCGCCCGCGCCGTCCAGCGCCGCGTGGTTGGCGAGCGGACCGACGGGCAGGTTGCCGACGATCTCGCCCTCGGCGGTCAGCGCCACCAGCGTGCCGGAGCCGCGCACCGACACCCAGGCCAGATCGCTTTGCGTGTCATAGACCACGTTGAGCGGGTTCGCCCCCACGGCGACATCGGCCACCACCTCGCCGCTCTCGGCATCAAGGATGGTCACGTTGTCGCTGCCCTGCGCGGCGGTGAAGATGCGGCCAGTGTCGGGATCAAAGCCCACGCCGATGGTGCTTTTGGAACCGGGCAGCGGATAGACCGCCGTCTGTTCGCCGCTGTCCAGATCGACCACGGCCACCTCATCCGTGCCAAGGCTGACCACGAACAGCTGGTTGCTGGCCTCGTCCACATGCAGCGTGGCCGAGGCGAAATCCTCGCGCCGCTTGCCGGAGGTCAGGGTGATCGGCGCCAGTTCTTCCATGGTGGCGCCGTCAAAGACATGCACCACAGGCTCGAACGTGGCGCTGACATAGACGCGCCCGCCCATGGCCACGGCATCACGCGGATGCGGCACCGCGTCCACGTCGAACTGCTTGACCAGCGACAGATCCTCGGCGCTGTAGACGGCGACGGTGTCCTGACGGGTGTTGGTGACCCAGACCCGGCCATTCTGCTGGTCGACCCCCACGCCATAGACCGCAAAGACCCCGCCCTCGCTGCCATCGGCACGGGCCGGAGCGGCGGCGGGGGTGATTTCGGCCAGCGTGTCCAGCGTCTGCGGATCCAGCTTCAGCAGCGTGCTGTCCTTGACCGGCGGGCGGCCCACGGCGGCGGTGACATAGAGCGCCTCGGGGGTGACGGCGACCTGATACAGCCCGCGCGGCAGCTTGCGCTGGGTCACGTCGAAGCTGCCGCTTTCGGGCAGATCCGGAGAGACCTTGAGCTCGAACGTGCTGGCATAGGCCGGGCCGGACACTTCGGCCACAACCGGATAAAGCCCCGGCTCGGTGCCTTCGGGGATGGCCACGGTGGTGGAGAACTTGCCCTCGGCATCCGCCGTCACCGCAGCCCCGTCATTCAGCGCGATGCCGTTCTGGCGCAGCACGACCTGCTGGCCGGGGGCGAAGCCTTCGCCAGAGACGATGGCGGTCGATCCCGGCACGATCGGCGCGCGGTTCTCGCCCGAGGCGGCAAGCTCACCGGCAAAGCCACGCGCCAGATCGGTGAAGGGATCGGCCAGCGCGGTGCTGGCCAGAAGCGCGCCAAGCGCAAGGCCGCAGACGCCGGAGCGGAAGGCCATGGAAAGGGACATGCGTGTCCTCCTGTAGCGGCGGAGCCCTGAGGCGCCGCAGATGTCTGGGGGATGGCTGCGGAGGCGCGGGCGCGGTCCGTGGCTCTGCGCCACGGGGCGCAGCTGCGGGTTGACTAGAATAGCCGACATTTCCAGTCAAGTATTCCCGGCCCGGCGCGCGGCGCTTTTGCGGCGGCACCTTTTGGCCCGATTGCCGGATTGTCTGGCAATCGCGGGATCCCCATGCTACCGCTGCCCGCGGAGAAGTTTGTAGGGAGGAGACCTCATGACCAGATGTTTTGCCATGCTGCTGGCCGGCACCGCGCTGCTGGCCGGTGCGGCCAGCGCGCAGACCACCACGCTGCGCATCCAGAACCAGCAGTCGCCCGAATCCGTGTCGGGCAAGCTCATCACCGAATTTGTCGATCAGGTGGAAACCATGTCGGGCGGATCGCTCGACATCGAGATGTTCTACAGCTCCGCCGTTGTCGCCTCGGCAGAGACCTTTGGCGCGTCCGCCAACGGCATCCTTGACTGCGACATGACCAATGGCAGCTACCAGACCGGGCGCGACGCGGCGTTCCAGTTCGTGGCCGACACCATGGGCGGCTATGACACGCCGATGCAGTATCTGGCATGGCTGCAATATGGCGGCGGGCGCGAGGCGGTGAATGAGCTTTACAACGCCCATGGCATGGAATTTGTCGGCGCCTATCTGGGCGGGCAGGAATCCATGAACTCCACCAAGCCGCTGGCAGGGATCGAGGATCTGAAGGGCTGGAAGTTCCGCTCGCCCCCCGGCATGGAATCCGAGATTTTCGCGGCGCTGGGATCCACCCCCATCGTGATGGATTTCACCGAGATCTTCACCGCGCTGGAAACCGGCATCATCGACGGGGCCGATGCCTCGACGCTGGCGAACAATGTGGGGCTTGGCATCTATGACATCGCCAAGCACACCACCTATCCCGGCTTCCATTCCATGTCCTCGGACCATCTGGCCTGCAACAAGACGGTCTGGGACGGGCTGACCGACGCGCAGCGCGGCATCCTGACCTCTGCCATGGATTCGCTGGCCATGAAGCTGGTGATGAACACGCTGGTGCAGAACGGCGAGGCGGTGACGGCGCTGCCGGATCAGGGCGTGACCCTGCATGACTGGTCCGCCGAAGACCGCGCCGCCTTCCGGGCCGCCGCGATTGGCCGCTGGGACGAATGGGCGCAGAAATCCCCCGCCACGCAGCAGCTGGTGGACAGCCACAAGGCGTTCATCTCCCGCATCGGGCTTGGCACGGACTAAGCCCTCGCGGGTTCGGCGCCGCCGGACCCATCCCCGGGGGCGGCGCCGTGCCGCCCCCCTTCCCTGACCCCGGACTCCCTGACATGACCGACATGACCATCCTGATCCTTGGCGGCGGCGGCTTCATCGGCCGCAAGGTCGCGCAAAGCCTTGCCGCGCGCGCCACGCTGCGCGGCCAGCCCATCACCCGGCTGGTGCTGGCGGATCTGGCCGAACCTGCCCCGCTGGACGCGCCCTTCGCGGTGGAAACCCGCGCCTGCGACATCACCGACCGCGCCGCCGTCGATGCCCTGATCGGGCCGGAGGTGACGGTGATCTTTCACTTCGCCGCCATCGTCTCCTCTCATGCCGAGGCGGAGTTCGAGACCGGGATGGCGGTGAACCTGCACGGCACGCTCAACGTGCTGGAACGCGCCCGGCTGCTGGGCACCTGCCCGGTGGTGGTCTTCACCTCCTCGCTTGCGGTGTTTGGCGGCGAGGTGCCGGATCCGATCACCGATCACACCATCCCCAACCCGCAGACCAGCTATGGCATGCAGAAGGCCGTGGGGGAGCTGTTGCTCAACGACTATTCCCGCAAGGGTTATGTGGACGGGCGCGGCTTCCGGCTGCCCACCATTTCGGTGCGTCCAGGCAAGCCCAACCGGGCCGCGTCCTCCTTCATGTCCTCGATCATCCGCGAGCCGCTGAACGGGCAGGAGGCGGTCTGCCCGGTGGACGAGACGCAGGAGCATTTCTACCTGAGCCCGCGCAAATGTGTGGAAAACCTCATCAAGGGCGCCGAGCTGGAGGCGGCGGCGCTGGGGATGCAGCGCTGCATGACCATGCCCGGGCAGCGCCTGTCGATCCGGCAGATGATCGACGCGCTGACCGCCGTGGCGGGGCCGGAACCGGCCAGGCTGATCCGCTGGGAAGACCAGCCCGACGTGGCGGCCATCGTGCGCGGCTGGCGCTATGATTACCGCTTCGACAAGGCGCTGGCGCTGGGGCTGGACGCCGATGCCAGCTTCGAGGAGAACGTGCGGGCCTATCTTGAAGACGATCTTCCCAAGGCCTGAGGCCCGACCATGCTAAGCGCCATCCAGCAGACCCCGCGCTACCGGCTGGCGGCGGAGGAACTTGCCGCCGCCATCCGGGCGGGGGACTTCGCGCCGGGGGCCAAGATGCCGCCCGACCGCGATCTGGTGGCGCGGCTGGGGGTCAGCCGCACCACCCTGCGCGAGGCGATGATCGCGCTGGAACTGATGGGCTATGTGGTCACCCGCTTTGGCGCGGGCGCCTTCGTGGCCGACCCCCTGCCCGCCGCCGCGCCGGAGGCAGCGGGCCTGCCCGGCTATTTCGAACTGGTCGAGGCGCGCTTTGTTGTGGAGCCGGAGATCGCCGCCATCGCCGCCACCGAGATCACTCCCGAAGGGCTGGCGGCGCTCTCTGCCTGCATCGAGGGCATGTGCGACACCACCCTGCCCTTCCCCCGCATCGAGGCGCATGACCGGGAGTTTCACCTCATCATCGCCCGCAGCACCGGCAATTCGGTCTTTGTCACGATGGTGGAGGAGTTCTGGCGGGTGCGGCTGCGTTATCCCGAATGGACCCGGCTCAACAACCGCCAGAACGCCGCCGACATCGCGCGGTTTTCGCGGGACGAACACACCGCCGTCATGCAGGCGCTGGCCGCCCGCGATGCCCCGGCGGCACGCGCCGCCATGGCGCATCACTGCCGCAATTCCGGCGCCCCCCTGCTGGAGCGCTGGCGCCGTCTGGAGGGAGAGACCGGCGCCGAGGAGGTGCTGCACCGGCTGCGCCGCCGCAGCGAAGCGATCCGTTAACGCGCCCTGAGTTCGACCCGGCGCAGGCCGGGATATTCCATCTGCGCCGCCCCCAGCAGCGGGCGCAGATGATGCGTCATCACATATTGCGCCACAAAGCCCGAAGGCGCCGTCAGCTGCAGCACGCCTTCGGCAAATTCCGCCGCGCGCAGCCCGCCGAACCAGCTGCGATGCAGGGCAGGTTCGCTGCGCGCCAGACGGTCAAGCGTGCGCCCCCACGGATCCGCCGTTGCCGGGGCCGGGGCGACCGGCAGCGGGGCGGGGCTGGCCGCGGGCACCCGTGCGCCAAAATCGACCCGCACCACCTTTTCCTCGGGCGCCTGCGGCGGCTCGCTGCGGCCCATCTGGCCCATCATCCGGGCGCTGTAATCCGGCCCCACCCGGTCCCAGTGCGGCGCGCTGAGCCGCAGCACCTCGGCCATGTCGAGCCGGTAGGCGGCCACCCTGCCCCGCACCCCGGGCCGCAGCTGCACCAGCACCCCCGCCGTGGTCAGCCGCTTCAGCTCGCGTTTCACCGTGCGTTCGTCCACCGACCACATCCGCGCCATTTCCCGCTGCCCCACGGTCAGCTCGTCCCGCGCCCAGTTGTAGCGCGCCGTCACCAGCGCGATCAGCCGCAGCATCGAGGTCTGGAACCCCGGGCTGCCGCACAGCCCCGCCACCGCCAGCGCCGTCAGCAGGTCGTATTTCTGGGATCCGGCCTGTGGGCCGGTGAACCGTTTCGCATCCATGATCTGTCTCGCACGCCTCAAGGGGGCCGGCTGCTTTGGCCGATTCCTCTGTGACCCTAAGTGTCCAGCTATCCCGTCGTTTGTCAATGAATTGCTAAGAACGGGATCGGCGGCTCTTTCCTGAAAAACGAAGAAAAGATCGGTATATTGGTAATGGGGGACAGGCTGGCGCCCCCTTATCCCCCCTGCGATGTCCCCCTATCGCTGCCCATTGGCCCGGATCTGTCCCCCTATCTGTTGCGGCGGGGTCGCAGAAATCGCGTTAATCCGAATCTTGGCGGAAAAAACGAAAAACTCGGGACTTGGCATTTTGAACTTTGGGCAATTCGCGTTATTGAGGCGACAGTAGCAGAAAACAAGAGCAGGGTCATGCGCGATCACAGCGATCTACAGACGATGAACGAACGCAGCCTCGCCCAGCAGGCGGCAGTGCGGCGGGCGACGTTCTCTCCGGCGGAGGAAAAGACGCTCCGCCCGTTCTCCATCTGGGAAATCAGCCAGTTCATGTTCGACGTGCCCGCCGACACGCTGCGCAAGAAGCTGGCCGATGACCCCTCGCTGCCGCAGGGCACGGTAGAGGAGGATGGCCGCCAGCGCTGGTTCACGCTGGCCGAGATCAACGAGCTGCGCCGCCGGGTGCGGTTCCGGGGCCATACGCTGCTGCCCAAGCGCCCGCCGGGCCGGGCCATGCGCGTGGCGGTGTCGAACTTCAAGGGCGGCGTGGGCAAGACCGTGGTGGCGCAGCATCTGGCCAATGCCGCAGCGCTGGACGGCTACCGGGTGCTGGTCATCGACTTTGACCCGCAGGCGACGCTGACCCATTCCATGGGGCTGGTCGAGGTCAAGGAATGGAACACCGTCTGGGGCATCATGTGCCGCGACCTGTGCCGCGAGGCCGACCGCATCGCCGCCGCCTATGACGATCCCGCCGACTGCCCCTACCCCACCGCCGACGAACTGCCCGAGGATGTGCAGTCCATCGGGGCGCAGCGGATTCAGGACTTCATCCAGAAAACCGCATGGGCCACCATCGACATCATCCCCAGCTGCGCCAATGCCGCCTTTGTGGAATTCGCCTCGGCCCAGTATCGGGCCATGCACAAGGCGTGGAGCTTTTTCGGCTGCGTGGCCCGCTATCTGGATGAGCTGCCGCAGGATCAGTATGACCTTATCATCTTCGACTGCCCGCCCGCCATCGGCTACCAGTCGCTGAACGCCGCCTTTGCGGCAGACATCCTCTATATCCCCTCCGGCCCCGGCTACTGGGAATATGACAGCACCACCAGCTTTCTGGGCCAGCTTGGCGACGCGCTGGAGGATATTTCCGACGGGTTCGGCAAGGTGGCCGAAGATGCCGGCATCCGCCTGCCCAAACGCTTTGACGACGTGCGCCTGCTGATGACCCGGTTCGAGGCGTCGAACCCGCTGCATGTCGCGATGATGGATGCCTTCCGCAACGTGTTCGGCGACGATGTCTGCCAGCACCCGATCGAGATGACCCGCGCCGTCGAACAGTCGGGGCGATTCCAGCAGTCGGTCTATGAACAGGATTACCGCCAGATGACGCGCGAGACATGGAAGCGCGCCCGGCAGAGCTTTGACGCCGCCTATGCGGAATTCCGGCAGGTGGTGCTGCGCGCGTGGGAAGCGAAAGCCAGCAGAAAGGATGGTGAGGCATGAGCGGCAAGAACAAGTTCGGCTTCGGCCCCATCGCGGCGGATCCCGTCTCGCCGCGTCGCCGCGACGTGGGCCCGATGGGGGCTGCGGTGCGCGAGGCGGCGAGCAGCATGACCGAAAGCACTGAGTCGCTGGTGGAGCAGCGCCGCCAGAACGCGCAGGACGCCAAGGCGTTCCGCGCCGCGCAGTCCGAAGGCCGGGTGCTGGTGGCGCTGCCGCTGGACGAGATCCGCATCGATGCCCTGCCCCGCGACCGGATGGACCTGTCCGCCGTCGCCGCCTCGGACGAGATGGAGGAGCTCAAGGCCTCGATCCGGGAGCGCGGGCAGAAAGAACCGATCGAGGTGTTCCGCGATGCGGCGGGCAATTACCAGCTGAAGAAAGGCTGGCGCCGTCTGACCGCGCTGCAGCAGCTGCGGGTCGAATCCGGCGATGACCGCTTTGGCCATGCCATCGCGCGGGTGGCCGAGGGGGCGGCCAGCCGCATCGACCTTTACATCGACATGGTCGAGGAAAACGTGATCCGCGAGGATCTGAGCTTTGCCGAGATGGCGCAGGTGGCGATCACCGCCGCCCGCGAAGACACGATGGACGGCCAGAGCGCCGAGGCGCTGGTGGGGCGGCTTTACGCCTCGCTGCACAAGATGAAACGCTCCTACATCCGCAGCTTCGTGTTCCTGCTGGAAGAACTGGGCGAGGCGCTGCGCTTTCCCAAGGCGGTGGCGCGCAATCTGGGGGTGGATGTGGCGCGCAAGCTGCAGGCGCAGCCCGACCTGTCGCCCCGGCTTCGCCAGTCGCTGACCGGGGTCGCCAGTGCCGAGGATCAGGCAGAGATCCTGCGCCGCTTCGTGGAAAGCCCCGCGCCCGATGTTGCGCGGGAAAAGCCGGAGGCGCGGCAGAAAAGCGTGAAATACGAATTCCACGTCGGAGCCACCAAGATCACCGCGCGCAAGGGCGAATGCCGCATCCTGTCGGAGACGGATTTTTCCTCGGTTGACCGGCGGCGGTTGCAGCGCGCCATCGAGGCGTTCGAGGCGGTGCTGCGCGAAGGGTAACCCGCGGGTTACGGAAGTCTGAACGCTCCCGACAAAGGCGTAACCCGCGGGTTACGCCTTTGTGCTGTCGGGGGTCAGCCAGGCGTCGCGGGCCAGATGCGCGGCGCCGGTCAGCGCCAGATCGGTGCCGCGCGCGGTGCGGATGTCGAGCCCGGCGGTGATCTGCGGCGGGCAGCGGCGGTAGATCGCCGCGCGCAGTTCGCGCAGCAGCACATCGCCCAGCCCCGCCAGCGCCCCGCCGATCACCAGCGTCTGCGGGTTCAGCACCGCCACCAGATCGGCGCAGGCGGTGCCCAGCAGGCGCGCGCCTTTCGCGACGCGCCGCAGCGCCTGTGCATCGCCGCTGTTGCACAGGGCCAGCAGCGCCGGGGTGTCGGGGCAGGGCACACCCGCGGCGCGCAGGTCGCGCGCCATGGCCCAGCCACTGGCCCGCGCGTCCAGACAGCCGCTGCGGCCACAGGGGCAGGGCGGGTGCGGGGCTGCGCCATGGCGCAGATGCGCGATCCCGCCCGCAGCATCGCCCGCGCCGCGCAGCAGCCGCCCGTCGCTGAGGATGGCGCAGCCCAGCCCGGTGCCCGCCGCGACAAAGGCCAGATGCTGCCGGTCGGGCCAGTGCTGGCGGTGTTCGGCCAGCGCCATCAGCGCCACGGCGCGGTCACTGGTCACGGGCAGGCCCAGCCGGGCGCGCAGCAGGCCGGGCAGGGCGTCCTGCGCCGCCTCGTCGCGCGCCAGAGCCATGCCCGCCACCGGCGGCGCGTCCTGACACAGTGCCGCGATTGCGGGGCAGAGCAGGTCCAGCAGGGTCGCGGCGTCAGCCCCGGGCGGCAGCGTCAGGTCGCGCCTTTCGCGCAGCGTCAGGTCCAGATCATAGCGCCCGATCCGCGCCCGGCCTTCGGTCAGGTCCAGCGCCAGCAGGCTGCGATGCGTGGCGTTGATCTGCCACAGCCGCGCCGGGCGCCCGCCCTCCGGCGCGGCCTGCGCGCCCTCGTGGACCAGCCCGGCCTGCTGCAGCCGGTGCAGCCGCTCGGCGGTGGTGGCGCGCGACAGCCCGCAGATCCCGGCAATCTCGCGCCGGGTGCGGGCGGGGCCAAGCGCCAGCAGGCGGTAGATCGGGCAGGTCATGAGGCGCTCCGGCTGGGAATCTTCAGCACTTTTGCATGACGTTAGGCAAAAGTTAAGACTTTGCAGGCACAGGATGGCGCGCTGCCGCTACAGGAGTTTTCCGTGCTCAGACTGGATGAAAAGCTGTCCCGCATCCGCCATGGCGCCTATCGCGCCGGGGATTTTATTCTGGGCGACGCGCGCGATGGCGATCTGGCGCGGGCGATGCTGGCGGTGGGGCATCACTTTGGTCCGGGGGGCGCGCCGGGCCGTCCGCGCAGCCGGGCCGAATTTCTGGCGACGGTGCAGCAGATGGTCGAACAGGATGTGATCGACCTGATGCTGACCTCGCTCAGTTCGCTGGAGGTGGTGCAGGGCAGGGGGCTTTACGACACCAGCCGTGTCACCCCGGCGATCCGCGCCAATGACAATACCGATCACTGGCAGTTCCGGGGCGCGCGTTATGACCGCGAGCCGCCGCGCCCTTTCCGCAGTTCCAGCCTGTCAGAGGCGCGGCGGCTGGGATGCGATCTTGGGCTTTATGGGCTGAGCTTCAGCAATGACCGCGATGCCGATCTGCTGGCGCTGCGCCACTATGCCGAGTTCCGCGAGGATGCGCGGCGTCGCCGCTTCCGCCACGCGCTGGAGGTGGGCAATCCCGGCCCGGCCAGCGGGCTCGCGCCCGATCAGGTGGCGGGCTTCGTCAATGACGCGGTGATCCGGGCGCTGGCCGGGCTCACCTCGCGCGAGCGTCCGGAATTCCTGCGCCTGACCTATAACGGCCCCGCCGCACTGGAGGAACTGGCCAGCTTCGACCCCTCTCTGGTGCTGGGGGTGCAGGGCGGGGCGGCGGGCACGACCCGCGACGCGCTGGAACTGGTGGCGCAGACGGAACGCTTTGGCGGGCGGCTGGCGCTTCTGGGGCGCAGGATCGCGCAGGCAGAGGATCCGCGCGCGCTGGTGAGCCTGCTGCGCGCCGTGGCCGATGGCGCCGTCCCCTCGGCAGAGGCGGTGCGGGCCTATCACGGCGCGCTGCAGGGCAGGGGGCTTACGCCGCTGCGACCGCTCGACATGGACAGCCAGGTGACCGATCCCGTGCTGCGCGCCGCCGCCTGACGGCCCATGCAAAAAGGACCGGGGCCAGCGCTGGCCCCGGTCCTTCCGGTCGGTAAGGTCGCAAAGCCTTGGTCTGTCACGCGGCGCGCGACAGACCCTCGCGATCCTGCTCCACGAAGGCGCCATGCAGCGCCTTGATGATCGGCTTCAGCTTGTCGCGGTCGACGATGAACTGCACGTCGACATTGCGCGGCCCCTGCGTGGCGCCGATCGCTTCCAGCCCGGCATCCGCGATGGCACAAAGCCCGGTCTGCAGCACCGCAAGCCCGCTCAGGTCGCGCCCGATCACCGAGGCGATCGACAGCGTGCGGTGCCGGATCTCGGCCGAGGGGTAGATCGCGGCCAGATCCTTTTCCACCCGGCGCAGCGATTTCAGCGAGGTGTCGACGTAATGCGTGATCGTGTTGGCGTTGGACACCTTGGACACGATGCGCACGTCATGCCGGGTCAGCGCGTCCAGAATGGCGGCGTCATAGCCTTTGACCCCCACCATATCCTGTTCGAACGCTTCCAGCGCGATGATGTCGAGCCCGGTGACGATCTCCACCGCCGGGGTTTCCGCCGGGCAGTCATCGATCAGCGTGCCGGGATCGGCAGGCTCGAACGCGTTGGTGACGCGCAGCGGCACCTGCGCCTGACGCAGCGTCTTGGCGGCCTTGGGGTGGATCGCCTCCATCCCCATGTTCGACAGTTGGTCGGCCACGTCGTAATTGGTCCGGCCCAGCTTGCGCACCGCCTCCGGCCCCACCAGCCGCGGATCGGCGGAGGACAGGTGGAATTCCTTGTGGATGATCGCCTCGCGCGCGCCGGTCAGCGCCGCCAGCTTGGAAAACGTCACCTCGGAATAGCCGCGGTCAAACTCGCGCATCAGACCTTCGGCGCATTGCGCGTAGCCGGTCACGATGGGCATTTCCGTGGCGGGATCGATGCCCGACATGGCGCCCCGGATGCGGTCATCCAGCGTCACGTCGCCCTCGTCGCGCCAGCCGGACAGATCGACCAGCCGCGCATTCACACCGGCGCGGCGCAGCATCAGCATGGTGGTAAAGGCGGAATGCGCCTCGCCGATGCCGGAGAGCAGCTCGCGCACCTGCAGCATGTGCTCTGCCAGCCGGAAATGGCCATAGGTGCAGAGCCGCTGCAGGTCGATCAGGCAGTTGCGGGCGCCGTCGATGCGCGAGCGGACAAAATCCGTCGCCTGTTCGACATCGCCGGGATGATCCAGCACCGATTCATGCGCCGCGATCATCGCCTCGGCGGCGCGGGTCAGCGCATCCTGCCAGCCATGGCCGCTGTCCTGCTCGGCGAAGCTGGCATAGACGCCCGGCTCGCCGGATTTCTTGTGCTCCAGCAGCAGGTCGGTGATCCCGCCAAAGGCGGAGACCACGAACACGCGGTTATAAAGCGCCGCGCCTTCGCGGTCGCCGATGAGCAGGGTGTCGCGCAGTTCGTTGACGCGGGACATCGAGGTGCCGCCGATTTTCTCGACGGTGTGATTTTGCGGGGTCTGGGTCATCTGGACCTCTCAGGCTGTCTCCGCCGGGGCATAGGATCCGTCCTCACGATGGACCTCCGTGCCCGTCACCGGCGGGTTGAAGCAGCACGCCATCACCAGCTTTTCAGTGGCGCGCAGCGTGTGCTTGTCGTTCAGGTTCAGCGCATACATGACGCCGGGCTTGATCTGGTGGGTTTCCCCGGTCGCCAGATCCGTGATGGAGCCCGCGCCCGCCATGCAGTAGACGCTTTCGAAATGGTGCTTGTAGTGGAACGTGTGTTCCGACCCGGCCTCCAGTTCGGTGATGTGGAAGGAGAATCCCATTCCGTCATCGGCCAGCAGCATCCGGGTGGATGTCCAGCGGGCATCCGAAACGGCCCGGTCGGTGGTCTTCAGTTCGTTGAAATCACGCACGATCATAATGGGTTACTCCGCAGCAATCTTGGTGTTTTTGGTCAGGCAGGCTTCGGTCGCTTCGCGCAGCATCGCAAAGCCCTGACGGAATTGGGCATGGGTCGTGGTCAGCGGCGCCAGCACCTTGACCACCTCGTCATCCGCGCCCGAGGTTTCGATGATCAGCCCCAGTTCAAAGGCCTTGGCGCAGATCGCGCCCGCCAGCTCGCCCGAGCCCACATCGACGCCGCGCATCAGGCCACGGCCCTTGAGCCTGGCGCCCGGCACCATCTCGGCGATGCGGGTCAGTTCTTCTTCGATCAGCTGGGCCTTGGTGGCCAGATCCTTCTGGAAAGTGTCGTCCTTCCAGAATTTTTCCAGCGCCACGCGGGCGGTGACAAAGGCATGGGTGTTGCCGCGGAAGGTGCCGTTGTGTTCGGCGGGCTTCCACACGTCCAGTTCCGGCTTCAGCAGCAGCGCGGCAAAGGGCAGGCCCATGCCGGACAGCGACTTGGCCAGCGGAATCATGTCCGGCTGGAACCCCATCTCCTCGAAGGAGAAGAAGGTGCCGGTGCGGCCCAGACCCGCCTGAATGTCATCGGCGATCAGCAGCGCGCCATGCTTCTTGGCGAGCTTGGCGATGCCGCGCAGCCAGTCGGCGGAGGCGGCGTTGAGCCCGCCCTCGCCCTGCACCGGCTCCACGAGGAAGGCGGCAGGCGCATCAAGACCCGAAGACGGGTTGTCGAGCATCATCTCGATCTGCGCCAGCGTGTCCACATCGGGACCAAAGGCGCCCTCATAGGGCAGGTGGGTGACCCCGGCCAGCGGCAGGCCCGCGCCACCGCGCTTGCCGGAATTGCCGGTGGCGGCCAGCGCGCCCACGGTCATGCCGTGAAAGCCGTTGGTGAAGGCCACGATATTGGTGCGCCCCGTCACCTTGCGGGCGAGCTTCATCGCCGCCTCGACGGCGTTGGTGCCGGTGGGGCCGACCATCATCACCTTGTGGTCCATGTTGCGCGGACGCAGCACGATCTCCTCGAAGGCCTCCAGAAAGGCGGCCTTGGCATCGGTGTGCATGTCCAGACCATGGGAGATGCCGTCATTGCTGATATGCTCGATCAGCGCGGCCTTCATGTCCGGGTCATTGTGGCCGTAGTTCAGCGAGGAGCAGCCCGCCAGAAAGTCCAGATACTCGCGCCCGGTGCTGTCGGTCATCACCGACCCCTGCGCCTTGGTGAAAGTCACGGGGAAGCTGCGGCAGTAGCTGCGCGCTTCGCTTTCGCGGCGCGCATAGATCTCGGGTGTCATGTCCTTGGCCATGAGATGTCCTTTCGGGAATTGGGGAATAAGGTGACGGTCGCCGCCCGATCAGGCAGCAGAGCGAAGCTCTGCCCGGGGCAGGGCGATGGTCACCATGTGTTCGGTATCGTGCTGCCCGTCGAAATGGGCAGACTTTTCAAAATGCGGCGCGTCGCTCAGCTCGCCGCCAACGGCACGGGCAAAGCTGCGGAACAGGCCCCACGAGGCGTCATTGTCGCGCGTGATCGTGGTCTTGATCGCGACAGCGCCATCGGTTTCCTTGCGGTTGAGCAGTTCAAACAGCATGGTCTTGCCCAGACCCAGGCCACGCGCCTTGGCACTGACAGCAACCTGCCAGACAAAAAGCGCGTTCTCGCCAGGGATCATGTGGCCGGAGATCCAGCCCACAACCTCGCCGTTCAGTTCCGCCAGCACGCAGGTATCCGCGAAATGGTCGGCCTGAATCAGGTTGCAATACATCGAATTCTCGTCGAGCGGCTTGCAGTCCTTGATCAGTTCCCAGATCGCAGCACCATCGGTCGACTCCGGCTTGCGCAGGAGAGGGGTGCGGGTTTCGCTCTGGTTAACGTCCTTGGGCATGAAGTCCTCGCGGGGCTGTTTCGTTCGTCTATCAAAGTAAGTGGACCCACGAAAAAAGCAACCCCCTCTCTGGACTGCCCAAAATTGGAGCGGCACCCCGCAAAAGCACCATGGTTCAAGGCGGTTAGAGCACGCTATAAGCGCCTTTTGGCGCGGGTTCCGAAAAAAATCATTAGCAAGACGAAATAAAATCCCTACATGTTTCGCATGTTGAAGCATTTCCCCCTTCTGTGCGATCCTGTGACACTTCCCGGAGGGATCATGGACCGTACCGACCAAAGCCTTATAGCGCTGCGCCGCATCCTGCGGTCGACAGAGCTATATACCCGAGACCTCGCCAGTGCCGCCGGCCTGACGCCCGCGCAGCTGCGCGTGCTGCAGATCGTGTCCGGCAAGGGCGGCACCGCCACGCCCAAGGAGCTGTCCAAGCAGATGGGGGTCAGTCAGGCCACCGTCACGGCGCTGGTGGACAAGCTGGTGGCACGTGGCCATGTGGCGCGCGAACGGTCCGACGTGGACCGGCGCCAGACCAATGTGAACATCACCGCGCGCGGACGCGCCGCCGTGGCCGAAGCCCCCGACGCGCTGCAGCAGCGCTATGTCAAAGCCTTCGAGGCGCTGGAGGGCTGGGAGCAGATGATGCTGGTCGCCGCTCTGGAGCGTGTGGCGGGGATGCTCGACGCGCGCGATCTGGATGCCGCCCCGGTGCTGGCTATCGGCGATATCGGATCGTCGAGCGTGCCGCATTAGGCGCGGTTACGGCAGCGCGTCCAGCACCTGACCGGCCCGCCGCGCCGTGTCCTGCCAGCCGGGCAGGGCCTCCCCTGCGCGCAGGGCGGCACCGGCCTTGGCCTGAAGCAGGGCGCTGTCCTGCAGCATGTCGCGCAGCGCGCGGGCGAAGGCGGGCGCGTCCTCGGGCGGCACCAGCAGCCCGGCCTCTGCCGGGACGGTATCGGGCACGGCGCCGGTGGCACAGGTGACGATGGGCAGGCCATGGGCCAGCGCCTCGTCAAAGACGATGCCATAACCTTCGTAGCGGGTGGCGAGCGCAAAGATCTGCGCGCGGCTGTAGTGCTGCGCCAGATCCCCGGCGCTGACCCGCCCCGCCAGCGTGACGCGGGCGCCAAGGTCCAGCCTCCGGTGCAGCCGTGCCAGATCGGCGGCGAAAGCGGGGTCATGGGGGCTGCCCACGATCACCGCCTGCCAGACCAGATCGGTCACCTCGGCCAGCGCGCGCAGCAGGATGTCATGCCCTTTGCGCGCATGCTGGATGCCCACCGAAAGGATCAGCGGCGGGTCGGCGGGGCAGGGGGCCAGCGTGGGACGGTCGGTGCCGGGGCGCACGATGGTGATGCGGTCAGGCGGCACGCCATAGTCGGAGGCAAGCAGGGCGGCGGTGTGCGGGCTTGGCACCAGCACATGTGCGGCGAGCGCCAGATTGTCGCGTTCGGTGCGGAAGAGATGCGCGGCCCGGGCGGGATCAAGCCCGGTTTCATGCGCGAGCGGATGATGGATCATCGCCACGATCGGGCTCTGGACCCGGGCCAGCCCTTCGGTCGCGATGGAGCCATAGATCAGCCCGTCGAGGATCAGAACGCGGTCGGGCGGCAAAGCCGCCAGCCGCGCCACAGCCTCTGCCATGTCGGGATCGCTGGGGGCGGGGAATGTGGCGCCCAAGGGCAGGTGGGCCATGTCGCGCCCCTGCGCCTGCAGCCCTTCGAGCAGGCGGCGTTCATAGATATAGCCCCCCGTCAGCTTGGTGATGTCGCCGGGGATGGCAAAGGTGGCGGGGCGCAGGGTCATGTCAGCTGTTCCGGGGCATAGCGGCGCAGCACGCGGGCCTCAATGCGGGCGACGGCGGCATGGCAGAGGGCGGAGAGCGTGGTGGTCAGCACCACCGCGCTCCAGAGCAGGTCGTAATCCGACAGCGAGGCGGAGAGCGCCATGAGGCTGCCAAGCCCGCGCCCGGTGGCGAGCCATTCCACCACCGTCACCGCCAGCACGGCGGCGGGCACCGCCATGCGCGCGGCGGCGAAAAACGCGGGCAGCATGGCAGGGATGCGCACCCGGAGGAGCCGGGTCAGCCGGGTGGCGGCGAAGCTGTCCATCACGTCCATCACCTGTCCCGGGGTCTGACGCAGCCCGTGCAGGCAGGCGACCAGTGTGGGAAAGAACACCATCACCGCCACCAGCGTCACGGTGCCCGCCGCCCCCCGCCCCAGCGCCAGCACGATCAGCGGCGCGGTGGTGACGATGGGGACCGAGCGCAGCGCGATGGCGGCGCTCATCACCGGGCCTGCCACCTGCGGCGCCAGCACCAGCGCCATGGCCAGCCCCGCCCCCGCCGCCAGCCCCGCCAGATAACCTGGCAGCAGGAAAGCGGCGGTTTCCGCCAGCGCCACGCCCAGCTTGGCCCGGGTGGCGCCCGCATCGGCATCGGTGAGCAGGGCGGCGGCGACATCGGTGGGGCTTTTGGCGAAGAACGGGTTGAGGTCGAACGCGGCGATCGCCCCCCACCACAGCGCCAGCGTGGCGGCACAGACCAGCGCCGCCGCCCGCAGCCCCTGCCGCCGGGCCGGGGCGGGCGGCGGGCTCAGCAGGAGCGGCGGCGCGTCGGGGGCAAGCCGTCGGGCCAGCGCGCCAAGCGCCACATAGGCCAGCATCGCCACGGCGGTGGCGACGGTGGCCAGCGCCCAAGTCATCGGCACGTCGAGCCCGCGCAGCGCGCGGATGGTCAGCACGCCCATGCCCCGCTCTGCCCCGGTGAATTCGCCCACTATGGCGCCCAGAAAGGCCGCAGGCGCGGCGATCTGCAGCCCCGCCACCAGATAGGGCAGCGCCGCGCGCGCCCGCACATGCACCAGCGCCGACCAGCGCCCGCGCCCGTAGCTGTGCACCAGATCGAACCAGCTCGCAGGGGCCGCGCGCAGCCCGACCAGCAGCGGGATCAGCGTGGTGTAATAGACGGCCAGGGCCGCCAGCACGATCTGCGGCCCGGCACCGGGGCCAAAAATCACCCGCAGGATCGGCCCGGTCGCCACCAGCGGCAGGCAGAACACCACCAGCGCCACGCCGGTCACCAGCGCCTGCGCGCGCGGCCAGAGCAGCGCCAGCGCCGCCAGCGCCAAGGCCGCCAGATTGCCCAGCACGAAGCCTGCCGCCGCATTGGTCAGCGTCTCGCGCAGCGCCCGTGCCATCAGGCCTGGATTGGCGGCGAGCCAGCCCAGCACCTGCGAGGGGGCTGCCAGCACGAAGGCACCGGTCAGCGCCCGCGCCGCCAGTTCCCACCCCGCCAGCGCCAGCAGGGTCAGCACCAGCCCGCGCAGGCGCGGGCCGGGGGCGGGCAGGGCAAGCGTGGTCATTGCGCGGCCAAGGGCGGCTCTGCCCGCGCCATGCCCTGCGACAGCGCTTCGTGCACCGCGTCGGTCAGCGCGGCGAAGGCATCGGTGCGGGCATCGCCGGGGGCACGCGGGCGCGGCAGGTCGATGGCGATGTCGGCGACAATGGCGGCGGGGCGCGGCGACAGCACAAGAATGCGGTCCGACAGCATCACCGCCTCGGTCACGGAATGGGTGACCAGCACGGTGGTGGTGCCGCGCGCCTCCCAGAGCCGGGGCAGATCCTGCGCCAGCTGCTGCCGGGTCAGTTCATCCACCGCCCCGAACGGCTCGTCCAGCAGCAGCAGCCGCGGTTCGGTGACCAGCGCCCGGGCGATGGCGGCGCGCTGGCGCATCCCCCCCGACAGCTGCGCGGGCCGGGTGTCGCCGAAGCCCTCCAGCCCCACCAGTGCTATCAGCTCGTCAATGGCGCGGGCATCGGCGGGGCGGCGCGCAAGGCTCAGCGCCAGCGCGATATTGCCGCGCACGCTGCGCCATGGCAGCAGCGAGGGATCCTGAAACGCCACCGACAGATCGGCGCGGCGCAGGGTTTCGGCAGGGGGCGCGCCGCCGATCTCGATGCTGCCGCTGGTGGGCGGCTCCAGCCCCGCGATCATCCGCAGAAGTGTGGACTTGCCGCAGCCCGACGGCCCCACCAGTGCTGTGGTCTGCCCCGGCTCCAGCCGCAGGTCGAGCGGGCGCACCGCCTCGGTGCCCCCGGCAAAGGTCTTGGCCACGGCGCGGCAGATCACCGCGGGCGGGTCTGTGCGCTCAGCTGCCATGGACCTCTTCAAGGATGGAGCGGTCCCACAGATCCGGCGTCACCGTCCGGCCCAGAAGCGCAAGGGTTGCGATATTGTCCTCCACCGCCGCGTCGGACCACCAGCCGAAGCCATGTTCGTCCGTGCTTTCGGAGAACATCAGCGGCACCTGCCGTTCGGCCTGCAGTTCCTGCGTTGGCAGATCAAGCCCGGCATCGGGGTACATCTGCAGCGTCAGGGCGGCGGCGGCAGCGGTGTCCTGACGGTAGGCCTCCCAGCCGCGCAGCTCGCCGCGCAGCAGCGCCACCAGCTCGGCCCGGCGGTTGGCAAGGCTGTCGAGCGTCGCGATATAGGTCTGCGAATGCAGCGCATAGCCGTGATCGGCCATCAGCATGGTCTGCGCCGCGATCCCCTGCATGGCCATGGCCACGGGCAGATCGGTTTCCCAGCACAGCAGGCAGTCCACCTCGCCCGCCAGCAGGGGCTGGGCGGAATACTGGGTCGGCACCACCTCGATCCGGTCGATATCCACATCGTTGAGCGTGCAGAGCGCCTGCAGCACCGGGGTATTGGCCAGCGCCATGCCGATGCGCTTGCCCATCAGGTCGGCAGGCTGCGCCACGGGATTGTCGGGCAGCGAGGCGATGACAAAGGGGTTTTTCTGCATCGCCACGCCAAGGATGCGGAAGGGCGCGCCCTGTTCCACGGCGGCGGCGGTGTAATCGGCGGCGGAAATGCCGATCAGCGCCGTGCCCGACACCACCGGCGGCTCCACCGGCGCGTTCGGACCGCCCGGGAGCAGCGTCACCTCCAGATCCTGTTCGGACCAGAAACCGCGATCCTGCGCGATATAGCTGCCCGCGAACTGCACGGAATGCTGCCATGACAGCTGCAGCGCGGCGCTGGACTGCGCGCGGGCAAGGCGGGGCAGGGCGGGCAGGGCCAGCCCGGCGGTGGCGGTGCCAAGGAAACGGCGGCGGCTGAAGGGGGCGGGGCGGGTCATCGGATCCTCCTGAGGGGTGTCTTTAGGCTAAGCCGGGGAACGGGTTTGGCAAGATGGCATCAGGGTCGCGGGTCGGCGCGGGCGCGGGGGACGGGCCAGAGCGCCACCAGACCCGGCAGCACCGACACCAGCAGCATCAGCCCGAAGGCGATGCTGGTCGCAAGCCCGGCGGCGGCGCTGGCGCCCGCCAGCGGAAACAGCGCCGCCGCCGCCCCTTCGCGCAGGCCCCAGCCGCCGATGGTCAGCGGCAGCACCATGGTCAGCAGGATCAGCGGCACCAGCGCCAGAATGGCCGCCAGCGGCAGGGCTGTGCCGGTGGCCCGCGCGCAGAAGGCAAAGGCGGCAAGGTTGCAGGCCACGGTGCCAAGGCTGAGGCCAAGCTGGCGGGGCAGGGTGTCGCGGCCCAGCAGGGCACGGGCGCAGGCCCCGGCAAAACCGCGCGCGGCGCGGCCCAGGGCACCGGGCAGGGCGCGCGCCGCCCACAGCGCCAGCGGCAGCAGCGCGGCGATGCCCAGCACCATGAGCACCGGCAGCAGCAGCCCGGGCGGCAGCATCCGCCCGCCGAGCGCCAGCCCCAGCGCCAGTGCCGCCAGCAGCGCCGCCTGTCCGGCCAGCCGTTCGATCACCACCGCCTGACCCGAGACCAGCAGCCCCGCGCTGCCGCGCGCCCGCAGCGCCCGGCCCGCATCGCCCAGCACCCCGCCGGGCAGCGCCTGATTGACGAGCTGGGCCAGGTAATATTCCGCCACCGCCCGTCCGGCCCCCATCTGCAGCCCCAGCCGCGCCGCCGTCAGCCGCCAGCGCAGCGCCGACAGCACGGTCTGCGCCGCCAGCGCCAGCAGCGCCGCCCCGAGCCAGAGCGGATCGGCGCTGCGCAGCAGGTCAAGCGCCTGCGCCCCGTCCGCCACCCGCCACAGCAGGACCAGCAGCGCGCAGGCCACGGCGGCCTGCGCCAGCCGGATCAGCGTGGCCCGGCTCATGGGGCGGGATCCGTCAGGCTGGACAGGATCAGGTCGCGCATCTGGTCCATGGGCCGCACCGGCGCGTCGGCGGCGGGGATCAGCCCCTGCGTCAGGCCCTGCGCCGCCAGCCGCGCCACCAGATCGGGCGGGCCGATCACATGCACCGGCACGTCGGGGCGGCTGTCCTGCGCGACAAATCCCGCCGCCTGATGATCGCCCAGCACGATCATCAGCGGCGCATCCCCGGCATGGCGCGCGGCATAGTCCAGCACGGTGCGCAGGCTGTAGGCCACGGCCTTGCGATACTGCTCGCGCACCCGGTCATGATCGCGCCAGACCACCTCGGGCGGATCGCCCGCCAGCGCCATCGGGGTGAACAGGCTGCCATCGCCCACCTCCTCCCAGGGCAGGGGGTCGGGCACCGGCACCCATGGCGCGTGCGACGACACCAGCGCCACCTGCACCACCGCAGGCCGGTCGCGGGACGGATCCAGCAGCAGCCGGTCCATCGCGCTCAGCGTATACTGGTCGGGCATGGTCACCCAGTTGAACGGCGCGCCGCGATAGCCCAGATCCTGCGCGGCAAGGATGGTGTCAAAGCCCATCACCGCGCTTTCCGGCCAGTCCAGCGTGATCTGCGGCATCACCGCCGCCGTGGGAAATCCCGACCGGCCCGCATGGTGAAACAGCGTCTGCCGCCCGCTGGCCAGCACGGCGGCATAGCGGCTCTGGTCATTGACCCAGAGCCCGTTGGCGAAGGTGGCATGGGCCAGCCAGCTTTGCCCGCCCTGCGTGGGCGAGGCGAGCCAGCCCGAGGCCATGGCCAGCCCCAAATCCGCCAGCCGGGTCTGCGCGCCCTGCAGCGTGGCGCGGGTGGTGTCGGCGTAAAGCGGGCCATCAAGGCTGGCGCGGCCATAACTTTCGATGAAGACCACCAGCAGGTCGCGGTCCAGCGCCTGCAGCAAATCCGGCGCCCCGGCAAACGGATCGCGGGCGGCGGCGGCGCGGAATTCGCGCAGATCCTGCAGCGTGCGGTCCACCAGCACCAGCCGTTCGGTCAGATGGCGGGTGGCAAAGGCGGTGCCGGGCGGATCCGCGGGCAGGCGCCAGCGGCCCATGGCGGCGCCGGTCTGGGCCACGACCAGCAGCGCCAGCGCGGCCGTCAGCGCCACGGGCAGCAGGCGGGGCCGGGGGCGCAGCCGGCCCCAGACCCCGGTGGCCCGCCACAGCAGCACCGCCAGCACGATCAGCGCGCCCAGAGCCGCCAGCACCGCGAGCACGGTCATCGGCATGCCCAGACTGCCTTGGGCAAGGTTCAGCGCGGCGGCGGCCAGCGGCAGGTCGCCCACCGGGTTGAAGGGCCGGGCAAAGGCCGTGACCATGGCCAGATCCGCCAGCCGCAGCGCCACGCTCAGCATCAGCACCGCGACGATCAGCCCGCGCAGCCAGCGCGCGCCCCGCCCCGCCACCAGCAGGGCCAGCAGCAGCGGCAGTTCCAGCGGCAGCAGCAGCAGCGCCCCCGGCGTCAGCGCGCCGGGATGGCTGGGCAGCACCAGCACCAGATGCAGCACCAGCGCCGCCAGAGCCAGACGCAGCGCCAGCATCATCCGCGCGCGCGCCACAGCCACAGCACGTCCCGGCCAAAGGACCACAGCAGCGCCGCCGTCACCGCCAGCACCAGCGGCGGCGCCATGGCGGCGGGCAGGCCGGGCAGGTGCAGCGCGATCAGCGTGGCGATCTGCACCACGCAGACCAGCTTGCGCGAGCGGCGGTCGGGCAGCGGGCCGTCGAGCCATGGCAGCCCCCGGCTGGCCGCCACAAAGACATAGCGCGGCAGGCCAAGCAGCAGCACCACCGGCCCCACCGTGCCCTCCGCCCAAGCAAGGGCTGCCAGCACCAGCGCCAGCGCCGAATCCACCTCCATGTCGAAGCGCGCGCCAAAGCCGGAGGCCAGCCCCTGCCGCCGCGCCAGCCAGCCATCCACCCCGTCCAGCGCCAGCGCCACGGCGGCCAAGCCCACCACGACCCAGCCCGCAGCACTGCCGCCGGGCACCAGGGGGGCGGCCAGCACCGCCACCAGCATCATC
This sequence comes from Salipiger marinus, assembly GCF_900100085.1. Taxonomy (GTDB): domain Bacteria; phylum Pseudomonadota; class Alphaproteobacteria; order Rhodobacterales; family Rhodobacteraceae; genus Salipiger; species Salipiger marinus. The sequence goes on from NZ_FNEJ01000012.1 coordinate 159,922, forward strand.
CGCAGCAGCGTCACCAGATTGGCAAGTCCCAGCGCGGAATGGGGATGGCTGCGCGCCAGACCCAAGGCGGCCAGCGCCGCCCCCGCGCCATGCAGGGCCAGCGCCACCAGCGTGCCGCCATCAAACAGCGCCGCCGCCAGCGCGGCCACGCCAAGGGCACCGGCAGCGGCTGCCAGCGCAAATCGGATCACGGGGCCCAGAGACCGGGGCCGGGGAAACCAGCGGCGCGCCCCTCGGGGCGGCTCGGGAACAATCAGAACCATTCGCTATGGTCTAGCGCGCGTCAGGCGCAGTCAAGTGGGCCTCACGCCGCGTTTGCCGGCTCACGGTTTCGTGCTAGCATGGCGGGGATTGTGCCAGAGATCGGGGACCCGCCATGATGCGCTACCGCCTGCCCGCCCGCCTGCTGCACTGGATCATGGCGGTGCTGGTGCTGGCCATGATCCCCGCCGGGCTGGTGATGGTGCAGCAGGGGATCGCGCGCCCGCTGCAGGACGCGCTGTTCCTGTTCCACAAGAATACCGGCGTGCTGCTGCTGGGGTTGGTGGCGCTGCGGCTGGTCTGGCGCTGGCGCAACCCGCCGCCGCCGCTGCCGGCCACGCTGCCGCCCGCGCAGGCGCGCATCGCAGGCCTCACGCATTGGGCGATCTATGCCGCGCTGATCGCGCTGCCGGTGCTGGGCTACATCCGGGTGCGTGCGGGCGGCTTTCCCATCGAGACGCTGGATGCGCTTGGCCTGCCGCCGCTGGTGCCACGCTCTGAACCGCTGGCCGATCTGGCCAAATCGCTGCACGCGCTGGCGGGTTTTGCGCTGGCGGGGCTGGTGCTGATGCATATGGGCGCTGCGGCCTATCACGGGCTGATCCGCCGCGACGGCATCTTTTCCCGCATGTGGCCGCCTTTCGGGGCGGGGCGCGACAATTAATCACTTTCTTTTAGAAATTCCCCCCGCGCTTATGGAGCTTTGTCCAAGGATGGTCTAAGGCCCGCCCCGGATGTGCCAAAGGAGGGGTGGGATGCGCAGACTCATCAGCCGGTTCGTGGATCAGGGCATGGGCCTGCCCTTTGCGCTGCTGGTGCTGTGTTTCGCCGCTTGGGGGGTCGCGGCCAACATGACCGACCCGCTGGTGCAGGTGTTTTCGCGCATCTTTTCGATGTCGACGCTGCAGGCCTCGCTGGTGCAGTTCGCCTATTACGGTGCCTATTTCCTGCTGGCGCTGCCCGCCGCCTTCATCACCCGGCGCTTCAGCTACAAGACCGGGGTGCTGACCGGGCTGGGGCTGGCGGTGCTGGGCGCCTTCCTGTTCTACCCGGCGAGCCTTGCCATGACCTATGGCTTCTTCCTGCTCGCGCTCTTCTGTCTGGCGGGCGGGCTGTCGATCCTTGAAACCTCCGCCAATCCCTTTGTCATCGCCATGGGGCCCGAACATAACGCCACGCGGCGGCTCAATTTCGCGCAGGCCTTCAACCCGGTGGGCACCAATATCGGCGTGCTGCTGTCGGCAAGCCTGATCCTGCCCAACCTCAACCCCGCGACCGAGGCGCAGCGCGCCGCCATGACCCCCGACGCGCTGGACACGATCCGTCAGGCCGAGCTTGCGGCGGTGATGGGCCCCTATGTGGGCTTTGCCGTCGTGCTGCTGGTGATCTGGCTGCTGATCGCCTTTTGCCCGATGCCCGCCCGGGCCGAAACCACCCCCGCCACGGCGGGCCGCATCGCCTTTGGCGCCACGCTGCGGCGGCTGCTGCGCAACCGGCACTACGCTTTTGGCGTGGTGGCGCAGTTCTTCAATGTCGCGGCGCAGACCTGCACATGGACCTTCACCCTGCATTACGTGATCGGAGCCCTTGGCGGCACCGAGGCGCAGGCGGGCTGGTATCTGCAGGCAAGCCTTGTCGTCTTCCTGCTGTCGCGCTTCGCCATGGTCGGGCTGATGGGGGTGCTGCGCCCGTCGCTGCTGCTGACCGGGATGGCGGGACTGGGCGTGGCGCTGGCCAGCTTTGCCGCCCTCAGCCCCGGCATGGCCGGGGTCTGGGCGGTGGTGGCGCTGTCGGCCTGCCTGTCGCTGATGTTTCCCACCATCTACGGCATCGCACTGGAAGGTCTGGGCGAGGATACCAAGTTCGGCGCGGCGGGGCTGGTCATGGCCATCGCCGGGGGCGCCGTGCTGCCCATGGTGCATGGCGCGGCGCTGGACGCCTTCGGCCCCGCCCCCGCCTTTCTGGTGCCTGCGGCCTGTTTTGCGGTGGTGGCGCTTTATGGTCTGTTCGATCTGGTCTCGACCCGCCGCCTGCGCGGGCAGCAGATCTGAGAGCCTCGGGGATTAGGAGTTTCGCAAGGACCGGCATGTGACAAGGGGGCAGTGATCCGCCTTGATCGAGGAGGCCTGCCTTGCGCCCGTCTGATGCCCGCCCGCACAAACACCCGCCCGCTCCGCCGCTGACCCCGCCGCGCCTCGGGCGGCGCGCGGTGCTGGCGGGTCTGGGCGCCACGCTTGCCGCCCCGGCGCGGGCGGGCCGCACCCGGATCACGCTGCGCCTGCATCATTTCCTGCCGCCCATGGCGCCGATGCAGACCGCCGTGTTCGAACCCTGGGCTGCGGCGCTGGCGGAGGCGTCGGAGGGCGGGCTTGATCTGCAGATCTTTCCCGCCATGCAGCTTGGCGGCAGGCCGCCGCAGCTGGCCGATCAGGCGCGCAGCGGCATCGCCGATCTGGTCTGGGCGATGCCCGCCTATACGCCGCGCCGCTTTCCGGTGGCCGAAACCATGGGCCTGCCCTTCATGGTGACCAGCGCCGAACAGACCTCGGTCGCGCTGCACCGGCTGATGACGGAATTTGGCGGGCAGGACTTTGCGGGCACGCGCCCGCTGGCTTTCTGGGTCCATGCCGGGGGCAAGCTGCATCTGCGCGACGCGCCCGTGGCCGGGGCCGCCGACCTGCGCGGCCTGAAACTCCGCAGCCCCAGCGCCAGCATGGGCGATCTGCTGGCGCGGCTGGGGGCGGAGCCGGTGTTTTTCCCGGTGACGGAGATGGTGACCGGGCTCAGCACCGGGGTGATCGACGGCTGCTGCCTGCCCTACGAAGTTGTGCCCGCCTTCCGCCTGCAGGAACTGACCCGGTTCAGCAGCGAACCCGAACCGGGCGGGCGCGGGCTTTACGGCAACAGCAACGTGCTGCTGATGAACGCGCGCCGCCATGACAGCCTGCCCGCCGAACTGCGCGCGGTGCTGGACGGGCTCAGCGGGCCGGATCTGTCGCGCCGCATCGGTGCCAGCTTCGACCGGTTCGAGACGGCGGGGCGGCAGGTGGTGCTGGCGCAGGGCAACACCATCACGCCGCTGCCCGCCGCCGAACTGGCGCGCTGGCGCGAGGCCGCCCTGCCGGTCCATGCCGACTGGATCCGCGTGCTGGAGGAGGCGGGGCTCGACGGTGCCGCCATTCTGTCGCGGGCCGAGGCGCTGCTGGCGGCGGGGGTCTGAGGCCATGGGCGGGGCGGGGCTCTGGCTCGACCGGCTGGCGCGCGGCGCGGCGCTGGCGGCGGGGGCCGTGCTTTGCGCCATGGCGCTGGCGGTGACGCTGTCGGTGGTTCTGCGCGCGCTGGGGCAGGGCGGGCTGCGCGGCGATTACGAACTGGTGGAGATGGGATGCGCCTGTGCCGCCGGGCTGGTGCTGCCGCTCTGCCAGCTGCGGCGCGGCCATGTGGTCATCACCGTCTTTACCGCCGGGGCGCCGCCCCGCGCCAGTGCCGCGCTGGACCGGATCTGGCTCTGGCTGGCGGCGGCGATCTGGGCGCTGCTCTGGCTTGTGATGCTGCGCGGCATGGCCGAGATGCGCGGGACCGGCGGCCGCAGCATGCTGCTGGCGCTGCCGCTCTGGTGGGGCCATCTGCCCGCGCTGCTTGGCGCCGCCGGGGCAGGCGCCATCGCGCTCTGGCAGGCGGTGCAGCCCCCGCCCGCGCCGGGAGGCTAGAGGGATGGTCGCCCTCTGGCTGCTGGCCGCGCTGCTGCTGGCGGTGGCGCTGCGCGCGCCGCTGGGGCTTGCCATGCTTGGGACCGGCGCGCTTGGCTATGCGCATTTCTCCAGCGCGGCGGCGCTCGCCGCGCATCTGGCCACGGCATGGCCCGCGCGCTTCATGTCGCATGACCTGGCGATGGTGCCGCTTTTTGTGCTGATGGGCCATCTCGCCACGCGCGGCGGGCTGTCGGCGGCGCTGTTCGCCGCCTGCCGCGCGTGGATCGGGCACTGGCGCGGCGGGCTTGCCATGGCGGCGGTGGCGGGCTGTGCGCTCTTTGGCGCGATCTCGGGCTCGTCGGTCGCCACCGCCTCGACCATGGCGCGGGTGGCGCTGCCGGAAATGCGCCGCCACGGCTATGGCGCGGGGCTGGCCTGCGGCACGCTGGCGGCGGGGGGCACGCTGGGCATCCTGATCCCGCCCTCGGTGGTGCTGATCCTTTACGCGCTGCTGACCGAACAGAACATCGTCACGCTGTTTCTGGCGGCGCTGCTGCCCGGGCTGCTCGCCGTGGCGGGATTCGTGCTGGCCATCGCCGTCACCGTGCGGATCTGGCCCGATGCCGCGCCGCGCCATCCGCCCTGCCCAAGCGCCGACCGCTGGCGCAGCCTCCGCGCCATCTGTCCCGCGGCTGGCATCTTTGCACTGGTGCTGGACGGGCTTTACGGCGGCCTTTTCACCCCGGCAGAGGCCGCCTGCCTTGGCGTCGTGCTGACCGCGCTGGCCGGGATCCGCAGCGGAGATCTGGGCTGGGCGGGGCTCCGCGACAGTCTGCTCGAGACCGCCGTCACCAGCGCGATGATCTTCGTGATCCTGTTCGGCGCCGACATGGTCACTGTGATGCTGGCCCTGTCGCAGCTGCCGCAGGCGCTGACCGGCTGGGCCGGTGCCGCCGGGCTGCCGCCGATGGCGGTGCTGGGGCTGGTGCTGCTGGCCTATCTGGCGGCGGGCTGTGTGCTGGACAGCCTGTCGCTGGTGCTGCTGACGGTGCCGGTGGTGGTGCCGATGCTGATGACGCTCGACTTCGGTCTGAGCCCCGACCAGCAGGGGCTGTGGCTGGGCGTGCTGATGCTGATGGCGGTGGAACTGGGCATGATCACGCCGCCGGTGGGGCTCAATCTCTTCGTCATCGCGGCCACGGCGCCCGAGGTGCCCGCGCCGGTGATCTTTCGCGGCACGCTGCCGTTTCTGGCGGTGGAACTGCTGCGCCTGCTGCTGCTGCTGGCGCTGCCCGGGCTTTCGACCCTGCCGCTGGGAGGGCCGGGATGACCCGCCCCCTACAGCGCCAGAGGATCGGTCAGGCCGCTGGTTTCCAGATCCCAGCGTGCCTGCCACTCCGCCCCCTGCCGTTCCAGCAGCAGGTAGTTGCGTTCGGCCACATAGCGCCCGCGCTGGCCGGGCAGGCGACCGATGCGGATGGGATGGCCGGGCAGCGGCCCTTCGCCCAAGCTGGCGAGCGTGCCCAGAAACCGCGCCCAGCCCTGCGGCGGCGCCCGGTGTGCGATGCCGGAGGCGACAAGCTGCTGCAGCCCGCGCCCCTCGCCCAAATCCATCACCGCCCGCGTCGCCAGATGGATCTCGCCCGAGACGGCGGTCAGCGCATGGCCGGGCTGGCGCGCCATCTCGGCCACCATCTGCAGCATGCGGCGCCATTCGTCGCGATGTGCGCGGCTCTGCCACTGGTCGCGCAGGTCATCCTCGTATTTCTGCATCTTTGGCACGGCGACCATCACCGCCTCCAGCAGCGACAGGCGCGGCCCCAAGAGCGGCACGCTGGACAGCAGCAGCGTGTGGCCGGGCAGGGGGGTGCGGGATTCGGCCTCCATCAGCGACCAGCCGCCCGGCCCCATCACCTGCCGCCGCGTCCGTTCGGAGCGCAGGTCGGGCGCCAGCAGTCGCAGCCCCGGCGCGCGGACGGTCCAGCCCAGATGATGCCCGGCGGGATCGGCAAAGCGGCGCGGCAGATCCCCGTCGCAGGCGCCGTGCTGGAACAGCAGCGCCGCCTCGCGCGCGGCGGAAAACAGCGTCTGGCCCACCCCCGACCCCAGCCGCGAGCGGCGCAGGGACCCCCAGCCATCGCAGATGTCGTGATCGTCCCATTGCATGAGCGAGGGCACCCGCGCCATCAGCCATGCCGCTTCGGGGGCGGCGAGCACCGCCAGATAGCGGGTCAGGAAGCGTTCGCGCAGATGCTGGCGCAGCCCCGCCAGCGCCGAGGCCGAGGGCGCATCGGGCAGGCTGTCGGGCCAGTCATGGCTGAGCGGGTGGTCATGGGTGACCTCGTCGGCATAGACCTGATCGCCGCCATGCAGCAGCAGCGCCAGCGGGCGGCGGCGGTGCTCTTCGCGCAGGCGGGCCCACATGGCGTTGCGTTCGGACCCTTCGCGCAGCAGATCGCCGGTTTCCTCGCCATTGCAGGAGACATATCCCAGCCGCAGGTCGCCGGTCAGATCCCCCGCCACCTCATAGCGGTCGCCCGCCCAGCCATAGGCGGAGGGCCGGTCGGCGGGCAGGGTGAACCGCGCGCGCCAGACGGTGGCCTGATCGTAACCCGCAAGCCGCGTCACCGGCTGCGGCCCGTCGGGTGTGTCGAGCGGCGGCGGCGTCTGGCCGGGATCGGTGACGAAAAGCGCGGCCAGATGCAGCAGGCCGTCCCGCACATCATCCAGAAACAGCACGGGGCCCAGAGGGAGGAGAGAAGATGTCATCATCGCCACTTAGGCGCGCGCGCGAGGCTCGGCAATTCGCGGCGCGCAAATTTTCCGTGTGCCCCGCAGACCCATGGCCCAAAAAGCCACAGCCCGCCCGCGGCGCGCCGGGTCTTGGGTCATTTGCGCTTGTGTCCATGGGCCAGATCCCGTTTATGCGGGGCATTCGCGCAAGGACCCGGTGAAAATCCGGGTGGCTCTTCCGGCCGCCGATCCGCCGGACAACATCTTGACGAAACCCGACCGGCCTTGACGGACCGTCTTGCCAAAGACCTTCCGCGCCTCGGGTCCTGGACTGAACATGATTTCATTGACCGACTACCGGCACCAATGGTTCGGCAATATCCGCGGCGATCTGCTGGCGGGGCTTGTCGTGGCGCTGGCGCTGATTCCCGAGGCCATCGCCTTTTCCATCATCGCGGGGGTGGATCCCAAGGTGGGGCTTTACGCCTCCTTCTCCATCGCCGTGCTCATCGCCTTTACCGGCGGGCGGCCGGGGATGATCTCTGCCGCCACCGCCGCCACCGCCGTGCTGATGGTCACGTTGGTGCGCGAATACGGGCTTGAATACCTGCTGGCCGCCACGGTGCTGGCGGGGCTCTTGCAGATCGGCGCCGGGCTGCTGAAGCTCGGGCGCTTCATGCGCTATGTGTCGAAATCGGTGATGACCGGCTTCGTGAACGCGCTGGCCATCCTGATCTTCATGGCGCAGCTGCCAGAGCTGAACCCCGCGAACGAGGGTGTCACCTGGCTGACCTATGCGCTGGTGGCGCTGGGGCTTGCCATCATTTACCTGTTCCCGCGCCTGACCAAGGCGGTGCCCTCGCCGCTGGTCACGATCATCGTGCTGACCGTGCTGGTGCTGGCCATGGGCTGGGACGGCGTGCGCACCGTGGGCGACATGGGCGTGCTGCCCGACACGCTGCCGGTGTTCCTGATCCCCGACATCCCGCTGAATTTCGAGACGCTGGTCATCATCTTCCCCTATTCCGCCGCGGTCGCCGTGGTGGGCCTGTTGGAAAGCCTGATGACTCAGAACATCGTCGACGATCTGACCGACACCAAATCCAGCCGCGATCAGGAATGTATCGGGCAGGGCATCGCCAACACCGCCACCGGCTTCATCGGCGGCATGGCGGGCTGCGCAATGATCGGGCAGTCGATCATCAACGTGAAATCCGGCGGGCGCGGGCGGCTGTCGGCCTTCACCGCCGGCACGGTGCTGCTGATCCTCGTGGTGGGCTTGGGCGATCTGGTGGCGCGCATCCCGATGCCCGCGCTGGTCGCCATCATGATCATGGTGTCGATCGGCACCTTCTCGTGGTCCTCGATCACCGCGCTGCGCACGCATCCGCGCTCGTCCTCGGTGGTGATGATCGCCACGGTGGTCACCGTGGTCTACACCCACAACCTTGCCATCGGCGTGCTGGTGGGGGTGCTGCTGTCGGGCATCTTCTTTGCCGCCAAGATCGCGCAGCTGTTCCGGGTCACGTCGGATCTGTCGCCGGACGGACGGCAGCGCACCTATCGCGTCGAGGGCCAGATGTTCTACGGCTCGGCAGAGGATTTTGCCGATGCCTTCGATCTGCGCGAGCCGCTGGAGCGGGTGGTGATCGACGTAAGCCGCGCCCATATCTGGGACATCAGCTCGGTTCAGGCGCTGGATATGGTGATCCTGAAATTCCGCCGCGACGGCGCAGAGGTGCAGGTGGTCGGCCTGAACGAGGCGTCCGAAACGCTGGTTGACCGGCTTGCCATCCATGACAAGCCCGGCGCCCTGGACAAGCTGATGGGCCACTGAGGGAGGATGACATGGACAAGATACTGACATTGCTGGACGGGTCCGCCTATTCCGAAAGCGTCTGCCATCACACCGCATGGATCGCAGGGCGGCTGGGGGCAGAGGTCGAGGCGCTGCATGTGCTGGGACGGCGCGAGGGCGCGGCGCCCAGCGACCTGTCGGGCACGCTGCGGCTTGGCGCCCGCTCGGCGCTGCTGCAGGAACTGGCCACGCTCGACGAAAGCCGCGCGCGGCTGGCGCAGGCGCGCGGCCATGCCATTCTGGAGGATGCCAAGGCCATTCTGGAACGCGATGGCGTGGCCGGGGTGACCACCCGGCTGCGCCGGGGCGACCTGCTGGAGGCGGTGCGCGCGCTGGAGCCCGAGATCCGCGCGATCACGCTGGGCAAGCGCGGCGAGGGGGCGGATTTCGCCTCCGGCCATCTTGGGTCCAATCTGGAACGGATCGTGCGCAGCACCCGCGTGCCGGTCTTTGTCGCCGCGCGCGATTTCCGCCCGATCACGTCGGTGCTGCTGGCCTATGACGGCAGCGCCAGCGCGCGGGTCGCGGTGGACCGGATGGCGGCGAGCCCGGTGTTCAAGGGGCTTGCGGTCACCGTGGTCTGCGTGGCCGAGGAAGACGCGGGCATCCGGGAGGATGTGGATCAGGTGGTGCAGCGGCTGTCCGGGGCGGGGATGACCGCAGAGGGCCGCGTGCTGCCCGGCTCCCCCGAGGAGGTGCTGGCGCAGGTCATGACCGACGCGGGCGCCGACCTGCTGGTGATGGGCGCCTATGGCCACAGCCGGATCCGCGCGCTGATCATCGGATCCACCACCACCGCGCTGATCCAGACGGTGCGCGCGCCGGTGCTGCTGTACCGCTAGGGGTGCCGCCAAAAAAGCCACGCCCCGCCAGTCCGGGGCGTGCAGGCGTGAAAAAATTTCACATGCCGTGAAAAACTTCCTATCGTTGCGGCATGAAAAAGATCACAGCAAAAGACGTGGCCGCGCGGGCCGGTGTGTCGGTCTCTGCCGTGTCGCGGGCCTATCGCGGCACCGCGCCCCTTGCCGAGGAAAAGCGCAAGGCGATCTTCGCGGCGGCGGCGGATCTGGGCTATGTCAGCAAGGTCGATCAGGTGCTGGCGACGCAGGCCAGCAACACCATCGCCATGGTGGTCAGCGAGATGCAGAACCCGTTCTATCCGGTCGCGGTGGATGCGCTGACCCGGCTGCTGCCCTCGCGCGGGCTGAAGGCCATCGTGCATGTGGTGCCCTCTGCCGAGGATGTGGACACGATCATCCGGCAGGTGCTGGATTTCCGCACCGAGGGCGTGATCCTTGCCAGTTCCACCATGACCTCCGGGCTGGCGCGGGCCTGTCGGCAGAACGGGCTGCCGGCGGTTCTGCTGAACCGGGTGCAGTCGGACAGCCGGATGATGGCGGTCTGCTGCGACAATTACGGCGGCGCGCAGATGATCGCGGCGCGGTTTCTGGCGCAGGGGCGCCAGCGCATCGCCTTTGTCGGCGGGCGGCTTGACACCTCGACCCATATCGAACGGCGGCGCGGCTTCCGTGACCGGCTGGAGGATGCGGGGCGGCTGATCGCGCATCAGTTCGACGGCGGTTTCAGCTACCGGCAGGCCTATGACGCGGCGCAGCAGATGCTGACGCTGCGCCCGCTGCCCGATGCGGTGTTCTGCGCCAATGACATCATGGCCATCGCCGTGCTGGATGCGGCGCGGATCAGCGGCGTCCGGGTGCCGGAGGATCTGGCGGTGGTGGGTTTTGACGACATTCCCATGGCGGCATGGGAATCCTACCGGCTGACCACGGTGCGCCAGCCGCTGCGCCGGATGCTGGATCAGGCGGTGGACATCATCCTTGCGGCGGACGGATCAGAGCAGGTGGGGGACATCCGCATCCTGCCCGGCGAAATGCGCGAACGCGCCAGCGGCTAGTGAAATAATTTCACTAAATCAGGCAAGAGTTGCAGCGCCCCGCCGATCTGTGGCTTGTCCTGTCGCATCCGCCGTACCGGCGGCTCTGGATTCTTTGGGAGGAGATTCATGAAATTCCGTTGCCTTGCGGCGACGGCGATCCTGTCGCTGTCCGCTGCCCTGACCACGCCCGCCTCCGCCGAAACCCGGCTTGCCTTTGGCGCCACCAATTCGCAGAGCGCGCATTACGCCTATTTCGCGTCGCTGGCGCAGATCGTGAACGGGGCCTATCCCGACACCTATCAGGCCTCCGTGGTCGAGACCGGCGCCACGGTCGACAACCTCAAGCGCATGTCGCGCGGGCAGCTCGACATCGGGCTGATCACCACCTCCACGCTCTATCAGGCCTATTCCGGGGTGAAATCCTTTGACGGCAGGCCGGTGGAGTCAAAGCTGCTCTGGGCCTATTCGCTGGCGCCGCAGAATGTCGTGGTGCGCCGCGATTCCGGCATCACCGACCTTTCCGGGCTCGACGGGCAGAAATTCGGCCCCGGGATGCGCGGATCTTCGACCGAGGCGACCTCGGAAGAGGTGTTCGCGCTGCTCGGCGTCACCCCCGACTGGGTGCGCGGCACCAATGGCGAGCAGGCGAACGCCATCAAGGACGACCGGTCCGAAGGCTTCGTCAAAAGCGCTGTCGGCACCAGCTTTGACGCGCTGACCACCGACATCGCCGCCTTCACCCCGCTGCAGGTGCTGGGCATGACCGACGCGCAGGAGGCGCAGATCCGCGACTCCCTGCCCGAACTCTCCATCGTGGAGATGCCCGGCGGCGAGATGGAGAATTCCGGCCCCTACAAGGCGTGGGGCTTCATGATCGGCGTCTCGGCCCGGCCCGATCTTGACGACCAGACCGCCTATGACCTGACCAAGGCGGTGATGGAGAACATGGACGAACAGGCCGCCGCCTTCCCGGCGGTCAAGGGGCTGAACCTGCCGGAGCTGACGCTGCAATACGCGACCAGCCCGCTGCATCCCGGCGCGATCCGCTATTACGAGGAAATCGGGCTGACCGTGCCCGAGCACCTGAAGTAACCGGCGGCTGACCCCAGCCTACTGTCCTGTGACCGGTGCAGCGCCGCGCTGCCCGGTCCGCCCCCCCTTTGCGCGAAGGTGCCGCGATGACCGTTTCTTCCGACGCCCCCACCTCTCCGGCCAGACTGCGCCAGACGGCGATCGGCGCTCTGGCCGTGCTGCTTGGCGCGTTTGTCTTCTACACCTCGTTCAGCGGGCCGTTTGAATCGCTGGTGCAGCGGTCGCTGTTCGTGATGATGATCACCGCGCTGGCGGTGCTGATGCATCCGCTGTTCGAAGGCAGCCGCTGGCGCCCGCTGGGCATCGCCATCGACGCTGCCATCGTCGCCATGGTCACGGTGTCGGGCAGCTACATCATCGGCAGTTACGAGTCGATCATGACCGACCTGCCCTGGGCCACGGGCTGGGACATGGTGATGGGCTTCGGCACGCTGCTCTGCGTGCTGGAGCTGGCACGGCGCAGTTCCAACTGGGTGTTCCCGCTGATCGTGATCGCCGCCGTCGCTTATGCGTTTTTCGGCTATCTCATCCCCGGCCAGTTCGGGCATCGCGGCTTTGACGCAGGTTATCTGACCGAGATCATCTTCCTGTCGGATCGCGGGCTCTGGGGGATGCTGGTCAATGTCGCCTCCACCACGCTGGCGGCCTTCGTGCTGTTCGGCGCGATCCTGCTGCATACCGGCGCCGGAGAGACCTTCTTTGACCTTTCGGCGCGGCTTGGCGGCTCGCGTCCGGGCGGGGCCGCCAAGATCGCGACCTTTGCCTCCGGGTTTTTCGGGGCGATCAACGGATCCACCGTCGCCAATGTCGCGACCACCGGCAATTTCACCATCCCGCTGATGAAGCGCCTGAAATACCCGCCCGCCTATGCGGGCGCGGTGGAGGCCATCGCCTCGACCGGCGGGCAGCTTGCGCCGCCGATCATGGGCACGGCGGCCTTTGTCATGGCCGAACTTGTGGGGCTGAATTACTGGGCGATCGCCCTTGCGGGCGTGGTGCCGGCGCTGCTGTTCTACCTTGGGATCTACAGCACGGTGCATGTCATCGCGGTGCGGCAGGGCTTCAGCCCGGTCACCGACGACACGCTGCCCGACTGGCGCGGCGCCATGAGCTTTGCGCGGCTGGCGCCCATCGTCGCGGGGCTGCTGGGTCTGGCCTTTGGCGTGATCAACGGCAATTCGGTCGAACTGACCGCCTGTTACGGCATGATCGCCATGCTGGTCGCGGTGCTGGTGGCCCGCATCAGCAAGGGCGAGGATCCGCGCGCCGTCTTCGGCATCATCCTGCGCGCGCTGGAGGCGGGCGGCAAGGGGGTCGTCATCGTCGGCATCCTGCTGGTCGGTGCGCAGGTCTTCGTGGCCATGATCAACCTCACCGGCTTTGGCGTCGCGGTCACGGCGGCGGTGCTGAGCATCGGGCAGGGGCAGCTGTGGCTGATCGCCGGGCTGATGGCGGTGGTCTGCCTGATCGCGGGCATGGGCCTGCCGACCTCGGCGGCCTATGTGATGGTCGCGGCGGTCTTTGCGCCCGCGCTGATCCAGCAGGGGATCGACCCGCTCGTGGTGCATATGTTCGTGCTGTATTACGCGGCGCTGTCGGTGATCACCCCGCCGGTCTGCCTTGGCGTCTTTGTCGCCGCCACCATCGCGCAGGCGCCGTGGATGAAGGTGGCGCTGCAGACGCTGCGGCTGGGGGCCACCGCCTATGCGCTGCCGATGCTGTTCATCGCCTATCCCGGGATGCTGGGCGGCGGCGGCGCCATGGCCATCGCCCGCGCGGTGATCTCTGGCGCGGTGTTCGTGCTGGCCATGGCGCATCTGCTGGGTGGCGCGCGCCTGCCCGGGGGCATGGCGGCGCGGCTGCTCTGGCTGCTGCCGGTCGGGCTTGCGCTCATGCCGCCATGGTGGGCGACGCTCAGCGGGGCTGTGGTGTTTGGCGGGCTCGTGCTTGCCTCCCGCAGGGTCACCCTGCAGCCCACCCCCCCGACATCGCAGCCTGCCTGACCGCAGCGAGAGGAGTTGAGATCATGACAAACGCAGAATTCCGGGCCCGGCTGACCGCCAGAGAGCCGCTGGTGGGGGCCTTTCTGAAAACGCCCCATCCGATCATCGTCGAGGTGATGGCCCGCGCGGGCTTCGACTTTCTGGTGGTGGATGCCGAACATGCGCCCTTCGACCGGGGCAGCACCGATGCCATGGTGATGACCGGGCGGGCGATCGGCTGTCCCATCGTGGTGCGCGTGCCGGTGGCGACGCCGGACTGGATCCTCAGCGTGCTGGATGCCGGGGCCGCCGGGGTGATGGTGCCGCATGTGGAAACGGTGGTGCAGGCAGAGGCGCTGGCGCGCGCCGTCAGCTATGGTCCGGGCGGGCGCGGCTTTGCCGGAACCACCCGCGCCGCCGACTATGCCGGGCGGACGCTGCCCGAGCATCTGGGGACGGCCCGCAGCGAACTGGCGCTGATCTGCCAGATCGAGGACCGCGACGGCGTCATCAACCATGCCGGGATCGCCGCGGTCGATGGCGTGGACGCGCTGTTCATCGGGCGGGCCGATCTTGCGGTGGCGCATGGGCTCGACAGTTTCTTCGCCCCCGAGGTGGCCGAGATGACCCGCACCATCCTTGCGGCAGAGGGGGCGGCGACCGGGCTTTACTGCCCGCCCGGCGAAGCGCTGGAGCCGCATGGCTCGGCAGGGGGCTCTTTCTTCGTCGTGGGCTCCGAACATACGCTCATGCAGGGCGGCGGCGCCGCCGTCACCGCCGCGTTCCGGCAGGGGGTCGGGCGCTGACCGGCCCGGCTCTGGTTCTTTTACATTGATCCGACAGGAGCATTCCGCAATGACCATCGACTATCTCAAGCGCGGCCGGTCCGATGACGACCGGCGGCAGGACGACGCCCAGACCCGCGCGAGTGTCGAAAGCACCCTTGCCGATATCGAGGCGCGCGGCGACGTGGCGGTGCGCGCGCTGTCCGAGAAGTTCGACAGCTACAGCCCCGAGAATTTCCGGCTGTCGGCGGCAGAGATCGAGGCGCTGATCGCCACCCTGACCGAGCGCGAGATCGCCGACATCCGCTTCGCGCAGGCGCAGGTGGTGAAATTCGCCGAGGCGCAGCGCGCCTCGATGACCGATATCGAGGTGGAAACCCTGCCCGGCGTCATCCTTGGCCACAAGAACATCCCCGTGCAGTCGGTCGGCTGCTACGTGCCCGGCGGCAAGTTCCCCATGGTCGCCTCGGCGCATATGTCGGTGGCCACGGCCAAGGTGGCGGGCGTGCCGCGGATCGTTGCCTGCACCCCGCCCTTTGGCGGCAAGCCCAATGCCGGGGTGATCGCCGCCATGCATTTTGGCGGCGCCGACGAGATCTGGGTGCTGGGCGGCATTCAGGCCATCGGCGCCATGGCGCTTGGCACCGAGACCGTGGATCCGGTGCATATGCTGGTGGGGCCGGGCAATGCCTTTGTCGCCGAGGCCAAGCGCCAGCTTTTCGGGCGGGTCGGCATCGACCTGTTTGCCGGGCCGACCGAAACGCTGGTCATCGCCGATGACACCGTGGATGCAGAGCTTTGCGCCACCGATCTGCTGGGGCAGGCAGAGCATGGCTACAACTCCCCCGCCGTGCTGCTGACCACCTCGCGCCGGCTTGCGGAGCAGACTCTGGCCGAGATCGACCGCCTGCTGGACATCCTGCCCACCGCCGACACCGCCCGCAAAAGCTGGGAGGATTATGGCGAGGTGATCGTCTGCGACAGCCACGAAGAGATGCTGGCGGTGGCCGATGACATCGCGTCGGAACATGTGCAGGTGATGACCGACCGTGATGACTGGTATCTGGACAACATGACCTGTTACGGCGCGCTGTTCCTTGGCCCGCGCACCAATGTCGCCAATGGTGACAAGGTGATCGGCACCAACCACACGCTGCCCACCAAGAAGGCCGGGCGCTATACCGGCGGGCTCTGGGTCGGCAAGTTCCTGAAAACCCACAGCTACCAGCGCATCACCACCGATGAGGCGGCAGCGCGCATCGGCGCCTATGGCTCGCGCCTGTGCCTGCTGGAAGGCTTTGTCGGCCATGCCGAACAGTGCAACATCCGCGTCCGGCGCTATGGCGGCATCAACGTGCCCTATGGCGGCGCGGCACCCTATCGCGACACCGACTGACCCTGGCCGGTCCGGGCGCCAGATCGCGCGCCCGGGCCGCCCGCGCCGGCATTCACGACCAGAGAGGGGGCGACGATGCAGCTGCCGACATCACCCGATTTTACACTTCATGGCAAACGCGCCCTCGTGACCGGGGCCACCTCGGGCATCGGGCTTGGGGCGGCCACGGCCTTGGCGCGGGCGGGGGCGCATGTGCTTTGCGTGGCGCGCGGCGCCGGTCCGCTGGCGGATCTTGCCGCGGCGATGGCCCGCGAGGGGCTGTCCTGCGAGACGCTGGTGCTCGACATCACCGATATTGCCGCCATGCGCGCGGCGCTGGCCGAGGCGGATCCGGTCGACATTCTGGTGAATTCCGCCGGAATGGCGCGGCATGGTCCGGCGCTCGACACCACGCCAGAGGATTTTGACGCGGTGATGAACGTCAACCTGCGCGCGGCCTATTTCCTGTCCACCGCCGTCGCCCGCCGCATGATCGAGGCAGGCCTGCGCGGATCTATCCTGCATGTCAGCAGCCAGATGGGGCATGTGGGCGGCATCGACCGTGGCGTCTACTGCGCCTCCAAACACGCGCTGGAGGGGATGGTGAAATCCATGGCGATCGAATGGGGGCCGCATGGCGTGCGCGTCAACACGCTGTGCCCCACCTTCATCCGCACCCCGCTGGGGGAGCAGACGCTGGCGGATCCCGTCCGCCGCGCCTGGATCGAGGACAAGATCAAGCTGGGCCGCGTCGGCGAGGTGGCGGACATCATGGGGGCGGTGGTCTATCTCTGTTCGGAGGCCTCGGCGCTGGTCACCGGCACCTCGCTGCTGGTGGATGGCGGCTGGACCGCCGACTGAGACAGGGCGGGCCCCGCCTCAGGTTTTCCGGGTCAGCTCGGGGACCAGCTGGAACAGGTCGCCGACGAGGCCGAAATCGGCGACCTGAAAGATCGGCGCCTCTTCGTCCTTGTTGATCGCCACGATCACCTTGCTGTCCTTCATGCCCGCAAGGTGCTGGATTGCCCCGGAAATCCCGCAGGCGATATACAGATCCGGCGCCACGACCTTGCCGGTCTGGCCCACCTGCCAGTCATTCGGCGCAAAGCCCGAATCGACCGCGGCGCGGCTGGCGCCCACGGCGGCGCCCAGCTTGTCGGCCAGCGCCTCGATGATGCGGAAATCCTCTTCGGAGCCGACGCCGCGCCCGCCCGACACCACGATCTTGGCCGAGGTCAGTTCGGGGCGGTCGGATTCCGCCACCTTGTCCTCAACCCATTCGGAAAGCGCGGGATTTTCCGCCGCAGCTATGCTGTCTACCGGGGCCGCGCCGCCGCCCGGCGCCGCCTCGAAGGTCGAGGTCCGGAAGGTGATAACCTTCTTTTCATCCTTCGACCGTACCGTCTGCAGGGCGTTGCCGGCATAGATCGGGCGCTCGAACGTATCCGCATCCACCACGGAGGTGACATCGGTCAGGATCATCACGTCCAGCATCGCCGCCACGCGCGGCAGGATGTTCTTGGCATCCGTCGTGGCGGGCGCCACGATATGGGAATACTCCCCCGCCAGCGACTGGATCAGCGCCGCCACCGGCTCTGCCAGCCGGTGGCCATAAAGCGCATCTTCGGCCACCAGCACCCGGGCGACGCCGGTGATCGTGGCCGCCTGTTCGGCAGCGGCCTGCGCCTGCGCGCCCACGGCCAGCACGGTGACCTCGCCCAGCGTCTGCGCGGCGGTCACCGCCTTGGAGGTGGCGTCCAGCGCCAGCGTGCCCTCGGTGATTTCAGCAAGAAGGAGAACGGCCATCACAGCACCCCCGCATCTTTGAGTTTCGCCAGCAGCTCATCCACCGACCCGACCTTGACGCCCGCAGCCCGGGTGGCGGGCTCGGCGGTGCCGATCACCTCCAGCCGGGGGCTGACATCCACGCCAAAATCCGCAGCGGTCTTTTCGTCCAGCGGCTTCTTCTTGGCCTTCATGATGTTGGGCAGCGACGCATAGCGCGGCTCGTTCAGCCGCAGGTCGGCGGTGACGATCGCGGGCAGGGTGACCTTCACCGTCTGCAGCCCGCCATCCACCTCGCGCGCGACCACGGCGGCGCCGTCCTCCACCGTCAGCTTGTTGGCATAGGTGGCCTGCGCCCAGCCCAGAAGGCCCGCCAGCATCTGGCCGGTGGCGTTCATGTCGTTGTCGATGGCCTGCTTGCCCATCAGCACCAGACCGGGCGCCTCGTCCCGGACGATGGCGGCAAGGATCTTGGCCACGGCCAGCGGTTCGATGTCCTGATGCACGTCCTCGGCGGCGGTCACCAGAATGGCACGGTCCGCGCCCATGGCCAGCGCCGTGCGCAGCGTTTCCTGCGCCTGCTTGACGCCGATGGAGACAACCACGATCTCGGAGGCCTTGCCCGCCTCTTTCAGCCGGATGGCTTCTTCGACGGCGATCTCGTCAAACGGG
>NZ_FNEJ01000047.1 GCF_900100085.1 Salipiger marinus
CATACTTGTCAGCCAAGCGCTCCTCCGGCTCGCGCGGCCCGTAGACCGGCGCCTCAAGCCCGCGCTCGAGGTATTTTCTCACCGTCTTGCGGTCCAGCCCGGTTTGCCGCGCGATCGCGCTGACGCCGAGGCCCTGCCGCTTCAATTCCAAGATCATCACGATCTCCCTCAGTTCCACCACCTGCGCGCCCTTCCCTTGGCATCAGCAGGGGTAATTCTGCGCCGCCGATGGTCCGGGGGGCATGCCCCCCGGACCATCGGCAACAGCGCCAAACTGGGGAAATTTCATCCAGCGCTTTTGGGGAGATTACGTCCAGCACTCACAACTCTCTGCCCAGGCCTGCCGGATCAGCTCGGTCTGCCGTGCATCTTCCTGTGCGCGATGACTCAGCGGCTCCCTGAGCCATGCATAGAAGCCGGAGAAGTGGACCCGCAGCACCCGGCACATGGCCCGGACGCCGAACTCCTCGCGATGCGCCCGGATGAAGGCGTACTTCATTGGGACTCGCGCGCGAAGTACGCCGTTGCCTTTTTTAGGATATCGCGCTCCTCGGTCACCCGAGCCAGCTCGCGCTTCAGGCGCCGGTTCTCAGCCTCGTGGTCCACGCCCGGCTTCGGCGAGGGCTCCCCGAACAGCTTCACCCACTTGTAGAGAGAATACTTGCTGACCCCCAAGCGTCGGGACACCTCCCGAACCGGATATCCGCGCACCGTGATCTGATGCACCGCGTCCCGCTTGAACTCGTCGCTGTAGTTGCTTGTCCCCATGGTCGCCTCCTCGGCTCAAAGTAAGGAGGCAAAGCGTCTACAAATCTAGGGGCACCTCATTCCCGATCGCATCATGGCCAGGCAATTCAAAGGCCCGCGCATGAGGTTGCTGGCCTTTGCCACTGGAAGCGTTCACTGAGAAAGCCGGAAAGACAAGCATAAGGGCGGCGGTGCAGATTATCAGGAAATTCATAATGCTCGGCTACCTCCGTAGCGCTTGATTTTATTGCCTCAAAGCGTTGGGGCCGGGCGTGTTCGCCTCGGCCCCATTGTCTATCTTCACTTCATCTGCGTGACAGTAAGCTTGCCCTTGACCCGGTCGGCGACGAACTCGATGTCCTGTCCTTCCGCCATCTTGGCCATCATCGCTTCGTCCGCGCGGAATACCATCGTCATCGCGGGCATATCGAGGTTGACCAGAGGGCCGTGGATGATTGTGACCTTGCCGGCCTTGGCGTCGATCTTCTTGATGGTCCCGCTCGTGTATTCCACGTCAGCCTGAGCCATCTGGTCCCCCACTGAGACCGCTCGGTGCATGCCGGATTCGTAGTGACCCGGGATCAGGCACGCGGCTTCGAACGTACCAGCATTCGCGAACGTCCAGACGACCTCGCCCGTGGCACCCGGATCAAGACGGATACGGTTCGGGTCGTCGTGTTCCATGTCCATCTTGGCCATTTCGATCTTGTGCTCGGCGTTATTTTCCAGCGTGTCGAGAACAAACTCGTGTTCCAGCTCACCCTTGTTCGTGATGTTGAAGCGGATGGTTTCACCCTGCTTGATGGTCATCTCCTCACTCTCGATCAGCATTTCGCCTTCGTCGTTTTCAAGCAGGGTTACATCAATCGACCGGTCGACTTTTGCCGTATGGCCGGGCATACCGACGGCCATTTTGGCATGACCAACGTCAGCGAAAGCCCCCGTTGAAGCGAAAAGGACGAGAGAGGTGCTCAGAAGAAGTTTTTTCATTTGGTTTTCCTGTAGGTTTGGTTTGGTTGGAGTCGACGAAGGGCCGTTCAGCCCTCCGAGTTTGGTTTTGGTGTGAGAATGGTCTTGGGACTGTTGTTCGAGGCGAACTCGGGCAATTCGCCAGTCCATTCGTAGGCCATCTCGCCCGGAGGATTTTCGTACCAGCCGGGATCGGAGTAATCGTCCGCGTCGATGCCGTCCCGCACCTTTACGACCGAAAACATGCCGCCCATCTCGATGGGGCCGTAGGGCCCCCAACCCGTCATCATCGGGATCGTGTTGTCAGGCAGCGGCATTTCCATTTTCGCCATGTCCCCCATGCCGGACATGCCCATGGGCATGTATTCCGGCTGGAACTGACGGATCTTCTGGGTCAGCGGCTTCTTGTTGACCCCGATGAACGTCGGCACATCGTGACCCATGGCATTCATCGTGTGGTGCGACTTGTGGCAGTGAATCGCCCAGTCACCCAGATGGTCTGCGACGAACTCATAGGCGCGCATCGCGCCCACGGGGATGTCGATGCTGACCTCCGGCCATTGCGCTTCTGGCGGCACCCAGCCACCATCCGTGCAGGTGACCTTGAAGTCATAGCCATGCATGTGGATCGGGTGGTTTGTCATCGTGAGGTTGCCGACGCGTACTCGCACCTTGTCGCCCTTGTTCACGACCAGCGGATCGATGTCGGGGAAGATCCGACTGTTCCACGTCCACAGGTTGAAGTCCGTCATCGTCATGATGCGGGGCACGTATGTGCCGGGATCGATGTCAAAGGCATTCAGCATGATCAGAAAATCGCGATCCACCGGCATGAAGGTGGGATCCTTGGGATGGACCACGAACATGCCCATCATCCCCATCGCCATCTGGGTCATTTCGTCGCCATGGGGGTGGTACATGAACGTGCCGGACTTCACCAAGTCGAATTCGTAGACAAACGTTTTTCCTGGCGGGATGCTGGGATGACTCAACCCGGAGACCCCATCCATGCCCGAGGGCAGGATGAGCCCGTGCCAATGCACCGTGGTGCCTTCCGGCAGCTTGTTGGTGACGTAGATGCGGACCCGGTCGCCTTCGACTGCTTCGATCGTTGGACCGGTGGACTGGCCGTTGTAACCCCATAGATGCGCGATCATGCCGTCTGCAAGTTCGCGCTCTACCGGTTCGGCGACGAGGTGAAATTCCTTGACCCCGTTGTTCATCCGGTGCGGCAGGGTCCACCCGTTCAGCGTGACCACAGGTGTGTAGTCCGGCCCTGACGACGGACGCGCCGTAATCGCCGTTGCCGCACTGTCCATCTGCGCGGCTTCGGGGAGGCCCATGTTCAGGGTTTGACCCCAGGCTTTTGAAGAGACCAGCGTTGCACCTGCGGCGCCGGCTCCGAGTAATTGACGTCTGTTCAACATGTCAGTTCCTTTCAGTGTCCTGCGCCGCCACCGGCGGCAAGCGTTGCGCCTTCTCCACCAGCACCACCGCCGCCTTCGCCGCCGCCATAGATCGCAGCGGTCAGATCGGCCTGTGCCATGTAGAACTCGCGTTTTGCGTTTGCCGCTTCCAGGGATGCGCCAAGTTTCTCGCGCACATCAGTCAGCAGCTCGAAAGTGTTGGTGATCATGCCGTTGTAAGACAGCAAACCCTCTTCTTCGACGGTCGTGCGTAGCGGCACCAGAACGTCGCGGTAGTGGCGCGCGATTTTATAGGCGGCATGATAGGAAGTCTCAGCACCGCGCGCTTCGGACCGGACGTTCACGGCCTTCTCTGCGAGCACGTTGGCCGCTTGTAGATAAGACAATTCCGCCTTGCGCATCCGGGCCTTGCCGGTGTCATAGATCGGGATCGCGAACTCCACTTCCACCTGAGGGGTGGTCACGGTTTCCGTTTCTCCGTCCTCAATTTCCCGCTCCGCCTCGAACCCGGCAATGAACTCAAGATCGCTGACAATGCGGGTCTGATCGGTCAGCCCAAACGCCTTGGCCTGCGCTTCCAGGCCAAGTTTGGCAACACGGAGATCCACCCGGTTTCGGAGCGCCTTTGCCTCGATGTCGGTCACACGGCCGACAGAACGCGGCAGTGCAGGAAGGGCATCTGGCACATAGTAATCGACTTCGGTGCCCCAGAGACCCATCAACCTGGTCAAAGCCTCCTTGGACCGAGTGGCGTTCAATCGTGCCTGTGCAAGTTGCCCCGCCAGTTCGGCATTGAATGCCTGTTCGCGGGCCTGCCCAGCTTTGTTGAGTGCGCCGGTCTCGCCCAACCGCATAGCCAGTTCCGAGCCGGCGTCAGAGGTCGCTTTCGCGCGCCGCAGATAGCTCACTGCCTCGAAGGCGGCGACTGCATCGACCCATGCCTTTCGCGTCTGATTGGCCAGTGCAAGTGTGTCATTCACGGCATTGAGCTGAGCCTGCCGGAAGCTTGCATCAGCAATGGCCATGCGCTGTTTGCGCGTGGTGGCATCGAGGACGTTCGACCGGATCAGCCCTTCGATCGCCCTGTAGGCACCGAGTTCAGGCGCACCGATTCCCAAGACACCAATTGAGACGATCGGGTTTTCCGGCGTCGATTGCTGCCAAGCCTCAGCGGCCGAGAGGCCAACATTGGCGTAAGACGCTTGCAGACCCTTATTGTTCAGCAGCGCAACCTGAACCGCCGTATCGGCCGAGATCGTCTTCCGATGCACCATGCTGTGCACCTGTTTCTTGAGAGCTTCGTTTTCGGCCTGGGTTTCGGCGAAGGCCGTCCGTTTGCCGATGGCCGGTGTGACCTGACTGGAAATGTTGGCGAAGCCGGCTTTCGGTTCCGTGTAGATACCCGGTACAGAG
This sequence comes from Salipiger marinus, assembly GCF_900100085.1. GTDB lineage: Bacteria > Pseudomonadota > Alphaproteobacteria > Rhodobacterales > Rhodobacteraceae > Salipiger > Salipiger marinus. Next base: position 4,557 of record NZ_FNEJ01000047.1, read on the forward strand.
GTAGCGCAGGCACCCAAAATTAGGGGAAAGCCAAGAACCAGCGGAATCTTAGATACCCGCATCAGTTGCCCTCCGTCTGCTCTTGATTGACGGAACGCCAATCACGGGGGCCGGTCGGACCACGATAGGTGTAGCCAGCCAATGGATCTTGATAGCTGATCGGAGACGAAACGGTCGCGTTGACGACAGCCTGTTGTGTCGCAACGGAGGGCAAAGGGGTAGGCTCATAGGCGCATGCGCCAAGCCCGAGGGCCGAAGCCCCCATAAGTAGATGAATTTTCATGAAGGTAACCTGATTGATGAACGATGTCTCACGCAGAGTCTGCGCAAGGCTCACACCCGGATTGGGCGCCGTTTCAGATCAGGAATCGAGGGGGCCGCAGAAACCCTGATGTTTCGACGGAATGCGTCTGACCGCTCAGGATCATATATTCTTTCGCCGCAATAGGATCCGGGAATACCAAGTCTGCGTCTGGAATGACGACAGATATGCATATTCCGTTACAACACTGATTTGATTGTTGCTCTGTTTCACCCATGTCGGAGGATATGTCATCCACGTCAACTGTCGCCGGGTGTTTCATGTGGTCGGCGTGGATATCGGTTCCCTGACCAGCTGTCGGTTTGCTGAGAAGGGAGCTGATCGATCCAGAATGCTGACCATCATGCATTCCCGAGGCCGCGTGTGCCGCAGAAGGTGGAGACAGAACCAATGCCAACGCAAAAGCGAAGCAAGTGAGGAATTTCACCCATACCGAAGTGGCGACACGCATTCTCATGGATAGTAACCTGGACGTTTTGACAAATTAGTCAACGCTTACAGCGCGGGAAGGTTTGGCACATTTTAGCGAGGCTGGCGAATTCTCGCTGCGAGCGCTCAAAACTGTTGCGCAATAGATACATAGCAACGTTCACCAGTCAGACAGAAGACGCGAAAATGGTAGTGAGTACTTCAGTAATGACTGGAAGTGCCGGGACTAACTCAGTCTTTGCGATCCGTAGCCCGCATCGTGAATCGCTGCCTTCAGAGCGCTTTCATCCAATGCGCTATCTACCTCGACGGAACGCGCAGTCAGGTCACAGGTGACAGTCGCGTGTGGGTCTATCGTCACAATGGCCTTCTCTATCGACGCGGTGCAATGTCCGCAGTTCATGTCCGGCACGCTGAACCTGATCATCACGATCTCCTTCTTACTGCTGCCATCTAGGTCGTTCCCCTATGGGAAGGTCAATGCCCGAAAAAATTCCTCGATGCATCTGTTGACCTTCCAGCGAATGGAACCCCTATCTCTCGGAGGACCAGGATCAGGAGTCACCCATGTCGGATTCGCATACCCTTCGACTTTCCCTGCAGAACATGTCCTGCGCCTCTTGCGTCGGGCGGGTGGAGCGTGGGCTTTCCGGCTTGCCGGGTGTCAGCGACGTTCACGTCAACCTTGCCAGCGAGACGGCCAAGGCGCAGATCGACGCGCAAGGGCGCATTTCGAACATCGTCGAAAAGCTGGAAGAGATTGGCTATCCGGCCCGTACGCAGAGCATTCGCCTGAACGTGGCCTCCATGTCTTGTGCGTCCTGCGTTGGGCGGGTGGACAAGGCGCTGGCGGCGGTGCCGGGCGTGCTGGACGTGAACGTCAATCTGGCATCGGAAACTGCGACGGTAACGTATCTCGAAGGCTCGGTTGCGGTTGCGGACCTGCTGAAGGCGGCGGGTGACGCAGGCTATCCCGCGACCTTGCCGCAGGACAGCGCGCCGGAAGACACGAGTGCCCGCAAGGATGAAGAGGCGCGGACGCTGGCTCGCAGGACCGCGCTGGCGGCGGCCCTCGCCCTGCCTGTGTTTCTGCTGGAAATGGGCGCGCACCTGATCCCCGGCATGCATGGTCTGATCGGCGACACGATCGGCCATCGGACAAGCTGGCTGATCCAGTTCGGTCTGACCACCGTGGTCCTGTTCTGGCCGGGGCGCAGCTTCTATACGCGCGGGTTTCCAGCCCTGCTCAAGCGTGCGCCGGACATGAACAGCCTTGTTGCGGTCGGCACCTCTGCCGCCTATCTCTATTCTCTGGTCGCTCTTTTCGCGCCCGCGCTGCTGCCCGAAGGGTCGCGCGCCGTCTATTTCGAGGCGGCGGCGGTGATCGTCGTTCTGATCCTGCTGGGCCGCTGGCTGGAGGCACGCGCCAAGGGCCGCACCGGCGCAGCGATCCAGAAGCTGCTGGGCCTTCAGGCCAAGACCGCCCGCGTGCTGGTGGACGGAGAGCCTGAGGACGTGGCCATCGAGCGCATCGCCGCGGGCGACATCCTGCTCGTGCGCCCCGGAGAGCGGATTGCCGTGGACGGCGAAGTGACCGAAGGCAGCGCCCGCGTCGACGAGAGCATGATCACCGGCGAGCCGGTGCCTGTGGCCAAGTCGGTGGGCGATCCCGTCACCGGCGGGACCGTCAACGGCACCGGTGCTGTCCAGTTCCGCGCGACGCGCGTGGGGGCGGATACGACGCTGGCGCAAATCATCCGTATGGTCGAAGAGGCGCAGGGGGCCAAGTTGCCCATCCAGGGTCTGGTGGATCGGATCACCCTGTGGTTCGTGCCCGCGGTCATGGCGCTGGCGCTGCTGACGGTGATCGTCTGGCTGCTGGTCGGGCCATCGCCCGCCCTGTCCTATGCGCTCGTCGCGGGTGTGTCCGTGCTGATCATCGCCTGCCCCTGCGCGATGGGGCTGGCCACGCCGACCTCAATCATGGTGGGCACCGGCCGTGCCGCCGAAATGGGTGTGCTGTTCCGCAAGGGTGACGCCCTGCAACAGCTTTCGACGGTCGATGTGGTCGCGCTGGACAAGACCGGCACGGTGACCGAAGGACGTCCCGAACTGACCGATCTGGTGCTAACAGAAGGATTTGAACGGGCCGAGGTGCTGGCTCTGGTCGCGGCGGTCGAGGCGCGGTCGGAACACCCCATCGCCGAGGCCATCCTGCGGGCGGCGGAGGCCGAGGGCGTTGCTCGGCACGACGCGCAGAAATTCACGTCCATCACCGGCCACGGTGTCCGGGCCGAGGTCGCGGGCCGCGAGGTGCTGGTGGGGGCCGACCGTCTGATGACCCGCGAAGGGCTGGACATCGGCGCGCTGGCGGACGCGGAACGCCGCCTGGCCGAACAGGGCCGTACCGCGCTTTACGCCGCTATCGACGGACGCGTTGCCGCCATGATCGCCGTAGCCGATCCGGTCAAGCCGTCCAGCGCCGCGGCCATCCGCGCCTTGCACGATCTCGGCCTGAAGGTCGCCATGATCACCGGCGACAAGCGCGAGACGGCAGAAGCCATCGCGCGGGAGACGGGCATCGACCACGTGATCGCGGGCGTGCTGCCGGACGGCAAGGTCGCGGCACTGGATGAACTGCGTGGCACGGGCCAGCATATCGCCTTCGTCGGCGACGGCATCAACGACGCGCCCGCGCTTGCCCATGCGGATGTGGGCATCGCCATCGGCACCGGCACTGACGTCGCCATCGAATCCGCCGACGTGGTGCTGATGTCGGGCGACCTGCGCGGCGTGGTCAACGCGCTGGAAATATCGCGGCGCACCATGCGCAACATCCGCCAGAACCTGTTCTGGGCCTTCGGCTACAATGTCGCGCTGATCCCGGTTGCGGCGGGGGCGCTTTACCCGGTGTCGGGCCTGCTGCTGTCGCCGGTGCTGGCGGCGGGGGCGATGGCGCTCAGCTCGGTCTTCGTACTGACGAACGCGCTGCGCCTGCGCCGTGTGCGCCCGGCGATGGACGAGGCGGCGAAGGCCGTGACCGACCCCCGCCTGTCCCCCGTTCCGGCTGAATGAAAACAAGGAGAAGACGATCATGAATATCGGAGACGTGGCCGACCTGTCCGGCCTTCCCGCGAAAACCATCCGCTACTACGAGGACATCGGGCTGGTCGAGCCGCTGCGCAGCGCGAACGGTTATCGCAGCTTTCGGCAGAGCGACGTCCACAAGTTGGCGTTTCTCGGGCGAGCGCGTGCGCTTGGCTTCACCATCGAGGACTGCCGGAGCCTGCTGAAACTCTATGCCGATACCGACCGCGCCAGCGCGGAGGTCAAGCAGATCGCCGAGGAACACCTCGACCGGATCGACCGGAAAATCGCAGAACTGACCGAGATGCGCGCGACGTTGTCGCACCTTGTCGATGCCTGCGCTGGCGATCACAGGCCTAATTGTCCGATTCTCGCAGATCTGGCGATGGAAGAGGATAAGACCCGGACCGCCAGGGCAGCGGATTAAGCGGGCTTAGATACGTCCCGCAGCGGGCAGCGCCACCCATAAGGTGCGACTGGCTGCAGCTATTTCGGAACATTCCAGCGCGGGAAAGTTGTTCCACCTTTAGACTTCACGATTTCGAGAGAGGACAACTTCATGTCATATGGCCGCTTTTTCGCGATGATCGCCACATCTACCGTCGTCATGTTCGGTCTGATGTATCTCAATACCTACCTCTGGACGCATGTGTTCTGGTCGGAAACGCGGGCCTACATGGCTCTCCTGATGGGTGCCACCATGGCGATCATCATGCTGGGCTTCATGCTGTCGATGTATTCCAGCAAGATGGCTAACGCCGCCATCTTCATCGGTGCCGTTGTGGTCTTTGCCGCCTCCCTTTGGCTGGTCCGCAGCCAGGTGACGGTGGGCGACACCAGCTACATGCGGGCAATGATCCCGCACCACTCGATCGCGATCATGACCTCCAGCCGCGCCGATATCTCGGACCCGCGCGTGCGCAAGCTGGCGGATGAGATCATCTATGCGCAGGACAAGGAAATCGCCGAGATGCGTTATCTGGTGAACGATATCGACGCCAACGGTGACAGTCCGGCACAGTCAGAAAGCGGACCGGCGCAGATCGTGAGCCTCGACGAGGCGCTATCAACCCCGGAAGTCGCCATTCTCGACCTCGAATTTCTTACTTCGGAGGACATTGCTCAGATGTTTCCCGGCGGCGCCGCGTGCACGTTCACCTACACCACCACAAGCAGGCCTGCGCTGGCGGTGGGCCGCATCGACGGTGGGAGTGTAGCTCTCGCCAAGATCAGCGGCGATCTGGTGCGGCTGGAGGCTGGCGACGCCGGAAGCACTTGGGGCACGGAGGGCATGACAGTGGCGTTGAGCGCGCCGAGCGGAACCGGCACATTGGACGCAAATAGTGGCGAAATGCAGGACGCCGATCTCGTTCTCGAACTTGGGTCCGGTCTGCGTGCAGGGTATCGCGGATATTACGGTTGCGGTGCCTGAACCAGAAACTGGAGGAAACACCATGCCGAAAGACGCATCGAAATCAGCCCAACTCTACCGGATGGTCATGCAGGATCATCTTTGCCCTTATGGTCTCAAGTCCAAAGACCTGCTCGAACGGGAAGGGTACGAGGTCGAGGATCATCACCTGACGACACGTGAGGAAACCGATGCCTTCATGGAAAAGCACGGGGTCGAGACCACGCCGCAGACCTGGATCGGCGACAAGCGGATTGGCGGCTACGACGATCTGCGGGTCCATTTCGGCCTCGACGCGCCGGAAAGCGAGCGCTCGGACACCTCCTATCAGCCGGTGATCGCGATCTTTGCCATCGCGTTTCTGATGGCGCTCGGCCTGTCGTGGTACAGCTTTGGAACCATCCTCAGCCTGCGTGCGCTGGAATGGTTCATCTCGATCTCGATGTGCTTGCTTGCAGTGCAGAAACTTCAGGACGTCGAAAGCTTTTCGACCATGTTCCTGAATTACGACCTGCTGGCGCGCCGCTGGGTGCGCTACGGCTATCTTTATCCCTTCGGAGAGGCCTTCGCCGGCATCCTTATGGTCGCCGGGGCGCTCACCTGGCTTTCGGCTCCCGTGGCCCTCTTCATCGGAACGGTCGGTGCAGTTTCGGTCTTCAAGGCGGTCTATAGTAACGGCCCGGTTGCTACCGCGGTCCGTTTTGCTTGACGCGAGCGATGATCTCGGGCTCTCCGACGAAGTCCTCAAGGAAGTCGCTCCATGTTTGGGATGATCGGCGCGCGTCTGCGAGCATGTCCTTCAGCTCTTCGATGCCGTCGTCGGTCAGCGCCGTGAGAGCTTCGTCCCGCCCCGTGTGGACGCTGATGATGGCTCCGTAGCTGAGGTTGTCGTCGTTCGCGACGATCTCTTCCAGCATTTCGAGATCCTCGCCGAGCATCTTGGCGACGTATTCCATGGTGCAGACGTGGGTCACGGCGGCTATCAGGCTGCCTCG
>NZ_FNEJ01000048.1 GCF_900100085.1 Salipiger marinus
CCATGGTCCGCAAGAGCGACGGCAGGTCATGCACGACATCGGCTTGGCGGCGGCTGTCCTTCATCCGCGCCGCCATCCAGCCGATAATCCCGGTCGCGTCGAGAGCTTCTCGCAGCAGTACTGCGCCAGGATCGCCCGTCAGGCGCTCGGCGCGAGTTTCGATCGAAAGAGAGCGGTTGAATCCGGCCGTGACCGGCCGTAGCGTTTCACCCATGCGTGCGTCCGAAGCTGCTGGCGGATTTTGGTGTAGCAACTTGATTCTACGGCGCTTTCAGGCGCACGCAACCTGCCCCCATCGATTTGGATGAATAAACCGGGCTGAAAGGACATCTCTCATGGCAGTTTCGCTTTCGAAGGGCGGCAACGTCTCGCTCAGCAAGGAGGCCCCCGGGCTTTCCAAGATCCTCGTCGGTCTCGGCTGGGACGCCCGGGTGACCGACGGCGCCGATTTCGACCTCGACGCCTCCGTCTTCGTCTGCGGCGAGTCCGGCAAGGTCCTCTCCGACCACCATTTCGTCTTCTACAACAACCCGAAGAGCCCGGACGGCTCGGTCGAGCACACCGGTGACAACCGAACCGGTGCAGGCGATGGCGACGACGAGGCAGTCAAGGTGAACCTGGCCGCAGTGCCTGCGGACGTGAAGAAGCTGGTCTTCGCGGTCACGATTCACGACGCCGCGGCGCGCAGCCAGAACTTCGGCCAAGTCTCCAATGCCTTCATCCGCGTTGTCAACGAAGACGGCGGAAAGGAGATCGCACGCTATGACCTGTCGGAGGACTACTCGGTAGAGACCGCGCTGATCTTCGGCGAGGTCTACCGCCACGGCGAGGAGTGGAAGTTCAAGGCGATCGGCGCCGGCTTCGAAGGGGGCCTTGGTCCCCTCGCCGCCAGCCACGGTGTGAACCTGGGCTGAGGCCCTCTGGCCCGGTGCGCCACGGCGCGCCGGGTGGTCCCGGACGGACGCCGTTCGGGAGGCAGACAACAACGGCAACAAGCAGGGAGAGGCTTGCCATGACGACACTCGCGATGGGCGCCAATGCGCCGCTTTCCGGCCAGAAGACGACCCTGACCGTCGAAGTGCTCGGCGGGTCGGCCGACGTGACGGCGCTGCAGCTCTACGCGGACGGGAAGGTCCGCGGCGACGGCGACATGTGCTTCTTCAACCAGACCTCGATCGGCGGCGGCACCGTCTCGCTGTCGGTGTCCGGTTCGCGCAGCAGCTTCGAGCTCGACCTGGGACGGATTGCGCAGAACGTCGAGAAGATCGTCTTCACGGCTGCGCTCGAACAGGGCACTTTCGGGTCCGTCTCCGGCGTGAAGGTTTCCAGCTCCGAGCGGCATGAGCTTGCCGTCGAGACGGCCGGCCGGTCGGAGGCGGCCCTGATCCTCGCGGAGATCTACCGCCGCAACGGGCAGTGGAAGCTGCGCAACGTGAGCCAGGGCTTCAACGGCGGCCTGCAGGCGATCGCAGAGTATTTCGGCGTCGAAGTGACGTCCGCCGCGCCCACCCCGCCGCCGGCCCCGGGCGCGGCGCAACCGAAGCCGGCCGCGCCCCCTCCCGTGCCCCCGCAACCCGCGCCCAAGCCCGTCAGCCTGAGCAAGGTGTCTCTCACCAAGAACGAGCGCACGGTGTCCCTCAAGAAGAAAGACGGCCGCTTCGGGCGCATCCAGGTCAACCTCAACTGGAACCAGAAGAAGAAATCCGGCGGCCTCTTCGGCCTCGGAAAGACCGGCATCGACCTCGACCTCGGCGCCTTCGTCGAGTTCAAGGACGGCTACCGCAACGTCGTCCAGGCGCTTGGAAATTCCTTCGGCTCCTTCGGTCAGGAACCTTACGTCCAGCTCAAGGGCGACGACCGAACCGGCGCGGTGACCGACGGCGAATGGCTCGAGATCAACGGCGACAAGTGGCCCGAGTTCAAGCGTGTGCTGATCTACGCCTTCATCTACGAGGGCGTCGCCAACTGGGCGGAAACCGACGGTGTCATCCGCCTGATGGTGCCCGGCCAGCCCGAAGTCGAGGTGCGCATGAACGAGGTCGCGGGCGACAGCCGCGACGGCATGTGCGCGATTGCACTCCTCGAAAACATGGGTGGCGAGATCAAGGTCTCGCGCGAGGTCCGCTTTTTCCGCGGCCACAAGTTCATGGACGAGGCCTACGGCTTCGGCTTCCGCTGGACCGCGGGCAGCAAGTAACGCATGGCCTTTCGTTTCTTCACACGCAAGACCCTCTTCCCGGGCGTCACTCTCAACCTGAGCAAGTCGGGCCCATCGATCAGCATCGGCCCGAGAGGCCTGCGCCATACGATCGGGCCGCGAGGGAGGCGGACCACCGTTGGTCTTCCGGGTTCCGGGTTGAGCTACAGTGTCCAGCATGGAAAGCGCCGGCGTGCCACGCCAGCACCGGAAGAGCCTGAGGAGTTCACGCCCGCGCCGCCACCCCTCCCGGATCCGGCCCTGGCCACTGCCGAGGAAGACCGCACCTTCCTGCGAGCCATCGTTGCCCTGCAGGTGGGGGACGCGGAAGGCCTGGCGCCGCTCGACGGGCTGGACGCAGCCGATGCGCATTGGATTAAGGGCATGTCGGCATTCCGGAATGAACGATGGACGGAAGCCTGCGTCCGGCTCTCGCGGAGTTTGCGCTCGCCTGACCTCGGAATGCTCTGCGGCAGGAACGGCGTCTCCCTGCGCATGGAGATCCCCATCACGCCCGAGATCACCGCCCACATCAGTCCCGAGCCCGGATCCACGGCCCTTGCCCTCGCCGAGGCGCAGCAGGCGGCGGGGGACCTCCGGGACGCCTTGAAGACCCTCAAGGACCTCAACGGACGGGAACCCGGAGATGCCGTGGTTGCAGCCTCGCTGGCGGAAGTCGCCTTTGAGCTCGACGATGGCCGTTCTATGCCCATGGGACGGCTCGTAAACCTCCTCCGGGCCGCCCGGCCCGACCCGGAGATCGCCTGGGCAGTCTGGCTTCAGGAGGCCCGGGCTCGGACGCGCAGTGGCGATCATGCCGGCGCCGTACAGGTCTACGCGAAAGTTAGGGGACACGACGCGGTGCCCGAGGATGTGAGTAAATTGGCCTGGTACGAGATGGCGTTGACCTATGGCGAGGCCGGCGACCGCACTCGCAGCCGGCAGGAGCTCTCTGGCCTCTACGCGCTCGACAGGGATTTTGCCGACGTGGGCGACCGCCTCCGCGGTCGAACGACAGACACATGAAACAGGAGGACCTCAATGCGCCGCCTTCCCATCTACCTGCTCCTCGATACGTCAGTCTCGATGACCGGCGAGCCGATCAACGCGGTCCGTGACGGGCTCGACCTCCTTGTCAGCACGCTGCGGCAGGACCCCTATGCGCTCGAGACGGCCTTCCTGTCGGTCATCACCTTTTCCAGTGTCGCCAAGCAGATCGTGCCGCTGACCGAGGTCACGGAGTTCCGGGCGCCGCACATCGAGGCCAATGGCGCGACCGCGCTTGGAGACGCGCTGAAGACCGTCGCGCGCTGCATCACCACGGAGGTCCGCAAGACGACCGCCGACAGCAAGGGCGACTGGAAGCCGCTGGTCTTCCTCATGACCGACGGCATGCCCACGGATTCCTGGGAGAAGCCGTTGCAGGAGTTCCGCGCCTCAAAGCCTGGCCTCACGGTCTGCTGCGCCGCCGGTCCGCGAGCGGACACCACGGTGCTCTCGAAGATCTCCGAGGTTCTCGTAACCCTCGACACCGCGGACAGCGCCACGATCGCGGCCTTCTTCAAGTGGGTGTCGGCCTCCATCACGACCTCTTCGCGAAAGATCGACTTAGGCAAGGACGACATTTCCAGAGGCGACTTGCCGCCGCCGCCCGCCGGCATCAGCCTGTCCAAGACCTGAAGGAGACCACCATGCGCAGACTGCTTGTCTACCTGCTTCTCGACACGTCCGGCAGCATGGCCGGCGAGCCGATCGAGGCCGTCAACGCCGGCATGGAAACGCTGGTGGGCGCGCTCCGCCAAGATCCCTACGCGCTCGAGACCGTGCACATGACGGTGATTACCTTCGACGCCGAGGCGAAGACGGTGGTGCCGCTGACGCCGCTCGAGGACGTGGTCCTGCCGCAGATCACGACGCCGCGCTCCGGTCCGACCCACCTGGGCGCCGCGCTCGAGATGCTGGGCCAGCAGGTCCGGCAGGACGTCGTGCGCAGCACCGACACCGCCAAGGGGGACTGGGCGCCGTATCTCTTCGTGATGACGGACGGCAAACCCTCCGACATCCAGCTCTACGGCGAGCAATGCGCGAAGATCCGCCGCGTGGGCTTCGGCTCGATCGTCGGCTGCGCGGCGGGCCCGAAGGCGCGCGAGGAGGATCTGCGCGCGCTCTGCGACCATGTCGTGCGGCTCGACACGATGGACAGCAGCGCCTTCGCCAAGCTCTTCAAGTGGGTCAGCGAAATCATCGCCCACGGCAACAAGTCCCAGGGCACGACGGCCGCCGCCGACCTGCCGCCGCCTCCGGCCGAGATCAACCTGGTGTTCTGATGCGCAAGTTCCCCATCTTCCTCGTGGTCGATGTCTCCGAGTCGATGGCCGGAGAGCCGTTGACCCAACTGGAGACGGGCATTCGCGCCGTTGCGTCTGACCTTCTGTCCGACCCCTACGCGCTCGAGACGGCCTGGATCAGCGTGATCGGGTTTGCCGGGCGCCCCCGCACGCTCACGCCGCTGACAGAACTCGTGGATTTCGTCCCGCCCCACCTGCCCGTCGGCGGGGGAACGGGCCTTGGCGCCGCGCTCGTTCAGCTGATGGACGAGATCGACCGAAACGTCACGCGCTCGACCTCCGAGCGGAAGGGCGACTGGAAGCCGCTCGTATTCCTCATGACCGACGGGGTGCCCACCGACGACCCGCGTGCGGCCATCGCGCGCTGGAAAACCGGCTACGCACACCGTGTGGCGCTGGTCGCGGTCTCGATCGGGGGCGGCGCCGACGAACGCCTCCTCCGGCAGCTGACCGACGACATCATCGCCTTCGACGACACGACCGAAGACGCCTTCAAGCGCTTCATCGGCTGGATCACGAACTCGGTGAAGAGCTCCACCCGCAGCGTGACCGCCGGGGGCGGGATTTCGCTGGCCAAGATGGACGACGGCATGGCGGCCAGCGGCGCGGCCATGCCCTACGCGGGCGTGGACGACCGCTACGCGGTGTTCGTGGGCAAATGCGGGAAGACCCGGGCGCATTACGTGGTAAAATACGAAAAGCACATGGGCCGCGTGGGCAGCCGCGACCCGGCTCTGGCCCATTTCTTCGAGACGCGCGCCTACCTGCTCAACGCCGTGGTCCCCGTGCAGCAGGACTATTTCGAGCTCTCGGACAGTTCGGCGGGGCCCGCCCGGATCAACTCAACCGAGCTGATCGGTCAACCCACCTGCCCGCATTGCCGTGCGCGCTTCAGCATGGCCGTCTGCGGCTGCGGTGGTATCCACTGCGTCGCTGGCGACGGAAAGGCAACCTGCCCCTGGTGCGGCAAGAAGGGCGTCTACGGATCCTCCGACGGCTCCGATGGCGGCTTCGACATTGCGCGAGGGCAAGGATGACAGACGACAGAAAGCCCTCGGCCACAGGCCTCGAAGCTTGCGGCTTCATCTTCGACGCCCTTGTGAAGATCCTGGCCGTCTCGGGCGTCCAGCCCGATGCGGGGCCGGGGTACGAAGAATACGACAACGCCGAGCGGCGCGTGATCGCCTATCTCAAACGCCGCGCCCGGGAGCGGGATGAGGCGTCCTCGCGTGCGCCCGCGCGTGCAGACACCCCGCCGCAGGGAGAGTCTTCGCCGCGCCTGGGGGCGCCGACTGACCCCGAGGTTACACCGCGGGCCGAGGCAGCAGGGGCGCGGCCCATCAGCCTCGCCCGGGTTCCCCGAAGCGCCTCTGGCGCCCCGCACCGGCGTCCAAGCCGCGCGGTGCCCGTCAGTGTGACGTTCCCGGCGCCGATCGGACGGCCGGGCAAGGACGATCAGGCTGCTGCTTCGTCACCGGGGATCACCCCGATCGCCGTGGCGCCCAAGGTTGAAGGGGAGGTCTCCGAGAAGGTCAGGGCGCAAGAGGTGGGCTCACGGGGTGCTCCGGCTGCAGCGTCCCCCGGACAAGCCACGGGGCCGGCTTCCGCCCCCGTGAGAGATGCGGAGGCCGAGAAGGCCCCGGACGACAGGATGGCCCCCACCCAAGGAACGGATCCAGACGAAGGTCAACCGGGTCAGGACGCCCTGCCCAAGGAAGGCATCGGTTCCAGGAGCAGATCAGGGGACGGCGTGGCGGACCAGGCTGAAAACCCCGTAGATGAGCTCAAGAACGAGGAGGCGAGCGGCATGGTGTATGGACCAAGCGGCATTCCGAAAATCGATAGAACCCCGCCCGAGCAGCCTGAGCGCGTCTCCCTGCCCAACGCGCGCAGCAATACCCCCTACGAGGCCCTTATCGAGGGCTACTCGGAACTGCGGCTGCGCGGCACGGCGCCCGAAGGCCTGACGATCACGCCGGAAGGCCGTGTCTTGGCCAAGGCCATGTCGGCTGGCGAATACAAGATGGAGGTTGGCGCCCTGAAGAACGGCCGCTCCGTCACCTTGCTCGTCCGCCTGTCTGTCGTTCCGAGGCCCGAGGATCTCTGGGTCAGCATCCCCTCCGACCAGCAAGCGCCGCTCGCCAAGCCGGACGAGGCATTCGCCGCCGTGCGCGGCCACACCTTCATGGTGGCCGCGAGCAAACGTGGGCGGTCGCATGCGAAAGAGGGGTCGTACCGGGACGATCATTTCGCACTCAAGGTCTTTCCCAAGACCGGCTGGCACGTCATGGTCGTCGCCGACGGCGCGGGCTCGGCAAGGCTGAGCCGCGAAGGCAGTCGTGTGGCCTGCGAGGAAGTCATCAAGGTCCTCGACGGGTTTCTCTCCCAGTTCATGGAGCCGGAGATCGAAGCCATCGTGAACCGGTTGCGCGCCGCCTCCACCGACGAAGAGACGCGCGCGAACCAAATCATTCACCCGGCCTCGAACACCTTCGCCCGTGCCGCCTACATGGCAGCCGAGGCGATCGCAAGGCGCGCGGAGGATTTGGGTGGCTGCCGGCCGTCGGATCTCTCGACGACCCTCGTCATCGCGGCCGCTCGGCCGGTGCGCGGCGGATGGCTCTTTGCCAGCTTCTCGGTCGGCGACGGGGGTGTGGCGATCTGGGACGAGGAGGCAGGTGAAGTCACCCTGATGGGCCGTCCGGACAGCGGCGAGTTCGCAGGCCAGACCCGGTTTCTCGCAAGTGACGAATTCAAGACCACCGAAGGCAAGCTCGACAGAGTCTTCGTCACCTTCCGCGAACGCTTCACCGCCTTCGTTGCGATGACGGACGGGATCACCGACCCGAAATTCGAAACCGACGCGGGCCTCTCCGACCCGGACCGGTGGCACCGCTTCTGGGCGGAGGATTTCGCCAGGCAGGTCGATGTTTCTCCCGGCAACCCCGACCTGGAACGCCAGTTCCTGGGCTGGCTCGACTTCTGGTCGCGCGGCAACCATGACGACCGCACGCTGGCCGTGATGGTTCCGCTCCAGGACGGGCGCGAGACGGATCGGGGCGGCGCATGAGTACGGTGAACCTCACCGCGGACTCAGGCCGCGAGATCGCCTTCTTGGATGAGGTAAAGGCCTCGGGGGCGATGAAGGACATCTACTTCAGTCCTGACCGCTCCTATGTCGTGGGTTTCTTCCGTGATCCGCCCGCCAACGCGCTCAAGGACCGGCTTCGCGACATCGTCACCCGCTACCGCGAGAACCTCTTCGAGAAGGAAGGCGGCACGTTCTGGCGGTCGCATTTCTGCTGGCCCACCGACACGGTGACGCACAACGGCCGCATCGGCGTCGTGGTGCCCTTCTACGAGAAGGCTTTCTTCTTCGAGCACGGCTCGAAGAACAACGACATGCTGAAGATCCGAGGAAAGGACAAGGAGGGCAAGTGGTTCGCCTCGGCGTCGAACCGGGAGAAGTTCCTCGACCCGCGTGAGAAGGGCAACTGGCTCACCCACATGCGCATCTGCCTCTCAATCGCGCGCGCCGTCCGGCGCCTGCACATGGCGGGGCTCGCCCACAGCGACCTGAGCTACAAGAACGTGCTCGTCGACCCCACGACCGGCAAGGCCTGCATCATCGACATCGACGGGCTGGTCGTACCCGGAAAATACCCGCCCGACGTCGTGGGGACGCCAGATTTCATCGCGCCGGAGGTCATTGCCACCCAAAGCCTCTCCCGTGACGACCCGAAGCGGGTGCTCCCTTCGCGCACGACGGACCGGCACGCTTTGGCGGTGCTCATCTACATGTACCTCTTCTACCGCCACCCGCTGCGCGGCAGGAAGGTATTCGATCAGGACCCGACGAAGGACGAAGAACTCGGCATGGGTCGCCAGGCGCTGTTCGTCGAACATCCGAGGGACACCAGCAATCGCGTCAATCCCGACGACCTGCGGCTGCAGGCCCTGCCCTGGGGCGATCCCGCGCAACGGCCCTACACGATGGCGGGGCCGCTGCTCGTGGATCTCTTCAACCGGGCCTTCATCGACGGCCTTCACGCGCCTGAGAAGCGTCCCTCGCCCGCCGATTGGGAAAGCGCACTGGTGCGCACGCTCGACATGGTCCAGCCCTGTTCGGCGAAATGCGAAATGGGCTGGTATGTCTTCGACAACTCGCGCTTGCCCGTGTGCCCGCACTGCGGAACGCCCTACCGGGGCGAGCTGCCAGTGCTGAACCTCTACTCGAGCCGGACGGCCGGGAACTACCTCCCCGACAACCATCGGCTCATGGTCTGGGACGGCCAGTCGCTGTTCCCCTGGCACGCCAACCGCACGGTCTACCCCAACGAACATCTCGAAGAGCGCCACAAACGGCGGGTCGGCTATTTCCAATTCCACGCCGGCGACTGGTACCTGGTGAACGAAGCGCTGCCCGGAATGCGCGACCTCACGGGCAAGCGCGACGTGCCCGTGGGCGGCAACGTGAAGCTCGCCGAGGGCGCGCAGATCCTTCTGTCCTCCGAGGACGGGGGACGTCTCGTGCAGGTGCAGATGGCGGGGTCCTGATCCCGTGGCGCGGCGTCCTGAGGTCTGCCGATCAGCTTTGACGCCGGGCGCGGACCTTGTCGCCATTCACGAACAGGGACAGGAGCCAGGCGGTCGCGCCCACGAACAGGA
Organism: Salipiger marinus; assembly: GCF_900100085.1. Taxonomy (GTDB): domain Bacteria; phylum Pseudomonadota; class Alphaproteobacteria; order Rhodobacterales; family Rhodobacteraceae; genus Salipiger; species Salipiger marinus. Next base: position 9,214 of record NZ_FNEJ01000048.1, read on the forward strand.
GGTTTGCGGCCGGCGAGCGTTTCTGCTTGCCGCCCTGTCCCATGAACCAGAACGCGACGAGGGCGAGCGTGAGCACGGCCACCGCGATCTTGAGAAGGGCCACGGCGGCGCCGAGCAGGAGGCCATTTTCCCGGATCGAGATCCAGGCGGTTCCGAATGCGCAGCCAAGGGCGCCGAGAAGCGACAGGGCGAAGACGAGGGTGACCCAGGATTGGCCGTAATGGTTGCGCGCGGCGGCCTGTCCAGCCTCGTCCGGCGGCGCTCCCATTTCCACATAGAGCAGGGCCGCCAGGGGGATCAGGACGATCCCAAAATTGAGCGCGAGGTCCGCGCCATCGTTGTAGAGCACCACGCGCCCGGTCAGCCCCAGGGCGAGGAGTGCTCCCGCGGCCACGAGCACGAGAAAACCCAGAAGGTTCAGGCTTTCGGGGGACTGAAAAAGCTCACCAGACACAACTGCTTCGACGCAAAACCACTGCCCGGATGGCTGCCCGAGCGGATGCGAGAACACAAGATTTTCCCGACGTCTCTGTCCAATTTTCCGGAGTGTGCATGACCGACCTGTTGCCCGGCGCCAACGCGCCCGTCCCGTCCCATACCTGTTGATTTCCACCCAAAACTGAGCCGGGTAGGCGCATAATTTCCACTGAGAACTGAGCCATGTGTACCTTCCCCGAAAGCGTTGAGCGGCGGGGGTAACGGAGTGACCCACATGGGACTTTTGAACATCATCCGACGGATGCATTTGCGTCAGAAGCTGTCGATCCAGGAGA